>NZ_CP109009.1:6269438-7551376 GCF_036226685.1 Streptomyces sp. NBC_00690
GGCATCCCACCCGCCAAACGGGAGGGCGGGGCGCAGTCGTCCGATGACCACTCGGACAAGGAGAAGACACTCAGCTTCTCCAACTGGACCGAGTACATGGACGTCAGCGAGGACGAGAAGAGCCGTCCCACGCTGGTCGAGTTCACCAAGCGGACCGGTATCAAGGTCAAGTACACCGAGGACATCAACGACAACGTCGAGTTCTTCGGCAAGATCCAGCCGCAACTCGCCGCCGGCCAGCCCACGGGCCGCGATCTGATCAGCGTCACCGACTGGCTCGCGGGTCGGATGATCCGCCTCGGCTGGGCGCAGAAGCTGGACGCCTCGCTGCTGCCGAACGCGTACGCCAATCTCTCCGCGCAGTTCCGCAGTCCCGACTGGGACCCCGGCCGGGCCTACTCGTACCCCTGGACCGGTATCTCCACCGTCATCGCCTACAACTCGAAGGCCACCGGTGGCAAGAAGGTCGACTCGGTCGCCCAACTCCTCGACGACCCCACCCTGAAGGGTCGCGTCGGCTTCCTCACCGAGATGCGCGACACCGTCGGAATGGCCCTCCTCGACCTTGGCAAAGACCCCGGGAAGTTCACCGACGCCGACTTCGACGCCGCGATCGGCCGGCTGCAGAAGGGCGTCGACAAGAAGCAGATCCGCCGCTTCACGGGCAACGACTACACCTCCGACCTGGACAAGGGCGACCTGGCCGCCTGTCTCGCCTGGGCCGGGGACGTCATCCAACTCCAAGCGGGCAATCCGGACATCAAATACGCGATCCCGGCCGCCGGATACATCACCTCCAGCGACAACCTGCTGGTCCCGGCCGGTGCCCGGCACCAGAAGAACGCCACGCGGCTCATCGACTACTACTACGAGCCGCCGGTGGCCGCCCAGCTCGCCGCGTACATCAATTATGTGTGCCCCGTCGAGGGTGTGGCCCCCGAGCTGGCGAAGATCGATCCCGCTCTGGCCAGCAACACCCTGATCATTCCGGACCGGGCGATGGCCGCCAAGTCCCACGCCTTCCGCTCGCTGAGCGCAGCGGAGGAGAAGGCGTACGAAGAGAAGTTCGCCAAGCTCATCGGTGCCTGAGCCCGCCCCGCCCATGCGCCGAACCACCCAGCGCCCCCGTCCTCGTCTGACCGCAACCCCTGGGAACGCGACCCATGACTGACACAACTGCGGGCGGAGATGTCCGCCTCTCCGGGATCAGCAAGAACTACGGCTCCTTCCAAGCCGTCCATCCCCTCGATCTGACCGTTCCCCAGGGCTCGTTCTTCGCGCTGCTCGGCGCCTCCGGCTGTGGAAAGACCACCACCCTGCGGATGATCGCCGGCCTGGAGGACCCCAGCACCGGAAGCGTGTTCCTCGGCGACCGCGACGTCACCGGGCTGCCCCCCTACAAACGCCCCGTGAACACGGTGTTCCAGAGCTATGCGCTCTTCCCTCACCTGTCGATCGCGGAGAACGTCGCCTTCGGCCTGCGCAGGCGCGGTATCAAGTCAGTGAAGAAGCAGGTCGGCGAGATGCTGGACCTCGTACAGCTCGGTGATTTCGCCCAGCGCAAGCCGCACCAGCTCTCCGGCGGCCAGCAGCAGCGCGTCGCCGTGGCCCGGGCCCTGATCAACCACCCGCAGGTCCTGCTGCTCGACGAGCCGCTCGGCGCGCTCGACCTCAAGCTTCGACGCCAGATGCAGCTGGAACTCAAGCGCATCCAGACCGAGGTCGGCATCACCTTCGTCCATGTCACCCACGACCAGGAAGAGGCCATGACCATGGCCGACACCGTCGCGGTGATGAACGGCGGACGGGTGGAGCAGCTCGGCGCCCCCGCGGAGCTCTACGAGAACCCGCACACCACCTTCGTCGCCAACTTCCTCGGCACCTCCAACCTGATCGAGGCCACGGTGGTCTCGTCGGGTGGCGGCGAGGTGGCCGTCAGTGCCGCGGACGCCACCCTGAAGCTCCCCGTCGACCGCTGCGCCACCACGCCCAGCACCGGCGGCAAGATCCTGGTCGGCATCCGGCCCGAGAAGATCTCCCTGACCCACGCCGATGAAGCGGACGGGATCGGCCCCGGCCGCAACCGGCTCACCGGCACCATCGCCGACTCCAGCTTCATCGGCGTCTCCACCCAGTTCATCATCGACAGCCCCGTCTGCCCGGAGCTGGAGGTGTACATCCAGAACATCGAGCGGGACCCCCGGCTGGTGCCCGGCGCCCAGGTGGTCCTGCACTGGAACCCGGACCACACCTTCGGGCTCGACGCGGCCCAGGACATCGACGCGGGCGTGGAGACGGTGGGGGAGACCTCATGACCGCAACCGCCACCGCCGCCGCGGCCGAAGCGGGAGTGGTCCACAAGCCGTCGCTGCGCCGCAAGCTGGTGCCGTACTGGCTGCTGCTCCCCGGCATCCTCTGGCTGCTCGTTTTCTTCGCGCTGCCCCTGGTCTACCAGGCGTCGACCTCGGTCCAGACCGGGTCCCTGGAAGAGGGCTTCAAGGTCACCTGGCACTTCCCGACCTACTGGGACGCCCTCACCGAGTACTGGCCGCACTTCGTGCGCTCGGTGCTCTACGCGGGCACCGCCACGATTCTGTGTCTGCTGCTCGGCTATCCGCTGGCGTATCT
Organism: Streptomyces sp. NBC_00690; assembly: GCF_036226685.1. Classification (NCBI taxonomy): domain Bacteria; kingdom Bacillati; phylum Actinomycetota; class Actinomycetes; order Kitasatosporales; family Streptomycetaceae; genus Streptomyces; species Streptomyces sp. NBC_00690. The sequence continues at coordinate 6,272,067 of NZ_CP109009.1, forward strand.
GATCGCGTTCAAGGCCGGCCGCTGGCGCAATCTGCTGCTGGTCCTGGTTATCGCGCCGTTCTTCACCAGCTTCCTGATCCGCACCCTGGCCTGGAAGACGATCCTCGCCGACAGCGGCCCGGTGGTGGAGACGCTCAACACCATCGGCTTCCTGGATGTCACCAACTGGCTGGGGATGACCGACGGCAGCCGGGTGCTCGCCACTCCGCTCGCCGTCGTCACCGGTCTGACGTACAACTTCCTCCCGTTCATGATCCTTCCGCTCTACACCTCCCTGGAACGGATCGACACCAGGCTCCACGAGGCAGCGGGAGACCTCTACGCGAAGCCGTCGACCGCCTTCCGCAAGGTGACCTTCCCGCTGTCCATGCCGGGTGTGGTCTCCGGGACCATGCTGACCTTCATCCCGGCCAGCGGTGACTACATCAATGCCGAACTGCTCGGCTCCACCGACACCAAGATGGTCGGCAACGTCATCCAGTCGCAGTTCCTACGGGTGCTCGACTATCCGACCGCGGCGGCGCTCTCATTCATCCTCATGGCGGTCGTCCTGATCGTGGTCACGATCTACATTCGCCGGGCTGGAACGGAGGACCTGGTCTGATGCGTTGGCTACGGCGCAATATCATCGTGATCGCGGGTCTGCTGACGCTCGCGTATCTGATCCTGCCGAACATCGTCGTCATGGTGTTCTCCTTCAACAATCCGGCCGGAAAGTTCAATTACTCCTGGCGCGAATTCTCCACGGAGGCATGGCAGGACCCCTGCGGTGTCGCCGATATGTGCGGCTCGCTGGTGCTCTCGCTCCAGATCGCGTTCTTCGCCACGATCGGGGCGACCGTACTCGGTGCGATGATCGCCTTCGCCCTGGTCCGATATCGCTTCAAAGCCCGCGGCACGATCAATTCGCTCATCTTCCTGCCGATGGCGATGCCCGAAGTCGTGATGGCCGCCTCACTGCTCACGCTGTTCCTGAACCTCGGCGCCCAGCTGGGTTTCTGGACCATCCTCATAGCGCACACCATGTTCTGCCTCAGCTTCGTGGTGGTCGCCGTCAAAGCGCGGGTCCTTTCCATGGACCCACGGCTCGAAGAGGCCGCGCGGGATCTCTATGCGGGACCGGTGCAGACCTTTTTGCGGGTCACTCTCCCCATTGCCGCACCGGGAATCGCCGCGGGCGCGATGCTCGCGTTCGCGCTGTCCTTCGACGATTTCATCATCACCAATTTCAACTCGGGTAGCACGGTCACCTTCCCCATGTTCGTATGGGGCTCGGCACAGCGCGGCACACCCGTTCAGATCAATGTCATCGGTACGGCCATGTTCGTCATCGCCGTACTGATCGTGGTCGCCGCCCAGCTGATCAGCAGCCGGCGGAAGCACAGCGCACGATCCAAGTAAGGCCCGCACCCGCGGGTCCTCGAAGGAGTGGAAACCATGGCCCCAGCTGCCATGACCTTTGCCTCATCCCTGTCCGACGCCCAGCCCGTGCCGTACTGGCTGGACGACCCGGACAAGCCGGCGGCGCTGCCCGCGCTCACCGGCGACGACCGTTGCGATCTCCTGGTCGTCGGCGGTGGCTACAGCGGACTGTGGACCGCACTGCTCGCCAAGGAGCGCGACCCGGCCACCGAGGTCGTCCTGATCGAAGGCCGCGAGGTGGGCTGGGCCGCCTCGGGCCGCAACGGCGGCTTCTGCGCCGCATCGCTGACCCACGGCCTGAGCAACGGGCTGGCGCGCTGGCCCGGGGAGATCGATCGACTGGAGGAACTCGGCGCCCGAAACCTCGACGGCATCGAGGAGACGGTCGCCCGCTACTCGATCGACTGCGACTTCGAGCGCACCGGCAGTCTCGACGTCGCCACCGAGCCCTACCAGGTGGCCGAGTTGGCCGAGATGTACGAGGAGACCCAGCGGCTCGGCATTGAGGGGCTCACCCTCCTCGACCAGGACGCCGTGCGTGCCGAGGTGAACTCGCCGATCTTCCTCGGCGGGCTGTGGGACAAACGGGGGACGGCCATGCTGCACCCCGCCCGGCTCGCCTGGGGCCTCAAGCGCGCCTGCCGGGAACTCGGCGTGCGGATCTACGAGAACACCCCCGGCCTCGACCTCGCCACGGCCGGGGCGGGCATGGCCGTGCGCACCCCCTACGGACGGGTCTTCGCGAGCCGGGTCGCGCTGGGCACCAATGTGTTCCCCTCCCTGGTCAAGCGGGTGCGGCCGTACACCGTTCCGGTCTACGACTACGCGCTGATGACCGAGCCGCTCAGTCCGGCCCAGCTCGCGGAGATCGGCTGGGGCGGTCGGCAGGGGCTCGGCGACGTTGCCAACCAGTTCCACTACTTCCGGATCACGGCCGACCACCGCATCCTGTGGGGCGGCTATGACGCGATCTACCCGTTCGGCGGCAAGGTCAGCGCAGAGCTGGACCATCGTCCGGAGACCTATCTCAAGCTCGCCGAGCACTTCTTCCGCTACTTCCCCCAGCTGGCGGGGCTGCGCTTCAGCCATGCCTGGGGCGGTGCCATCGACACCTGCTCGCGCTTCTCGGCGTTCTTCGGTACGGCGCACGGCGGCCGGGTCGCCTATGCGGCGGGCTACACGGGCCTGGGCGTGGGGGCGACCCGGTTCGGCGGCGATGTGATGCTCGACCTGCTCGCGGGGGAGCGCACCGAGCGCACCGAGTTGGAGATGGTCCGCAGCAAGCCGCTGCCCTTCCCGCCCGAGCCGGTGGCCTGGGCGGGCATCGGGATCACCAAGTGGTCGCTGGCGCAGGCGGACGCCAACGGGGGCCGTCGGAACGTCTGGCTGAAGACGATGGACCGACTGGGGCTGGGCTTCGACAGCTGAGTACCGGCTGAGTACTGGTGAAGACCGGCTCAGCTCATTGAACGGGCCGCGGCCCTGATTCCCGGATCGCGCTGTCCGGGCACCGGGGCCGCGGTCTTGTGTGCGGTGCCTCCCGCAGGGCCCGTACCCCTGGCTCGTACCGACCCGTATTGCTCCGGGCCGTATTGCTCCGGCCCGTATTGCTCCGGCCCGTATTGCTCCGGCCCGTACCACCCCCGGTCCGAACCCGGGCGCCAGGGGCGCACAACCGTGATCTTGGCGTGACGCAGTTCACTACTAATGAGTAGCCAAAGTCGCGTCATACCCGGCGCCCACCCCGCTCTCCCCGTGTGCAGGTCGATGTTCACCACACACGGAACGAAAGTTGGAGGCCGGGCGATGACTGCCTCGGGGGTCAAGACAGCGGTGGAGTGGCTGGCGTCGGTGGCGCCGAATCCGGATGCCTGCCGATGGGAGTGGGAGCGCAACCCGCTCGGGATCACGCTCCTGCCGGCGGGACACCGGTGGGACGTATTGATCCTGCCGGCCGAACTCGGCTATCCCACCTTGGACGTCCTCCAGCGGTTGGTCAGTCGGCCCGGACCGGTGCTGGCTGACTTCGGCGATGCCCGGATGGGCTTCTTCGTCCCCGCTGGCACGGCCGGTCGCTGGCTGGGTACGGGCATTCGCAGTGCAGGTCAGGGCACGTGGATCGTGGTGCCCTACCCCGGCCGGGCGAGCACCGGGGGCACACGGTGGCTGATCGCTCCGGACGGTTCGGGGCACCTCAACGACCCCCTGCTGTTGGAGTTGGCCATGCATGAGGCGGCGGCCGTGCTGGCCCGTCATGAGGGTGAGTGAGGGTCCCGGTGTCTGTGAGAACTCTTGACAACCTTATTGGTCTGGACCAAATTGACGGCGACTTGACCTCCCAACCCCCCATGTACCGGAGGTAGTTGTGAAGCGCACCAGACTCACGGCCGCTCTGACCGCGGCCGTGCTCGCTGTCGGTGGACTCGTCGCCACCGCGACCACCGCGCAAGCGGCCGACCAGGAACTCGCCGTCAACGGCGGCTTCGAGGCGGGGCTCACCGGGTGGAGTTGTTCCGCGGGCAGCGGCGCGGCCGTGACCACCCCGGTCCACGGTGGCACCTCAGCCCTGAAGGCCACCCCCTCGGGCGGCGACAACGCGAAGTGCACCCAGACGGTCACCGTCAAACCGAACTCCGCCTACACCGTGAGTGGGTGGGTGCAGGGCGGCTACGTCTATCTGGGCGTATCGGGCACCGGCACCACGGACGCCTACAACTGGACCCCTTCGGCCAGCAGTTGGCAGAAGCTGTCCACGACCTTCCGCACCGGCGCCTCGACCACCTCGGTCACCCTCTACACCCACGGCTGGTACGGCACGGCCGCCTACCACGCCGATGACCTCTCGCTCTTCGGGCCCGGTGGCGCACCGATCGAGATCCCGGCGACCCCGACGGGGCTCACCGCGGGCTCACCCGGCTCCACCTCGGTCCCGTTGAACTGGAGCGCCGTGCCCGGGGCCACCGGCTACAAGGTCTACCAGGGCACCCGTGTCATCCCGGTGACCGGCACCTCCACCGTGGTGACCGGCCTGACGGCCGCCACCTCGTACAGCTTCCAGGTCTCGGCCACCAACGGCGCCGGCGAGTCGGCCAAGTCGGCGGCGGTGACCGCCGAGACCACCAGCGGCGGTACTCCCGGCACCGCACTACCCCCCCACGCGCTGGTGGGCTATCTGCACTCCAGCTTCGCCAACGGCTCCGGCTACACGCGGATGGCGGACGTGCCCGACTCCTGGGACGTCATCAACCTGGCCTTCGGCGAACCGACCTCGGTGACCTCGGGTGACATCCGGTTCAGTCTCTGCCCGGTGACCGAGTGCCCGAACGTGGAGTCGGTCGCCGAGTTCAAGGCCGCGATCCAGGCCAAGCAGGCGGCGGGCAAGAAGGTGCTGATCTCCATCGGCGGCCAGAACGGTCAGGTCCAACTCTCCTCCACCGGGGCGCGGGACGCGTTCGTCACCTCCGTATCGAAGATCATCGACGAGTACGGCCTCGACGGGCTCGACATCGACTTCGAAGGGCACTCCCTGTCGCTGAACACCGGCGACACGGACTTCCGCTCCCCGACCACTCCGGTGGTCACCAATCTGATCCAGGCAGTCAAGACGCTGAAGGCGAAGTACGGTGCCAAGTTCATCCTGACGATGGCTCCGGAGACCTTCTTCGTCCAGTTGGGCTACCAGTTCTACGGCTCGGGCCCCTGGGGCGGCCAGGACCCGCGGGCGGGCTCGTACCTCCCGGTGATCCACGCGCTGCGCGACGACCTCACCCTGCTGCACGTCCAGCACTACAACTCGGGTCCGATCATGGGCCTCGACAACCAGTACCACACCATGGGCAACGCCGACTTCCACATCGCCATGGCCGACATGATGCTCACCGGCTTCCCGGTGGCCGGCAACCAGTCGCGGATCTTCCCGCCGCTGCGGGCCGACCAGATCGCCATCGGCATGCCGGCGTCCACCCAGGCGGGCAACGGCCACACGGCGCCCGCCGATGTGAACAAGACGCTCGACTGCCTCACCAAGAAGACCAACTGCGGTTCCTACCAGACCCATGGCACCTGGCCCGCCCTGCGCGGGCTGATGACCTGGTCGATCAACTGGGACCGCTACAACCAGTGGCAGTTCAGCCGGAACTTCGACGCCTACACATGGTGACCACCACCAGCAGCGCGCCGCACAGGGCCCAACTGCCGATCACGTCCAGCGGCCAGTGATAGCCCCTTAGCACCAGACCGATGCCCGTCGCCAGGGTCAGCACCAGGGCGACGGGCATCGCCCATGGTCGGCGTAGGAGGGGGGACAGAAGAAGGGCTCCGCCGCCGTACGCGACCAGGGCGGTCGCCGCATGTCCCGAGGGGTAGTAGCCGGTGGCGTCGGTCAGCGGTCCGGGGCGGTCCAGGAGCGCCTTCAGCGGTACGACGAAGGCGGGAACCGCCGCCATGGCGAGGACGACGCCGACCGTCTCCCGCCACCGCCGCAGGCGCTCGCGCCAAAACGCGTACGCCAGTGAGGCACCCAGCACGGGCAGCGCCACCGCGAGATTGCCGAGGTCGGCGAGGAGTTCGGTGAAAGCGGGCGGACCGTGGCCCACGATCCGTGACGAGATGCGCTCGTCCAGGGCGCGCAGGGGGCCGTCGACCGCCACCTGCCAGGTCACCACCGCGAACGTCAGCAGGGTGAGCGCCAGCAACAGAAAAGCCGGCCGCCTCGGAACAGGGGGGGTAGTTCCGAGGCAGCCGGTCTGATCGGACCGCCGCGCGCCCCGGGGGGTTTGGGGCGAGCGGACATCCGATCGGTGAGGAGTTCCGGAGCTTGAGGCTCCGGTGGTGTGCGCGAAGGCACGGCCCGTGCGGTGCTGGGGAGGCTCCGCGTCGGACTCGCCCGCAGTCCCCTGCGGGCGGGGTGTTTCTCTCATCTGCAGAAACCGTACGGCAGTGACAGGGGGGACCGACAGCCACATCTCCATGCCGCCATCGGGCCCCCACATCTTCTTCACAGGGTCCGACCGTTCCGCCTGGTCAGCCCGGGGTTGTTACCGGCGGTCACCGCCGGGCGAGCCCGTCCGTGCACCCGTTGGGGCTGACCAGCACCGGTCGGCGCCGATCAGGGCTGTGAGATCCCCTCAGAGCCCAGAAAACAGACTCCTCAGATACGGGTGAAAGCCTGCTCGATGATGTCCAGGCCCTCGTTCAACAGGTCCTCGCCGATCACCAGCGGCGGCAGGAAGCGCAGCACATTGCCGTACGTACCGCAGGTCAGCACCAGCAGACCCTCGGCGTGGCACGCCTTGGAGAGTGCGGTGGCAGCCGCCGCGTGCGGCTCCTTGGTCTCCCGGTCCTGGACCAGCTCGATCGCGATCATCGCGCCACGGCCACGGATCTCGCCGATGATGTCGAACTTCTCCTGCATCGCGGCGAGACGGCCCTTCATGACCTCCTCGATGCGCCGAGCCTTGCCGTTGAGGTCCAGCTCCTTCATGGTCTCGATCGACCCGAGCGCACCGGCACAGGCCACCGGGTTGCCACCGTAGGTGCCGCCGAGGCCACCGGCGTGGGCCGCGTCCATGATCTCGGCGCGGCCGGTCACAGCGGCCAGCGGCAGACCGCCCGCGATGCCCTTGGCGGTGGTGATCAGGTCCGGGACGATGCCCTCGTCCTCACACGCGAACCACTGGCCGGTGCGGCAGAAGCCCGACTGGATCTCATCGGCGACGAAGACGATCCCGTTCTCCTTGGCGAACTCGGCGATCGCCGGCAGGAAGCCCTTGGCCGGCTCGATGAACCCGCCCTCGCCCAGCACGGGCTCGATGATGATCGCCGCGACGTTCTCCGCGCCGATCTGCTTGCTGATCTGGTCGATGGCCTGCGCGGACGCCTCCGCGCCTGCGTTCTCGGCACCGGTGGGCCAGCGGTAGCCGTACGCGACCGGCACCCGGTAGACCTCGGGGGCGAACGGCCCGAAGCCCTGCTTGTACGGCATGTTCTTCGCGGTCAGCGCCATCGTCAGATTGGTGCGGCCGTGGTAGCCGTGGTCGAAGACGACGACGGCCTGGCGCTTGGTGTAGCTGCGGGCGATCTTGACCGCGTTCTCGACGGCTTCGGCGCCGGAGTTGAACAGCGCGGACTTCTTGGCGTGGTCACCGGGGGTGAGCTCGGCCAGCGCCTCGGCCACGGCCACATAGCCCTCGTACGGGGTGACCATGAAACAGGTGTGGGTGAAGTCCGCGAGCTGGGCCGATGCACGGCGTACGACGGCCTCGGCGCTGGCGCCGACGCTCGTGACGGCGATGCCGGAACCGAAGTCGATCAGACGGTTGCCGTCGACGTCCTCGATGATGCCGCCTCCCGCACGAGCGGTGAAGACGGGCAGCACCGAGCCCACGCCACCGGCGACCACTGCGGTACGGCGGGCCTGGAGCTCCACCGACTTGGGTCCGGGAATGGCGGTGACGATGCGGCGCTCCTGCGGGATCGCGGTCATAGGGGCTCCTGGGGGTGCTGTGGACGCTTCAGTTCTTCCCCGCAGGCTAGGGGTGGGCCGGGGCAGGGGGCATGTGCCGTTCGGGAGTGTTGGGGCCGAGTCCTTGTCCGCACCGGACATACCGCACGGTCCGGGTCCCCGACGTGAACGGTGCGGCGTTCGTACGTCACCGGCCCGGGCGCCGACGGACGGGTTCCCTGCGGTACGCCAGCGGCCTGGGCCGTCCGGTCGGCAGGCTTCCGGCCGGGGCGACCCACCCGGGCGGAGCCGGACCCCACGACCGGCCCCACCACCGGCACCCGCACGAACCGCGCCGGCAACCGGCCCGATCGCCCTCGGCCGGGGTGAATCGGTGAACTCCCCGCGCCTGGGCACTAGATTGACCGTGCACAGAGCGGGCCTGGCTGGTCAGGGGGCAGCAGTTCATGGATTCCGAAGGCACATTCGATGCGCGCGGCACGGAGCGCGGTCCTGCGCCGGTTTCCGGGCCGCCGCCGCACCCGCCTTCCGTACCCCGACCCGGTGGGCCACCGAGCTTCCCACCCACCCCGGGCATCCCCGCCGTCCCCAGCCATGCGCCCGGCAGACGCCAGGCCGTCACCGAGTGGCTGCGCACCCCCCGCCCCGAGGCCGACCCCGGCGTCTGGCGACTCGGTCACCGCGCCCGCCCCGACGAGGAGCCGGACGAAGTGCCCGCGCGGCGACTGTTCGCCGGCGCACTCATCGCCCTGCTCACCGGCTGGCTGCTCTGGTCCCTGCTGTGGAACGGCTACCTCGGCCGGTACTGGATCTGGCCCCTGCTCGTCCTCACCCCCGACTCCTGGCGTGCCGACCCACCCCTGTGGGCCACCGCCAGCTACACGTACTACACGCTCGTCGGCGGCGGGCTGCTGGTGTTCTTCGCCCGCCTCGGCCATGTGCCGGAGATATGGCGCCGCTACACCCGCCGCGCCGACAAGCCTCGTACGACATCCCCACCGGTCGGACCCGACCCCACCCAGTGGCCCGAACTGCGCACCGCCGGGCTCATCGACGCCGCGGAGACCCTCACCGAGGCCGGCCGGGCCGGTGTGCTCGGTGATGTGGACTACGCCCGTATCCGCCGCGCGTGGCAGGGCGTCCAGGCCCGCCCCGAACTGCTCCCCGCCTTCACCGACACCGTGCGACGACAGGGTGCTGCGTCCTGCGCCCATCCCTCCGGGCTGCGGGACCTGCCCGTACGCACCGCCACCCATGACCTCGTCACCGCACAGGTGCGGATCGGCACCGCAGCCGACGACCGCCGCAACCCCTACGCGCGACGCACCACCGGCGTAGCACTCGATCCGTCGCTGCTCGGCACCTCACTCCTCGCCGTCGGCCCGTCCGGCTGCGGCAAGAGCGTGCGGCTCATCCGCCCGGTCGTCGAATCCCTCGGACTGCTGGCCCTCGCGAACCGCGCCGCCGTGGTCGCCGTCACCGCCCAGGGCGCCCAGCTCGCCCCTGATGACGCCTTCGACCTGGTCATCGCCGTCGGGCGCAGCGACTCCCGGCACGACCTGGACCTCTACGGAGGCTCCAGCGATCCCGACGAAGCCGCCCGGATGCTCGCCGAAGCCCTGGTCGGCGACCTCGCCGCGACCCTGCCCGGCACCGACGGCCGCCGCGCCGCCACCGCACTGGCCCAGCTGATCGGCCCCTACCAGTTGGTCCACGGCCACTTCCCGGCCGTTCCCGAACTGCGGGAACTCCTCAGCGGCGCCCCCGCCGCGCTCGACGCCCTGCGTCAGGCGCTCCAGGCCCAGGGCGGCACCGCGGCGGCGGCGCAACTGCGCGAGCTGGACGCCCGCGAGCGCCAGTCCGCCCGCGGCGGCGATGACATCGGAGTGCTCCTCGCCGAACGGATCGCCTTCCTGGACCGACCCGCGTTCGCCGCCTCCTTCCGCACCGACGGAGGCGGCCGGCAGTTCTCCTTGCAGGCCATCGAGCATCCGTTGCGGGTCCGCGTCGACCTGCCGGAACGCGGCCACGCCGAGGCGTCCAGGATCATCGCGCGGCTGCTCCTCGCCCAGTTCACCGAAGCAGCGCTCAGCCGTTCGGACCGCTCGCTCTTCGCCGCGCTCGTCCTCGACGACGCGACCTACACGGTGACCGCCGACTCGGTGCGGGCCATCCAGCGGCTGCGCTCCGCCAATGCCGGGGTGGTCCTGACCCTGCGCACCCTGGAGGACGTGCCCGATCCGCTGCGCGGGCCCCTGCTGGGCGCGGTGGGCTGTCGGATGGCCTTCGCGGGACTCGCCCCGTGGGACGGCGGTCGGTTCGCGGAGACCTGGGGCACCGAATGGGTGCAGACCCGCGATGTCACCAACCGCCAGATCATCTCGGACGAGCCCCTCACCAAGGCCATGCACGCCATGCGCCGACTGGTCACCGGCAAGGCGACCACGGCCGAGGCGATCACCGTACGAGAGGTGGAACGGGCCCGCTGGTCGGCGTCCGACCTCGCCCACGCGGTGCCCGCGGGACACGCGGTGCTCTCCTTGGCGAACGTCAACGGCGAGCACACCCCGCCCCTGCTGGTGGATCTCCGTACATAGCGGACCTTTCCCGTCCTGGTCCCCCTGACCGCCCTGAACTACTACGAGCTGGCAGAATCGAGGTAATCAGTTCATACGGCGCGGCGAAATCCCCTGATGTCCCCGCCGGCCCGTGAACAGTCCTGACGAACCAGTTCTGAAGGTGCCATGCCGCCCACGCTCGCCTCCCTCGTCCAACACTCGGCGCTCAAACTCACCGTGCGCGCCGGCGAGGAGCGGCTCGACACCCCCGTGCGGTGGGCGCACGTGAGCGAACTGGCCGATCCGGTCCCCTATCTCGACGGCGGCGAACTCCTCCTCGTCACCGCCATGACCCTGGACGCCCAGGACCCCGACACCATGCGCCGCTATGTGCGCAGGCTGGACGCAGCGGGCGTCGTCGGCCTCGGCTTCGCCATCGGCGTGTTCTACGACGACATCCCCGACGCCCTCCTCGACGCGGCCAGGGACGAGGGCTTCCCCTTGCTGGCCGTACCGCGCCGCACCCCGTTCCTCGCGATCAGCAAAGCCGTCTCGGCCGCCATCGCGGCCGACCAGTACCGGGCGGTGACCGCCGGGTTCGAGGTCCAGCGGGAGCTGACCCGGGCCGCGCTCGCCGACGGACCGAACGCGGTCGTGGCCCGTCTCGCCGCCCATGTGAACGGCTGGGCCGCCCTCTACGACGCCTCGGGCGCCGTGGTCGCCGCCTCCCCCGAGTGGGCGGCGCGCAGGGCCGGCCGGCTCACCGCCGACCTGGAGCGGCTGCGCGACCGCTCCGCACCGGCCAGCACCATCGCCGCCGACACCGGCGACGACCGGGTCGAACTCCAATCCCTGGGCACCGGCCGTCGGGTCCGCGGAGCCCTCGCCGTCGGCACCGCAGCCGCCCTCGGCACCGCCGAACGCTATGCGGTCCACTCCGCCATCGCGCTCCTCACCCTCTCCACCGAACGCTCCCGCTCGCTCCAGCACGCGGAACAACGCCTGGGAGCCGCCGTCCTGCGCATGCTGCTCTCCGGCGAACCCGACCACGCACGCGCGGTCGCATCGGACCTCTACGGCACCCTGCTGGACGCCCCCTTCCGGCTGCTGCTCGCCGAACCCTCGTCCCCGGGCGACGATGCCGAGCCGCCGCCGCTGCCTGTGCTCGCCGAGGCACTGGACGCGGTGGCCTCCCGCGCGGGCGAGACGCTCATCACCGTGCCCGACAGCGACAGCCGCCTCGTGGTGCTCGCCGCCGACGGGGGAGCGGTCGTCGCCGACTGCACCGCTCGGTACTCCGCCCAGGACGCGGACGACGCCGGAGTCGTCATCGGTCTCTCGGCGCCCACCGGTCCCATCGCCGCCGCCGGAGCGTACAAACAGTCGGAGCAAGCCCTCTCCGTCGCCCGCAGACGCGGCCGGGCGCTCGTCGAACACGAGGACCTGGCGGCGGGCTCCATCGTCCCGCTGCTGGCCGACGACGCCGTACGCGCCTTCGCCGACGGCACGCTGCGCCCCCTGTACGCACACGACGCCACCGGCCGCGGCGACCTCGTGGCCTCGCTGCGGGCCTGGCTCTCACGCCACGGACAGTGGGACGCGGCGGCAGCCGACCTCGGTGTCCACCGCCACACCCTGCGGTACCGGATGCGCCGGGTCGAAGAGATCCTGGGCCGTTCGCTGGACGACCCGGACGTCCGGATGGAGCTCTGGCTCGCGCTCAAGACCACCGCAGGCCCCACCGGCGAGTAGACACCGCAGAAGATCCTTCCGCCCTCCTGCCCGAAGTCGGACAAAAGTATTGGCAGCCGGGGGCGGCACTCCCTAAAGTCGCGTCGACGCAGCGGAGGGGAGTGGCCCGGACCGCCGTCCGGGGACCCCAGAAGGATTGATGAGAGACCTCCCTACCGCCGGCACGCCTTCGGACGGACCCGCAGAGTCCATACGGTCCGCCCCGCCCGCCGAATCGTTCCTGCCTGCGGCGCCGATCGGACCTGTCGAAGCCCCCGCCCCACCGGTGACCGAACCGCCGCCACCCGGACGACGACGCATATCCGGCGCGGTCTGGGCCGCGCTCGCCATCGTCTACGTCGTCTGGGGCTCCACCTACCTCGGCATCGCCGTGGTCGTCGAGACCATGCCGGCCTTCCTCTCGGCCGGCGGACGCTTCGTCCTCGCCGGACTGATCCTCGCCGCCCTGGTGGCCTGGCGACAGGGCCCCGCCGCGCTCAGGCTCACCCGCGCCCAACTCGGCTCCGTCACCCTCCTCGGGCTGATGCTGCTCCTCGGCGGCAACGGCCTCGTGGTCCTGGCCGAGACCGCCATCCCCTCGGGACTGGCCGCCCTGCTGGTCGCCGTCGTACCGGCCTGGGTGGTCGTGCTGCGCCGCTGCTCCGGCGAACGCCCGGGCCTCGGCGCCTACGGCGGGGTCCTGTTCGGACTGGTGGGCCTGGTGGTGTTGACCATGCCCGGGCTCAGCGGAGACATCCGACTCTGGGGCGTCGTCGCGGTCCTGGGCGCCACGATCAGCTGGTCCGTGGGCTCCTTCGCCTCGGCACGCATCCCCATGCCGGCGAACCCGTTCGCGGCGAGCGCGTACGAGATGATCGCGGGCGGCATCGGCTGTGCCCTGGTCGGCTTCGGCCGTGGTGAGCACCGGGGCTTCGCCTTCGACGATGTCTCTACCAGCTCGTGGATCGCCCTGGGCTATCTGGTCGTCTTCGGCTCGCTGGTCGCCTTCACTGCCTACGCCTGGCTGCTGCACAGCGCACCCCTGTCGCTGGTGGCCACCTACGCATACGTCAATCCCGTGGTGGCCGTGCTGCTGGGGGCCGTCTTCCTCCAGGAGGAGCTGACCTGGTCGATCGCGGTGGGCGGGGCCATCGTCGTCGCAGGCGTCTGTCTGATCGTGACCACGGAGCGCCGCCGCTGAGCCGACCGTGCCGGGCGCCCCACGCCTGCGAACGCCCCCGGACCTGGCCGATGCACCAAAGCGGCAGGAAAGGCGCCGTTGATCACTCCACCCCGTACAAACCAACAATCCGCCCTCCGGCCCTACCGTGGGGCGGGCACCGCCCGACAGTCACACTCACCTCACCTCGGAAGGGCCGGGACATGACCTCCACCCACGCCTTCTGGCTCGCCGGCCGCGAGGCCACCGGCGAGACCTCCTTCGACGTCACCAACTCGTGGGACGGACGTCTCGTCGGCCGGGTCTCCGTGCCCACCGAGGCCCAGGTTGAAGAAGCCGTCGCCGCCGCTCACGCGGTACGTGACGAGTTCGCCGCCACACCGGCCCATGTGCGCGCCGCCGCCCTCGACCACGTCGCCAAGCGTCTCGCCGAGCGCACCGAGGAGATCGCCCAGCTGATCTCCGCCGAGAACGGCAAGCCCATCAAGTGGGCCCGCGGTGAAGTCGGCCGTGCCGTGTCCGTCTTCCGCCTCGCCGCCGAGGAAGCCCGCCGCTTCAACGGCGGCCAGGCCCAGCGCCTCGATACCGACGCCGGTGGCACGGGCCGTCTCGCCCTGACCCGACGCATCCCCAAGGGCGTCGTCCTCGGCATCGCGCCCTTCAACTTCCCGTTGAACCTCAGCGCCCACAAGGTGGCCCCCGCCATCGCGGTCGGCGCCCCCATCATCCTCAAGCCCGCCCCGGCCACCCCGATCTCCTCGCTGGTCCTCGGCGAACTGCTCGCCGAGACCGAACTGCCGGTCGGCTCCTGGTCGGTGCTGCCGGTCCCCAACGACCGGATGCCCGCCCTGGTCCAGGACGAGCGACTGCCCGTGATCTCCTTCACCGGCTCCGGCCCCGTCGGCTACGCGATCATGGACTCCGTACCGCGCAAGCACTGCACGCTGGAACTCGGCGGCAATGGCGCCGCGGTCGTACTCGACGACTGGACGTCCGAGCAGGACCTCGACTGGGCCGCCACCCGCATGGCCACCTTCTCCAACTACCAGGGCGGCCAGTCCTGCATCTCCGTGCAGCGCGTGATCGCCGACGCCTCCGTCTACGACCGGCTGCTGCCCAAGCTCGTCGCCGCGGTCGAGGCCCAGGTCACCGGTGACCCGGCCGACGACGCCACGGACGTCGGCCCCCTGGTCAGCGAGGACGCGGCCAAGCGCGTGGAGTCCTGGGTGGACGAGGCGGTCCAGGCCGGCGCCAAGCTCCTCGCGGGCGGCAAGCGCGACGGTGCCACCTACGCCCCGACCGTCCTGGCCGATGTCCCCTCGCACGTCACCATCGCCTGCGAGGAAGTCTTCGGCCCGGTACTGACCGTCAGCAAGGTCGACGGCGAGGGCGAGGCGTTCGCCGCCGTCAACGACTCCCCGTACGGCCTCCAGGCGGGCGTCTTCACCCACGACGTCCAGACCGCCTTCCGCGCACACCGCGCGCTGGAGGTCGGCGGCGTGATCATCGGCGACGTCCCCTCCTACCGCGCCGACCAGATGCCGTACGGCGGAGCCAAGCAGTCCGGCGTCGGCCGCGAGGGCGTCGCCTATGCGATGGATGACTACACCTACGAACGCGTACTGGTCCTGACGGGCCTCACGCTGTAGTTTTCCGCGCGTAACAAACGACGGCTGGAGCCCACTGTGCGGGGGCTCCAGCCGTTTTTTGTTCCTAGGTTGCTTCTGGGACAGGAGCCTTGATCCAGCCACGGCGTCGGCGGCGTCCGGCTACGGGATGCGACCGACGAGGTCGATCGCGATCACGACCGGCTTGTTCTGTTTGATCGTGTACCTGACTCGATAGCGGCTGACATGCATCCGGTACTGCTATCGCCGTAGTCTCGCGCACCAGCGGGTTGGAGGTTGGCAGGCAGCAGGCTGACGCTGTCGAGTACTTGGTCGACGCCGGCTGGGTCGACGCGCGTATTGGGTCAGAGCGTTCTTGGCCGCCCCTTCCGAAAAGACCTGGCTTAGGTCATTTTCCCGTTCAGCTGGTCCCGCAATTCCTCGGCGGTCACCGTGGCGTTGTTGCCGCGCAGGCGATGGAGCTCACTGTGGAGCAATGCCAGGCCGTCCTTTCCCGCTGAGCAGGTCGTCCCCGGCCTGGCTCACATAACGAGTGATCGCGTCGAGCTGTCGGGATGCGTCAGCGATGGAAAGGGTGTCCACGGGTCCTCAGCGGACATCTCCATCGAACTGTGCCGGGTCCATGCGATTCACGGTGGCGGAGCGCAGGGCGCGCCGATAAGCACGAACCACGCGAATGGGCCGACCGAAGGGCGATACCCCGGCTCGGGAATCAGCCGGATCGTGGGGTGGGGCTCCACATCCCGGCGCACGAGGTGCGCCCGGACTGGACTGGTACTCCAACACGCCGTTCTTGGTGCTGCGAAGCCTCCGTTGAGGCCCTTCTCCCAGCAATAGCCTGTGGGGACTTGTCAAAGGAGAGGACCCGTTCCCGCCATGTCTGAGCACAGCACGTCGAGATGGACCATCCGCAACGAAGAACGAGTGGAGGTGCCGGCCACAGTCGAGGGCATCCGCGGCGCATTGTCGGAGGACCAGCGGCGGCGCTTCGAAGAGGCACTGGGCGGTGCAACAGTGGAGAGCGTCGCCGATGTGCTGCGGCACTGGATTCTCAATGTCGCCTCGGGTTCCGAGGACGAGGAGGTCTTCGCACGCCTGGAGGCCGAAGGGCGTGGGGCTGCGTGAGCCGCTATGAGATCGCGTATGCGCCGGTGGCAGAAGCAACACTGAAGCAGATGTCCTCCCCCTCGGCAGCAGCGTTTCGGGCGGCCATAGAGCGCACGTTGGGCCGAGACCCCTACGGCCACGGATCGCGGCCGGTAAGCCGCGAGAGGGACCGGAGGGAGGCCACCGTCGCGGGGGTCTTCATCCGGTACTACGTGGCACAGAGCGTTCTGCAAGTCACGGTGGTCCGAATGGTTCCTCCGCGTTGACCCCCCGGTGGTCTGCTGTCCCTGTCGGTGTTTCCGCCGACGCGAGTCAGAGCGTGATCGGCACCGGGCACCCGCCGCCCAAGTACCCGTGGACTTTCCACCGCCTGAATAGGTGAATCGGGGAACGGCTGTTGTTCGCCGATCTTCCGGTATCCCCAGGCTTCGTAGGCAGCTTGCGCCGCTCCATCGCCCGCAGCCGGGTCAACCAGCAGGGTGCCCCGCTCATCGCTCCGGATCGACAGCCCAGCCTCATGGAGTTGCCAGGACACACCCTGCCCCCGCCAGGGCCTGCGCACCACGACATCGACTGGCGGATGGCGGGGAGATGCTCGGAGTTGGCCTGGCGAAAATCGACGGTCACGGTCGGCGTCCCTCTCGCTCCGAGCAGCGGACTGTCCCTTCGGCGGCGGGCTGGTCAGGATGCTTCGCGAAGCCAGGTGCAGGCGCGTTCATCCAGGTCGAGTGCCGGGCGTACGGTGCGGTCCCTGACCTGAGCGACCGCCGATCGCATGGCGTGCACGGCTTTGAGCGTTCGCGTGGAGCGGATGCCGGTCATGGTGTCCAGGGCCTGGCTCCAGGTGGCGCAAGCCTTTTCGATCTGGCCTTGCTGGTACTGGGAGTGTCCCTCGGCTGCTGCGGAGAGTGCAGCGATCCTCTGGTGTTCCGTACCGCTGTATCGGCGGCGAGCGCCGGCGTGATGGCGCTCCGCACCACGGAAGTCGCCGATGCTGTCCAGGATCTTCGCGGTTTGACTGGCGACGTTCGCAGACGCCGCCCCCCACATGGAGGCCCAGCCGGTCATGCCCTCGGTGCCCGTGGACCCCGCCAGGGTGCGGGCGCGGTCTGCCTCGGTCAGGGATTGGCTGGCCTGGCCCAGGCTGGCCAGGGCTCGGGCCCGGCAGATCACGAACAGCGACTCCGTCACCCGGTCGACCCTGCCCCGAGCGCGTTCAAGTGCGGCGTCGGCCAGCCCGAGGACGTGTTCGTGCCGCCCGTTGTCCAGGCCGTGATAGGCGAGGATGCGGAGTGTGAACGCCTCGTGCGCGATGTTCCCGGCGTCCTTTGTGAGCGCGTACGCCTGCAAGTAGTAGCGCTGTGCAAGCCCCATTTCCCCCGCGTCGTACGCCTTCCAGCCAGAGAGGTAGGCGAGTGACGCGGCGGAGGTCAGCATGTCGTTGCGTTGCTCGACGGTGCGGAATTGAGCTTGGCACAGCCCGAGGACGTCGGTCCGGAGGTATTGCACGACGGCGCTGCGCCCGTGTTGGCCGCCATGACGTTCATCGATGGCCGTGAACATCGCCACCATGTCGCGGACGGCACGGACTTCACCGGCACCGGCGACGCCACCGTTCAATGCTCGTCGGGTACGGGCATGGGCTTCACCGGCGGTGCCGAGAGGCAGGGCGGCGGCTGCGACGGAGTAGGCGGACCCGGTGAGGAAGGTTCGGCGTTCGATATCGGCGCTCCCCAATTGCCCCAGCGTTTCCACTGGATCGCCTTCAACGGTAAGCCCGACATCGGCCGTATCGGTATCGCCGGGCATTGCTGAGAGTCCGATGTCGCCCAGTGAGATTGGGCGACTGAGTGTTCGGGACAGTGCTTCGCAGAGATAGCGGGCGGTCTGGGGGTTCGGCGGAGTGCCACCCAACCAGCAGGAAACGTTAGATTTGCCAGTGCGGATCGTGGTCCCGGATGTGGCGGCCACGGATCTCACGAGGCGGGCCAAATCTTCGTATCGCAGACCTGACTCATGAATGATGGCGCGGAGGCGGCTGTTGGGCGACCTGGTCATAGACCCCAACGCTAGACCAGCGCTCGCGGAGTCGAACACGGGTGAACTCGTTGAACCGATTCCCCTCTTGAGCCCTCTGGTTCCCGTTCCGGGCCCACTAGTTCACTGGACGACGTCGGGTAGAGAGTCCCGTGGGACTCCTTCGGTGGGCAGTCCCCTCCACGGACGGGCAGGCCGTCGTCCCGACTCCTTGACGGTGACTGTTCCCGGACCGATGGAGATACCCCATGTCACCCCCAACCAGCAGTCAACCCACGCCAGCGGGCTGCATCGACCTTGGTCCACCCGAAGGTGTGCCTCGCCTCGGCTTGAACCTGCGGCGCACCAATGGACCGGGCAGTCCCCTGACTCCCGAGGACAGACGGAGGCCAGGGGAGGTCCGTCGGGTCGGGCGGGCCCACGCGAACCTTTGGGGATTCGGTGCCTGTGCGGACGCAGTCGGCCTGTGCCTTTCCGAGCTGATCACCAACGGGTTCGTCCACGGCGACGGCAACGTCGGGGTCCAGATGTGGTCCACCACGACGCAGCTCTGTATCGAGGTGAGCAGTAGCGGCCCCCAGCGCGTGCCGATGCCTCCGATTGCGGTGGATCTCCTTGAGGAGGGTGGCCGGGGGTTGATGCTGGTGGACGCCCATGCCGATGCCTGGGGGGTCGCAGAGGATGGCCTGCGTACGACCTGGTGGTGCGCCTTCGCTGGCGGAGGCGGTCAGTGACCTTATCCGGAGCTGCTGCTCTTGCGCGATCTTGTCGGGATCGGGATCGGGATCGGGCTCCCGGCCTCGGGCGATGCGGCTACTGGGCCGAGGCCATTGCCGAATCCGATTCACCGGGTGTTTTCGAGCCCCGCAGGATCGTGCTCGGAAATTTCGCGACCCCCTATGCTCCCCGAGCCATCCGATGGCTCTGTGTGCAGGCGGTCCGTATCGCGAACGGGTTGGATCCTGATCCCGATGTGCCGTGGTCGGCCGCGCTGCTGTGCGTCACGCCCGACCCTCATCTCTCCTTCGATCTCACAGACGCACCCACTGCCTTGCGCACATGGGTCAGAGATGAGCAAGGACGCCGAGCCGCCTTTGAGCGACTGCGGGCCGGGCTGCCGTTCACACTCGCCGTGACCGACTGGTCAGGCAGGTATGTCCTCGCGGTGTGGCCCGTGGCCATTCCCCTACGGGTCCATGCGCCCCACACCCGGGTTGAGGCAGCCGATGGTTCGAACAGGCGCGGGACGGGCTCGCTGAGGTGACCGAAGTCGTACGCCAAGTCCTCTATGTGGCCGTGGTCGCCGGCTGGATGGCTGTTCTCGCCTACAGCCTGACCGGCCAATGACCAATTCCCCTGGCTCCGCTGGCGCAGTGGGCCCGCGCGGTTCTGTGGCCCCCGTACGTTCGAACTGTGCGTACGGGTGCTGTGGCGCCCCGCTGCCGAGTTCTGCGCCGCACGGACAGCACGGTCCCTGTAGGGGCCATGGCGCACTGGTGAGATGGAGTCGACCGGGTGCGGTGGGCACGGGCAGCGGTCGGCTGTCAGGTGCGTGAGCCGGAGGGGGAGAGGGCAGCGGCACTCGACGACCGTGCAGGTCTCCTTGCCCGGCGCGGTCCTCGACAGCAGCCGCCATCACGCCGTGCTGACCGGGGCGTGGTTCCTCGCGGTCTCCCCACCGGCGACGAGGAGCCTGGCCGTGATGGGGTTCGGGTGTGTCGGTGTCGGCGCCCGATTCACCCTGGGAACAACGGGGTTGACCCCGAGTCGACGCCGGGGGCGGTGTCCTCCGTGATGAGGATCCGGGGTCACACGGCCGTCTTCAGGATGGGAGGCATCCCCCATCCCTCTCCTGGAAGGGCCCTTTCTGTGAAACCCACTCCGTTGCATCGGCGTGCCCTGCTCGCCGCCGTTTCGACCGTCGTTGCCCTAGGGGTCACGGCCGGGGCCGCCTTCGCGAGCCCGGCCACCACTCAGGTGCCCGGTGTCTCGCAGGCCCGGGCGGCCGAACATCCGCAGGCGCAGGCGCTCCAAGCCGCGCTGCGGGGACTTCCGGACGGTGAGGCGACCAGTGCGGTGGTACGCGCCGGTGGGCGGGACGGTCGATGGGAGGGCAGCGCCGGAGTGCGGGAGGTGCGCCACAACAGCCCTGCCCTCACCCACGGCCGGTTCCGTGCCGGATCGACGACGAAGGTGGTGACCGCGGCCCTGGTGCTGAGGCTCGTCGCCGACGGCAAAATCAACCTCGACCGGCCCGTACAGCGCTATCTACCGGGGCTGCTGACGCCCGAGTTCCAGCCCGTCACCGTACGGCAGTTGCTCAACCACACCAGCGGGATCCAGCCCGCAGCCGTCGCCGATGTGTCCTGGGAGGAGCAGTACGCGCGCCGGCTCGACATCGTGGAGCCGGAAGTGGTGGTGGCCGCGGGGATCGCCAGAGGCCCTGAGTTCGCACCCGGAACCCAACAGCACTATCTGAACATCAACTACACCATCCTCGCCATGCTGGTGGAGAAGGTGACCGGACGGTCGTTCGAGGAGGGTGCCGCTCGCCATGTCTTTCGGCCTGCCGGCATGCGGAACTCGTCCTTTCCCGGTACCGACTCCCGTATCAACGGGCCGCACAACAGGGGCTATCAACTGGTCGACGGACAGCGGGTGGACGTCACCGAGTGGAATGTGGCGGACCGCTGGGCGGCGGGGGACATGATCTCGACCCTGGACGATCTGGAGCGATTGCTGACCGCGCTGTTCCGGGGCAAGGTCGTGCCGCAACAGCAGCTCAAGGAGATGTTCACCGTTCCCCGGGACATCGCCGGCGCCAACAAGAGCGCCGGGCTTGAGCGGTTCATGGTCGACGGGGTGGAGGTCTGGGGCAAGACCGGTGCCCGCCCCGGCTACAACACGGTGATCGCCGCCACCCGTGGTCTCACCCGTACGGTCGTCTACTCGGTGACCGGGACCGATGCGCACGGTCAGGGGCACGCGGTCGGTCAGCGCTTCGCCTTCCCGGCCTTCCGCTAAGTCCCTCGCCGCTTCAGCCGGGGGATGGACCGAGGAAGCGGCCCCCGGTTCGGGGTGTGCGGACCTTCGCGGGCCGCACACCCCGAACCGGGCCGGGGGACGCCGACGTCAGCCATGGAGAACGTCTCCGAAGCTGCCGTTGTCACCCTCCGTAACGGACGTTCCCCCGGGTGCGGCACGGGGATGGTGACCGGCACAGTAATCGGGTATTACGGACGAGTAGTACCGGTTGGTAGAGCGCCCCGCCCCGACCGGCGCCCCAACCCGACTCGCGGCGAGGTGGACCTCATGACCGCACCACTGGAGAAGGACCGCACCCCCAAGGTCACCGAGCGTGAGGCCCGGCAGGTCGCCGAGGCCGCACGCGAAAAGGACTGGCGCAAGCCCAGCTTTGCCAAGGAGCTGTTTCTGGGCCGGTTGCGGCTCGATCTGATCCACCCCCATCCCTTGCCCTCGGGGGAGGCCAGCCGGCGTGGCGAGGAGTTCCTCGCCCGGCTGCGCACCTTCTGCGAGACCCGGATCGACGGTGCGCTGATCGAGCGCGAGGCCCGCATCCCCGACGATGTCATCAACGGTCTGCGGGAACTCGGTGCGCTGGGGATGAAGATCGACACCAAGTACGGCGGCCTGGGCCTCACCCAGCTCTACTACAACCGGGCCCTCGCCCTGGTCGGCTCCGCGAGCCCCGCCATCGGCGCCCTGCTCTCCGCACACCAGTCGATCGGTGTGCCGCAGCCGCTCAAGACGTTCGGCACCGAGGAGCAGAAGGACACCTTCCTGCCGAGGCTCGCCCGTACCGACATCTCGGCGTTCCTGCTGACCGAACCCGACGTCGGCTCCGACCCGGCGCGCCTGGCGACGACCGCGGTCCCCGACGGCGACGAGTACGTCCTCGACGGCGTCAAGCTCTGGACCACCAACGGTGTCGTCGCCGACCTCCTGGTGGTGATGGCGCGGGTGCCGAAGTCGGAGGGCCACCCCGGCGGCATCACCGCCTTCGTGGTCGAGGCGGACAGTGCGGGCATCACCGTGGAGAACCGCAACGCCTTCATGGGCCTGCGCGGTCTGGAGAACGGCGTCACCCGCTTCCACCAGGTCCGTGTGCCCGCCGCCAACCGCATCGGGCCCGAGGGCGCCGGCCTCAAGATCGCGCTGACCACGCTCAACACCGGTCGGCTCTCCCTGCCCGCGATGTGCGCGGGCGCCGGGAAGTGGTGCCTCAAGATCGCCCGCGAGTGGTCGGCCGCACGTGAGCAGTGGGGCAAGCCCGTGGCGCGGCACGAGGCGGTGGGAGCGAAGATCTCGTTTATCGCCGCCACCACGTTCGCCCTCGAAGCGGTCGTCGACCTCGCCTCCCAACTGGCCGACGAGGACCGGAACGACATCCGCATCGAGGCCGCGCTCGCCAAGCTCTTCGGCTCCGAGATGGGCTGTCTGATCGCCGACGAACTGGTCCAGATCCGCGGCGGCCGGGGCTTCGAGACCGCGGACTCGCTCGCGGCGCGCGGCGAGCGGGCGGTGCCGGCCGAACAGATGCTGCGCGATCTGCGGATCAACCGGATCTTCGAAGGCTCCACCGAGATCATGCACCTCTTGATCGCCCGTGAGGCGGTCGACGCCCACCTCAAGGTGGCGGGCGATCTCATCGACCCGGACAAGTCGCTCGGCGACAAGGCCAGAGCCGGTGCACAGGCCACCGCGTTCTACGCCCGCTGGCTCCCCAAACTCGTCACAGGACCGGGGCACAGCCCTCGCTCCTACGGTGAGTTCCACCCGGCGGGCCACCCCGACCTCGCCGTACACCTGCGCTATGCCGAGCGCAGTGCCCGCAAGCTCGCCCGCTCCACCTTCCTCGCCATGTCCCGCTGGCAGGGGCGGATGGAGACCAAACAGGGCTTCCTCGGCCGGATCGTCGACATCGGCGCGGAACTCTTCGCGATCTCCGCCACCTGCGTACGGGCGGAGATGCTGCGCGTCTCCGGTGACCACGGCCGCGAGGCGTACCAACTGGCCGACGCCTTCTGCCGCCAGTCCCGGCTGCGGATCGAGGAACTCTTCACCCGGCTGTGGTCCAACACCGACGACATCGACCGTCGAGTGGTGGACGGGGTCCTCGCGGGACGGTACGAGTGGCTGGAAGAGGGGATCGTCGACCCCAGTGGCGACGGCCCCTGGATCGCGGACGCCACTCCCGGCCCATCCGAACGGGAGAACGTCCACCGCCCCATCCGTTGACGCTCTCGGACACCACTGTCAACCGGGCCGTCGATTGCGGACACAATGGGGGGATGAGCGACAGCCCATCCCCCCTTGCCGACCCGCACACCGTCTTCGACTCGGCCACCGGGCGCAGAGATGTCGTGGTCCTTGGCTGTACCGGATCGATCGGAACCCAGGCCATCGACCTCGTCCTGCGCAACCCGGACCGCTTCCGGGTCACGGCGCTCTCCGCCGCGGGCGGCCGGGTCGCCCTCCTGGCCGAGCAGGCCCACCGGTTGGGAGTTCGCGTCGTCGCCGTAGCCAGGGAGGACGCCGTGCCCGCCCTGCGCGCGGAGCTGTCCGCCCGCTACGGCACCGCGCCGCAGCCCGAGATCCTGGCCGGCCCGGACGCGGCCACCGAACTCGCCGCATCCGAATGCCACACCGTGCTCAACGGCATCACCGGCTCCATCGGTCTCGCACCCACCCTGGCTGCGCTCAAGGCGGGCCGCACCCTCGCGCTCGCCAACAAGGAGTCGCTCATCGTCGGCGGGCCCCTGGTGAAGGAGTTGGCCCGCCCCGGCCAGATCATCCCGGTGGACTCCGAGCATGCCGCGCTCTTCCAAGCCCTGGCCGCCGGCAAGCGCTCCGAAGTCCGCAAACTGGTCGTCACCGCGTCCGGCGGGCCGTTCCGGGGCCGTACCCGGGCCGAGCTCGCCGAGGTGACCCGCGCCGAGGCGCTGGCGCACCCCACCTGGGCGATGGGCCCGGTGATCACCATCAACAGCGCCACCCTCGTCAACAAGGGCCTGGAGGTCATCGAGGCGCACCTGCTCTATGACATCCCCTTCGAGCGCATCGAGGTCGTCGTCCACCCCCAGTCCTATGTGCACTCCATGGTGGAGTTCACTGACGGGTCAACCCTGGCGCAGGCCACACCGCCCGATATGCGCGGCCCGATCGCCCTCGGTATCGGCTGGCCCGAGCGGGTGCCCGACGCGGCCCCATCCTTCGACTGGACCAAGGCGTCGAGCTGGGAGTTCTTCCCCCTGGACACCGACGCGTTCCCCGCGGTGGGTCTCGCCCGCCAGGTGGGCGAGCTGGGCGGTACCGCCCCGGCGGTGTTCAATGCGGCCAACGAGGAGTGCGTCGAAGCGTTCCTCGCCGGTCGGCTGCCTTTCAACGCCATCATGGATACGGTCACTGACGTCGTCACCGAACACGGAGTGCCCGCCCGGGGAACTTCACTGACGGTGTCCGACGTCCTGCAAGCGGAGAGCTGGGCCCGAGCCAGGGCCCGGGAGCTCGCGGTCAAGGCCACAGCGGAGGCTCGCGCATGACGATGTTGTTGACCATTCTCGGCATTGCGCTGTTCGCCGTGGGTCTGTTGTTCTCCATCGCCTGGCATGAGCTGGGCCACCTCTCGACGGCCAAGCTGTTCGGCATCCGGGTGCCGCAGTACATGGTGGGCTTCGGTCCCACCCTCTTCTCCCGGCACCGGGGCGAAACTGAGTACGGCATCAAGGCCATCCCCATGGGCGGCTATATCCGCATGATCGGGATGTTCCCGCCGGGGGAGGACGGCCGGATCGAGGCCCGCTCCACCTCCCCTTGGCGCGGCATGATCGAGGACGCCAGGACCGCTGCTTACGAAGAGCTCCAGCCCGGTGACGAAAAGCGCCTCTTCTACACGCGCAAGCCGTGGAAGCGCGTCATCGTGATGTTCGCCGGGCCGTTCATGAACCTGATCCTCGCCGTCGCGATCTTCCTCGGGGTGGCGATGACCTTCGGCTTCGCCACCCAGACCACCCAGGTCGCCGGAGTCCAGAACTGCGTCATCAAGCAGAGCGAGGACCGCAACACCTGTGCGGCGGGCGACCCGGTCTCCCCCGCGAAGCAGGCCGGCCTCCGTGCGGGCGACAAGATCGTCGCCTTCAACGGGGAGAAGGTCTCCGGCTGGCCCGAGCTCTCCGACCGCATTCGCCAGACGATCGGCCCCGCCAGCATCACCGTCGAGCGCGACGGCACCGAGCAGGTCCTTGAGGCCAACCTCATCAGGAACATGGTGGCCAAGAAGGACTCGGACGGGGAGGTCGTCCCCGACGCCTTCGTCCCGGCCGGCTACCTCGGCTTCGCCGCACAGACCGAGATCCTGCCGCTGAACTTCACCCAGTCCGTCGACCGCATGGGCGACATGATGGCCAACGGCGTGGAATCGATCATCGCCCTGCCGGCCAAGGTCCCCGACCTGTGGGACGCGGCCTTCAGCGACGGCGAGCGCAAGGACGACTCCCCGGTCGGTGTCGTCGGCGCTGCCCGCATCAGCGGCGAGGTGATGAACCTCGACGTTCCCACCGAGAACATCATCGCGACCTTCATGATGCTCCTCGCCGGCTTCAACCTGTCGCTGTTCCTGTTCAACATGCTGCCGCTGCTGCCGCTCGACGGCGGGCACATCGCGGGCGCCCTGTGGGAGTCCGTACGCCGCAACGTGGCGAAGGTCTTCCGCCGCCCCGACCCCGGTCCGTTCGACGTCGCCAAGTTGATGCCGGTGGCCTATGTGGTCGCGGGCGTCTTCATCTGCTTCACACTGCTGGTCCTCGTCGCCGACATCGTCAACCCGGTGAAGATCAGTTGACCACTTGAGTGTGGGACGGCCGGGTGTACTTTGCACCCGGCCGTCCCACTATGTGGGGTGTTTTCCTCGCGCGATGTGCTTGTCGTAACCGTGGTGCCGTAACCTCGGAGCCCTGGAGCCCGCCGTTCTCGGGACCTCGATCCACACCTTGGGGTTGCACAGCAGATGACCGCGATTTCTCTCGGTATTCCCACCGTTCCGATCAAGCTCGCCGACCGACGGGTCAGTCGGAAGATCCAGGTCGGATCCGTCGCGGTGGGCGGTGACGCCCCGATCTCGGTGCAGTCGATGACCACGACGCGCACCTCCGACATCGGTGCGACCCTCCAGCAGATCGCCGAGTTGACGGCCTCCGGCTGCCAGATCGTCCGGGTGGCCTGCCCCACTCAGGACGACGCCGACGCCCTGTCCATCATCGCGCGCAAGTCGCAGATCCCGGTCATTGCGGACATCCACTTCCAGCCCAAGTACGTCTTCGCCGCGATCGACGCCGGCTGCGCCGCGGTCCGGGTCAACCCGGGCAACATCAAGCAGTTCGACGACAAGGTGAAGGAGATCGCCGCGGCGGCGCTCGCCTCGAACACCCCCATCCGCATCGGCGTCAACGCCGGTTCGCTGGATGCGCGCCTGCTGAAGAAGTACGGCAAGGCCACCCCCGAGGCGCTCGTCGAGTCCGCTCTGTGGGAAGCGTCCCTCTTCGAGGAGCACGGCTTCCGCGACATCAAGATCTCGGTCAAGCACAACGACCCCGTCGTGATGGTCAACGCCTACCGCCAACTGGCCGCCCAGTGCGACTACCCGCTGCACCTCGGCGTCACCGAAGCCGGTCCTGCGTTCCAGGGCACCATCAAATCGGCCGTCGCCTTCGGCGCACTGCTGAGCGAGGGCATCGGCGACACCATCCGGGTCTCCCTCTCCGCCCCGCCCGCGGAGGAGATCAAGGTCGGCATCCAGATCCTGGAGTCGCTCAACCTCCGCCAGCGCCGGCTGGAGATCGTCTCCTGCCCCTCGTGCGGTCGGGCCCAGGTCGACGTCTACAAGCTCGCCGAGGAGGTCACCGCCGGTCTGGAGGGCATGGAGGTGCCCCTGCGGGTCGCGGTTATGGGCTGTGTGGTGAACGGCCCCGGCGAAGCCCGTGAGGCCGACCTCGGTGTCGCGTCGGGCAACGGCAAGGGCCAGATCTTCGTCAAGGGCGAGGTCATCAAGACCGTCCCCGAGTCGAAGATCGTCGAGACCCTCATTGACGAGGCCATGAAGATCGCCGAGGAGATGGAGAAGAACGGCATCCCCTCGGGCGAGCCGACCGTCTCCGTCGCGGGCTGACGTCCGTCAGATCTCCCGGTGACCCTCCGGTCGCCGCACGTTCACGGCCCGGCTCGTTGTCGTCTAGCCGACCGGGACCAGCAGACCGGACCGCTCCCGCTCCGGCAGGAGACGTGAGCGCGGACCGATCACAAGTCCGCAAAGCCACCCGGCCGCCCGAAAGCACCGACTACCCCCCGCACCAGGCAGTACTGGCCCCGCACCCGTCCGGCGACGGAATGCGGGGCCGCCCACCGCTCGGCACCCGGCCCACCCGGCAGGTACAGTGCGGAGACCAGCAGACCGTTTGGTGAGGCCCCCTCGTGTTGACGCAGACCACCACCCGGGTCCTCGAACCCAGCGACCTCGAAGCGGCGCTCGCCGTCCTGGAGAGCGAACCCGTGACGAATGCCTTCGTCACCTCGCGGGTCCAGGTCGCCGGGCTCGACCCATGGCGGCTGGGCGGCGAAATGTGGGGTTGGTACACCGACGGACGACTGCGCTCGCTGTGCTACTCCGGCGCCAACCTCGTCCCCATCTGTGCCACCCCCGAAGCCGTCCGCGCCTTCGCGGACCGGGCCCGCAGGGCCGGCCGCCGCTGCTCATCGATCGTGGGCCCCGCCGA
Source organism: Streptomyces sp. NBC_00690 (assembly GCF_036226685.1). Classification (NCBI taxonomy): domain Bacteria; kingdom Bacillati; phylum Actinomycetota; class Actinomycetes; order Kitasatosporales; family Streptomycetaceae; genus Streptomyces; species Streptomyces sp. NBC_00690. Next base: position 6,299,981 of record NZ_CP109009.1, read on the forward strand.
GCCCACGGCGCTCCTGTGGCGACTGCTCGAACCCAACTGGGGCCCCGCCCGCGACGTACGACCCCACCAGCCGCTCATGGTCACCGATCACGTGCCGGCCGACATCGCGCCCGACCCCTATGTCCGCCGCATCCGCAAGGACGAGATGGAAGTGATCATGCCCGCCTGCGTGGCCATGTTCACCGAGGAGGTCGGAGTCTCCCCGATGGCGGGCGACGGCGGTCTCCTCTACCAGGCACGGGTGGCCGAGCTCGTCGGCGCCGGTCGCTCGTTCGCCCGCATCGACGACGGCCGGGTCGTCTTCAAGGCCGAGATCGGCGCCGCCACCTCCCAGGTGTGCCAGGTCCAAGGCGTCTGGGTCGACCCCGAACACCGCGGCCGAGGACTCTCCGAGACGGGCATGGCCGCCGTACTGCGCTACGCCCTTGCCGACATCGCCCCCGTGGTCAGTCTGTACGTCAACGACTACAACACCGCTGCGCGGGCCGCGTACCGTCGGGTCGGCTTTGAGGAGACCGGCGCCTTCATGAGCGTCCTGTTCTAGGCCGTGTCCGATCTGGGCGTTGTCGGACACGTCGCCGAGTCGTGACGGGATCCTGTGCACGCGCATCAACGTTGCAGTGCGCCGTTCTGACTAGTGGGCACGACCAGTAGGGTTCGCGCATGGCAGCACTCTCCGATGTCCTGATCGGGCCGTTCGATCTTGCCTCGCGCATCGATGAAGCCCTGACGGTTCAGGCACTTGCCTTCGGGCTCAGCGACGAGGAGATCGCGGTACGCCGCCACATCGTCTACCGCCACATGCTCCAGCCGGGAGCCTGGGCCCTGGGCGCCCAGACCGGCACCGGCCGACTCGTCGGCTTCGTCTACGGCATGCCCAACGACCGCCGGCACTGGTGGTCCACCATCGTGGAGCCCTACCTCCGCAGCGCCGGCATCGATCACTGGCTCGACGACTCCTTCGTCATCACCGAACTCCACGTCCACCCCGACTTCCAGGGCCGTGGCATCGGGCGCTCCCTGATCACCTCCATCACCGACGGAGTGGATCAGCCGCGCTCCATCCTGTCCGCCCTGGACATCGAATCGCCCGCCCGGGGGCTCTACCGCAGCCTCGGTTACCAGGACCTCGCGCTCCAGGTCCACTTCCCGAGCGCACCCAGTCCGTACGCCGTGATGGGCGCCCCGCTGCCCCTGCTGAGGGGGAACTGATTTCCACCCTCACCGGCGGCCCGGCTAACCTCCTGCACATCACTCTTTCTTGACGCAGGAGAATTCCTCATGGCAGCCCAGGTCCAGCGCATGTCCCGTCTGATGGTCAAGACACTGCGCGATGACCCGGCAGACGCCGAGACGCTCAGTCACAAGCTGCTCGTCCGCGCCGGCTACGTCCGCCGCAACGCCGCGGGCATCTGGTCCTGGTTGCCGCTCGGCAAGAAGGTCCTGGAGAACGTCACCCGCGTGGTCCGCGAGGAGATGGACGCCATGGGCGCCCAGGAGGTCCTGCTCCCCGCCGTGCTTCCCAAGGAGCCCTACGAGGCGACCGGGCGCTGGGAGGAGTACGGGCCCGAACTGTTCCGGCTCAAGGACCGCAAGGGCGCCGACTACCTGCTCGGACCCACGCACGAAGAGATCTTCACCCTGCTCGTCAAGGACCAGTGCACGTCCTACAAGGACCTGCCGGTCACGCTCTACCAGATCCAGTCCAAGTACCGGGACGAGGCCCGCCCCCGCTCGGGCATCCTGCGCAGCCGCGAGTTCCTGATGAAGGACTCGTACTCCTTCGACACCACCGACGAGGGGCTCGTCGACTCGTACGGCGCCCACCGCGAGACGTACATCAGGATCTTCGACCGGCTCGGGCTCACCTACCGCATCGTCTCGGCCATCTCCGGCGCGATGGGCGGCTCCGCGTCCGAGGAGTTCCTGGCCCCCGCAGCGGCCGGCGAGGACACCTTCGTCCACTGCACCGGCTGTGACTACGCGGCGAACACGGAAGCCGTGACCTACACCGTCGAGGCTCCGGCGCCCCAGCAGCACCCCGCTATGGAGGAGCTGGACACCCCCGACACCCCGACCATCGAGTCGCTCGCCGCGCACCTCGGTGTGCCGGCCGCCGCCACGCTGAAGAACCTCCTGGTGAAGGTGGACGGCGAGATCGTCGCCGTCGGAGTGCCCGGTGACCGCGAGGTGGACCTGGGCAAGCTCTCCGACCACCTGGCTCCCGCCGAGGTCGAACTGGTCACCGCCGAGGACTTCGCCGACCGCCCCGACCTGGTGCGCGGCTACGTCGGCCCGCAGGGCCTTGAGAAGGTCCGCTACCTCGCCGACCCGCGCATCGCGGCGGGCACGGCCTGGATCACCGGAGCCAACAAGGACGGCGCCCATGTGCGCCACGTCGTCGCAGGCCGTGACTTCGAGGTCGACGAGTACGTGGATGTCGTCACCGTCCAGGATGGCGACCCCTGCCCGAAGTGCGGCACTGGCCTCAAGCTGGACCGCGCCATCGAGATCGGCCACATCTTCCAGCTGGGCCGCAAGTACGCCGACGCCTTCCAGCTCGACGTCCTCGGGCAGAACGGCAAGCCCACTCGGGTCACCATGGGCTCGTACGGCGTCGGTGTCTCCCGTGCCGTGGCGGCGCTTGCCGAGCAGAGCGCCGACGAGAAGGGCCTGTGCTGGCCCGCGGAGATCGCACCCGCCGACGTCCACGTGGTCGCGGCCGGCAAGGCGCTCCAGATCGAACTGGCACTCCAGGCGGCCGATGCGCTCGCCGCGGCGGGGCTGCGGGTCCTGGTGGACGAGCGCCCGGGGGTGTCGCCCGGCGTGAAGTTCACCGATGCCGAACTGATCGGCGTGCCCAAGATCCTGGTCGCGGGTCGTCGCGCTGCCGAAGGGGTCCTGGAACTGAAGGACCGCCGTACCGGTGAGCGCGAGGAGCTGCCCCTCGCGGAGGCCGTCGCCCGACTGCGCGCCTGAATATCGGGCTGTGCCCCCCTCGGCCCGCTGGCCGAGGGGGGCACAGCCGTGTCCACCGCTCCTCAGCCGTCGACGCCCCCGCCCGTGCTCACAACCAGGAGGCGAACTCCCACCGGAGCTCCGCCTCCGGGACGGACACCCGCCGGGCCGACTCCACCGCACGGAACAGCGCCCACCCGCGCAGCCGCTCCGCATCCACCTCCAGCGAATCCGCGAGCTTGTTGATACGACGCCGGGTCGCCGAAGCCCCCGCCGCCGCGGCCACCAGGTCCTCCACCCGGTCCCAGGCGAGCCGGCCCAGATCGTAGGCGCGCTCCCCGACCACGGGGTCGGGGCCCACCGCAACCCAGGGCGTACGGTCCCCGGCCAGGACCTTGCCCTGGCGGAAGCTGCCGTGCAGCAGCAGGGACTCCGGGGAACTCGCAGCCAGTTCGTCCCGCGCCGCCAAGGCGGCCGTCACCAGGGGCTCCCCGGCCAGCTCCGCCGAGTCACGCAGTGACTTCGCCTGGCGGGCGGTGCGTTCGGCGACCGTCTCGAAGCCATGGTCCGCGGCCGGCTCCACCCAGAGCCGACGTACGATCCCCGCCGCCTCCAGCAGTGCCTTTCCGTCGGGGAGCGAGCGCAGGGACACCTCCGGGTGCAACCGCTCCAGCAGGAAGGCGCCCTCCGCGGGGGCCGCGGGCAGCAGATGGGCCGCACCCCAGCCGGCCCAGTGTGCGAGGGCCGCGCGCTCCGCCTCGGGTGCCGCGGACGGCGGCGCCAGCTTCAGCGCCGCTGAGGTGCCGTCCGAGCGTCTGACGAGCAGGACGCAACTGCTCCTGCCGCCCGGGACCACCGTCCGCTCGACCGCCAGTTCCAGCCGATCCACTGCTTCCTCGGCGATCGACGGCAGCCGGGCGAGCCAGGCATCACCCTCACCGAGCGCCCGCACCAGACGTCGGGGCGCTTCAAAACCCATGTGCGAGTGTTTCCCTCTCCAACGATGTCGACACGGTCATCGGCGCCGACATCCATCTGTTCGGTCCACGCCCACCGCTGCCTCCCGTAGCTCCACCGCCGTCGGGGACCGACGGGGACGGTTCGTCACGGACGGGCCGCACGCTCGGCGAGCCCAGGAAAGGCTACGCCGCTGCCCCGCCACCGCACCGACCGGACTGCCGCCTCCCGCAGCGATACCGCCGCCTCCCGTCTGAGCTGGCCGTTCGCCGCCCGTACGAGATCGGAGTACACACCGGCGACCCGGTCCTCCAGATGGCTGGCGAGCCGTAGGGCAGCGGCCGGGTCAGGGACCGGGAAGGGCAGGGCGTAGCCGGGCGCCGCAGCGGCGGGGGTGCCGCCCAGGTCGCGCACGGTGCGTCCCAGTGAGTCGCGCCGGGCACGGTGGGCGTCGTGGGCCTGGACGGCCTCGGCCCTGCGGGCGTCGTCGATCCGGGCGCCGACGACTCCGTAGCCGTAGACCGCAGCGTGTTCCGCGGCCAGCGCGGCCTGGACCGCGGTCAGCAGGGCCTGGGTGCTCATGTGACCACCCCGCTCGGTGCCGGGGCAGTCAGCAGATAGGTGTGCGCGGCACCGGCCGCGGCGACGGACGCCAGCAATCTGGCCAGTTCCGGCTCCGCGTCCACCAGCGCGGCGGTGTGGGCGTCGGCGATGTGCCGTTCGGCCGTCGCCAGGGCCCGCAGGGCACCGGCCGGGTCATCGGGCACCGTCGGCGGGGGCGCGGTACGACCGGTGCCGCCGAACGCCGTGACGTGCTCTGACACCGACCCGCGCAGCGCCGTCAACCGCCCGGCCAACTGCGGATGGCGCGTCACGGTGGCGTCGTACTGGTCCCGCAGCGCTCCGCTGGCAGCGGCCAACCGTTTCCGCAAGGTCGCGTCGGCCTCGGCTCGACGCTGCGCAGCGCGCTCCGCACGGGCGCGTGTATCCGGTTCGGAACCGCCATCGGAGCAGCCCGCAAGCGAGCCCGCGGTGGCCGCCGCCGTCACGACGAGGGCACGTCTGCGTGTCGTCCCCGTGCGCCCCACGCGTGTCTCCCTACTTCTCGGTGATCATCGCCGCAGGCGAGCGTACCTGTGGGTCCCCCGTACGTGGACAGCAACACCCTTCCGGACCGGATACCCTTTGATCTGACACGCAGACTTGCCACGCACCCACAACAGCACACGCGGCCGAGGAGTCACCCGGATGAGCACCACCCAGAGCGACAGGCTGCGCGGGCTGCTGGAGCCGCTCGTCAGCGCCGCGGACCTGGATCTGGAAGAGATCGAGTTGTCCCGCGCGGGGCGTCGCCGGGTACTGCGGATCATCGTGGACTCTGATGACGGGGCCACTCTGGATGCCTGTGCCGAGTTGAGCCGTGCCATCTCCGAGAAGCTCGACGAGAGCGACGCCATGGGCGAGGAGGAGTACGTCCTCGAAGTCAGCTCGCCCGGCGCGGACCGCCCGCTGACCGAGCACCGCCACTACGTGCGCGCCGTCGGCCGGCTGGCCAGGTTCCAACTGCACGACAGCGGTGAGCTGGTGGCTCGGATCCTCACCGTGGACGACGAGGGGCTCGACCTCGAAGTACCGGGTGTGAAGGGGCGCAAGCCCACCGCCCGCCGCATCGCCTTCGACGAGATCGCCAAGGCGCGCGTCGAGCTCGAGTTCAACCGCAAGGACAAGAAGCAGGAAGAGGAGGCGTAGCCGTGGACATCGACGTAAAGCTCCTGAAGGGCCTGGCGCAGGAGAAGGAGATTCCCTTCGACCTCCTGGTCGAGGCGATCGAGTCGGCCCTCCTCATCGCGTACCACCGCACCGAGGGCAGCCGCCGTCACGCTCGGGTAGTGCTGAGCCGGGAGACCGGTCATGTGACGGTGTGGGCCAAGGAGGACGCGGCCGATCTGGAGGAGGGCCAGGAGCCCAAGGAGTTCGACGACACTCCGTCGGACTTTGGCCGGATCGCCGCGACCACGGCCCGGCAGGTCATCCAGCAGCGGCTGCGGGACGCCGAGAATGACGTCACCTTCGGCGAGTACGCCCGCCGCGAGGGCGACATCGTCGCCGGCATGGTCCAGCAGGGCAAGGACCCGAAGAACGTCCTGGTGAAGCTGGACGACAAGTTGGAGGCCATCCTGCCGGTGCAGGAGCAGGTCCCCGGCGAGGAGTACACCCACGGGCTGCGGCTGCGCACCTATGTGGTGCGGGTGGCCAAGGGAGTGCGCGGTCCGTCCGTCACCCTCTCGCGGACCCATCCGAACCTGGTGAAGAAGCTCTTCGCGCTGGAGGTCCCGGAGATCGCGGACGGCAGTGTGGAGATCGCGGCGATCGCCCGTGAGGCCGGTCATCGCACCAAGATCGCGGTCCGCTCCACCCGCTCGGGGCTCAACGCCAAGGGCGCCTGTATCGGCCCCATGGGCGGTCGCGTGCGCAATGTGATGGCCGAGCTGCTCGGCGAGAAGATCGACATCGTTGACTGGTCGGACGACCCTGCCGAGATGGTGGCCAACGCGCTCTCGCCGGCTCGGGTCAGCAAGGTCGAGGTCGTCGATCTGGCCGCGCGTTCGGCCCGGGTGACGGTGCCGGACTACCAGCTGTCCCTGGCGATCGGCAAGGAGGGGCAGAACGCCCGGCTGGCCGCTCGGCTGACCGGCTGGCGCATCGACATCCGCCCCGACACCGAGCAGCCCGCCGACGGTTCCGATGCCGACACGGGCGCCGACCGGGCCCGCCGCGAGCGCTGACCCGACCGCCCGGCACTGAGCCGGGCGCTGGGGTGGCCTCCCATATGCTGCGGTGGTCACCTATATCAAGACAACGAACGTTCGATTCTTGCCCCAAACGGGTGGGGTCGCAACGGGGAGGTAGACTTAAACGTGTCTGGCCGGACGTATGCCCGCCTACGCCCTGAACGCACCTGCGTGGGCTGCCGGGAACGAGCGGCCAAGACCGATCTGCTGCGCATCGTGGTGGTCGGAGGCGAATGCGTCCCCGATGATCGCGGTACGCTGCCCGGCCGGGGTGCATATGTACACCCCGCCATGGACTGTCTCGATCTGGCTGTACGACGCCGGGCGTTTCCCCGGGCCTTCAAGGCCAAGGGACCGCTCGACACGGCCGGAGTGCATCGGCATCTGCACGACGCGCACGAGACGGCGCAGACAGCACCGCAATGAAGATGTACGGCACGGAATCCCGTGCGGTCAGGTACCTCGCGAGTCGGAAGTAGGTCGAGATTGCGATGAGCACCCCTCGATGAGTACGCGATGAGTACGCCCATGAAGTAGCGACGGTCCGGCGGTAACCCGGACCTAAAAGGAGCGAAGTGGCTAAGGTCCGGGTATACGAACTCGCCAAGGAGTTCGGCGTCGAGAGCAAGGTCGTCATGGCCAAGCTCCAAGAACTCGGTGAATTCGTCCGTTCGGCTTCCTCGACGATCGAGGCGCCGGTTGTACGCAAGTTGACTGACGCTTTGCAGGGACCCGGCTCCGCCGGCAAGTCCGCTGCCAAGCCCGGCGCGCCCCGCAAGGCAGCGCCTTCCCCCGCCCCCCGTCCGGGTGGCCCCACTCCCGGTGCGCCCTCCGCGGCGTCCCCGGCACGTCCTGCTGCTCCCAAGCCCGGCGCCCCGGCCCCCCGGCCGGCTGCCGCCGAAGCGCCTTCGAGCAGCGCCCCCAGCACGCCGGCCCCGGCAGCTTCGGGTCCGCGTCCGGGCCCCAAGCCCGCTCCGGCCAAGCCCGCCCCGGCGAACCCGGTGCCCGCGGCGGAGTTCTCCGCCCCGGCCCCGGCCCAGCCCGCCGCACCGCAGCAGGCTTCCCGTCCCGCCGCAACCCCCGGCCCTCGTCCGGCTCGTCCGGCCCCGGCCGGCGGTCAGCGCGACGGTGGCCAGCGTGATGGCGGACAGCGTGATGGCGGACAGGGTCGTGGTGGCGACCGCGGCGACCGAGGTGGACGTCCCGCCGGCCAGGGTGCCCCGCGCCCCGGCGGCAGCCGTCCGGCCGGTCCCCGTCCGGGCAACAACCCCTTCACCTCCGGTGGCTCCACCGGCATGGCGCGTCCGCAGACCCCTCGTCCCGGTGGCGCACCCCGCCCCGGTGGCCAGGGTGCTCCCGGCGCACCGCGCCCGCAGGGTGGCCCCGGTGGCGCGCCTCGTCCGCAGGGTCAGGGCGGCGCCCGCCCGTCCCCGGGTGGGATGCCTCGTCCGCAGGCCCCCCGTCCCGGTGGCGGTCCCGCAGGTAACCGCCCGAACCCGGGCATGATGCCGCAGCGTCCTGCTGCCGGTCCCCGCCCCGGCGGCGGTCCTGGTGGCGGTGGCCGCGGTCCCGGTACGGGCGCCGGTCGTCCCGGTGGCGGTGGCGGTGCCGGTCGTCCCGGTGGCGGTGGCGGCGGTTTCGCCGGTCGTCCCGGTGGCGGTGGCGGTGGCGGTCGTCCCGGTGGCGGTGGCGGCGGTTTCGCCGGTCGTCCCGGTGGCGGTGGCCCCGGTGGTGGCGGCGGCTTCGGCGGCGGTCGTCCCGGTTTCGCCGGTCGTCCCGGTGGCCCCGGTGGCCGTGGTGGCACACAGGGCGCGTTCGGTCGCCCCGGCGGCCCGGCTCGTCGTGGTCGCAAGTCGAAGCGGCAGAGGCGCCAGGAGTACGAGGCCATGCAGGCCCCGTCGGTCGGCGGCGTGATGTTGCCTCGCGGCAACGGCGAGACCATTCGCCTGTCGCGCGGTGCGTCCCTCACCGACTTCGCGGAGAAGATCAACGCCAACCCGGCGTCGCTCGTCGCGGTCATGATGAACCTCGGCGAGATGGTCACCGCGACCCAGTCCGTCTCCGACGACACGCTCGTCATGCTGGCCCAGGAGATGAACTACCTGGTCCAGATCGTCAGCCCGGAGGAGGAGGACCGCGAGCTCCTGGAGTCCTTCGACATCGAGTTCGGCGAGGACGAGGGCGGCGAAGAGCAGCTCGTCTCCCGTCCGCCGGTCGTGACCGTCATGGGTCACGTCGACCACGGTAAGACCCGACTGCTCGACGCGATCCGCAAGACGAACGTCGTGGCGGGCGAGGCCGGTGGCATCACCCAGCACATCGGTGCCTACCAGGTGAAGACCGAGGTGAACGGCGAGGACCGCCGGATCACCTTTATCGACACCCCCGGTCACGAGGCGTTCACCGCCATGCGTGCCCGTGGTGCCAAGTCGACCGACATCGCGATCCTCGTGGTGGCGGCCAACGACGGCGTCATGCCCCAGACGATCGAAGCGTTGAACCACGCCAAGGCGGCCGACGTGCCGATCGTGGTCGCGGTCAACAAGATCGACGTCGAGGGCGCCGACCCGACGAAGGTGCGCGGACAGCTCACCGAGTTCGGTCTGGTGGCCGAGGAGTACGGCGGCGACACCATGTTCGTCGACATCTCCGCCAAGCAGGGTCTGAACATCGACTCCCTGCTGGAGGCCGTGGTCCTGACCGCGGACGCCTCGCTCGACCTGCGCGCCAACCCGGAGCAGGACGCACAGGGCATCGCGATCGAAGCCCACCTCGACCGCGGCCGTGGTGCCGTGGCGACCGTCCTGGTCCAGCGAGGCACGCTGCGCGTCGGCGACACGATGGTCGCGGGCGACGCCTACGGCCGAGTGCGCGCCATGCTCGACGACAAGGGCGAGAACGTGGAAGAGGCGGGTCCCTCGACTCCGGTCCTCGTCCTCGGTCTCACCAACGTCCCGGGCGCCGGCGACAACTTCCTGGTGGTCGACGAGGACCGTACGGCCCGTCAGATCGCCGAGAAGCGCGCTGCCCGTGAGCGCAACGCGGCCTTCGCCAAGCGCACCCGCAGGGTCTCCCTGGAGGACCTGGACAAGGTGCTCAAGGCCGGCCTCGTGCAGGACCTCAACATCATCATCAAGGGTGACGCGTCCGGTTCGGTGGAGGCTCTTGAGTCCTCGCTGCTCCAGCTCGATGTGGGCGAGGAGGTCGACATCCGCGTGCTGCACCGTGGCGTGGGTGCGGTCACCGAGTCCGACATCGACCTGGCGATGGGCTCCGACGCCATCGTCATCGGCTTCAACGTCCGGGCGGCCGGTCGTGCCGCGCAGATGGCGGAGCGCGAGGGCGTCGACGTCCGGTACTACTCGGTGATCTACCAGGCCATCGAGGAGATCGAGGCGGCCCTGAAGGGCATGCTGAAGCCGGAGTACGAAGAGGTCGAGCTCGGTACGGCGGAGATCCGCGAGGTCTTCCGCTCCTCCAAGCTGGGCAACATCGCGGGTGTTCTCATCCGCTCCGGCGAGGTCAAGCGGAACACCAAGGCCCGTCTCATCCGCGATGGCAAGGTCGTCGCGGAGAGCCTCAACATCGAGGGCCTGCGTCGCTTCAAGGACGACGTCACCGAGATTCGGGAAGGGTTCGAGGGCGGTATCAACCTCGGAAACTTCAACGACATCAAGATCGACGACGTTATTGCGACGTACGAGATGCGCGAGAAGCCGCGCGGCTGATCGCACACGGCACGGCCGGGGCCGGTCGGCGGGAAAACCCGTCGATCGGCCCCGGCCGCCGCATGTACGGTTCTGGTGGCCCCACCCTCGGCATTCGATCCGGTGGGCCCACCTCAATCGCACATGAACCCGAACCGGCGGGACATCCGGACATACATGTATGTGGGGACGCTGTCCTTCGATCTGCTCCTCGGCGACGTACGGTCGTTGAAGGAGAAGCGCTCCGTGATCCGCCCGATAGTCGCCGAGATACAACGGAAGTTCTCGGTGAGCGTGGCGGAGACCGGGGACCAGGACCTCTACCGCAGGGCCGAAATCGGCCTGGCGGTGGTATCAGGGGACGCAGCGCACCTCACAGCAGTACTGGACCGGTGCGAGCGCTTTGTCGCGGGCCGGCCAGAGGTGGAGCTGCTCTCAGTTCGACGCAGGCTCCACAGCGACGAAGACTGATGGCAAGGCAAGCAGGTAAGAAGGAGAAGGACCAGTGGCCGACAACGCGCGGGCGAAGAAACTGGCGGACCTCATCCGGGAAGTGGTCGCGGAGAAGCTACAGCGCGGTGTCAAGGACCCGCGGCTGGGCACCCATGTGACCATCACCGACACCCGGGTCACCGGAGATCTGCGGGAGGCCACGGTCTTCTACACGGTCTACGGCGACGACGAGGACCGGGCGAGCGCTGCTGCGGGGTTCCAGAGCGCCAAGGGCGTACTGCGCAGCGCGGTCGGGGCCGCGGCGGGAACCAAGTTCACGCCCACCCTGACTTTCGTGGCGGATGCGCTCCCGGAGAACGCCAAGACGATCGAAGACCTCCTCGACAAGGCACGTGCCTCGGACGAGAAGGTGCGCGAGACGTCCTCGGGCGCGACCTATGCGGGCGAAGCGGACCCGTACCGCAAGCCGGAGGACGAGGACGACACCTCCGCATGACACAGCAGAACACCCCCGACGGCCTGGTCATCGTCGACAAGCCGTCGGGCTTCACCTCCCACGACGTCGTCGCCAAGATGCGCGGCATCGCCCGGACCCGCCGCGTCGGACACGCCGGGACGCTCGACCCCATGGCGACCGGTGTCCTGGTGCTCGGTATCGAGCGGGCCACCAAGCTCCTCGGGCACCTCGCGCTCACCGAGAAGGAGTACCTGGGCACTATCCGCCTGGGTCAGACGACCGTCACGGACGACGCCGAAGGCGAGCTCACCGCTTCCGTGGACGCATCGGCGGTCACCCGGGAGGGCATCGACAAAGGGGTGGCGGCCCTCAGCGGCGCCATCATGCAGGTTCCGTCCAAGGTCAGTGCGATCAAGATCGACGGCAAGCGCTCCTACGCCCGGGTCCGTGGCGGCGAGGACTTCGAGATCCCGGCCCGGCCGGTCACGGTCTCCTCGTTCCAGGTGTACGACGTCCGTGGTGCCGTCGCCGACGACGGCACCCCGGTCATGGACCTGGTCGTCTCGGTCGTCTGCTCCTCGGGCACCTACATCCGGGCGCTCGCTCGTGACCTCGGCGCCGGGCTCGGAGTCGGGGGACATCTGACCGCGCTGCGGCGCACCCGGGTGGGTCCGTACGGCATCGATGCGGCCAGGACGCTCGATCAGCTCCAGCAGGAGTTGACCGTGATGCCCATCGCCGATGCGGCTGCCGCGGCCTTCCCCCGGTGGGAAGTGGACGAGCGCCGGGCCAAGCTGGTGGCCCATGGCGTACGGCTGGACATGCCCCCGTACGACTCCTCACCCGTGGCCGTCTTCGGGCCCGAAGGGCGATTCCTCGCGCTGGTGGAGGAACAGAAGGGCAAGGCCAAGAGCCTGGCCGTCTTCGGCTGAGCACCATCGTGCGGGCTCTCGTGGAGCGGGCCGCCGTCCCGCTCCACGTACCCCGCACTTCGCTCCGCCGTTTTCGGCCGCCCTCTCACCCGGACGGTCGGGCGCTCGGGGCACAGCGGGGTGCATGCGGGGGGCGTGTTCGCACCGAGTCCTTCACCCGGTCACCACGGTCGACCTACCGTCGATGTCATGGGACGCGGTGACTCGGCCTCGCTGGTACGCATCTGCGACCTCGCGGGACGGCACCGCGGCACCGGATTCGTCGCCGATCACCTCGGCACGGTCATCACGGGCCATGAGACCGTCGACGGGCTCGCACGCGTCGTGGTGCGCGCCTGCGGCGAGCGGCTCTGCCTCGCCGAAGCGGATGCGATCATCCCGATCGCGGATGCGGGGATCGCCCTGGTGCGCACGGAGGGCCTCGAAGTGGCACCGCTGCCCGTCGGTGTCCATCGACAGATCGCGCCCGGGCGCCGATTGAGGCTGTGGGCCGACGGCTGGCACACCGCGCACGTCCTGGGACGGACCGGAGTCGTCTACACGGCGAACGACCGGTTCCATCTGATCGATGACGCCCTGGCCCTCACCGTCGACCCCGGGACCGGTGACGCCCTCGCGCTCGGCGGCACCGCGGCCGGGAGCCCGCTGGTCGACGCGACGACCGGTGCGGTCGTCGGTCTGGTGGGCACCGCCCTCCACAGCGAACGCACGGCCCCCGCCTACGCCCTGCCGCTGCCTCCCCTCGACCTCCGCGCCGAATCGCCGCTCGGGGAACTCCTCGATCGCAACGCCACCACCGTGCCCTGCCGCGGAGCCGATCTGAACTTCGCGGCGGTCCTCGAACTGACCGCGCTGTCCGCCCGCGGGCCGAGGTGCCCCGACGACTGGCCGGACCCGCTGCCGCGGCCCTTGGTACATGCGGAACTCGATGCCGTCACCCGGGGTGTGTGCGCCCTCGTGGGCCCGCCGGGGTCCGGTCGTACGACCGAACTGACCGCGTGGGCGGCCCGACGTGCACAGGGCGATCGGCCGGCACCCACGGTGTGGCTGCGCGGAGCGGATCTCTGGCCGGACGACCGCTGTATCGCCGATGCCGTCGCCCGAGTGCTCCGGGGCGCGGCCGGCGACGGTGGGGCGTCGGGTCCAGACGACGCCGCCGACCCGACGACCGTCACTCCCGACCGGATCGCCACCCTCGCCCGCGGGGCAGCGCGTCCGCTGCTGGTGATCCTCGACGGGCCCGAAGAGATGCCGCCCGCACTGGCCCGCCGACTTCTGCACTGGACCACGGCCACGGCGCGGTGGCTGGACGCCGACGCCGTGTCGTTGGTCGTCGGCTGCCGGCCCGAGTTCTGGGAACAGGCGGGTGCCCTCTACCCCCGGCATCTGCTCCACCACCCCGCAAGGCCCGCCCCCGCGCTACCGCCCGCCGTCCCACTCGACCCGCTCACCACGGCGGAGGCCGACCGGATCGCCGAGCACTACGGGCTGTCCGATGGAGCGCTCGCACCGGGCGAGGAGCCCAGCCCGCTCGCCCTGCGTCTCCTGGCCGAGGTACGGCGAGCGCTTCCCGGCGGTGCCTCCGGTCGCCCGACGCGCACCGAGGTCTTCCGGGCGCACCTCGATCTCCAGTGCGCCAGGATCGCGGTGCGGATCGCGGCATTCGATCGCCGACCGCACCACGGGCCCGCGGTGCGTCGACTCGCCGCCCAGGTGTCCGACCGGGTCCATGAGGCCGCGCGGCGGTGTCTGGGCCCCGGCCAGGGCGAACTGGACCAGGAGTCCTTCGACGAACTCTTCCCCTGGCGTACGGGATGGGCTCCCGCCGTCCTCTCGGAGGGGCTACTCGTTCCCGCGGGCGGGGGCTACCGCTTCGCCCATGAGGGAGTCGCCGACTGGCTCCAGGGAGTGCACCTCGATCTGGACGCCGCACTGGCCGCCCTCGTGGACCCGTGGGGCACCGCGCCACTCGCGCTGCCCGCGCACCCCGGCCCACCGATGGTGCCCGGGCATGTGCCCCCGCCGCCCGGTGCGCGGCAGGGGCCGCCAACACCCGCCCTGCCCGTACCGCACCATCGCATCGGGCCCGTGGTCCAGGCACTGCTCCACCGGGAGCGCGAGCGAGGATCGAACGCGCTCGCCGAATGCCTCGCCGAGGTGATCGAAGCGGTGGACCGGCTGGATCGGGCCGAGCCACCGGGCCCACCGGGCCGCACGGACCCCGAAGGTCGGGCGTCGGGCGGCTCCGCGTGGGCGCCGGGCGCACACCACGGCTCGGGGCGTGGCGAGCGGGTCGTCGAGGCCCGCTGGTGGGGCGTGCACCTCATCACCGAGACGCTGCTCGCCGTCCCTGATCCCGCTGCCCATCTCCTCCTGCTGCGAGCCCTGGCCGATCACATCGCCGAACGGTCCCGCCACCCGCCCGGCACCGGCGCGTTCGCCTCTTTCGATCCCGCCTTCTGGTGCGGGCTGAGACTGTCGGAGACCGATCGGCTCGATCTGCTGCGACGGTTGGTCCCCGCCGATCCGCCCGCACGTGGTGGCCGGCCCTCCTTCCTCGACGCGGTCGCCGCCCGGCTCGCCGCCGATCCCCTCCTCGTACAGCCCCTGCTGTGCCGGTGGCTCACCGACCGGTCGCCGCTGGCTGCCGGCTCCCTGCCGGGACCTGATGCGAGCGTCGCCGGCGCCGCCCGGACACTGCTGTACGACCATCGGACGCTCGCCCCCGACGATCTGATGGAAGCCCTGGTGGCGTGCGGCCACCCCGGTGCGCATGAACTGCTTGCCGCGCTCGCCGCCGCCGAGCCCTCCGCGCTGAGCCGAGCCGTGGACCGCTGGGCACACGACCCCCGGCTTGAGAGACGGCGCGCGGCGGCGATCCACGCCCCGGTCACGGCCGTCCACGCGGACACCGAAGCCGACGGTGCACTGCTGCGGTACGCGGCGTCCGCGCTGCTGGCCCGTCCCGCCGACGAGGAGCTGCGAGGGCCGGCGCTCGCCGTGCTCATTCGGGATCCGCTCACCCGCTCCCGCCATCTCGCCAGGGCCCTGGACTGTTGGGCGGCCGGGGTTCCCGGACTATCGGCTTCCGCACTGATCCCCGCCCTCACCACCCACTCCGACCAGGTGTTTCCCGTACTGGGCGCTCGACTGCGTGATGCGGACGGCGATGCGGGCGAGATCGTTCGCGCGCTGGCGGGACTCAGGGAGCACCGGCCGGCCCGACGCGCGGCCGAGCTGGTGGCCCGCTACATCCGATGCCGCCCTGAGGGGGCGGACCACGCCGCAGCCTTCGTCGAACACCGGCTGGAGGACGGGCCGGCCGCCCGCGCTCTGCTGCTTCCGTTGGTCAGCGAGGCCATCTGGGAGGGGCCGGGGGAGTTCCGGCGGGCCCTCGCCCCCGTGGTCGCCGCACCGGGCGGGGCTCTGTCCGGTCCATTGCGGGCCGAGCTGCTGGAGGCGCTGCTCAAGGAGCAGGACGAGCGATCCGCGGACCCTGCGGTACTCGACGCCCTTCTGCGCACGGTCGCCCGCACGGCCACCGCCCGCACGATGGCCCGCACCCGAGACCTCATCCACCGCACCGGCGGCCTCTACGCCCGTACTCCGCACGGCGACGCCCGCTGGGACCGTACCGTCGTCGAGTTGGCCCGGGAACGCCCGGAATTCGCGTTGCTGGTCGCAGGCTGCCTGGCCAGGGACCCACGGGAGTGGACCGGAGTGCTCGGCCCGGACGCTCGACGAGCCGTGGGGAACCTGGGTGGCGCGATGCCGATGCCAACCGTACGGCGTGGGCATGGCAGTCTTAGACCTGCGTAATGGGCAATCGGCTGTCGGAAAATCGACACACCGGCAGATCGGTACATCTGTTGAACGGGTTCGGGCGAGGAGCGAGCACAGTGCAGCGCTGGCGTGGCTTGGAGGACATTCCCGAGGACTGGGGGCGCAGCGTCGTCACCATCGGCTCCTATGACGGGGTGCACGGCGGCCACCAGGTGATCATCGGACGGGCCGTGGAGCGGGCGCGTGAACTCTCCCTGCCCTCGGTCGTGGTGACCTTCGACCCCCATCCGAGCGAGGTCGTCCGACCGGGCAGCCATCCGCCGTTGCTCTCGCCGCACCACCGGCGGGCCGAACTGATGGCGGAGCTGGGGGTGGACGCGGTGCTGATCCTGCCGTTCACCGCGGAGTTCTCCCAGCTCTCACCGGCCGACTTCATCGTGAAGGTCCTGGTCGACAAGTTGCACGCACAGCTGGTCGTGGAGGGCCCGAACTTCCGCTTCGGCCACAAGGCCGCGGGCAATGTCACAGTCCTCGCAGACCTCGGTGCCACGTACGACTACGAGGTCGAGGTCATCGACCTCTTTGTGACGGGTGAGGCGGGCGGCGGCGAACCGTTCTCCTCCACGCTCACCCGCAGGTTGCTCGCCGAGGGCGACATCGGCGGCGCGAACGAGATCCTGGGCCGTCCCCACCGCGTCGAGGGCGTGGTGGTGCGCGGGGCGCAGCGCGGCCGGGAGCTGGGTTACCCCACCGCCAATCTGGAGACCCTGCCCCACACGGCGATCCCGGCCGACGGGGTGTACGCGGGCTGGTTGACGGCGAACGGCGAACGAATGCCCGCAGCGATCTCCGTGGGCACCAACCCGCAGTTCAACGGTACGCGGCGCACGGTCGAGGCGTACGCCATCGACCGGGTCGGGCTCGATCTCTACGGGCTCCATGTCGCGGTGGACTTCCTGGCGTACCTCCGGGGCATGGAGCGGTTCGACACCGTGGACGATCTGCTGGTGCAGATGGCCGCTGACGTCAAGAAGTGCCGTGAGCTGATCTCCGACGCCTCCTGAGCGCGATTCCCGCCTTCCGTGCCGGTGCCCGATGAGCACCGTAGGAAGTGAACGCCCCGGCCGGATCGGCCGGGGCGTTGTGCGTCGGGTGGCCGTCAGCTCTCGCGGTCCGCGGCCCGTCGCCCCCAGGTCGTGCCCCCGAGCACCAGCGCCGCCCCCAACACCCCGAACGCCCCCAACTGTTCGCCGCCGATCATGATGCCGACCGACGCGGCCCACAGGGGCTCGGTGCCGAGGAGAAGGCTGACCCGGGACGGTGAGGTGCGACGTATCGCCCACATCTGGACGAAGAACGCGAACAGGGTGCAGAACACGGAGAGGAACAGCAGTCCCGCCCACTCCCGCGGGCCGAACCCGATGGCGACCGCCCATGGGGACGCACCCGTGCCGGGCAGTGTGGCCAGTACCGCGAACACGGCCACTGCACTGCCCAACTGCACCGTGGTGAGCGACAGCGAGTCCGCGCTCTGGACCGCCTTCACCCGGGCCATCGCCAGTACGTGGACCGTCCGGGCCAACGCGGCGAGCAGCATCAGCAGATCGCCGACGGACGGCGTGGTGAACCCGCCGCCCTGGGTCAGCAGGACCACTCCGGTCACCGACAGCCCCGCCGCGCCGACGAAGGCCCGCGACGGTCGGGTGCGGGTGACCGCGGCCTCGGCGAGCGGGGTGAAAATCATGGTGAGGCTGATGATCAGTCCGGCGTTGGTGGCCGAGGTGTGGACGACTCCATAGGTCTCCAGCAGGAAGATTCCGCTGAGGATGGCCCCGAGTCCGGCGGCTCCCCGCCATTGGGGCGCGGTCAGGGCCCTCAGCCTGCGGTATCCGGCGATGACCAGCACCGGGAGGATCACCGCGAACCGCAACACCAACACCGCGACGACGGTGTGGGTGGTGGTGATGCCCTTGGCGGCCAGATAGCTGGCACCCCAGACGACGGCCACCAGCAGTACGGGCAGATCGGTCAGCCAGGCGCGGCGTGGCGCGAGGGCGGACGAGGGCAGGGCGAACGAGGACAACGCCGTCTCCAACGAGGGTCCGAAGGGGTGGAGACGACTACGGCTCACACGCGGGGCGATCACCGTACCGGGAAGGTAGGTGTAGGAGCCAGAGATCTAGGTCGGTCAAAGGGTCGGTCACACCCAGTGGCAGGCCGCCCCCGGGCCCGTCAGGATCGGGAGTGCCTGCTGTCGACAGCGCGGGGCCCGCGTCGCGGGGTCCGCAGCCAAGAGGGGACACCGTTCGTGGAAGCGGCAGCCGCCTCCCACCCTGGTCGGATCCGGAGGCTCCCCGCCCAGGACGACGGCAGGTGTCTTCGCCTCCGGCAGCACCGACAGCAGCGCCTGGGTGTAGGGGTGCCGCGGCGCCGTCAGCACCTCCTCGACCGTGCCGTACTCCACGATCCGCCCCAGGTACATCACCGCCACCCGATCGGCGATGTTCCACGCCAACCCCAGATCGTGGGTCACCACCAGCGCGGACAGGCCCAGTTCGTCGCGCAGCCGCAGGAGCAGTGCCAGGATCTCGCCGCGCACCGACGCGTCGAGCGAGGCCACCGGCTCATCGGCGACGATCAGTTCGGGTTCCAGGACCAAGGCACCCGCGATCACGACCCGCTGTCGCTGCCCGCCCGAGAGCTCGTGCGGGCGGCGCAGCAGAAAGCGCTCCGGGGGACGCAGCCCCGCCCAGGACAGGGCCCGGCAGACAGCCGTCCGTTCGTCCCCGTCGTACCGATGGATCCGCAGGCCCTCGGACACCGCGTCGTACACCGTGTGCCGGGGGTTGAGCGATCCGCTGGGGTCCTGAAGGACCAGCTGGACCCGGCGGCGGAAGGACTTCAACCCGCGGGCAGTGGTGGCGAGCGGGGCGCCGGCGAAGTCGATCCGCCCCGCGGTCGCCGGCACCAGCCCCAGCAGGGCGCGGGCCAGGGTGCTCTTCCCGCAGCCCGACTCACCGACCAGGGCGACGATTTCCCCGGCGGTCACGGTGAGGTCCACGCCGTCCACGGCCCGCACTTCGGGTCCGCCGCGGCGCCCTGGGAACCGTACGTGCAGCCCGTTTGCGGACAACAGGGGTTCGGGTCTCACATCGGGATTCACGGAGTCCTCCCGGAGGGCGGAACCTGGGGTCGGTCGGCCAGGAGACAGGCCACCCGATGGTCGTCGTTCCCGGTCAGGAACTGGTCCTCGCGGGTACAGGGCTCCAGGGCCCGGGCACACCGGGGGTGGAAGGCGCACCCGGTGGGCAACGCCGAGGGATCGGGCGGATCACCGGGCAGACCGCGTGGTGCCCGCCGTGATGCCGGGTCACCGACGCGGGGGAATGCGGCCGAGAGCGCCTGCCCGTAGGGGTGGCGCGCCGCGTCGAACACGGCACGCGCCGGCCCCTCCTCGACCACGCGCCCCGCGTACATCACCGCCAGCCGGTCGCAGACATCCGCCAGTACCGCCAGATCATGACTGATCATCACCAGCCCGATGTGTCGTTCCGTCACCAGTTGTTGGACCAGGCGCAGGATCTGGGCCTGGATCATCACATCGAGGGCGGTGGTCGGTTCATCGGCGACGATCAGCGCCGGATCGCACGCCAGCGCCATTGCGATCATCACCCGTTGGCGCTGGCCGCCGGAGAGTTCATGCGGATAGGCGTCCGCGCGCCCCTCGGGCAGTCCCACGCTCCGCAGCAGCTCACCGGCCAGGGTCCGGGCGGCAGCGGGTGTGGCACGCCGGTGGACGAGCAGCGGTTCGGCGATCTGCTCGCCGATCCGCCGTACCGCGTTCAGGGAGTGCATCGCCCCCTGGAAGACGATGGAGGCCCCGGCCCAGCGCACCGCCCGCAGCCGGCCCCACCGCATGCTCAGCACGTCCTCGCCGTCGAGCAGGATCCGGCCGTCCAAGTGGGCGGACGGCGGCAGCAGCCGCAGCAGCGCGAGTGCCAGGGTGGACTTGCCGCACCCGGACTCCCCGGCGATGCCCAGCTTCTGTCCGGCGGCGACGGTGAGGTCGACCCCTCGGACGGCCGGTACCGCAGTGGGCCCCGATCCATAGGTAACCGTGAGGTTCTGCACCTCAAGGAGGTTCATCGCGTCGCCCCCAGACGGGGGTTGAGCACCGACTCGACGGCCCGCCCGCACACCGTGAACGCCACGGCCACCGCGGCGATCGCGATCCCGGGCGGGGCCAGGTACCACCAGTGGCCGGACGAGACCGCCCCCGCCTCCCGGGCGTCCTGGAGCATGCCGCCCCAGGAGACCACCGAAGGATCACCGAGACCGAGGAAGGCGAGGGTCGCTTCGGTGAGGATCGCCGTGGAGATGCCGAGCGTCGTCTGCGCCAGCACCAGGGGCATCACCTGGGGGAGCACATGGCGGGCCATGATGTGCCGGTGCCCGCCGCCGAGCGCGGTGGCGCGCTCGATGTACGGGCGGGACTCGACCGCGACCGTCTGCGCCCGCACCAGCCGTGCCGTCGTCGGCCAACTGGTCACCGCGATGGCGAGGACCACCGTCCACAGGCCGCGGGACAACACCGTCGCCAGCACGATCGCCAGCACCAGCGCGGGCATCACGAGGAACCAGTCGGTGATCCGCATCAGGGCGGTGGCGAACCAGCCCCCGTAGTGCCCGGCGACCACTCCGACCAGCGTGCCGATCGCCACGGACAGCGCCGCCGCGAGCAGTCCCACGGCGAGCGAGACCCGCGCGCCCCACACCAGCAACCCCAGGAGTGAGCGGCCGAACTGATCGGTCCCCAGCCAGAAGGCTCCGCTCGGTGCCTCCATGGGGCCACCGGGTGCGTCTGCCACGCTCCGCACATCGCCGGCGGCCAACAGCGGGGCGGCGACCGCGACCGCGCCGATGACCAGGAGGACGGTAAGGCCCCACAGCCCCGCGCGCTGTTCGCGATAGCCCTGCCAGAAGCGGGCGAGCGAGCCGCGGCGACGGGCCCACACCAGGGCGGACGTCATCGGCGTACTCGGGGATCGAGCAAGGGGCAGGCGAGGTCGGCCAGCAGATTCATCAGGATCATCACCCCGGCGAACACGATGAACAGCCCCTGCACCAGGGGCAGGTCGGGCACGCTGAGCGCCTGATAGAAGAGACCTCCCAGACCGGGCCAGGAGAACACCGTCTCCACCAGGATCGAACCGGCCACCACATGGCCGAGATTGATGAACACCATGGTCACGGTGGGCAGCAGCGCGTGGGGCACCGCGTGCTGTCGGCGTACGTCCGCGTCCCGCAGGCCCTTCGCCCGCGCGGTCGTCAGATAGTCGCTCCCCAACTCGTCCAGGAGCGACGCCCGCACCACCAGCAGCGTCTGGGCATATCCGACAGCGACCAGCGTGCACACCGGGAGCACCATGTGGTGCGCCACGTCCACGGCGTACGCGAGGCCCTGCGCGCCACCGGACTCCATGCCACCGGTGGGGAAGAGTCCGGGGACGGGGCCCGTACCGACCGCGAGGGTGACGATCAGCAGCAGCCCGAGCCAGAAGGACGGTACGGACCACAGGGTCAGTGCCACGCCGGTCGTGAGCCGGTCCATCCGCCCGCCGTGCCGCCAGGCGCAGTGGGTGCCGAGCCAGAGGCCGAGGGCCGAATAGAGCAGGACGGCGGTCCCGGTCAGCAGTACCGTCGCCGGGAGCTTCTGGACGATCAGTTCGCCCACCGGGGCGTGGAACTGGTACGAGATGCCGAGATCGCCCCTGAGCGCCGCGCCGCAGTAGTCGGTGAACTGCTGCCACAACGGTTGGTCCAGCCCCAGTTGCGAGCGCAGCGTGGCCAGTTGCTCCGCCGAGGTGGGCATGCCGTGCGTCATGGCCTTCACCGGATCGCCCGGGATGATCCGGAACAGGAAGAAGCCCGTGACCAGCACGGCCACCAGGGAGACGACCGCGCCGCCCACCTTGGTGAACCCGTAGCGGACATAGCCGGCGATGGCCCGGCCCGACCGTTCCTCGGCGTACGTCACCGTCGTCATGGGCCTGGTTCCGTTCCGGGGCGGCGGTGGGGCGGGGCGCACACGGCCCGCTCCTTGGGTACTGGGCGTCGGTGAGGCGCGCACGGTTCGTCGACGGTCGCCGGGGAGCGGCGCAGGCTGCTACGCACGGTCGTCCGCCGTTGCGCGTCGCCGTCGGGCGATCAGACCCGCGACCAGCAGTGCGAAGACCAGTGCCGCGGCCATGCCGGACAGGACGGACCCCGCCGAAGGGCCGAGCGAGGTCCGCGCAGCCGCGCCGACCGTCGGCTGCGCGGACCACCAACTCCAGTAGCCGTCCTGCCCCCAGATGTTGCCGCCGTCCTCGGGCATGGTGGTGATCGAGGCGATCTGGTCGGTGCGGTACGCCTCGACCGCGTTCGGATAGGCCAGGATGTGCAGATATCCCGTGTCGTAGAGCCGGGACTGCATCCGCTTCACCAGCTCGGCCCGTCGTGCCACGTCGTACTCGGCCGACTGCTGCCGGTACAGCTCGTCGAATCGCCGGTCGCAGATGAAGTTGTCGGTCGAGCCGGTGCCCGAAGGGGTCGCGGGCAGTGCCCCGCAGGTGTGGATCGACAGGACGAAGTCCGGGTCGGGGCTGACCGACCAGCCGTCGAACGCGAGGTCGTAGTCGCCGCGCAGCCAGGGGTCGGAGACGTTGTCCCGGCAGTCGAGCCGCACGTCGATGCCGAGCCCGCCCCACCACTCCTGGAGGTATCGGCCGACGGCCTTGTCGTTGGGGTCGATGGCGTGGCAGAGGAGCCGGAACCGCAGCGGTTTGCCGTCCTTGCCGAGCCGCTTCCCGTTCCCCTTCAGCCGGTAGCCCGCCCGGTCCAGCAGCGCCGCCGCGGCGGTCGGGTCGAAGTCCATCCGTTGGCCTGCGCCCGGCTCCCAGAAGTAGGAACGGAACCGGGGCGGGATGTATCCGGCACCTTCCACGGCATGGCCCCGGAAGACCTTCTCGACGATCGTCCGCCGATCGGTGGCGTGGATGAGGGCCTTGCGGACGGCGGGATCGAGGAGGGCGCGATGTCCGCTGCCGAACCGTCGGCCGTCGAGGGAACGCGCGCCCGGATTGGTGGCCAGGGCGAAGAACCGACGACCGGGGGCGTCGTTCACCGCGATGCTCGAATCCTTCCCGAGGGCCGCAGCCTGCGCCGGAGTGAGGCCGTGGACGAAGGACACCTCGCCCTTGCGCAGGGCGGCGACGGCCGCGTCCCCGTCCTTGTAGTACGTGAACACCAACTCGTCGAAGTGCGGGGCACCGCGCCAGAACGTCCTGTTCGGCTTGAGCCTGATGAACCGGTCCACCCGGAAGTCGGTGAGGACGAAGGGGCCGTTCCCGACGACCGGATACGTCCGATCGTTGTTGAACGACGAGAAGTCGCGCACCCGGGACCAGATGTGCCGGGGCACGATGGGCACGTCGAGCGCGACCATGGTGGCCTGCGGTTTGTGCAGTTCGATGACGAGGGTGTGCGGATCGGCCGCGGTGACCTTGCGGAAGTTCGCCGTGTAGCTGCCGTGGGCGGTGGCCGCCTCGGGGTCCTTCATCATCGTGGTGAACGTCCAGGCGGCGTCGGCGGCGGTGACCGGTCTGCCGTCGGACCACCGGACACCGCGGCGGATCGCGTACGTCCAGACGAGCTTGGACGGCGAGGCGGTCCAGGAGGTGGCGAGCCCCGGCACCGCGCGCCCGTCCTTGACGTCGTAGTTCGTCAGGTTCTCGTAGATCAGCCGGTGCACGGTGGTCGCGACCATCCGTTGGGCGAGGAACGGACTCAACGAGTCGACGCTCTGGGAGACGGCCACCGTCAACACCCTGGGCCCGGCGCCGGCCGCCCGGCCGGGTTGTACGAGCACGGCCAACAGGACGACGGTGACGCCCATGGCGAGCCACAGTCGTCTGCGCGCCTCAGTGGTCATGGTGACCTCGCGTCATCACTCACGGGGAGCTGATGGCCGATTGGGGGTCGGCCCGTCCTTGACGCGACGTCTATCAGGGGAGGTTCGGCAGGTCAACGACCTGCCGACCGCGTGTGGGGGGTCGGGAAACGGCGAGGGCCCGTACCGCTCGACGGTACGGGCCCTGCTGGTCGAGCTACTGCGGAGGAGCCTGTGGCGGCTGCGGGGGCTGGCGGGGCGGCCAACTCTCGGACGGCGGCGGAGCCCCCGCATCCGCGGGCCCGGAATCATCCGACTGGCCCCCTCCGGGAGGAGCCTGTGGGACTCCCGGCTGTGAGAAGGCCGGTGGGGGAGGAGTCTGTCCCGGGGCTCCGTAGAAGCCTTGGCCCGGATTCTGCTGGGGTGCTGATGGCTGTCCGGGTACCTGGTATTGAGCCTGCGGATGTTGCTGCCAGTTCCCCTGGGGGTAGGGCTGCTGTCCGCCTCCGTACGGTGCACCGCCCTGGGGGTGACGCTGCGGTGCATGATGGGGCTGCTGGCCCTGCTGGGGTGCGGGAGCCCCCTGGTGCCCGGGCATCGGCGGCGCCATGGTCGGCGGCGGATTGCCGTTCGACGCGGTCCACAGCCCCTGCTGCTGTTGGGCGCGTACGAAGTCCTCGGCGATCATTGCCGAGAGGTTGAAGTACGCCTCCCGGGTCTTGGGCCGCATCATGTCCAGATCGACCTCGGCGCCCGCCGCGAGGTGCTCGTCGAACGGCACCACGACCACACCGCGGCAGCGGGTCTGGAAGTGCTGCACGATGTCCTCGACCTTGATCATCTTGCCGGTCTCGCGGACCCCGGAGATGACGGTCACCGAACGCTGCACCAGATCCGCGTACCCGTGCGCGGACAGCCAGTCGAGCGTCGTCGAAGCGCTGCTGGCGCCGTCCACGGACGGTGTCGAGATGATGATCAGCTGATCGGCGAGGTCGAGCACGCCGCGCATCGCGCTGTAGAGCAGACCCGTGCCCGAGTCCGTGAGGATGATCGGGTACTGACGGCCCAGCACCTCGATGGCCCGCCGGTAGTCCTCGTCGTTGAACGCCGTCGAGACCGCGGGGTCCACGTCGTTGGCGATGATCTCCAACCCGGACGGCGCCTGCGAGGTGAACCGTCGGATGTCCATGTACGAGTGGAGGTACGGGATCGCCTGCACCAGATCCCGGATGGTGGCACCCGTCTCACGGCGCACCCTGCGGCCGAGCGTGCCCGCGTCGGGGTTGGCGTCGATGGCGAGGATCTTGTCCTGTCGCTCCGTGGCCAGCGTCGAGCCCAGGGCGGTGGTCGTCGTGGTCTTGCCGACACCGCCCTTGAGGCTGATCACCGCGATGCGGTAGCAGGACAGCACCGGCGTACGGATGAGTTCGAGCTTGCGCTGCCGCTCGGCCTCCTCCTTCTTGCCGCCCAGCTTGAACCGGGAGGCACCCGATGGCGTCCGGCTCGACCTGGGCTTCTGCCGGTTGTTGCGCAGCAGTCGGTCCGACGACAACTCGACCGCCGCCGTGTAGCCGAGCGGCGCCCCCGGCACCGAACGCTCCCGCTGATCGTGGGTGACCGGTGTCGGCCAGGCGGCCCCGGCCCGTGGATCGACGGGGGGTGCCGTCGGCTGCGGCGGTCCCGCCTGCGGCTGGTTCTGCTGGGCCTGCTGGTATGCGGACGGCTGCTGCTGGCCCGGTGCGCGGGGCGGCCCCTGAGGACCGGGTTGCTGGGGAGTGGGCTGCTGGGGTGGCAGGGGAGCGGCAGCGGGCGGCACGCTCTGCGGATAGCCGTAGCCGGGGGGTGGCTGTGGTACTTGCCCCTGCTGGTGCTGGGCGGCTGCCTGTTGCTGAGGCTGGTGTTGCGGCTGCGGTTGCGGCTGTGGCTCGGACGGCAGGGGCGGCTGGGGGAATCCATAGCCGGGCGGGGCCTGGTGAGCGTACGGCTGCTGCGGTGCCTGCTGGTACTGGTGTTGCGGCGCGGGGGGCTGAGGCTGCGGCGCGGGCCGCGCGTGCTGAGGGGCCTGGGGGTGCAGGGGAGCCTGGGGGTGCACGGGGGTTTGGGGGTGCAGGGGGGCTGCCCCGCCGAGACCCTGATGAACCTCGGGAACGCCCGGCTGCATCGGTACGGGAGGAGTGTGAGGTCCGGGGGGTGCAGGATGCGACCCCTGGGCCATCGGGCCGCCCGGCTGTGGATAGCCGTACCCGCCGCGCTGGTCCGGCGTCCCGGGCGGCGGGAAGCCGTACCCCGGTGGCGGTCCGGCCTGTGTGGGGCCGGGCAGTGGTGGCACCGCGGACTGCTCGGAACTCTGCGGGGAGACCGGCCACTGCGGCGCGGAGGCAGGTGCGGCGGGCTGGAAGGCCGGCGGCAGCGGCGGCAGGGCCGCATCCGGCGTCTGACCACCGGGCGTCCATGCCTGAGCGGGTGTCGGCAGGGCCGCCGGCACCGCGTCCTGGGAAACCGGAACCGCGTCGCGGGGAGCCGGAACGGCGTCCTGAGGTACCGGACGGCCCGGATCGGCCTGGCCGTCCTGGGCATCGGCGGAGGTCACGGAGTCCGACTGACCATCGGGGACCGGGTCCTCGCCGGCAGGCGGTACGGAATCCGTCGCCGACGGGCGGTCGGAAGGATCGCCGGCCGCAGCCGTCGTACCGCCTTGCTCGGGTGTCTCGGCGGGCGCCGGTGCGGCAGCGGGTTCGACCACGGGGTCCGTGTCGACGTCGCTCGGCGGGCCGACGGCGAACGCACCGTCCGCCGTGCGCTCGGCGTGCGGAGCGGAGTCGGCCCCCTCGTCGGACTGCTTCGACTGCTTCAACTGCTCCGACTGCTCCGACGCCGTATCCGGGCCAGTGGCAGTGGCAGTGTCCGGGGCGGTCGTGTCCGTGGTGGTGCTCAAGGGGCGCGCCTGCTCAGCCGCGGCGTCCCGCTCCGCGATCTCGCGAGCCAGCGCGGCGGGGGAGAAGCGCATGGTCGTTCCGCTCTCCACATCACCGCCGCCGAGGGGCGCGGACGCGGGTGCGACGGGCGTCCCCGTGGTGTGCGGAGGTGAGTCGGGTGTCGGCTGCGGGGCGGAAGAGGCTCGGTGAGCAGCCGCTTCCTGCCCGGCCACAGGTACCGATGGCGCCACGAAGTCCGGTGCGGCAGCCGTATCCCGCAGGGGCTCGACGGGCGCCGGCTCGACCATCGGCACCGGCTGGATGACCGGCATCGGCTCCGGAGTCGGTGGCGCGATGGTGATCGGCGGCTGCTCGGAAGCCGGCGCCGGGGTCATGGCCTCGGCCGACGGCCGCCCCGGCGAAGGAGCGGTGGGAGCTGGCGGAGGCACAAAAGCAGGAGGCACATGGGCAGAAGGGTCGACAGCAGGACGATTGACATCAGGGCGGTCGACAGCAGGAGGAGCAAAAGCAGGAGGGGTAAAAGCAGGAGCCACCGGGGCCGAAGTCGCAGCATCCGGAGCCGGAGGTGCGGATTCCGGGTACTGGGACACCGGAGGGCCGGGCTGCGGTGCCACCGGCGGACGTGCCTGTGTCCAACTCGGCTCGAACCCACTGCCCGTGGGCAGCCCCGGTACCGCCACCGGCGCTCCGGCCGGTGGCGGAGGCGCCGACCCCGCTGCACCCCCGGAGTCACCCGACGCGTTCTGCGTGTACCAGGCCGGCGGGGTGTAGTCGATGGTGAACTCACCCGTCATCTCGGCGGGCTCCGCGTCGGACTCGTCGGCGGGAACCCAACCCCCGCGGATTTCGTCCCGATCGCTGTTCACTGTGCCTCCTGGTGTGGTCGAGCACCCTGGTGCCGTCGTGGGTGGGAGCGACCGCTGATTCCCGATCGGCCCGGCTCTCCCTGTGGAACACCGCCGGTGTCCCCTCAGGTTCTACGGCGCACCCCCGCAGGGTCTTGCGCCGCTCTCCCCACCACCCTAATCGCCCATTGGGGCGGACCGGCAGGGCCGACCGTCCGTCGGCTACCGTCCCGTACGCCAAGGGTGGCCCCCACGTGGCCCATGCCCACCAGCCGTTGAACAAAACGCAGCGGAAGAAACGGCGAAGAACCGGGAAAAACGCCGGACAAAACAGTGCAAGCCCTAGCGTAGGCGCGCCGGTCAGTCCATCCTGCGGGCGCTGCCCAACAATCCGGTCTCGGCATCCGTGGCCTGGGTCATGACGAACTGTCGATCACGTGCCGTACACCAGAGCGTCACACCGTCCGCAAGAGTGGACAGCGCCTCCGCCTCAGCCGGGGGCAGATGCATGATGCGACCGATCTGAGCCGCCTCGTCGGGGGACACCCGCTGGACCCCCACCACGCCCGACTTCTCCATCAACCGCGGTGCGACCGGACTGAGATACGGCAACAGCGTCACCACGGACTGCCAGGGCCCGGACACCACCCGGCCGCGCGGTGGACGCATGCCGCAGTCGCGGACCACCACGACCGGGCTGCCCGCCGACGGCCCCTGGGGCGGTACCCGCCCCACATCGTGGAGCGAGATGCACTGCTGCCCGCCGCCGGCGGCCTGTGCCAACGCTGTCCAGGCCGGGGCGCGTCCGGTCTCGACCGTCACCCGGGCGCCCGTCGCCGCCGCCCGCAGCGCGAGCACCTGCGCCGTCCACAGGCCGCCGATCAGCGTCACGTCGTACGGAGTGGGGCGGTTGATGCCGAGCACGGTGGGCCGGCCCTCGGCGTCCACACCGATGACCATCCCGTCGTCACCCACCGGCACGGCGAGTGCGGCGAGCTGATCCAACGGCACCTCGTGCCGGTCACGGCGCGGGCCGATCAGTCCGAATCCGGTACGGAGTCTGGTGGCGGGTGACGGCATCAGCGGGCTCCCCCGAGCGGCAGTGTGGCGAGCATTCCGGGCAACTGCTCCCGGTCGAGCCGCACCAGTCCGGTACGCACTCCCCGGGCGGCGCGCTCCAGTTCATGGCGGGCGGTGACCAGTTCCTCGTCGCTGCGACCCGTGATGCGGACATGGCCGGTCACGGTCACCCCCTGTCGATCGCCCTGCCCCAGGGTGAGACTGAAGGTCGTGGCCAGCGCCGGGATGGAGGTCAGCAACGCGACCAGTTGGGGCATGGAGGCCCCGCCGCCGCCCAGTTGCGGCCAACGGCCCATCCAGTACGTCGTGTGACGACGGTCGTCGACCCGCCAGGTGCGGGAGGTCTCCTGGGTGCGCCGCGTGGGCGCGTCGGCCCGACCGGCCTGGGCGATGGCGAGCGGGCTCGCACAGGAGGAGGTCGCGATGGCGGCGATCAGCTCGGGCTCGGTCAGGACGGTCGCGGTGAATCCGGCGCCCGTCAGCCGGCTCGCCAACTGGTCGGCGGTGCGCACCAGACACTTCTGCGCACCCTCCAACCCGCCACCGCGGGCCGCGACCGCGTCGGGGCACAGTTCGGGATCCAGCTTGAGCGCGATCCAGGTGATCCGCAGTGCGGGCGAGCCCGTCTGGGCCTGGAGAGGGGCGTAGTTGCGGGCGGCGACGGACTGCTGGGGCAGATGCGGCGCAGGTGCCGGTTGGGTGTGCTGGACGATCTGCGCCGACTCCAACCGGATGCCGTCCACCTCCAGCACGTCCCGTACCAGGGAGACGGGCAGGGGCCGCGCGGTCCGCTCCGGGCGCAGCGCGGTGGGGCCGGTCTCGATCTGGAGGAGCGCGGTCACGAAGGTGCCGTCCCCGATCATTCCGACCGGTCGGCGGTCACGGTCGCTGAAGGTGTACGTCCGCAGGGCGGGGTCGCATTCGACGGCGGGGGCCAGGCCCGGTTCGGTGTCCGCGGGTAGCACCAGGGAAGCAGCCCTGCGGGTCCGTGCGCGCAGCGCGAAGACGGTGGACAGCCACTCCGGAAGGGAGCGCCGGTGTCTGCGCAGGAGGGCCAGGAGCACCAGGACCGCCGCGACGACGGCCGTCGGGACCAGCAGCAGGGTGTCGATCACCCAGGCCACCAACAACAGGGCGGCGGCGATCTCGATCAAGACGAACTGTTGCAGTCGGAACGAGCCGAAGTGTCCGGGTCGTCCCTTGAGCCGGGGGACGACCGCTCCTTGTGAGGGCGCCCCGGGTTGGTTGGGGGATTGCCCCCGGGCAGCGCGCCGCGCACGCGTAGCGGAAGCCATTAATCCGTCCCCCAGTTCATAAAACCACAAACCGTCCCGATCGCCCCCGATGACCCATTCCCATAAGGGGATTCAGGGGCCGGAACACCCTACCCGGCCCACGCGCGCCATCGGATAACAGGCATAGTAGGGGGCCGGTCCGGCATTCAGGACCCGAGGTCGAACGCACCAGACGACCTCCACGGGGAAATAGCGCCTTCTTCATCAATGGGGACTCATGGCATCACGGCGGGATGAGCTCAACGCGTACACCTTTGCGAAGAAACGCACGGTGGCGGCATTCCTCCAGCCTTCTGCCACGGGAACGGAGGAAGGAGCGCCGCGCCCGATGCGGGCCATCGTGCCCGGGCTGATCGTCGGCGCTCTGGTCCTGGCCGGCTTCGGCGCGTTCGGCATGTTCAAGCCCAAGGCGCCCAAGGACTGGGCGGCACCCGGCACCAAGGTGATCGTGGGCAAGAAGTCCACCACCCGGTACGTGGTCCTGGAGACCGGCAAGGACAAGAGCAAGAAGGTCCTCCTCCACCCCGTTCTCAACCTGGCCTCCGCCCGGCTGCTGCTCAACCCCCAGCAGTTCAAGGTCATCACGGTCAGCGATGACGTCCTCGACCGTGGCAAGCCCCCGCGCGGACCCATCCTCGGCATTCCGTACGCCCCCGACCGGCTGCCCGGCGAGAAGGAAGCGGAGCAGCCCAAGCGATGGGCCGCCTGCGAGCAGCCCGGCGCGGGCAAGAGCACCTCCGTGCAGAAGGCGACGTTCGTCTTCGGCAAGCGCGACGAGAAGCTCACCGAGGGCGCCCGGAAGCTCAAGGGCGGCCAGGTCCTCTATGTGCAGGGCCAGCAGAAGAAGCGCTTCCTCGTCGACCCGTCCGGCACCAAGTACCTGGTGCCCGGCGACGATTCCGATGTGCTGACCCGGGCCCTGGTCAACCGGGAGCAGCCCCAGGCCGTCACCGACGACTGGCTGGCCACGCTCCACGAGGGCAGTCGGGTCGAGTTCCCCGAAGTGCCGGGCGAGGTGGGTGCGGACGCCGGTATCGGCGGCGGGCTCACCGAGGAGCAGGACCGGATCGGCATGGTCCTGCGGGCCCCCACCGGCACCGGCCCGCAGCACTACGTCGTGCTCAAGGGCGAGGTGCGTCCCGTGTCGGACTTCACGGCCTGGCTGCTGATCAACTCCCCCCAGACCGACCGGCTCAACATGGAGGGTGACGCGTCGAAGGTGGACGCCTCGTCGATGAGCCCCGAGTCCGAGGACTTCGGCGGTCAGTACCGCTGGCCCGCCCTGAAGGCGGAGCTGATCAACACGGCGGGCGGGGAGCGCGACACGATCTGTAGCGTGCTGCGCAAGGTGGACGACAAGGGGCGGACGACCTTGTCGATGTGGGCGGGCTCCCGCTATCCGGCGGAGATCACGGCCGGTGGCACCAGCACCTATGTGACGCCCGGCACCGGGCTCCTCTACACCCAGATCCAGGGCGAGCAGACCAAGCCCGACGGCTCGTTGTTCCTGGTGACCGACACCGGACTGCGGTACGCGGTCCAGGCCAACGGTGACAGCGACAGCGACCGTTCGGAGATCGGCGCGGGCGACCAATCGGAACAGTCCGACGGACGCCCCGAGCCGAGCGAGGCGCAGAACCGGCTGGGATACGGCAAGGTGACGCCCGCGCTGGTCCCGATCGTGTGGTCGGAGTTCCTTTCCAAGGGGCCCCGGCTCGACACCAACAGCGCGCGCCAGCCGCAGGGTTCATAAGGGAGCGCTCGTCCGTGTCGCATACACATCCGCATCCGCGTCCCCACCGACGGATTGCTCGGGCCGCCGTTGCGGCCACCCTCGCCGGATGGGCGTTCGCACCCTCGCTCGCGTACGCCGTGCACCCTCCGCACACCGCGAGCGGCGGGGGACCCGTCCTGGACGGCAGTGGTGAGTGCACCATTCCGATGAAGGAGCAGATCCCCGGCATCCCCTGGCCCTTGCAGCGCGTCCTGCTCGACCAGGTCTGGCAGGACACCAAGGGCAAGGGCGTCCGCGTGGCCGTGATCGACACCGGCGTGGACAACAAGAACCCCCAACTGCGCGGGGCCGTCGACGCATCCGCCGGGAAGGACTTCCTCCCGGTGGACAAGGAGAACCCGAGCGGCAACGCGGGCAAGACCAACGGGACGGTCGACGAGATCGGGCACGGCACCAAGGTCGCCGGCATCATCGCGGCCCGCCCGCGGGCCGGTACGGGCTTCGTGGGGCTGGCCCCTGAGGCCACCATCATTCCGATCCGCCAGAACGACGAGAACAACAGCGGCAGCGATGTGTCGATGGCGAAGGCGATCGACCACGCCATCGCCGAGAAGGCCGACGTCATCAACATCTCCCAGGACACGACCAAGCCCCTGAAGCCGGATTCGGCGCTGGGGCTCGCGGTCGATCGGGCGCTGAAGGAGGAGATCGTCGTCGTCGCTTCGGCGGGCAACGACGGCATGGACGGCAAGTCGAAGAAGACGTACCCCGCGGCCTTCCCCGGGGTCCTCGCGGTGGCCTCGTCGGACCGCAACAACGAGCGGGCCGCCTTCTCCCAAGCCGGTGACTTCGTCGGCGTCGCCGCACCGGGCGTCGACGTGGTCTCCACCGTCCCCGGCAACGGCCAGTGCGTCGACAACGGCACCAGCTTCTCGGCGCCCTATGTGGCGGGGGTCGCCGCCCTGTTGAAGGCGAAGTACCCGCGCTGGAAGCCGCACGAGATTGTTGCCCAGATCGAGCAGACCGCCGAGCGCAGCACCAACGGCCGTGATGACTTCGTCGGCTGGGGCGTCGTCGACCCGGTGCGCGCGCTCGACGGTGACGGCGGCCCGATCCAGCAGCCGACCCCCGACCTCGGTCCGGCCAAGGCCCCCGCTCCGGAGCCCGCCGCGCTCACCCTCGGCGAGACTCCACAGGAACGCACCGAGCGGTACGCAACCTATGCATTGGGAATCGGCGTCGTACTGGTGTCCGTGGTGGCGGGGTCGGCGACGGTCCTCCGCGACACCCGGCGCAAAAGGGCGCATTGAGGTAAATGGCCCAGGTTACTTTGCAGTTGGAACACCTGTACCGAGTGGATAGAGTGACGGTAGGACCGGTGGAAACCTGTCCATCACGGGGGCGGCATCCAATTGGCTTCCGTCTACGTAACCGTCGAAGGAAGAAGGGGCACGATGTCGGGCAACAGGGACCTTGATGTCACTAGTGGCGAACTCGTCGGTCTTTCCGGCAAGATCGACAAATTCCAGGGGGAGCTGAACAGTCGGATCACTTCGCTCAACGGCGTGGTGGACCGCATTCAGGCGGGCTGGAAGGGCGCGGCCCAGCAGGAGTACGACCGGGTGCAGGCGGAGCTCAACCGCCGACTGCGCGATGTGCAGCGCGACCTGGACAACCTCCAGCAGCTGGTCAAGATGAGCGCCGACGGCTTCGACGCCCAGGAGACCGAGCGCATCCAGGCGTTCCGCAAGATGGAGCCCGGACAGGGCAGCGCCATCCTCAACGTCTGATCCACACCGCACCGTTCGCAGACCCTCGCCACTAGGAGCAAACGATGACGACTGCCGTCAATTACGACACAGTGACCACGGCGGCCAGCGATGTGCGCGCCACCTCCACCTACCTCAACCAGCAGCTCCAGGACCTCTTGGGCCAGGTGAAGCAGGTCGCCGGAAACTGGCAGGGTGAGGCCAAGGAGGCTTACATCACGGTCCAGAGCAACATCGCCACCAACATGGACGGCCTCAACCAGGAGCTGGCGACCATCGCCCGCCTGCTGGACCAGGCCGTCGTGGGCTACCAGGACACCGACAAGGGCAACGCAGCCCGGTTCCGCATGATGCAGTGATCCGAACTGCGCCCATGACGAGGGGGGTTGCCCGGCACCGGCCGGGCAACCCCTCGTTCGGGTCGGCCCGTACCGGTCCGACCCGAACGCAAGAGCTCAGGTGAGGTCGAACTCCCCGTCACGCGCCCCGAGGACGAAGGCCCGCCACTCGGCCTCGGTGTAGCGCAGCACGGTGTCCGGGTCCAGCGACGAGCGCATCGCGACCGCGCCACCGGGCAGATGGGCGATCTCCACCCGCTCCTCGTCCTCGCTGGTGCCGGGGGCGCTGAGCCACTCCACACCGGAGATGTCGAGGGCGTACAACTCGTCCTTCTGGCGTTCCTTGTCGGCTGAGTCAGCCATCGCGCCGTCCCTCCCACGGTTCGGTCGAACCAGATGGCCCTCCCGGAGGAGAGCCATCTGTCGGGCCGCCCCTTCGGACGGCCCTGGACACCCTATGGTCGTCAGCGATCCGGCAGCCAGCCCACCTGGATCAGCGGCGCGCCGCGCTTGCGCGAAACGAACGTGCCGCGTCCCGGAGGCATCGGCCGCGCCCGGACGTTGCCCAGGATGTCGCCCTCACCCGGATCCCCGGAGAGGATGACGCCCTGCGCCCCCAACTCCTTGATCCGCTGCATGAACGACTCGTACATCGCCCGGGACGCCCCCGCGGAGCTGCGGGCCACGATGAAGCGGATGCCGACGTCACGGGCGAACGGCAGATGCTCCACCAGCACCGACAGCGGATTGCCCGAACCGGTGGCCACCAACTCGTAGTCGTCGATGATCACGAACAGCTGTGGGCCGGTCCACCAGCTGCGGTCGCGCAACTGCTGAGGGGTGATGTCCGGCTTGGGCGCCCGCTTGCCCATGACGGTTCCGATGGCGTCCATGTGCATCTCCATGGCCGACGTCATCGGGGCGTACTCCAGCAGGTGCGAGGGGGCCACCGCCTCCAGCATGGTGCGCCGGTAGTCGCCCACCACGATCCGCGCCTGCTCGGGGGTGTACCGCTCGGTGATCTGCTTGGCGATCAGCCGCAGCAGCGCGGTCTTGCCGGACTCGCTCTCGCCGAAGACCAGGAAGAAGGGGTCGGTCTCGAAGTCGACGAACACCGGTTCGAGGCTGGTCTCGTCGATGCCGATGGCGATGCCGTGCTGCGGCTGCTCGAAGCCCTTCGGCAACTGCTCCGCGGGCAGCCGGCGCGGCAACAGCCGGATGACGGGCGCCGGCGGTCCGTTCCACTGGCTCTTGGACGCCTGCACCAGGGCCGCGCACCCCTCCGCCAGATCACCCGCCGAGCTGATCGAGTCGATCCTCGGCAGGGCGGTCATGAAGTGCAGCTTCTCCGGCACCTGACCACGGCCGGGCACCCCGGTCGGCACGTTGGCCGCGACCTTCCGGTCGAACTCGGAGTCCATGACGTCACCGAGCCGCAACTCCAGCCGACCCAGCATCTGATCCTTGAGGGCCGCCCGCACCTCCATGTACCGCGCTGCGGTGATCACCACATGGATGCCGTAGCCCAGCCCCCGTGCGGTCAGATCCGCGACCAGCGGCTCCATCATCTCGTAGTCGTTCTTGAAACCGCCCCAGCCGTCGATGACCAGGAACACATCGCCCCAGGCTTCACCCGGGAGTTCGCCCGCCGCACGCCGACGACGGTACGTGGCGATGGAGTCGATCCCGTTGGCGCGGAAGAACTCCTCCCGACGGTTGAGCACCCCGAGGACCTCGGCGACCGCACGGCGCACCCGCTCCGGGTCCAGCCGGGACGCCACTCCACCGACGTGCGGCAGGTCAGACAGTGACGACAGCCCGCCTCCGCCGAAGTCCAGACAGTAGAACTGGACCTCGTACGGGGTGTGGGTGAGGGCGAAGGACGAGATCAGCGTCCGCATCAGCGTCGACTTACCCGACTGCGGACCGCCCACGATCATCATGTGCCCCGCGGCACCCGAGAAGTCCCGGTACAGCACCTCGCGCCGCTGCTCGAAGGGCTTGTCGATGAGCCCCAGCGGAACCGTGAGGCCCCCGGGACGGGTGTACTCCGTCGCAGTCAGCCCGCGATCCGCCGTCGGCGCCAGCCCCGGCAGCAACTGGTCCAGCGTCGGTGCCTGGTCCAGCGGCGGCAACCACACCTGGTGCGCGGGCACGCCCTGCCCCTCCAACCGGCGCACGATCACGTCCAGCACCGTGTCCGCCAGCGCCTCGTCCTCGTGCGTACGGGCGGACGCACTGGTGATCGGCGTGGGAGCCGCGTACACCACCGGCACCGGTGCGGCCGTGAAGACGGCGGGCCGCCGCTCGATGGGCAACTGGCCGGCCGACAGGTCCGGTCCGCCGGTGCGATAGGTCCCCGAGACGTACGCCGCCTTGAACCGGGTCATCTCCTCGGTACCGAACTTCAGATAGCCCGAGCCCGGCACCGACGGCAGGTGGTACGCGTCCGGCACCCCGATCGCGGCCCTCGACTCGGCGGCCGAGAACGTCCGCAGACCGACCCGGTACGAGAGATAGGTGTCGAGCCCCCGCAGCTTGCCCTCCTCCAGCCGCTGGGACGCCAACAGCAGATGCACGCCCAGCGAACGACCGATCCGACCGATCTGGATGAACATGTCGATGAAGTCGGGCTTGGCGGTCAGCAGTTCGGAGAACTCGTCCAGCACCAGCACCAGCGAGGCCAGCGGCTCCAGCGGGGCACCCGCGGCACGGGCCTTCTCATAGTCGTGGATGTTGGCGTAGTTGCCCGACTTGTGCAGCAACTCCTGCCGCCGCTGCAACTCGCCGCGGATCGCGTCCCCCATGCGGTCGACCAGCGTCAGGTCGTCCGACAGGTTGGTGATCACAGCCGCGACGTGCGGCATCTGCGACATCCCCGCGAAGGTCGCACCACCCTTGAAGTCGGCAAGTACGAAGTTCAACGTCTCCGAGGAGTGGGTGACCGCGAGACCGAGCACCAGGGTCCGCAGCAACTCCGACTTTCCGGAGCCGGTGGCGCCGACACAGAGCCCGTGCGGACCCATGCCCTCCTGCGCCGCCTCCTTGAGGTCCAGCATCACCGGCTGGCCGTCCTCGCCGACACCGATGGGCACCCGCAACCGCTCCGCCATGGACCGGGGCCGCCAGGTCCGCGCCACATCGACGCTGGCCGCGTCCCCCAGATTCAACAGGTCCGTGAAGTCCAGGTTCGCCAGCAGCGGCTCGTCGTCGTCGCCCCCGCCCGTGCGCAGCGGCGCCAGTTGCCGCGCCAGCGCCTCCGCGGCGGGCAGCGAGATCCCGTCCGGAACCCCCTCGTACGCCACCCGGTGCCCCGACGCGAGCCGCAGCTTCCCCGGGCGCACCACGATCGACAGTCCACCGCGCGGCTCGTCGAGATCACCGGAGACCACCTCGACGATGGTCACGCCCTGCAACCCCTCGGCCGCCGCGAACAGCGAGTCGGGCGGCACCATCCCGCC
The DNA here is from genome assembly GCF_036226685.1 of Streptomyces sp. NBC_00690. Lineage (NCBI taxonomy): Bacteria > Bacillati > Actinomycetota > Actinomycetes > Kitasatosporales > Streptomycetaceae > Streptomyces > Streptomyces sp. NBC_00690. The sequence continues at coordinate 6,337,409 of NZ_CP109009.1, forward strand.
GTCGAGCACCAGGACGATATGCGGCTGGTCGAGCACCGGCTGGTTGTCCCGACTGAACCGCGGCCTGCCCTCCAACCTGCTGTGCAGCAACTGCTCCAACTCGCCGAGGTCATCGCCGAACAGCCGCTTGCTGCCGGCCCCGTCGATCTGGCCCGGCACCTGGGTGTGCGGCAGCCACTTCGTCCAGTCCCACCGCTCCACGGACCCCGGAGCGGCGACCACCGCGACCATCAGGTCGTCGGGGGAGTGCAGGGTCACCAACTGGGTCACCAGAGCACGCGCGGCGGACTGCGCCGACTGCGGCTCCCCGGAAACCGTCAAGTGGTAGAAGGCGCGCAGGGAGATCGCCATCGGCAGGCCGTCCAACGAACCGTGGACCGCCAGGAACTGCTGCATCGCCCCCGCGGCCAGCGGCTCCAACTCGTCCACCGGTGCCGTGTCCGGCGCGATCAGCGGCGTCGCCAACTGCTGCGCACCGAGCCCGACCCGGATCTGACCGAAGTCATGGTCGCCCACCCGGCGTTCCCACACCCGCGAGCCCTCGGCCACCAGCGACCACAACTGCTCCGGATCGGGATTCAGATAGAGCTGGGCGTCCCGCTGACTGCGCGCTGTCTTGCGGATGGTCCGCCGTGTCTGGGCGAGGTATTTGAGGTAGTCCCGCCGGACATCCGCCATTTGCCCCTGCGTACCCCGACGGAATCTCACCACCTGGGCGATCACCATCGCCAGGGTGGACACCAGCATCAGTACACCCATGATGCGCATGAACGGAGGTGCCTGCGGCGAGAAGAAGAAGACCACCGACGACCCCATGCCGAGCACCGGCAGGATCTGCATCAGCATGCCCTCCTGCTGCCCCCGCGGGAGCTCGGGAGGCGGCTCAAGGGCCAGTGCATCAGTGGGCACTTCAGGCGGCAGTGACCTCGGCGGGCGTTTCACGACGATCTGGCTCACCGGAGCATCAATCCCTCGATACGGACGAAAAGCATGTGCAGTTGGATGCTGGTGGGCAGCTTTCGTACCGACGCCCCCGTGAGCGGCGGGCCCCCTCCGCGCGACGGCGATCCTACTTGCAGACCAGCCCAAGATGTCCCGGTAGGGTGGCGCGCGCAGTGTGCGCAACCGCGAATCAGGGGGACCAGACAGTGAGTACGACCGCAGCGACCGGCTTCTGCCGCGTCACCGTCGTCGCGCCGGACAGCCGGATCGATGTCGCCCTTCCCGAAGACATCGCCGTCGCCGACGTCTACCCGGAGATCCTGCGGCTCACCGGCCAGACCCAGACCCCCGGTACGCCCACCGGCTACCACCTGGTCCGCCGGGACGGCACGGTCCTCGACGGCGCCCGCACGCTCTCGGCCCAACAGATCCTCGACGGCGAGGTCCTCAGCCTCCGCCCGTTCGCCGAGTCCCTCCCCCCGGCCGTCTATGACGATGTGTCGGACGCCGTGGCGTCCGCCGTGCGCCGCGACCGGCATCTGTGGAGCGACGAACTCCTGCGCGCCGCAGGACAGCTGGGCGGCGTGGTGCTGCTGGTGCTGATGGGCTTCATCCTCTGGTTCGCGGACCCCGTCCACCACGACATGCACAGCCTGCCCGGCATCATCGCCGGCGCCGCCGGACTGCTCCTCACCGCCTTCGCCGGGGTGCGCGCCCGCGTCTACGCCGACCGCGCCACCGCCGTCGCCCTCGGACTCGGCGCACTGCCCCTGCTCCTGATCGCGGGTTCCGGCATCATCGCCCCCGACAGCGGCGACGGCCCCGGCCGACTTCAGTTCCTCCTCGGCTGCGTCACCGTCCTGATCGCCTCGGTCGCCCTCGTCGCCCTCACCCCCAGCGGTGACGCACCCTTCGTGGCCGCCACCTTCCTCAGCGCCACCGGCACCCTCGCCACGTTCATCGGCATCCTCACCGAGGCCACCGCCACCGAGACCGCCGCCGTCGTCGTACCCGTCGCCATAGGGCTCGTCGCCTTCCTGCCCGGACTCTCCGCCCGCTTCGCCCGGCTCCCCATCGGCTACGCATCCCCCCGAAGCGCCGCCGAGGACGACTTCAACGCCGACCCCGCGGACCCGCACGCCCTGCCCGAACCCGAGCCCGTCGACGGCGAGCGCATCGCCCTCCAAGCCCGCCGCGGCCATGAAATGCTCCTGGGCCTCGTCGGTGGCTGCGCCGCGGTCGTCGTCGGCAGCGCCGCCGTCCTCGGCTTCTCCAGCAGCTTCTGGGGGCAGCTCCTCGCCCTCGCGGCCGGCCTCGCGATGCTCCTGCGCGCCCGCCTCTTCCGCTACACCTCGCAGGTCGCCTGCGCCCTCGTCGCCGGAATCGCCGCCATCGCGCTCCTGGTACTCGGCCTCTCCCTCAACCCGCCCGTGGACCTCGTCAAGGAGCTGGTGATGTACGGGGACCGAAGCGGCCTCGACATCCGCACCGTCTGGCTCGCCGCCGCCGTCGCCGCGGGCGCCGCACTGATCACCGCCATCGGCCTCGTCATCCCCAAGAAGGGCCTGTCACCCTTCTGGGGTCGACTCCTCGACCTCACCGAGGGCCTCGTCCTGCTCTCCCTCGTCCCGCTCTCCCTCGCCGTCCTCGACGTCTACTCGGCGGCACGGTCCCTGACCAGCTGACATCACCACCGACCGCACCCGGCCATCCCCGTCCGGGCCGCTGGTGTACGACTGGTACTGTGGGTGACGGCCGTTTGTGTACGCGCCCCCGGTTCTTCTGGGAGCTGCGCCCATCGCGCCTTCGCCTCCGAGTCACGGAAGCTCCCCTGAGTACAAGACCAGGGGCACTCGTGGGCGCAAGAACACCACGAAGGAGTACCGAGTGTCTCTCGACGCCGCTACGAAGAAGCAGATCATGACCGAGTTCGGCACCAAGGAGGGCGACACCGGCTCCCCCGAGGTCCAGGTCGCCATGCTCTCGCGCCGGATCTCGGACCTGACCGAGCACCTCAAGACCCACAAGCACGACCACCACTCCCGCCGCGGTCTGCTCATTCTGGTCGGCCAGCGCCGCCGTCTGCTGCAGTACCTGGCCAAGAAGGACATTCAGCGCTTCCGTACGCTGGTCGACCGCCTCGGCATCCGCCGTGGTGCGGCCGGCGGCGCCAAGTAAGACGCCGTGGAGGGAGCGGTTCCCCCGTGACGAGGGAACCGCTCCCTTTTGCTGTACGTGCGTGACCTGCCACCCGGCACTTATTCTGGGTGTGGTTGCACAAAGCAATAAAGACGCATCACCCGTACCACCCCTGTGGGAGAAGCTGGCTCGCCGCCGCCGGTCCTCGGTAGTGGCTCCCGGAAACCGGTCCGCCGGTGCCCCCGGGTGCTTCGATCGAAGACCGGCCCCAGGAACGAGAGCTTCTCCGCCCAGTCCCCCCGCCACACGGGCGAAGGGACACAAGACGCAAAGTAACGGAGAAATCACTAGTGGAGAACGAGACCCACTACGCCGAGGCCGTCATTGACAACGGTTCCTTCGGCACCCGCACCATCCGCTTCGAGACGGGCCGCCTCGCCCGGCAGGCCGCCGGCTCCGCCGTGGCGTACCTGGACGACGACACCATGGTGCTGTCGGCCACCACCGCCTCCAAGAAGCCCAAGGACCAGCTCGACTTCTTCCCCCTGACGGTCGACGTCGAGGAGCGGATGTACGCGGCCGGAAAGATCCCCGGCTCCTTCTTCCGCCGGGAGGGCCGCCCCTCCGAGGACGCGATCCTCACCTGCCGCCTGATCGACCGCCCGCTGCGCCCCTCCTTCAAGAAGGGCCTGCGCAACGAGATCCAGGTCGTCGCGACGATCATGGCGCTCAACCCCGACCACCTGTACGACGTCGTGGCCATCAACGCCGCCTCGGCCTCCACCCAGCTGGCCGGACTGCCCTTCTCGGGTCCGATCGGCGGCGTCCGCGTCGCGCTGATCAAGGGCCAGTGGGTCGCCTTCCCGACGCACACCGAGCTGGAGGACGCCGTCTTCGACATGGTCGTCGCCGGCCGTGCGCTCGAAGACGGTGACGTCGCGATCATGATGGTCGAGGCCGAGGCCACCGAGAAGACCATCCAGCTGGTCAAGGGCGGCGCCGAGGCGCCCACCGAGGAGATCGTGGCCGCCGGCCTCGATGCCGCGAAGCCCTTCATCAAGGCCCTCTGCAAGGCCCAGGCCGACCTGGCCGCCAAGGCCGCGAAGCCCGTCGGCGAGTTCCCCGTCTTCCTGGACTACCAGGACGACGTGTACGAGGCCCTGTCCTCCGCAGTCAAGAGCGAGCTGTCCCAGGCGCTCACCATCGCCGGCAAGCAGGACCGCGAGAGCGAGCTGGACCGCGTCAAGGAGCTGGCAGCTGAGAAGCTCCTCCCGGCCTTCGAAGGCCGCGAGAAGGAGATCTCCGCCGCCTACCGCAGCCTGACCAAGGCCCTGGTGCGCGAGCGCGTCATCAAGGACAAGGTCCGCATCGACGGCCGCGGCATCACGGACATCCGCACGCTGGCCGCCGAGGTCGAGGCCATCCCGCGTGTCCACGGCTCCGCACTGTTCGAGCGTGGCGAGACCCAGATCCTGGGCGTCACCACCCTGAACATGCTCCGCATGGAGCAGCAGCTGGACACCCTTTCCCCGGTGACCCGCAAGCGCTACATGCACAACTACAACTTCCCGCCGTACTCCGTCGGTGAGACCGGCCGCGTGGGCTCGCCCAAGCGCCGTGAGATCGGCCATGGCGCGCTCGCCGAGCGCGCGATCGTGCCGGTGCTGCCGACGCGCGAGGAGTTCCCCTACGCGATCCGTCAGGTCTCCGAGGCCCTCGGCTCCAACGGCTCCACCTCCATGGGCTCGGTCTGCGCCTCCACCATGTCGCTGCTGAACGCCGGTGTGCCGCTGAAGGCCCCCGTCGCCGGCATCGCCATGGGTCTGATCTCCCAGGAGATCGACGGCCAGACGCACTACGTCGCCCTCACCGACATCCTCGGTGCGGAGGACGCCTTCGGCGACATGGACTTCAAGGTCGCCGGTACCAAGGAGTTCGTCACCGCCCTCCAGCTCGACACCAAGCTGGACGGCATCCCCGCCTCCGTCCTGGCCGCGGCCCTCAAGCAGGCCCGCGACGCTCGCCTCCACATCCTCGACGTGATGATGGAAGCGATCGACACCCCGGACGAGATGTCCCCCAACGCCCCGCGGATCATCACCGTCAAGATCCCCGTGGACAAGATCGGTGAGGTCATCGGCCCCAAGGGCAAGATGATCAACCAGATCCAGGAGGACACCGGCGCCGAGATCACGATCGAGGACGACGGCACCATCTACATCGGTGCCGCCGACGGCCCGGCCGCCGAGGCCGCCCGCGCCACGATCAACGGCATCGCCAACCCGACCATGCCGGAGGTCGGCGAGCGCTACCTGGGCACGGTCGTCAAGACGACCACCTTCGGTGCGTTCGTGTCGCTCCTGCCCGGCAAGGACGGACTGCTGCACATCTCGCAGATCCGCAAGCTCGCCGGTGGCAAGCGTGTGGAGAACGTCGAGGACGTGCTCGCCGTCGGCTCCAAGGTCCAGGTCGAGATCGCCGAGATCGACTCCCGCGGCAAGCTCTCCCTGATCCCCGTGATCGAAGGCGAGTCCGACAACTCCGGCTCCGAGGACAAGGACGACGCTGCCAAGTGACGTCGCGCAGCTCACGAGCGACGGCCCGCCCCTCTTCGAAGGAGCGGGCCGTCGCCCGTACCCAAACGCTTCTCCAGGGTGAGAACGGCATCGGCACCGTCCGCCGCACCACCCTCCCCGGTGGTCTGCGGATCGTCACCGAGACCCTGCCCTCCGTGCGCTCGGCCACCTTCGGCATCTGGGCGCACGTCGGCTCCCGCGATGAAACGCCGTCCCTGAACGGCGCCACGCACTATCTGGAGCACCTCCTCTTCAAGGGCACCGAGCGTCGCTCCGCCCTCGACATCTCCTCGGCGATCGACGCGGTCGGCGGAGAGATGAACGCCTTCACGGCGAAGGAGTACACCTGCTACTACGCGCGGGTCCTCGACACCGATCTGCCGCTCGCCATCGACGTGGTCTGCGACATGCTCACCGGCTCGCTGATCCTCCAGGAGGACGTGGACGCCGAGCGAGGGGTGATCCTCGAAGAGATCGCCATGACCGAGGACGACCCGGGCGACTGCGTCCACGACCTCTTCGCGCACACCATGCTCGGTGACACCCCCCTGGGCCGTCCCGTCCTCGGCACCGTCGACACCGTCAACGCGCTCACGGCCGAGCGGGTCCGACGCTTCTACCAGAAGCACTACGACCCGACCCACCTGGTCGTGGCCGCGGCGGGCAACGTCGACCACGCCACCGTCGTGCGTCAGGTCCGCCGCGCCTTCGAGAAGGCCGGTGCCCTCACCCGTACCGACGCCGTGCCGCTCGCCCCGCGCGACGGCCGCCGCTCCCTGCGCACCGCGGGCAAGGTCGAACTCCTGGGCCGCAAGACCGAGCAGGCGCATGTGGTCCTCGGCATGCCGGGACTCGCCCGCACCGACGAGCGCCGCTGGGCCCTGGGCGTACTGAACACCGCACTCGGCGGCGGGATGTCCTCCCGCCTCTTCCAGGAGGTACGGGAGAAGCGGGGCCTCGCCTACAGCGTCTACTCGTACACCTCGGGCTTCGCCGACTGCGGCCTCTTCGGCGTCTATGCGGGCTGCCGACCCAATCAGGTCCACGACGTCCTCAAGATCTGCCGGGACGAACTCAACCGGGTCGCGTCCGACGGCCTCACGGACGACGAGATCGGCCGGGCGATCGGCCAGCTCTCCGGCTCCACCGTGCTCGGCCTCGAAGACACCGGCGCGCTGATGAACCGTATCGGCAAGAGCGAACTGTGCTGGGGAACGCAGATGTCCGTCGACGAGATGCTCGCGCGGATAGCTGCCGTCACCCCGGACGAGGTACGCACGGTCGCAGCGGAGGTGCTGGGCCACCGTCCGTCACTCGCGGTGATCGGCCCGCTGAAGGACCGCCAGGCGGACCGACTCCAAGAAGCGGTCTCCTAACCACACGAGGAAAAGAAACCAATGAGCAAGCTGCGCGTGGCCGTCCTCGGCGCCCGGGGGCGCATCGGGTCGGAAGCGGTACGGGCCGTCGAAGCCGCCGACGACCTGGAACTCGTCGCGGCCCTGGGCCGGGGCGACCGACTGGAGACCCTGGCCGAGGTCGGAGCGGAGGCCGTGGTCGAGCTGACCACACCGGACTCGGTGATGGACAACCTCGACTACTGCCTGCGGCACGGCATGCACGCCGTTGTCGGCACCACCGGTTGGAACGACGACCGACTCGCGCAGCTGGGCGGCTGGCTCGACGCCTCACCGAAGACCGGAGTGCTGATCGCGCCGAACTTCTCCATCGGCGCGGTCCTCACCATGAAGTTCGCCCAGCAGGCGGCCCCCTACTTCGAGTCGGTCGAAGTCGTCGAACTCCACCACCCGAACAAGGCCGACGCCCCTAGCGGCACCGCCACCCGCACCGCGCAGTTGATCGCGGCGGCCCGCGCAGAAGCAGGCTGCACCGCCCAGCCGGACGCCACGGCCACGGCCCTGGACGGCGCCCGCGGCGCCGATGTCGACGGCGTCCCGGTGCACGCGATCCGGCTCCGCGGCCTCCTCGCCCACCAGGAGGTCCTGCTCGGCGGGGAGGGTGAGACCCTCACCATCCGACACGACTCACTGCACCACAGCAGCTTTATGCCGGGCATCCTGCTGGGCGTTCGCCGTGTGGTGACCACTCCGGGCCTGACCTTCGGGCTGGAACACTTCCTCGATCTGGCCTGAGGGCTCGAACCGTCATGCGCGCGAAGATCACCTACCTCGTCCTGGCCACCGCCCTGGTCGTCTACTTCGTCCTGGTCGGCAGCCGGGGCATCATGCTCATCCAGCAGGGCACACTGATCACCGTCACCTTCGGGCTGGCCGTGCTGATCCTGCCGGTCATCGGCATCTGGTTCCTCTGGAAGAACACCCAGTTCGTCACCCGTGCCCATCGGCTGGCCGCGGAACTGGAAGCCGAGGGCGGCCTGCCCGTGGACGACCTCGTACGACTGCCCAGCGGACGGATCGACCGCGACTCCGCCGACCGAGTCTTCACCCAGCGCCAGGCTGAGACGGAGGCGGCTCCGAACGACTGGCGCACCTGGTTCCGGCTGGCCATCGCCTACCACGACGCCCGTGACACCCCCCGTGCCCGCAAGGCCATGCAACGCGCCATCGCACTCCACGCGGCACCCCCGAAGTAGCCGGGACGCCCGTCCGCGCCCAGCCGAAGACACAGACCAAACCGAAGACACAGACCAAGACAGCCGAGGAGGCCGGTCACCCCCGGGGGTGACCGGCCTCCTCGGCTGTCTTGGCGACTTCGCGACCTCACTCCGGCCGGTACTCCGAACCCCATACCTCCACGGTGTCCGCAGCGCGGTCGAACGCCTCGACACGGGACAGGAAGTCCGCGTTGTGATCGGTCAGCAGCAGAAGGGAATCACTCGATCCCTTCCGTACGAGAAGGAGCGCCTGGCCCTGGACCGTACGGGGCAGCCCCAGCCACCGCACGGGCTGCTGCGCCGTCCGGATCTCCGCGATCCGGGCCCATTCCACCGTGGTGGTCAAGACGAAGGCGACGCGCCGCAAGCCATGCCGGCTCACCCACACCCCCATGCGCAGCAGACGCAGGGCCGCCGCGATGACGCCGCCTCCCAGCGCCATGCACACGGCCGCCCCGCCGAGCGCACCGGCGAACGCGGTGATCATTCCGGCGATCAGTACGAAGGAGGCGAGGAGGAGCAGCACAGCCGCGACCCCCACCCGCCAGGGCCCGGGACGGTAGGGCCGTCGCCACAGGTCATGATCGTCGAAGGGCAGGGCAACATCGTCCGCGTTCGCGTCGAATGTGCGGTCCGCCGTCAAGAAGGGCAGGGGCACGACTGATCCTCACTCACCAGCACACGGGATGGGGCTGTGACGGGTGAGGCTACCGAGGTGCCCTTCGGCCGACCACCCCAGGGGGGCCGTACGGGTCAGCGACGCTCGGCCGCTTCGGACTGCTGGCTGTGGGCCGGTGCGGTGCTGGACTCCAGCGAAGGCATGCCCAGGAGCAGCGAACCGACGAGGCCCGCGACGATGGTCAGGCCGGTCAGGGTGCGACCCGTGAGTTGGGAGACGCTCGGGCGCTGTCTCGGTGGGGGAGTGACGTTACTGCGGAACTGATTGCGCTCGGCCACGAACGAAAAGGGGACGGCCTCGCGCCGGCGGAACATCAGGCACTCTCCTCGGTGTGATGATCGAGCTGTCACTCCTATAGACGTACGGAAAGCGGAATCGGTGCCCATTTTTCGCTGCCGATCCGAGCCGGCCGGCTGCCGAGGAACCGATATGAGGACGGACGACGCCCCCCGGTGCCCCCGGGCAAGCAGGGCGGCTCACGCATCTCGGTCATGGGTCTGTCACGGGGTCTGTCACGGCGGCGGCCGTGGTGTGGTCGCGCGGTGACCGAGGTCGATCGGGGTCCGGCCGTGGGTCGGTCGAAGAAGGATGACGAGGCAGGTGGACTAGAGTGGTCGCCGCCCACGCAGCCCTTGGAAGGACCCCTCCCGGTGACCGATACGCCCGCCGAGTCCGCCACCCCCAGTTTCCGCGCCGACGTCAGCGTCGAGCTGGTGAAGCAGGCCGCCGCAGACTCCGACGTACTCTGGGCCGCCCGCGTCTCGACGGCAGGAGAGCAGTCCCTCGCGGAGTTGCAGAAGGACCCCGAGCGTTCCAAGGGGCTCATCAACTTCCTGATGCGCGACCGTCACGGCAGCCCCTTCGAGCACAACTCGATGACCTTCTTCATCACCGCCCCGATCTTCGTCTTCCGCGAGTTCATGCGGCACCGCGTGGGCTGGTCGTACAACGAGGAGTCGGGCCGCTACCGGGAGCTCCAGCCGGTCTTCTACGTCCCCGGCCAGGACCGCAAGCTGGTCCAGGAGGGCCGCCCGGGCAAGTACGTCTTCATCGACGGCAGCCCCGAACAGCACAAGATCGTCAGTGAGGCGATGGAGGACTCCTACCGCCGGTCGTACGAGACGTACCAGGAGATGCTGGCCGCGGGCATCGCCCGAGAGGTCGCCCGTGCGGTCCTCCCGGTGGGCCTTTTCTCCTCGATGTACGCCACCTGCAACGCCCGCTCGCTGATGCACTTCCTCGGTCTGCGCACCCAGCACGAACTCGCAGCAGTCCCGTCCTTCCCGCAGCGGGAGATCGAGATGGTCGGAGAGCGCATGGAGGAGCACTGGGCCCGGCTGATGCCGCTGACCCACGCCGCCTTCAACGCGAATGGCCGCATCGCCCCCTGACGTCCGGGGACTCGACCTCCGCAAGCGATTCCCCCGGATTTCCGGAGGGGGACTTCTTCAGCGGCCCGCCCTGACCGTTGGGGACACATGTACGGACTCGTCCGGCGAAGTGTCCACATTGCGGTGTTTCATGAAGTTCATCTAGGCTGATCAAACGGACCCGGCACTGCCTGAACCCCCGAGCAGGCAGTGCCGGGCTCCTTGCGTCAGTCGTACGTCACGCCCCTCAAGGGACACAGTGTGCTGAGCAACGAGTAGCGTGTTACCCATGGCTCCGATCTCCACTCCGCAGACCCCCTTCGGGAGGGTCCTCACCGCCATGGTCACGCCATTCACGGCGGACGGCGCACTCGACATCGACGGCGCGCAGCGTCTGGCGGCCCATCTGGTGGACGCAGGCAACGACGGCCTCATCCTCAACGGCACCACCGGAGAGTCGCCCACAACCAGTGACGCGGAGAAAGACCAGCTCGTACGGGCAGTACGGGAAGCGGTGGGAGATCGCGCCCACATCGTGGCCGGCATCGGCACCAACGACACCCGCCACAGCATCGAACTCGCCCGTGCGGCCGAGCAGGCCGGTGCCCATGGCCTCCTCGCGGTGACCCCCTACTACAACAAGCCCCCCCAGCAAGGACTGCTCCGCCACTTCTCGGCCATCGCCGACGCCACCGAGCTGCCGGTCATGCTCTATGACATCCCCGGTCGCAGTGGCGTCCCGATCGACACCGAAACGATCGTGCGACTCGCCGAGCACCCCCGGATCGTCGCCAACAAGGACGCCAAGGGGGACCTGGGCCGGGCCAGCTGGGCCATCGCCCGCAGCGGTCTCGCCTGGTACTCGGGCGACGACATGCTCAACCTTCCGCTGCTCTCCGTCGGCGCGGTGGGCTTCGTCTCCGTCGTCGGCCATGTCGTCACCCCGGAACTGCGCGCCCTCGTCGACGCGCACATCAACGGCGACGTCCAGAAGGCCACCGAGATCCACCAGCGGTTGCTTCCCGTCTTCACCGGAATGTTCCGGACACAGGGCGTCATCACCACCAAGGCGGCCCTCGCCCTGCTCGGCCTGCCCGCCGGCCCCCTGCGGCTCCCCCTCGTCGAACTGTCACCCGAGGAGACCGCCCAGCTGAAGATCGACCTCACGGCCGGCGGGGTACAGCTGTGACCACAAACTTCACAACTAAATAAGTGAAACGACCCGATCGATCACGATCGGGTACAGAACCTGCAAGTGCACGAATGTCACGTACGCCACGTGTCCTCAGCGGCACGTGGCGTATGTGGTGAGGAGAGTCTTTTGAGCCATCCGCATCCCGAACTCGGCCTTCCGCCGAAGCTCGCCAAGGGCGGACTGCGTGTCACCCCTCTGGGCGGGCTCGGTGAGATCGGTCGAAACATGACGGTCTTCGAAATCGACGGCCGACTGCTCATCGTCGACTGCGGCGTCCTCTTTCCCGAGGAGGAGCAGCCCGGCATCGACCTGATCCTGCCCGACTTCACCACCATCAGGGATCGCCTCGACGACATCGAGGGAATCGTCCTGACCCACGGGCACGAGGATCACATCGGTGGTGTCCCTTATCTGCTGCGGCTGAAGCAGGACATCCCGCTCATCGGGTCCAAGCTGACGCTCGCCCTTATCGAGGCGAAGCTTCAGGAGCACCGCATCCGGCCGTACACGCTTGAGGTCTCCGAAGGGAACCGCGAGCGCATCGGCCCCTTCGACTGCGAGTTCATCGCGGTCAACCACTCCATCCCCGATGCCCTGGCGGTGGCGATCCGCACCTCGGCGGGGATGGTGGTGCACACCGGTGACTTCAAGATGGACCAGCTGCCGCTGGACCGTCGGCTCACCGACCTCCATGCGTTCGCCCGGCTCAGCGAGGAGGGCATCGACCTCCTGCTGTCCGATTCGACGAACGCCGAGGTCCCCGGGTTCGTCCCGCCGGAGCGGGACATCTCCAATGTGCTGCGGCAGGTGTTCGCCAACGCGCAGAAGCGCATCATCGTCGCGAGTTTCGCCAGCCATGTGCACCGCATCCAGCAGATCCTCGATGCAGCCCACGAGTACGGCCGTCGGGTCGCCTTCGTCGGCCGGTCGATGGTCCGCAATATGGGCATCGCACGGGACCTCGGCTACCTCCGCGTCCCGGCCGGCCTCGTCGTGGATGTGAAGACCCTCGACGACCTGCCGGAGCACGAGATCGTCCTGGTGTGCACGGGCTCCCAGGGCGAACCGATGGCGGCCCTGTCCCGGATGGCCAACCGGGACCACCAGATCCGCATCGTCCAGGGCGACACGGTCATCCTGGCGTCATCGCTGATCCCCGGCAACGAGAACGCCGTCTACCGCGTCATCAACGGCCTCAGCCGCTGGGGCGCGAATGTCGTGCACAAGGGCAACGCCAAGGTGCACGTCTCGGGCCATGCGTCCGCGGGCGAGCTGCTGTACTTCTACAACATCTGCAAGCCGAAGAACCTGATGCCGGTCCATGGTGAGTGGCGCCACCTGCGGGCCAACGCGGAACTCGGAGCGCTGACCGGCGTCCCGAAGGACCGCATCGTCATCGCCGAGGACGGCGTGGTCGTCGACCTGATCGACGGCAAGGCCAAGATCGTCGGCAAGGTGCAGGCAGGCTATGTGTATGTGGACGGCCTGTCGGTCGGCGATGTCACGGAGTCCTCGCTGAAGGATCGCCGAATCCTCGGGGACGAGGGCTTCATCTCGGTGTTCGTGGTGGTCGATTCCACCACCGGCAAGGTCGTCGGTGGTCCCCACTTCCAAGCACGCGGTTCCGGCATCGATGACTCCGCCTTCGGCGACGTCATGCCGAAGATCGAGGAAGCGATCGCCAGATCGGCTTCCGACGGAGTGGTGGAGCCGCACCAGATCCAGCAGTTGGTGCGCCGAACCGTGGGCAAGTGGGTGTCCGACACCTACCGTCGACGCCCGATGATCCTCCCCGTGGTGGTCGAGGTCTGACGGTCTGACGACGCGCCAGCCGGAGCGGAGCGCCTCGATTTGCATCGAGGCGCTCCGCTCCAGTACGTTTACGACCCCGCCCGACCGGGAACCCGGAGTCTTCAGACACTTGGTCACCCGATCTCATCGGAACGGGAATTCCGACTCAGAATCTTCTGATAAAGTCGGCTCAGCCGAAAGGCGAAAAGCCCTTCCAATCGGGTGCTGGATCGAATTCGAAGTCCGGAAACGGAGTGAGAAAAAGGTCTGGTAGGGTTGGAAACGCAAGACCGGAGGGAAAAGCCCGGAGAGTCCTGAGAGGGACTTGAAGGAAGCGTCCGTTCCTTGAGAACTCAACAGCGTGCCAAAAGTCAACGCCAGATATGTTGATACCCCGTCTCTTAGGAGATGTGGTTCCTTTGAAAAAAGTCCTCATGCCATTGGTTTGGTGTGGGGCGCACTACAGCGAGGACGCTGTGAACCGTTCCGAATATTCCTTCGGATGGTTCCGCTCTTGTGTGGTGTTTGACCCGGTTTCGGGTAGACATTCACGGAGAGTTTGATCCTGGCTCAGGACGAACGCTGGCGGCGTGCTTAACACATGCAAGTCGAACGATGAAGCCTTTCGGGGTGGATTAGTGGCGAACGGGTGAGTAACACGTGGGCAATCTGCCCTGCACTCTGGGACAAGCCCTGGAAACGGGGTCTAATACCGGATACCACCTGAAGGGGCATCTCTTCGGGTTGAAAGCTCCGGCGGTGCAGGATGAGCCCGCGGCCTATCAGCTTGTTGGTGGGGTGATGGCCTACCAAGGCGACGACGGGTAGCCGGCCTGAGAGGGCGACCGGCCACACTGGGACTGAGACACGGCCCAGACTCCTACGGGAGGCAGCAGTGGGGAATATTGCACAATGGGCGAAAGCCTGATGCAGCGACGCCGCGTGAGGGATGACGGCCTTCGGGTTGTAAACCTCTTTCAGCAGGGAAGAAGCGAAAGTGACGGTACCTGCAGAAGAAGCGCCGGCTAACTACGTGCCAGCAGCCGCGGTAATACGTAGGGCGCAAGCGTTGTCCGGAATTATTGGGCGTAAAGAGCTCGTAGGCGGCTTGTCGCGTCGGATGTGAAAGCCCGGAGCTTAACTCCGGGTCTGCATTCGATACGGGCAGGCTAGAGTGTGGTAGGGGAGATCGGAATTCCTGGTGTAGCGGTGAAATGCGCAGATATCAGGAGGAACACCGGTGGCGAAGGCGGATCTCTGGGCCATTACTGACGCTGAGGAGCGAAAGCGTGGGGAGCGAACAGGATTAGATACCCTGGTAGTCCACGCCGTAAACGTTGGGAACTAGGTGTTGGCGACATTCCACGTCGTCGGTGCCGCAGCTAACGCATTAAGTTCCCCGCCTGGGGAGTACGGCCGCAAGGCTAAAACTCAAAGGAATTGACGGGGGCCCGCACAAGCAGCGGAGCATGTGGCTTAATTCGACGCAACGCGAAGAACCTTACCAAGGCTTGACATATGCCGGAAAGCATCAGAGATGGTGCCCCCCTTGTGGTCGGTATACAGGTGGTGCATGGCTGTCGTCAGCTCGTGTCGTGAGATGTTGGGTTAAGTCCCGCAACGAGCGCAACCCTTGTTCTGTGTTGCCAGCATGCCTTTCGGGGTGATGGGGACTCACAGGAGACTGCCGGGGTCAACTCGGAGGAAGGTGGGGACGACGTCAAGTCATCATGCCCCTTATGTCTTGGGCTGCACACGTGCTACAATGGCCGGTACAATGAGCTGCGATACCGTGAGGTTGAGCGAATCTCAAAAAGCCGGTCTCAGTTCGGATTGGGGTCTGCAACTCGACCCCATGAAGTCGGAGTTGCTAGTAATCGCAGATCAGCATTGCTGCGGTGAATACGTTCCCGGGCCTTGTACACACCGCCCGTCACGTCACGAAAGTCGGTAACACCCGAAGCCGGTGGCCCAACCCCTTGTGGGAGGGAGCTGTCGAAGGTGGGACTGGCGATTGGGACGAAGTCGTAACAAGGTAGCCGTACCGGAAGGTGCGGCTGGATCACCTCCTTTCTAAGGAGCACTTCTTAACCAGTCTTTCGGGGTTGGTTCAGAGGCCAGTACATCGGCGAATGTTCGATGCTGGTTGCTCATGGGTGGAACGTTGACTATTCAGTGAGCTTGCTTGCTGGTTCATCACGAGTACTACTGCTTGATTTATTGAGTGGTGTGGAAAGTGGTGGCTGGTGGGTGGGTTTGTTGGGCGCGCTGTTGGGTGTCTGAGGGCATGGGCGATTTTTGCTTGTGTTCCTTCTGCCGGTCCCGGTGTACTCGCTCAGGTTTGGGTGGGGTGATGGGTGGCTGGTCGTTGTTTGAGAACTGCACAGTGGACGCGAGCATCTGTGGCCAAGTTTTTAAGGGCGCACGGTGGATGCCTTGGCACCAGGAACCGATGAAGGACGTGGGAGGCCACGATAGTCCCCGGGGAGTCGTCAACCAGGCTTTGATCCGGGGGTTTCCGAATGGGGAAACCCGGCAGTCGTCATGGGCTGTCACCCATGCCTGAACACATAGGGCATGTGGAGGGAACGAGGGGAAGTGAAACATCTCAGTACCCTCAGGAAGAGAAAACAACCGTGATTCCGGGAGTAGTGGCGAGCGAAACTGGATGAGGCCAAACCGTATATGTGTGATACCCGGCAGGGGTTGCGTATGCGGGGTTGTGGGATCTCTCTTTTACGGTCTGCCGGCCGTGAGACGAGTCAGAAACCGTAGTCATAGGCGAAGGACATGCGAAAGGTCCGGCGTAGAGGGTAAGACCCCCGTAGCTGAAATGATTGCGGCTCGTTTGAGAGACACCCAAGTAGCACGGGGCCCGAGAAATCCCGTGTGAATCTGGCGGGACCACCCGTTAAGCCTAAATATTCCCTGGTGACCGATAGCGGATAGTACCGTGAGGGAATGGTGAAAAGTACCGCGGGAGCGGAGTGAAATAGTACCTGAAACCGTGTGCCTACAAGCCGTGGGAGCGTCGCATATCAAGCTTTTGTTTGGTATGTCGTGACTGCGTGCCTTTTGAAGAATGAGCCTGCGAGTTTGCGGTGTGTTGCGAGGTTAACCCGTGTGGGGGAGCCGTAGCGAAAGCGAGTCCGAATAGGGCGTTTTAGTAGCATGCTCAAGACCCGAAGCGGAGTGATCTAGCCATGGGCAGGTTGAAGCGGCTGTAAGAGGTCGTGGAGGACCGAACCCACCAGGGTTGAAAACCTGGGGGATGACCTGTGGTTAGGGGTGAAAGGCCAATCAAACTCCGTGATAGCTGGTTCTCCCCGAAATGCATTTAGGTGCAGCGTCGTGTGTTTCTTGCCGGAGGTAGAGCACTGGATAGGCGATGGGCCCTACCGGGTTACTGACCTTAGCCAAACTCCGAATGCCGGTAAGTGAGAGCACGGCAGTGAGACTGTGGGGGATAAGCTCCATGGTCGAGAGGGAAACAGCCCAGAGCATCGACTAAGGCCCCTAAGCGTACGCTAAGTGGGAAAGGATGTGGAGTCGCAGAGACAACCAGGAGGTTGGCTTAGAAGCAGCCACCCTTGAAAGAGTGCGTAATAGCTCACTGGTCAAGTGATTCCGCGCCGACAATGTAGCGGGGCTCAAGCGTACCGCCGAAGTCGTGTCATTGCAGCATATAGGGCTAACGCCTGTTGTGATGGGTAGGGGAGCGTCGTGTGCCGGGTGAAGCCGCCGCGTAAGCGAGTGGTGGACGGTTCACGAGTGAGAATGCAGGCATGAGTAGCGATACACACGTGGGAAACGTGTGCGCCGATTGACTAAGGGTTCCTGGGTCAAGCTGATCTGCCCAGGGTAAGTCGGGACCTAAGGCGAGGCCGACAGGCGTAGTCGATGGACAACCGGTTGATATTCCGGTACCCGCTTTGAAACGCCCAATATCGAGCCCATTAATGCTAAGGCCGTGAAGCCGCCCTTGATCTCTTCGGAGTGAGGGGGAGTGGTGGAGCCGCTGATCCAAGGTGGTAGTAGGTAAGTGATGGGGTGACGCAGGAAGGTAGTCCAGCCCGGGCGGTGGTTGTCCCGGGGTAAGGGTGTAGGCCGTGTGGTAGGTAAATCCGTCACACATTAAGGCTGAGACCTGATGCCGAGCCGATTGTGGTGAAGTGGATGATCCTATGCTGTCGAGAAAAGCCTCTAGCGAGTTTCATGGCGGCCCGTACCCTAAACCGACTCAGGTGGTCAGGTAGAGAATACCGAGGCGTTCGGGTGAACTATGGTTAAGGAACTCGGCAAAATGCCCCCGTAACTTCGGGAGAAGGGGGGCCATTCTTGGTGATCCGATTTACTCGGTGAGCTGGGGGTGGCCGCAGAGACCAGCGAGAAGCGACTGTTTACTAAAAACACAGGTCCGTGCGAAGCCGTAAGGCGATGTATACGGACTGACGCCTGCCCGGTGCTGGAACGTTAAGGGGACCGGTTAGCTCCATTTCGGTGGGGCGAAGCTGAGAACTTAAGCGCCAGTAAACGGCGGTGGTAACTATAACCATCCTAAGGTAGCGAAATTCCTTGTCGGGTAAGTTCCGACCTGCACGAATGGCGTAACGACTTCTCGACTGTCTCAACCATAGGCCCGGTGAAATTGCACTACGAGTAAAGATGCTCGTTTCGCGCAGCAGGACGGAAAGACCCCGGGACCTTTACTATAGTTTGATATTGGTGTTCGGTTCGGCTTGTGTAGGATAGGTGGGAGACTGTGAACAGCACACGCCAGTGTGTTGGGAGTCGCTGTTGAAATACCACTCTGGTCGTGCTGGATGTCTAACCTGGGTCCGTGATCCGGATCAGGGACAGTGTCTGATGGGTAGTTTAACTGGGGCGGTTGCCTCCTAAAGAGTAACGGAGGCGCCCAAAGGTTCCCTCAGCCTGGTTGGTAATCAGGTGTTGAGTGTAAGTGCACAAGGGAGCTTGACTGTGAGACCGACGGGTCGAGCAGGGACGAAAGTCGGGACTAGTGATCCGGCGGTGGCTTGTGGAAGCGCCGTCGCTCAACGGATAAAAGGTACCCCGGGGATAACAGGCTGATCTTCCCCAAGAGTCCATATCGACGGGATGGTTTGGCACCTCGATGTCGGCTCGTCGCATCCTGGGGCTGGAGTCGGTCCCAAGGGTTGGGCTGTTCGCCCATTAAAGCGGTACGCGAGCTGGGTTTAGAACGTCGTGAGACAGTTCGGTCCCTATCCGCTGTGCGCGTAGGAGTCTTGAGAAGGGCTGTCCCTAGTACGAGAGGACCGGGACGGACGAACCTCTGGTGTGCCAGTTGTCCTGCCAAGGGCATGGCTGGTTGGCTACGTTCGGAAAGGATAACCGCTGAAAGCATCTAAGCGGGAAGCCTGCTTCGAGATGAGGACTCCCACCCCCTTTGAGGGGTTAAGGCTCCCAGGAGACTACTGGGTTGATAGGCCAGATCTGGAAGGCGGGTAACCGCTGGAGGTGACTGGTACTAATAAGCCGAGGGCTTGTCCATAGAGGCTCGCGTCCACTGTGTTGGTTCTGAAACCACGACCGTGACATTTCCGGTTGGTTTTATAGTGTTTCGGTGGTTATTGCGTTAGGGAAACGCCCGGTTACATTCCGAACCCGGAAGCTAAGCCTTTCAGCGCCGATGGTACTGCAGGGGGGACCCTGTGGGAGAGTAGGACACCGCCGAACAATCATTGTGATAAGGGCCCTGTACCGGGTAGGTATAGGGCCCTTTCGCATTTCCCAACACATTTCCCGGGCAGCCTCTTATTTGGAGGGAGAGTTGCCCGCTCGGACGGGGCCGGCTGCCCTCCGCTTCGAAGTGGGGAATCTGAACCAGGCTCAGGGCCTCTCTGCCCAGTGCTGGATTCATCGTGGGGGAAGGTCTATCCGGCGTAGATGGTTCTGCGCAGCGCGGGTTTCGGGGTATGATCTATTCCGTTGCCGCAGCGCAACAGGCCCCAATAGCTCAGTCGGTAGAGCGTCTCCATGGTAAGGAGAAGGTCTACGGTTCGATTCCGTATTGGGGCTCAAGCAGAAGGCCCCCGCCGTTGGCGGGGGCCTTCTTTGCGTTCCACGACCTTCGAGTATCTGGGCCGTGTCCGGCTAGCGGGCGTGCAGCTCGGGGACACGCATGGCGAGGATGGCCATGTCATCGGAGGCAGGCTCTGCCGCGAATCGTTCGACCGCACGCAGTACGCGTGTCGCGACTGCTCCCGCAGTGAGTCCCGTACAGGCCGTGAGAACTTCCATGAGGCCCTCGTCGCCCAACATGCGCGTCCCTTCCCGGCGTTCGGTGACTCCGTCGGTGACGCACAGGAGGACATCGCCCGGATTGAGGGTCACCATCTGCTCGTGCAGTTCGAGGTCCTCCATGACGCCCAGCAGCGGCTGGGGGTCCGCGGCCGGCTCCACCGTGCCGTCCTGGCTCAATCGCAGGGGGAGGGGATGGCCGGCGCACACGACCTTGAGGAGTGCGCTGCCATCCTCCTGGGGCCACAACTCGCCGTAGAGGAGTGTGAGGAAACGGCTTCGGGCGCCCTCGTCGAGGATCGCGGCGTTCAGGCGCTCCAGGACCGCGGGGCCGCCGAAGCCTTCACGGGCCAGGAGGCGCAGGGCGTGCCGGGCCAAGCCCGTGACCGCAGCGGCCTCAGGGCCCGTACCGCACACATCGCCGATGGCGAATCCGTACGCACCGTCGCGGATGGGGAAGACGTCGTAGAAGTCGCCGCCGACCTCGTTGCCCTCGCCCGCGGCACGGTAGATGACCTCGACCTCAACTCCGGGGATGTCAGGCATCTCCGGAGGCAGCAGACTGCGCTGGAGCGACTGGCTGATGGCGACCCGCTCGGAGTACAGCCGGGCGTTGTCCAGGGCCAGGGCCGCACGACGGGACAGGTCCTCGGCCAGTTCGAGGATCTCCTGGCGGAAGTGGTCGTCGGACGGCTTGCCGAGCGTGAGCATTCCGATCACACGGTTGCGGGCGACCAACGGCAGCACGACCGTCTCGCCGCCCACGGCAGCGGCGGTGGCGAGCGTGGTGCCGATGCCCGACGACACCGGCGGAGCCGTACCCAGCCCCAGCTGGTGTTTGGAGGCCAGTAGGGCGGCCTGCTGGGCCGCCTTGCCCGGTGCGGTCCAGATGCGTGCTCCTGGAGTCGGTACGGGGTCCGGCGGGGCGATGGTGGACAGGAGCGCCTTGAGGCCGTCGATGCGTTCCTCGTCCTCGTGGAGGACGTAGCTGAGGTACGGGTCCGACGCCTGGTCGGCGATCGTATAGACGGCACACCAGGTGGCCAGGGTCGGGACCGTCATCTGCGCCATCAGGGCCAGTGTCTGGTCACGATCGAGTGTTCCGGCCAACAGGTCGGATGCTTCGACGAGGAACGAGAGCGAGCCGCGCCGCAACCGCTCCAGTTCGCCGAGTCGGGCGGACTCGACGGCCAGTGCGATGCGGTCCGCGGCGAATTGGAGGCGCAGTGCCTCCTCGTTGGAGTAGCGGCCCGCGGACTCCGCGGCCACCCCGAGGGAACCGGTGAGTCTGCCCTCCACCTTGAGGGGGACGGTGACGACGGAACGCATCCCGGTCGAGTTGAGCAATGGCACCGCACCGGGCACGGCGACGAGGTCCTCGTGGACCGCGGGCATCCTGGCCGAGCCGTAGCGTCCGGTACCGGCCTCGACGGTCACCCGGGCGAAACGCTGACGGGCCGACGGGAGTCCGGTGGTGGCGCGCACCTCCAACTCGGTCTCGTCGTCGGTTGCAAGCAGCAGGAAGGCCGCGTCGCCGTCGAGCATGTCACGGGCGCGTTCCACGGTGCGCTGGAGCAGGCCGTCGAGGTCGTCCGGTGCCGGGGAGCCGATGAAGACCTCGAACGGGTCCGTCGCGTTGTTCTCGGTGCCGGAGTCGCTGACGGGAGCGCGCTGCGGTGTCTGGAGGACGGCGCGTTCGTCGTCCCTGACGAGGAGGCAGACGGTGGACGGCTCGCCGTTGGTGTCCCGTACCCGCAGGTGTGAGGCGTAGACGGGGACCACTCGGCCGTCGGTGTCGCGGATGCCGTAGCTGCCCTCCCAGCGGGACAGCAGCAGGGCTTCGGCCAGGCCCGTACCGATGCTCGGGGTGTGCGGCCAGGCGGCGATGTCACCGAGGGGTTTGCCGATGACCTGCTCAGCGGCGTATCCGAAGATGCGCTCGGCGTCCTCGTTCCACGCCGAGATCACCTTGGCCGCGTCGATCTGGAGGACCGCCACGCGCACCCGCTGGTCGGCGACGGGGAGGAGCGAGGTCGGCAGCACCGGACCGGCGGAGCGAGTGCCCACCGGGCGTTGGGGCAGGTCGAGCTGGAACCACACCTGTTTGTGGGTGGGCGTGTACTCGACGCCCCAGCGGGAGGCGAGCGCGGAGCACAGCAGTAGCCCACGGCCGTTCTCGCTGTCGAGGTTGCCGAGGGCGCGCGTCGCGCTCTGGATGGGAACCTCGCGTTCGGGGTAGCGGTCGGCGACTTCGACCCGCACGCTGTCTTCCGTGCGCAGACACAGCACGTCGGCTGCGGTTCCCGCGTGGATGATGGCGTTGGTGACCAGTTCACTGGTGAGGACCACGGCGTCGTCGACGACTTCCGAGTGCCCCCAACCCTGGAGCGTGTCACGTACGAAAGCGCGGGCGGTCGCGACGGACCGCCCGACAGGATCGAAGCTGGCAGCCGCCCGCGCGGTGATCACAGAACTCCTCATACGCGTCTCGACGCCCGGCTTAGCCATGATCGGCTTGCCCCTCCCGGTGCCCGGTGGTAGTTCGCACGCCCACATCGACCCGGCCGGGCAGACCGGGGCGGTTGGACAGCCGGATGCCAGGTTACTTACCTTCGCTGTCCGAGCGGATGCCGGTCGCTGCTGTTTCCGCCCTGCAAGGGCGGAGACGTTATGCGAAGCTGCCGAACTGTTATGGCCTTGTTCGGCGTGGGTGAAACACTGGGCAGGATTCCGGATATAGCCCGGGTAGTACGGCCAACCCCTGCGGGAGGGACACGGTGGAGTCTGGCACGGCATCGCGTGGTGCGAGCACGCGTGCGAAAGGCGGACGATCCCGGAGTAATGGGACGACCGAGGTAGATACGGCTGCCCTGAACCGGCTGCTGGCCGCCCTGGTGTCCATGCGGGACGGCAATCTCCGTAGGCGTCTGACGGTGTCCGGCGACGATGTGATGGCCGAGATCGCGGCCGTCTACAACGAGGTCGCCGACCGGAATCTCCACCTCACCGGGGAGCTCGCGCGAGTGCGCAGGGTCGTCGGACGTGAGGGAAAGCTGACGGAGCGGCTGGAGACCGGGGCGTGCGAGGGCTCCTGGGCCGCCGCGATCGACGCCTCGAACGCCCTGGTCGACGATCTCGCGCGGCCGGTGTCCGAGGTGGGACGGGTCCTGTCCGCGGTGGCCGAGGGCGACCTCGATCAGCGGATGGAGGTGCGGTCACAGGGCGCGGACGGCGTCGAGCGACCGCTGCGCGGGGAGTTCCTCAAGGTCTCCCGTACGGTCAACAGCCTGGTGGACCAGTTGTCGGCGTTCACCGACGAGGTCACCCGGGTGGCCCTTGAGGTGGGAACCGAGGGCAAGCTGGGCGGTCAGGCCCAGGTGCGGGGGATGTCCGGTTCGTGGAAGGACCTCACGGACTCGGTCAACACGATGGCGCACCGGCTCACCGCTCAGGTGCGGGACATCGCACTGGTCACCACCGCGGTCGCCAAGGGTGACCTGTCACAGAAGGTCACCGTCCATGTGGACGGAGAGATGCTGGCGCTGAAGAACACCGTCAACACGATGGTCGACCAGCTCCAGTCGCTCGGCTCCGAAGTCACCCGGGTCGCGCGTGAAGTGGGCACCGAGGGCGAGCTCGGGGGACAGGCCGAGGTGCCAGGTGTCGCGGGTGTCTGGAAAGACCTCACCGACTCCGTCAACACGATGGCGGGCAATCTGACCTCCCAGGTCCGCGGTATCGCCGAGGTCACCACGGCGGTCGCCAACGGTGATCTGTCACAGAAGGTCACCGTCAGTGCGCGGGGCGAGGTGGCCCAGCTCGCCGAGACGATCAACCAGATGACGGAGACCTTGCGCACTTTCGCGGACGAGGTCACCCGAGTGGCCAGCGAGGTGGGTGCGGAAGGACTGCTCGGCGGTCAGGCGCAGGTGCCGGGCGCCGCGGGGACCTGGAAGGACCTCACGGATTCGGTGAACACCGTGTTCCGCAATCTGACGACACAGGTGCGGGACATCGCCCAGGTGACCACCGCGGTGGCGAACGGTGATCTGTCGCAGAAGGTCACCGTGGACGTGGCCGGTGAGATGTTGGAGTTGAAGAACACCGTCAACACGATGGTGGACCAGCTCCAGTCCTTCGGTTCGGAGGTCACCCGGGTCGCCCGTGAGGTCGGTGTGGAGGGGCGGCTCGGCGGCCAGGCCGAGGTGCCGGGAGCGGCGAACACCTGGAAGGACCTCACCGACTCGGTGAACACGGCCTTCAGGAACCTCACCGGCCAGGTGCGGGACATCGCCCAGGTGACGACCGCCGTCGCCAATGGCGATCTGTCGCAGAAGGTCACGGTCGACGTGGCCGGTGAGATGTTGGAGTTGAAGAACACCGTCAACACGATGGTGGCGCAGCTCTCCTCCTTCGCCGACCAGGTCACACGGGTGGCACGGGACGTGGGCACGGAGGGCCAGCTCGGCGGGCAGGCCCGGGTGGACGGGGTGAGCGGCACCTGGAAGGAGTTGACGGACTCCGTCAACTTCATGGCCGGGAACCTGACCTCGCAGGTGCGTCAGATCGCGCAGGTCACCACTGCGGTGGCGCGGGGTGATCTCTCACAGAAGATCGACGTCGATGCCCGGGGTGAGATCCTCGAACTGAAGAACACGATCAACACGATGGTGGACCAGTTGTCCGCCTTCGCCGAGCAGGTGACCCGCGTGGCCCGCGAGGTGGGTACGGACGGTCGGCTCGGTGGCCAGGCACAGGTGCCCGGCGTGGCTGGCGTGTGGCGTGATCTGACGGACTCGGTGAACGGCATGGCGGGCAACCTGACCTCTCAGGTCCGCAACATCGCCCAGGTCGCGACCGCGGTGGCGCGTGGTGACCTGTCGCAGAAGATCGACGTCGATGCCCGGGGCGAGATCCTGGAGCTCAAGAACACGCTGAACACCATGGTGGACCAGCTCTCGAACTTCGCCGAGCAGGTCACGCGGGTGGCTCGCGAGGTCGGCACCGAGGGCATCCTCGGGGGGCAGGCCGAGGTGCAGGGCGTCTCCGGCACCTGGAAGGACCTCACCCAGTCCGTCAACTTCATGGCGAACAATCTGACGTCCCAGGTGCGCAACATCGCCGAGGTGACCACGGCGGTCGCCAAGGGCGACCTTTCCAAGAAGATCACCGTGGACGCCAAGGGCGAGATCCTCGAACTGGTCACGACGGTCAACACCATGGTCGACCAGCTGCTGGACCTCGCCGACGAGGTGACCAGGGTCGCGCGTGAAGTCGGTACGGAAGGCGTCCTGGGCGGTCAGGCCCGAGTACGCGGTGTGACCGGCATCTGGAAGGACCTCAGCGACAACGTCAATCTGATGGCCAGCAACCTGACCAACCAGGTGCGGAACATCGCACGGGTCTCGGCGGCCGTCGCCAACGGCGATCTGACGAAGAAGGTGACGGTCGAGGCCCGGGGCGAGGTCGCGGAGCTGGCCGACACGGTCAACACGATGGTGACGACGCTGTCGTCGTTCGCGGACGAGGTGACCCGCGTGGCTCGCGAGGTGGGCACCGACGGTCGGCTCGGTGGCCAGGCCCATGTACCCGGGGTGTCGGGCACCTGGAAGGACCTGACCGAGTCCGTGAACTCGATGGCGTCCAATCTGACGGGCCAGGTGCGTCAGATCGCCACGGTCACGACCGCCATCGCCAAGGGAGACCTGACCCGCAAGATCGACATCGATGCGCGGGGCGAGATCCTGGAGTTGAAGACCACCATCAACACGATGGTCGACCAGCTGTCGTCGTTCGCCGGCGAGGTGACCCGTGTCGCCCGGGAAGTGGGCACCGACGGTCAGTTGGGCGGCCAGGCCCGGGTCCGGGACGTGGACGGTACCTGGCGGGACCTGACCGAGTCGGTGAACGAGATGGCCGGGAACCTGACCCGGCAGGTGCGCGCGATCGCCGCCGTGGCCACCGCGGTCACCCGTGGCGACCTCAATCTGAAGATCGACGGTGTGGATGCCGCGGGCGAGATCCAGGTGCTCCAGGACAACATCAACACCATGATCGTGAACCTGCGCGACACCACGCTCGCCAATGAGGAGCAGGACTGGTTGAAGGGCAACCTGGCCCGCATCTCCGGTCTGATGCAGGGGCGGCGCGACCTCGACGACGTCGCCTCGCTGATCATGAGCGAGCTGACACCGGTGGTCTCCGCGCAGCACGGGGCGTTCTTCCTCGCGATGACGACCGGCGGCAATGGGACGGACGTGCCCGGGAGCGGTTCGGGCGGCTCCGAGACCTCGTACGAACTGTGCATGCGCGGGAGCTACGGCTACTCGGCGGGGCTCATGCCCACGTCCTTCAGGCCGGGCGAGACGCTGATCGGTACGGCCGCCGAGGAGAAGCGGACCATCCAGGTCAATGTGCCGCCGGGGTATCTGAAGATCTCCTCCGGACTGGGGGAGGCATCGCCGGCGCATGTGATCGTGCTGCCGGTGCTCTTTGAGGGGAAGGTGCTCGGAGTGATCGAGTTGGCGTCGTTCCAGCCGTTCACCCACATCCAGCGCGACTTCCTCAACCAGATCGCCGAGATGATCGCCACGAGCGTCAACACCATCAGCGTCAACACCAAGACCGAGGTGTTGCTGAAGCAGTCCCAGGAGCTCACCGAGCAGCTGAGGGAGCGTTCGGCCGAGTTGGAGAACCGACAGAAGGCGCTCCAGGAGTCGAACGCCGAGCTGGAGGAGAAGGCGGAACTGCTGGCGCAGCAGAACCGGGACATCGAGGTCAAGAACACCGAGATCGAAGAGGCCCGGCAGGTGCTGGAGGAGCGGGCCGAGCAGCTCGCGGTGTCGATGCGGTACAAGAGCGAGTTCCTGGCGAACATGTCGCACGAGCTGCGCACCCCGCTCAACTCGCTGCTGATCCTGGCCAAGTTGCTCGCGGACAACGCCGAGGGCAATCTCTCGCCCAAGCAGGTGGAGTTCGCGGAGACCATTCACGGCGCCGGATCGGATCTGCTTCAGCTGATCAACGACATCCTCGACCTGTCGAAGGTCGAGGCGGGGAAGATGGACGTCAGCCCCACCCGTATCGCGCTGGTCCAGCTGGTCGACTACGTGGAGGCCACCTTCCGTCCGCTGACCGCGGAGAAGGGGCTCGACTTCTCCGTACGGGTGTCGCCGGAGCTGCCGGCCACCTTGCACACCGATGAGCAGCGGCTGTTGCAGGTGTTGCGCAATCTGCTGTCGAACGCGGTGAAGTTCACCGATTCCGGTGCCGTCGAGCTGGTGATCCGGCCGGCCGCCGCGGACGTGCCCCAGTCGATTCGCGAACAGCTGTTGGAGGCGGGGTCGCTGCGCGAGGCGGACGCCGATCTGATCGCCTTCTCGGTCACGGACACCGGGATCGGGATCGCCGCGGGCAAGATGCGGGTGATCTTCGAGGCGTTCAAGCAGGCGGACGGGACGACGAGCCGCAAGTACGGGGGCACCGGGTTGGGGCTGTCCATCAGTCGGGAGATCGCCCGGCTGCTGGGTGGCGAGATCCACGCCGCGAGCGAGCCGGGCCGGGGTTCGACGTTCACGCTCTATCTGCCGCTGCACCCGACCGAGTTGCCGCCGCAGGGCTATGGCCAGGACGAGTCGGGTGACGGGTCCGTCGGCGATTCGTCCCACGTCGTGACGCAGATCCAGGAGGGGCGGATCGGTCAGGGCGACGGGCACAACGCCGGGCCTGCCGCGCTCTTCCGTCGTCGTCGCAAGGCGCTGAACGGTTCGGACGCCCGGGCGGCACTGCCGGCTCGCCCGTCGGAGACCACGACAGCGGGGCCGGACCACATGACGGACGTCGAGTTCGGCATGGAGTCGCAGGGACTGCCGGAGACGCGGCCGACCTTCCACTTCGACAACGAGAAGGTGCTGATCGTCGACGACGACATCCGCAACGTCTTCGCGCTCACCAGCGTGCTGGAGCAGCACGGTCTGTCGGTGCTGTACGCGGAGAACGGTCGCGAGGGCATCGAAGTCCTGGAGCAGCACGATGATGTGACGGTCGTTCTGATGGACATCATGATGCCGGAGATGGACGGGTACGCGACGACCACGGCGATTCGTCGGATGCCCCAGTTCGCCGGTCTGCCGATCATCGCGCTCACTGCCAAGGCGATGAAGGGTGATCGTGAGAAGGCGATTGAATCGGGTGCGTCGGATTATGTGACGAAGCCGGTCGACCCTGACCACTTGCTCTCAGTGATGGAGCAGTGGATGCGCGGGGAGTGAATCAAGCAGGCGGAGAACTTGGGTAATTGCTGATCGATACTGACCGACTCTGGCCGAAGGTGTGTGAGACGGTGGTGTTCGGGGAACCTTCTGGTCTCCCGGTGCGTTTCCGGTCTGTGCACAGTGACATCCCGGTGACAGGGTGTGGCGACGGGCAGGGTGCGGCTACCATGACCGGCACAAGGACGGGCGGCGCAAGGGAGTCGTCCCCTGGGGTGGCGCCCGGTGCGTCTTGCGGTTCACGGAGCCGATGAGACCCCAAGCCGGGGCGAGGAGGACGGGGCATGGTGCAGAAGGCCAAGATCCTCCTGGTCGATGACCGGCCGGAGAATCTGCTGGCGCTGGAGGCCATTCTCTCCGCGCTCGATCAGACGCTGGTGCGGGCATCGTCAGGGGAGGAAGCGCTCAAAGCGCTACTGACGGACGACTTCGCGGTCATCCTGCTGGATGTTCAGATGCCCAGCATGGACGGCTTCGAGACCGCCGCGCACATCAAGCGGCGGGAGCGGACCAGAGACATTCCGATCATCTTTCTTACGGCGATCAACCACGGCCCGCACCACACCTTCCGGGGATACGCGGCGGGCGCGGTCGACTACATCTCCAAGCCGTTCGACCCCTGGGTGCTCCGGGCCAAGGTCTCGGTCTTCGTCGAGCTGTACATGAAGAACTGCAAACTGCGGGAGCAGGCTGCGCTGCTGCGGCTACAGCTCGAAGGCGGTGGGCAGAGCGGCGCGGGCGTCAGCAAGGAGTCTGTGGGGCTGCTTGCAGAGCTGTCCGCACGGCTCGCGGCGGTGGAGGAGCAGGCGGAAGCGCTCTCCAAGCAGTTGGACGACGAATCCGCGGATGCCGGCGCCGTGGCCACCGCCGCCCATCTCGAACGCAAACTGACCGGCCTGCGCCGAGCTCTGGACGCCCTGGAGCCGGGTACGGGCGGCCCGTCGCCCCTCCCCTCGCAGAACTGAATCACCCCCCGAACCTCCCGCTGAGCCGCAGGTCGGGCACCGCGCCGAATGACGGCACAGTTGTGTGATGAGCGCGTGCGGTCCGGGCGACACGAACGGGTGAAGCGGTACGCACACGTGTCCACCGCCCCTCACACCGGTAACCTCACCCCCATGGCCTCACGTACGTCCGGCAAGGGTTCCCCCGGCACTACAGGCACCGGCGGGAAGCCGCGCGCCGGCCGTGCGAGCGGTGCCGCCGGCCCCGTGAAGAAGGCGGCAGCGGCCAAGAAGGCGCCGGTGAAGAAGGCCGCCCCGGGCAAGAGGCCCCCGGCCAAGAGGGTGCCCGCCAAGAAGACAGCGGCCAAGAGGCCGGTCCCCAAGCCTGCGCCGTCTCCCACCGGGGGCGTACTGCGCCTCCTGCGTGCCCTCGTGCTCGGGCTCGGGCGTGCGGTGGGCGCGGTGTTCCGCGGAATAGGACGCGGTGCGAAGGGCCTTGATCCCGCGCACCGCAAGGACGGTCTCGCCCTGCTGCTGCTCGGGCTTGCGCTGATCGTCGCCGCGGGCACCTGGTCGCACCTGCGTGGCCCGGTGGGCGATCTGGTCGAGATGTTGGTGACCGGTGCCTTCGGCAGGCTCGATCTTTTGGTGCCGATACTGCTCGGTGCCGTTGGAATCCGGCTGATCCTCTATCCGGAGCGGCCCGAGGCGAACGGTCGCATCGTGATCGGCCTGTCCGCCCTGGCGGTCGGGATTCTGGGGCAGGTGCACATCGCCTGCGGCTCCCCGGACCGGGGCGAGGGCACCGAGGCTATGCAGGACGCGGGCGGACTGATCGGTTGGGGAGCGTCGAAGCCGCTCGTCTTCATGATGGGCGAAGTGCTGGCCGTACCCCTGTTGCTCCTGCTGACCGTCTTCGGCCTGCTCGTGGTCACCGCGACGCCGGTGAACGCCATTCCGCAGCGGCTTCGGCTGCTCGGCACCAGATTGGGACTCGTCCAGCCCAATCCGGTCCTGGCGGACGACGACGAGTTGAGCGACGACGAGCAACGGTACGAGGAACAGTGGCGCGAGTCGGTACCCGGTCGCACCCGGCGTGCCGGCGCACGCCGTGGATCCTCCGATGAGTACGCAACCGAGTACGCGCCCCAGTCCGCCGAGGAGGACGCGCTCTCGCAGCGCCGGCGGCCCCGTAGGCAGTCGGCACCGCCCACCGGAGATCGGCCGATGGACGCCGTCGACGTCGCCGCTGCGGCTGCCGCTGCACTCGACGGCGCCGTCTACAACGGCCTGCCGCCGTCACCACTGGTCGCCGGCCTCACCCGGGACGTGACCGCGGACCGCCGCCAGGCCGCCTCGCCCGTGCCGCCCGCCCGTGGTTCCGAGCGGGCCGAGGAACCCGCCTCGGCGACCGGTTCGGGCGTACCGGACCTGACCAAGCCCGCGCCCGAGCGCTCGCAGGCCCTGCCGGCGCGTGCCGAGCAGCTTCAGCTCGCGGGGGACATCACCTATTCGCTGCCCTCCCTCGATCTGCTGGAGCGGGGCGGGCCCGGGAAGACGCGCAGTGCGGCCAACGACGCCGTCGTGGCCTCGCTCACCAACGTCTTCATGGAGTTCAAGGTCGATGCCGCCGTCACGGGATTCACCCGCGGTCCCACTGTGACCCGGTACGAGGTCGAGCTCGGCCCGGCCGTCAAGGTCGAGCGGATCACCGCCCTGACGAAGAACATCGCGTACGCCGTCGCCAGCCCCGACGTACGGATCATCTCGCCCATCCCCGGCAAGTCCGCCGTCGGCATCGAGATTCCCAACACCGACCGGGAGATGGTTAACCTCGGGGACGTGCTGCGGCTCGCGGACGCCGCGGAGGACGACCATCCGATGCTGGTGGCGCTCGGCAAGGACGTCGAGGGCGGCTATGTGATGGCCAACCTCGCCAAGATGCCGCACATCCTTGTCGCGGGGGCGACCGGCTCAGGCAAGTCGTCCTGCATCAACTGCCTCATCACGTCCGTGATGATAAGGGCGACTCCGGAGGATGTACGCATGGTGCTCGTCGACCCCAAGCGGGTCGAACTCACCGCGTACGAGGGCATTCCTCATCTGATCACCCCGATCATCACCAACCCCAAGCGGGCCGCGGAAGCGCTCCAGTGGGTGGTCCGCGAGATGGACCTGCGCTATGACGATCTCGCCGCCTTCGGTTATCGACACATCGACGATTTCAACCAGGCGATTCGCAACGGAAAGGTGAAGCTGCCCGAGGGCAGCGAACGCGAGCTCCACCCCTATCCGTATCTGCTGGTGATCGTCGACGAGCTGGCCGATCTGATGATGGTCGCCCCCCGTGACGTGGAGGACGCCATCGTCCGCATCACCCAGCTGGCGCGCGCTGCGGGCATCCATCTGGTACTGGCGACCCAGCGGCCGTCCGTCGACGTCGTCACCGGGCTGATCAAGGCGAACGTGCCCTCCCGGTTGGCCTTCGCCACCTCGTCGCTGGCCGACAGTCGGGTCATCCTGGATCAGCCGGGCGCGGAGAAGCTGATCGGCAAGGGCGACGGGTTGTTCCTGCCGATGGGCGCGAACAAGCCCACCCGTATGCAGGGCGCCTTCGTCACCGAGGACGAGGTCGCCGTCGTCGTCCAGCACTGCAAGGATCAGATGGCCCCCGTCTTCCGCGACGACGTCGTGGTGGGCTCCAAGCAGAAGAAGGAGATCGACGAGGACATCGGCGACGATCTTGACCTGCTCTGCCAGGCGGCCGAACTCGTGGTGTCGACCCAGTTCGGGTCCACCTCGATGCTCCAGCGCAAGCTGCGGGTCGGCTTCGCCAAGGCCGGACGCCTGATGGACCTGATGGAGTCCCGCAACATCGTGGGCCCCAGCGAGGGTTCCAAGGCCCGCGACGTCCTGGTGAAGTCCGATGAAATCGATGGCGTGCTGGCCGTCATCCGGGGGGAGTCTCAGAGTTGAGGGATTTTGATGGGCAACCGTTTCCCCCGGTCGAACGTCAAGTTGAGGGAGAGGCGGTGTAACCGTCACGACAGCCCTCACCGTCGCGGACGTCACCAGCCATTCCGATGGCGTACAAAGTCTGTCCGCCCGGTTGCCCCACCCTTTCGTACCACCCATACACTGAACCTCCAGCAGGTGGTTACACGCTCGAAAGGCACCCCCGTGTCCATCGGCAACTCCCCCGAAGACGACCGGCCTTCCCCAGAGGAAGAGCGGCCTTCGATCGGCCGTGTCCTCCAGCAGGCCCGTATCACGTCAGGTCTGACCGTAGACGAGGTCAGTGCCACCACCCGGGTGCGCATCCCGATCGTGCATGCGATCGAGCAGGACGACTTCGCCCGCAGCGGCGGCGATGTCTACGCCCGCGGTCACATCCGCATGATCGCGCAGGCGGTCGGGCTCGACCCCGACCCGCTCGTCGCACAGTACGACTCCGAGCACGGCGGCAGGCCCGCCCCGACTCCTGCCGCACCCCTGTTCGAGGCCGAGCGCATCCGGCCCGAACCGCGCCGTCCCAACTGGACCGCCGCCATGGTGGCCGCGATCGTCGCCGTGGTGGGCTTCGTCGGTTTCACCTTCTTCAACGGCGAGGACGACGGGGGAAAGAAGCAGCAGGTCGCCGAGGGACCGGCAGCGGAGGAGAAGCCGCAGCCCACCAAGGCCACGAACACCAAGCCCGCCGACCCCAAGCCCGACCCGTCGGACGGTGCCATCGCCGCCGTGCCGAAGGACAAGGTGACGGTCACCCTGTCCGTGCTCGAAGACAAGAGCTGGATCTCCGTCAAGTCCCACAACGGCAAGCTGCTGTTCGACGGCACGCTGAACAAGGGCGATTCCCGGACCTTCCAGGACGATGATCGAATCGATCTCATCCTGGGCAATGCCGGCGCGATCGAGCTGTTCGTGAACGGCAAGAAGGTCGAGGACGAGTTCAAGCCGGGACAGGTCGAGCGACTCTCCTACACCAAGGGCGACCCCGAGGCCGGCTGAGTAAGCGCACCTCAGACGCGGCGCGGACAGCCGGTTCCCGAGGGGCCAGAAGCAGCGGAGCGGCCATCGGGACACCCGCCGACGGGCCTGGCGGCAGGGGCGTGGGTCAGGACAAAGTAGTCTTGAGCCCATGCCCGAACGCCGTACCGTCGCCCTTGTCACTCTTGGCTGCGCCCGTAACGAGGTGGACTCGGAGGAGCTCGCAGGCCGCTTGGCAGCGGATGGCTGGGAGCTCGTCCAGGAAGCCTCCGATGCGGACGTCGCCGTCGTCAACACCTGCGGGTTCGTCGAGGCCGCGAAGAAGGACTCCGTCGACGCGCTCCTCGAAGCGAACGATCTGAAGGACCACGGCAGAACCCAGGCCGTGGTCGCCGTCGGTTGCATGGCCGAGCGGTACGGCAAGGAACTCGCCGAAGCGCTGCCCGAAGCCGACGGCGTGCTCGGGTTCGACGACTACGCCGACATCTCCGACCGGCTCCAGACCATTCTCAACGGCGGAATCCACGCCTCCCACACCCCGCGCGACCGACGCAAACTCCTGCCGCTCAGCCCTGCCGAGCGGCAGCAGGCGTCCACGGCCTCGGAAGTGGCGCTCCCCGGCCACGGGGCACCCACCGATCTGCCCGAGGGCGTGGCACCGGTCTCCGGCCCGCGTGCGCCGCTGCGCCGCAGGCTGGGCACCAGCCCGGTCGCGTCCGTGAAGCTGGCCTCCGGCTGCGACCGTCGCTGCTCCTTCTGCGCGATCCCCTCGTTCCGCGGCTCCTTCATCTCCCGGCGACCCAGCGATGTCCTCGGTGAGACCCGCTGGCTGGCGGAGCAGGGGGTGAAGGAGGTCATGCTGGTCTCCGAGAACAACACCTCGTACGGCAAGGACCTGGGCGACATCCGGTTGCTGGAGACGCTGCTGCCCGAGCTGGCGGCCGTGGACGGCATCGAGCGGGTGCGGGTCAGCTACCTTCAGCCCGCCGAGATGCGGCCCGGGCTGATCGACGTGCTCACTTCGACGCCGAAGATCGCCCCGTACTTCGACCTCTCCTTCCAGCACTCCGCTCCCAGCGTGCTCCGCTCGATGCGGCGGTTCGGTGACACCGAGCGCTTCTGGGAGCTGCTGGAGACGATCCGGGGCAAGGCGCCGCAGGCCGGCGTCCGGTCCAACTTCATCGTGGGCTTCCCCGGGGAGAGCGAGTCGGACTTCGCCGAGTTGGAGCGCTTCTTGACGGGCGCGCGGCTGGATGCCATCGGCGTCTTCGGCTACTCGGACGAGGACGGCACCGAGGCGGCCTCCTACGAGAACAAACTCGACGACGACGTGATCGCCGAACGGCTGGCGCATCTGTCCCGGCTCGCCGAGGAGCTCACCGCGCAGCGTGCGGAGGAGCGCCTCGGGGAGAGCCTGGAGGTGCTCGTCGAATCCATCGGGGGTGCGGACGGCGACGAGCGAGCGGTGGGCCGGGCGGCGCACCAGGCACCCGAGACCGACGGGCAGATCGTCTTCACCGCGAGTGAGGGCTTGGTGCCCGGCCGTATGGTCAGGGCGAAGGTCGTCGCCACGGAAGGCGTCGACCTGGTGGCCGAATACTGCGGTCTGCCCGGCGATGACCTCGACGGCGACCTCGTCCCGGTCGGGGCGGCTGCTCGGTCGGCGGAGGGCGGCGCCCGCCCGATTCCGGTCGAGGGGGCGGGCAGATGACCGGAGTGCCGGCTTCCACGGGGGGCGGCACCGGTAAGCCCGTACCCGGCGGCAAGCTGGGTGCCGCAGCGGTCAATCAGGCCAGTCTGTGGAACATCGCCAACATCCTCACCATGGTCCGGTTGGTCCTGGTGCCGGGCTTCGTCTTTCTGATGCTCCAGGACGGGGGATACGACCCGGTCTGGCGCGCCTGGGCGTGGGCCGCGTTCGCGGTGGCCATGATCACCGACATCTTCGACGGACACCTCGCCCGGACCTACAACCTCGTCACCGACTTCGGGAAGATCGCCGATCCGATCGCCGACAAGGCGATCATGGCCTCCGGGCTCATCTGTCTTTCGGCGCTCGGCGACCTGCCGTGGTGGGTGACCGGGGTCGTTCTCTTCCGTGAGCTGGGCATCACCTTGATGCGGTTCTGGGTGATCCGTCATGGCGTCATTCCGGCCAGCCGCGGCGGAAAACTGAAGACGCTCGCCCAGGGCACGGCGGTCGGCATGTACGTCCTCGCGCTGACGGGCCCGTTGGCCACGATGCGCTTCTGGGTGATGGCGGTCGCCGTGCTGCTGACGGTGATCACCGGACTCGATTACGTGCGACAGGCGATCGTGATGCGCCGCAGAGGGCTAGCCAAGGCCCGCGGTGCGGTCGGTGGAGGACGATGAAGGCGGCTGCCGAGATCCTGGCCGTGCTTGCGGAGCGTGGTCAGACGGTCGCCGTGGCGGAGTCCCTCACGGGCGGACTGGTCGCGGCGGAACTGACGGCCGTTCCGGGGGCGTCAGCGGCCTTTCGCGGCTCGGTGACCGCCTATGCGACCGCCCTGAAGCACACCGTGCTCCATGTCGACGCGGCCCTCCTGGCGGAGCGCGGTGCAGTGGACCCGCAGGTGGCACAGCAGATGGCCAGGGGAGTGCGCACCCTGCTGGGGGCCTCATGGGGCATCGCCACCACCGGAGTGGCCGGACCCGAACCGCAGGACGGCAAGCCGGTGGGGACGGTCTACGTGGCCGTTGCAGGCCCGACCGGAACAGGGAATGTGGCCGCACTGAGGTTGAACGGGAGCCGGGCGGAAATCCGTAGAGAGAGTGTACGGAGCGTGCTCGGACTCCTCGCCGATGAACTCCGCGGGAATGCGCGGGCACAGGATACGGAACAGAACGGGGGGAATTGATGTTTGCAGCCCTGAGTGAACACGACATCGCTCCCCGCACGGCCGCAGCGCAAGGCGGTACGGTGGGGCGTGAAGGATGCGGCTACGCGGTCCGAGGAGGGAGCCACCGATGATTCTGCTCCGTCGCCTGTTGGGTGACGTGCTGCGTCGGCAGCGCCAGCGCCAGGGCCGTACTCTGCGCGAAGTCTCCTCGTCCGCCCGAGTCTCACTCGGCTATCTCTCCGAGGTGGAGCGGGGGCAAAAGGAGGCTTCCTCCGAACTGCTCTCCGCGATTTGCGACGCGCTTGATGTACGGATGTCCGAGCTCATGCGCGAAGTGAGCGACGAACTGTCGCTCGCCGAATTGGCTCAGTCGGCAGCAGCCACTGAGCCGGTGCCTGCACCAGTGCGCTCGATGTTGAACTCGGTCTCCGTGACGTCGGTGGCAGGTGTGCCGACCGAGCGGGTGACCATCAAGGCTCCGGCGGAAGCTGTCGATGTCGTCGCTGCCTGATCGGTAGGGAGATCGGTGGGATCAGGTCGGATCAGGTCCGGCCGGGTCCGTTCGCTCTCGGCTACAGGTCCGTGCGAGGGACGATGGCAGAAGCCGACGACTGGCTGATGCACGGTCCACTGGTGTGATGCGGGACAAGCCCCGGTCGCCGCCCCAAGGGTGGTGGTCCGGGGCTTTTGGTTGTCGATTTGCGGGGTAGGCGCGCGAATGACCGTGTCTGGGTGCATGTGGTCTCCCAGGAGACCCCCTCCGAATGTCTGGTTCGGGGGCCTATGTCATGGTGGGAATGACCGACAACCGAGTGGAGGACATGCATGTCTGTCGTGAAGAGCCCCCTGTCCGAGACCGACCTCAAGGCGGTCGGCGACGCCCTTCGGGGCGCGCTCGTGGATCTGGTGGACCTCGGCCTGGTGGCCAAGCAGGTGCACTGGAACGTGGTGGGCCCGCGGTTCCGCTCCGTCCACCTCCAACTCGACGAGGTCGTGGACACGGCCCGGCTGCACTCCGACACCGTGGCGGAACGCTGTTCGGCGATCGGTGTGACCCCGGACGGCCGTGCGGCCACCGTGGCATCTCAGAGCGCCATCGGGACCGTCCCCGAAGGCTGGATCAAGGACGGCGACGCCGTACGGGTCCTCGTCGACGCGCTGGGCGCCGTCATCGTACGGATGCGGGAACGCATCAATGTGACCGGTGAGCCCGACCCGGTGAGCCAGGACATCCTGATCGGTCTCACCGCGGACCTGGAAAAGCACGCCTGGATGTTCCAGGCGGAGACCGCCTGAGCCCGCGGCCGGGGCGATGTGATCGGCCGGCGGCGCTGCCATGCGGACCGCCGGCCCACGGCTCGACCGCTGCGGGTTCACGGCTCGATTGGCGTGGGTTCACGGTTCGATCGGCGCGGGTCCTGCGCGGTTGGGAACCGGAAGCCGGTCGGCCCGCGGGATGGGCAACGGTCGGATCGTGGGTCGTGCCTGGCCCCCGTGGTCTTCGGTGCTCGTCGAGCGCCCGTCGGACCAGGGGCGGCGGTCCCGCAGGCGGCCGGCCGGTTCGGGACTGGACCGCGCCAGCAGTCTGAACCGAACAGCAGTTGATGGGCGGCTGTTTCAAGCGGCCACACGGGTTGTTGAGAAGGCGTCACGACAGAGCGACACCCCCTCCTCCAGAGGTGTGCGCCGGGCTTGCATCCGGTGCGCCCTCCCTGTGGGTGATCGTGCCGGTCTACGGTGGGCGTGAGGGAGGCAGCCATGGCACGACGCGGGGTGGCCCTCGGCCTCCTGGCCGCGCTGTTGGTCGCCGGAGTGTGGTGGTGGGCAGTGTTGCGGCTGGCGCTCATTCCGGAGCGCACCGGGTTTGTCGAAGGTGCCGTTGCTGCGGGTGGCTGGGGACTCAGCCTGCTGCCGGTTCATGTGACGGCAGCCCGCGCCGGGACCGGTTGGGTGGCTCGTGCCTCGGCCACCAGAGCTTCGGTGAGCAGGGCGAACGCGGCGCGAACAGCCGTCACCAGGGCATCGCAGCGACGTCGTTCGGCTCGCTGAGTGCGGTGAGGCAGCCCGTGGGTGATGCGGCGCGCGTCGTACTCCACGGAGCACCCCCGTACGGGCACCTCCATGGCGCACTTCGATCGCGCGATCCGTGCGGCACATCAGCGCACGGGCCCCTGCTGGCAGCCCGGGCACCAGTAGGTCACCCGCTCGGCACCCGGCCCCTGGCCCTGTGCGGCCCTGCGGACTGTCGCGCCGCATCGCAGGCACGGCATCCCCGAGCGGCCGTAGACGAACAGTCGGGTCGCCGTACTACCGCCACCCGGTGTTCGGGCGGTCGTCTGCCGGTCGAATGTGTTCCGGTTCGCGGTGAGAAGCCGATGGGCGGTGATCATGAGTCGCTCCGGCACCCCGGCCGGCAGGTCCGCCACGGGTGACCAGGGAGTGACACCGGCGAGGAATGCGAGTTCCGACTTGTAGACATTGCCGATGCCCGCGAGATTGCGTTGGTCGAGGAGTGCCTCGCCGAGCGGGCGGGACGGCTCGGTGAGCAGATTGGTCACCGCGATGTCCGGATCCCAGTCCGGGCCCAGAAGATCGGGCCCCAGCCGGCCGATCGCCTGCTCCTCGTCGGTGGTGCGGATCAGCTCCAGTACGGGGAGCCGATAGCCGACCGCGGTGTGCGAGGGATTCCCCAGGACGGCTCGGATCTCGTACGAGGGGCCGCCGTGCCAGCGCTCGCCCGCGCGGAAGATCCGCCAAGCCCCGTCCATCCTGAGATGAGAGTGGAGGGTCAGCCCGCCTTCGATCCTGGTGAGGAGGTGTTTGCCCCGCGCGATGGCCTCCAGAACGGGCCTACCGGTGAGATCCGCGGTGGCGAAGCGCGGGACCCGCAGGTCGAAGCGGGTAAGCACCTGCCCCGCGAGAGCCGAGTGCAGCAGCTGCGCGGTACGCCAGACGGTGTCGCCTTCGGGCATGGAACCCATGATGCGCGATTCCCGAGACAGACGGGCAGTCCCAAGCTGCTGGCAGCCAGGGAAGAGGGCGTCAGGGGCGTACTCGGAGCCCCCTGGGCGTGGCGTGGAAGCCCGCGGCCTCCAGCACCGACGCCAAGGGCGAGGTCAGCGCCGGTGAGCCGTTCACCCGCTCGACGGTGACCGTGCCCAGTGTTCCCACGCGCGCGGCCTCCGCCAGGGCGCCCGCGGCGGCGATGAGTGCCGGGTCGTCCAGATCGTGTACCCAGGACAGCAGGGTCTTGCCGCCGCGCTCCATGTACAGGGCCAGTTCCCCACCGACCAACACCACCAGGGAACCCGCTTTGCGTCCGGGTTTGTGGCCGGCGCCCTCCGGGGATTCGGGCCAGCCCAGCGCAGCCCCGTAGGCGTTGGCGGGATCGGCGGCGGCCAGCACCACGGCCTGCTGTGCGGAACTGGTGTCGGCCCGCTCGCGAGCGGTGGACACGGCCCGGAGGCGGTCCACCGCACCGTCCATGGCGAACTGGGCCGCGCCCAGCCCCTCCACCACATAGCCGCGGCGCGCCTGGCCGTTGTCCTCGAAGGCGGCCAGCACTCGGTAGACGGCCGAGAATCCGCCCTGTACGCCCTCGGTGGCGACGGCCCCGCGCGTCACCACGCCGTGTCGGTCCAACAAGGTGCGTGCCAGGGCGTGGGCGCGGTGGGTGCGATCGGTCTCGATGACGGGCAGGACGGACCAGCGACCGCTCACCGTCGGAGGTCCACCGCGGGACGCGGGGCGGCTGGAAGCCGTCACCAGCCCCCCGTATCTGCCTCGGGGCACGGGACGTCTCGCCCGATGGGCCGTGGAGCCGGCGGTACGGCCCGAGCCGAGCAGTGAGCGCAGCGGGGCGAGGGTGTCGTTGGTGAGCCGCCCGGACCAGGTGAGCTCCCAGATCGCGTCGGCCAGTTGCGGATCGGTGGCGTCCGGGTGGGTGGTCGCCCGCACCTGATCGACGATCTGCCGGAAGAACAGTCCGTATCCGGGGGCGAGGGCGGTCAGCACCGATTCATGGAGGGCGGTGAGCTCCAGGGGGAGAGGCGGTGGCAAGAGCAGGGGGGCGGTGTCGGCGAGGTAGAGGGAGAGCCAGCCGTCCTTGCCGGGCAGTGCTCCGGCGCCCGCCCACAGGACTTCGCCGGTCGTGGTCAGTTCGTCGAGCAGGGTGGGCGCGTACCCCTGGACCCGCGAGGGGAGGATCAGCTTCTCCAGTGCGGAGGCGGGCACGCTGGCCCCCTGGATCTGCTCGATCGCCCGGGCCAGTCCGTCGATGCCGCGAAGATCCCGGGCACCGATGTGCTGCCACGGGGGGAGGAACGCGGCCAGTGAGGCGGGGGGAACCGGCTCCAGTTCCTGGCGCAGGGCGGCCAGCGAACGGCGGCGCAAGCGACGCAGGACCGTGGCGTCACACCATTCCATGCCGGTGGCCGAGGCGGGGGAGTCCGCCGCGGGATGGTCGCCCATCGGCGGGCGGAACTCGCCGTGGACGATGCGCCCGCCTGCTGCGAGTCGCTGGAGCGCCCCATCGGTGACGGCCGTGCCCAGCCCGAAGCGGGCCGCTGCCTGCACCGAGGTGAAGGGGCCGTTGGTCCGCGCGAAGCGGGCCAATAGATCGCCCAACGGATCTTTAACGGGCTCGGTGAACGCTTCGGGAACCCCCACCGGCAGTGCGGTGCCCAGTGCGTCCCGCAGCCTGCCTGCGTCCTCGATGGCCGCCCAGTGGTCCGCTCCCGCGATTCTGACCCGAATCGCCCGACGCGCGCCGGCCAGGTCGCGGGCCCACTGGGGGTCGCCCCCGCGCAGGGCCAACTCGGCATCGGTGAGGGGACCGAGGATTCGCAGCAGATCGGCGACGCCCTCCTCGTCCTTGATCCTCCTGTCGTCGGTGAGCCACTGGAGCTCCCGTTCGAGTTCGATGAGGACATCGGCGTCGAGCAGTTCCCTCAGTTCGGCCTGTCCCAGCAGTTCGGACAGCAGGCGGGAGTCCAACGAGAGGGCCGCGGCGCGCCGTTCGGCGAGGGGTGAGTCCCCCTCGTACAGGAACTGGGCGACATAGCCGAACAGCAGGGAGCGGGCGAACGGGGAGGGTTCCGTGGTGGTCACCTCGACCATGCGGACCCGACGCGCTTCGATGTCGCCCATCAGCTCGACGAGGCCGGGGACGTCGAAGACGTCCTGAAGGCATTCGCGGACCGCTTCCAAGACGATGGGGAAGGAGCCGAACTCGCTCGCCACCTGGAGCAATTGGGCGGCCCGCTGGCGCTGCTGCCACAAGGGGGTGCGCTTGCCCGGGCTTCGTCGCGGCAGGAGCAGCGCCCGAGCGGCGCACTCCCGGAACCGGGACGCGAACAACGCCGATCCACCGACCTGTTCGGTGACGAGCCGGTCGATCTCCCCCTGGTCGAAGACGGCATCGGCAGCACCGACCGGGGCCTGTGCACTGTCGTACGTGGTGTCGGCTGTGCCCTGGCCCTGGTCCTGGTCCAGCAGGTCGAGACCCATCAGATCGCTCATCAGATCCGCGTCGGGCAGTCGCAGCACGATGCCGTCGTCGGCGTGCATGACCTGGGCGTCCATGCCGTACCGCTCGGTGAGTCGGGCGCCGAGCGCCAGTGCCCACGGGGCGTGGACCTGGGCGCCGAACGGCGAGTGGATCACCACCCGCCAGTCGCCCAGTTCGTCGCGGAACCGCTCCACCAGGATGGTCCGGTCATCGGGGACGTGACCGCAGGCGCGTCGCTGCTCGTCCAGGTAGGCGATGACATTCTGCGCGGCCCAGGCGTCGAGTCCGGCGGCCAGCAGCCGCAGCCGCGCGTCCTCCTCGGAGAGCGCACCCACCTCGCGCAGGAAGCCGCCGACGGCGCGCCCCAGCTCCAGGGGTCGGCCCAGTTGGTCGCCCTTCCAGAAGGGCAGTCTTCCGGGCACCCCGGGTGCGGGTGTGACTAGTACGCGATCCCGGGTGATGTCCTCGATCCGCCAGGAGGTGGTGCCGAGCGTGAAGACATCCCCCACCCGTGACTCGTACACCATTTCCTCGTCCAGCTCCCCGACCCTGCCGCCGCCCTTCTTGGGGTCGGATCCGACGAGGAAGACACCGAAGAGACCGCGGTCCGGGATGGTGCCGCCCGAGGTCACCGCGAGCCGCTGGGCACCCGGTCTGCCGGTGACCGTGCCCGCGACGCGGTCCCACACCACGCGCGGTCGCAGCTCGGCGAAGGCGTCCGATGGGTAGCGCCCGGCCAGCATGTCCAGTACGGCGGTGAAGGCGGACTCCGGCAGGGAGGCGAAGGGGGCCGCTCGGCGGGCCAGCGCCAAGAGGTCGTCGACCTGCCAGACGTCGAGCGCGACCATGGCGACCAGCTGCTGTGCCAGGACGTCCAGGGGGTTGGACGGGACGCGCAGTGCCTCAATGGAGCCGCTGCGCATCCGCTCGGTGACCACGGCCGCCTGCACCAGGTCGCCGCGGTACTTGGGGAAGACCACGCCGGTGGAGACCGCGCCCACTTGGTGCCCTGCCCGCCCCACGCGCTGAAGGCCGGACGCGACCGAGGGGGGCGACTCGACCTGGATGACGAGGTCGACCGCGCCCATGTCGATGCCCAGCTCCAGACTGGAGGTGGCCACCACCGCGGGGAGCCGCCCCGCCTTGAGGTCCTCTTCGACCAGGGCGCGCTGTTCTTTGGACACCGAGCCGTGGTGGGCCCGGGCGAGCAGGGGCGGAGCGCCGTGGGCGGCCCCGGACTGGGCCATGATCTCGGCCGGTGGCGCGCCCTCGGGGAGGGCTTCGCCCGTCGCCCGCTCGTAGGCGATCTCGTTGAGGCGGTTGCACAGCCGCTCGGCCAGCCGGCGGGAGTTGGCGAAGACGATGGTCGAGCGGTGGGCCTGGACGAGGTCGGCGATCCGCTCCTCGACGTGGGGCCAGATCGACGGTCGGTCGCCGCCGTCGGCGCTTCCACCGGAGCTCCCGGCCGCCGCTGGTGAGCCGCCCAGCTCGCCCAGGTCCTCGACGGGGACCACCACCGACAGGTCGAACTCCTTGCCCGACGGCGGCTGGACGATCTCCACCCGCCGCTGTGGTGAGAGATAGCGGGCGACCTCCTCCACCGGCCGTACCGTCGCGGACAGACCGATGCGCCGGGCGGGACGCGGCAGCAGTTCGTCCAGTCGCTCCAACGACAGCGCGAGATGGGCGCCCCTCTTGGTGCCCGCGACGGCGTGCACCTCATCCAGGATGACCGTCTCCACCCCGGCCAGGGCATCCCTCGTGGACGAGGTGAGCATCAGGAACAGCGACTCGGGCGTGGTGATCAGGATGTCCGGCGGTCTGGTGGCGAGCGATCTGCGCTCGGCAGGCGGTGTGTCGCCGGACCGGATCGCGACCCGGACCTCGGGCTCCGGCAGACCCAGCCGCACCGACTCCTGACGGATTCCGATCAGGGGACTGCGGAGGTTGCGCTCCACATCGACGGCGAGGGCCTTGAGGGGAGAGATGTAGAGGACCCGGCAGCGGGCCTTGGGGTCGGCGGGCGGTGGGGTGGCCGTCAGCCGATCGAGCGCTGCCAGGAAGGCCGCCAGGGTCTTCCCGGAGCCGGTCGGGGCCACGACCAGGACGTCCGAGCCCTCGCCGATCGCCTGCCAGGCACCTTCCTGGGCGGCGGTAGGCGCGCTGAACGCCCCCGCGAACCAACTCCGGGTGGCGGGAGAGAACGAGTCGAGTGCAGTCCTGGCCATGGTCCCCATCGTGCACCGCGCCACTGACAATCGGCACCGCGGTTGATCACCCCCCCGGTGCCGAGGGACCGCGGACCGACCTGCGGGCGGCGCCGTGTCGACCATGGGTGCGAGGCCGCGCCCACAGGGGTGAGCCATGGCTCCTGCCGGGTGCGGGCTCGCGGCCCGGGTGGCGGACGGGCGGGCTCCGGTGCTCGTCCCGCGCAGGCTCGCCCCACTTAGCAGCACCCACTGACGCCAGCACCCACCGGCGCCAGCACTCACTGACGCCAGCACCCACCGGCGCCAGCACCCACCGGCGCCAGCACCCACCGGCGCCAGCACCCACCGACGGCATGGCCGCTCCTCCTGGGAAGACGGCGTGGAAGTCCCCTGACCTGGGCGGACGTAACCCGACCGGCAAATGGATTACCTCGTCCCCCCGTCGTACGCAGCACAATGGGCACATGGGGAATCGGACGGCGCCTGAGTGGGCGAGGCACTGGCAGTATGCGGAGCTGCCGGGTCTTGATCTGCTGCATGCCCGCTATGTCCGGCACACCTTCCCCCGCCATAGCCACGACGGGTTCGCCGTCGCCTCCGTCAGCGGTGGGGTGGAGGACCTGATCATGCCGGATGGAGTGATTCCGGTCCGCCCCGGCATGGTGGTGATGATCAACCCCGAGGTGCCGCACGCGGCGCGCGCAGGTGTCCCCGAGGGCTGGACCTACACCACCCTCTACCCCTCCGTGGAACTCGTCTCCACCATCGCGCACGAGGTGACCACCCTGCGGGGCACCCCCGGCTTCGCCGAGTCCCATGTCCAGGACCCGCAGACCGCCGAACTGATCCGGAACGTGCACCTGGCCGCCGAGGCGGGCAATGCGCTCGCTGCCGACAGCCTGCTGCGGATCGTGGTCGCCCGTCTCCTCGGCCGGCACGGGAGTCGACTGCCCAGCCGAAGCGCCCGGGATTCCGGTGCGCACACCGCGGCCCGGGCCAGGTCGCTCCTGGAGGAGCGGATGGCGGAACCACCCACCCTCGACCGACTCGCACAAGAGGTCGGCACCAGCCCCTTCGCCCTGTTCCGTGCCTTCAAGTCGGCCTA
This sequence comes from Streptomyces sp. NBC_00690, assembly GCF_036226685.1. Taxonomy (NCBI): domain Bacteria; kingdom Bacillati; phylum Actinomycetota; class Actinomycetes; order Kitasatosporales; family Streptomycetaceae; genus Streptomyces; species Streptomyces sp. NBC_00690. Next base: position 6,381,901 of record NZ_CP109009.1, read on the forward strand.
CGGAATGCCGCCGCACACCTGGCTCACCGACGCCCGGGTCCGTAACGCACGCCGTCTGCTGGAGGCGGGGAGAACCCCCGCCGAGGCGGCCGTCGAGGTCGGCTTCACCGATCAACCCCATCTGAACCGACACTTCACCCGGATCGTGGGTGTGCCCCCGGGCGCCTACCGCCATGAGCGGCTCGGCCGCCCCAGTGCACGCAAGAACGTACAAGACGCTGGTGGGAGCCTCGCGTAACGTCCGCCACGTGCCAGAACAGACAGCTCACCCGAAGAGTGACCCGCCCCGGAACGATGCCCGGGCAGCCACAGCCGCCGCGCCGACGTCCAAGCCCGATGCGGCGGTCGTTCGTGATGCTCTCGGTGTGGGCATCGCCGTGGGCCTGTCGGGCTTCGCCTTCGGTGTGACCTCGGCCGGCTCCGGGCTCACCCTCCTACAGACCTGTGCCCTCAGCCTGCTGGTCTTCACCGGGGCGTCACAGTTCGCCCTGGTCGGGGCCATCGCAGCAGGTGGCAACCCGCTCACGGCTGCCGCCGGTGCCTTCTTCCTCGGCGTACGCAACGCCTTCTACGGACTCAGGCTGTCCCAGTTGCTCGCCCTGCCCAAGGCGGTACGCCCCTTCGCCGCGCACTGGGTGATCGACGAGACCGTGGCCGTGGCCCTCGCCCAGCCCGACCGCCGATCGATACGCCTCGGCTTCACCGTGACCGGGCTGACGCTCTACGTCCTCTGGAACCTGACCACGTTCCTCGGGGCGCTCGGGGCGGAGGCCATCGGAGACACCGATGCATGGGGGCTGGACGCGGCCGGGCCCGCCGTCTTTCTCGCCCTGCTCGCACCCATGCTGCGCACCGCGACGGAGCGCGCGGTGGCCGCGCTCGCGGTCCTGCTCGGGCTCGGACTTCTGCCCGTGCTCCCCGCGGGGATGCCGGTCCTGGTGGCCGCGCTCGCCGCCCCCGCGGTGCTCTGGCTCAAGGGCCGCAGCCTGGGGCCGCAAGGAGCCGGTCCAGTGCCCAAAACCCCCGCGGCGGGGCCGGACACCGAAGCGTCGGCCACCGGGGCGCCTGCTCCCACCGGTACGGAAGCCAACGCTCCGGAGGTGCACGCCAACGGAGGCGCCCCATCCGTTTCCTCCGAAGCCGAAGCCGAAGCCGAAGCCGAAGCCGAAGCCGAAGCCACGACGGGTGCTGACCCCGATCCCGATTCTGATCCCGGACCCCAGGACCCGCCCGAGCCCAGAACCGATGCAGACATCCCCCGTACCGACGACGAGAACGGTGGGAACCGATGAGCATCTGGATTGCGATCGCGGCCACTGCCATCGGCTGCTACCTGGTGAAACTGGCCGGTCTGCTCGTGCCAGCCGGGGCGCTGGAACGCCCCCTGGTGCAGCGGCTCGCTGCCCTCCTCCCCGTCGCCCTGCTCGCCGCCCTCACCGCTCAGCAGACCTTCGGAGCGGGGCACGCGCTCGTGCTCGATGCCCGGGCCGCAGGTGTCGCCGCAGCAGCCCTGGCGCTGGTGCTGCGGGCGCCGTTCCTCGTCGTCGTCGGGGCGGCCGTGGTCGTCACCGCAGGGGTACGGGCGCTCGGCGGCTGACCTCCATCGGCCGGCGTTGCCGAGGACGGCACGTCAGTCGATGCGCCTCCCATGGGCGCTCAGCGTCCGCAGCGCCTCGATGGTCACCCGGGGCCGGGCCTCCAGAGCCGCCGCTGGTGCCCATGACCGCCAGGTGATCGGCCAGCCGCCGTCATCCTCCTGGGAGCGTTCCAGGTGGTTCAGCGAACGAGCCATCTCCTCGTCCGTGAACCAGCGCCGCGCCAGCGAACCCGGGGTGCGTGCGTAGTCGTGCGGGAAGTGGTGCTCACCGGGGGCGTAGCCGTCGGCCACCGGGTAGTCCTCGATCCGCTCCGGGTCGAGGACGGCCCATTGCCGCTCGCGCACCAGCCGCCCGAGCCGGTCGGCCACTGCCTCGGCCCGTGAACGGTCCGGCACCCCGTCGAGGAACGCGACCGCGGCTTCGATCTCGTACGGATGGGACCGCGTCAGCCCCTCGACCGCCGCCCAACAGAAGTCCGTGGCTCGAAACAGCCAGGCGTGCCAGACCCGGTTGCGGTGCAGCAGACCGACGACCGGGCCCGTTGCCAGAAGTTCCCCCGGAGGATCGTCCACGACCGGGATGAAGGGCGCCGCCGGATAGCCGCGCTGCGCCGGGTGGACCGCCGGGAGCGCCCCTTCGGCGGTCGACACCTCGGTGAAGTAGCGGCACATCCGTTCCACTCGCAGCCCGCCGCACCTGCCGATGGAGTCCAGGATGTACAGGGCGTGTGCCGTGTGCAGGGGCTGGCTGATCGGCCCGCGCAGATCCGGCTCCAGAGCGTGGCCGTATCCGCCGTCCTCGTTCAGATGAGCGGTGAGCGCCGCCTCGACGCCGTCGGGGCCGCCACGGAGAAAGTGGTACTCGAAGCGTCGCTGTTCCAGGACCCGCGCGGTGAGCCAGATGAAGCGCTCGGCGCGGGCACGCGAAGACAGGGGGGTGTACAGGGGGTCCGGTCCGGTTCCAGCCATGCTTCGACCGTAGGACGGAAAGGGCTTTCGGCATCCGGAACGGGCCGGACCGCACCCCGGGAGCGGGATACTTAAGTCATGCGGTTGACGAACTTCTGGGAGCGGATGGCGGACCACTTCGGCCCGTCGTACGCCGAATCCTTCGCCCAGGACCATGTGATGGCCGAACTGGGCGGCCGTACGGTGCACCAGGCGCTCGACGCCGGCTGGGAGGCCAAGGATGTCTGGCGTGCGGTCTGCTCGGCCGTTCAGGTGCCCTCCGACAAGCGGTGACCCCGCGGGTCTTTGACCAGCGGTGATCCGATGTATGGCGCCTCGGCGCGAACGCCGAACGCCGAACGCCGAAACGAACAACCGGGCACCGGTACACCGAGACGAACGCCGTGCTCCGTGCGGACCGCTCGGGAGCTCTTCCCAGTGGACGTACTGAAATTTCGTACCTCGTTCTTGCGTTATAGGCCCCTTTGCGGCCCGAGCGTCCGCACCGTGGTCACTGCCGGTCGAACCCATTCCCTCCGGGCGATCCATGGGCAGTACGCCACGTAGGCGACACTTGCCCCGTGGCTTCGACGACCGACAAGAACGATCAGGACAGAACCGAGCAAGGCGTACCCCGGCAGGGCGGCACCTCAGGTGCCACCGCGACGCGTACGGAACCCGGCCCGGCCGTGGGACGTGGGGACGCGGGCCCACCCGAAGCCCCCTCGGCATCCCGCCCCGCCGCGCACGACGCGCCTCCGCCGAGCCTGCCTCCGCCCGCCCCGCCGACCGAGTCGCCGGGCCCGGCACGGATGCCCCGCTGGCTGCCCCGCGCCATGGTGCTTGCGCTGACGCTCTACGCCTGCCTTCAGCTCGGCAGTTGGGCCTTCCACCAGCTCATCGGCCTGCTGATGAACATTTTGATCGCCTTCTTCCTGGCCCTGGCCATCGAGCCCGCGGTGGGCAGGATGGCGGCCCGTGGAATGCGTCGGGGGCTCGCGACCTTCCTCGTGTTCTTCGGGGTACTGGCCGCGGGGATCGGATTCGTCGTCCTGCTCGGCTCGATGCTCGCCGACCAGATCGTCACGATGGTCGAGGACTTCCCCAAGTACCTCGACTCCGTGATCAGTTGGATCAACCAGACGTTCCACACCGAACTGTCGCGAGTCGAGGTCCAGGACAGCCTGTTGCGCTCGGACTGGCTGCGGAAGTACGTCCAGAACAGCGCGAGCGGGGTGCTCGACGTCTCCGCGACGGTCCTCGGAGGGCTGTTCAAGCTGCTGACGATCTTCCTCTTCTCGTTCTACTTCGCGGCGGACGGGCCACGCCTGCGCCGGGGGCTGTGCTCCGTACTGCCTCCGGCCAAGCAGACCGAGGTGCTCCGCGCCTGGGAGATCGCCGTCGACAAGACGGGCGGCTACCTCTACTCGCGCGGTCTGATGGCGCTCGTCTCGGGATTCTCGCACTACGTGCTGTTGGAGATCCTCGGCGTCCCCTACGCGCCGGCGCTGGCGGTCTGGGTCGGGCTGGTCTCGCAGTTCATCCCGACGATCGGCACCTATCTGGCCGGGGCGCTGCCCATGCTGATCGCCTTCACGGTGAATCCCTGGTACGCGGTGTGGGTCCTCGGATTCGTCGTGGTCTACCAGCAGTTCGAGAACTACGTCCTCCAGCCCAAGCTCACGGCCCGGACGGTGGACATCCACCCCGCCGTGGCCTTCGGCTCGGTCATCGCCGGTACGGCGCTGCTGGGCGCCGTGGGCGCACTGATCGCCATCCCGGCGGTGGCCACGCTCCAGGCGTTCCTCGGTGCCTATGTGAGGAGGTACGACGTGACCGACGACCCACGGGTGCAAGGGCACCACAAGCGTGGAGCCGGTGGGGTCCTCCAGCGGATTCGCGCACGGGTGGTGAGGGCGGCCCCCGATGAGGCTGAGGCCGCGACCGTGGCTGAGCCCTCGGTGGCTCCTGGTCGGAACTGACCATCTCGCCTGATGCCTGATGCCTGATGCCTGATGCCTGATGCCTGATGCCTGATGTCGGGTGTCGGGCATCAGGCGTTTTCGGAGCCGGACGCGGGGACGAGGGTCAGGGGCGCCGGACGTCCGACGCGCCGGGCGGTGCGCTTGACACTGAAATCGAACATCCTTTCTCATGGGGTTTCCGGCCCCTGATTCACGTGGAGTTATCCACAGGCCGGCGGGACGTCGGGCCCCATTGTCAGTGGCAGGGGTTAGCGTCATTGACGTGAAGCGATCGACACAAGCAAATCGGGTGGAACCCATGGCAGGAACCGACCGCGAGAAGGCTCTTGAAGCCGCGCTCGCACAGATTGAACGACAGTTCGGTAAGGGTGCGGTGATGCGCCTGGGCGAGCGCCCCAATGAACCCATCGAGGTCATCCCCACCGGATCGACGGCACTCGATGTGGCGCTCGGCGTGGGCGGACTGCCGCGCGGCCGTGTCATCGAGGTGTACGGCCCGGAGTCCTCCGGCAAGACGACCTTGACCCTGCACGCCGTGGCCAATGCGCAGAAGGCGGGCGGTGCGGTGGCCTTTGTGGACGCCGAGCACGCCCTTGACCCTGAGTACGCGAAGAAGCTGGGCGTCGACATCGACAACCTCCTCCTGTCCCAGCCGGACAACGGCGAGCAGGCACTGGAGATCGTCGACATGCTCGTGCGCTCGGGCGCAATCGACCTGATCGTGATCGACTCCGTGGCGGCCCTGGTGCCGCGGGCGGAGATCGAGGGCGAGATGGGCGACTCGCACGTCGGCCTCCAGGCCCGTCTGATGAGCCAGGCCCTCCGCAAGATCACCAGTGCGCTGAACCAGTCGAAGACGACAGCGATCTTCATTAACCAGCTGCGCGAGAAGATCGGTGTGATGTTCGGCTCGCCGGAGACCACGACCGGTGGTCGCGCGCTGAAGTTCTACGCTTCGGTCCGGCTCGACATCCGCCGAATCGAGACCCTCAAGGACGGCACGGACGCGGTGGGCAACCGCACCCGCGTCAAGGTCGTCAAGAACAAGGTCGCGCCGCCCTTCAAGCAGGCGGAGTTCGACATCCTGTACGGGCACGGGATCAGCCGTGAGGGCGGGCTGATCGACATGGGCGTGGAGCACGGCTTCGTCCGCAAGGCCGGCGCTTGGTACACGTACGAGGGCGACCAGCTCGGTCAGGGCAAGGAGAACGCCCGGAACTTCCTGAAGGACAACCCCGATCTCGCCGATGAGATCGAGAAGAAGATCAAGGACAAACTGGGGGTCGGCGTTCGTCCCGCGGCAGCTGAGGCGGCCCAGCCCGGCCCGGATGCAACAGGGACGGAGACCCCGGCCGATGAGGCCGCGAAGTCCGTGCCCGCGCCCGCCACCAAGGCCAAGACGGCCAAGACGGTGGCAGCAGCCAAGAGCTAGCCGCCATGCCTTTCCCATCGAAGAGGCGGACCAAAGGGCAGGGTGGCGGCTCGGACTCGTCGAGGGCCGAGGCGGGGCTGCCACCCCAGGATCCGGCCGAGCGGGCGCGGTCGATCTGTCTGCGCCTGCTCACCGGGACCCCACGCACCCGCAAGCAGCTCGCGGACGCGTTGGAGAAGCGGGAGATCCCCCAGGAAGTGGCCGATGAGGTGCTGTCCCGGTTCGAGGAAGTGGGGCTGATCAATGACGCGGCCTTCGCGGACGCATGGGTGGAGTCCCGGCACCACGGCCGGGGCCTCGCCCGGCGCGCGCTGGCCCGGGAATTGCGGACCAAAGGAGTGGAGCCCGCACTGATCGACGAGGCCGTGGGCCAACTCGACCCCGAGCGGGAAGAGGAGACCGCACGCGAGCTGGTGGCCCGCCGGCTGCGCTCGACCCGAGGAATCGATCGCGACCGGCGGATCCGTCGGCTGGCGGGAATGCTGGCCCGCAAGGGGTACGGGGAGGGGGTGGCACTTCGCGTGGTGAGACAGGCGCTGGAGGAAGAGGGCGAATCCATGGAAGAGATGGATGCACCGGGGGACCTGGAGGAGCTCCGGGAGGACGGCTGAGCGCCGGTGCCCACCGTGCCCGGGTGGGCGGGGAGCTCGTTCGTCGATCGAACGGCTCGTGGGGGAGGGCCGGCCCCTGGGAATTCGCCGCACCGGCTCGGCCCTGGCGGGCTCATCGAATCGAAGCCATGACCCGACTCGCCGGCCGTCGGTACGTCCGGGCCCACCTCAGCGGCAGATCCGCAGGGTTCTCAGAAGTCTCAGGGTTTTGAGTGTTCTTAAAGCTCTTAGAGATCTCAGGTTTCTCAGAACTCTCAGGGGGCTATCCACCCCGACCCGACCACGGGGAGGAGACGCGCACACCAAGGGCGGCAAGGGCCCGCCCCATGTATCTCGGTGTGTAGCTTTCGTGGACAGGACCCAGGGCGTGTCCGAGCACGCTCCTGGGCTCGACCGCGCTTCCTACCTCTCCACCGGCAAGCCCGCTGACCGCCACGCCTGGAATCCGCCGATCAGATCGGTCGCCCGGTGGAGACCCAACTGACGCAACGAGACCGCGGCCAGGGAGGAGGCGTACCCCTCATTGCAGACCACCACGATGCGAAGGTCGTGGCTGACCGCTTCCGGCGCTCGGTGGCTGCCCTGGGGGTCCAATCGCCACTCCAGTTCATTGCGCTCCACGACCAGTGCACCGGGGATCAGGCCGTCCCGCTCACGCAGGGCGGCGTAGCGGATGTCGACCAGCAGGGCGCCTTCGCCAGCCTCGACGAAGGCGCGCTGCGGCTCCACCCGATCCAGTTCGGTGCGAATCCGTTCCAGGAGTTCATCGATTCCCACGGGCTCGGTCATTGCCACTCCTGCGATCGCTCCACCTGCTCCAACCGCAGGACGGCGCCGGATCGGCTGAAGCGCCGGATCAGGGGAAGCGGCGGATAGTAGGCGTGCACGGAGATGGCATGGTCCGTGCTCGACACATTGAGGACCTCGTGCACATGGTGCTGTCCGAAGGCTCGACCCTGCCCCACTCCCAGTTGCCGCTGACGATCCACCCCTTCGCGCAGCTCCAAGGTCTTCCAACCGCTGGCAGGCAGCCGTACGGCCAGTGCGTTCTCCGTCAACTTGCCCGCTGCGGTGGCGAAGGCGCCGATCGACTCCGCGTGGTCGTGCCATCCGGTGCCGGTTCCGGGAGGCCAGCCGATCAGCCATGCCTCGCTGCCGCGCGGCCCGTCCAGTCGCACCCAGGTACGACCCTCGGGATCCAGTGGCAGGGAGGCGATCGCCTCGGGGTCCGCAGCGGTCTGCCGGACGAAGTCCAGCAGCTCGGCGGTTGTCGGGGACGCGCCCCTTTCTCTGCCCCAGCCCGCAGCCGCGGCCTCAGCGCCATCCGACACACCGTCAGACGTCGCTGCCGCTGGAGTTGCAGGAGCCGCCAGCAGTGCAGTGGTCGGTAGGGGAGCACCGGGCGGATGGGATGGGACCGACGGGGGGAGGGCGGAGGCCGCAAGAGACGAGGAAGCGCCGGAAGCAGGCGCCTCGGAGACGTCCGCTGCCGTGGACGTACGGGGGGTTACCCCTGCCGGAAGGGACGCGGACAGGGGTCGAGCAGACTGGGACACGGAAAACCGTCCTGGATGTTCGCTGGAGGGCGCCCGGTGTCACTGGAGCCGGGCGCGCAGAAGAAAAGGCGAAATCAGCAGGACGGTCGACACACGCAGCCCGCGTAACGGAGCAGGTCCATATGGACCCTCCGCCACAGGTGCACATCGGTGTCGGTCACGCTCCGGAGTACACCATGTCGACTCCTGAGGGTCAATTGACGTCCGCGGTGCGGTCGCTGTGTGCCGCCTCCGGCGTACCCCCTCGTACGGCGTCTGCCGCTGCGTACAGCTCCGCGGGGCGTACCCCTGCGAAGGTGGCGACCAGATGTCCGTCCGGGCGTACCAACAGCACCGTGTGTGCAGAGGCTCCCGGATAGCACTCCGTGACCAGTAGCTCCGCCCGTACGGGCAGCGCGCTCACCGCTGCGGCCAACCGTGGCATCACTCCCGCGCTCTGCCAGTGGCGCCGGTCCCACACCCCGGTTCCGGGGGCCACGAGCACCACCAGGAGCTTCCCTCGGCCCAGCCGGTCCCTGAGGCGTGCGCCCGTCCCGTCCGGTGCGGTCACCCGTACGTCGGAGACGGGGGCTCCCGCCTCTGTACCCACCGGGACCTGCTGGGGCACATGGCCGGCGCCGAGCGGTGAGTGCCGATAGACGGGGGCCGCTCCGAGCGGGCCCTGTCCGAGGTGGCCGTCGGTGAGCAGGACGTCATGACCTCGGGCGGTGCCCGGCAGATAGGCGCGCAGTGCACCTCCACCGCGCAGTATCGGCAGCACCTGGTCGGCGGCGCGCAGTCGGCCGGCGACCGAGGTCCGACGTTCCGCCTGGTAACTGTCGAGGAGCAGTTCGCCGGACCCGTGGTGCCAGGCGTGCGCCAGCTTCCAGGCCAGGTTGTCGGCGTCGCGCAGCCCCTCGTCGAGACTTCCGGTGCCCAGTGCACCCAGCAGGTGGGCCGCGTCGCCGGCGAGGAACGCCCGGTCCACCCGCCAGCGCCAGGCCAACCGGTGATGGATCGTGTGCACGCCGGTGTCGATCAGTTCGTACGGTGGGGTCTGGCCGCACCAGCCCGCGAGGGTGTCACGAATCCGTGTCACCAGGGCGTCGGGGGTGACCAGTTCGCTCTGTGACGGCAGGAGCCAATCGAGCCGCCAGACGTCGTCCGGCAGGGGGCGTGCCGTGATCTCATCGCCGCCGGTGCGCCACGGCGGTGAGCGGTGCAGCAACGCCTCGTCGGGCCAGGGCAGTTCGGCGCGCAGTGTGGCGACTGCGTGGCGTTCCACCGCCGTGCGCCCGGGGAAGCGGATGCCGAGCAGTTTGCGGACCGTGGAGCGCGCGCCGTCGCAGCCCACCACATGGCTGCCGCGCCACCAGGTCGACTCCGGCCCCCTGGTGTGGACGGTGACGCCCGCGGCGTCCTGTTCGAGCGAGTCCACGCGACTCTCGGTGACGAGCGTGATCTCGTCACGTGCGGCGATGGCGTCCCTCAGACCGCGGGCGAGGGCGTGTTGGGGAATGTGGAGCGGCGCGGGGGAGGATTCGTCGCCCAGCGGCACATGGCGTACCTCCTGCTTGCGTCGGAGTGAACGCCAGCCGACCCAGCGCGTCCCTTCGTCACGGACCGTTGCGCAGTCCAGTCGTTCGATCATGGCAGCGGTGTCGGGGCGCAGCACTGCCGTACGGGCAGGGCGGGGCTCCTCCTTGCCGTTGCTCTCGTCGAGCACGATGGAGGGGACGTTCTGGTGCGCGAGAGCGAGTGAGAGCGCCAGACCGACCGGGCCGGCGCCGACGACGATCACCGGGTCCACGAAGTGGCTCCCGTGGCTCGTAGGGACGGCAGGCCGGAAAGCGTGGTGGGAGCCCGGTGCGTGATCACAGAACGTATGCAACCCATTGGGGGTGCCTGCGTCAAGTGACCCATGAGCGACATGGCGGACACTGAACCACCCGGCGGCGGAAGACTGGTCCCGGGGGGCTCACCTTCCCCGAGGGCCCCGGGGTTCGACCGGGTCCGATGGCGGCGCCCGATCCGGTGGTGCCAGGAGCCGGGGGACCCTTGAACAGGGACATCCGAGGGGCGAAATCTCCGGATCCATCCCGGACAGCCGAAAAGGGACGGTGGCACCGCCGTGCCACCGCCCCTGCTCTTGTACGGCGTGCCCTCAGGCTCCGCCGCCCCCGATTCCGGCGTCGACCTTCTTCATGTCGACGACGGCCCCGGTGCTCTTCGGCGCACGCCGGGCATGGCGCTCCAGCGCCCCGGCGATGCTGGTGAGGATGAAGTTGAGGACGATGTAGATCAGGGAGATCACTACGAGGGTTGCGATGGTGTTGGCGCCGTAGTTCGCCATGATCGGACGTGCTTGGAACAGCAGCTCGCCCAGCCCCAGCAGCACCCCGCCCAACGCGGTGTCCTTGACGATGACGACCAGTTGGCTGACCAGCGCCGGCAGCATTGCGGTGACGGCCTGCGGCAGCAGGACGAACGTCATCGTCTGGCTCTTGGTCATGCCGATCGCCTTGGCCGCGTCGGTCTGACCGCTGGGCAGGGAGAGGATGCCTGCCCGGACGACCTCGGCGATCACCGAGGCGTTGTAGAGGACCAGTCCGGTGACCACGGCGTACAGCGGCCGGATCTCCGATTCGATGTCGGTGAACTGGGCGAGGGCGGAGAACGAGAACAGCATCAGCATCAGGACCGGGATGGCCCTGAAGAACTCGACCACGGCGCCGACGGGCACCCGCACCCAGACGTGGTCGGAGAGTCGGCCGATGCCGAGCACCGCGCCGAGCGGGAGCGCGATCGCCACCGCGAGGCCGGCTGCCTTCACCGTTTCCCACAGACCGGGGAGCAGGAAGGTGGTCCATACGTTGGAGTCCTTGACGAAGGGACTCCACTTCTCTGCCGCCAGTTGGTTCTTGTCGGCCATGGTGGTCAGTACCCACCACGCCAAGGCCCCGAGGACGACGAAGAAGCCGATCGTGTAGAGCATGTTGCGACGCTTGGCCCGGGGGCCGGGGGCGTCGTACAGGACTGATGTCATCGTTTCACCGCCACACGCTTGGCCACCCAGCCGAGCAGCAGGCCCGTGGGCAGGGTCAGAACGATGAAGCCGAAGGCGAAGATCGAGAAGACGGCGAAGATCGCGTCGGATTCGTTCTCGATCATTTCCTTCATCAGCAGCGAGGCTTCCGCCACTCCGATCGCCGCGGCCACCGTGGTGTTCTTGGTGAGGGCGATGAGGACGTTGGCCAGCGGCGCGACCACCGAGCGGAACGCCTGGGGGAGCACGATCAGGGTCAGCACCTGGGAGAAGCTGAGCCCCAGTGCCCGGGCGGCTTCCGCCTGGCCGACGGGAACCGTGTTGATGCCGGAGCGCAGCGCTTCACAGACGAAGGTGCCGGTGTAGGCGACCAGACCGAGCACGGCCAGCCGAAAACCGATGTCCTTGAAGTCCTCCGAGCCGAGCGACACCCCCAACGTCTGGTGGAGGGCGAGGGAGCAGGCGACGATGACCACGGTCAGCGGAGTGTTGCGGACCACGTTGACGTAGCCGGTCCCGAAGGCCCGCATCATCGGTACGGGGCCCACCCGCATGGCGGCCAGCAGGGTTCCCCATATCAGGGAACCTATGGCTGAGTAGACGGTGAGCTGCACCGTCACCCAGAACGCTTCGAGCAGGTCGTACTGCCCGGAATCAAGGAAGTCGAACACGTTGACCCGCGATCTCTCCTGGTTGGATCGTGGCGCGTGCCACCGGCACCGGCCGGTGGCACGTCAGCGCTGGCTCAGCCCTTTTCGGTGATGTCCGGCGCGGGCTCGTACTTGTAGTTCGCGGGGCCGAAGTTGGCCTTGACGAACTTCTCCCACGAACCGTCCGACTTCATCTTCTCCAGGGCCTTGTTGATGTCCCCCTGGAGCTTGGTGTCGCCCTTCTTCAGGCCGATGCCGTACCGCTCGTCGCTCAGCCTCAGGCCCACCAGCTTGAACTTGCCCTGGTGCTCCTTCTGGGCCGCGAAACCGGCGAGGATGGAGTCGTCCGTGGTCAGCGCGTCAACGGCCTTGTTCTCCAGGCCCGTCAGACACTCGGAGTAGCCGCCCTGCTCCTGAAGGTTCGCCTTGGGGGCCAGCTTCTCCTTGACGTTCTGTGCAGAGGTCGAACCGACCACCGAGCAGAGGTTCTTGCTGTTGAGGCTGCTCGGTTCGGTGATGGAGGTCTCGTCCGAGCGGACCAGCAGGTCCTGGTGGGCCAGGAAGTACGGGCCGGCGAAGGAGACCTTTGCCTTGCGCTTGTCGTTGATCGAGTAGCTCGCGGCGATGAACTTGACATCGCCGTTGGCGATCATGGTCTCGCGCTGGGCGCTCGGCGTCTGCTTCCAGACGATGTCCTTGGCGTCGTAGCCGAGTTCCTTGGCGACGTAGGTGGCGACGTCCACGTCGAAGCCGACGTACTTGCCATCGGGAGTCTTCAGCCCCACACCGGGCTGGTCGAACTTGATACCGATGCTGATCTTGCCGCCGCCCTTGTCGTCGCTGTCACCGCCGCACGCGGTGAGGGTGAGCGAAAGGACGAGACCCGTGGCAATGGCCGCAGAAGTTTTGCGGAGCTTCATGATGAACATCCCTTTACGTCATGATTCGTCGGTCGTCGGGGGTGTGGTGCTACGACGTCAGTGGTGCAGGATCTTCGACAGGAAGTCCTTGGCCCGGTCGCTCCGCGGATTGCTGAAGAACGCTTCGGGGGCGGCTTCCTCAACGATCTTGCCGTCGGCCATGAAGACCACACGGTTGGCCGCGGAGCGGGCGAATCCCATCTCGTGGGTGACGACGACCATCGTCATTCCGTCCCGAGCGAGTTGCTGCATCACTTCCAGCACCTCGTTGATCATCTCGGGGTCGAGCGCCGAAGTGGGCTCGTCGAAGAGGATGACCTTGGGGTCCATCGCCAGCGCTCGCGCGATCGCCACTCGCTGCTGCTGACCGCCCGACAGTTGCGCCGGGTACTTGTCGGCCTGGGAACCCACGCCGACCCGGTCGAGAAGGGCGCGCGCCTTCTTCTCGGCCGCCTTCTTCTCCGTACGTCGAACCTTGACCTGACCCAGCGTCACGTTCTCCAACACCGTCTTGTGCGCGAAGAGGTTGAACGACTGGAACACCATGCCCACATCGGCTCGCAGCCGGGCCAGCTCCCTGCCCTCCTGGGGCAGCGGCTTGCCGTCGATGGCGATCGACCCCGAGTCGATGGTCTCCAGGCGATTGATGGTGCGGCACAACGTGGACTTGCCGGACCCCGAAGGTCCGATGACGACCACGACCTCGCCCCTGGTGATCGTCAGATCGATGTCCTGGAGCACATGCAGCGCGCCGAAGTGCTTGTTGACTTGACTCAGCACGACCAGGTCACCCGCTGCCGGGACGGCGTCCTCGGCCCCCTTGGTGACTGATACTCCGCTCACGGCCTTGCTCCGTCCTCCTCGGTTGGGAGGACAGTAGTGAGGTGGTGCGACCAGCGTCATTACATCTGAGCGGAAATTGAGGATAACGATCCGGCTTCAGGTGGACACTATCGGTGAACGCAGCGGCGCCCGGCGTACCGGGTGCATAACGGAAATCGACGGTCGCGGGGAAGCCCCTTGACTGTCCCCCGGGCATCGGTCTTGATGCCCTGGTACACCCGTCGCCCCGTGAGGAACCAGCGACCCACCGGTTCGTGACCGACCGGACCACCGACCGTACGACCGAAGGGCGGCCATGAGGCTGTTGCTCGTCGAGGACGACAATCACGTCGCCGCCGCGCTGTCAGCAGTGCTTGCCCGCCATGGATTCGACGTGGTCCACGCACGCAACGGCGAGGAGGCCCTGCGCGCCGTCCTTCCGGACACCCACCCGGGCAAGCCCACCTTCGATGTGGTCCTCCTCGACCTCGGTCTGCCCGACCAGGACGGCTACCAGGTGTGCGGAAAGCTCCGCAAGCTCACCTCCACACCGGTGATCATGGTCACCGCGCGCTCCGACGTGCGCTCTCGTATCCACGGCCTCAACCTCGGCGCCGACGACTACGTCGTCAAGCCGTACGACACCGGGGAACTGCTCGCACGCATCCACGCCGTCAGCCGCCGTTCCACGGGTGCCGACGAGACCGGGGCCTCGGCCACCGACGACGCGCTGTGCCTCGGCACCGTCACCATCGAGTTGTCCACCCGCCGGGTCAGCGTCGAGGGCACGGAAGTGCCCCTGACCCGCAAGGAGTTCGACCTGCTGGCACTGCTCGCCCAGCGCCCTGGCATCGTCTTTCGGCGCGAGCAGATCATCAGCGAGGTCTGGCGGACCAGTTGGGAGGGGACCGGGCGGACCCTGGAGGTGCACGTGGCGTCCCTGCGGTCCAAACTGCGGATGCCCGCCCTGATCGAGACGGTCCGGGGCGTCGGCTACCGACTCGTTCCGCCCGCCGCATGACACCCTGACGTCCCGTGCGCACCCGACTCCTTCCGCTCCTCATCGTCCTGATGGCCGGCGTGCTCCTCGCGCTCGGCTTTCCGCTCGCCGTGAGCCTCGCCGCGGCACAGCAACAACGGGTGGTGGTCGACCGGATCGACGACACCGTGCGGTTCGCGGCCCTCGCCCAGTTCGTCACCGACTCCTCCGACTCGGACGAGCGGCTCACCACCCTGCGCGACCAGCTCAACCGGTACTACAGCACCTACAACATCGACGTCGGTGTCTTCTTCCGTAGCGGGAAGTCGATGGCACATGCACCCGAGGGCATGGCCATCCCCCCGGAGGGAGAGGGGCAGCGGGCGTTCCGAGAGGCACTTTCGGGCCGTCGCAGCCAGGACCCGCCACAGGTCTGGCCCTGGCAGGAGGACGGTCGGCTCCTGGTCGCCTCCCCCGTCGTCCGCGACGGTGACGTGGTCGCCGTCGTCTACACCGACTCACCGACCGGGCAACTGCGGTCCCGCGTGCTCACGGGGTGGCTGCTGATAGCCGCGGGGGAGAGCGCGGCGATGCTCCTCGCCGTCGGCGCGGCCTTCCGTCTCACCGGGTGGGTGCTGCGTCCCGTCCGTGTGTTGGACGCGGCCACCCACGACATCGCCACGGGGCAGCTCAACTCCCGGGTGGCGGCGGCCAGCGGACCGCCCGAACTACGGCGACTTGCCCGCTCCTTCAACGAGATGGCGGACAATGTCGAGGAGGTGCTGGAGCAACAGCGCGCGTTCGTCGCAGACGCTTCACACCAACTGCGCAACCCGCTCGCCGCACTGCTGTTGAGGATCGAGCTCCTCGCGCTGGAACTCCCGGACGGAAACGCCGAGATCGCCTCGGTCCGCACCGAGGGGAAGCGCCTCACACAGGTGCTCGACGACTTGTTGGACCTGGCGCTTGCCGAGCACACCTCGGCCGCACTGGAACTCATCGACATCGGCGAACTCGCCGACGAAAGGGTCGGGTCCTGGCGGCCACTGGCCGAAGACAAGGGGGTCCGACTGGTCGGGCACCTGCTACCGGTCACCGCCTGGGCGGATCCGGTCGCACTCTCCAGTGCCCTCGATGCCGTGATCGACAACGCCCTCAAGTTCACCCCCCGCGGAGAAGAGGTCACCGTTTCGGTCTCCTCCCGTGGGGAGCTCTCCACGATCACCGTCGTCGACCACGGCCCGGGGCTGACCGATGACGAACTGTCCCGCATCGGCGACCGGTTCTGGCGCAGTGGCCGCCACCAGAACATCAAGGGCTCGGGGCTGGGGCTCTCCATCTCGCGCGCCCTGCTCTCGGCGGGCGGTGCCACGATCGCCTACGCCCACCACCGGCCCCACGGCCTCCAGGTCACGGTGAGTCTGCCGCGTACCCCTCCGGCCGCGTCCTGAGGCCCTTACGGAAGGGCACTTGGGCCGGGGCTCGCGTCATGGTTTGACAGAGCCGTAGTAGCGGGTGGCGCCCTCGTGCAGGGGGAGCGGATCCGTGTAGATCGCCGTACGAAGGTCCACCAACTGTGCGGGGTGAACCGTGTTGCCGATGCGGTCCCGGCTCTTGATCACCGTACGGGTGAACCCCTTGACCAGCTCGGGATCGATGCGCGAGGTGGTGACCAGCAGATTGGGTACGGCCATCGTGGAGACCTGGAGCCCGGCCTGCGCCTCCAGATAGGCGTCAGGGGGCATGACCGCCAGCCGGTAGTAGCTGGCGGCATCGCTCACCGAGTGGACCTTGTCCACCAGACGCGCGTCGAGCGGCAGCAACCTGATCGGGTACTCCTCGGACAGGCTCTGCACCGCCCGGGTGGGCAGTCCGCCCGACCAGAAGAAGGCGTCCAGTTCGCCCTGCTTCAGCAGCTTGGGGACGACGTCTATCCCCGAGGGCACCGGCGTGATGTCCTTGGCCGAATCTAGCCCGGCGGCGGCCAGGAGTCGATCGGCGATCAGCCGCACCCCCGAACCCTCGGGACCGATCCCCACCCTCTTGCCGCGCAGGTCCTCGATCCTGTTGATCTCGGAGAACTTGGGCACGACCAGCTGTACGTAGTCGTCGTACAGCCGTGCGCAGCCGCGGAGCCGTTCATGGCCCGGCTTGCCGTCGCGGATGTACTTGGCGACGGCATCGGCTGTGGCGACGGTGAAATCGGCCTCACCCGATGCCACCCGGGCCAGGTTCTGCTGGGATCCCTCGCTGAGCCGCAGATCTATGTCCACCTCGGGCAGGTCACGAGCGAGCGCCTCCTTCAACAGCACTCCGTACCGTTGGTACACGCCGTTCTGGAGGCCGGTACTGAAGGTGATCGAACCCTGCGGACTCGCCTCGCCGATCGGAAGCAGCCACCAGAGCAGCAGTCCGAGCAGCACCAGGACCGCCGTCGTCGCTTGGAACGCACGCCGGCTGATGTGGGACATGGCCTGGAACATGGTCGCGATCCTGTCAGGTCGTCTCCCGCGCTGACCAGGCTCGCGCGGTTCCGCTCCCGAGGCGGTCTGTAGCGCGTCGACGAACGGTGGCGCCACTGGTGCGCGGACCCGGGAGACGTACGGCACCGTTCGGCGACCCCGTGCGGACCGGCCGACGCACACCCATCGCCCGCGGCACCTGGAGACCGGATCATGCAGGCTTCCCGATGTACGGGGTACGGGCCGGCGAGCGCTCCGTACAGTGCGCACCCCGTCCGCTGTGGAGAGCGCGAGCTGCGCGCGGGCGGGCGCACATCCTCTACGGAACTGATGGAGCAGGCACTCTGTCGTCCTGCGTAGGCGCGATGCGCCGATGCGCGCCATGGGCCGACCGTCCGCTGCGTAGCCGAGTCACTCCGGATCGTCCGTACCTTGTTCGAACGGCGATGAGGCGGGCGCCTCCGTCGCAACTCACCGGGCGCAGCCGCACGCGTACCCGGTCGCGGACCCCGCGCACGCCCGGGCACCGACGGTACGCGATCCGCCCCGCCCGAGAGCGTTCCGAGCCGTCCGAACCCTTGCCCGGCCCGGTGAACGGAGCCCGTGACGGGCTCCCCGGCCAGAACTGTCCGAGCCACCGCCTACCCTTGTCACATGACCAGCAGCAACCGGAGCCAGGCCGTGGGCGTTCAGCGCAGTTATGAGATCCGCACCTATGGGTGTCAGATGAACGTTCATGACTCCGAACGGCTGTCCGGACTGCTGGAGGACGCGGGCTACATCCGTGCCCCCGCAGGGGCCGACGGCGATGCTGACGTCGTCGTCTTCAACACCTGCGCCGTCCGGGAGAACGCGGACAACAAGCTCTACGGCAACCTCGGCCGGCTCGCCCCGATGAAGACCAAGCGCCCCGGCATGCAGATCGCCGTCGGTGGCTGCCTGGCCCAGAAGGACCGGGACACCATCGTCACCAAGGCGCCCTGGGTCGATGTCGTCTTCGGCACGCACAACATCGGCAAGCTGCCGGTCCTCCTCGAACGCGCCCGGGTCCAGGAAGAGGCCCAGGTCGAGATCGCGGAATCCCTGGAGGCGTTCCCCTCCACGCTGCCCACCCGCCGTGAGTCCGCCTATGCCGCGTGGGTCTCGATCTCGGTCGGCTGCAACAACACCTGCACCTTCTGCATCGTGCCCGCACTCCGCGGCAAGGAGAAGGACCGCAGGCCGGGCGACATCCTCGCCGAGATCGAGGCACTCGTCTCGGAAGGCGTCAGCGAGATCACCTTGCTCGGCCAGAACGTCAACGCCTACGGATCCGACATCGGCGACCGAGAGGCGTTCAGCAAGCTCCTGCGCGCCTGCGGGCGGATCGAGGGCCTGGAGCGGGTCCGCTTCACCTCTCCGCACCCGCGCGACTTCACCGACGACGTGATCGCAGCGATGGCCGAGACCCCGAACGTGATGCCGCAGCTCCATATGCCGCTCCAGTCCGGCTCGGACCCGATCCTCAAGGCCATGCGCCGCTCCTACCGGCAGGAGCGTTTCCTCGGGATTATCGAGAAGGTACGCGAGGCCATCCCGCACGCCGCCATCTCCACGGACATCATCGTGGGCTTCCCCGGTGAGACGGAGGAGGACTTCGAGCAGACCATGCACGCGGTCCGTGAGGCGCGCTTCGCGAACGCCTTCACCTTCCAGTACTCCAAGCGCCCCGGCACCCCGGCCGCGACGATGGACGGACAGATCCCCAAGCAGGTCGTCCAGGCGCGGTACGAGCGACTGGTCGCCCTCCAGGAGGAGATCTCCTGGAACGAGAACAAGAAGCAGGTCGGCCGGACGCTCGACGTCATGGTCGCCGAAGGGGAAGGCCGCAAGGACGGCGCGACCCATCGACTGTCCGGGCGCGCTCCCGACAACCGGCTGGTCCACTTCACCAAGCCCGACGCCGAGGTGCGACCGGGCGATGTGGTGACCGTCGACATCACCTACGCCGCGCCGCACCATCTGTTGGCCGAGGGCCCGGTGGCGTCCGTCCGCAGGACTCGCTCGGGGGACGCCTGGCAGAAGCGCCAGGACGCACGGGCGGCGAAGCCAGTCGGGGTGATGCTGGGCCTGCCGCAGATCGGTGCGCCCGCGCCCCTGCCGGCAGTCGCCGCGCCCGGGTGCGGCCTGGGCTGAGAGGCCAAACCGCCCGCAGCCCGAGCGGCGCTGCGGGCTTCCGCCACGCCGGTCGTTTCCCGTACCCGCCCAGTGGGCGAACTGTGCCGATCGGCTGAACGGTCCGACGACGAAAGCTCCGCCAGGACGTCACTCCCCAAGACGGCGACGCCCGCACTAGGCTGGCGATCATGCTTGTCGCCGCCGCTGTCTGTCCCGCCCCACCGCTGCTCATCCCCGATGTCGCCGTGGGCGCCGCCCCGGAACTGGACGCGGCGCGGACCGCCTGCGCCGACGCCATCGGCGTACTCGCCGCTGCCCGCCCGGATCGGTTGGTCGTCGTCGGCCCCGCGGGTGAGGGTGACCGCGGCCCGCACCATGCGGGTGCGGTCGGCTCACTCAGCGGATTCGGGGTGCGGGCCACCGTCAGCCTGGGCACCGGTGATCCTCAGTCCCGCCGGCTTCCGGTGTCCCTCACGGTCGGTGCCTGGTTGCTGGAGCACGCCCGGTGGGCGGCTTGCCCCGTCGAGGGCCTGGGCGTGGACGAGGCGTTGGAGACCGCGAGATGTCTGGCGGCAGGGCGCGAGATCGCCGCCCGGGCACCGCGGATCGCCCTCCTGGTCATGGGCGACGGCAGCGCGTGTCGTTCCGTCAAGGCCCCCGGCTATCTCGACGAGCGAGCCGCCGGCTTCGACGCCCTCACCGCTCGCGCGCTCGCCACGGCCGACCTCGGGACGCTGGCCGAGTTGGACGCCGTTCTCGCGCGGGAACTCCAAGCGGCCGGGCGAGCCTCCTGGCAGTTGCTCGCAGGGGCAGCCGAGGGCGCTGGCCTGGACGGCCGACTGCTCTACGAGGACGCCCCCTACGGGGTCGGCTACTTCGTCGCTGCCTGGTCTTAAGCCCCGAAGCCCCGAAGGCGCGAAGCCCCGAAGGCGCGAAGCCCCGAAGGCGCGAGAAGAACCCGAGAAGACCCGAGGGGTGCCCGGCCGTACGGCTGCCCCGCGCGAAAGATGTGGGGCGGCGCTGAGCTGCGCGGGTTGCTGCAAGGGCCCGTGGATGGAAGACCGACGGTGGGATGATCGACGGCCGACGGCCGCGGAGCGGGATGCTCCACGGCCGTCGGACGGTCGGTCGTACTCAGGTGGCCGGCGGCGGCGGCGTGGTCGGAGGGGTTCCGCCGTCGTCCTTGTGTGCGATCCGGTCCAGGGCCTCTTTGGCCTTTCCGGTGCCGGACTCGATCTGACCGCTGTACTTGCCCTTGGTCTTGGAATCAACCGCCTTGGCGGCCTTGTCCAGACCCTGCTCGATCTTGCCCCCGTGCTGCTGAGCGAGGTCGGAGACCTTGTCCTTGGCCGGGGCGAGCTTGGCCTTCAGTGTGTCCATGAAGCCCATGGGGCACCTTTCCTCGGGGGACCTACTTGCGGGCGCCCTCGCCGGCCTCGCTGTCCGCGGCCTCCCCGGCGGACTGCTGCCGGGGAATCTCCACGCCCTCGGCAGCCGGAGCCTCGGCCTCCGGTGCCTCGTCGGCAACGGAGGCAGCGGCCTCCGGCTTCTCGGCCGATCCGTCCGTAGACGTTTCGGCGCCAGAATCGCTGCCGGCCTCGGGTTCCTTTGTCAGGCTACCCGCGGCCGACTCATCGACACCGTCACCCTCGGTGGGAGCAACATCCTTGGACTTACGAAGGAACCGTGCAAAAACGCCCATATTGACTCCATAGCGTACTCGTGTGAGTGAAGTTCCGCGCCATCCGGAGAGCCCTGTTGCCTCGACCCCGGGGGCACCGGTCGGGAAACCGGCGTCCGTCACCTCGCAACAGGAAACGAAGCCCAGGCCGTGCCGTTACCTCGCTCGTTCGGGGACACCTCCCGGTGTTTGCGAGACTGGGGCCGTGAGAAGCGCAGCTCCCGTACCGAGGGTCATCGCGGTCGTCGGCCCCACCGCAGCCGGAAAGTCCGATCTGGGGGTCTTCCTGGCCCGTCATTTCGGCGGTGAAGTCGTCAATGCCGACTCCATGCAGCTCTACCGTGGGATGGACATCGGAACGGCCAAGCTGACGCCGGACGAGCGCGGCGGCATCCCCCACCACCTCCTCGACATCTGGGACGTCACCCAGACGGCGAACGTCGCCGACTACCAGAAGCTGGCCAGGGCGGAGATCGATCGATTGCTCGCCGAGGGGCGTACCCCCGTCCTCGTCGGCGGCTCCGGGCTCTACGTCCGCGGCGCGATCGACACCCTCGACTTCCCGGGCACCGACGCCGCGATCCGGGCCCGGCTGGAGGCGGAACTTGCGCTGGGAGGTCCGGGACCGCTGCACGCTCGGCTCGCTGCCGAGGACCCCGCGGCGGGTCGGGCGATTCTCCCCAGCAACGGCCGTCGCATCGTTCGGGCGCTCGAAGTGATCGAAATCACCGGCAAGCCCTTCACCGCCAATCTTCCCCGCCACGACAGCGTCTACGACACGATCCAGATCGGTGTCGACGTCGCCCGTCCCGAGCTCGACGAGCGCATCGCGAGCCGCGTGGACCGGATGTGGGACGACGGTTTCATGGCAGAAGTGCGCTCACTGGAAGCACAGGGGTTGCGCGAGGGGCTCACGGCGTCGCGCGCCTTGGGCTACCAGCAGATCCTTTCCGCGCTCGCCGGTGAGTGCAGCGAAACCGAGGCGCGTGAGCAGACCATCCGTGCCACCAAACGCTTCGCGCGCCGTCAGGATTCATGGTTTCGACGCGATCCCCGGGTGCACTGGCTCAGTGGGGCCGCCGAGCATCGCGGGGAACTTCCGCGGGAGGCCCTGGCGTTGGTCGAACGAGCGGTTACAGCCTGATCACGTGATGGCATCGGGACGCACTGCCCGTCAATGCGGCGCCCCGGGCCGTGCCATCATCGAGCATCGATCGACTGTGGAGTCCGAGTGGGGAGGGCGCGTGGCGATGGAGGCCGGCCCTCACGACACGGACCAGCAACAGCGGGACGCGGAGGACATCGCGCCCCGGCTGAGCCCCGACGGCCCCGATGACGAGGGTCAGCTCGCGGCCGAGGTCGAAGTGGAGCTCCGTCCCGCCCGTCGGCTCAGGATCTGGCAACTCGCCCCCATCGTCGCCCTCGCGGCCGTGGGCTCGCTGATGTTCGCCTTCCCCCTCGCCTTCGGTACGGGTGAGGGCGGCGCGGTCGTCGCCATGCTCGGTCTCCTCATTAGCTGCTGTGCCGCGGGCTGGGGAGTCATGGCCGCGCGCCGGGTCGGACACACCTGGCCCGGGCTGCCCGCCCGCGGTTCCGGGGAGCGCCCCGACTGGCGGGTTCTGGCGCTGTACGTGGGCGTGGGAGCGGTTCTCGTCGCCCTGGCGATCTGGCGAGTGGCCCGCCTCCGCTGATCGGCTTCCCCGCCGTCCCCATGAGACGCACCGCCTGGCCGCGAGATGGCGCCCCCCAGCCGGTCCGGATCGTCTCGTACCCATAATCCCTCGGTGATCACCGACCGCCGCCACCTCGTACGATGGACGGCGTGAGCACCACACAGCCCGCACCGATCGCCTTTCTCAAGGGGCACGGCACCGAGAACGACTTTGTGATCGTTCCGGACCCGGACAACGCCCTCGACATCCCTGCTGCCCTGGTGGCCAGCCTCTGCGACCGCAGGGCCGGCATCGGCGGCGACGGACTGCTTCACGTCGTCCGGTCCGCCGCCCATCCCGAGGCGCGCTCCATGGCCGGTGAGGCCGAGTGGTTCATGGACTACCGCAACGCCGACGGTTCCATCGCCGAGATGTGCGGCAACGGTGTACGGGTCTTCGCCCGCTACCTCCAGCGCGCCGGCCATGCCGCCGTCGGCGATCTCGCCGTCGCCACCCGGGCCGGGGTGAAGAAGGTCCACATCGCCAAGGGGACCGATGCGACGAACGGTGAGATCACCGTGCGCATGGGCCGTGCCGTACTGCCCGAGGAGACGGTCACCGTCACCGTCGGGGAGCGGGCCTGGCCCACTCGTCACGTCAACATGGGCAACCCCCACGCCATCGCCTTCGTCGAGGACCTCGACCATGCGGGGGACTTGCACTCTGAGCCCTCCCATGTGCCCGCGGCCGTCTACCCGGACGGGGTGAACATCGAGTTCGTCGTCGATCGGGGCGAGCGCCATGTCGCCATGCGGGTCCACGAACGAGGCTCGGGCGAGACCCGGTCCTGCGGGACGGGCGCCTGCGCGGTGGCGGTGGCCGCCGCCCGCCGCGACGGACTCGATCCGGCGATCACCCGTACCCCCGTCGCGTACGTCGTGGATCTGCCCGGCGGACGATTGGTGATCACGGAGCACCCGGACGGGGAGATCGATATGACCGGTCCGGCCGTGATCGTCGCTGAGGGTCACATCGAACCCCTCCTACTCGCACACTCCGAAACCAGCGCAGGATAGAGCTTCGCTCGAATGGGTGATCCGGTTCACGCTGGGCGAGAGCCGGACTGCTCCACGTGGTGGGCTCGGTAGCATCAAGCACCGGCCCGGAGGGCACTCCTGCTCTTGCCATCGCCGGTCGATTGCCGCCCGGAGGTGCCCCCATGAGTGCAGAGGCCGCCAACCCTGGTGCCCACAGCCGCAGGCGCGGCCGGCCCAGGATCGACCTCCGCAGGTTGGGACGTGCCGCGCTCCTCGGGCCGACCACCCGCGATCGGTTGTCCGACGCGATCGGGCACGTCGCCGATGCCCACCGCGCCCATCACCCGGACGCCGACCTCGCCATCCTCCATCGGGCATACGTCCTGGCGGAGTCGTCGCACCGAGGTCAGTTCCGCAAGAGCGGCGAGGCTTACATCACCCATCCCCTCGCGGTCACCCTGATCCTCGCCGAACTCGGCGCGGAGACCACCACCTTGACCGCCTCACTCCTCCACGACACCGTGGAGGACACCGATGTGACCCTCCATCAGGTGAAGTCCGAGTTCGGCGCCGAAGTGGCCTATCTCGTCGACGGGGTCACCAAACTGGAGAAAGTCGACTACGGGGCTGCGGCCGAACCCGAGACCTTCCGCAAGATGCTCGTCGCCACCGGCAACGACGTCCGGGTGATGTCGATCAAGCTGGCCGACCGGCTGCACAACATGCGCACCCTCGGCGTGATGCGCCCCGAGAAGCAGGAACGGATCGCCAAGGTCACCCGCGACTTCCTGATCCCGCTGGCTGAACGCCTCGGCGTCCAGGCGCTCAAGACAGAACTGGAAGACCTCGTCTTCGCGATCCTCCACCCCGAGGAGTACGAGCGGACCCGCCTGCTCATCGCGGAGAACCCCACCGCAGGGGTGGCGCTGGACGCGATGGCCCAGAACTTCCGTGCCGTGCTGCGCGAAGCGGGCATCGCCGCCGAAGTCGTCATCAGGCCCCGGCACTTCGTCTCCGTACACCGGGTGAGCCTCAAGCGCGGCGAACTGCGCGGAACGGACTTCGGACGGCTACTCGTGCTCGTCGGCGAGGACGCCGACTGCTATGCGGTCCTCGGGGAACTGCACACCTGCTTCACGCCGGTGATCTCCGAGTTCAAGGACTTCATCGCCGCACCCAAGTTCAACCTCTATCAGTCCCTCCACACCGCTGTCGCCGGCACGGACGGCTCGGTCGCCGAAGTCCTCATCCGCACCCACCAGATGCACAGGGTCGCCGAGGCCGGAGTGATCGCCCTCGGCAATCCCTACACGTCCACCGAGTCCCCGGACGCGCCCGACCGGACCCCCGGCGGCCTTGACCAGGACGACGAGGAACGCAGGGACCCCACCAGGCCAGGATGGCTCTCCCGACTCCTCGAATGGCAGGAGTCCACCCCCGATTCGGACGCCTTCTGGTCCTCCTTGCGCGCAGATCTTGCCCAGGACCGCGAGATCACCGTCTTCCGCGCCGACGGCCAGATGCTCGGTCTCCCCGTCGGCGCGAGCTGTGTCGACGCCGCCTATGCGCAGTACGGCGAGCGGGCCCACGCCTGTATCGGAGCCCACGTCAACGGTCGTTTGGCAACGCTGAGTACGGTGCTCAGGGACGGTGACACCGTCCATCTGCTGTTCGCCCACGACACCCATACGGCACCGGCCCCCTCGCCGACCGGGGTGATCCAGGGCGGCCCAGGCGCGCCGGACGCAGCCTCCGGGCCCTCTCCGCAATGGCTGGACCACGCTCGTACTCCCGCCGCACGGATCGCCATCGCCTCCTGGCTCAAAGCTCATCCGGAAGGCGCCGCTCCCCAGGCGGCTCCGCCGCGCAGATCGGTACCGGTCACGCCGGACACCACCCCCTCCACCGCCGTGAACGCCGTCGTCGACCTTCCCGACACGACCGTGCGCCTCGCTGGCTGTTGCACTCCCGTCCCCCCCGATGCGGTCACCGGATTCGCCGTACGCGGCGGGGTGGTGACCGTTCACCGTGAGCAGTGCGCCGCGGTCACCAGGATGAAGTCATTGGAGCGGCGACCGATCCCGGTGCGCTGGGGCGAGGCGGCTGCCTGCCGGGTGACCCTCGTCGCCGAGTCGTTCGGACGGCCCCACCTCCTCGCCGATCTCACCGAAGCGATCGCCATCGAGGGCGCGGCCATCGTCTCCGCGACCGTCGAACCACCCAGCCAGCAGCGCGTGCGACACACGTACACCCTGCAACTCCCGGACGCCGCCGGGTTGCCCGCCCTGATGCGGGCCATGAGGGCGGTACCCGGCGTGTACGACGTCGCTCGCCGTCAGCGCCCGGCACCCACCGGCTGACTCCGTTTGAGTGGCACGGAGCGCGCCGCGGCCCCCGGGGACGCCGTGCACTGGTAGCGGTTGTCCATGCTGCCCACTTCCCGACCCACCGGCACCCGGCGCGGACTGCGCGCCGCGCTGCTGGCCGCGGCTGCGGCCTGCCTCGTCGCCGCCGTCCTCCCCCCTCCCTCGCCGGCACCTCTGGGCATCGGCGACCCGCTCTTCCCCCACCTGGGCAATCCGGGCTACGACGTCGTCGAGTACGACATCGCCTTCACCTACCACGGCGGCAATGACAAGCCCCTGGACACGATCACCAAGATCGACGCATGGGCCACCGAACGGCTGGAGCGCGTCAACCTCGACTTCACCCACGGCACGGTGGGCGCGGTCGAGGTCAACGGCCTCCCGGCCGAATTCGCCACCGCAGGAGAGGACCTCGTCGTCGAGCCCGCCCTTCCCCTGGAAGCCGGCTCACGGCTGCGGATCACGGTGAAGCACACGAGCGATCCGCGCGGCACGGCGGGCGCCGGCGGCTGGGTGCGCACCGGCGACGGGCTGGCGATGGCCAACCAGGCGGACGCGGCCCACCGGGTCTTCCCGTCCAATGACCACCCCGCGGACAAGGCGTACTTCACCTTTCGGATCACGGCGCCCAGCGAGCTGACCGCCGTGGCCAACGGGGTGCGGCAGTCCAAGCAGGAGCACGGTTCCACCACGACGTGGGCCTATCGCACCCACCACCCGATGGCCACGGAACTCGCCCAGGTCTCGATCGGCACCTCCGCCGTTCCCACCCGGAAGGGTCCCGGCGGCCTGCCCCTGCGCGATGTGGTGCCTGCCAAGGACCTCGCCACCCTGGAACGCTGGCTGAAGAAGACACCCGACCAACTGACGTGGATGGAGGGGAAGGTCGGCCGCTACCCCTTCGAGACGTACGGCGTTCTCATCGCCGACGCAGAGACGGGCTACGAACTGGAGACCCAGACCCTGTCGCTCTTCGAGCGCCGCCTCTTCGTTAACGGTCAGTTCCCCGAGTGGTACGTGGACTCGATCATGGTTCATGAGCTGGCCCACCAGTGGTTCGGCGACAGCGTCTCCCCCCACACCTGGTCCGACCTGTGGCTGAACGAGGGCCACGCCACCTGGTACGAAGCGCTGTACGCCAAGGAGAAGGCCGGGCACTCCCTGGAAGCCAGGATGCGTGAGGCGTACCGTCGCTCGGACCAGTGGCGCGCCGAAGGCGGACCGCCCGCGGCGCCCAAGCCTCCCGCCCCCGGGCAGAAGATCAGCCTCTTCCGTCCGGTGGTCTACGACGGCAGCGCACTGGTGCTGTACGCCCTCCACCAGACGATCGGCAGCGAGGCGTTCGACCGCCTGGAGCGTGCCTGGGTCAGCGACCACCGCGACGGAACGGCCACCACGAAGGACTTCACCGATCTCGCCGGAAAGATCGCGCAGCGTGACCTCACGTCGTTCTTCCAGGGCTGGCTGTACGAGGAGCGGACGCCGCCGATGCCGGGTCACCCCGACTGGCGGACCAGCACGCCCGCGAAGGCCGCGGTCCCGGTGAAACCGCCGGCCCGGTGAGCAGGGGGTGAGCAGGTGCCCTGCCCCGCATCCAGATCGTCTGTCGCGGCGGCGGGGCGGGGCGCGCCGCGGTCATGGAAATTGCGTGACGCCCTGTATCGGGTCGTGCGACCATCGACCCGATACAGGGCGACGGCTTCCGGCCGTGGCACGCACGGGCCGCAGCCCACGGCGGGAATCATCCGGGGCCCGTCACACGTTGACCCCTATGCAGGAGTACCGGCGTATCGTCGTCCGGCACCGCTTGGGCCTCGCTACGAGCGCGCAGGCATTCCTTCCACCCCTTCGACGTAAGGATCCAATGACCTCCTCTTCTTCCACTTCCCAGGACGAGCAGAGCTTCGACTCACAGAGCTTGGCCGATGCGCGCACCGACAGCCTTCGGGCCGATGCCCTGATGGAAGAGGACGTCGCCTGGAGCCGTGAGATCGACGGGGAGCGGGACGGCGAACAGCTCGAACGCTCCGAGCGTGCCGCGCTGCGGCGGGTGGCCGGCCTCTCCACCGAGTTGGAGGACGTCACCGAGGTCGAGTACCGACAGCTGCGCCTGGAGCGTGTGGTGCTGGTCGGCGTATGGACCTCGGGGACCATGCAGGACGCGGAGAACTCCCTCGCGGAGCTCGCCGCCCTGGCCGAGACCGCTGGGGCCGTGGTGCTCGACGGTGTGTTCCAGCGCCGGGACAAGCCGGACTCCGCCACCTACATCGGCTCCGGCAAGGCCCAGGAGCTAAGGGACATCGTGCTGGAGACCGGCGCAGACACGGTCGTCTGCGACGGTGAGCTCAGCCCGGGCCAGTTGATCCACCTCGAAGACGTCGTCAAGGTCAAGGTGGTCGACCGCACCGCCCTCATCCTGGACATCTTCGCGCAGCACGCCAAGTCCCGTGAGGGCAAGGCCCAGGTCGCCCTGGCGCAGATGCAGTACATGCTGCCCAGACTGCGCGGCTGGGGACAGTCCCTCTCGCGGCAGATGGGTGGCGGTGGCGGCGGCGGTATGGCCACCCGTGGACCCGGTGAGACCAAGATCGAGACGGACCGGCGTCGGATTCGCGAGAAGATGGCGAAGATGCGCCGTGAGATCGCGGAGATGAAGACCGGCCGGGAGATCAAGCGCCAAGAGCGTCGGCGCAACAAGGTGCCGTCGGTTGCCATCGCGGGTTATACCAACGCCGGGAAGTCGTCCCTGCTCAACCGTCTGACCGGGGCCGGAGTCCTGGTGGAGAACGCACTGTTCGCCACGTTGGACCCGACCGTGCGTCGGGCGGAGACTCCGAGCGGCCGGGGCTACACGCTGGCCGACACCGTCGGATTCGTACGTCATCTGCCCCACCACCTGGTCGAGGCGTTCCGCTCCACCATGGAGGAGGTCGGCGACGCCGACCTGATCCTCCATGTGGTGGACGGCGCGCACCCGGCTCCGGAGGAGCAGTTGGCCGCGGTGCGTGAGGTGATCCGTGACGTCGGCGCGGTGGACGTGCCGGAGGTCGTGGTGATCAACAAGGCGGATGCCGCCGATCCCGTGGTCCTCCAGCGACTGTTGCGGATCGAGCGGCATGCGATCGCGGTGTCGGCGCGCACCGGTGAGGGCATCGAAGAGCTCTTGGCCCTGATCGACGCGGAGTTGCCGCGGCCCGAGGTCGAGATCGAGGCTCTCGTTCCCTACACCGAGGGCGGATTGGTCTCGCGGGTGCACGCCGACGGAGAAGTGCTTTCCGAGGAGCACACTCCCGAAGGGACACTGCTCAAGGCCCGGGTCCATGAGGAACTGGCCGCCGCACTGACCCCGTACGTGCCTGTCACGCACTGACAACACACAACGGTTGAGGGCCCACCCCCGCACAGGGGGTGGGCCCTCAACCGTTGCAGTGCCGAACTCTCGACGGCTACTGACCGGCGAACTTCTCGCTCACCGCGTCGTAGACCGCCTTGGCCTCAGGTCCGAGCCTCGGGCCGGCGAGCCAGCCTGCCGAGACCGGGCCGATCGACGTGTTGGAAACCAGGGCCGGCTTGCCGTCCTTGCCGTTCGCCACCCAGCCTCCGCCGGACGAGCCACCGGTCATCGTGCATCCGATGCGGTACATCGTGGGCTCGTTCGTCTTCACGGAGAGCCGCCCCGGCTTGTCCGGGCACTGGAACATCTTCTCGCCGTCGAAGGGCGGCGCTGCCGGATAGCCGGTCGCCGTCATATTCGTGATCTGTCCCACCGCAGGGGCGTTGAAGTCCACCGGCAGTGCAGAACCGACCGTCTCCTCCAGCGACTTCCCCGTCCCGCCCTTCTCCGGGGTCACATGGATCACCGCGAAGTCGAACGGTGCACCCTGACCACCGGTCTTCGCCCCCTGGCCGATCCACTGGTCGGACGTCTGGGCCCAGTCGCCCCACCACACTCCATGGGGAGCGATCTCTTCCTTGGTGGCGCTCTCCAACTGTGCGGAGGGCTTGGCGCCATCGTTGTACGACGGCACGAAGGCGATGTTCCGGTACCAGCCGCCCTTCTTGCCGGCGTGAACACAGTGGCCCGCGGTCCACACCATGTTGGACTTGCCCGGGTTGGCCGGATCCTTCACCACCGTCGCGGAGCACACCATGGAGCCCTCGGGCCCGTCGAAGAACACCTTGCCGGCCTCGGGGGCGCTCGTCCGGTACGGGGCGGCCACCGCAGCGGCGCTCACCCGTGCCGGTGTCGGGTCGGTGACCCCCTCATCACCGGAGATGTCCTCGTCGATCGGCTGCTCCGGGGGCTTCTCGGCTTCCCTCATCCGATCCGGGTCCCAGAGGCCCTCGATGATCGGATTGACGAAGTCCTGGGCCTCACGCAGCCACTTGTCCTTGTCCCAGTTCTTCCACTCGCCATTGCGCCACTTGTCGAGGTCTATCCCGTGTGCCTTGAGCCGGTCCTTCAGCTCGTCCGGGATCGTGATCTTGCCATCGGTGGGTGCGGCGGCGGTGGCGCTCGGCTTGTCGCCCGCGTTGTCCTCGCCGGGACCACAGGCGGTGGCAGTCAGGGCGAGGACAGCGGCCAAGGAGGCCGCCGCCAGCGTCGGACGAATGGGTCGCATTTCGTGATCCCCCTGGGACTTCGATGTTCCTGTGCTTGTGAACCGTGGAGCTGTGCGTCTCAAACCGCGAAACTGTCGAACCGGGCGAAATCCGTCCCATCGGTAGGCCGATGAAATGCCCGGAACCGCCGCGAACCTTACAAGGCTCCGTCCTTTGCGGCACATGGCCCCACTGAGCCGGTGCCGATGGGGACGGTGAAGGAGCCGCCCGCGGTTCCGAGCGCACAAGGATCTTCGCCCCGACCGTGATTACCGACCACCGCCGTCGTTTGTCCCCGAGGGGAGGTACGAGGGCGCCGGCCGCCGTTCACCGGGGGCAGGCCCCCGGTGGGGCAACCCGCCGCCATCAGACGGGCAGCGGACCCGTCGTGGGATCGTCGGAGGACCAGCGGACGTGGCTAGTGATCCAGCCCCCGCCCCCGCGGAGGGGTGTCGTCGACACCGCCCGGTGCGGACGGGATTCGAGCACGCCATCGGTCCGTGCACCGACTGTGCCATCGTGGCTCCTGCCCGATCGTTCGGTGTGCTCACGCGCAGGTGGAGGCGGGTGATAGCGCGGGGTTCGGCACCGAGCCCGTTCGCGGAGCCGCCGGATCATCTCCTCACCGCCAGGCGCGCTGCGCTCGCCCTCCCTCAGGGGCGGTATTCCTTCCGCTGCCCTCGCCACTACGGGAACGCCCCGACAGCGGTACGGAGCACAACTGCCGGCGTGGACCCGTTCGTCCGTCGACCCGAACCGACTCCGAGGAAGCACCATGACCTCCATCACCCCATCGGATACCTCCCCTTCACCCGTGGCGGTCGCAGGGGTACCTGACCCGGCGAGAGGGACGCTCGACGAGCGCGGCGCAGAGGAGCCGCCCACCGTCCCGCACCAGCAGCCCCGCGGACGCCGCGGCGACCACGCCACCTCGATGCCTTCGGTCGTCGCCGCCAGGGCGGTCAGTGGCTCCGCCCACTCGCCGTCCGCAGTCCCCACGGGCGGCCAGCCATCCGAACCCCATGTCGAAGCGCGATCTGCCGACCCCCTCGACCACCCGGACGCCCGCTATGCCGCGGACGCAGCCGCCGTGGAGAACCTCCTGCGCTGCTGGGTTCGCGAGCACTCCCTCAACAGACCCGACGGGCCGAGCCTGCGCATCGCCCTGCCGGCCAGCGACACGGCACTGCTCGTACCCGTCCGCTACTGGTCGCCCACCGGTTGGCACCGCTTCGACCCTCCGAGCTGGGAGGGCACTCCCGACGACGCGCCCCGAGTCGATGCCGTCACGCTGGCCTGTCTGTTGAGCCGCGAAGCACACGAGGGCACCGAAACCGACGGCGCCGAACTGGTGGCCCAGGTCCATGACTCCGTCCGCCACACCACCACCTTCATCGCCGCCCGTCGCCGCCACCCCGAACCGGCCCCCCAAGCAGATCTCTTCCTGACCGCCGAGCAGTCCCTGTTGCTGGGGCATCCCCTCCATCCGACACCCAAGAGCCGCGAGGGATTCACCGCGAGTGAACTGCCCCGCTACTCGCCCGAGGCGTACGGCTCCTTCCCCCTGCACTGGCTCGCCGTCCACCGGTCCGTCCTGGCCAGCGAATCTGCATGGACGGAACAGGGCCGAGCCCTGCCCGCCGACCAACTCATCACCCGACTCTGCGGGGATCTCCGCTACCCCCAGCACACCGTCCCCCTCCCTCTCCATCCCTGGCAGGCGCGCGAACTGCGCCACCGCCCCGCTGCCGCAGCCCTGTTTGACTCCGGACTGCTCCACGACCTGGGACCCCACGGTGGCCCCTGGCACCCGACGTCCTCGCTCCGCACCGTGCACAGACCCGGCTCACCAGCCATGCTCAAGCTGTCGCTGGGTGTGCGCATCACCAACTCCCGACGCGAGAACCTCCGCAAGGAACTCCACCGAGGCGTCGAGGTCCATCGGCTGCTGCGCACGGGCCTCGCCGGCCAATGGCAAGCCGCCCACCCCGGCTTTGACATCGTGCGCGACCCTGCCTGGTTGGCAGTTGACACCTGCGATGCACACGGCCAGCAGGAACCCGTGCCCGGACTTGACGTCGTGCTGCGCCACAACCCCTTCCGCCCCCACGACGACGTGGTCTGTGTCGCCGCGCTGACGGCTCCACGCCCCTGGCCGGGCCGCACGGGCATGCACTCCCGCCTCAGCAATGTCGTCGAACGGCTGACGGCGAAGACGGGCCGCCCGTCGAGCGCCGTCGCCGCCGAGTGGTTCCTGCGCTACCTCGACCACGTGGTGCGCCCGGTGCTCTGGCTGGACGCCGTGGCCGGTGTCGCGCTGGAGGCGCACCAGCAGAACACCTTGGTGATCCTCGATCGCGATGGTTGGCCCATCGGCGGTCGATACCGCGACAACCAGGGCTACTACTTCCGAGAGTCGCGCCGCGAGGAGTTGCATCGGCGGCTGCCCGGTATCGGACGGGCCAGCGACACCTTTGTCTCGGACGACGTCGCCGACGAGAGATTCGCCTACTACCTGGCGGTCAACAACGTCTTCGGTCTCGTCGGAGCCTTCGGATCACAAGGTCTGGTCGACGAACACGTACTGCTCGCAGCCTTCCGGCAGTTCCTCCTCTCCACTCGCGCACTCGGCTCCCCCCTGCCGGCTCTGTTGCTGGAGGCACCGGCCCTTCGAGCCAAGGCCAACCTGCTCACGCGGCTCCATGGCCTCGATGAACTCGTCGGACCCGTCGACACTCAGTCCGTATACGTCACCATCACCAACCCTCTCCATCGCTGAGGCCGCCGCACCGTGTTACCGCACCCCGTTCATGTATCGATCGTCGAAGCACACCGGGACCCCATCGTTCCGCGGGACTTCCCCGATCTGAAAGCACAGACCGGTCCGCTCACCATGGAGAGACATCCAAGAGGGCCGTTTCTCTCGGCGAGGGCAGCCCGCCGCCAGGTTGCGGGGGCGCTCCCCGTAGGCAACGCATGAGCGGCCCCACAGCGTGGTTCTCCGACACCGGCGTCATCCGTTCGGGCCCCGGCACCACGTCAGCCGACACGATTCCGGGTAGCTCCGCGCGGTCACCCTCGATCCCGCACCCACCCGCACCACGTGACGTCTCGCCCGGTGCCGCCACCCCGACTCACCCCCTGGACGACCCCGCCCACTGGGCCGCCACCTTGACTCCGGCCGGCCGATTCCAACTGGAGCCCGTGTCCATCGAACGGGATCTGCGCCGCCTCAGCCGCTGGATGAACGACCCCGCCGTGTCCGCGTACTGGGAGCTGGCCGGACCCCCGTCGATCACGCTGGCGCACGTGCGCCAGCAACTCGACGGCGACGGACGGAGCGTCCCTTGCCTTGGACTCCTCGACGGCAGGGCGATGAGCTACTTCGAGATCTACCGAGCCGATCTCGACCCCCTCGGTCGGTACTACTCCGCGCGCACCGACGACACCGGTATCCATGTCCTGATCGGCAGCGATTCCGACCGGGGGCGCGGTCTGGGCTCCGTCCTCATCCGGGCGGTCGCAGATCTCGTGCTCGACCACCGCCCACGCTGCGGACGGGTCCTCGCAGAACCGGACATACGCAACACTCCCTCGCTCGCCGCCTTCCTCGCGGCCGGCTTCCGCTACTCCTCGGAGATCGATCTCCCGGACAAGCGAGCCGCCCTGCTGGTGCGCGATCGGGGACATCGGAACCAGCTGTGAAGCACTCGCTGCCTTTGATACACCGCTCAGGCCGTATCGGTTCCTTGACAGCCGAAGGTCGTCTTCCCGCCACGATCGTGACGGGTGGACTTCCGGGGTCTGCCGCTGCCCGTGCCCGTGTCTCCCCCGCCAGGTTGCACCGCTTCGACGTACGAGCCGCCCTGGGGCACCTCCTCCCGCCGCGACGCCGGTCCCGGTGCGCGGGTGCCTCCGGGGCGGTGCAACCTGGCGGGATCGGATCTGAATGTCAGTCCTGAGCCTTAGGGTGGTCGGCCTATGACGAAGCCATCCCTCCCTGAACTACTCCATGCCGCCGTGACCGCCGTCGGCGGTGTGGAGCGGCCCGGCCAGGTCAGCATGGCCGAGGCCGTGGCCCAAGCCGTCGACGACGGTTCTCACCTCCTGGTGCAGGCGGGCACCGGCACCGGAAAGTCGCTGGGCTATCTCGTGCCCGCCGTGGCCCACGGGGAGCGCGTCGTCATCGCGACGGCCACGCTGGCCCTCCAACGCCAGCTCGTCGAGCGCGACCTGCCCCGCACGGTGGACGCCTTGCACCCCCTGCTGCGCCGGCGGCCGGAGTTCGCCATGCTCAAGGGTCGTTCCAACTACCTCTGCCTCCATCGGCTCCACGAGGGTGTGCCGCAGGAAGAGGAGGAGGGACTCTTCGACCCCTTCGAGGCGGCGACACCGACCAGCAAGCTCGGACAGGACCTTCTGCGGCTGAGGGACTGGGCGGACGAGACGGAGACAGGTGACCGTGATGCCCTGACACCGGGAATCTCCGACCGCGCATGGTCCCAGGTCTCTGTTTCGTCCCGGGAGTGCCTGGGGGCGACCAAGTGCGCCTACGGCGCTGAGTGCTTTGCCGAGATGGCGCGGGAGCGGGCCAAACTCGCCGATGTGGTGGTGACGAACCACGCGCTGTTGGCCATCGACGCCATCGAGGGCGCGCCCGTCCTCCCGCCGCACGAGGTCCTGGTGATCGACGAGGCCCACGAGCTGGTTTCCCGGGTCACCGGAGCCGCGACGGGCGAGTTGACCCCCGGCCAGGTGAACCGGGCTGTGCGACGGGCCGCGAAGTTGGTCAACGAGAAGGCCGCGGACTCTCTCCAGACGGCGGCCGAGACCTTTGAGCGGCTGATGGAGCTGGCATTGCCGGGGCGCTTGGAGGAGATCCCCGAAGACCTCAGCTATGCCCTTCTCGCGCTGCGGGATGCTGCGCGTACCGTCATTTCCGGGCTCGGCGCCACCCGAGACAAGTCAGTGCAGGACGAGGACGCCGTCCGCAAGCAGGCACTCGCCTCCGTGGAAGGCATCCACGATGTCGCGGAGCGCATCACTCAGGGCTCCGAATACGACGTGGTCTGGTACGAACGCCATGATCGATTCGGGGCGTCGTTGCGGGTGGCCCCGATGAATGTGTCGGGTCTGCTGCGGGAGAAGCTCTTCAATGAGCGCTCCGTGGTCCTGACCTCAGCGACCTTGAAACTCGGCGGTGATTTCAATGGAGTCGGCGCATCGCTGGGACTCTCTCCCGAAGGGACCGAAGGAGAGGACGCTCCTCCGTGGAAGGGTCTCGACGTCGGTTCGCCGTTCGACTATCCGAAGCAGGGCATTCTTTATGTCGCACGCCATTTGACGGCACCGGGCCGTGAGGGCTCTCGTACGGACATGATGGACGAGCTGGCGGAACTGGTCGAAGCCGCCGGTGGGCGCACACTGGGGCTGTTCTCGTCCATGCGGGCCGCGCAGGCCGCCGCCGAGGAGCTCCGCAGCAGGCTCGACCATCCGATCCTGCTTCAGGGCGAGGAAACCCTGGGTGAGCTGATCAAGTCCTTCGCGGCGGATTCCCGCACCTGCCTCTTCGGCACCCTGTCCCTCTGGCAGGGCGTGGATGTTCCAGGGCCCAGCTGTCAATTGGTGATCATGGACCGGATTCCCTTTCCCCGTCCTGACGATCCACTGATGAGTGCCCGACAGAAAGCCGTGGAGGAAGCGGGCGGCAATGGGTTCATGGCCGTCGCGGCCACTCACGCCGCGCTGCTCATGGCGCAGGGCGCCGGTCGTCTTGTGCGGGCCACGGAGGACCGGGGAGTCGTGGCGGTGCTGGACCCGAGGCTGGCCAACGCCCGGTACGGGAGCTTCCTCCGGGCCTCCCTCCCGGACTTCTGGTACACCACGGACCGTAACCAGGTGCGACGCTCCCTGGCGGCGATCGATTCGGTGGCGAAGGCGGACGGCGCATAGAGAAACAGCGGGACCCATGGCTTCCCATGGGTCCCGCTGGTTCTTGTAGGAGACCTGCCCGCATGCGGCAGGCCCCGAGACCAGGCGCAGTGGGTCCCGGGGCCCGGTCAGGGGCGGCGGATGCCTCACACCCGCCGCAGCACCGCCACGACCTTGCCGAGGATCGTGGCGTCGTCACCGGGGATCGGCTGGTACGCCGCATTGTGGGGGAGGAGCCACACGTGCCCGTTCTCCCGCTTGAAGCGCTTGACCGTGGCCTCTCCGTCGAGCATGGCCGCCACGATGTCACCGTTTTCGGCGACGGGCTGGCGGCGCACGGTCACCCAGTCGCCGTCACAGATGGCGGCCTCGATCATGGAGTCCCCGACGACCTTCAACACGAAGAGCTCGCCGTCACCGACTAGCTGCCGCGGAAGGGGAAAGACGTCCTCTACCGATTCCTCCGCGAGGATCGGACCGCCAGCCGCAATGCGCCCGACGAGCGGAACGTACGAGGCTGCCGGCTTGCCCGTGGTGTCGGTCGCTTGGGTGTTGGGCTGGTCGGAACCCCTCACCTCATAGGCTCGTGGCCGATGCGGGTCACGGCGAAGGAATCCCTTCCGCTCCAGCGCCATCAATTGATGGGCTACAGAAGAAGTGCTCGACAGCCCCACGGCCTGCCCGATTTCACGCATCGACGGCGGGTAGCCGCGCCGTTGCACGGAGTCGCGGATCACCTCGATGACACGCCTTTGTCGATCCGTGAGTCCGGAACTGTCCGCCCTGATCCCTGGAGGTCGGCCGGGCAGCGAACGTGTGGGCCGAGAAGGCTCCGCCCCCTCAGGGGTCGTGGCTGCGTCATTCATGGTGTGCACCGGCTCGAATCGATTCTGGGAGCGGTCTTGGGCAGTAATGGTGGCTGCGTCTGCGGTGGTGGTCACGTCGGCCCCTCTCGAATGGTCTCCCTAGCTGGACAACGGTAGTTGCTTTCGAAAGGTTGCGCCAAACACACGTTCGAGTGAAAAATCGTAGATTCGCTTACGTGGACATGGGGTTGGGTGTATGTGCGAACGGTTCACCCCGAAGGGCGGGAACCCGACTTCTGTCGTCGCCCTATTGTCGGCGAAACGGCTCGGTCGGCCATGGCTGCGTCGAGTCGGGATTACGGGGTGAATCCCGGTCGGCCGTGAATTGCCTTGGCTCCACGTTAGCCTCCTTGCGTCGCACTCAGGGGCGTCGGGTGACAGTTTGGCATCGGCGGCACCGGATTTCGGGGAGCCGGACCCGAAGTCCTGGCGACCAGGCGTGTCCCGTACGCTCGACGTCGGTCCTCGCACGGGCAGGTTTTCGGCCGGGTGTTTGAAGGGCCGCAGGGCGTTGCCCGTCCCGCCGCCCGCGGCGCACTGTCACCGCTCGAACGCCGACTGCGATCTGACTGAACTCCGCGACACGCGCTGGGCCGAGAAGTACGGCCAAACCCCAGATCTAGTGGTTGGATTGTGTACGCAGCCCAGAAGTTGTGGTCCCTGGTCTTTCAAGACGGCGGCCATCGCCTATGCTTGGGCTTGCTTCGGAGGTCCTCACGGGCCTGTTGAGGCTCGTCAGTCGTGCCATGAAGGAGGGTTGGGAACCATGCACTGCCCCTTCTGCAGGCACCCCGACAGCCGTGTCGTCGACAGCCGTACCACCGACGACGGGACGTCGATCCGGCGCCGCCGGCAGTGCCCGGACTGCGCTCGCCGATTCACCACGGTGGAGACGGCCTCGTTGATGGTGATCAAGCGCAGCGGGGTCACCGAGCCCTTCAGTCGCACCAAGGTCATCTCCGGAGTGCGCAAGGCGTGCCAGGGGCGACCGGTCACCGAGGATGCACTCGCCCAGCTCGGCCAACGGGTCGAGGAAGCGTTGCGCGCCACCGGT
The DNA here is from genome assembly GCF_036226685.1 of Streptomyces sp. NBC_00690. Lineage (NCBI taxonomy): Bacteria > Bacillati > Actinomycetota > Actinomycetes > Kitasatosporales > Streptomycetaceae > Streptomyces > Streptomyces sp. NBC_00690. The sequence goes on from NZ_CP109009.1 coordinate 6,420,234, forward strand.
AGTGCCGAGCTGACCACGCACGATGTGGGGCTGGCCATACTCGGCCCTTTGCAGGAGCTCGACCTCGTGGCCTACCTGCGCTTCGCGTCCGTCTATCGGGCGTTCAACTCACTCGAAGACTTCGAGGCGGCCATCGCGGAGCTCCGCGTGAACAGGCCGCCCGCAGATGTGGGCGGGCCCGGCGAGACCCTTGAGGTCCCGGTGCCCGCAGCCGCCACCGACTAGGCGACGTCGAGCGACACCGCTCGACCCCGCCGGCCGAAGATCCCGGCCGGAAGCGGGGCGGCAACAAGATCTGTCCCGGGCGCCGTGCTGCGCCCGAGACATCAGACACAGATGCCCACGGGAAGATCTGGGCACTTCAGGGCGTTTTTGCCCGTATATGGGAGGCGGCATGACAGAGACGACGAGCGGTCCGGCACGAGGGTCCCGTACCAAGGGAGCCAAGGCGACCAAGGGCCTTCGTATCGAGCGCATCCACACCACCCCCGGCGTGCACCCGTACGACGAGGTGGTCTGGGAGCGGCGTGACGTCGTCATGACCAACTGGCGCGACGGCTCGGTCAACTTTGAGCAGCGTGGCGTCGAGTTCCCCGACTTCTGGTCGGTGAACGCGGTCAACATCGTCACCAGCAAGTACTTCCGCGGTGCAGTCGGTACCCCGCAGCGTGAAACTAGCCTGAGGCAACTGATCGACCGGATCGTGAAGACGTACCGCAAGGGCGGCGAGGACCACAAGTACTTCGCCTCTCCCGCGGACGCCGAGATCTTCGAGCACGAGCTGGCGTACGCCCTCCTGCACCAGGTCTTCAGCTTCAACTCGCCGGTCTGGTTCAACGTCGGCACGCCGCAGCCCCAGCAGGTCTCGGCCTGTTTCATCCTCTCGGTCGACGACTCCATGGAGTCCATCCTCGACTGGTACAAGGAAGAGGGCATGATCTTCAAGGGCGGCTCGGGCGCCGGCCTGAACCTGTCCCGCATCCGTTCCTCCAAGGAACTGCTCTCCTCCGGTGGCAACGCCTCCGGTCCCGTCTCCTTCATGCGGGGCGCCGACGCCTCCGCCGGAACGATCAAGTCCGGTGGGGCGACCCGTCGCGCCGCCAAGATGGTGATCCTCGACGTCGACCACCCCGACATCGAGGGCTTCATCGAGACCAAGGTCAAGGAAGAGGAGAAGATCCGCGCCCTGCGGGACGCGGGCTTCGACATGGACCTGGGCGGCGACGACATCACGTCCGTCCAGTACCAGAACGCCAATAACTCGGTCCGGGTGAACGACGAGTTCATGAAGGCCGTCGAGTCCGGTGGCAAGTTCGGTCTCCGGGCCCGGATGACCGGTGATGTCATCGAGGAGGTCGACGCCAAGGGCCTCTTCCGTAAGATGGCCGAGGCCGCCTGGGCCTGCGCCGACCCCGGCATCCAGTACGACGACACGATCAACCACTGGCACACCTGCCCCGAGTCCGGTCGTATCAACGGCTCGAACCCGTGCAGTGAGTACATGCACCTGGACAACACGTCCTGCAACCTCGCCTCGCTGAACCTCATGAAGTTCCTCAAGGACGACGGTGAGGGCCACCAGTCCTTCGAGATCGAGCGCTTCGCGCAGGTCGTCGAGCTGGTCATCACCGCGATGGACATCTCGATCTGCTTCGCGGACTTCCCGACCCAGAAGATCGGCGAGAACACCCGCGCCTTCCGTCAGCTGGGCATCGGGTACGCCAACCTCGGCGCGCTCCTGATGGCCACGGGCCACGCCTACGACAGTGACGGTGGCCGCGCCCTCGCCGGTGCCATCACCTCCTTGATGACGAGCACCTCCTACCGGCGCTCCGCGGAGCTCGCGGCCGTGGTGGGTCCGTACGACGGTTACGCCAGGAACGCTGCACCCCATAACCGGGTTATGCGGCAGCACGCCGACGCCAACACCAAGGCGATCCGCGTGGACGATCTGGACTCCCCGATCTGGGCCGCCGCCACCGAGGCATGGCAGGACGTGGTCCGCCTCGGGGAGCGGAACGGCTTCCGCAACGCGCAGGCGTCCGTCATCGCGCCCACCGGCACCATCGGTCTCGCGATGTCATGCGACACCACCGGTCTGGAGCCCGACCTCGCCCTGGTGAAGTTCAAGAAGCTCGTCGGCGGCGGCTCGATGCAGATCGTCAATGGCACGGTTCCGCAGGCCCTGCGCCGCCTGGGCTACCAGCCCGAGCAGATCGAGGCGATCGTCGCCCACATCGCCGAGAACGGCAACGTGGTCGACGCCCCGGCGCTCAAGACCGAGCACTACGACGTCTTCGACTGCGCCATGGGCGAGCGTTCCATCTCCGCGATGGGTCACGTCCGCATGATGGCCGCGATCCAGCCGTGGATCTCGGGCGCGCTGTCCAAGACGGTGAACATGCCCGAGTCGGCCACCGTCGAAGAGGTCGAGGAGATCTACTTCGAGGCGTGGAAGATGGGCGTCAAGGCGCTCGCGATCTACCGCGACAACTGCAAGGTCGGCCAGCCCCTCTCCGCGAAGACCAAGGAGAAGGTCGAGGTCACCGACATCACCAAGAAGACCGACGACACCATTCGGTCCGCGGTGGAGAAGGTCGTCGAGTACCGTCCGGTCCGCAAGCGTCTGCCCAAGGGCCGTCCCGGCATCACCACCTCCTTCACGGTCGGTGGAGCCGAGGGTTACATGACGGCGAACTCCTACCCGGACGACGGTCTGGGCGAGGTCTTCCTGAAGATGTCCAAGCAGGGCTCGACCCTCGCGGGCATGATGGACGCCTTCTCCATCGCCGTCTCCGTCGGCCTCCAGTACGGGGTTCCGCTCGAAACGTACGTCTCGAAGTTCACCAACATGCGCTTCGAGCCCGCGGGAATGACGGACGACCCGGACCTGCGGATGGCGCAGTCGATCGTCGACTACATCTTCCGCCGGCTGGCACTGGACTTCCTCCCCTTCGAGACGAGGTCCGCCCTCGGGATCCACTCGGTCGAGGAGCGCCAGCGCCACCTGGAGACCGGTTCATACGAGCCCACCGACGAAGAGCTCGACGTCGAGGGCTTGTCCCAGTCGGCACCGCTCCAGCAGGACCTGACGGTGGCGGCCCCGCCGCAGGCCGCCGCTCCTGCACCACAGCAGGTGCACACCTCCGCCGAACTGGTCGAAATGCAGTTGGGCATCAGCGCGGACGCCCCGCTGTGCTTCTCCTGCGGTACGAAGATGCAGCGCGCGGGTTCCTGCTACATCTGTGAGGGCTGCGGTTCGACCAGCGGTTGCAGCTAGGACAAACCGCTAGGACAAGAGCTAGGACAAAACGCCCCCCGGGTGTAGTGATCACGGCTCAGAGCGGCCCGGTCGAGAATTCGACCGGGCCGCTCTCTGTGGGTCGCTTCGTCGCAGTCGGGTGGCAGGGAGCCGACCGCCGGCTTGGCCCAAGGCCCCGCGCCTGATGAGAAGACGTCCTGTTCAGCCGGCTTGCAGCATTCGCACGGCGCGGGCCGAGTAGTTGGCCGAGTGCCCGTACGGACTCGACCCATCGGTTTCGGCCATGCCGGGTTCGGGTGCCAGATGAAGGCTCAGTTCCGGCCCATCAGGCCGATGAACGCCTCGGGATCGGTGTCGAGGCCACGAACCGTCTCATGGAACAGCCAGGTGCCCGATTCGCCCCGAACGAACTCCGCGACCACTGCGGCCGTGGAGTGGGGCACCTCGGACAGCGTGCTCTTCCACAGCTCCGTCGGGCCCTCCGCGATGCGTACCACCGTGTTGTTCACATCGCTGAACGCGCGCCGACGGTCGCGTTGCTGAATGACCACCCCGACGACGACCCGCCCGTAGGTCGCTGCGAGTCGCTCGAACTCCAGGGTCAGCACCTCGTCGGCGCCGAAGCCCTGCCCCGTCTGGCTGTCCCTGGTCAGGGTGATCGTCCCGTCGGGCGACCGACTGTCGAAGTGGACCACGTAGGCCGGGTCGCCGTGCGGTTCGTCCACGGTGTAGGTCGCAGCGACGAGATCGAGGTCGTGGGCGGGTTCACCCAGCGGACTCGGATCCCATCGAAGACTCACCTCGACCTTGCCGACGCCCTTGCTCAGGCTGCTCAACAGATGTCCCTTCCCCGTAACTTCCAGCAATTCTGGTTCTGTTGACCGTATCCGCTTGGTACCGGTCGGGGCGAGGAAATGTCTGGTCTACGCCCGTTCCGGGGGCGCGGGAGCCGGTGGGGGCGCGGGTTCTCTTTCGGCCGGTGCACCACAAGCACGGAGTACGCCCGGTAGCAGAGTGACCTCGGCCACCCCCTGGGCCTTACGATGGCGCGGTGCTGGTCAAGTGGATTCGTTGCACCGTGGTGGACCGTCGTGGGTTCGAGCGGGGGCAGCGGAAGTGGGCGGGGCTGCTGGGTGAGCCGGGGTTTCGGGGGCAGAGTGGTGGGTGGAGCAGAGTACGACCCCACACCGCTCACATATTCGCGTTCTGGGAATCCCGAGCGTTCTACGACTCCTTCATGGCGCGTTCCCACGATCGCTTGGCCTCAGGGCAGTCGGGGACGTTCAAGGACATGCAGGTCAAGTTGTTCGACTACCGATTCGATGTGAAGACGGGCTTCGAGCCGCGATTCACCGACGTCGATGTGGTCCGGGTCGCGCACTGCACGGTCCGTGCGGAGCGGGTCGAGCACTATGCGTTGATGCAGGAGAAGGTCTGGAACCCGGCGATGGCCGGCTCGCCCGGGATGGTGCGGGGATTCTTCGGAGAAGCGCCGGGCCACGAGTTCTTGGTGATGTCGATGTGGAAGTCCGCCGCCGAGCACGGCAAGTACCGCCGGGAACGCGTGGAGCGACTGCTTCTGCGGGCTCAGGCGGAAGCCGACATCGAGGCGCTCGCCGGTGATGTCGTCGCCCTCGAACCGTCCTGGACGGTCTGAGCCCTAGCGCGGCGCTCTGGCGGGGGCGGTCCCTCAGGGCCTGCTGGTGGTCTCGTGTCAGCGGGGAAGGCATGGGCGGCTGCTACTACCCTGTACTGATTTCTTCCGGTTTGTCGCTTCCGATGTGCCGCACCTCACCCGAGATGCGGGCCGGATCGAGCCGCCCGACCGCCCGCTTCGGCCGGGCCCGATCTAGGGTCGACGTATGGCAAGACCGCGACGCATCGTCCTCGTCCGACATGGTGAGTCGGAGGGGAACGCCGACGACACCGTGTACGAGCGCGAGCCCGATCACGCCCTGCGGCTGACGAGTACCGGAGTGGTACAGGCCGAAGAGGCGGGCGTTCGGCTCCGTGAATTGTTCGGGGGCGAACAGGTCAGCGTGTACGTCTCGCCCTATCGGCGCACCCATGAGACCTTCCGGGCGTTCGACCTCGATCCGTCCTTGGTCCGGGTGCGTGAGGAGCCCCGACTTCGCGAGCAGGACTGGGGAAACTGGCAGGACAAGGACGATGTCCAACTGCAGAAGACCTATCGGGACACGTACGGGCACTTCTTCTACCGCTTCGCCCAGGGCGAGTCGGGCGCCGATGTGTACGACCGAGTGGGCGCCTTCCTGGAAAGCCTTCATCGCAGTTTCGAATCCCCAGACCATCCGCCCAATGTGCTGCTGGTGACGCACGGTCTGACCATGCGGCTGTTCTGCATGCGTTGGTTCCATTGGACGGTCGCGGAATTCGAATCCCTCTCCAATCCCCGCAATGGAGAGATGCGGGTGCTTCAGTTGGGGGATGACGGGCGCTACACCCTTGACCTGCCCTTTGACCGCTGGCGCACCCCCGAACCGTATGGGACGGGCGGATAGGGTGACAGGAAGATGATCACTGACCTCTCTCCCGCCCGGCGACTCGCCCGGGCCCTGGACAGCCTGCGCGGCCTGGCCGTGGGGGATGCCCTGGGTGCCCGGTTCTTCGTGCCGTCCAACCATCCGCTGCTGAAGCGACGCGAAGTGCCGCCCGGTGACTGGCCGTGGACCGACGACACCGAGATGGCCTGTTCAGTCGTGGCCGTACTCGCCGAACACGGCAGGATCGACCAGGACGCCCTCGCCAGCTCCTTCGCCCGCCACCATGACATAGACCGCGGCTACAGCCCCACGGTCAACCGGATGCTGCGGCTCATCGGAGAGGGCGGCGATTGGCGGGAACTCGCGGTGGGTCTGTTCCAGGGGCAGGGTTCCTGGGGCAATGGTTCAGCCATGCGGACCGCCCCGCTCGGGGCCTGGTACGCCGATGACCCCGAGCAGGCCACGCACCAGGCTGAGATCTCCTCGTACACCACGCACCAGCACCGCGAGGCCGTGGTGGGCGCCATGGCCGTGGCCGGCGCCGCCGCCCTTGCTGCGGCTCCGACGGGTCCACCGTCGGCGGAGGAACTGTTGGACGGTGTGATCGCGCTGCTGCCGCGCAGTGCTGTGGGGGCGGGACTGCGCCGGGCCCGCGACATGCTCGACTACGACGACGCGGCGACCGTCGCCGCCGTCCTCGGCAGCGGACGACGGGCCAGCGCCCATGACACGGTTCCGTTCGCCCTCTGGTCGGCGGCACGGTCGCTGGGAGACTTCGAGAACGCGTTCTGGACCACGGTCGAGGTCGGCGGGGACATGGACACGACCTGTGCGATCGCGTGTGGAGTGGTCGCCGCCAGCAGTGGTGGGCAGCCGCCCGAGGCATGGCGCGGGCGGACCGAGGAACTCCCTGACTGGCTCCTGCGAATCCCTGACCGAGGGAAGTGATCGCCGCCCGTACGAGGTTCCTTCTGCTGCGAAGGCGCCCGGAGTGCGGGAAGCGTCCCCGGTGCGGGAAGTGTCACGGTCCTCATCCTGGAGGCCCGCGGCCGACGCACTACGTGCTGGCCTGAGCCTATCCTTCCGTCACGTGCGCCCCTGGATCACCGCCACTGATCCTCGTACGGCGTACGCAGACGAGTCTTCGCGGTCGTCGGGCTCCCTGGTCGAGCAACCCGACCTGTGGGGGAGGGGGATACGCGTCCGACGTACGCGCCGCAGGAGACACAGCCGACGAACCAGAGCCGTCGCCGAAGAGCGCCGAGGCGCCCGCGCCGTCCGGTGAGTCGAACGACCCATGGGCAACACCCGGCCCGAAGAAGCACCGGAGCGAATCCACCTCCTGGGCCGTGACCGTACGCTCTTGACCCCCGGCCCCGGCCGCCACCTTGTGGTCAGCGCTGGCCACCGGTGTGCTCTGTGCCTCGCTCCTGGGCGAAGGGCTCGGGGTGAATCTGCTGCTCGTGGCCATGACCACCACGCTCGCAGCTTCCTTCGCCGCACGTCGGGCGGGCCGCAGACCGCGGCCCTGGACATGGGGGTGGGCCCTGGGCGGAGTCGCCCTCCTGGCGGTGCCCGCCCTACGGGACGCCGGGTGGCCCACCTTCCTCGCCGTGATCGCCGCGCTCGCCGCCGCCACCCTCGCCCTGCACGGAAGCCGCACCTGGCTCGGGGAGTCCTCCTCGGCTCGGTGGGATTGCTGAACTCGCTCATCCTCGGCGTCGAGTGGGCGCGGCGCGGGCTCCCCGATCGTCTCAGCGGCTCCCGTGGACGCTGGGGGCCGGCGGTGCGCACCCTGGCGATCGCCGCCGTACTGCTGGACCTGCTCTTCGCGGTGTTCATCGCCGTGCAACTCGCGGTCCTCTTCGGGGCTACGACAAGATCTTGAAGGAGACCGGTCTCACCTACGCCGAGTACGCCCGCCAGGGCTTCTGGCAACTCCTGTGCGCGACCCTGCTGACGCTGCTCGTGATCGCACTAGCCCTGCGCTGGGCACCGCGAGCAGACCCGCGCGATCGGACCCTCGTACGAGCGGTTCTGGGGGCCCTGTGCCTGCTCACCCTTGTCGTTGTGCTGGCCGCCCTACGACGCATGAACCTGTACGTCGATGCCTACGGGCTCACTCGACTGCGGATCTCGGTCGCCGCCATGGAGATCTGGTTGGGGCTGGTGATCGTACTGATCATGGTCGCCGGTCTGGTCGGGGCCACCTGGCCTGCCTCGCGCGGTCGCTGCGAGCGCCGGAGCGGCCGTCCTCGCCTTCGGACTGATGTCGCCGGACGTCATCGTGGCCGAGTGGTACGTACAGCGCTTCGAGCGCACCGGCAAGATCGACATCGAGCACTTCCAGCAACTCTCAGCGGACGCCGTGCCCGCTCTTGACCAACTGCCCGAGCCGTGGCGCTCCTGCGCCCTGAAGGGGATCGCCACGGACCTCAAGGGCGACGAAAGGGCTTGGTACGCGACCAGTTGGGGGCAGGTCCGCGCTCGGGAGATCCTGGCGCAACGCGGGATCGGAGCCCGTCCGGTCTGTGCCGATGGCAACGGATACCGTGCAGTGAACGGTGACCGTGCGGCGTCGGGCACTGGCTGAAGCTGCTCGGCGCCGCGGAGTGGATTCCGAGAAGGATCGCCCTGGGCGGTAGTCCCGGTCGTCCGATCATGACCAGATGCCACGCGGTTGTGTCGCTCGATTCTTTGCGTTCCCAAAGATCTAGAAGGCTCTCGGATGTGGTGGTGATGGGTGGCCGCAAAGGTCTGCTCACCGCTCAATTTCACTGTCAGAATGGGGATGATGGTGTCCAGGGGGGAGGTAGCTCCATGCCTGGTGATCAAGCCGATCTGATGAGTCAGTGTGCGTAAGTGAATACTTACCTAGGGTCTCTTTCGGTGTGAAGGGTGAGAGCTCTCGGCACTGCGGCTCCCGGCGGCGGCGGGGGACCCGACACCTCCGTGCAGGCCGTGAATCGGCAACGGGTTTCACCAGCAGGACACCGATGGGCCGCCCCGAATTCGCGAGTGACGACAGCAAGAAGGGAATCCGGTTGCCGTGGTCCGGGTGGGGCGGCGTAACCTGGCTGGCGCCATGCCGTACGAACCACCCACACACACAGTCGAGCGCTCGATCCGAGCGACCACCGGCGCCAAGGTCATTGCTGGTGTCGACGAGGTCGGACGGGGGGCGTGGGCCGGTCCCGTCACGGTGTGCGCAGCCATCACCGGACTGCGCCAGCCTCCCGCCGGACTCACCGACTCCAAGCTGCTGAGCCCCAAGCGTCGCAATCAAATCGCGGCCGAACTGGAAACCTGGGTCACCGCCCATGCACTCGGGCACGCCTCGCCCGAAGAGATCGACCAGCTGGGGATGACCGCAGCCCTACGGCTCGCAGCGTGCCGCGCACTCGATGCGCTACCGGTGCGCCCGGACGCGGTCATCCTCGACGGGAAGCACGACTACCTCGGCTCTCCCTGGCAGGTCCGCACGGTGATCAAAGGGGACCGCTCGTGCATCGCGGTGGCGGCAGCGTCCGTCATCGCCAAGGTACGTCGCGACGCGATGATGGCCGAGCTGCCCGGCGAGTTCGCGGACTTCGCCTTCGCCGCCAATGCGGGATACCCCTCGCCCGTGCACAGGGCCGCGCTGGAAGAACTGGGGCCCACGCCCTACCACCGACTTTCCTGGGCCTATTTGGACGCGCTGCCCCGGTGGCAGCACCTCAAGAAGGTCCGGGTTCCCGTCAACGCGGCGGAAGGCGAGAGCGAGGGCCAGCTCGGCTTCGACTTCTGAACCGGTCCGTCGAACGGACCGATCGCACTTTCGTGCCCACCCGCCTATGCCATTCGAACCGGCATTTGATAGACATCCACCCATGCCTCTCATCCCCGAGGAGCCTCACATTCACGAGAGCGCCCAGGGTCCCCGCGTCACTCCGGCCACCGGCCGCACCGCGCCGACCCCTCGTCCCGTACCCGGTCCGCGTTCCATGGCGACCCCCCGTCCCAGCGGCCAGGGGGCCACGGCGGTCAAGCCCGCACCGCCACAACGCACGTCGTCCCCTGGCGGCCAGCCCCTCACTGCTGTCGCCGAGGCCGGCCCTCAGCCCCAGATCCAACTGATCCCCGCGCCCGCGGAAGGCGCACTCGACGCCGCCGACGAGACGGTGGACCTCCTGCTCGACACGGGGCGCGCTCCCGGTGATGTGCTGGTGCTGACCACGGGGCAATCGCACCCGTGGGCCGCGCACGAGAGGTCCTTCGGCGAAGCGGCCTACTGGGCCCAGCACGACGCCGGTGATGATGTCTTCTATGCGGACGTCACCGCCGTCGAGCGCGCTCGGTCGAGGCCGGTGGTGATCGTGGCCGTCAACGGTGGCGGCGACGATGACGCCGCGCGTACCTTGCCGGCCGCGCTGGCCAAAGCGGGTGCACTGTTGATCGTGTGCGGAGATCCGCAGCGCGTCAACAGCGCCCTGGGCGTTGCCGTCTGAGGCTGTGCGCGCGCACTGCTCGGACATGTATCTCGCCGGTGCTCATGCCTTGGCGCGGAACGTCGGTGGGTACGGTGCGGCTCGCCGTTCTGCTGTGTCAGCAGTCGGCGGCGAGCCGACGAACGATGCTCTGAGCGCGGCGGAGTGAGTTCGTGGGCCACCGTGTGGCGTCGACCGCTGGTCGCCCCGAGGCGCAGAAGTCCTGTCGAGCGGGCAGGGCCGTGCGGCGGCTCGTACGGGTCTTGATCAGAGCAAATGTCAGAGGTCCCCGGGCATGGTGCCCGGGGACATCAGCGTGCTGCCGTGCGACGCAGCATCTCGGATGCGCCGCTGGCGGTGCGTAGTTTCATCGGCTCGGCCGCTGCCGATACTTCGGCCAGGTCACCAGGGGTCGAGGTGGAGTTGGGGCGTCGCCCGCCCCGCCCCTCTCCCAGTACCTGCCAGCCGCCCCGGGTCAGAGTGATGTAGGCACCGCACCGCAACCCGTGCAGGGTGCACGCATCGCGGAGCCCCCACATCCAGGCACCGTCCTCCTCGGTCCACCGCTCGTCACCCTCACGGCAGTAGAGGAGCACGGCCGTTCGCACCGGGGTGCGGCGGCGTAGATCGTGCGGAATCACCCGACGGAGATTGGCCAGCAGCGCGTTTCGAAACTCCCAGCCGTCCGCCAAGGCGGTACGACGGGTGAACGATGCACTGGCGGTGAGCCGTTCCTCGGGATCGAGCACAGCGACGACGGCTGTCGTCAACGTCGGCTGGTGGCGGGCATGCAGCCCGCTGACCACCTCTCTGGGGTTACGCAGGAGCGGGATACCCGCTTCCGCCCATTCCCCAGGTTGAAGCATCCTGGCGAGGCGGCTGGCGGAGTTGGCCCTGGCGGTGATTGAGGTGGCTGCGGACGAAGCGAATCCGAAGGTCACAGTCCTCCCTTCGCATACGCGCCCACAGTGCGGGCAGGGTCGGGTGAGGGCGCACCGCGACACAGCCCTGTGAGACCGCGAACGGGCTGTGCGGGGAGCAGTTCAATTCTTCCTGGCCCGTCCGGATGCGGCAACGAGCAATTTGGCATCAGCGGCGGGAATCTGCGGGTATGCCTCTCATATCCCTTCCCACAAAAGCCGCCTGTGACCCCTCCTGTGTCCTCCTGATGTCACGCCTGAACCGCCAGGACCAGCGGAAACACCCCCGTCGCTCCAGCCTTCAGCAGGAGTCGGGCCGCCACAGCCAAGGTCCAACCAGATTCAGAAATATCATCGACCAGGAGAACGGGGCCGCCCCCGCTGAGGGCCTCCGCCAGACCTGGCGGTACGACGAAGGCGTCGTACAAGGTTCGCACGCGCTGAGCGCTGTTCGTACGCGAGGGTCGGGACTCCATGCCCTCCGGGGTGTAGGCCACCGAGCCCAGCAGCGGCAAGCGACCCACCTCGGCGATGCGCGCACCCAGAGAACCGACCAACTCAGGGCGGCTTCGGGAAGCCACGGTCACCACGCCGATCGGACGGGCAGGCGCGTCAGCTGCCCCGGACGCCCAGCCCCCCGGGCCCTTCGCCCAGTCGGCGAGCACTGTCACGACAGCCTGGGCCACATCATCCGGGATGGGGCCGTCGGACGCCTGCGGAGCCAGCAGCGGCCGTAGCCGGTTGCCCCAGCCGATGTCGGAGAGCCGGCCCAGCGCCCGCCCGGCGGAAGCCTGCTCGGAGACGGGGATCCGGCCCTTGAGCCCGACGCCCACGGACGCGAGCCCCGTCGGCCACATCTTCCGGGGCTCCACCTCGACACCCGGCCGGCTGAGCTCACCGCGGGCGGCTTCCAGGGCCGCATCCGAAACCTTGTCGCTGAACCGACCGCCCGCACAGTTGTCGCAGCGCCCACAGGGTGTTGCTGCCTCGTCGTCCAACTGCCTTCGGAGGAACTCCATCCGGCACGCCGAGGATCGCGCGTACTCCCGCATCGCCTGCTGTTCGACCTCCCGCTGCTTGGCCACCCGGGCGAAACGGTCGGCGTCGTAGGTCCAGGGCTGACCGGTGGCCGTCCAACCGCCCTTGACCCGCCGCACCGCCCCGTCCACGTCCAGCACCTTCAGCATGGTCTCCAGCCTGGTGCGCCGCAGGTCCACGAGCGGTTCGAGCGCGGGCAGGGAGAGCGGACGATCCGAACGCGCCAACACATCGAGCGTGCGCCGGACCAACTCCTCAGGAGGAAAGGCGACCGAGGCGAAGTACTTCCAGATCGCTTCGTCCTCCTTGCCCGGCAACAGGAGCACCTCGGCGTGCTCCACACCACGGCCGGCGCGCCCCACCTGCTGGTAGTAGGCGATCGGCGAGGAAGGTGAGCCCAGGTGGACGACGAATCCGAGGTCGGGCTTGTCGAAACCCATGCCGAGCGCGGAGGTTGCCACGAGGGCCTTGACCCGGTTGGCGAGGAGGTCGTCCTCGGCCTGCTGGCGGTCGGCGTTCTCCGTGCGACCGGTGTACGAGGTGACCACATGCCCGCTGCGGCGAAGGCTGGTGGTGACTTCCTCGGCCGCGGCGACCGTGAGTGTGTAGATGATTCCGGATCCTGGCAGCTCCCCGAGATGGTCGGCGAGCCAGGCCAGCCGGGTGGCCGCATCGGGCAGTTGCAGGACGCCCAGACTCAGGCTCTCCCGATCCAACGGGCCGCGGAGCACCAGGGCTTCGGACTCTCCACCTGCGCCACCACCCGTGCCCAGCTGTTCGGCGACGTCAGCCGTGACACGGGCGTTGGCCGTCGCAGTCGTCGCCAGCACGGGAACATCAGAGGGCAGTTCGGCCAACATGGTGCGAAGCCGACGGTAGTCGGGGCGGAAGTCGTGACCCCAGTCGGAGATGCAGTGGGCCTCGTCCACCACGAGCAGCCCGGTGGCGGCGGCGAGTTGGGGCAGCACCTCGTCCCGGAAGCCAGGGTTGTTCAGACGCTCCGGGCTGACGAGCAGAACATCGACGCCGCCTGCGGCGATCTCCTGTTGGATCTGGGCCCACTCCTCGCTGTTCGACGAGTTGATCGTCCGGGCGTTGATCCTCGCCTTGGCGGCTGCTTCCACCTGGTTGCGCATGAGGGCGAGCAGTGGGGACACGATGACGGTCGGGCCGCTGCCCCGTCGACGCAGCAACGAGGTCGCCACGAAGTAGACCGCGGACTTGCCCCACCCCGTCCGTTGAACGACCAGCGCCCGACGTTTCTGAGCGACGAGCGCCTCGATCGCACGCCACTGGTCGTCACGCAGCCGAGCTCGGCCCGTGTCGTCCGAGACGAGACGGGCCAGGACGGCGTCGGCCTCCGCCCGCAGACCCGCGAGGTCAGTGATGTCGACCGGGTCGGTGGAACGCCTGTCATCCGTTTGGTCTGCGTTGGTCATGGCTCCATGCAACAGGACGACACCGACAATGCGCGAACGGTGTCTCCACCCTGTGGATAACGTTATCCACAGGGGTCGCGGGGCTGGAGGCGGCACGGGATCGTCGTGGCCATGAACAGCCACCATGAATCCATGGGTACCGATGAGCAGCAGGTCACCCTGCGTAGTGCCGCCGAACTGGCCGATGCGCTGCCCTACGTCCTGGGATATCACCCGAGCGACTCGATCGTCGTCGTAGCACTGCATGGCAGCCGGGGCCGCTTCGGCGCCCGCGTGCAGCTGGGCATTCCGCCCTCACCGTTGGAATGGCCCTCGGTCTCGCAGCAACTCGCGGAATGCCTGATCGAAGGCAGCGAGCGTCACGGCCGCCGCCCCGACGGCATCGTCGTCTTTCTCTGCCAGGACCCCGCCGACAACGAGAGCGCCCGAGCGGCGATGGAGCGGCTACGACCGCTCTCCCACTCGCTGAGGACCGCGTGCGGTGCTCTCGACGTCCCGGTCTACGAGGCGCTGTGCATCTCCGCAGGACAGTTCTGGTCGTACTGCTGCCCCGATGACCGTTGCTGCCCCTCGGAGGGAAACGAGCTGGCGATTCCGGGTACGTCCGTCATGGCCGCTGCGGCGGCCTACGCAGGAGTCCAGGTGCGGGGATCGCAACGGGAGCTGGAGGCGCGACTACGGCCTCCCTCGGTGGGATCCAAGACGGATCAGCGCAGGGCGCTGGACAGGGCGGGCACCGCGATGGTGACCCGACTGCTCGAAGGAGGTGCACGGACGGCGATCTCCGACGAGACCCTGGCGCTGGCGGGTGTGGTGATGGCGCGGATCGCCGGAACGCACCCATCGGCGGCTGACTACGAGGCTGACGTCGAGGACGACTCCCTCCTCACGGTGGACGAGGCCGCCCTCCTGATCCATGGACTTCAGGACCGGGAAACCCGGGACAAAGCCGCCCGATGGTCCGAAGGCTCCGCCGCCGAATCTGCACTGCGGCTCTGGCGGGCCCTGTCGCGACGGTGCGTCAGCCCGTACGCGGAGTATGCCGCTCCAACCCTGACCCTCGCGGGCTGGACGACATGGTCCCTCGGGGACAAACCCGCTGCCAGGGTCGCCTTCGGACTCGCCCTCAGCAGGGACCCTCAATACATCCTTGCCCGACTTTTCCAACAGGCGTGCAACCAGGATCTCGACGTGGAGACCGTCCGCCAGTGCCTTCGCGTGGGTCACGGCCAGGCCATCGCCGCCACCACAGTGGCTGGACGAACGGCATCGGAGGCGCGAGAAGATCAGTCGTCAACGGTGCTCCCGCCCGTGCCCGAGGCGAACGCACGGTCGAAGGCGACCGCCGAAACCGTTGAGAGCACCGATACGGGCAAACCCTCCGAGGTGCAGATGACTATCGCCATCTCGGCGGAGAAGTCCGCACCGATCATCGCGCAGCACGACTCCACGGACTCCCGGCGGCGCCCGAGGCAGGCTCCGAAGAAGCACCCGGAGCCTTTGCGAACAGGGCGCAGTCGACCGCCTTCGCCCGCGAAGCCGCGCAAGGCCGACCGGGCCCGGCCTGGCAGCACTCGCGTCGACCGGGCACGGCGGCACGATCCGGATCGCCGGGAAACGGAGAAGGAGGGATGAAGATCGTCACCGTGCGCCAGTCTGCTGCGCCCAGACCTGATCGCACCTCATTCGTGTCAAACGCACCGCAGGCGCGGAGAGACGAAGCAGGCTTGCCCAGGAGCCTCTTCGGTCCGGGCGAAGCGGAAGTAAAGAAGAGCTCCCGGGCAGGGAAAGCCGCGTTTATCGTCAGGCAGACGACTATGATCACGGCATGCCTCCCTACGACCCGTCGGCCTATCCCCCCTTCGCAGTCACCGTCGACCTGGTCGTGCTCACCGTGCGACGTCATGCGCTCTGTGCACTGGTCGTACGCCGTGGAGAGTCGCCCTTCCAGGGACGCTGGGCCCTTCCCGGCGGCTTCGTGCGGGGAGAGGAGGACCTGGCGGCTGCCGCAGCCCGAGAACTCGCCGAGGAGACCGGGCTCTATGCCCACGATCCCCACTCCCCGGCCTCCGGCAACGGTGCGCACCTGGAGCAACTCGCCACCTACGGTGACCCGATGCGTGACCCCCGTATGAGAGTGGTGAGCGTCGCGCACCTGGTGCTGGCTCCGGATCTGCCCGCACCACGACCGGGCGGCGATGCGAACAGCGCGCGGTGGGCCTTCGTTGAGGATCTGCTCAGTCAGGACAGCGGATCGGGACGCGAGGGGGAGTCGCCCGCACCACTGGCGTTCGACCATGCGCGCATCCTTGCGGACGGAGTGGAGCGCGCCCGGTCAAAGATCGAGTACTCCTCCCTGGCTACCGCCTTCTGCCCACCGGAGTTCACGGTGGGGGAGTTGCGCAGGGTGTACGAGGCCGTGTGGGGGGTCGCGCTCGACCCGAGGAACTTCCACCGCAAGGTGACCGGCACGCCAGGGTTCCTGGTGCCATCCGGTGGCACCACCACGCGGCAGGGAGGGCGTCCCGCACAACTCTTTCGGGCCGGTGGCGCCACCGTGCTCAACCCGCCGATGCTCCGACCGGAGGTCTGACGGGAGTTCTGACGGGAGGTCTGGCACAAGGCGTCTGACGGGTGTTCAGCCCTGCGCGCCCATGTCGACGGTGGCAAGGGCTCCAGGGGCCGACGCGGGAAGGCGGACGGGCCTCATGGGTCCGGAGCAGGACTTTCGGCGGCGGCTCTGCGGTGCAGTCGCGGGGGCGAGCCACACATTCATGAACCGTCGCCGATCAACCGTGACCACTGACCTGTAGGGGAGTTCCCTCGCCGGGAGCCGGGAGCCGGGAGCCGGGAGCCGGGAGCCGGGAGCCGGGAGCCGGGAGCCGGGAGCCGGGAGCCGGGAGCCGGGAGCCGGGAGCCGGGAGCCGGGAGCCGGGAGCCGGGAGCCGGGAGCCGGGAGCCGGGAGCCGGGAGCCGGGAGCCGGGAGCCGGGAGCCGGGAGCCGGGAGCCGGGAGCCGGGAGCCGGGAGCCGGGAGCCGGGAGCCGGGAGCCGGGAGCCGGGAGCCGGGAGCCGGGAGCCGGGAGCCGGGAGCCGGGAGCCTTTGGGGCGGGTGCGTTTCGGCGGTGGCGCATGGAGCCTCAGCGCCGTGATGAAGGGCTCTCGGCACCGAGAGCGCATCTCCTGGGCATGGCCAGGCGTCCGGCGCGGGGCGTTGGACTGGTTGCTCCCGGCTGCGGTGTACAGGTCGGGGCGTGTGACTGGGGTGAGGGTGCATGTGGTCGTGGGCCCTCGGCGCCTCAATGCCGCCCATGACGCGCTGAGGGGCTGGGTGGTCCGCTGCGCCGCCCAGGGCTCGCATTGGCACCCCGGGCGCACCGAAGTGCCCGTGGTGCGGCAGGGAGCCTTCTGGGCGCCTTGGCGGGGTCGGTAGGGACTGGGTCGCGCACCGAGAGAGGCTGGACACGCAAGGGTGCTCGGACTCGCCGCCCCTTTCAGGGCGGAGTCCGAGCACGGGGCAGGCCAGCCAAACACGGGGCAGGCCAGCCAAACACGGGGCAGGTCAGGCAAAAGAGGGGCCGGGGCGGGGGAGGGGAGGGGGCGGGGGCCCAGGCAGGGTGGAACCCGCGGCAAGCGAATTCCCACCCTGAACGATCACCACCCCCACCCGCCATCACCAATGCCGCACGGAGCTTTGCCGCGGCCCGCCAGTGCCGCGAGTGAAGCGAGTGCTGAAGCGAAATCCCTCAGAAGGGCTCTTGCGTAGAAAGTCGCGAATGTCGCGTTATCTTGCTCCGGTGCCCGTGCCGCCGCTCCGCGGTCTTGCTTCCGCCTTCCGGGAGGGAAGAGATGCTTCAGGCCATCGGACTCACCAGCAGGCCCGGGCGATCGGGCCCACCCGCCGTTCGGGACCTCAGCTTCGAGGCCGGGCCGGGGCAGGTCACGGCCCTGTTCGGGCCCGCCGGGGCGGGCAAGTCCACGGCGCTTCGCCTCATGTTGGAGCTTGAGCCTGGTCGTGGCATCACCTACTTCCGCGGGAACCCCCTCCATCGAATCGCCCATCCGGCCCGGGAGGTGGGGGCGCTCCTGGGCGACGTACCCGGGCATCCGGCCCGCACGGCGCGTGGACAACTCCGGATGCTCTGTGCCGCGGCGGGGGTTGCGTTGGCCCGTGCTGATGAGTTGCTCCGGGACATCGGCCTCACAGCTCTGGGCGACCAACGCCTCGACGCCCTGCCGCTGGCCGCTGACCGCAGACTCGGCATCGCCGCTGCTCTGCTCGGCGCTCCCCAGACCCTGCTGTTGGACGAGCCGGGGAGGGGGCTCACCGCACGGGAACAGGCTTGGCAGTACGGATTGATGCGTGCTCACGCAGACCGAGGTGGAACGGTCCTGTGGACGACCCATGACCCGAAGGAGGCGGCCCGGATCGGGGACCGTGTGGTCACTGTGGACGAGGGAAGATTGATCGCGGACCAGGAGGTCGTTGACTTCGCGCGAACCAGGCTGCGCCCGCGCGTCGTCGTGTGCACTCCCTATGCCGCACGCCTGGCCTCACTTCTGCACCGCGAGGCGCGGGTTGCCAGGCGATCCGTCGAAGTGGTCGTTGACGCGGGCAGCGAACTCTCCGTCTACGGCAGCAACTGCGCCGAGGTGGGGGAGATCGCGTACCGCCATCGTGTCCTCGTACACCGCCTCACAGAGGAGACGGGCGGCTCGATCGTCCCCGGTCACGCGGGCGGCGGCACGCGGGAGCGGAGCCAACGCCAAGACCGGATTGCCATCGCTCCACTTCCGCCGCAGCTCCAGCAGGCCCCCGACCGCATGCATCCTTCCCACTCGGCCAGGGGAAACGGCGAGCATCCAGAAGGTGAGGCCAAGGAGGGTGAGGCCAAGAGCAAGAGCCGGGTGCCCGCTGTTGCGCTGGCCGCGGCTCCCGGGCAAGGTGTCGAGCGATCCGGACACTCGTCGCCGCCCTCGGCCGGGCCGAGCCCCGGGTCCGTCTCTGCGGTTGAGCTGATTCCGAGCCAGCCGCCGAGTCAGCCGCCGCGTCGCCCCCTCCGCAGCCCGTTGCGTCCAGTCCGCTATGAACTGTTGCGATTGCTCGGCGTTCGAACCGCTGCGTTGGTCTTCGGCGCCGCCCTCCTGGTCTCCCCGGTCCTGTGTCTGTTGCTCGCCCGCTCTCGTGAAGTCCCGGTGCCGGTCGCCATCGCTGCCTGGCCAGATTTTCTCCCCCTGCCTCCAGCGGCTCTCTGCGCCGGTCTGATCGGAGCGCTCTCCTTCGGTGAGGAGTTTCGCTATCCGGTACTGGCCGCTCGCGGCACGGTGCCCCGCAGGGTTGCCCTGCTGCTCGCCAAGATGCTGGTCACGGGAGCCGTCGCGGTGCTGATCGCGCTGCTGGTCGCGGGCATCGACACACAGGTGCTCGCCGTCGTCTACGGCCGGGAGGCGATCGTCGTCCAAGGGAACCTGCCGGCGCTACTGATGCATTGGTGCGCCCTGGCCATTGGGTGTGCCTGGGCCGGACTGCTGGCTGCCGGTGTCTTCCGTGTCACCGCGGCGGGTGTGGCCGCAGTGATGTTCGTACCGGTCGTCATCGCACCTCTTGTGCGGCAGGCGTCCGTCGTCCCGTCAGCGCGTTCGACGGCCGGGCTCCCTGACAGGGTGCGTGAGCTGGCCTGGTTCTGGTTGCCGCACCAGACCGACGACCTGCTGCTGGCGGGGGTCCGCATGCTGGCCCAACCCGTCGGAACAGCCCTGGGGTTGTCGTTGGCTGTCCTGGTCTGCATGTTTGTGTTCGTCGGGCTTCGCCGGAGAACGCATTGCTGATCGCCCGCGATCGAGGTGGGGCAATCTGCCGGTAACTCCCTTGAGTACGCCCGTTTATCTCCGATAAGTCGTCAATTATGGGGGAAGCACCGATCACCCTTTCGTGTGCTTTTCACCAAAGACCTCAAGGGCTGCTGAAGTGGGGCCGACAAAGGATGCGTGAGTACCCTTGCGCACACCATGATGACCGCCGCCCGCCCCGCTGACACCGGCCTCGCAGGTTCGGGCGAACTCGACCGATACCCCTACGGGGAGCAGCCTGCCGCTGAACGTGTGGCTCCGCCCTCCTGGGACGGGCCAGACACAGAGTTGGGACGCGTTGGCCGCCGCGCTGCCGGTAACCGGGGACGCGGCCTGCACGGCCAACTCGTTCAGCAACTTGGCCAGATGATCGTCTCCGGGGACCTGGGCGCCGATCGTCCGTTGGTTCCCGAGGAGATCGGACAGCGTTTCGAAGTCTCCCGCACCGTCGTGCGGGAGTCGCTCCGCGTCCTTGAGGCCAAGGGCCTGGTCAGCGCTCGCCCCAATGTCGGTACCAGGGTCCGTCCCGTTGCCGACTGGAACCTCCTCGACGCCGACATCATCGAATGGCGCGCCTTCGGCCCCCAGCGCGAGGACCAGCGTCGCGAGCTCTGCGAACTGCGCTGGACCATCGAGCCCCTCGCCGCCCGTCTCGCGGCCGGTCATGGCCGTGAGGACGTTCAGCAGCGCCTGGGTGACATGGTCGAGATCATGGGCCATGCCCTTGCGCAGGGTGATGGGATCACCTTCTCCCGCGCCGATGCCGAGTTCCATTCCCTGCTCATCCAGCTCGCCGGCAACCGCATGCTGGAGCACCTCTCCGGCATCGTCTCGTCCGCCTTGCACGTCTCGGGTGGCCCGGTCACCGGCTGTGACCGACCCAATGAGGCGTCCCTGGGTCACCACGCCCGCATCGCCGACGCCCTCGCCGCCGGCGACTCCCAGGCCGCCGAATCCGCGATGCGCCAGCTGCTGACGGTCCACCCGGAAGGGGAGCGCGTCGTGCCCGCACCCCGCGAGCACTGAACCCGGCCGCGAGGTCGCGTGCGGAGGCGTACATCGGCCGGTTCGGGGCAGGTGTACAGCTGCTGGCCCCGCAGCGGCATGCGGTGGGCCGGGCGTGCGGAGTCGTACCTGCGGAGTGCCACCGGATTCCACGGGGGTCCGGCGGCGCAAATGTACGCTCTGCACCCTCTATGAGTAATTTGCCGCAAATGGGGTGTGACTCGGGCCACGCGAATTGGGCGTAACACTCCTCGGAACAGGGCGATGACCTAAGAGGTGATAGCCGAGGAAGGAATACAGCCGTCGTTCATGACGCTGTGTAGTTCCGCGCAGTTCTGAGGTTCAGCCGCCCGCGCCACCGGCCATCCGCAGCCTGTGGTCGTCGGCTCAAGCCCGATCATGGGCGGGGCCGGAAGCCGTTTCCATCGTTCCGAGAGGTTGTTCGTGTCGGCCAGCACATCCCGTACGCTCCCGCCGGAGATCGCCGAGTCCGAGTCTGTGATGGCGCTCATCGAGCGGGGAAAGGCTGATGGGCAGATCGCCGGCGATGACGTGCGTCGCGCCTTCGAGGCCGACCAGATTCCGCAAACCCAGTGGAAGAATGTTCTGCGCAGCCTCAACCAGATCCTTGAGGAAGAGGGTGTGACGCTGATGGTGAATGCCGCAGAGTCGCCCAGGCGCGCCCGTAAGAGCGTCGCTGCGAAGAGCCCGGCAAAGCGCACCGCCACCAAGACCGTCGCGGCCAAGACGACCACGGCGAAGACCGTCGCGGCCACGTCGGCGACCGAATCCGTCGACGCCCAGGCCGGCGACGAGGTCTCGGGTGCCGCGCCTGCCAAGAAGGCCGCCGCCAAGAAGGCGACGGCCAAGAAGGCGACGGTGAAGAAGACCGCCGCCAAGAAGACGACGGCCAAGAAGACCGCCGCCAAGAAGGACTCCGACGAGCCCGGCGACGGCGAAGAGCTGCTCGACGAGGTGCAGCCGGGCAAGGGCGACGACGAAGAGGCCGAAGGCGAGAGCAAGGGCTTCGTCCTGTCCGACGAGGACGAAGACGACGCTCCTGCGCAGCAGGTCGCCGTCGCCGGAGCCACCGCCGACCCGGTCAAGGACTACCTCAAGCAGATCGGCAAGGTTCCCCTCCTCAACGCCGAGCAGGAGGTCGAGCTCGCCAAGCGCATCGAGGCGGGACTGTTCGCCGAGGACAAGCTGGCGAACTCCGACAAGCTGGCGCCCAAGCTCAAGCGCGAGCTGGAGATCATCGCCGAGGACGGTCGCCGCGCCAAGAACCACCTGCTGGAGGCCAACCTCCGACTGGTCGTCTCGCTGGCCAAGCGCTACACCGGCCGCGGCATGCTCTTCCTGGACCTGATCCAGGAGGGCAACCTCGGTCTGATCCGTGCGGTCGAGAAGTTCGACTACACCAAGGGCTACAAGTTCTCCACGTACGCGACATGGTGGATCCGTCAGGCCATCACCCGCGCGATGGCCGACCAGGCCCGCACCATCCGTATCCCGGTGCACATGGTCGAGGTCATCAACAAGCTTGCGCGCGTCCAGCGCCAGATGCTCCAGGACCTGGGCCGTGAGCCCACCCCGGAGGAGTTGGCCAAGGAGCTCGACATGACCCCGGAAAAGGTCATCGAGGTCCAGAAGTACGGTCGTGAGCCGATCTCCCTGCACACCCCACTGGGCGAGGACGGCGACAGCGAGTTCGGTGACCTCATCGAGGACTCCGAGGCCGTGGTGCCCGCCGACGCGGTGAGTTTCACGCTTCTCCAGGAGCAGCTCCACTCGGTTCTCGACACGCTTTCCGAGCGGGAGGCCGGTGTCGTTTCCATGCGGTTCGGTCTCACGGACGGCCAGCCGAAGACCCTCGACGAGATCGGCAAGGTCTACGGCGTGACGCGTGAGCGCATCCGCCAGATCGAGTCGAAGACCATGTCGAAGCTGCGCCATCCGTCGCGTTCGCAGGTCCTGCGCGACTACCTCGACTAAGGGCTCGCACGCCCTGAGCAACCGCGTTCCCCGAAGGGTCCGGCTTCCTGGTGAAGTCGGACCCTTCGTCGTGTCGCGTCGTGCCGTGTCGATGGATGCGATCAACGGAAGTGGTGGCTCCGGAGCGGCGTGGGGCCGGGCGCCGCAGGTGCGTACACCAGCGTGTTGAATGACTCTGGGTGGACTCCCATTCACGCAAAGTCAGGAGACCCGATGTGTCGTTCTCTCGTACGAGCCCTGACCGGGGCGCTGGCTCTGATCGCCGCGGTGGCAGTGGCCCCGTTGGCGGCGCCCGTACCGGCCCTCGCCGACAGCGTGGTGGTGGGAGGGTTTCCCGTGCGGGCGGCCGATAGTCCCTGGGTGGTGGCGCTGGCCAGTCGTGACCGGTTCGGGGGAACGCGCTCGGGGCAGTTCTGCGGCGGAGTGGTGGTCGCTCCGACCAAGGTGATGACCGCGGCCCACTGTCTGAGTCGGACGGTGCTCGGAGAGGAAGAGATCCCCGACCTCCGGGTGATCGTCGGGCGTACGGAGCTGACCGGTGAGGCCGGTCAGGAGATTCCCGTAACGGAGCGTTGGGTCTCACCTGACTACGATCCGTTCACCAGTAGCTCCGATCTTGCCGTGGTGACCCTTGCGGAAGCTTTGCCGTCGACCCATGTGATCGAGGTTGCTGGTGACGGAGACCCTGCCTATCGGCCGGGGGTGGCCGCGGCCGTCTACGGCTGGGGGGACACCGAGGGCAATGGCAACTACGCCACGTCCCTACGCGCCGCCCAGGTGACCGTGCTTTCTGATGAGACCTGTGAGCGGGCTTATCCGGGGGGTCTGAGCGGGCGCTACGCCGCCGAGACGATGGTCTGCGCCGGAGCCCCTGCAGGCGGCCGTGACGCCTGTCAGGGGGACAGCGGTGGGCCACTGGTGGCAGAGGGGCGGCTGATCGGCCTGGTGTCCTGGGGGAGCGGGTGCGGCCGGGCGGACAGCCCCGGGGTGTACGCGCGGGTCTCAGCACTGCCGGTGCCCCAGTAGGGGCAGGGCGACCCGCGCGGATGGTCTCTGGCAGGGGGCCGCGGGGCCCTTGCGCGCCGAGCGTCCGCGCAAGATCCACTCCGCGGCCTCTACGGCTCTTGGCTTTCAGCCGGAGGCGGGCCGACGGTCGTGGCGACCGTACCGGGTTCTTGTGACGGTACGAGAGCGGGCGGTTGCTCCTGATGGGATCAGGAGCAACCGCCCGTCAGCCGATCTCAGATCGACCTAGCTCGTCGTGGATGTGAGGTGTCAGTGATCCTCTTCGCCGGCACCGGCGGGAACGGCCGTCAGCCGGTCGCTCTCATCCTGTATTTCCGCGGCGATCTTCTTGAGTTCCGGCTCAAACTTGCGTCCGTGGTGGGCGCAGAAGAGCAGTTCACCGCCGCTGGTCAGGACGACACGCAGATATGCCTGGGCGCCGCACCTGTCGCAGCGGTCAGCGGCCGTCAGCGGGCTCGCGGGGGTCAGAACAGTAGTCACGTCGCCTCTTCTCTAGCTCGACGAGCTGTCGTACCAGGGTCAACATCCAACCAGCCCGAAAACGTTCCCGCTCGGGGCTTTTCCTCGAAACTTCTTCTCAAGGCGGCTGTCTGCTGCCGGGTGGCGGCGAATGAGCCGTATTGCTGTGCGCTACGGGTTTCGCGTTGCTTGTGGGTTGCTTGGTCTTGCTCGTACCGGGGACTGCCCTCCCGGCTGGGTTGCCGGTTGTTCATGAGGACGTGCCCGGAGCCTAAATGGTTCATGCCTCGAAGGGAACGTGATGTTCGCGTCACCCCTTCGAGGGATCGAACAAGTATGCGAGGTTGGACTAGCATCGAAAATCTCATGGGTGGCGTTACACCGGCTCTACCAGGCATCGGTACGCTCTGAGCCGGCAACCGACGCCGGGCCTTACCCCACGAGGCCACATTTGAAATTCAGCGAGGAGCGAACCGCGTGACCGCCGAAACGTCCGTGCCGTCCACAGCATTGCTGACCGCGGAGCGTGACGGCTCCAACTACACAGCGCGGCACCTGCTCGTACTCGAAGGCTTGGAAGCGGTCCGTAAGCGTCCCGGCATGTACATCGGGTCCACCGACAGCCGCGGCCTGATGCACTGCATCTGGGAGATCATCGACAACTCGGTCGACGAGGCCCTCGGGGGCTACTGCGACCACATCGAGGTCATCCTCCACGAGGACGGCTCGGTCGAGGTCCAGGACAACGGGCGAGGCATCCCGGTCGACGTCGAGCCCAAGACGGGTCTCTCGGGTGTCGAGGTCGTCCTGACCAAGCTGCACGCCGGAGGAAAGTTCGGTGGTGGCTCCTATGCCGCTTCCGGCGGTCTCCACGGCGTCGGAGCCTCCGTGGTGAACGCGCTGTCGGCCCGTCTCGACGTCGAGGTCGACCGCAACGGCACCATCAACTCGATCAGCTTCCGACGTGGTGTGCCCGGCATCTTCACCGAGCAGGGCCCCGACTCCCCCTTCGACCCGGGCAACGGGCTGCGGAAGGCCAAGCGGATCCCCAAGGCGCGCACCGGCACCCGCGTCCGGTACTGGGCGGACCGCCAGATCTTCCTCAAGGACGCCAAGCTCTCGCTGGAGACGCTGCACCAGCGCGCCCGGCAGACGGCGTTCCTGGTGCCGGGGCTGACGATCGTGGTGCGGGATGAGCGCGATCTCGCCGGCGAGGGCAAGAGCCAGGAGATCTTCCGCTTCGATGGCGGTATCAGCGAGTTCTGCGAGTACCTTGCGCAGGACAAGGCCGTCTGCGATGTGTTGCGGCTCACCGGGCAGGGGATCTTCAAGGAGACCGTTCCCGTACTCGATGACCGGGGGCACATGACACCCACCGAGGTCACACGGGAACTCGCTGTTGATATCGCTCTGCGATGGGGCACCGGCTACGACACCAACGTCAAGTCCTTTGTGAACATCATCGCCACCCCCAAGGGCGGCACCCATGTCTCGGGTTTCGAGCGCTCCATCACCAAGACGGTGAACGAGGCGCTGCGATCGGCCAAGATGCTGCGCGTCGCTGAGGACGACATCGTCAAGGACGACGCTCTGGAGGGCCTGACCGCCGTGGTCACCGTCCGTTTGGCCGAACCCCAGTTCGAGGGGCAGACCAAGGAGGTCCTGGGCACGTCCGCCGCGAACCGGATCGTCGCCACGGTCGTGGCGAAGGAGCTCAAGGCGTTCCTGACCTCCACCAAGCGCGACGCCAAGGCGCAGGCCCGTGCAGTGCTGGAGAAGGCCGTCGCCGCGGCGCGTACCAGGATCGCCGCACGTCAGCACAAGGAAGCGCAGCGTCGCAAGACCGCGCTGGAGACGTCCTCGCTACCGGCGAAGCTGGCCGACTGCCGCAGTGACGACGTCGAGCGCAGTGAGCTGTTCATTGTGGAGGGGGACTCCGCGCTCGGCACCGCCAAGCTCGCCCGCAACAGTGAGTTCCAGGCGCTGCTGCCGATCCGCGGAAAGATCCTCAACGTTCAGAAGTCGTCTGTTTCGGACATGCTGAAGAACAACGAGTGCGGTGCGATCATTCAGGTCATAGGGGCCGGATCCGGACGCACGTTCGACATCGACGCTGCTCGCTACGGCAAGATCGTCCTTCTTGTCGACGCCGATGTGGACGGCGCGCACATCCGATGTCTCCTGCTGACGCTCTTCCAGCGGTACATGCGGCCCATGGTGCAAGCGGGCCGGGTCTTCGCCGCCGTGCCGCCGCTGCACCGGATCGAGCTTGTCCAGCCCAAGAAGGGCCAGGACAAGTACGTCTACACCTACTCCGACAACGAGCTGCGTCAGACGCTGCTGGAGTACCAGCGCAAGAACATCCGCTACAAGGACTCGATCCAGCGCTACAAGGGCCTCGGCGAGATGGACGCCGACCAACTCGCGGAGACCACGATGGACCCGCGCCACCGGACGCTGCGCCGGATCAACATCGGTGACCTCGACTCCGCCGAGCAGGTTTTCGATCTCTTGATGGGGAATGAGGTCGCCCCCCGCAAGGAGTTCATCACCAGTTCCGCGGCGACCCTGGACCGCTCCCGCATCGACGCCTGACCCGCGGCCGGCATCGCGGAACCTTCCCTTCCATGTGGCCGGAAATCGGTGCTCGGGACGTCGTACAGCGTCTTGGAGTCACATGAACACCACCCGTGGGTGGAGCCCAAGGCTCCACCCACGGGCTGTTCTGCGGGTTGCTCCCGCTCCGTAGCATCGGCGATGACCGAGGGGTCCGGGAGCGAGTGCCCGGCCCCTTCCTAGCCGACAGAGGGGGAGGGCACGCGTGCGGAGCAACAAGTGGACCGCCTGGCCCATACAGGAGTCGCTGACCCATCTCGGCATGCCCCGTGGGCGTACCGTCCTCGACCTGGTGCTGATGGCCGCCCTGTCGGCATGGGCCCTGTTCGGCGCCTATGTGTCCGGGGACTTCTCCGGCGCGGCGGGTGTGATTCCACCCCTGGCGCTCCTGTGCTGCATTGCCGCGGTCTTCGCCTACCACCACACCACCCTCGACAATCGGCTGCTGCCCTCCCTCGCGCTGCTCGCTGGGATCGCCGCCATGGGCTGGGGTGCCTCGGTAGCTGGCGGCCTGGTCCCCTCGACCGTGCTGTGGATCACCACCGCCCTCAGCGCCATGGAACGGCTCCCACTGGCTTCCGGCCTCGGCGCCGGGCTCCTCGCCCTGGCCTTCGTCGTGATGGGGTTCGACTACGCGCCGGGTTCCTGGCTCACGGTAGGCGCGGTGCTCCTCGGCGGCTTCTCCCTGCGGCTCGACGCCCAGGCGCGCGGTGCAGGGTTCCGTCTGCTGGCCCAGGAACGGACGGCGCGTGAGGCCGAAGCCAGGTCCGCCGCCCTCGCCGAGAGGGCACGCATCGCCCGGGAGATCCACGACGTCCTCGCGCACAGCCTCTCCGCGCAACTCGTCCATCTGGAGGCGGCGCGACTCCAGATCGAACGCGGCCCCGAAGGCCCCTTTCGTGACCAGATCCTCGAACGCGTTGTCGCCGCCCGTGGGATGGCCCGCGAGGGACTCGCCGAGACCCGCCAGGCACTCTCCGCGCTCCGTGGCGAGATCGCTCCCGTCGAGGACTACCTACGCGAGCTGGCCGGGGCCGATGGGACGGAATCCGAGGTCAGGGGCGAGCGCCAGCCGCTGACCGCCGAGATCTCGCAGACAGTGCGACGCGTGGCACAGGAGGCGCTGACGAATGCCCGCAAGCACGCGCCGGGCGCCAAGGTGCGGATGCTGTTGGCGTACGAGACGTCCGGGGTGACCCTGGAGGTCCGGGACGCCGGTGCCCAACGGGACAGCGGGGAGCTGGGTTCATCCGGATCCGGGTACGGTCTGTTGGGGATGCGCGAGCGGGCGGAACTGCTCGGCGGCACCCTGGAGGCGGGACCGGAGGGGGACGGCTTCGTGGTGCGACTGAGAGTGCCGGTATGACCGAGGAATCGATCGGGGGGACGCCGATGGACCCCTGGCCAGGCATGGGGGCCGACGGCGCCGGCGGAGCGAAGGCGCCGGGCCACTCGGTCCGCAGCCACCTGGAGGGCATCGAGCCCACCACATCCGCACCCGCCCGTGTGGTCGTCGCCGACGATCAGACCGTGGTGCGCGAGGGCATCGTGATGCTGCTCGGACTGCTGCCCGGGATCGAGGTCGTCGGTACGGCGAAGGACGGTGCCGAGGCGGTCGCCCTGGTCGCCGAACTCGCTCCCGATGTGGTCCTGATGGACCTGCGGATGCCCCGGTGCGACGGGGTGGAGGCCACTCGCCGCATCCGTGAGACGTACCCCGGGACCCAGGTGGTGGTCCTCACGACGTACGCGGACGACGCCTCACTCTTTCCCGCCTTGCGCGCCGGAGCCCGCGGCTATCTGACCAAGGACGCGGACGGCGATGAGATCGCCCGCGCGGTCCGTGATGTCATCGAAGGGCGGGCCTGGTTGACGCCCGTGGTGCAGCGAAGGCTTCTGGAGCAGCTCACGGCGGGCCAGGCACCGGCCGCTCCCCGGCTCCCCGACGGGCTGACCAGCCGTGAGGGGGAGGTGCTGGCACTGATCGCAGACGGCCTCACCAACGGCGAGATCGCCCGCCGGTTGCACATCTCCAACGCCACGGTGAAGACCCATATCAACAATCTCTTCGCGAAGGCCGACCTCCACGATCGGGCGCAGGCCGTGCGCTATGCCTATCGGGAGGGCCTCGCGCAGCCACCTGGCTCCAGCATCACCTGATGGTGTGAAGCACTTCTGCACATGAGTCCGGGATCTTCCCCTTCTGTCCATCCTGAGGCACGCGGCCGAAAAGGTTCGCTGACCAAGGGGTGTTGAGCGGTGGAGAAGCAGGCAGGACAGTGGGCAGCGTCGGTGCGGCCCGAGGGGGCGTGGGACGGCGCAGCCGCCTCCGGCCGGATCGATCGCCTGGCCAGGCACGATTCACGGGCCGATGAGGGCCCGGTACCGAGCATCGAAACGGGGCCCGGCATCTCGTTTCGGGGCGAGGGGGAACCACCGTATCCGGGGGGTCTCTTCGGCTGGAACCAGCCACTCGTCCAGGCTTCCGTACCGCCCGGATCGGCGCGGCTCGTCGACTCCCCGAGCACCGTGGACGTCTACCGGGAGGTGCAGCGCGGGGCCGCCTTCCAACAGGTGCGCCGCCGCTATCGCCGGTTCGTCGGACCGGCCGCCGTCGCCTTTCTGCTCTGGTACTTCGGCTATGTGGTGGCCGTCGTCACCGCACCGGGGCTGATGGCCCGACCGGTGATCGGCGCGCTGAACGTGGCCCTGCTCGCCGGCCTGGCGCAGTTCCTCACCACCTTCCTGCTCACCTGGGCCTACGCCGGTCATGCGCGGCGCTACCGGGACCGTGCGGCACTGGAGTTGCGGTGGACGGTGTACGAGCGGGCCGGCGCACACCGGTCGGCAGCCGCCGTGCACGACGGATCGCACCGGATGGGATCGGGGGCCGGCCGATGAGCGGCGATCACCAGGTCCTTGCGCTGTTGCTGTTCGGTGCGTTCATCGCGGCCACCTTGTGCATCACCAGCCGGGTCGGCCGCGGCAAACAGGGGTCACCGGAGGAGTTCTACGCGGGCGGGCGGCAGTTCTCCGCGATGGAGAATGGATTCGCCATCGCGGGGGACTATCTGTCGGCCGCCTCCTTCCTGGGGATCTCCGGAGCGATCGCACTCTTCGGCTACGACGGGATGCTGTACTCGATCGGCTTTCTCGTCGCCTGGCTCGTAGTGCTGTTCTTCACCGCCGAACTCGTCCGCAACTGCGGCCGTTTCACCCTGGCCGACGTGATCGCGTCCCGGTTGCGGGAGCGCCCGGTGCGCCGCGCAGTGGGTACGTCATCCCTCGTCGTCTCGCTCCTGTACCTGGTGGCGCAGATGGTGGGTGCGGGCAGTCTGGTGGCGCTGCTCCTCGGCGGTACGAGCGGTCAAACGCGCTGCTGGGCGATGGTCGCGGTCGGTGCGCTGATGGTGATTCACGTGTCATTCGGCGGGATGCGGGCCACCACCTGGATCCAGATCGTGAAGGCCGCCCTGCTGCTGGCGGGGACGCTCGCGCTGACTGTCCTCGTACTCATTCGGTTCCACGGGGACGTCAACGCCCTGCTCAACTCGGCCGCGGAGCACAGCGGTCACGGCCGTGCCTTTCTCGCGCCCGGACTCCACTACGGCGGGAACTGGACCGCGCGGCTGGATTTCATCAGCCTCGCACTGGCGCTGGTCCTGGGCACGGCGGGTCTGCCGCACATTCTGTCTCGATTCTCCACCGTGCCGACGGCGCGGGCGGCGCGGCGCTCGACCGTGTGGGCCATCGGTCTCGTCGGCAGCTTCTCTGTGATGACGATCGTGCTCGGGTTCGGTGCCGCCGCGGTGGTCGGCAGCGACCGGGTGCGCGCGGCGCACGCGGCGGGCAACACGGCCGTTCCCCTGCTGGCGCTCGACCTCGGGGGCGGCGCCGGCTCCACCTCGGGAACCGTGCTGTTCGCGGTGGTGGTCTCGATCGCCTTCGCGACCGTTCTGGCCGTGGTTGCGGGGATCACCCTGGCCTGTTCGGCGTCGATCGCGCACGATCTCCATCGCTCTGTGCAGCGTCCGGGATCCCGACCGCGCAGCGAGGTCGCCGTCGCACGCGTCGCCGCGGTCGGTGTCGGGGCGGTCGCCATCGTGCTCGGACTGCTTGCCCGCGATCTGAACGTGGCGTTCCTGGTCGGGTTGGCGTTCGCGGTTGCGGCGTCCGCCAACCTCCCGGCCCTCGTCTACTCCCTGTTCTGGCGGGACTTCACCACACGCGGTGCCGTGTGGGCGGTGTACGGGGGCTTGGGGTCGGCGGTCCTGCTCGTGGTGTTCTCCCCGGTGGTGTCGGGGAGTGCGGAGTCGCTCGTGCCTGGGTGGGACTTCCATCTCTTCCCGCTCCAGAACCCCGCACTGGTCTCCGTGCCGCTTGGATTCATGAGCGGTTGGCTCGGTACCCGACTGTCCGTCGAGCCGGGCGACGCGGATGCTTACGCCGAGACGGAGGTGCGGGCCCTGACGGGGGCGGGTTCCGTATGAGGGCCTCACCTCGCCGTCCGGTGGCCCACAGTCCGTCTCGGCGTGGGCGTGGCGTAGGCGTACCGTTCCGGCAGTTCGGCGGAAGGGGCCGTTCAGGCGCGAAGGTTGTCCCGGTGCAAGGTTTCTTCAGGTACTCGGGGCCCAGCGGTAGAGGTGCTCGGGCCGTCCTGTGTCGCCGTACCGCAGGCTCAGCCGGACCCGATTGGTGCGCTCCAGCAGCTTCAGGTAGCGCTGGGCGGTCTGCCTGCTCAGTCCCGTACGGTCGGCGATCTCCTGGGCGGACAACGGATCCTCGGCCGCCAGGAGGACCTGACGAACGGTGGCAGCCGTCGTCGGCGAGTGGCCCTTGGGGAGGTCGGGGGTGAGGGAACTGGCCGACAGGGCCCCGAAGATGCGGTCGACTTCGGCTTGTTCCGCCTCCCCGCCGCGGCTCAGGGTTCGTCGTAGGCCGGCGTACGCCTCCAGCTTGGTCCGCAGCCCGGCGAAGTTGAACGGCTTCACCAGGTACTGGAGTGCGCCGTGCCGCATGGCCGCCTGCACGGTGGCCACATCGCGGGCCGCCGTCACCATGATCACATCGGTCTGATGGCCGAGGCGGCGCAGTTCGCGCACGACGGCGAGGCCATTGCCGTCCGGGAGGTAGTGGTCCATGAGGATGAGGTCCACCGATGAATCGTTCATCCTCGCCAGCGCATCCGCGGCGGAATGCGCCTTCGCGGAGACATGGAAGCCGGGCACCTTCGCGGCGTAGGCGGCATTGATCTCCGCCACCCGTACATCGTCGTCCACGACCAGGACATCAATGGGGCGATGGGGGCGGCCGTCTCCAGGGCCCGTGCAGCCGCGCCCCGCTCCCGTCGCGTATCCGTCCCTCATCGCGCCTCCCCGGAGGCGACGGGCTCGGGCTCGACCATCTCGGGCCCGGAGAGTTCGCTCAGGGCTTCCGGGAGGACGACGGTGAACTCCGCTCCGCCGCCCGGCGCTTCGTGTACCTGGGCGCTACCGCCCTGACGCTCCGCCGCCCTGCGCACCAGCGCCAACCCGAGGCCGCGCTTGCCGTGGGCGGGGAGCTTCTTGGTGGTCCAGCCCTCCGTGAAGATCAACTCGCGTTGTGCCTCGGGGACCCCGGGACCGGTGTCCGTCACTCTGAGGACCACGGTGCGGCCCTCGACATGCAGTTCCACTTCGATATGGGCGTCTTCGCAGCCGGCCGCCGCGTCCATGGCGTTGTCCACGAGGTTGCCGACCACCGTGACCAGTCCACGGGGGTCGACCAGCCGGTCAGGCAACAGCGATTCCGGCGATACGCGCAGGGAGACACCGCGCTCGGCGGCCACCGTCGCCTTGCCGACCAGCAGCGAGGCGAGGAGCGGATCGTGGATCTTCTCCGTGACCTGCTCGGCGGTGGCCCGGTGGACGCCCACCACCTCGGTGATGAACTCGACCGCCTCGTGGTGCATCTCCAGTTCCAGCAGGCCGAGCACGGTGTGCATGCGGTTGGCGTGCTCGTGGTCCTGGGCCCGGAGCGCGTCGATCAGACCGCGGGTCGAGTCCAGCTCCCGCCCCAGCTGTTCCAGTTCGGTGCGATCGCGCAGGGTGGCCACCGCACCTCCGTCATCGGTGGGCATCCGGTTGGCTATGAGGACCCGGTGGCCGCGCACGGTCACCAGATCGACGCCGGTGACCCGTCCGGCCAGGACATCGGTGGTACGGCCCTCGCCGAGCACCTGGTCGAGGGGGAGCCCCTTGGCGTCCGGGCCGATGCCCAGCAGTCGCTGTGCCTCGTCGTTCATCAGCCGTATCCGGCCATGGGCGTCGAGTGCGACCACCCCTTCGCGTATTCCGTGCAGCATGGCTTCTCGCTCGGCCAGCAGTGCCGAGATATCGGAGAAGGCCAGGTCATGGGTTTGACGCTGAAGCCTGCGGGAGATCAGGTATGCGGCGAGAGAGCCCGCGGCAAGTGCGCCACCCGCGTAGAGCAGCAGCCCAGGAATGGCGGAGAACAGTCGGTCCCGGACGCTGTCGTATTCGATGCCGACCGAGACCGCGCCGACGATCCGACCGGTCCCGTCCCGAAGCGGAACCTTTCCTCTGGCCGAGCGGCCTAGGGTGCCGCTGTCGATCTCCATGATCTCTTCGCCGGCCAGGGGCACGCTCGGGTCGGTGGAGACGACCCGGCCGATCTCCTTGAGCGAGGTGTGCGACCAGCGGACCCCACCCGTGTCCATGATCACGATGTACTCGGCGTCCGTGGCCTGCCTGATGCGTTCGGCATCCGCCTGGACCGGCCCCTGTGGCGTGGGGCGGCTGTTCATCAGCTTGTCGGCGATCTCCGGCGACGCGGTGGTCTGCGCGATCGCCAGGGCGCGGCGCATCGCCTGATCGTCCAGTTGGGCACTGAGCGGGGCCAGGAAGAAGCCGGTGGCCAGTACGGTGACCCCGGCGGCGATGGCCAGCTGCATCAGTAGGACTTGGGAGAAGACCCGCTGCGGCCAGCCGAACCGCCGTCGTCTGGCCGGGGCGGTCGGTTCGGGGCTCATGGATAGGAACGGTAAGGGGCAAGCGGCCCTTTCCGAAATCATGCATCTCACAGTCGACGCTCTGCGAGGTCATGAATACAGGGGCGACATGATGCGGATCTTGGCTCTCCGGTTGATGGCGCGAGCATGGTCCCCACGACGGCTCAGGTCGAGGCGGACGCCCGCCGCCCGGACCGCCTAGGGCACGGCCCTGGGCGGTTGCGGACCGTCGTACTGGCCGCTGGTGCGCAACCGCAGCCCCGGCTCCCCGTACTCCTCCAGCGCATGGGCGATCCAGCCGGCGGTCCTGGCCACGGCGAACACGGTCTCGCCCGCTTCAGGCCGCATCCGGGAGGCCAATGACAGGGTGGCCAGCGCCAGGTCCACATTGCCGCACAGCTGTGTCTGGCGGGCGGTCGCCGCCTCCACCGCACGGGCTGCCCCCAGGGCCGCTCCCGCCGTCGGCATCCGCTCCAGGGCGGCGAAGAGGGCTTCTGCGCGGGGGTCGGGACCCGAGTAGAGACGGTGCCCCAATCCCGGTACCGGTCGGCCCGCCCGCAGATGGTCCGCCACGACCGCCGCCGCGCTGCCCCGCTCCAGTACTTCGGCCAGCATCCGGTGGGCGAGCCCGCTGGCCGCCCCGTGCAGCGGCCCGTCCAGGGTCCCGAGCCCTGCTGACACCACGGCGTACGGATGGGCCCGCGCGGACGCCGCGACCCGTACGGCCAGGGTGGAGGCGGCCAGATCGTGGTCGATGAGCAGCGAGAGCGCCAGATCCAGGGCCCGCAGGGATGCGGTGTCCGGGCGATTCGCGGTCAGCCGGCTCCAGAGCCGCTCGGCGATCGGGGCATCGGGGTGAGGCGGCTCACCGCACGGCGGCAGGGCGTCGACCAGGGTGGGGATCAGCATCCGGGCGACGCCCAGCACCGCGTCCCGCCCCAGATCGAAGCGCAGGGGGTCGGTCACCCCGGCGGCGATGGCCGCGACGCGCAGCCGGTCCGCCGAACCGCTGCTCTCGGGCAGCGCCTCGATCGAGCGTCGAGCCGCTGCCAGGGCTTCGGGGGGCGCGGTGAAACGGACCTCGGTGTGCAGGGTCCCGGTCCATAGCCACTCCGCGATCTGCTCGTAGTGGTGGCGCCCGGCCAGTTCGGTGGCGTCCACCCCGCGGAAGTAGTAGCGGTCGCCGTCGATCAGTGTGATGCGGGTACGGATGCGGGGGGTGTCGCCACCCGCGGCCGGTTCCCGTCGGCCCTTGCGGGCGAGCGCCTCGACCTCGCGGGCGTCGAAGGTGCTGCCGCGTCCCTCCGGATCGCGGCGGCTGGTCAGCTGCCCCCGGCTCGCATAGGCGTACACCGTCGCGGGTTTCACCCCGAGCCGGTCGGCGGTTTCGCGGGTGGTCAGCCGGGGCGCGTCGGCCGAGTGGTCGGTCATAAGGACACCGTACCCACTCCATAGGCATATTGATTCAATCAATATTGACAATGATTGCGTCAAGCATGGACAGTCGAATCATGTCTGAGGAGGAGACCATGCACACCACTGCCGAAGCGATCTCAGCCCCCGCCGTACCGCGCGGACTCGCGGGCGTCATCGTCACCGACACCGGGATCGGGGACGTCCGCGGCCGGGAGGGCTTCTACCACTACCGCCAGTACAACGCCGTGGAACTGGCCGCCAACCGCAGCTTCGAGGACGTCTGGCACCTGATGGTGCACGGACGGCTGCCCGATGCCGCCGAACAGGCCGACTTCCTCGCCCGCACCGCCGCGCTGCGGGCCCTCCCCGCGGAGATGCGCTCCGTACTGCCCGCCATCTCCCGGGCTACCTCCCCTTCCGGGCCCCTCGCCGGACTGCGCACCGCCCTGTCGATGTTCGGCGCGCTCGCCGGGCTGAGCCCGGTGTACGACCTGGACGACGAAGGGCGCCGCAATGATGCACTCGCCGCCTGCGCTGTCGTACCCACCCTGCTCACCGCCCTGTACCGGCTGGGTCAGGGGCTCGCCCCCGTCGAACCGCGCACCGATCTGCCGTACGCCGCCAACTACCTCTACATGCTCACCGGCACCGAGCCGGACCCCGGCCGCGCACGGGCGATCGAGCAGTACCTCATCTCCACCATCGACCACGGTTTCAACGCCTCCACCTTCACCGGTCGGGTCATCGCCTCCACCGGGGCGGACGTCGTCGCCTGTCTGACCGGCGCGATCGGTGCGCTCTCCGGACCGCTGCACGGTGGCGCCCCGAGCCGTGCACTGGATGCTCTGGACGCCATCGGCACCCCCGACCGCATCCGCCCCTGGGTGCGGGAACGGGTCATCGCGGGTGATCGGATCATGGGCTTCGGGCACCCCGTCTACCGCACTCAAGACCCTCGCTCGCAGATGCTGCGCACCATCGCGGAGGGCTTCGGCGGACCGCTGGTCGACTTCGCCGTACAGATGGAGGCGGAGGTGGAACAGCTCCTGGCCGAGCTCAAACCGGGACGCGAACTGCACACGAACGTCGAGTTCTACGCGGGCGTCGTGATGGAGCTGTGCGGACTGCCGCGGTCGATGTTCACCCCGACGTTCTGTGCGGCCCGAGTGATCGGCTGGAGCGCCAATATCCTGGAGCAGGCGGCCGACTCCAAGATCATCCGCCCGGCGGCCCGCTATGCGGGTCCGCCCCCGCCCCAGCCCGTGCCCGTCCTGTGAGAGGCCCCAGGTGAGTTCGCTTCCAGATCCGAGCCGACAGATCCCCGTCATCGTCCTCGCGGGCTTCCTCGGATCGGGGAAGACCACCTTGCTCAACCATCTGTTGCGGGCGAGCCGAGGCACCCGCATCGGAGCGATCGTCAACGACTTCGGGTCGATCGAGATCGACGCCATGACGGTCGCCGGTCAACTCGGCGACTCCACGGTCTCGCTCGGCAACGGCTGTCTGTGCTGCGCCGTGGACGCCAGCGAACTCGATGTCTTCCTCGACAAGCTCACCCGGCCCGCTGCCCGCCTCGATGTGATCGTCATCGAGGCCAGCGGGCTCGCCGAACCCTCCGAACTGGTCCGGATGCTGCTCGCCAGCGAGAACGAACGGATGGTCTACGGCGGGCTCGTGGAAGTGGTCGACGCCGCCGAGTACGAGACCACCCGCGAACGCCACCCCGAGATCGACCGCCACCTCGCCCTCGCCGACCTGGTGGTGCTCAACAAGACCGACCGGGTCGACCGGGACGCGCTCGACCGGCTGCGGAAGGAACTCAAGGCCCCGGGGACCCTGGTCGAATCCCGCTACGGACGGGTTGACCCGGAGCTGTTCTTCGATCGCAGGCCCAGTACGGAACGGGTCGGCCAACTCGCCTTCGATGACCTTCTGACGGACGACCTTCTGACGGACGACGTCTGCGAGGGCCGGTCCGGCTGCGGCCATGAACACCACCTCCACACCTCGTACGAGAGCGTCGCCTTCACCTCCAGCGCGCCCCTGCATCCGCGTCGACTGCTGGACTTCCTCGACACCCGGCCCGAGGGGCTCTACCGGATCAAGGGGTTCATCGACTTCGGGGCGGCCGACCCCCGCAACCGCTACGCCGTGCACGCGGTCGGGCGGTTCCTGCGGTTCTATCCCGAACCCTGGCCGCGCGGTGCCGAGCGGCTGAGTCAACTGGTCCTCATCGGCGCCGGCGTCGACGGGCCGACCCTGCTGGGGGAGTTGGACGCCACGCGCGTCCACGACCAGGACGAAGCGTCCGACGAGCGCAGCATGTGGGGTGTGCTGCGCTATGTGCAGGAGCCGTCAGAGGAATCCGACGACGCCCATGACGCTGACGGCTCTGACCGCGATTCGGCGCCGGACGCCGTGGCCCGGAGCCGGGAGACGATCGAGTCGTACGCCTGGACCGGTCCAGGCGAGGAGGCGTAGGCCGCCGCTCTGCCGTCAAGGGCTCGTTCGATCGCGTGGGCCCGTGCGTGGTCAGAGATGGGTACGGGCCTGGTGGGCCGGGCTCCCGCGGTGATCCGGCCCTCGCGAACCTTGCAGCGGGCGTCCCCGACCTGAGCCACCGACGCGAGCGCCCGCCCCAGCCCCACAGCCCCCACTACGGGGTTCCACGGGCCTGGGGTACCTCGTCAGCGGGACCACACCCAAGGCGATAGAGCCCCTGCCGAGTACCGAGTACCGAGCACCGAAGGGTCTCGTCGGCCCGACCCGAGGCGGGCCGACGAGACCTTTCGGCACGTCCTCAGCTCGGTGGACCGGCCAGCACCGCCACCGCCACGTCGAACGGGGTCCCCGAGCCATCGCGGCGCGGATCTGGCTCGGGAAGGTCGGTCGGCGTGCCGGTCTTCAGCGCCGCACGGACCGGAGTCGCCCCCGCCCACGCGAGGAGCAGCACATCCTCGCCCTTGAGGAACCGTTGGCAGCGCACACCGCCGGTCGCCCGACCCTTGCGCGGGTACTGGTCGAACGGTGTCAGCTTCGCCGTGGTGAACGAGTCGTCCAAAGCCCCGGTGGAGCCGGCAGCCGTGAACACCACCGCGTCCACCGCCGGGTCAACCGCGGTGAACGAGATCACCTGGGCGTCCGCCGTCAATTTGATGCCGGCCATGCCGCCCGCCGCCCGACCCTGGGGCCTCACCTGCGCGGCGGGGAAGCGCAGGAGTTGGGCGTCGGAGCTGATGAAGACCAGATCCTCCTCGCCGGTCCGCAACTCGATACCCCCGACGATGCGGTCACCGTCCCTGAGGGAGATGACCTCCAGTTCGTCCTTGTTCGTCGGATAGTCCGGGACGACGCGCTTGACCACGCCCTGAAGAGTGCCGAGCGCGAGCCCGGGCGACGACTCCTCCAGGGTGGTCAGACAGATGACCGTCTCGTCCGCCTCCAGCGACAAGAACTCCGCCAGTGGAGCACCACCGGAGAGGTTTGGCGCACTCGCGGTCTGCGGCAGCTGCGGTAGGTCGATCACCGACAGGCGCAGCAGCCGGCCACTGGAGGTGACCGCGCCCACATCGCTGCGGGCGGTCGACAGAACCCCGGAAACGATCACGTCGTGCTTGGCGCGCCTGGTGCCGCCGTCCGGCAGGGGTTCGCCGGTCGCCGTCCGTGCGAGCAGTCCCGTGGACGAGAGGAGCACTCGGCAGGGGTCGTCCGCGACCTCCAGTGCCGCAGCGGCGACCGGGGTGGACGCCGACTCCAGCAGGACCGTCCGTCGATCGGTGCCGAACTTCTTCGCCACGGACGCCAGTTCTCCGGAGACCAGCTTGCGCAGTTCGGCGTCCGAATCCAGGATGCGGGTCAACGCCTCGATCTCCGAGGTCAGCCGGTCCCGCTCGCTCTCCAGCTCGATCCGGTCGAACCGGGTGAGCCGACGCAGCGGGGTGTCCAGGATGTACTGCGTCTGGATCTCGGACAGGGAGAAGTGCTCGATCAGCCGCTCCTTGGCCTGGGCCGAGTTGTCGCTGGAGCGGATCAGCCGGATGACCTCGTCGATGTCGAGCAGGGCCACCAACAGGCCCTCGACCAGGTGCAGCCGGTTGCGACGCTTGGTGCGCCGGAACTCGCTGCGCCTGCGCACCACGGTGAACCGGTGGTCGAGATAGA
Source organism: Streptomyces sp. NBC_00690 (assembly GCF_036226685.1). Taxonomy (NCBI): domain Bacteria; kingdom Bacillati; phylum Actinomycetota; class Actinomycetes; order Kitasatosporales; family Streptomycetaceae; genus Streptomyces; species Streptomyces sp. NBC_00690. The sequence continues at coordinate 6,459,399 of NZ_CP109009.1, forward strand.
CCTCCAGCAGCTCCTTCAGCCCCAGCGTCAGCGGCTGGCCGTCGACCAGCGCCACATTGTTGATGCCGAAGGACTCCTCCATCGGCGTCAGCTTGTAGAGCTGCTCCAACACGGCCTCCGGGATGAAGCCGTTCTTGATCTCGATGACCAGACGCAGCCCGTGGGCGCGGTCGGTGAGGTCCTTGACGTCCGCGATGCCCTGGAGCTTCTTCGCCCCCACCAGGTCCTTGATCTTGGAGATCACCTTCTCCGGACCGACAGTGAAGGGCAGCTCCGTGATCACCAGGCCCTTGCGGCGCGGAGTGACGTCCTCGACGGTGGCCGTGGCGCGGATCTTGAAGGTGCCCCGACCGGTCGCGTACGCGTCCTTGATGCCGGACAGCCCCACGACTCGGCCGCCCGTGGGCAGGTCGGGGCCGGGGACGAAGCGCATCAACGTGGCCAGGTCGGCGCCCGGATAGCGGATGAGATGACGGGCGGCGGCGATCACCTCGCCCAGATTGTGCGGCGGCATGTTCGTCGCCATGCCCACCGCGATCCCGGACGCGCCGTTGACCAGGAGGTTGGGGTACGCGGCGGGGAGCGCGACGGGTTCGCGCTCCTGCCCGTCGTAGTTCGGGGAGAAGTCGACGGTGTCCTCGTCGATGGACTCCGTCATCAACGAGGTGGCGTCGGCCATTCGGCATTCGGTGTACCGCATGGCGGCGGGCGGGTCGTCATTGCCCAGCGAGCCGAAGTTCCCGTGGCCGTCGACCAGGGGGACCCGCATCGAGAACGGCTGTGCCATCCGCACCAGGGCGTCATAGATCGACGCGTCCCCGTGCGGATGCAGCTTGCCCATCACCTCGCCCACGACCCGGGCGCACTTCACATAGCCGCGCTCGGGGCGCAGCCCCATCTCGTTCATCTGGTAGACGATCCGACGCTGGACCGGCTTCATGCCGTCACGGGCGTCGGGCAGGGCACGGGAGTAGATCACCGAATAGGCGTACTCAAGGAAGGAGCCCTGCATCTCGTCGACGACGTCGATGTCGAGGATCTTCTCCTCGAAATCGTCGGGCGGCGGGGTTTTCGTGCTGCGGCGGGCCATCGCGGCTGCTGCTCCTTCACGTACCGGATCGGGAACTGATGCCGACCATTGTGGACCGTCCCACTGACAACGCCGACCGCGACCCGGGAACTTCGCCAGGTGTCAGCCTGCTTGCATACAGTGGCAGTGCTGCGAAGACAACCAACAGCATCGCGATCGAAGGGACGTACATGCCCATGGGTCATACGGCCACAGCGCAGGCCGGTTCCGGCGGCCTGACAGCGACGGAGCACCGATTGGCCAACGGCCTGCGGGTGGTGCTCTCCGAGGACCACCTGACCCCGGTCGCCGCGGTCTGCCTCTGGTACGACGTCGGCTCGCGCCACGAGGTCAAGGGCCGCACGGGCCTCGCCCACCTCTTCGAGCACCTGATGTTCCAGGGGTCGAAGCAGGTCCACGGCAACGGTCACTTCGAACTGGTGCAGGGTGCCGGCGGTTCGCTGAACGGCACCACGAGCTTCGAGCGCACCAACTACTTCGAGACCATGCCCACCCATCAGCTTGAGCTCGCGCTCTGGCTGGAGGCCGACCGCATGGGCTCGCTGCTGGCCGCGCTCGACGACGAATCGATGGAGAACCAGCGGGACGTCGTGAAGAACGAGCGCCGCCAGCGCTACGACAACGTCCCCTACGGCACCGCCTTCGAACGGCTGACCGCCCTCGCGTACCCGGAGGGCCACCCGTACCACCACACCCCCATCGGCTCCATGGCCGATCTGGACGCGGCGACCCTGGAGGACGCCCGCGCCTTCTTCCGCACGTACTACGCGCCGAACAACGCGGTCCTGTCGGTCGTCGGGGACATCGACCCCGAGCAGACCCTCGCCTGGATCGAGAAGTACTTCGGTTCCATCACCTCCCACGACGGCAAGCAGCCCCCGCGCGACGGTTCCCTGCCGGAGAACATCGGCAGGCAGCTGCGCGAGGTCATCGAGGAGGAAGTGCCCGCCCGCGCGCTGATGGCCGCCTACCGGCTGCCCCACGACGGCACCCGCGAGTGCGACGCCGTGGACATCGCGCTCACCATCCTCGGCGGCGGAGAGTCCTCCAGGCTCCACAACCGTCTGGTGCGCCGTGACCAGACGGCGGTGGCCGCAGGCTTCGGACTGCTGCGCCTGGCCGGAGCCCCGTCCCTGGGCTGGCTGGACGTCAAGACCTCCGGTGGAGTGGAGGTCCCGCAGATCGAGTCCGCCGTCGATGAGGAGCTCGCCCGCTTCGGCGAGGAGGGCCCCACCCCCGAGGAGATGGAGCGTGCTCAGGCCCAGCTGGAGCGCGAATGGCTGGACCGCCTCTCCACCGTCGCCGGCCGTGCCGATGAACTGTGCCGGTACGCGGTGCTCTTCGGCGACCCCCAGCTGGCGCTGACGGCCGTGGACCGCGTCCTGAGCGTCACCGCTGACGAGGTGCAGGCGATCGCCAAGGCCCGACTGCGCCCGGACAACAGGGCGGTGCTGGTGTACGAACCGGTGTCCGCGGAGCAGGACGCCGCGGACGAGCAGAACGACGCAGAAGAGGGGGCGGACCAGTGACCGATGCAGCGCAGGCGCTGACCACCATGGAGTTCCACCCGCAGCCCCAGCCGGGCGAGGCCAGGCCCTGGGCCTTCCCCGCTCCCGACCGGGGGACCCTGCCCAACGGTCTGACCGTGCTTCGCTGCCACCGCCCCGGCCAGCAGGTCGTGGCCGTGGAGATCTCCCTCGTCGCACCGCTGGACGCCGAGCCCGAGGGCCTGGACGGCGTGGCCACCATCATGGCGCGCGCCCTGTCGGAGGGCACCGACAAGCGTTCGGCCGAGGAGTTCGCGGCCGAGTTGGAGCGCTGCGGCGCCACGCTGGACGCCCACGCGGACCACGCCGGGGTCCGGGTTTCCCTGGAAGTGCCCGTGTCCCGGTTGCTGAAGGCGCTGGGGCTGCTCGCGGAGGCCCTGCGCGCGCCTGCGTTCGCCGACAGCGAGATCGAGCGGCTGGTACGCAACCGCCTGGACGAGATCCCGCACGAGTCGGCCAACCCGGGCCGACGGGCGGCCAAGGAGCTGTACAAGCAGCTCTTCCCGGCCACGCTGCGCATCTCGCGTCCTCGGCTCGGCACCGAGGAGACGGTCTCCCGGATCGACTCCGCGGCCGTGCGCGCCTTCTTCGATGCGCACGTGCGACCCGCCACCGCCACCGCGGTGGTCGTCGGTGACCTCACCGACGTCGATGTCGACGCCGTGCTCGCCGAAACCCTCGGCGACTGGTCGGGCGACAGCGGCGCGCCCCGTCCCGTCCCCGCGATCACCGGCGATGACCGCGGCCGGGTCGTCATCGTGGACCGGCCCGGTGCCGTGCAGACGCAACTGCTGATCGGCCGGGTCGGCGCGGACCGGCACGACCGGGTGTGGCCGGCGCAGGTCCTCGGTACGTACTGCCTGGGCGGCACCCTCACCTCGCGCCTGGACCGGGTGCTGCGGGAGGAGAAGGGCTACACGTACGGCGTCAGGGCCTTCGGGCAGGTCCTGCGGTCGACCGCCGACGGGACGGGTGCGTCCCTGCTGGGCATCAGCGGCTCGGTGGACACGCCCAACACCGGGCCGGCGCTCGACGATCTGTGGAAGGTGCTGCGCACCCTCGCTGCCGAGGGCCTGACGGACGCCGAGCGCGATGTCGCCGTCCAGAACCTGGTCGGGGTGGCTCCGCTGAAGTACGAGACCGCGGCTTCCGTGGCGAGCACGCTCGCCGACCAGGTGGAGCAGCACCTCGCGGATGACTACCAGGCCCAGTTGTATCTGCGGCTCGCCCAGACGGGCACCGTGGAGGCGACCGCCGCCGTGGTCAACGCCTTCCCCCAGGACCGGCTGGTCACGGTCCTGGTGGGCGATGCCGCGCAGATCGAGGAGCCGGTGCGGGCTCTCGGCATCGGAGAAGTGACCGTGGTGGCGGGCTGATTGACCGCTTCCGGTCGGACGGCCTGCCGTCTGCTGCAGGGCCCCGGTAGCCAGCTGGCGCCGGGGCCCCGCCGTGTCCCGGGAGTGCGAGCGACCCGAACAGGAAGGAAACCTGTCCGTTTTACGGGGAAGGCCACCGTCTCGACTGTGGCGTGGGCAACAAAAATGCCGGTCTGTTTGGCGCCTGGCGGTCCGTCCGCTTAGCGTCAGTGCGGCTGTTCGCGGGCAGTACGCCGCATCCGCGGCACGGACAGTCATCGCCGAGTCCCCGTCAGACGCGAGTCTGGGGAGCCGGGGACCCAGGTCCCTTGGGGTGAATCGGGTGCCTTCGCCACCGTGCGGAGGGACTCGTAGGAGACCTTCCTGCTCCGAACCCGTCAGCTAACCCGGTAGGCGAGAAGGAAGGAAAGGACCAGCCTCTACATGGCGCTCGCCCGTTCCACCGGGAGACACCGTGCCCCGGGCCGCAAGACGCGTACGAGTGCGGGATTCGCCTCCGCCGCGGCCCTCGCCACCACCGGAGTCGTCGGGACCCTGGCAGGTCCGGCCCTGGCCACCGATGACAGCTTTGCCGCCGATGCCGGCTCGGTCGCCACCCCCGATAGCCCCGATAGCACCGAGAGCGCTGAAGGCACCACCGCGGGTGCCACCCCGGTGACGATGGATGCGGCCGTGACCGGCTCGACCATCGTTCAGACGGCGCGTACCCAGCACACCCTGACGGCCCAGATGCTGTCCGCGCAGTCCTTGTCGGACGAGGTCGCCGACCAGGCCGTCATCCAAAAGCGCGAGGCACTGGCCCGGATGGAGGCGGCTGCGGAGGCCCGGCGCAAGGCCGAGGCCCGCGCCAACGAGATACGCGAGGCCAAGGAGCGTGCGGCCCGTGAGGCCGAGCGCCAGCGCTTGAACGCCTACCGGCTGCCGATCGCCGGATCCCACGTCACCACGGACTACCGTGCGGGTGGCTCGCAGTGGTCATCCGGCAGCCACTCCGGCATCGACTTCCACGCCTCCACGGGGACCCCGGTGGTGGCGGTGGGCGCGGGCACGGTCGTCGAAGCGGGCTGGGGCGGGGCGTACGGCTACAACGTCGTCCTCAAGATGAACGACGGTTCGTACACGCAGTACGGGCACTTGTCGTCGCTGAGTGTCTCCGTCGGTCGGAGCGTGATGCCGGGTGACCAACTCGGCCGCGCCGGCTCCACCGGCAATTCCACGGGGGCGCATCTGCACTTCGAGGCCCGGACGAGCGCGGACTACGGGTCGGACGTCAATCCGCTCGCGTATCTGCGCGCCCACGGTGTGAAGATCTGAACCGGGCCGCGCTGGCGGCCGGCGAGCGGTCGTCAGTGCGGGCGAGGTAGGCGCCAGCGCCTACCGACGGAATCCCACGGGGCCCTGAGCCCTCGGCTGGATCTGATGTCTCAAGGCATCCACAAGCACAGAAAGCCGCGGCCTCCCCGATCCGGGGATGCCGCGGCTTTGTTGCGTCCGACCCTGAGGGCCGGTGTCGCCAAGGGGTCGGTACCGCGGAGGGTCGTCCGCGGAGTGCGTCGGTCCGGTGGGGTGCCTGACCCGCGAGCGCCGGGGGTTCGGACGAGTGCCGGGTCAGACCGTCTCGGGAAGCTCGTCCAGGCCCTCGGCCACCAGCTTCGCCAGTCGGTCGAGCGCTTCGTCAGCGCCGGGTGCGTCGGAAGCGAGGACGATCTCCTCGCCGCCCTGCGCGCCCAGCCCGAGGACGGCGAGCATGGAGGCGGCATTGACCGGGGTGTCATCGACCTTGGCGATCGTCACGGGGACGCCGGAGGCCGTGGCGGCACGGACGAAGATGGAGGCGGGACGGGCGTGAAGGCCCTCGGCCCAGCCGACGTTGACGCGGCGCTCAGCCATGGTGTTGCCCTTCGAATTCAACGGTTGTCTAGACCAGTCTCTCACGCTGGTCCCTCCGGGAGCCGGCATCCCGACCTGTGGCGCGTGCCCCCAGGTCAGCGGCACAGGGCGGGATAAATCCCGTTCATTCGCACTGCTCAGCGCCTCCTGAATGTTGATCTTCCACAACTGCGGGGAGCCTCCCCTCGCTGGGCGAATCCACGACCGGGCCCCGACGTGCGCGCCGCCACCGCCCTTCGGCTCTTCGCAGGTGGGGCATCGCCCGCCCCGGGCCGGATGCCTCCCGGTCGCGCACCCCCGACGGTCCGCCCCCGCGGACTGTGCCGGGTAGCCCTCACGATCGGTCGGCGCGCTTTAGGCTTTCGGCATGCAGACCACGCCCGAGCACGCGTACCCCGATCACTGGGAAGCGGATGTGGTGCTGCGTGATGGCGCCACAGCGCGCATCAGACCCATCACCACCGAGGACGCGGACCGTTTGGTCAGCTTCTACGAACAGGTCTCGGACGAGTCCAAGTACTACCGTTTCTTCGCGCCCTACCCCCGGCTCTCCGCCAAGGACGTCCACCGGTTCACCCACCACGACTACGTGGACCGGGTGGGGCTCGCCGTCACCGTCGGCGGCGAGTTCATCGCCACCGTCCGCTACGACCGCATCGACTCCCGGGGCCGGCCCGCCAGCGCTCCCGCGGATGAGGCGGAGGTCGCGTTCCTGGTCCAGGACGCCCACCAGGGTCGAGGTGTGGCCTCCGCCCTGCTGGAGCACATCGCGGCGGTGGCCCGGGAGCGGGGGGTACGCCGTTTCGCGGCGGAGGTGCTTCCCGCCAACGCCAAGATGATCAAGGTGTTCCGGGATGCGGGCTACACCCAGAAGCGCAGCTTCGAGGACGGGTCCGTCCATCTGACCCTCGACCTCGAACCGACCGCCGAGTCCCTGGCCGTGCAGCGGGCGCGTGAACAACGGGCTGAGGCACGCTCCGTCCAGCGGCTGCTCGCACCCGGTTCGGTCGTCGTGATCGGCACCGGACGGTCGATCGGCGGGGTGGGCCGGGCGGTCCTGCGCAATCTCATCGGCTCCGGATACACCGGCCGTACCTATGCCGTGAACCGTTCCTTCCCTCCCGACCAGCGCGACGTCGACGGTGTTCCGGCCTTCCGATCCGTCGCGGAGATCGCCGCCGAGACCACCGAGGGCGTCGATCTGGCCGTCGTCGCGGTGCCCGCCGAACACGTACCGGACGTGGTCGCCGACTGCGGCGAGAACGGGGTGCGCGGGCTGATCGTGGTCTCCGCGGGATATGCCGAGAGCGGGCCGGAGGGACGGGATCGCCAACGCGATCTCGTACGACAGGCCCGCTCCTACGGCATGCGGATCATCGGGCCCAACTCCTTCGGCATCATCAGCACCGCAGAAGCCGTCCGTCTCAACGCCTCGCTCGCGCCCCACTCTCCGGCGCCGGGCCGCATCGGTCTGTTCACCCAGTCCGGCGCGATCGGCATGGCCCTGCTGTCGGGGCTCCACCGCCGCGGCGCCGGCCTCTCCACCTTCATCTCCTCCGGCAACCGTGCGGACGTGTCCGGGAACGACTTCCTCCAGTACTGGTACGAGGACCCCGAGACCGATGTCGTCCTGCTGTACCTCGAATCGATCGGCAACCCGCGCAAGTTCACCCGGCTTGCCCGGCGCACCGCGGCGGTCAAACCCGTCGTGGTCGTCAAGGGGGCTCGCCACAGCGGCAGCGAGCCGCCCGGTCACGCCGTCCCCGTCACCCGCATTCCCGACGCGGCCGTCGGCGCGCTGCTGCGCCAGGCGGGCGTGCTCCGCGTCGACACCGTCACCGAACTCGTCGACGCCGGCCTTCTCCTGGCCGGCCAACCGCTGCCCGCAGGTCCCAGGATCGCGATCCTGGGCAACTCGGAATCCCTTGGACTGCTGACCTACGACGCCTGCCTGACCGAAGGACTGCGCCCCCTGCCACCGCTCGACCTGACCACCGACGCCACCCCGGCCGACTTCGGGGCGGCGCTCACCCGGGCCCTCGCGGACGACGGCTGCGACGCGGTCGTGGTGACGGCGATCCCCTGGGTGGGGGACGACGGCGATCTTCGGGCAGGCGACGCCGAGGTCCTGGCCGCGGCCCTGAGTGAGGCGGCGGCTTCCGCCCCAGCGAAGCCGGTGGCCGTGGTCCATGTGGAACTCGGCGGTCTCTCCTCGGCACTGGCCGCGCTCCAGCCGCGCGCCACCGGCCGTCGGAGCGCGTCCGGTGGGACGGTCGGTGCTCCGGAAACCGTCCACCAGCCCGGGACCAGTGATGAGCGCTCCACGCCGACCGCTGGCACGGCCCACCCGGGTGGACAGGTCCCTGCCACGGGTGCCCCGGTCCCCACGAAGCACGAGACCGTGGTCGAAGGCTCGGGCGCGCCCGAGCCCGGGCGCCGCATCCCCACCTATCCGGCCGCCGAGCGTGCCGTCCGGGCCCTGTCCCAAGCCGTTTCCTACGCCCGCTGGCGACGGGACGCGGCCGAGCCGGGGAAGGTCCCGGCGTACGACGACATCGACGAGAGCGGTGCCGCCGCGCAGATCCACGACCTGCTCGGGGATGTGGAGGACGCCCAGGCGGCCACGCTCCCGGCCGCCGAGGCCCACCGGCTGCTCGCGCGCTACGGGATCGAGGTGCGGAGCGCGCTGGCCGCACCCGGCCCCGACGAAGCAGTCGCCGCGGCCGAGGAGCTGGGGTATCCGGTGGCGCTGAAGACCACCGCCCCCCATCTGCGGCATCGCCCCGATCTCGGTGGTGTGCGTCTCGACCTCGCGAACGAGACCCAGCTGCGGCAGGCGTACGGGGAGCTCACCGCCCTGCTCGGAAAGCCCGTCGAGCTGCAACCCGTCGTCCAGGCGATGGCCCCCCGGGGCGTGGACACGGTCGTTCGTGCGGTCATCGATCCCGCCGTGGGCGCCGTGCTCTCGTTCGGGCTCGCCGGTGCTGCTTCCGAGCTGCTCGGCGACACCTCGCACCGATTGGTCCCCGTCACCGACCGCGATGCCGCCGAGCTGATCAGAGCAATCCGGACTGCTCCGCTCCTCTTCGGTTGGCGCGGCTCGGCGCCGGTGGACACCGCGGCCCTGGAACAGCTGCTGTTGCGCGTATCACGTTTGGTCGACGATCACCCGGAAGTAGTCGGAATCAGTCTTGAACCCGTCGTTGTGGCTCAGCATGGCCTCTCCGTGCTCGGTGCATCCGTGCGACTCGCACCGCCCGCCGCCTTCACTGACCTGGGCCCACGTCGACTCCCGAGCTACTGAGCGGACTGAACGCTTGACCCCCCACTGGCCCCGTAGGATGGACCGCATGGCGAAGACCGGTACGACGACCCAGGGGCTGCGCGCGGCGATCGAGCGCAGCGGCTACTACCCGGCTCTCGTGGCCGAGGCGGTGGAAGCCGCCGTCGGCGGCGAGCAGATCGGTTCGTACCTGGTGCACCAGGAGACCACCTTCGACGCCAACGAAGTACGGCGTCATGTCACCGTCCTCGTCCTGACGAGCCATCGCTTCATCGTGAGCCACACCGATGAACAGACGGCCGACTCCAGTTCCCCCACGCCCTACGCCACGACCTCGACCGAGTCCGTGAAACTCGATCGGATCTCCTCGGTCGTGGTCAGCCGGGTGGTGGCGAACCCCGAGTCCTACACCCCAGGCACCCTGCCGCGCGAGGTCGTCCTGACCATCGGCTGGGGCGCGGTCGCCCGACTCGACCTGGAGCCCGCCGCCTGCGGCGACCCCAACTGCGAAGCTGACCACGGCTACACCGGCAACTCCACCGCCGATGACTTGAGCCTGCGCGTCAGCGAAGCGGGCGACGGCCCCGACACCGTCCGACAGACGCTGGTCTTCGCCCAGGCCCTGTCCGAGGCGACCGCGGCCACGGCGTCCGCACCCTCCGGCCGGGCGACCGGTCGCTGATGGTGCAGCACACGCCCCAAGCGGTCTGGCCCGACGATCCGACGCCGCTCGCCATCGACACGGCACCCGTACCCGCGTACGGCCGTGGATCGCTCGCCGATCTCCTCCCCACTCTCGTCGCAGGTCAAGGCGTCCCCGGGTACTCCCGGCTCATGGGAGAGCTCGCCCCGGCCGACCGCAACTGCGTCTTCTTGATCGACGGCCTCGGTTGGCAGCAGATCAAGGACCACCCGGACGAAGCGCCGTATCTCACCTCGCTGCTCGCCAGCTCGCGAGGTGCCACCGGGCAGCCCATCACCGTCGGCTTCCCGGCGACCACGGCGACGTCCCTCGCCTCGGTCGGCACCGGTCTCGCGCCCGGCCAGCACGGTCTGCCCGGCTACACGGTCCGGGACCCCGAGAGCGGCCGGCTGATGAACCAGTTGCGCTGGAAGCCGTACACCGATCCGCGCAGCTGGCAGCCGTACCCCACCGTCTTCCAGCGCGCTCACGAGGCCGGTGTGCACACCGCGCAGGTCTCGTCCCCCATATTCGAGCACACGCCGCTCACCGAGATCGCCCTCAGCGGCGGCACGTTCCACGGCCGGCTCAGCGGCGAGGAACGCATGGATCTGGCAGCCGAGCAGTTGGGTGCCGCCGATCGCTCGCTGGTCTACACCTACTACAGCGAAGTCGACGGCAAGGGGCATCGCTTCGGCATCGAATCCGATGCCTGGCGCGGCCAACTGATGTACGTCGACCGGCTGGTCCAGCGGCTGGCCGAGCAACTGCCCCCGCGGTCGGCGCTCTACGTCACCGCCGACCACGGCATGATCGACATTCCCTTCGACGAGGAGTCGCGGATCGACTTCGACGAGGACTGGGAGTTGCGCGCCGGTGTCGCACTCCTGGGCGGCGAGGGACGAGCCCGTCATGTGTACGCGGTTCCCGGAGCCCAGTCCGACGTCCTGGCCGTCTGGCGTGAGGTACTCGGCGACCGCTTCTGGGTCGCGAGTCGTGAAGAGGCCGTGACGGCAGGCTGGTTCGGGCCTTCGGTCGACGAGCGGGTGATCGGGCGCATCGGCGATGTGGTGGCCGCGGCCTGCACCGATGTGGCGATCACTGCATCCATCAACGAGCCGAACGAGTCGGCGATGGTGGGGATGCACGGTTCGATGACCGCCACCGAACAACTGGTGCCCCTGCTCGAAGTCCGCACCTGACGCCTTACCCGATCCCGTACGTTCTCATCGCACCACCCACGATGTGTCCATCACCCCACAGACCTGAAAGGTCCTCACTCCGCCATGCCCGAGCTGGTGTTCTTCTCCGGAACCATGGACTGCGGAAAGTCCACCCTGGCTCTGCAGATCGAGCACAACCGTTCGGCGCGCGGTCTCCAGGGCGTGATCTTCACCCGGGACGACCGTGCCGGTGAGGGGAAGCTCTCCTCCCGGCTCGGACTGGTCACCGATGCGGTGGAGGCCGCCGAGGGGTTCGACCTCTACGGCCACCTCGTCGACCGGCTCTCCCAGGGCGGACGTTGCGACTACGTCATCGCCGACGAGGCACAGTTCTTCGCGCCGGAGCAGATCGACCAACTGGCCCGGGTGGTGGACGACCTGGAGTTGGACGTCTTCGCCTTCGGTATCACGACCGACTTCCGCTCCAAGCTCTTCCCCGGCTCCCAACGCCTGGTGGAACTCGCCGACCGTATTGAGGTCCTCCAGGTGGAAGCCCTGTGCTGGTGCGGAGCCAGGGCCACGCACAACGCCCGTACGGTCGGTGGGCTGATGGTGGTCGAAGGCGCGCTGGTGGTGATCGGAGATGTCAACGCCGACGGGATGGCCGGAGAGGTCGGCTACGAGGTGTTGTGCCGACGCCACCACCGACGTCGGATGACGGCCGCCAGCGCCCGGGCTGCGGCGCTCTCCCCGGACGTCCTGCCCGTGGACACCGGCCCGGCGTCCACACACTCCGTCGTGGCGTCCACCGAACCGGTCACCGGGGCCGAGCAGCGGGACGCCACCGCCGGACACCGCTGATCACCGCTGATCACCCCTGATCACCGCTGGGTCGAGCGCATCGCGCCGCGCACCCCGGGTCGGTTCCGAAGGCGTTTCACACCGCCCCGGAACCGACCCTTGAGCTTCACTCACCCGCAGACCCGGCCGCACCGCGTGCCGTCGATCTACGGCACGGCGTCAGGGCCGCAGCCGTACGAGGGTGAACACGGCACCCTCGGGGTCGGACACGGTGGCCGTGCGGCCGTGCGGACCGTCCCAGGGTGGAGTGATCACATGCCCGCCCAGCTCGATCACCTGGGAGGCACTGCGATCGGTGTCCTCGACCTGGAAGTACGTCATCCAGGCGGTACCGCGGCGCCGCGACAGGGTGCGGCCCACTCCGTGCAACGCTGCAACGGCTCGGCCGTCCAGCAGCAGCGTCACATGATCGTATTCCTCTTCCAGCGGGCTCCCCTCTTTCGGTTCGACGGATGTGTCCGTCCGGGTCTCGTAGCCGAAGACCGTCTCGTAGAACTTGCTCACCGACGTCGTCGTCGAGGTCAGCAACTCGTGCCAGACCGGGGTGCCGTGGGTGCCATGCAGCGAGATGCCGTGGTGGCTCGCCGGTTGCCAGAGACCGAACACCGCACCCGCGGGATCGGTCACGATCGCCATCCGGCCGGCATCGGCTGCATCCAACGGGCCCACGCCCACGGTGCCACCGCTGCATCTGACCAACTCCGCGGTCGCGTCGGCGTCATCGGTCCACAGATAGGGCGTCCAGGCGATCGGCAGTTGACGGTCCGCGGGTAGCCGTCCGATGCCCGCGACCTCCTTGCCGTCGAGGAGCCCGCGCACATAGGGGCCGAGTTGGCCCGGCCCGGGGGCGAACTCCCATCCGAACAGCTCGCCGTAGAACATCTGGATCTCATCAAGGCCATGCACCATCAAGCTCACCCAGCAGGGTGTGCCAGGTGTGCGCCGAGTTGCCTCGGTCATCGTCACTCTCTCCTCGGACCATCGTGGTGGCCGTACGGGGGGACGGGGTGCGCGCCGTCGTGTGGAAAGGGCGTGCGCCCCGAGCGAATGGTTCCATCCCCCGGCGCTCAGTGCGCCCTGGCCGCGCCGCTTTTGGCGGGTTGCCTCCCCAGCATGCCGGATTTGTCATTGCAGATCTGTTTCGGAGGCATTCTGCGGCGTCGGCGTTGAGCGAGGATGGCCGGCATGAACCCCATCATCTCCGCCGCCGATCTCGCCGCTGAACTGGCCGGCGAGCAGCCGCCCGTCCTCCTCGACGTCCGCTACCAGTTGGGGGTCCCCATGGTCGGGACGCCTACGACGCCGGGCACATCCCCGGTGCCGTCTTTATCGATCTGGACGCGGAACTGGCCTCCCCACCCGGGGTCGACGGCCGTCATCCCTTGCCCGATGTCGAAGCCTTCGGTGCGGCGATGCGGCGTGCCGGGGTCTCGGCTGGGACTCCGGTGGTCACCTATGACGCCGCGCAAGGATGGGGCGCGGCGCGGGCGTGGTGGCTGTTGCGGTGGGCCGGTCACCGGTCGGTGCGGGTGCTGGACGGCGGGCTCACCGCCTGGGAAGGCCCGTTGGAGAGCGAGACGCCCAAGCCGGCCGAGGGTGACTTCGTTCCCGAGCCCGGCGCGCTAACGCTGTTGACGGCGGATTCGGCCGCGGCACTGGCCCGCTCGGGGGTGCTCCTCGACGCCCGTGCCGCCGAGCGCTATCGGGGCGAAGTGGAGCCGATCGACCCCGTGGCGGGTCATATCCCCGGGGCGGTGTCCGCACCCACGTCCGAGAACGTGGACGAGCAGGGGCGTTTTCTGCCCGCTGCCCGGCTGGCCTCCCGCTTCGAGGCGCTCGGCGCCGAGGCCGGCGCGGAAGTCGGGGTCTATTGCGGCTCCGGGGTCTCCGGCGCGCACCAGGCGGTCGCTCTGGAGCTCGCCGGATTCACTCCTGCGCTGTACGCGGGGTCCTGGTCGCAGTGGACCCAGGATCCCGGACGGCCGGTGGCGACCGGGCCGGATCGAGGCTGAGGCGGCAAGCCCGGGCGGTCGGGGTCGGCCGGGCGGATCGGTTGCCACCGGCCGTGCGGGTCGACGGGGGAGGGGTGCATCTCGGACCTATCACATGGTTATGAGATGGTCAGCTCAGTAGTGCAGCAATACCCCGAGTGCGCCGAAATCCGGCACGACCGTACGCAAGGAAAGGCACCGCCCCGGCCATGGACCAGAGCTTCTCCGTGCACATCCCCGACGCTTCGCTCGACCCCGACCCGCTCGATCCCGGGCAGATCGTCTCCGGCACCCCCGAGGTCAGCGGCAAGCTCCTGTGGGAGTCGGCCGACGGCCGGCAGTTGCGCGGTATCTGGCAGATCACCCCCGGTGTGGTCACCGATGTCGAGGAGGAGGAACTCTTTGTCGTCGTCAGTGGCCGGGCCACGATCGACATCGAGGGCGGCCCCACCCTTGAGGTCGGGCCGGGTGACCTGGGGGTGCTGAGCCGGGGCGACCGTACGACCTGGACCGTCCACGAGACGCTCCGCAAGGCGTACGCGATCACCCTGCCGCCTAAGGACTGAGCGCCCGCGGGGGATCACGAGACAGTCCTAGGGCTGCCCACCCCCTCGGCGTTCCCGTGCTTCTGCCCGCTCCCCGGTACGGCTCGCCGTGCCGGGGAGCGGCGCGTTCACCGGCCGATCAGTCGCCGGGGCGGGCCGAGCATCGCAGTGCCGATACGGTCATCGAATCCCACGGCCGGGTGGGCGGCGAGGAGTCGAAGCGGCCGGTGGGGGTGTCTCGCTCGCGGACGGTTGGGCACACAGCCTCCTCCTGCGTGCCGCGTGCGTTCCTCGTACCCGTACGAGAGTGCCACGACAGGGCCCTGACGGGTGTCGATGCGGGTGCCGCCGACGCGGTGAAAGGTCCGGCCCGAGGTGCGGGAACAACGCGGTATGACTGCCTCGCGAGAGCTGACGATGTGTCAATAATGCTGCCGTTTCGGCCACTTGAGTCGAGAGTTAGGTTAGCCTCACCAAAATGTTCCTAGTGAAGCTCTCCACGGGTTGGACATCGAGAGGAACGGACCACGTGCAGCCACTCTCCCGCACCCCTCACACTCCCAACCGGGGCGACCGGAGCCGCCGCAGTTTCTCGGCGCTCATCGCCGTGACGCTCGCCCTCGCTCTCGCCCTGACCGCCTGTGGCAACTCCGACGGCGACGAGCCGACGGATTCCCACAAGGCCGGGGCGGCCGGGTCCTATCCGGTCTCCATCACCCATGCCAAGGGCAAGACCGTCGTTCCGTCCAAGCCCAAGCGGGTCGTGGCCCTCGGCTATGTCGACGTCGCGTTGGCCCGGGCGCTGGGTGCTCCGATCGTCGGCGCGCTGAAGTTCTCGGGGGGAGCGGACGGGCGGAACTTCCCCGCCGTCACCCCGCCCCTCGACGAAGAGGTCGCCGTCCTCGACGAGATCAAGCCCAATGTGGAGAAGATCGCCGCACTGCGCCCCGATCTCATCCTGATGAGCTCCGGCCAGCCGACGTACCAGGACGCCTACTCCAAGTTGAGTGCGATCGCCCCCACCCTCGGCTACCGCACCAAACTCGCCCAGGACGACCCCACGGAGACCACTCGGCTCATGGGTGAACTCCTCGGTGAGCAGAAAGCGGCAACCGAGTTGATCGCGTCGTCGGAGCGGGCGATAGCCGACTTCGTGGCCAAGCACCCAGCGGCCAAGGGGAAGAAGGCGCTGTTCGGGCAGGCCCTACCCGACAACGCCTATCTTCTCGTCACTCCGGATGCACAGGTGAACCGCTTCTTCGCACGACTCGGTCTCGTGGTGCCCGCCGAATTCGCGGCCCTCGCGGGTGATGTCGGCCCCACCGGAAGTGCGGCGCTCAGCCTGGAGGAACTCGACCGCCTCGACGCGGCCGACATTGCGTTCCTGCTCTTCAGGGACGCGAAGATCAAGGACCATGCCCTGGTGAAAGCGCTCGACCTCACCAGGACGGGCCGGTTGGCCAGCCTCGACATGGGCACGGCGTACGTGGTGCTCCTGCCGAACCCGGCGAACACGGCGTATCTGCTCAGCAAGATAGAACCGACGGTCGCCAAGCTCGCGGAGTAGCGGCCCGGGCCATGTACCGGTGAGCACCTTGCCGGTCCGGGCGTCGGTTCGGCCACCGGCGGCGATCGGGTTGACGGTTGCGGTGTGGGGTGGGCCCGTGCACCACATGGGCCCACCCCACACGGTCTGTTGTGCGCGCTGCGGTCCGCACCCAACGCCATGTGCACCGTACGAATCCGTTAGATGCCGATGCCGATGCCGGTCGGTATCGGTGTTGGTGTCGATGGATGCCGCCACAGCTCGTGATCGACCGCGAGGCGCCGCCTGACCTGCGCTATCGCCTCATGGTTCGCCCCCGTTCATCGTCTCCCGCACCGCGCGGGCAGTGTGTGACGCCCTGCACGGACGGGGGTCGGGAGTCCCGATGATCAGCGAATGAGGTTAGCCTAGCCTTATTGTTTACTGAACTTCTGGGGGTGGACCCGTGGCCGGGACACTGAGGTACTCCGCGTTGCACGTCAGCCGCACCGAACGCATCACCCCGCTCATGCAGCGGGTGACCTTCGGCGGTGAGGATCTGGCCGACTTCAGCCATGTCAGCCCCGATCAGCACTCCAAGCTGTTCTTCTCCCGACAGGAGGGGCGAGCCCCGGTCGTCCCACCGATGCCCGCCGACGGCGATGTGGGCCGCTGGTACCGGGACTACCTGGCCATGCCCGAGGCCGAGCGGCCGTGGATGCGCAGCTACACCATCCGCAGCCACGACCCGGTGCGCCAGGAGATCGACATCGACTTCGTCCTCCACGGCGATGGCGACCACAGCGGCCCGGCCTCGCGTTGGGCCGCCCAGGCCGAACCCGGCGATGTCGTGGGCATGTACGGGCCCGCGGTCAGCCACTACCGCACCCCCGGACTGCGGGACTGGACGCTGCTCGCCGGTGACGAGACCGCACTACCGGCGATCGGTGCCCTGATCGAGGCATTGGAACCGGGGGAGCGCGCGATTGCCTACATCGAGGTCGACGGCCCGGCCGAGCAGCAGGAGTTCACCACCGTCGGCGATGCCGAGGTCCACTGGCTCCACCGTGGTGGCACCGCGGCCGGCCACTCGACCATCCTCGCCGACGCGGTACGGGCCGCGGACTTCCCCTCGGGCGAGGTGTTCGCCTGGGTCGCCGGGGAGTCCTCGGCTGTCCGCACGCTACGGCGGCATCTGGTCAACGACCGGGGCATCGACAAGCGGGCCGTGGCCTTCACCGGTTACTGGCGCCTCAAGCTCACCCAGGACGACGCACCGACGACGGATGATCTCGCCGACCAGGCCGAGGCGATGGACGAAGTGCAGGTGGGCAGCGCCCAGGGCTGACCGCGCCCCATCGGCACTGGTCGCCGGCGCTGCTCGTCGACACTGCCACAGACGCTCGATCGAGCCGCTAGCGCGGGTGAGGGAGGGGGCTACCGTGGAGCCGTTGGTGTGGTGGCCCCCATCTGGGCGGAGAGCCGTTGGGTCGCTTCCAACAGCACCTGCGCACAGCGCTTCGCTTCGCTCCGGAACCGCTCACGGGGCCCGCAGATGCTGATCACCCCGACCGGACTGCCGTGGTGGTCGAAGAGGGGGGCCGCCACGGAAGCCGACCCCGACTGGCGTTCAGCGATGGACTGCGCGAAGCCCCGTCTGCGGATCGTGGCGATGTCCTTGCGCAACGCGGCCTCGTCGGTCACCGTCGATTCGGTGAGGCGGGCGAGTTCCTCGCCCAAGTAGGCGTCGATCTCGTCGTCGGAGAGGAACGCCAGGAACGCCTTCGACGAGGCACCCGCGTGCAGCGGGTAGGGGATGCCCAGCCGTACCGACATGATCACCTCGCGGTTGGGGGTCACCTGGTCCACGTACACCCGGCTCCCGGAGGTCAGGATCGAGAGCGTCGCCGTCTCGTCGGTCACGCGTGAGAGCCGTACCAGCTCCGGCGCCGCGAGGGCGCGGACGTCGATCCGGTCCAAGTAGGCCAGCCCCAGACGCATGGTGCTCAGCCCCAGCGAGTAGCGCCGGGTCTCCTCGTCGACCTCGACCAGCCCCCGCACGCGCAGGGCGGCGAGGATGCGGTGCACGGTGGGTTTGGACAGCCCCAACCGCTCGGCGATCTCGGTCACCCCGAGGGTGAGGGTGCCAGGTTCGGCGAAGAGCAGCAGGACGTCCGCGGATCGTTCGACCGTGGCGGCGGTCTGGCTGCCGGTCTCCGTCTTCCGGGCCCTTGCCGCTCCGGGGGCGTCAGTCGGCATCGGCTTCCTTATCGGTGGGGGATCGTGGTGTGGGACTGATACCACCACGGACGGTCGGGGCGCGTCGCCGACTTCACTGCTTTTGCGCAGGCGGTGCCGTGCGCGGCAGCCCGGTGCGGTCGGCGACCACCCGATCATAGGAACAGTGCGCGTACGTCCGGTGCCTGGGCCAACTTCGCCGTCACCTCAAGCAGACGTGAAACGCCCTGCTCCGGTAGGTCACGAGCGGCGTTCAGCCGGAACTTCGTCAGCAACTGCTCCCGGCTCAGGGGCCGGCCCGGCCCGCCGAGTGAAGAGTCCACCCGCTGCTCCAGAACCGATCCGCCCTTGGTGCGCACCCGTACCACCGCGGCGAACGCATGGGGGAAGATCTCGCTGGCCCGCTCGTCCACCGCACAGACGACCTTGGAGGCGAGCGCCAGCCGTTGGGGATCGCTGAGCGTCTCCTCGGTGAAGTCATCAAGGTAGACACCGAGCCCACCGCCGCCGAGCAGTGCCGTGGCGACGGTGAAGGGGCCGGAGAACTTGGCGTGGTACGCGGTCTGCGGCCGGACCTTCTGCTCCCTGGGCTCGGCGACCGTCCGCAGGGTGGGCGCGGGCATCCCCAGTTCGATCGACGCCACATCGGCCGGGACGAGACCTTCCCGGCGCAGGGCCAGCGCGCAGTCGATCGCCGGGTGGGTGAAGTGGTTGGACGGGTAGGGCTTGTAGACGGTCCGCAGTGTCTCCCACCGCTGACCGAGCCCACCCAGCATGGCCTGGGTGTCGCAGGTGCCGTCCAGCCAGGCTTGGAAGAAGCCGAACCGGCCCTCCAGTACGGTCGGCGGTCCGGTGATGCCGGCCCGGGCCAGCGCCGCTGCGGACACTCCGGCGTGTGCGGCCCAACCGCAGTGGATGCGTTTGACCGTGCCCCCGGTGCGATTGGCCTCCAGCAGACCCGAGCCCATGCTCGCCGCCACTCCCATGGCGTCGGCGACACCGCCCTCGTCGAGGCCGTAGAGCAGGGCGGCAGCCGCCGCCGCGCCCAGGGTGCCGCAGATCGAGGTGGCGTGCTGGCCCTTCTCGAAGAAGACGGAGTTGCGGATGTCCGGGCGGTACGAGGCCATGCCGAGGCGGTTGCAGATCTCGATGCCCGCCGCCACCGCCGCAGTCAACTGTGCACCGCTCGCGCTGACCTCCTCGGCGACGGCGAGGGCGGCAGGGACCACGGAGGCGCTGGGGTGCAGTACGGAGGGCAGGTGGGTGTCGTCGAAGTCCAGGGTGTGGGCAAGAGTGCCGTTGACCAGGGCGGCCTGCGGGGCGGGTAGTCGATCCTCCGTACCGAAGAGGCTTGACTGCGGTGTGCCGCCCCAGGCGCGGACGGTCTCCAGGACGGCCTCGGCGGGGCCGCCTTCGGCGCGGCCGGCCAGACAGTTGCCCACCACGTCGAGCACCCGGCCGACCACGTCCTCGGCGACGGGGTCCGGGAGTCCTTTGTCCCGGCACTCCACGGCGAAGTGCGCGAACTGCTGGACGGCGGTCAGCGAATTCCGGTCGGTCGTGACCACTTCACTCATCGTCGATCACCGCCAGGGGCCGTACGGGGGCGCCGGTCGCGCCGACGACGTTCAGCGGGTTCAGGACCAGGGTGAAGTCCCGTACGCCGCTGTCCAGGAGTTCGTCCAGCTTCATCGTCTCCACGATGTTGATGCCGGACTCGACCAGCAGTACGCGATGGACGGGCAGGGTCGCATGGCCCTCGCCGGGTGCGAGGTGCTCGAAGGCGATCGTCTCGCCGCCGACCGCACGCGGTCGGCGTTCGGCCAGCCAGCGGCCGGCGGCCTCACCGGGGCCCGGTACTCCCTCCGAGTGGCCGATGAAGGATGTTCCGTCGTGCCACAGCCTGGACCAGCCGGTTCCGATCAGCAGGACGTCCCCGGGCTGTGGGGCGAGTCCTGCCGCCGCCTTGTCGAGGTCGTCCGGGGTGATCTCGTAGCCCGCGGGCAGGGTGGGGACACCATGGACGGCAGCCACATCGAGCAGTACGCAACGGCCGACGTACGGCCTGAAGTCGTCGATGCCGAGTTCGCTGAAGCCGTTGTGGCTGGTGATGCCGTCCGGTTTGAGCCCTCCGTGGACCAGTCCGTCTTGGGAGACATGGGCGATGGCGTCCACGTGGGTGCCCACATGACCACCGGTGATGATGATCTCGTTGGCCGCCGAGCCGCCGTCGGTGCGGACCATGTCACCGTGTCGGCGCTCCAGGAGCATGCGGAACGGCGGGTGGTTGGGCGACTGGGGCATCCCCCGTCGCAGGGGCTGGGCGAGGTCTATCAGTCGCATGGTCAAAGAACGCCCTTCACGCGGAGTCGGTCGATCTCTTCGGTGGCCAGGCCGAGCCGGCTGCCGTAGACGTCTTGGTTGTGGGCGCCTTTCGTGGCGCCGGTCGTACGGATGGAACCGGGCGTCCGGTCGAGCCGGAACAGCACGTTCTGCATCCGCAGCGGCCCCAGGTCGGGGTCCTCGACGGTGGTGATGGTGTCGAGGGCCTGGTACTGGGGGTCGGCGAAGACATCACGGATGTCGTAGACGAGCGCGATCGCGGCCTGGGCCTGCTCGAAGGCGTCGATCACATCGTCGGCATCGCGTACCGCGATCCATCCGCCGACGTAGTCGTCGAGGAGGTCCGCGTGTTGTGCACGGCCGGAGCCGCCCGCGAACCAGGGTTCGTCGATGACCTCGGGGTGGCCGACCAGGGTGAGGACCCGTTCGGCGATGTTCTGCGAGCTGGTCGACACGGCGACCCAACGGCCGTCGCGGGTGCGGTAGGTGTTGCGCGGAGCGTTGTTGACCGACCGGTTGCCGGTGCGTTCCTGGACGATCCCGAGTTGGTCCCAGACCATGGGTTGGGGGCCGAGCAGGGTGACCAGGGGTTCGATGATGGCGAGGTCGACGATCTGCCCGGGCCCACCGTTCGCGTCTCGGTGGTGCAGCGCCATCAAGATGGCGCTGACGCACGTCAGAGCCGCTATTCCATCGGCAAGTCCGAAGGGCGGCAGGGTCGGCGGGCCGTCGGGCTCTCCGGTGGCGGCGGCGAATCCGCTCATGGATTCGGCCAGGGTGCCGAAGCCGGGGCGCTTGGAGTACGGCCCGAACTGACCGAAGCCCGTGACGCGGGCGATCACCAGCCGAGGGTTGATCTCCTGGAGGACGTCGGGGGCGAGACCCCAGCGCTCCAGTGTCCCGGGCCGGAAGTTCTCGATGAGCACATCCGCCCCGGCGGCCAGCCCCCGCAACAACTCGGCGCCCTCATCGGAGCCGAGGTCGCAGGTGATGGCTTTCTTGTTGCGGCCGAGCATCTTCCACCACAGCCCGTGGCCGTCCTTGGCGGGGCCGTGGGTGCGCGACGGGTCCCCCTTCGACGGATGTTCGACCTTGATGACCTCCGCGCCGTAGTCGCCCAGGATCGTCGCGGCGAGCGGTCCTGCGAAGAGAGTGGCGAGATCGAGTACGACGATCCCATCCAGTGGTCCCGGCTCAGACACCTGTCCTCCCACCTGTTCCACTTATCGGAATGCTGTTTCGAATCTGCCGTCAGACTCTAGCCCTGAATGTAGAACGGCGTTACGATTTTTGGAACAGCCCGGGAGGCTCCGACATCGCGAAGGAGGTGACGGTCGATCAGAACCCTTGATCGACCCGGCCCGTATGACTCGATACGACCTGCTTGTCAAAGGTGGAGTCCTCGTACTCCCGTACCACGGCGAAGTCCGTGCGGACCTCGCCGTCGCCGACGGCCGCATCGTCGCCATCGGTGACGATCTGCCGACCACCGACGCCGCGGAGGTCCTCGACGCGGACGGCAAGGCGGTGCTGCCGGGGGCGGTGGACTCCCACTTCCACATCGGCATCTACCGGGACCTGGCGCTCGACGCCTACGAGGAGACCAGGTCCGCACTGGTCGGCGGAGTGACCTCCGTGCTGTCCTACTTCCGAACCGGACAGCACTACCTCGACCGCACCGGCTCCTACCAGGAGATCTTCCCCGAGGTGTTGGACGCGGTCGCCGGAAAGTCGTTCACCGACTACGGCTTCCACCTCGCGCCCATGACCGTGGACCAGATCGGGGAGATACCCTCCCTCGTCGCCGACCACGGCATCACGTCCTTCAAGTACTACATGTTCTACAAGGGCTTCGACCTCACCGCGAACAGCAGGGACGCCCGCTCCTTCACCATGGGTGACGAGTACGACCTCGGGCATCTCTATCTGATCCTCGAACAACTCGCGAAGACCCAACAGGACCATCCCGACCTGCGGCTCTCCCTCTCCCTGCACTGTGAGCAGGCCGAGTTGATGCGGGTCTTCATCGAGCGCACCCGGAACAGCGGTCAGCCACAGAACCTCAAGGCGTACTCCGACGGGCGCCCCACCCTCACGGAACAGGTGGCGATCTCCGAAGCCACCACACTGGCCGGACACACCGGCACCAACGTCAACCTGCTCCACCTCTCCAGCGCCGACGCACTCCGCTCGGCGATCACCGGCCGGCAGTTGCACGGCAACGACGCCCGGTTCGAGGTCACCCTCCACCATCTCTGCCTCGACCACGAGACCCTGGACGCCCGCGGTGGGCTCGGCGGCAAGGTCAACCCACCGATCCGCACCCCACAGGACAGCGAGTTCCTGTGGCAGGGCATCAAGGACGGCCAGGTCAGTTGGGTGGCATCCGACCACGCCTGCTGCATGGAGGAGCACAAGGGCGACGAGCTGTGGCCCGCGCGCCCGGGCTTCGGCGGCACCGCGCTGCTCTACCCCGTACTGATCAGCGAAGGCCACCACCGCCGCAAGCTCCCACTGACCCGGATCGCCGAGCTCGCCTCGGCCAATCCCGCCAAGGCGTACAACCTCTGGGGCCGCAAGGGGAGCCTCGGCGTGGGCTTCGACGCCGACTTCACGGTGGTCGACCTCGACCTGGAACGGGAGGTCAGCACCGATCTGCTGCTCTCCGGTCAGGACCACTGCCCGTTCGACGGTGTAGCCGTGCGTGGCTGGCCCGTCGCCACCGTCGTCGGCGGGCGGATCGCCTACCGGCTCGGCAAGGACGGCCCGGAGATCATCGGCGAACCGTCGGGCGCCTATCTGCGCCGCGACTGAGCTGCGCCGGTCGCGGCCGTGCGTGCTGCCACCGACGGCAACCGCGAGCTCGACACCTCAGTAGAAGGGAGCTCTATGAGATCGGCCCTCTATGTGCCGGGCAATGCCCCGGACAAGCTCGCCAAGGCGCTCGATCGGGGCGCGGATGAACTGATCGTCGATCTGGAGGACTCGGTACCGCCCGGTGGAAAGGATGACGCACGGCGCACGGTGGCCGAGTGGTTGGGTTCGTTCGCTCCCTGTGCGGCGCCTCGCCTGTGGGTCCGCATCAATCCCAGCGAGGAGGGACTCGCCGACATTGCGGCCGTTGCGGCGACAGCGGTGGTCGGGTTCTGTGCCGCGAAGACGGAGAGCGTGGGCCGTCTGGTCCAACTGGACGGCGCGCTCCGTCGGGCGGAGCAGGAGGTGGGTCTTCGACAGGGCGCCTTCGGGCTCGTACCGCTGTTGGAGTCGGCCGCGGCGGTGCATGCGGCTCCCCTGCTGGCGCGTGGACCGCGCGTCGTACGCCTCCAACTGGGCGAGGCCGACCTGTGCGCCGACACCGGTATCGAACCGGGGCCCGACGAACGCGAGCTGCTGTACGCCCGCTCCCGGGTCGTGCTGGCGTCAGCCGCGGCCGGCATCGGTCCGCCCATGGCCCCGGTGAGCACCGACTTCCGTGATCTCGATCGGTTGCGCACCTCCACCCGTGCGCTGAAACGGCTCGGCTTTCGAGGTCGGGCGTGCATCCACCCGGCCCAACTCGACGTCGTGCACGAAGTGTTCACCCCGTCGGAGGGCGAGGTGGAGCGGGCGCGGGATCTCATCGGACGGTACGAGCGGGCGAGAGCTGCGGGGGAGGGGGTCTGTCTGGACGATGCCGGCCGGTTGGTCGACGAGGCCGTGGTGCGTTCGGCCCGTCGGGTACTGACACAGACGGGAGTGCCACTGGTCAGCCCTTCCTGACCTCCGCCCGCCCCGGGACTTCTCGGCGCGTTGTGTCGCTGCGTTGTGTTCGGCCCTGCACGCACCTCGGGGCCGAAGGTGATCCGTTCGGGACGGACTTCGCCGTGCCCCCCCGCGCACGGTGGCCCGGGGCACCAGGGGAGGAGGGCAAACGTGTCCGTTGTGACCCTTTCACAACGCTCCCCGTGATCGTGCCGTAGCGCCTCCCCTCGGGCTCTTCACGCCTGGGGAACCCCTGCGGCCACTGGTCTGTCGCTGCATCGAGATCTGGCCACCGACTCCGTTCACCACATCGCGCACCCATCTTCTCGGTGCACCTCTCCACTCGCAGTGCAGCTCAAAGCCACCTTCGGGTGCTCAAACGCCCGTGTGGGGAATTTTCCTAGCCAATCAACTGGCCCAAAGGTATTGACGCCTTGTCGGCAAAGTTGTTTTATCCCCTAACAACTGGGAGGCAGCCGTGCCACATGTCCTTGTTGCCGGGGCGGGCCCCGTGGGCCTGACCACCGCCGTCCTGCTCGCCGAAGCAGGACACACCGTGGAGGTGTTCGAAGCCGGGGAAGCGATCACCACCCAGCCCCGAGCCTCCACCTTCCATCCACCCACCCTCGACCTGCTGCACCGCATCGGCATCACCGCCCCACTGATCGAACAGGGCCTCAAGGCCCCCGTCTACCAGCACCGGGACCGCGAACGCGGACTGGTCGCCAATTTCGACCACAAGCACCTCGCCGACGACACTGATTTCCCCTTCCGGCTCCAAGCCGAGCAGCACAAGCTGTGCGAGCTGCTGCTGGACCGCTTGGGCGAGAAGGTCCGCTTCCAACACACCGTGCGCGGCGTCAAACAGGACACCGACAACGTCATGGTCACTGTCGAGGGCCCGAACGGGACCTCGGACATCCAGGGCGACTATCTGATCGACGCAGGTGGTGCGTCCGGAGCGGTCCGGCAGTCACTCGACATCGCCTTCGAAGGATTCACCTACGAGGACCGGTATCTGGTCCTCCTGACCCCCTTCCCCTTCGAAGACCACCTGGACGGGTTGGAGAAGGTCAACTACATCTCCGACCCCGACCAGTACGTCGTGCTCCTGCGGGCGCCCGACGCCTGGCGGGTCCTCTTCCCCGTCAAGGAGGAGATCCGGGACCCCGAGGTGTGGGAGCAGATGCTCCAGGGGGTCGTCCCGCACCCCGTCCCCTACGAAGTCATCCACCACCAGCTCTACTTCATCCACCAGCGGGTCGCCGAACGGTTCAAGGAGGGGCGAGTGTTGTTGATCGGGGACGCGGCACATGTGAACAGCCCCATCGGTGGCATGGGGATGAACAACGGCATCCACGATGCGTTCTCGCTGGTCGAAGCCCTGCCACACGATTTGGACGGCTGGGCGGAGCAACGCCGCAGGATCGCCCTGGACTACGTCAAGATCATCACTGATCGCAATGCCAGGGCACTGGGCGAGAAGGATCCCGCCCAGCGGCTCGCAGCACAACAGGAGATGGCCGCCACCGCGGCCGACCCGGAACGTGCCCGGCAGTGGCTGCTCGACTCCTCCATGCTCAACGCGGTCCGCAGACAGGGACTGCTGCCGTGATCGGCGTCGACGAGCGGAACTCGTCCACCGGGCCCCGCTCCGACGTCCTTCCGCTGCGGATCGGTGAACAGCGCGCCCGCCTCGCGGTGCTCGTCCCTTCGACGAACACGGTCGTGGAGGCCGAGTACATAGCGATGGCGCCCCGGGGCGTCACCCTCCACTCCGGTCGGATGATGGTCCCCGCACCCTCGGTGGCCAGCGACGACGACACCACCCGACTGCTCGCCGACGTACGCGAGGGAGTGCCGACCGCGCTGCGCTCGGTGATGACGTGCCGGCCCGACCGGGTACTGCTGGGCATGTCCGCACCGACGTTCTACGGCGGGGTGGCGGGAGCCGAGGCGTACGAGGCCGACATCGCCCAGCGGGCCGGTGTGCCCGCCATCGCCGGCTCCACGGCCTGCACGCTCGCACTCCGGGCGCTCGGCGCCCGCCGGATCGCCGTCCTCAGCCCCTATCGACCCGTCAACGACCGCCAGGTCCGCGCCTACTTCACCGATGCGGGCTTCGAGATCGCCGACTATCACACCCTGCTGTGCACCTCGGCGCACCAGATCGCCGAGGTGGGCGAGGAGGCGATAGCCCCCGCGGTCGCCCGGTTGGCCCAGGCCCGTCCGGACGCCATCGTCCAGGTGGGCACCAACCTCTGGTTCGCCGCCCTTGCGGTGGAGCTGGAAAGCCGGCTGGACATTCCGGTCGTCGCGATCAACACCGCAACCCTGTGGGCTGGCCTACGGGCCACCGGGATCACCGATCGAGTCGAGGGCGCCGGCCGTCTGCTGGCGGAACACTGAAGGGAACGCCCTGCATGCCCACCACCGTAGTGAGTCCCATCGACGGACAGGCGCTCGGCCAGGTCGAGCAGTTGGACGCCGCCGCCGTCGACCTCGCGTACAGCACCGCGCGCAAGGCATTGGAGGAGTGGCGCAAAGTACCGTCCGAGCGACGTGGCCGCATTCTGCTCAAGGTCGCGGACCTGTTGGAGACACGCGCCGAGGACTTCGCACAGACGGAGACCCTCAACACCGGAAAGCTGCTGAAGGACACCCGCCGGGAGGCCGGCCGGGCCGCGGCCTGCTTCGCCTACTACGGCGGACTGGCGGACAAGGTCACCGGTGACACCCTCGATGTGGCGGGCCCGTTCCACACCTATACCAAGCGCGAGCCCTACGGCGTGGCCGTCGGGGTCATCCCGTGGAACGTGCCCTACGTCTTCGCCGCCAAGAAGATCGCCCCGGCCCTTGCGTTCGGCAATGTGAGCCTCTTGAAACCGGCGGAGGAGACCCCGCTCACCGCGCTGATGCTGGCCGAGGTGCTGGCCGATGCCGGACTGCCCGAAGGTATGGCCCAGGTCCTCACGGGCGGCGCCGAGACCGGCAAGGCGCTGGTGGCCGACCCGCGTGCCGATCTGATCGTCTTCACCGGGGCCGACGCCACCGGGCGTGTGATCGCGAAGGCCGCCGCCGAGAACCTGACACCCATCGCGATGGAACTCGGTGGCAAGTCACCGCAGATCGTCTTCGCCGACGCCGACCTCGACGCCGCGCTCGCCTCCGTACTCCTCGGTGCCTTCAGCGCCACCGGCCAGATGTGCATCGCCGGTTCACGGCTCCTGGTGCAGAGCGAGGTGTACGACACCTTCGTGGCCAAACTGCGCACGGCCGTGGCCGGACTGCGCGTCGGCGACCCGCGGGAGCACCGCACCCAGGTCGGGCCGCAGGTCACCCCGGGGCAGCGGGACAAGACCCTGGACATGATCCGGCTCGGACAGGACGAGGGCGCCACCCTGGCAGCCGACGCCCCCTACCCGGGCGCCGAGTCAGGTGGCTTCTATGTGCCACCGACCCTGTTCACCGAGGTCAACCCCGAGATGCGCATCATGCGGGAGGAGATCTTCGGCCCGGTCCTCGCGGTGATGCCCTTCGCCACCGAGGAGGAGGCGGTGGAACTGGCCCACGCCACCGACTTCGGTCTGGCCGCAGGCGTCTGGACCAAGGATCTCGGCCGCGCCCACCGCATGGCGAGCCGGCTGCGCGCCGGCACGATCTGGCTCAACACCTATCGGATGCTCTCCGACAGCGTCCCGTTCGGGGGCGTCGACCACTCGGGGTACGGCCGCGAGGGCGGCCCTGACGCGGTCCGCCTCTACACCTGGACCAAGAGCGTCTGGACATCCACCGAACCCGGCATTCCGCCCGGCTACGACTTCTGAATCCCGACGACTTCCCATCCCTCTCCAAGGAGACCCTCCATGCTGATCGTCGTTGCGGGTGCGACCGGCCGTACCGGCCGCCGTCTCATCCCGCTCCTGACCGCCGCCGGACACGGCACCAGGGCGCTGACCCGCTCGGCCGACCCCGTGCCGGGCGCCCAGTCCCATCCCCTCGATCTGGTCGCGGCCTCCGCCGAGGACCTGGACGCGGCCGTATCGGGCGCCGGTGCCGTGGTGTGGCTGGCCGGCCCGGCCGGAGGCTCGGTGGAGTCCGCCGAAGCCCTCGACAACACCGCCGCGACCGCGCTCATGGATGCCTGCGTACGCCAGGGAGTGAAACGATTCGTCCTGGTCACCTCCAAGGGGACCGACAACCCGGAGCGTTCCCCGGACTTCCTCCGCCCCTATCTGGAGATCAAGGCCAAGGCGGAGGCGCACCTCGCGGGCAGCGGGCTCGACTGGACCGTGCTGCGCCCGGGCGGACTCACCGACGACGAACCCACCGGCAAGGTGCAACTCGGTACGGCGCTGGGCCGGGGCAAGGTCGCCCGCGCCGACGTCGCCGCCGTGGTGGCCGAACTCCTCGGCCGGCACGACCAGACGGGCCGGGCGATCGAGGTCCTGGGTGGTGAGCTCGCACCGGCCGATGCGCTGAACGAGTTGACCCCCCGGGTGAACATCGTCGATTTCCTCTTCGATCTGAAGCGGCTCGGCCGGGTGCATCTGGCGGTCTTCGGCGGCTCCACCGGCGAGGCCATGGCCGAGGCCAAGGAGCACTTCACCAACTGGAAGGTCTCCGAGAACTACGTCAACTACTTCGACGGGCCGGAGCTGCACTTCTCGCGCAAAACCCGCTGGCGTCTGGAGTTCGGGGAGGGCCCCGGTCGGCACTCGGGCAAGACCGAGTACTGGGTCATGGTCCACAACGAGCGGGGTGAAGGTGTCTTCCGCTTCGGTCTGCTCCGGCCCGAGGGCTCGGAGGAGCACGATCCCGAACTGGTCGCCGCGTACCGCGTGTTCAGAGACCACTACTCCAATAAGTCGTAACGACTAGCGGGGGCCGGGCGGCCTCGGTCGCCCCGGCCCCACCCAATCAGTTAGGTAACCTAACGGAAGTGAGGTTCCGTTGGTAGCCCACATGCTCCGCCGGGCAGCCGCCATGGCGGTGGTCCTGCTCATCGTCCTGACTCTCGTCTTCTTCCTGATGCGCATGGCGCCCGGGAGTCCGGCCTATCTGATCGTGGGCGCGGACGCCTCCCCGGCCGAGATCGCCAGCGTCGAGCGCGAACTCGGACTCGACAAGCCACTGATGGTGCAGTACGCAACCGAACTCGGGCGCATACTCACCGGAGACCTCGGCGAATCGATCTTCACCGGAGACACCGTCTCCCATGAGCTGATGCTCAGACTGCCCATCACCCTCGAACTCACCATGGTCTCGCTGCTGTTCTGGATCCCCCTCGCCCTGATCGCAGGACGAGTGGCCGCAGCCCGCCGGGACACCCCGGTCGACGCGACCGTCCGGATCATCGGCAACCTCTCCATCGCGGTCCCCAGCTTCTGGCTCGGCGCACTGCTCGTCCTGCTCTTCGGCCTCTATCTACCAGGAGTGCTGCCCTCCAGCGGTTGGGTCGGTCTCGCCGAAGACCCCATGGGGCATCTGCGCTCCCTGGTCCTGCCCGCCTTCGTCCTTGGACTCGGCACCTTCGGTGTCACCGCCAACACCCTGCGGGTCTCGATGATCGAGTCCGTGCGTACCGACTATGTGCGGTTCGGTCACGCCATGGGCCTGTCGGAGCGGCGCATCAACCGCTCCCTGGCCTTCCGCAACTCCCTGCTCCCCACCACCGCGGTGGTGGGCCAGTTGGTCGGGGTGATGCTCAGCGGATCGGTCCTCATCGAGAACCTCTTCAACCTGCCGGGCATGGGGCGGCTCCTGGTCGACAGCATCCGCCGCCAGGACTACCCGCTGGCCGTCGGGGCGACGCTCTCGCTCGCCGTCTTCTTCCTGCTCGCGAATCTGATCGTCGACATCCTCTACGCGGCCCTGAACCCTCGCGTCCGGCAGAAATTCGCAGGTACCTGAGCCATGACCACGATCTCTCCCACCCGCGTACGAGTCGGCCGACGCCGCATCGTCGTCAAAGGCCGCCATGTCAAAGGGATGACGGTCATCGGAGTCGTCCTCGTCGCCAGCTATCTGCTCCTCGCGGTCTTCGGTCCGATGCTCACCGTCGATCCCTTGCAGCGCACCGGCGACCCATTGGCCGGCCCCTCGGCCGCCCACTGGTTCGGCACCGACCACCTCGGACGCGATCTGCTCTCCCGGGTGGCGGCCGGAGCCCGGGTGTCCGTCCTGGTGGCCGTCATCAGCGTCGGCATCGGCCTGGTTTTCGCCCTGCCCCTGGGAGTGTGCGCCGGATACTTCGCCGGGCGCTGGCCGGACGAACTGATCATGCGCGTCTTCGAAGCCATCCAGACGGTGCCGCTGTTCGTCTTCGCCATGGTCGTCCTCGGCATCACCGGCGTTAGCTCCTTCCATCTGGGGCCCATCGAGGTCAGCGCGGCCGGCAAGATCATCCTGCTGATCGCCATCGCCGCCACCCCCTACTTCGCGAGGGTCGCCCGTGCAGCCACCCTCGCCGAGATCCAGGAGGACTACATCTCCGCCCTGCGGCTCCTGGGGGTGTCCCGGCGCCGCGTGATCATGGACGAGCTGATGGTCAACGTGCTCCCGCCGGTCATCGTGCAGAGCTGTCTGTGGATGGCGGTCGCCGTGTTCGCCGAAGGAGCACTCGGTTTCCTGGGCGTGGGAGTGCAACCGCCCACCCCCACGCTCGGCGGAGTCATCGCCGACGCCACCCGCTACATGATGGCCGGCGCCTGGTGGTACTGCGTCATGCCCGGTCTTGTCCTGCTGGTCGCCACCGTGGGCTTCGGCCTCCTCGGCGACGGCGCCAACGACCTGCTGGACCGAGGAGAGCGCTGATGTGGACCGTACCGCCGACCGTCGCCCCGGTGCCTCGGGAGCCGCGATGACGACCGAACCCCTACTCGCTGTCCGTGACCTCGACGTCGTCTTCGACACCGCACGCGGCCAAGTCCCCGCCGTACGAGGGGTGACGTTCGAGTTGGCGGCGGGCGAAGTCTTCGGCCTGGTCGGAGAGTCGGGCAGCGGCAAGAGCACCGTCTTGTCGGCCATCATGCGACTGCTCCCGGGCGTCGCGGTGACGAACGCCTCGCAGCTGAGCTTCCAGGGCCTGGACCTCATGTCCATGAAGCCCGCCCAACTGCGGCAGATCCGGGGTACCGGCATCGGACTCGTCCCGCAGCGCCCGATGACCTCCCTCAGCCCCGTCACACCCCTGCGCAAGCAACTGCGCTGGTTCCTCGGCGACATGCCGCAGTCCGAGATCGTGGACCTCCTCGACCAAGTGGGGCTGCGCGCGGTCGCCGAACGACTCGACGGCTACCCCTTCGAGTTCTCCGGCGGACAGCTCCAGCGCCTCCTGATCATGCTGGCGGCGCTGGCGCGACGGCCATCGCTCCTCCTCGCCGACGAACCCACCACCACCCTGGATGCCACCGTGCAGGCCCAGGTGCTGCGGCTGATCCTCGATCTGCGCGACCGGCTCGGCCTCGGAGTCGTCTTCGTCAGCCACGACCTCGGAGTGATCGCCCAGGTCTGCGACCGGGTCGGGGTGATGTACGCGGGACGCCTCGTCGAAGCCGCCCCCATCGGGGAACTCTTCGACAACCCCCGGCACCCCTACACCCAGGCGCTGCTCCGGGCGCTGCCCAGCCGCTACAAGCGCGGCGAACGCATCAAGGTGATCGAGGGGACCGCTGCCGGCGCCAACCGGCTGCCGGGGTGCGCCTTCGCCCCGCGCTGTCCGCGGGCCGAATCCCGGTGCCGGGAACAGGAGCCGGAGAACCGCACGGTCGGTGGGGCCCTGGTGCGCTGCCACTTCGCCGAGGACGCGGCGGGCGTCGGTGTGCCGAGGGGGGAGGCCGCGGCATGACGATCGCCATCGAGGCCGAGGGCCTGACCAAACACTTCTCGCTCAAGCAGGGGAAGGGATCCGTTCCCTGGTTCAGGGCCCGCGGCATGCGGACCGTGCACGCGGTCGACGACGTCGGCTTCCGGATCGCCGCGGGCGAGACCCTGGCCATCATCGGAGAGTCCGGCTGCGGCAAGTCCACCGTCGCCAAACTGCTCCTCGGACTCACCGAACCCACTGCCGGTTCGATCACCATCGCGGGGGAGCGCCGCATCCAACTGGTCGCGCAGAACCCCTGGTCGGCTCTGAACCGCCGCAAGACCATCGGGCACGCGCTCAACCAGCCCCTCCTGATCCACCGGCCCGACCTGGACAAGGACGGGCGTGCCGCACGGGTCCAGGAGTTGCTGGACGTCACCGGACTGGCATCGGACTTCCTGCTGCGCTACCCGGGCGATGTCAGCGGCGGCGAACTGCAACGCGTCACCATCGCCCGTGCCCTCGCCGCCCAACCCCGGGTGCTCGTCCTGGACGAGCCGACGGCGAGCCTTGACGTCAGTGTCAAGGCGAGCCTGGTCAACCTCCTGTGCGACCTGCGCGACGACCTCGGTCTGACGTACCTCCTGATCACCCACGAGATCGATGTCGCGCGACTGCTGGCCGACCAGGTGTTGGTGATGTATCTGGGCCACGTCGTGGAATCCGGCGACGCAGACGCGGTCTTCGACAACCCCGTCCACCCCTACACCCGTTCCCTCCTCGACTCGGTACCGGTGCCCGACCCCCGACGACGCAAGGAACTGCTCCCGCTCGCAGGGGAGGTTCCGTCCGCAGTGGATCCGCCGAGCGGTTGCCGGTTCCGCACCCGTTGTCCGCACGTCCTGCCCAAGTGCGCGGAGACCCGCCCCGCCGCGCGGGAATCCGGCGAAGGCCATCTCGCCGCCTGCCACCTCACCGCATGGAGCCCGTCATGAACGCTCTGCCAGGCCACTCAAGACGCGATGTGCTGCGCATCTCCTCAGCCGCCATCGCCGCCGCCGCGCTCTCCGGTTGTGCGGGGGCGGACGACACCGGCGGTTCCTCGTCGTCCGGCTCCTCCGGCACCCTCTCCGTCGGGCTCTTCGAAGTACCGGTGGGATTCGCGCCGCTCTACTCCAACTCCCAGAACGTCCGCTGGGTGACCGAGCCCGCCACCGACACCCTGCTCACCCACGACGCGTCCGGCAAGCTCGTCCCACATCTGGCCGCCGCCCTGCCGGTGGCGGGCCCCGGTGGGGTCTCGTACACGATCCGACTGCGCAAGGGCGTCCGCTTCCACAACGGGGACGACCTCACGGCCGAGCACGTCGCGGCCAGCTTCAACTTCATCCCCGGCAGCCGGGGCAAGAGTCAGTTCCTGTCGCTGCTGGCGCCCTGGTTCAACAGGGCGGTGGTGGTCGACCCGCTGACCGTACGGCTGGAACTGCGGATGCCGTACGGCATCCTGCCGGATCAGTTGGCCCGCATCCCCATCAGCCACAAGGACTTCATCGCCGAGAAGGCCAAACTGGTGGCGACCGGCCCGTTCCAGGTGGACAAGGTCGTCACCGGCCAGTCCATGCGGCTGAAGCGCTTCGACGGCTACTGGGGACCGAAGCCCCAACTGTCGGCGATCGTGATGACGTCGGTCCCCGACCCGTCCACCCGGCTGGTCAACCTCCGGGAAGGCAAGATCCACATAGCGACCGGGGTGCAGCCCGTCGACATCGCCGGCATCCAGCGCGACCGGTCCCTCAAGCTCCACGAGATCCAGGGCACGGGGGGCATCCGGGCCATGCTCAACATGACCCGCAAGCCGTTCAACAACCCGGACTTCCGACGGGCACTGGCCTTCGCCATGGACCGCGAGGGCGTGCGCGAGGCCGTCTTCCACGGTGAGGCGGAGATCGCTCAGGGCCCGCTGGGGCCCAATGTCATCGGCTACGACGCCGGCTACCGGCCCTATCCGGCCAAGGCCGATCTGAACCAGGCGCGGGAGTTGCTGAAGGCGTCGGGCGTCTCCAAGGACACCACCTTCAAGATCATGGTGTCCACCAGCGGCGCGGCCCGTGACATCGCCCAGGTCTTCGCCGAGAACTGGGGCCGGCTCGGCATCAAGGTCACCCTGGACGTCGCCGATCCGGCGAACTGGAACCGCCGCTGGCTGATCCGCGACTACGACATGTCCCTCACCGTCCAGGAATACGGGCTGGTCGGCGGCTCCATGCCGCTCTCGCAGTTCACCGTCTACCGGGCGGCGTCCCGACAGAACCCCGGCTACCGCAACGGCGCCTTCGACCGCGACTTCGGTCGTCTCTTCGCCACCTCGGACGAGGCCGAGCGCGCCCAACTGGCCGGCAAGTTGAACCGGATCCTCGCCGAAGAGGCGATCGAACTGCCGCCCGTGTACCCCAAGCTCCTCGTCGCCCAGCGCGCCGAGGTCAGCGGCCTGGACGAGAAGGCGCTGCTCCTCGGTCGGTTGAACCTGCGGGGCGTCAGCATCTCAAGCCGTTAAGGAGAACAGGAGAATCGATCATGCTGGGACTCAACGATCAACCCGTAACGGGCACCGACCGTGCCTATCTCGACTTCTACCTAGGACTGCGGATCGGCTGGGCCAAGCTCCACCATCCCCTCCTCGACGCGTTCGACGAGCGGGCCGGGGACTGGGCGGCGGAGCACGGCCGCGCCCCCGAGGAGACCACCGAGATAGGGGAGGTCATCGAGGAATCCGCCCTCTTCCGGTACTTCATGTACCTCCAGCGGCACACCCAACTGCTGATGAAGTACGGCCCCCGCGGCACCCACGCCTACATCGAAGGGCATCGGGCCGAACTGGAGGAGCGGATCGCCGGCATCGAGGGTCTTGAACTCGATCCCGAGCTGGAGATGCCCGCCTACTACGCCGACACCGACTACCACCTGGAGAAGGGCGGCTACTGGCAGGACGATCTGGACGGTCCGGTCTATGACTTCGGCACCCGCATCCACTTCGCGGGCCTGGAGAACGTCGGCTCGATCCACCGGGCGAAGACGGAAGCCCTGCCCAAGGGCCCGTACCGTC
The DNA here is from genome assembly GCF_036226685.1 of Streptomyces sp. NBC_00690. NCBI lineage: Bacteria > Bacillati > Actinomycetota > Actinomycetes > Kitasatosporales > Streptomycetaceae > Streptomyces > Streptomyces sp. NBC_00690. The sequence goes on from NZ_CP109009.1 coordinate 6,494,584, forward strand.
GGATCATCGATCTGGGCTGCGGCACCGGCGACGGCACCTTCGGTCTTGCCGAGACCTTCCCCGGGGCCGAGGTCATCGGCGTGGACCTGGCGGCGCCCTTCCTGAAGTGGGCGCACCTCAAGGCCGCGGACCGGGGGTTGCCCATCACCTTCGTCCAGAAGGACGCCGCGGAAACCGGGTACGAGTCGGGCTCGTTCCAGCTCGCCACCTCGACGATGATCTTCCATGAGATGCCCGCGGAGCACGTGGCCGCGATCGTCCGGGAGAGCTTCCGACTACTGGAGCCCGGTGGACAGTTCGCCATCTACACCGCCGGTGAACTGCCCACCACCTACGGCCTGTTCATGATGGACTGGCACGCTCACATCAACAATGAGCCCTTTATGTCCGAGTTCTTTAGGGCGGACCTGGAGAAGCCCCTCATCGACGCGGGCTACACCGATGTCGTCACGACCGTCGTGGACGCGTTCAAGCACGGCGACAAGAAGGCGTACGGCTCTGCCGCTCCCCCCGACCCGCGTCGGGCACGTGCGGGCGGCTGGCGTCTGGTCACGGGAAGGAAGCCGGAATGAAGCAGGCACCCAAGATCGTCGATGGACAGATGGTCTTCTTCGACGACCCCGCCATCGACAAGCTCCTCGGCATGGTGTTGGCCCTGGCAGGCGAGACCTACGTCCTGCGCGACCGGGTCCGCGTACTGGAGCAGCTGCTGACCGACGGGGGAACTTTGCCCGCCGGAGCGGCCGAGGACTATGTGATTCCCGCGGAGGCCGAGCCGGCCTGGCGCACCGACCGGGACGCCTTCTTCGACCGTCTCCTCGGCCCGCTGGCGGCCGACCTCATGGGCCCGGAGGCCACCCTCAAGGCCGACGCCGTCGTCAAGGCGACCGCGGCCGGCAAGGCGGCAGCCTCGTGAGCACACCCGCCTGGCTGGAGCGTGAGCCGTTGCAGAGCGACGGGTCGATCCTCTGGCGCACCAGCATGATCACCATCCGCTCCACCGACCAGCCGCGGGCGGTGCGCTGGTACCGCAACGTCCTGGGCTTCAAGCTGGAGTTCGACATCCCCATCCGAGTGCCCAACCGGCCGTTCCGGATGGCCGTCCTGGTCGGCCCGGACAACCGGCGGATCGAGATCACCGGTCGCGGGGTGCCCAGCAAGGAACCCGTCGACGTGTGGGACACCCCCGTCTCGGTCACCTACCAGGTGGAGGACCTGGCCGCGACCCGGGCCCATCTGGAGGCCATGGGCGTCCCGTACTTCACCCCGGAGTTCAAGGGGCAGTACGGCATGCTCCTGACGATCCTCGACCCCGACAACAACATCATCAAGATCCAGGCCCCCAATGACCGGTGCGTCGAGGAGCAGAACCTCGAAGACCCGAACACCCCGCGGTACTTGGACGACCCCAAGTACGTACCCGACCCGGAGGTGAGCCATGGCTGAGCAGACGACGACCCGTCCGCGCCCCCCGTTGCCCGAAGGCTGGAAGCCGACCCTGCTGTCCCTGCGGCTGGCCAAGAAGCACCCCAAGCTCTCGCGCGCCATCATCAAGTGGGAGATGAACCGGGCGCCCAAGGCCACCGGTCCCGGTGATCTGTCGGATCTGCTGGCGCCCGGCCAGGACCGCCCCGCCGACTTCCCCTCCTACTACGTCTCCAACCCGGTCCACCACATGAACGGACTGCACTGGATGCACCCGTCCATGGGCTACCGGCTGGAGCGCATGGCGGAGGACTTCCCCCTCGGCAAGCGGGAACAGATCCAGTGGTGGGTGGAGAGCCAGGTGCTCGACCGCGGGGTGCGTCCCCAGCGCATCCTGGAGGTCGGCGCCGGCACGGGAGCGACCGCCTTCGTCTACGCCCAGGTCTTCCCCGATGCCGAAGTGATCGGGGTCGACCTCTCCCCTTCGGTGTTGCGTTGGGCTCGCAAACGGGCGAAGGAGTTGAGGATCGACAACGTCAGCTTCTACCACATGGATTCGGGCGAGCTCTCCCACTTCGACGACGGCACCTTCGACGTGGTCCACGAGTCGCATCTGCTGCACGAGATGCCGACGTACCAGATCGAACGGACCGTCCACGAGATGGTGCGGGTCTGCAAACCGGGCGGGTTCCTCGGCTTCTTCGACTGGGCCATCCCCGAGAACGACCGGGACTGGCGACAGCGCGAGGGCATGGTCCGCAACAACGTCGAGCCCTTCATGCTCGACTACTCCCGGGCCAACCACCCGGCGATCCTGGCCGAGTTGGGCTGTGAGGAGATCGTGATGGTCGAGCGGCACAGCCAGTCCGCCAGCTGGCGGGCAGTCAAGGGTAACCTCGGTTAGGTGGCGGACAACGGTGAGGGCGCGTTCCTCGGGTCGGAGAACCACCTCAGCGGTCTCCTGACGCTGACCTCACGGCTCATACAGGACCGTCTATCTGTCGCGCTGCGGCCCTTGGGCGTCACCTATGCCCAGGCCGCGGCGCTGGTCCGACTGTGGCGTTCGCCCGACGGGCGCATGTTGCAGAACGACTTCGTCACCTCTCTCGCGCTCGCCCGACCGTCGGGGACCCTTCTCCTCGCCGATCTGGAACGGGCCGGATTGGTGGCCCGTTCGCCGGATCCGACCGACGGCCGCCGCCAGGTCATCACCCTGACCCCGCTGGGGCGGGACCTGGAGACATCGGTCTTCGCGGTGATCTCGGGGCTTCAGCGGGAAATCGAGGAGATCGCGGGCGGCGAGGACCTCGCCACCACCATGCGGGTGCTGACCAGGGTGTTGTCCTGGTTGGAGCCCGCGGTACTGGCGGCCCTGCCGGCCCGGGATCGCGACGTCTACACGCGATGAGCAAGCGGTTGCGGATTCCTCCGGGTCGCCGAACGATCCCGGACCCGGGGGAATCCGGCCGATCGGGGGGAATCACTCCGATCGGCCGGTGATCTGCCCCGACGCAGGAGGTGTCACACCGCGGGGACGGCGGTCCCCGCCCGTAGGGACTCGACCGCCCGCTGGGTGTCCTCGGCGACGAGATCCTGGTGGACGGCGATCGCGGCGGCAGAGCCCATTCCCGCTGCCGTCACCACCTGGGCCTTTCGATCGGCGACATTGCCCACCGCCCAGACGCCGTGGACGCTGGTCCGCCCGGCCCCATCGGTGATCACCCAGCCATCGTCGTCCACCGCGCACCCCAGTGCGATCAGCAGCGTGTCGCGGGGCACCATGCGGGACTGTACGAACACGGCTTCGCGCCTCACCACCTGTCCCTCGGCGAGCTCGACGCCCACCAACTGGTCGCCCGCTAGCACCAGTTGCTTGACGGCACCCTCGACGATGCGCACTCCCCGTGCGGTCAACTGCCGCCGCTCGTCCTCACCCACTGCGAACCCGCGGGCCCCGTGAGCCTCGTGGGTAAAGAAGACGACGTCCTGCGACCACTCGGGCAGCAACAGCGCTTGATGCACGGCACCCGGGCCGGTGGCGACCACCCCGAGCGGCCGATCGCGCACCTCGTAGCCGTGGCAGTACGGGCAGTGCAGCACATCGCGCCCCCAGCGCGCGGCGACTCCGGGCAGATCGGGCAGCTCATCGCGGAGCCCGCTCGCCACCAGGACGCGGCGTGCCGCCACTGCGGCGCCGCCTTCCAGCCGTACCGAGAACCCGGGCCCGATGTGCTCCACCCGCGCGTCGATGAGATCCACTCCGTAGCCGGCGACCTCGGCGCGCCCCACTTCCAGCAGGGCCGCGGGCGACATGCCGTCCCTGGAGAGGAACCCCTGCATATGTGCGGCCGGTGCATTGCGTGGCTCGCCCGCATCGATCACTGCGACCCGGCGTCGGGCCCGCCCCAGCACCAGTGCCGCATTGAGTCCGGCGGCCCCGCCCCCGACCACCACCACGTCGTATATCGATTCGTCCACCACCGGTGCCTCCTTCAAGCCGTCCATCGCCATCACCTCTGCCGTCAGCATGCGGATCTCCATGCCAGGGCGACAACGTTTGTTGCTGTTTTCGGGAAGAGGGTGTGCAATGGGAGGCGTGGAGCACTCATCTGCCATCGCCAGGGCATTGACCGAGGTGGGCCCGCGGCTCAAGAAGTTGCGTACGGAGCGCGGGGTCACCCTGGCTGCGCTCTCGGAGGCCACGGGCATCTCCAAGAGCACCCTGTCCCGGCTGGAATCCGGCCAGCGGCGCCCAAGCCTGGAACTGCTGCTGCCCATCGCCCAGGCCCATCAGGTGCCCCTCGACGAATTGGTCGGCGCACCCGAGGTCGGCGATCCCCGCGTGCGGATCACACCACAGCGGATCAACGGCGCTGTCGTCTTGCCGCTGACCCGTCACCCCGGCCCGCTCCAGGCGTTCAAGATGGTCATTCCGACGTCCCGCAGCACACCGGAGCTCTTCACTCATGAGGGGTACGAGTGGCTGTACGTACTCTCCGGGCAGTTGCGGTTGATCCTCGCCGAGCACGATCTGCTGCTGGGTGCGGGGGAGGCGGCCGAGTTCGACACGCGCGTTCCCCACTGGTTCGGGAGTACGGGCGAGCATCCGGTGGAGGTGCTGAGCCTCTTCGGTCGCCAGGGCGAGCGGGTCCATGTCCGTGCCCGCCCGGCCAGCGGCGGACGCAAGGCTCTGGAGTCCGCGACGGCGGAACAGCAGGAGTAGCACCAGTCTCCGGCATGGGCACCGCCCCCGCTCCTCCTCGGGGCGGGGACGGCGCCTTCCGTGCCCACTGCGCACTGCCCACTGTCCGCGGTGACGGAGGGGGCGACAGCCGTGGGCCCGTCAGCCGTTGTAGGCGCCGACGATCCGGGAGAACTCATACGGCGACTGCGGGACGTTGGTGCACAGGGACAGATTTCCGGTGCAGGCGTTGCGGTCGCGTGTGACATCCCAGAACGAGATCATGCCGAGCTTCTTGCTCCGCGCGAACGCCACCAACTGCCGGGCGTCGGCCTGGTCGTAGATCTGGTGGTCGTCGTTCTCACCGATCATCGGTGTGACCCCGAGCATCCCCCAGAGCTGGGCGTCGGTGCGGGCCGGGTAGAGCGCCTTCAACTGGGTGACCGTGGCCTCCGCGGCTTGGATCGCCGCATCGCCGTAGTCGATGACCATGAAGTAGTCCATCGTCATCACATTGACCACGTCCAACGCGACACCCGCATCGCGGGCCGAGGTCACCACGGAGAGGCCCGTCTGTGTCAGCCCCGATGGAGCGACCGGCAGGGTGAGCGAGATACGCAGACCCGGGTGGGCCTGTTGCAGTCGGGCGAGGGCCGCCGAGCGGCGCGCGATGGAAACCGGATCGTTGACGGCCGCGCCTTCGATGTCGAAGTCGACATAGCGCAGGTCGTACTGTCTGACCACCGCGTCGTACTCGGTGAACAGGGCGTCCACCGAGTCACAGTTCTGGGCGAGTTCCCTGCCGCCCGCACCGCCGAAGGTGACCTTGACTTCTCCGCCCGTGGCCCGCAATGCGTTGATGTTCTCCTTGCCCCACCCGGCCCGGGGGTCGTAGTAGTTGAACCACATCGCCTTGCAGGTCGGTGAGGTGATGGCGCCCAAGCTGAAGTTCTTCAGTCCGCTCTCCGAAGCCAGCGTGCTCAGACTCGGAGTGGGCCAGGCACCCATGTCGACGTAGGGCGCAGTGGGCTTGGTGCGCGTCGGACTGAGGTCCCCGGTGGTGCCCGTGACCGCGTTACTCGACGCGGACTGGTTGCCGGCCTCGTCCTTCGCGATGAGTTGGAAGGTGTACGGCGTAGCGGGCTGGAGGCCGGTCACACGGTAGGAGGTGACGCCGGCCAGGGTCGCGTACCGCACTCCGTTGACGAAGAGGTCGTAGTTCACCACCGGGCTTTGGTCGTCCACCGATGCCGTCCAGTTGAGGGTGAGCGCCCCGTCCTCGATCCCGGTGATGTGGACACCGGTGGGAACCGTCGGCGCTGTGATGTCCCCGCCCCCTTCGCAGGGCCCGCCCTTGTTGACCACGCACTGCGCAGGCACACCGCTGCCTTGGGCCACCCATCCGAACGTGGTGGAGGCCCCGGGGGCGAGCGGCCCGTTGTAGCCCACGTTGCGGAAGCTGTAGCGGTTCCCCTGGCGGATGAGTTGGGCGTCCCAGTGGGCGCCGACGGTGGTGCTCGCGGGCAGATCGAACTCAACGGTCCAACCGCTCAGCGCCGTACGGCTGTGATTCTTGATCGTGTACGTGCCCTGGTAGCCGTTCTCCCAGGAGGAGGTCTTTCGAAACTCTGCCGTCACCAGCACCAACGGGCTGGTGGCGGAGGCGGGTGGGGCGCATAACAGGGTGAGAACCCCGAGGACGGTGGCGACCAAGGACGCCAATGGTCTTCGCATTGCTGCCTCCCATACGGGGAACGAGCGCGAGCCGTACCGGTCGATGCGGGCTTTGGTCTATACCAAAGCCGCCTGCATTGACTATCGGTCGCGGGCTGCCGCGTCAAGACGAAGGACCGTCTGCCTCGGACCCATGCTGGTCGCTCCCGGGATTTCCCCGGATATGTGCCCGCGGCACACCGCCCGCGGGGTCACCGGCCCGAGGCGCCATGCCCCGCTGCGGTGGTCGGCCGTGTTCGCACAACGGCGTAACGCCTTCAACCGTTGCTCGTTCACCGACCATGAAGAAGATCATCACTCTGGCGGTTGTCGCACTGGCGGGCGTCTCCATCGCGACCCCTGCCCACGCGGACAACGACAGCAACTTCGGCGGCGGCGTCAACGCCGCCAACAACTGGAACTTCACCGCTGCCGCGGTCTGCCTCCAGGAGGTGGCGGTCGTCCCCGTACTCGGGGACTACCTGGCCGACCACACCAACAACTGCACCAACGGCAATGTGATCAACCACGCCCTCGGCTGGCGGCCGCAGCACCGCACTTCACGCGGCACCGATCCGCCACTCTGCGTGAACTGAAATGTCATGTCGAGAGCCGAGTGCCGAGTGCACGATGCGCGGCCTCCGTATCCAGTGCCGATGCGGAGGCCGGCTCTCTCACGGCAGCGGACCACGCCGGGCGGAATGCCCCCGGTCGGAGCCTCCCTGAGTCGCGTCGAGGAAACGGGAGCGCCCCGGAGGTAGAAGTGAAGGCGCCCCATGGCGCCGGGGCCAGGGGCTCTTGGTCGTTCGGGTGCTGTAGCGGATCTATCTGGCAAACGGACAGTAGGACGCGCCGGGCGGGCGAGTGACGCCGATATCAGATCGGCTTTTTTGTCTCATATCACGTAGAGATACAGGTCAAGCGGGCGCTGAAGAGATCACCCCGTTCCGGGCCGAGTCACCCAATCGACCCATTTCGGCGAGGTCGTCGGGATCGTTGGCTCGGCGTGACACCACTGAAATGCGATGCCCCACCCGTCCGTGACCTCGCCGCCCTCGCTCCCGTGCCCGGAAGGGCGGTGCCGATGCGCAGCCCTCAGATCGTTCCGGACGTGAGCGACCCGAACATCGTCAGGTTGCAGCCCCCGCCGTTCTGCGCCGACATCCTGGCCGACTTCCTGGCCAGGTTGGAGAACATCAGGGAGGACTTCCGCACCCGCTTCGAGGGATGTCCCCCGACGTCGCCCCCCGCGGCGCTCCGGGCGGATGAGGGAAAACGCGAGCCGGTGCGGCATGTATGACCCGCCGGACCCCTTTGACCATGGGTATCCCCAGGTGGGGCCCGACGACTGGTACCGGGACAGCGTGCGCAGGGTCGAAGACGAGCTGACGCAACCTCAGGAGATGTACCAGCCCTATCTCCTCGATCATGACATCGGGCAGCCGACGATGGACTGGGACGATGAGCTGACCCTGCTGTTGCGGGCCACTCCCGCGGCGCCGCCCGCAGTTCCCCGGCCGCGTTCGCACAGTCGGCGCAAGGTGCGCGAGCCGCGCAAGCCCATCGTCTGGCCGAGCGGAACGCGGCTGTTGAGCGCGATCATTGCGATGATGACCGCCTTTTTGATGACCGCCGTCGGAATGCTCAGTGCGTTGGTCTCCTACGACCCCCTGCGCTATCTGGCGCTGGTGGGTGTTCCGGACGAGTTGGCCCGAGGATGGCCGTTCCTTGTCTTCGGGCCCTGGTTGGTGGCCTGTCTGTCCATCCTGCGCGCCGCGATGCATCGACGGCAGGCCCTGCACGCCTGGCTGATCGTCGTGTGCTTCACCGGTGTGGCGATGGTGTTGTGCATCGCGCATGCCACGAAGACGGTGCCCGGTGTGTCGGTCGCGGCCATTCCGCCGGTGGCGGCGCTGGCCTGCTTCCATCAGTTCATCCGGCAGGTCACCCTCACTCATCCCCGGCACGCCCGTGTCCGCTCCGATGCCGCGCACCGGGCCAGAACTGCCGTCGACGGACTGCGGAAGGGCCGGCGCACCGACGCCTGACCGCGAGGAACCGGCTGGCCAGAGAGGGTCATCGAGGTTCGACAGGGCGCAGTTGCGGGTGTGGGCGACCCGCGTGATGGTGGGCCGCCGTGCGGAATCCTCCCGCGGCGGCCAACAGGCCGCTCCCGACAGGTGATCCAGACTTGTCGATCATGATGTGTTGAACGAGGGAGGCCCCCTCAGGTCACACCCGTGATCAAGCTCGGCCGAGTCCCGCGCATCCGATGTGGGCTCGCCTGGGCGCGATGCGACGATCATATGTGGGATATCGCATGGCTTCGGTGGTTTTCTCCATGTTAGATGCGGGGCTATGGGCGCAGTTGTTGCGCCACGCCGATTCTCGATGCTCCGGCGTGGCGGGAACTGTATAGGGCTCCGGTTGGCGTCGCCGGCGGACGTGCCTCGTGGCGTACGTCCGCCGGCGCGGGCGGCTCAGCCGGGGCAGATGGACCGATGCGGAACATCGGGGAGATAGGTCTTCCACTCGGCCTTGGGAAAGGACTGCCCCGGTCGGGAACACAGTGCCTCGGCCGTGTGGCTGGCGTCGAGCGACCAGGTGTGGGACGCCGTGTGCGGGGTGGTCACCCGTACTTGCCGGGTGTCGGGGGTGAAGGAGAGCGCCAACACCGGCCCGTAGGACTGGGGGAGCGGTTTCCCCGGCGAACGGGGCGAGGCGGTGTCCCACACCCGTACTCCACCGCTGGCCTCGCCGACCGCGAGTTTGCGGCTGTCGGGGGAGAAGGCCAGCGCCGGAGGTGTCGCATCGACCGTCCTGTCCAGTGGGTCGCCCGCGCTCAGCACACTGATCCTTCGCCTCCCTTCGCCATCCCACAGGGTGATCCGCCCGTCCACGTCGCTGACTGCCATCAGTTCACGGTCATTGCTGACCGCCACCGCCGTGAGCGGCCCCTCCCCATGGGCGATGAAGTGGTCGGCTGACATCCCGTTCGAGTCGTGGGTGATGCGCTGCCGGGCCGAGGTCACGAGGGAGTCGTACGCGCCCGTCGCGAGGACTGTACCCGGGCGGTCTTCGACCAGATTCGACCACACCGCCCCCTTCTGTCCTGGAGCCAGTGAGAGCGCGTCCACGAACTGAAGGTGCGCATAGGTACGGGACACGACGACCTTGCCCAGTGAGTCGATGAGGGCCAGAGCCGTGACACCGGGGGGAACCGGGGGCGTCCGGGTGCGTCTGACGTTCTTCAGGTTCCACACCACGACCCGGCCCGACGCCGGGAGATACGCGAAGGTCTCGGAGTGGCGGTCGAACGCCAGGAAGCGGGCGCAGTCCACGTCGCAGGCCGCCGGGGCGGGCTCAAGCTCCCCCAGGCGTCCGGTGCCGTCGCCATTGCGGAGCTCGTACCGTCCAGCGCTGACGGTGGCGAGCGCGGTGCCGTCCGGGCTGTACTTCGCAGCTGTGAGCGGTACTTCCTGTGCCACGTCACGCGTGGGGGTGCTCACATGGATGGTGCGCACGGTGAAGGCGTGCTTCTGGCCCATCGCATAGCGCAGCACACCCCGGAACATGTCCAGGCGGAGGGCGAAGACGTTCCTGCCGTGTACGGGGAAGCGGAGCATGGGCTGGGTGGGGGAGGTCATGCGCCAGACCAGGATCTCCCCGTCGCCGAGCGTGGCCAGATAGGCTCCGTTTGCGCTGAACGCAAGATCGGACTGGGGTGTCGTCCCGACCCGGGCCAACTCCCGTCCCGACGACAGTTCCCAGCGACGGACACCCGTGGCGGTGGCGACCGCCAGCGTCCCTCCCTCCGGGGTGAACCGGAACGAGTTCCGCGCACAGCTGCCGATGCGGTCGAGCCAGGGTGTGGCGATCCGGCGCCGCTCGCGGACGTTCCAGAGCTGGAGCGGGCCTTCATCGGCGCAGAAGACCAGCAGGCGATCGTCGGATGTGACCTCGACCTGGTGGATCGTGTCCCATCTGCCGCCCGTATCGAGCACCTTCGCTCCGGACCGGATGTTCCACAGCCCCACCGATCGCCCCTGTTCGTGCAGGGCGAGCAGATGGCCGCGCGTCGTGAACCAGGATTGGGAGAATCCGTGGGGCGAGGTCAGTACCTGGCCCGTCGGTGTGCTCGACGAGAGGTCCCACAACTGGACTCCGCGTGCCACGCGGACGACGGCGGTCCGTAGATCGGGGGCGATCTCCATCACCCGTGTCCAACTGCGTTCCAGGATCTTCAGCTGGGGAAGTCGATTGCCGCTCGACACGTCCCAGCGGTCGATGTGGTTCGCACCGACGCTCATCACTGTCTGACCGTCCGCGCTGAGGCGGTGCTGACCGTTGATGAACCCGGGCGCGGAGGTCCACGGCGGAGTGAATGACGCGATGTCGGACTGGGCTGCCGCCGCGAAGAGCGCCCGCCGTGTCTCCGGGAGATCTGCCAGTCGCCAGGCAGCCAGACTCAGCCGGATGGCGGTGGCCGGATCGGTCTCCCGCATGGTGTCGGCCATCTGCGCCACTCGGCGGGCTTCCGCATCGACGGCGCGTCGCTGGCTCACCTCGCTCTGCCACCAGGCCATCCCCCCGGCGATGGTGGCCAGACAGACCAGCAGGGAGAGGCACGCGGTGAGGAACCGCAGTCGACGGGTGGCCCGGGCACCCGCACGCCGGGCCTTGTCATGGGCCTGTGTGGAGGCCAGGAGGAACGCGCGTTCCTCTGGGGTGAGCGCGTCCGATTCGGTGAACGCCTCCCGTGCCAACTCCAGTTGTGCGCCCCAGTACAGTGCGCCCTCGTCCCGCCCCAACTCTTCCCAGACGCCGGCCGCCTCCGTCAACCTCCGGTGCATGCGGAGTGTTTCGCGGTCGTTCTCGATCCACCGCCGCAATCGGGGCCAGCCGGTGATCAGGGCTTCGTGGGCCAGATTGACCGCCTGGTCGTCGATGGTGAGCAGCCGGGCCCGCACCAGTCGTTCCAGCACGAGGGTCGACTCCGGTGACAGTTCCAACTCGGCCCGCTGGGCGGGGCGACGGGTGTCCGCGCTCGCCTCGCCCGGGGTGATCAACCGGAGCAGGAGTACGCGGGCGGCGTGCGCCTCCGGTTCGGTGAAGCCGGCGAAGACCCCCTCGGCGGTGTGGGCGATCGCCCCGTGGAGGCCGCCGATGGACTCGTACGCCGCCTCGGTGAGCGTCCGGCCGCGTCGGCGCCGCCAGATTTCCAGCAGGGCGTGCGACACCAGCGGCAACCCGCCGGGCTCGGCGCCCGCGTCGGCGACGATACGGGCGGTCAGCGCCCGCTCCACCGTGAGTTGCTCCGCGGTGGCGGGGCCCACCACGGCCTCCCGCAACTGTTCGGCCGTCATCGGTCCCACCAACAGGACGGCTTCCTTCAAGGCTGCGGCGAGTGCCGGGTGTTCCGCGCACCGGCCGTAGAAGTCGGCGCGGACGGCGATGACGATCCTGGCCGGGGAGTCGAGCAGCGCTTGGATGAAGGCGTTGCGTTCCACCGGGTTGCGGCAGACGGTGAAGAGTTCCTCGAACTGGTCCACGAGGACCAGCGCGCCTTCGCTGAGCAGCCCATCGCGGATGTGCGGCGGGCTCGGGGTGAGGATGCGGATCACCTCCGGGCCGTCCGTCGACGCCCGGACGGCGGGGATCAGCCCGGCCCGTAGCAGCGATGACTTCCCACTGCCGGACGCCCCGACGAGCGCGACGAAGGGGCGCCGACCGATGAGCTCCAGCAGCTCGGTCACGAGTGCGTCCCGGCCGAAGAAGTGGTCGCTGTCCTCGGGCTCGTAGCGGGCCAGACCGGGGTACGGGGCTTCGGCGCCGTCGTCGCGCGTGTTGCCGGCCTCGTCGGCGGCGGCCATGTGCCAACGCTTCTCCCACAACTCCGGGTCCCCGCCGCAGGCCACGACATAGGCGAGCGTCACCGCGAGGGATGGCAGGCGCTCACCTGCCGCCGCGACCGAGAGCGTGGGCGCGGAGTATGGACAACTCCTCGCCATCGCCCGATAGGTCGGGCCCCCCGCCGTACGGCGTAACTCCCTCAGCTCGGATGCGAAGCGCTGTACCGGCCCCGCCTCCGGCTCCAACGGTTTCTCCCGACGTCCCATGATCAGGCTCCCTCCCCCATGACTGCGAGCGTAGGGGAACCGAAGGGTGCGATGGATCGGAGGGCCACGCTCCACCGCCGGCCCGGTGAGCGGGCCGATGTGGGGACCCTGTCGATCAGCCGGTGAGCGGGCTCAGGCGCCGGTGACCCCGTCGATCCGTTCCCGCAGGAGATCGGCATGACCGTTGTGACGTGCGTACTCCTCGATGAGGTGGATCAGGATCCAACGCAACGAGAACTCCTGCCCCTCGGTACGGGCACATGCGTCGAGGGGGACGTCCCTGACCAATTCCTGGCCGCGTGCGATCTGGGTCCGCCAGTCGGTCAGGACCTGCTCCCACCCCCGGTCGGATCGGAGGGCGAAACCGTCGCCGTCCCACGTTCCGTACACCGGAGCGATGTCCGTTCCGGCGAACACCCGCTGGAACCAATTGCGTTCGACCTCCGCCATGTGCTGCACCAGGCCCAGAAGGGTCATGCTGGACGGTGCAGCGGACGGGGTGCGCAGTTGGTGGTCGTCGAGGTCCGCGCACTTCAGTACGAGGGTCTCGCGGTGGAAGTCCAACCAGGCTTCCAGCATGGCGCGTTCATCGGCCTGAGGGGGTGGGACGGGGCGTCCGTCCGGCAGTGTCGTCTCCATGCGGTCCTTCCTGCCCGTCCGTACCGACGCCACACCGGGTGCGACCCGGTGCGGACGGCGGCACCGCCCGGCAAGTCCTCGGATGTGACGAACGGCCATGCCGGCAGGTGCGGGAAGGGCCTTGCTCAGGAGGGGGCCGGGCCGAGCGCGGCAAGGCGTTCGAAGGCGGTGGGAGTGGGCCGCGACGGTAGGAAGTCCTTGATCCGTCGGGCGCACTCGGCCGATGTGGTGGTGCTGGTGTCGCACTCCAGGTCGTACAGGCCGTGTGCATGGACCCGTGTGAACTGGTGGGCGGCCAGCCCCACGAGGCGGTCGCCCCGGGCCTGTTCCCTGCGTTCCAACTCCGGCAGCGGACAGTGCACACCGACGAGGACGACGTCCTGGGGGCGAAGGAGCGCCACACATTCCCTCAGGCGCCACGGCTCGCTCAGTACGTAGTCGACGATGACGGTGTTGCCGGCCGCCGCCATGCCGGCCACCGCGCGGTGGTACCCCATCCAGGTGCGCTTGAGGACGGCCGGTAGCCGATCCGGTGCGAGTGCGGGGCTCGACCGCATGGCGTGGAAGGCGTCCACCGGTAGATGGAAGCAGGGGTCTTCGAGTTGCGTGGCCAACTCGCGGGCGATGCTCGACTTGCCGGAACTCGACGTGCCGTTGAGGAAGATGACGAGACCGCCGACGGTCTCCGACACCTCCGGCCGGTCGACAGGCCCGTCCGCTGCGGCGGCTGGTGTGGTCGTCATCGTCGCTCGCTCACGGTCTGCGGGGATGCATCGTCGGGCCTCACCCGGACCAACCTACCGTCGGTGCACATCCTCCCGGTCGCCCGGCCCCACGGCACACCCGGCAGGGTCCGAGAGCAGAGCCCGACCTCGGCCCCGAGCATCCCTGCGGGCACGGGCTACCTCGGGCCTTCGGATCGGGAACCCTCTCCTTTCCCCCACCGACCTGAACGACCCTTACAGGCGGTATCGTCCGTTTGCCAGATCGGATCCTGGCGTGCGCAGTGTGCACCACCGCGGGGAGGGCGAGCAGGACAATGAGTGACAAGTCTGTTCAGACGCTGAATATCGAGGTCGACGACCTCTCTCTGTCCCTGGTGGGATGGCAGATCGACGAGGTCGAAGCGCGACTGGTCACCAAGAGCTACGGGAAGAAGGACCACTTCCAGGAGATAGCGGTCTCCGGCACGGTCCGGTTCCTCCCCGAGGACTGGACGGACCGCTTCGGCGGCGGTGACTACGCGCCACCCCTGCTGATCGCCCTGAGCCGTCGGGAGGATTCCTCCGCGGCCCCCCGGTACGAGCGAGTCGTCCTGGAGACCGTCAAGAAGGTGAGCAAGCGCCCCCAGCGGATCTCCCTCAAGAGCGCGTCATGGGAGTGCAAGAAGCCCCTTGAGGCCGAGGACATCGCCCTGCGCCTCACCGCCTTCGACGTGGAGGAGATCGACTCGGGGTTGAGCCTGCCGCCGACGAACTTCACCGCCCTGCCGATCGAGGTGCTGGACGAGACTACCCACGAGTCCGTACGACTGCGGCTCAACACCAGCAGCGCCCACATCCTCCGTGACTCCTACGACAAGGTGCTGCGGGTCCACCTCGAAGGCTCCGCCGAGTTCGGTACGGCGCAGCAACTGCTCGCCGACCACCTCGCGGCCGAGGACTGGCGCGATCAGGACGCGACCCTCGACGACGAGTGCCCCTTCGAGGTGGCCCTGCCCGGTCTGGTGGTGGAAGTGCTCGACGAGGCCGGGTTCCTCCTGCAAAAGCGCGAGGTCAGCCTGTACGGCCACATCGCCGTCCAGGACGGGGGGAAGCTTCCCGGGCGCCAGCCGCGCTGGATCGCGGACGTCGGCGACGACCTCGACGAGTACGCGGGGCAGCCGGTGCGTGTCGTCGTCCGGCTCGTCGATGCGGAAGACCTGTGAGCGAGCTCGTCCCTCGACTCACCGCACTCCAGGACGCGCTGGTCCGCGAACACACCCAGGCGCCCGGTCTCTTCGGGGAGATCGCGCGCATGGAGGGGCTGCTCGCCGAGACCTACCGCAATCGCGTCCCGTATGAACTGCTCCAGAACTCCGACGACGCGGGCTCCGGCACCGTACGCATCGAAGCCCTCGGCGGCGGGCGCTTTCGCTGGACCAACGACGGACGCCTCCTCGACGCCGCGGACGTCGAGGCGCTGTGCCGCAGTGCGAGTTCCACCAAGACCCGTGGTGGGGATTCGATCGGCTACCGGGGCATCGGCTTCAAGTCGCTGGCCGCGGTCGCCACCCGCATCGACGTGCGCTCCGGTGATGTGGGCTTCTCCTTCGACCGTGCCGCCTCGGCCGCGCTGCTCGGGGAGATGAGCCCGAACGCCATCCCGTTGATCCGGATACCCTCCGAGATCCACCGCGGGGACCCGGTGCACGGCGCCGTCTTCACCGTGACCTGCCGACCCGAAGCGGATGCCGGGTTCGACGCCCTCGACCCGATCAGCGCGCTCTTCCTACGGAACGTGCGGCGTATCGAGATCAGCTCCGACGTCGGCAAGCGCGACATCCACATCGAGCGCGACGCCTCGGACATCGTCCTTCGGCTGGCGGAGGGCGAAGCCCGGTTCGGGGTCCTGGTGCACGGCCGGGCGACCGTTGCCGTTCCGTTGAATGCCCGGGCCATGACGCTCACCGGACTGCGCGGCCGACTGGCGTGCTTCCTTCCCCTCGACGACGAGGTCGGTCTGCCCGTCGTCGTCTCGGGAGACCTCCTCACCGATCCTTCGCGCACCCATGCCGTGGTCGCCGACGAATCCACCCGACAGGTCCTCGCGGACGCTGCCCGGGCCATCGCCGACAGGCTGCGCACCCCGGGCGATCCCGTGTTCGATCGGCTGTGGCAACTGGTTCTGGAGGGCGAGGACATCCGCAACCTGCTGGTGTCCCCGGGCACATCGGCGAGCAAGCTCCTGGTCACCGCGCTCCGGCAGGAGATGACGGCCCGTCGCCCGCCCTTCGCGTACTCCGGCGTCCTGCTGGAGCCCGACGACGTGGCGGCTGTGTTTCCCGCGGGGGCGCCCGCGGCGCTGTATGCCCCCGGCAACCAGTCGGCCGCGCGGGCCGTCAAGGCGGTCCTTGGACTGGAGACGCTCGATCTGTCGGCGGTCCTGAGCGCACGGGGGAGCGAAGTACTCTCCGAACCGCTCCAGAGCCGATTGGGCGGGCACTTCCAGGAACTCGCCCGTACACACGGCCGCAAGCTCACCCCGGTCGAACGGGAACTCGTCGAAGCGGCGGCGCCCGCCGTGCCACCGCCGCCGCCCACCGCCCCGGTGGTGTCCGCAGCCAAGGCCGCCCCCGCGCCGGACGGTTCCCTGCCGGCGGTCCTGGCGCGCTGGCGCACCGCCGAGATCGCCACCATGGAGTTCCTCAACGGCAAGGGCTGGAGCCTGCAGGACGTCAGCGGGCAGAACGTCGGCTACGACCTGGACGGCATCGACGCGCAGGGGCGACCCGTACGCATCGAGGTCAAGAAGGTCGACCGTCCCGACGCGCGGTTCGCCATGACGAACAACGAGATGTCCCTGATGCTGACGACCCAGGGCGGCTATCTGCTGGCGGTGATCGTCGGAGACGGTCGCCATGTCGCCCTGATGCTCCTCGACCCCTCGCAGGAGGATCTGCCGCGCGAGCGGGTCTGCCGTCGTTGGGACTGGGAGTTCACCGACTGGGCGCGCTTCGCCCGAACGGTCGAGTAGCCCTTCGACGTGTCCATTCTTCGGGAGCGAGGTCCGGCCGCAGCCCGTGGCCGGACCTCGCTCCCGTGGGATGGGGGCCGATCGGGTGCCGTGGTCGGCGCAGCGCGATGTGGACACCGTCACGATCACGCCGCGTCGGTAGTGTCCGCTCGACGTTCACATTCGATGGCTCATCCACGACCAAGGGACAGATCCATGCGTATGCGTACCCTGCTGGCCGCCCTCGCGCTCACCGTCGCCGGCATCGCCGGCGCTTCCACCGCCTCGGCCCAAGACTTCGGCGACATCATCATCACCATCGAGCAGGACCCGCGCATCGTCGTGGGGTGCAGCCCCGGCTTCGTGGTGGACTCCGAGTCCGCGCAGTGCGGGATCTACGACATCCTCGGCTGAGGTCGTGCGCGGGGATCACACCGGGTCGGTGCGCGTCGACACCGCCCACTGACCCGGTCTGATCCCCGCCGCCACCCCTCCAGCACTGCCCGCCGTCCACGAGATGCCGTACGGGGACTCGCGCGGTGCAGGACGGCCGGGGGAGTGGCCGGCAGCTTCATCGTCGTACCGCGACACCCACAACGGTCGCGAACCCTGGTGCACGAACCCTGGCGTACTCCGTCTACGCGGGTATCTTGGCCCGATGATTGCCGGCACGACCGCTCAGGCCATTGTCGACGACATCGTCGGCCGCCTCGGGGTCAACGTGAACATCATGGATGAGCGAGGTGTGATCACCGCCAGTGGCGATCGATCGCGCGTGGGAAGCCTCCATGAGGGTGCCCGACGGGTACTGGAGACGGGGCTGCCCTTCTCCGTCACCGGGGAAGAGGCCCGTACCCTCCACGGCACCCGGGCCGGTGTGAACCTGCCCCTGCGGTTGGACAACGAGATCGTCGGTGTCGTCGGTGTCAGTGGTGAGCCGCGGGATGTCGGTGAGATCGCCCGGGCGATCGCGCACCTGGCCGAGCTGATGGTCATGCAACAGGCGTTCCTCGGTGAGGCCGGCTGGCGCCACCGGGTGCGACAGCAGATCGTCGAGGACCTCGTCGCCGAACGGCTCACCGTGCAGAGTTGGCGTCAACGCCAGCAACTCGCGGGTTGCCGGGTGGAGGCCCCGTACACCCTCTTCGTCCTGCACTGCGGACAGCAGGACACGGCTGCCGACCCCCGCGAGTTGTACCGCTGGCTCGAAGTGGACGAGGCGGCCGTGCTGGTCGCGGCCGACGCCGAGGGCGCGGTGTGGGCCGTGGCCGGTGGCACCGCCGCCGTGGCCCTGCGCCGCCGCCTTGTGTCCCTGTGCGAGAGCCGCAAGGACATCGGTGTCCTCGACGCCGGTCGGTCAGAGGACTTCGCCGCCCTGGTGGAACGCACCGGGCAGGCCAGGTTCGCGATGCGCAGAAAGCTCGTCGGCGAGGTGCGCCTGTCGGACCTGGAACTCCCGGCACTGCTCGCCCGGATCGCGACCGACACCCGCAACGCCACCGCCGAACGCATCCTCGGCACGCTCTCCGCCGAGCTCCGACACACCCTGTGGGTGTACTTCGCCCAGGACCGCAGCATCACCGATGCCGCCTTGGCGCTCAATGTGCACCGCAACACCCTCGCCTATCGGCTGGGCCGGATCGAGGACCTCACCTCGCGCGATCCCCGCTCCTTCCAGGACGCGGTCGTCCTCCAGGTCGCCCTGCATCTCACCGAGCTCGACTGAATCGTCGGGATCGGCCCACTGCGCCAGATCCGTGTTGTGCACCGTGCACAACCTCGGGTGTGCACAGGGGGGAAAAGTTCGTCATCCGGGCCAATACTGACCGGGCACCCCAGTACCTAGAGTTCCGACACAGCTCATCGGACTCCCCGGATGTGCTCATTCCTCCCGAAGGGCCTGGTTCTGTGCGTGTTGTTATCGCTCCCGACTCCTTCAAGGGCAGCCTTTCTGCTTCCCTGGTCTGCGCGGCGATCGAGACGGGTGTACGTCGCGCCCTGCCGGCCGCGGAAGTGGTCCGGGTCCCCATGGCCGACGGTGGCGAAGGCACCCTCGACTGCATCCTCGGTGCCACCGGGGGCCAGGAAGTCACCCTGAGTGCCACCGGCCCCCTCGGTCGTCCCGTCCCCGCCCGCTATGTGCTCTCCGGTGACGGCGGGTCCGCGGTGGTGGAACTCGCCGCCGCATCGGGACTGCCCCTGCTCGCCGAGGGGGAGCGGGACGCCCTGCACGCCGACACCACCGGCACCGGCGAACTGATCGCCGACGCCATCGAACGCGGAGCGCGCGACCTGCTCGTCTGCATCGGTGGCAGCGCCAGCACCGACGGCGGTACCGGTCTGATGCGTGCGCTCGGCGTACGGTTCGAGGACGCCGAAGGCGCCGAACTGCCCCCCGGCGGCGCGGCGCTCGCACAATTGGCGCGCATCGACGTCAGCGGGGTGAAGGACTCCGTCCGCCAGACGCGCTTCCGCATCGCGTGCGACGTCACCAACCCCCTGGTCGGCCCCGAAGGTGCAGCCGCGGTCTTCGGTCCGCAAAAGGGCGCCACCCCCGAACAGGTACGGCAACTGGACAGCGCCCTCGCCCGCTTCGGCGATGTGCTCGCCGAACAGTTCGGCGTACGGGTGCACGATCTGCCCGGCGCCGGAGCGGCCGGCGGCACCTGCGGCGGCATGGTCGCCGTCCTGGGCGCCGAGCCGGTCCGTGGTTGTGAACTGGTCGCCGACACCGTCGGACTCCCGGCGGCGCTCGCCGGCGCCGACCTGGTGATCACCGGAGAAGGCAGGCTCGACCGGCAGAGCGCGGCGGGCAAGGTCGTTTCCATCGTCGCCCGGCTCGCCCGGGAGCGTGGTGTCCCCGCCGTCGCACTCGCCGGCGAGATCGTCCACCCGATCGACGAACTGCACGAGATCGGTCTGACCGCCGCGCTCAGCATCGCTGACGGTCCCCGGGCGCTGTCCTTCATGACCGAGTCGGCGGATCGGCTGCTGGCCAACGCCGCCGAACAAGCCGTACGCCTGCGGTCCGGCTGACCCCTCCCCCCGGCCCACCGCACGCACTGACCCCGCCGAACCCACCGGCGCACCGCATTGCCTGACCCACCCGAGGGCTCCCGTCCTGCTCAGGACCGGCTCCCTTCCCTCCCCGTACCCGCAACGCCGTTCCTGTCCCCGCAAGGAGTCCCATGAGCACCGCTGGACCCGCCCTGCTCGCCGCGTTGGCGGCAAGTATCGGCCTGATCATTCTTCTGTGCGGCCGATTCAAGATGCACCCGTTCCTGGCCATCGTCCTCGCCACCTACGGCTTCGGCCTGGTCGCGATGGGCATCGGAGCCGCGACCGGCTCGGACCAGGCGTACGTCGACAAGCTCGGCACCACCATCGCCGAGGGCTTCGGCGCCATCCTGGCCAGCATCGGTCTGGTGATCCTCTTCGGCACGATCATCGGCAAGGTGCTGGAGCGCACGGGCGCGGCCGTCACCCTCGCCGAAGCCGTGTTGAAGGTCGTGGGCAAACGCCACCCCGCGATAGCCATGTCCCTGATCGGATGGGTCGTCTCCATCCCGGTCTTCTGTGACTCCGGCTATGTGGTGCTCTCGCCGCTCCAGCGCTCGATCGCCCGCAAGACCGGCAAGAACCCCGTGGTCCTGGGCACCGCACTCGCCACCGGCCTGTACGCGTCCCACACCTTCGTGCCACCGACCCCCGGCCCGATCGCAGCGGCCGGCAACGTCGGCATCGGCTCCGACGGACTGATCTGGGTCATCCTCTTCTCCATCCCGGTCTCCCTCGTCGCCGCCCTCGCCGGACTGGCCTGGGCGCTGCGCCGCACCGGAAATCTGGAGAGCAAGCTCCCCGACGCCAAGCAGACGTTCGAGGAGTACAAGGAGCAGTTCGACCACCTCCCCAGCCTGTCCCGCGCCCTCACCCCGATCCTCCTGCCGATCGTGCTGATGGCTGTGGGTTCGGTCGCCGCCTTCCCCTCGGGTGACGGCACCGTGATCGACGGCGCCTTCGGCAGTCTGCTCAAGGACCTCGGCGCCCCGGTCAACGCCCTCCTCATCGGTGTGCTGCTGGCACTGTTGCTGCTCCCGAAGAAGCTCGATGCCAAGGCGCTCACCACATGGGTCGCCGAGGGACTGGTGGACGCGGCTCCGATCCTGGTCATCACCGGTGCGGGCGGTGCGTTCGGTGCGGTGATCAAGGGCACCCCGATGGCCGACTACATCGGCACCCTCATCGGTGATGGTTCGGCGGTCAGCGGACTCACGGCGCTGCTCGTCCTGTTCGCCCTCGCGGCACTGCTCAAGACCGCGCAGGGCAGCACCACCGCCGCCCTGATCATCACCTCCACCCTGGCGCAGCCGCTCCTGCCCGCGCTGGGTCTGGACGGGACGATGGGTGCGATCCCGATCGGCCAGGTCATGGCGGTCCTCGCGATCGGTGCGGGTTCGATGGTGGTCAGCCATGTCAACGACTCCTACTTCTGGGTCGTCTCACAGTTCTCCGGCATGAACGTCAAGACGGCCTACCGGGCCCATACGGCGGCGACCCTCGTCCAGGGCGTCACCGCGCTCGCCGCGGTCATGCTCATCGGAGTCTTCGTCCTGTAGCCCCCGGTAGTTCCCTGAAGCCGATGGTGGCAGCGGGCTCCTGCCGGCCGCTGCCACCACCGGTTCCCACAGTCAGGGCGGAGCCCCGGGTCGACCGCCGATTCCGACCCCGGGTTCCGCCCTCGCCCCCTTTCCGGGTCCCGCCCTGACTGTCGGAAAGGCCCGCTGGTCGGGGTGGTGGGGAGTCTGAGCCACGGACTCCCCACCATGGACATCCACCATCGGCGCACCCGCCTTCTGGGCATTCCCTCCTGGAGTTCCGTTCTGGATGGGAAAGCAGCCTATTTCCTGGAAACGGGTGAGCGTCGGGGAAAGGCGGTATCGGGGAAAAATCACCCGTGGCGTAACCCGTAGATGGACGACCTGGCATCGAATATCCAAAATTGCGAGACATCGAGAGGTGGTGGCTCAAGGGTTCTCATCGGGTAGGTATATGTGGGGGTCTCGGTGTCGGTTCGCCATGGACCGACCTTGTTTCGCATTGAAACGGACCTGTTGAGATGCCGGTTGGATATCACCGAGACCGGATATTGAAGAGAGGTGTGCACTCCCTCTCTGATCAGGCATGTTCGCAGGCTTGCCCATGAGTGAGCACCTATGCGTGTAATGGCCATGATTATTGATTCGACTTTTTAGAAATTCCAGATCCATTGTCTTGTGACCTGGTTCATATCCCCTTAGTGTCTGGCCGGGAAAACTCCCAAAGCTGTCGGCGCCATCGCGCCGGAGGAGGACACAGTGCGCAATATGCTGCCGCTTCTGAGCTCCAAGCCGCACCAGGGTGGACGTTCCGCGCTCACCTGCCGATACCGGTGCGGTGACGCCTGTTTCCAGGAAGTCCCCAACACCAGTGACAACGAGTACGCCGCCGACATCATCGCCGGAGCGCTCTCCCGTCGGTCCGTGGTGCGCGCCGCAGCCGTGGTGACCGTCGCCGCTGCCGCCGGTACCGCGAGCGTCACCGGCCCTGGCGGGGGCGGACAGGCGCACGCTGCCGCTGCGGTCTCCCGGGGGGCGGGGAGCGGGCGCGCCGATGGCGCCCGTGGCCTGCGCTTCGCACCCGTCGCACCCAATGTGGCCGACACCGTCACCATCCCCTCCGGGTACCGGCAGGACATCGTGATCCGCTGGGGCGATCCGATCCTGCGCGGTGCGCCCGCCTTCGACGCCGAGAGGCAGACGGCCAAGGCGCAGGCCGGCCAGTTCGGCTACAACAACGACTTCCTGTCCCTGCTCCCGCTGCCCGGTGAGCGCGGTCGACAGATCATGGTCGCCAACCACGAATACACCAGCGAGTGGTTGATGTTCCGCAACTACGATCCCCAGAACCCGACTCGCGAACAGGTGGAGATCGGCTGGGCCGGACACGGGCTGTCGGTCGTGGTGGTCCAGGAGGAACGGGGTACGGGCCGGTTGACCGCCGTCCCGCGCCACCGGCTGAACCGGAGGATCACCGCCACCACGGAGTTCCGTGTCACCGGGCCTGCTGCCGGTAGTCCCCTGCTGAAGACTTCCGTCGACCCGTCGGGCACCCGAGTCCTCGGTACGTTCAACAACTGCGCGGGTGGCGAGACGCCCTGGGGGACGACGCTGCACGGCGAGGAGAACATCAACAACTACTTCGCCAACTCCAGTCGTCCCACCGACCGGCGCTACGGGCTCGCCACGGGCGCGACCGAGCGCAAGTGGGAGCGGTTCGACAAGCGCTTCGACGTCCGACAGGAACCCAACGAATCACACCGCTTCGGCTGGGTGGTCGAGCTCGACCCGTACGATCCTGACTCCACTCCCCGCAAGCGCACCGCGCTGGGCCGCTTCAAGCATGAGGGTGCACAGCCCCGGCTGACCGACGACGGCCGCCCGGTCGTCTACATGGGCGACGACGAACGTTTCGAGTACTTCTACAAGTTCGTCTCCTCACGGCGGATGAAGAAGGGCAACTCCCGTGCGGCGCGCGAACACAACCTCACCCTGTTGGACGAGGGCACGCTGTACGTCGCCAAGCTGACCGGCGACAGCCCCGAGTACACCAACGGCACCGGTACGGGCGCGCATCCGGCCGACGGTGAGTTCGACGGCTCCGGTGTGTGGATTCCCCTGGCGACGAACAAGGTCTCGCACGTGCCGGGGATGACGGCGGACGAGGTGTACGTCTTCACCCGGCTCGCGGCCGACAAGGTGGGGGCCACCAAGATGGACCGTCCCGAGGACGTGGAACCGTCCCCGCGCACGGGCCGGGTGTACGTGGCGCTGACGAACAACACCGAGCGCGGCAACCCCGGCAAGCCGGGCGCGGACGAGGCCAATCCGCGGAACTTCAACAAGCACGGCCAGATCCTGGAGCTGGCGGAGAACTGGGACGATCCATCCAGCGACGGCTTTGCCTGGCGGCTGTTCCTGGTGGCAGGTGACCCGAACGACCCGCAGACCTACTTCGCCGGCTTCCCCAAGGACCGGGTGAGCCCGATCTCCTGCCCGGACAATGTGACGTTCGACCCGCACGGAAATATGTGGATCTCCACCGACGGCAACAAACTCGGTTCCAACGACGGGCTGTTCGGGGTGGCCACCCAGGGCGAGCGCCGTGGTGAGCTGAAGCAGTTCCTCACCGTGCCGATCGGGGCGGAGACCTGCGGCCCTGTGGTGCAGGACCGAAGAGTCCTCGTCGCCGTCCAACATCCGGGCGAGACCGATTTCGCCACGGTCGAGAAGCCCGACAGCACCTGGCCGGACGGCCCGGGCAAGCTCGTCCGGCCGGCCGTGGTGTCGATCTGGCGCAAGGACGGCCGGGACATCGGCGTCTGACGTCCGCGCGTTCAGGTGCCCGGTGGTCGAGGCGACGGGAGCGGTTTCCTCGGCTGCCGGGCACACCTCTGTCCGGTCTGTTTGGTCTGTTCGGTCTGTCCGGTACGGATGGACCTGCGGCCATTCCTCGTCTGACGGGTGCCCGGCATCGAGGCCCTGCGCAGTCAACCCCCGCACCCCAGACCGGAGTCCTCATAGGTGCCGCGGCGCATGCTCTCCTCGCCGTCCGACGACCACTGAGCCGTGGTCTTCGACCACTGAGCCGTGGTCTTCGACCACTGGGCCGTGATCCAGGAACTCAAG
Organism: Streptomyces sp. NBC_00690; assembly: GCF_036226685.1. Taxonomy (NCBI): domain Bacteria; kingdom Bacillati; phylum Actinomycetota; class Actinomycetes; order Kitasatosporales; family Streptomycetaceae; genus Streptomyces; species Streptomyces sp. NBC_00690. The sequence continues at coordinate 6,519,099 of NZ_CP109009.1, forward strand.
CGGTGATCTAGTAATTTTCTCCGGGAATCAACCATTTCATCCCTCTTTGCGGTCTGTTGCGATGCGGGGCGGTCTCAGCCGAACCAGGGCGCCACCCCACATCACGACCGCGCGGCCCACCCCGGCCCGCGGCGCAGCGAACCGTAGGGAGTCGCACATGCCAGCACGAGGGAGAGCGCGTACGAGTGTGGTGGGCCTGATGGCTGTGGCGCTGGCCGCCTCCGCCTTCACGGCACCGGCGCAGGCCCGCTCGGACAGTACCGACCACCATCCGGACCACACCGCACATCGAGGAACACAACAGGCGATGGAGGCCATCGTCCGCAACGGCATCCCCGGCGTCACGGCGCAGGCCCTGACCGAGGACGGCGTGTGGAAGGCCACGGCGGGCGTCGGCAATCTGAAGACCGGTGCTCCGCGCAAGGCCGACGACCGGTTCCGTGTCGCCAGCATCACCAAGACGTTCGTCGCCACCGTGATGCTCCAACTGGAGGCGGAGGGGCGACTCGACCTCGATGACACCGTCGACACCTGGCTGCCGGGAGTGGTGCGCGGCCAGGGGCACGACGGACGGAAGATCACCGTACGGCAGCTGCTCAATCACACCAGCGGGGTGTTCGACTTCATCAATGATCCCGCCTATGCGGCCAAGTACCTCGAACCAGGCTTCTACCAGAACCGCTTCAAGACCAGAACGCCTCAGGTGGCGGTCGACGCCGCCATGTCGAACCCACCGACGTCGGCGCCCGGTACCGAGTACGCGTACTCGAACACCAACTATGTGCTGGCCGCGCTGATCATGGAGAAGGCCACGGGGAGCACCTATGAGCGCGAGGTCCGCGACCGCATCATCAAGCCGCTGAAGCTGCGCGCCACCGTCATGCCGGGGAACAGCTCCCTCATGCCGCGACCGAGCAGCCGGGCGTACTCGAAACTGACGCGTGACCCCGCGGCCACCAAGATCTACGACATCACCCTGCAGAACGCGTCGCAGACCTGGGCCGAGGGCGACATCATCTCCAGCGCGGGCGACCTGAACCGCTTCTTCAGTGCACTGATGAAGGGGAGACTGCTCTCCCCGCGCCAGTTGAAGGCCATGAGGACCGTATCGCCCGGTTCGGACTACGGACTCGGTCTCGAACGCCTCACGTCGAGTTGCGGCAAGACGCTGTGGGGACACGGCGGAAGCTGGGTCGGCTCGCTCTCGTACGCCGTGGCGACCGAGGACGGCCGCCATGCGTTCGCCTTCAACCTCAACGGTGACTGGAGTTCGGCGGGGATGCTCGAAACGATGGAGGCCGAGTTCTGCGGCACTCCGAGAGCCGACCGACAAGGCACCGAGCAGGGGAGTGCCAACGGCTCGGGTACGGGAAGCGCAACCGGCACCCCGTCTCCCAATGACACGACCTCGGAGGGGATCTCGGAGGGGATCACGGGGATCTCCCAACGCCTCCACCCCGTGACCGCCAGGCGCTGAGCCTGTTGGCAGCGCCCGGCGGTCACGCTGCCCACCCGACCGCGCACCCACAACACCGACCCACGGACCTCGGGAGCCGCAGGTGCGCGGTCGTGGACATCGGCCGGCCGATGCCGTCAGCTCTCCGTGGAGATGCAGAACGGGTGGCCTGCGGGGTCCAGCAGGACCCTCCGTTCATCGGGGTGTGGCTGAACCGAAGGCTCCACGGCGCCCAGGGCCAGCATCCGGGCGTGGGCCGCCTCCAGGTCGTCGACGCCCAGTTCCATGTGTGCCTGCTTCCCCTGGGACGGGTCCGGCCAGGTCGGCGGCCGGTAGTCGGCCACCCGGATGAACCCGAGACCGGGTGCGCCCTCCCGACCGAGCAGGACGAAGTCATCGCTGGAGTAGATGACGGGCAGGCCGAGAGCGTCACCGTAGAAGCGGGCCAGCACGATCGGGTCCGGGCAGTCGAAGTCGATGGACAGCATGCGGATCGCGGGCCCGGATGCGGTGGCGGTGTCGGTGTCCGATGAGGCTTCGGTGTGCAAAGCGCTGTCGGTGGTCAAGGTGGTTTCGGTACTCATGGGGAGGACGCTAGGACGAGATGAGGACAGTTTCGGTCCTGATCATGGGGCACACCTCGGGATGTGATCAGCACCTCCACCCGTCTGCTGCGACTGGTCTCGCTGCTGTCCACCCGATCGACGTGGACCTGCCGCGAGCTGTCCGAGCGCATGGCGGCCACCGACCGCACGGTCCGACGGGACATCGCCCGGCTGCGGGAACTCGGATGGCCGACCCAGGGGGCTGACTCATACGACTGATGCGGGAACCGGTCTCAGGGCGCCAAGGGGGCGCTTCCCCCGGCCGTGCCTCGAAGCTCCGCCAAGCGCTCCCGTACGGCGTCGGCCTCCGGGTCCCACAGTGCGTCGAACATCGCGGCGGCCCGTTCCCAGATCTCCTCCGCCTCCGCCGAACGGCCGGTCGCCAACTTGGTGTCGCCCAGCCTGACCAGGGTCTCGGCCTCGTGGTAGCGGTCGGCCGAGGACCGGAACAGCTCGATCGCCTCCTCATAGCTGGTCACCGCCCGGTCGTAGCGGGCCAGGTGGTGGTAGGCGAACCCCAGGCTGTCCAGCGTGGCGGCCTGCCCGTTGCGATCGCCCGCCTGCCGCTGTCGCTCCAGCGCACGCGTGCAGTGGTCGATGGCGGCCGGGTAGTCGCCCTGCGCGGCATGGAGCCACCCCATCGCATTGAGGGTGCGGGCCTCGCCGTCCCGGTTGCCGGAGAGCCCGTACAGGCGCAGCGCCTCCCGCCCGTGTTCCAGGGCCTGGGCCAGCCGACCGCTCATGTAGCAGAGCTCGACGTAGTTGTGCAGGGTCTGGGCCTGCCCGTTCCACTCGCCCAACCGCTCGTACAGCCCGAGGGCCCGGCGCAGCAGCTGTTCGGCGGTGTCGAGGGCGCCGAGTCGGGAGTCGGCCCGGGCGAGCAGCCGACAGGCCATGGCCTCGCCCACCTCGTCACCGGACCGTTCGGCGGCGGCCAACGCGGTCTCCTGGACCGTGCGCTGGTCCTGCCACTGGCCGAGGGGCGCCAGATAGGCGGTGAGTGCCCAGGCGAGCTGCCAGCTGTACGTTTCGAAGCCGTACGCCGCGGCCTGCGCCACCGCCCGCAACAGCACTTGGCGCTCGCCGGCGAACCACGCAAGGGCGGCCTCCGCGTCCCGGGCGCACTCGCCGCTGTTCGACGGTAGCCGGGGCACGGGCACGACGGCGGGCCACTGCGGCTGTACGAGCACGGCGGCGGCGTGCGCGCGGTGCAGACAGTGGTCGTAGAACCGCTCCCGGGCCTGGAGCACACCGGAGGCCGGCTCGGTGGTCCTGACCAGCGCGGTCGCGTACGTCCGCAGCAGATCGTGGAACCGATAGCGGCCGGGGCGGTGTTCGGTCAGCAGATGCAGCCGGGTCAGCTCCCGCAGGAGGGGTCGGACGGAGTACACCGGGGCACCGGCCAGCGCAGCCGCGGCGTCCAGAGTCAGATCAGGCCCCGGGTGCAGCCCGAGCAGCCGGAACAGCCGGGCCGCCTCCGCGGAGAGGGCCAGATAGGACCAGGACAGAATCCGCTGTGCGTCGCCGTCCTCCAGTACGTCCAACAGGGCTCCGGTGGGACGGAGTTCGGCCGCGAAGGAGTGCAAGGGGAACGTCGGGTGGTCCGCCACCCGTGCGGCGACGACGGCGAGGGCGAGGGGCAGCCGCCCCGTCAGGGCCACGATGTCGGCGGCGGCGTCCGGTTCGGCTTCCACTCGCGGGCCCAGCCGACGGGCCAACATCCGGGCCGACTCCTGGGCGCTCAGCACATCGAGGGTCAGCGCCCGCGCCCCCTCGGACGTCACCAACCCCTGGAGCCGGTCCCGGCTGGTGACGATCACCACGCTGGTCCCGGCACCGGGGAGCAGCGGCCGGACATGGGCGGAGTCCCGGGCGTTGTCCAGCACCATCAGCATCCGGCGCGAGGCCAGGAGACTGCGGAACAGGCCCGCCCGCGCCTGCGTACCGGACGGTATGCGGGCCTGCGGTACGCCCAGTGCCTGAACGAACCCCTGGAGCGCGTCGGACGCGGACACCACCCCGCTCTCGTCGTACCCCCGCAGATCGACGTGGAGTTGCCCATCGGGGAACCGCTCGGCGACCCGGTGGGCCCAGTGCAGCGCGAGCGTCGTCTTGCCGACCCCTGCCATTCCGGAGACGGCTGTGATCACGACGCCCGACAGCTGGTCGTCCGTGCGCTGGAGACTGGAGTCGAGCGCGGCGATGGCCTCCTCCCGGCCGACGAAATCGGGTGTGATCAGCGGGAGTTGCTGGGGGCGTGGCGGCGGTGGCGGGGAGTCACCGCCGCCCGTGGTCGCTCGCTGTTTGAGGATGTCCTGGTGCAGTTGCGCCAGGTCGGGCCCGGGTTCCAGACCGGTTTCCCGGACCAGCGCGTCGCGCACTGTGCGGTACGCCTCCAGGGCTCCCCCCACATCGCCCACCCGGTACAGGCCGAGCATCAGATGGCCCCAGGCCCGTTGCCGCAGGGGTTGGGACGCCACCAGTCTCCGCATCCGCCGCACCGCCTGCGAGAGGTCGCCCTCCGCGAGCAGCGCTTGGGCGTAGTCCTCCTCGGCGTGGCACCGGCGCTCCTCCAGACCGGTCGCCCACGGCACGAGCGCGTCCGGCAGCGCGAGCCCTTCGAGGACCCGGCCGCGCCACTCGGCGAGCGCCCGGGACAACTCCTCGCAGGCCAGGGCCGGATCGTCGGCCGCCAGCGCGCGGCGGCCCCGGAAGGCGGCCTCGTCGAAGCGTTCCACGTCCGTCGCGCCCGGTGGGACGCGGAGCAGATAGCCGCCCCGAGTGTGCGGCATGCCGTCCCAGGAGCCGTCGCCGCCCAGGGCGCCACGCAGCCCCCGGGCGTAGGTCCGCAGGTTGGCGGCGACGGACGCCGGCGGGTCCTCGCCCCACAGGGCGGCCACCAGTACACCGGTCGGCACCGTCTCCGAGGGGCGGCTGAGCAGGGTAGCCAGCAGCAGGCGCTGTTTGATGGAGCCCAGGGCGATGCTTTGCCCGTCGAGTGTGACCTCCAGGGGGCCCAGGAGAGCGAAGCGCACCGTCACCAACCATGTCGCGAGAGCGGGGACCCACAACGTGGGCTGTCCGAAACCGAGTTGTGCATATGTCGTGCGCACATTGTGCGCGCGCCAGCCTAACCTTCGGGCTGTTGTGAACAACCCCTACGCAAGGAGTGCATGATGCGAAAGTCCCGGAAGGCTGCACAGGCCGCGGTGACCGCGGTGGCTCTCGTCGGTTCCCTGGCGCTCTCGGCGTCGCCCGCGGCGGCTGCGACGACGGCTCCGTCCTGCGTCGGCCGCATGGTCACGGCGACCACCGACGGCTTCGACGTCCTGCTCACCAACAACTGCTCCGGCACCCGTTCGGTGCGGGTCGTCGTGTCCCTGGCCCCGGACAGCCAGTGTTACCGGTTGGCGCGCGGCGCCAGCACGCTGTACATCTACAGCGGAATCCTCGGGAACTACGACCGTACGGTGAACTGCTGACGGGACCGCGCTACCTCACCACCCCGACACCTCGAACGCGTCGGCCGCGGGGGTGCCTGACGACTCGATCGGGCCGCACTGTGCTCCTGTCATCGTCACGCCGGGTGACAGCCGTGGATCTCGGGGCGGATGTGGCGTGTCCACAGCCCGCCCCGGGAATCCCGCGGCAGCCCCGCGCGACCGCTGTGAGCAGCACAACGGCTGAGCGGGGCTGCAACGGTTCCTGCGGGGTGCAGGGGCTGTGACGCGGGTGGTGCGGGGATTCTTCCGTCCCATGCTGCGTCCCCTGGCGCGTGGGACGCTGCCCGTATCTTGGTGGCATGACGATGCACAAGAGCGCTGCTGTGAGTGTTGACGCGATGATCGAGGATCTACGGACGCTCGTCGAGGTCGAGTCCCCGTCGCGTGATCTCGCCGCCCTGGACGCATCGGCCCGCGCGGTGGCCGCGGTCATCGAGAACCGGCTGGGTGGACAGGCCGTCCTGGTGGAGAGCGCGGCCGGACCGCACCTGCGCTGGTCGGGCGGCGGCGAGCCCCGGGTGTTGATCCTCGGCCACCATGACACCGTCTTTCCGCTGGGCACGCTGGAGCGCCGCCCGTTCCGGGTGGCGGACGGGCATGCGACGGGCCCGGGAGTCTTCGACATGCTGGGTGGCCTGGTGCAGGCGATCCACGGTCTGGCGGCGCTGGACGATCTTTCGGGTGTGGAGATCCTGGTGACCGCCGACGAGGAGGTCGGATCGCGCTCCTCTCGGGCCCTGATCGAGGAGCTGGCCCGCACCTGCGGAGCTGTGCTGGTGTTCGAGGGCGCCGCCGATGACGGCGGCTTGAAGACGGGCCGCAAGGGGTGCGGCACCTTCGAGGTGTCCATCAAGGGACGTGCAGCGCATGCGGGGCTGGAGCCCGAAGCGGGAGTGAACGCCCTGATCGAAGCGGCGCACCAGGTGCTGGACATCTCGGCACTGAGTCGGCCAGAGATCGGGACGACGGTGACGCCGACGGTGGCATCTGCGGGAACCACGGACAACGTGATTCCCGCCGAGGCGACGGTCCTGGTCGATGTCCGCGTCGAATCGGCCGAGGAGAAGGAAAGGGTCGAGACGTGGATGGCGACACTCGCCCCCCATCTGGACGAGGCCCAGATCACCGTTTCGGGAGCCGTGGGTCGGCCGCCGATGCCGGAGTCGGCGTCGGCGGAGCTGTTCGCGATGGCGCAGCGGATTCAGCCGGGCATCCTGGGCAAGGCGGTCGGTGGCGGCAGCGACGGCAACTTCACGGGCGCGTTGGGAGTGCCCACGCTCGACGGTCTGGGAGCCGTCGGTGGCGGTGCCCACGCCGAGCATGAGTATCTGGTGATCGACGCGATGGAGGAGCGGGCGAACCTCGTCACCGGACTGGTGAACGCGATCCGCGACTCCCGGAGCGAGTGAGCGCGTAGGGACCGTGAGCGGCGGGCGCCGAAGCACCCGCCGACCGTCAGCGCTGCCGGTCCAGTTCGGCGCGCACGGTCTTCCCCCGGGGCGCCCGATCGACCACTTCCCAGCGGTCGGCGAGTGCCTCCACCAGCATCAGCCCCCGTCCGCCGTCCTGTTCGAGCCGCGCTTCGACCAGGGCGCCGGGCCCTGGGGGACGTCGTGCATGGCTGTCCGAGACATCGATCCGCAGCAGTTCCGGTGTGAGCGAGAGCTCCAGTTCGAAGTCCGCGCCGGGCACTCGGCCGTGGGTGGCTGCGTTCGCGGCCAGTTCCGCGATGAGGAGGGCGGCGATATCACCGACGGCGGAACCGGCCGGTACGCCCCAGTCCTGGAGGCGGTAGCTCGCGAGGTGGCGAGCCAAGCGGGCGCCCAGCGGTGAGGAGGTGAACCGCTGCCGAAAGACGTGCACGGTCGCCTCAATGTCGTGGAGGGGGAAAGCTGGCATGGCGCCAATGTGCCCGCTGGCCAGGGACGTTCACCAGATCGACGACCCCTACGCCGTCCCTGCGTACGAGTTCCCCACTCGACCGTAGGACCGACCGCCCGTAACCTCCGCGGGGTCGTCGCGCGGTGCATCCGCCCGTGGCCCGGGTGAGGGTATGAACATACGTACGGTAGTCGCGCCATTCTGGTCGGGCCATGTCAGAGAACGCTTTACCTACGGCGCTGACCTGCTGTTACGGGCAGCTGGCGACTGGTACGCGGGAGCAGCGTACGGGTTCGGGGCCTGGACGGTAGGGGTAACCGCCCGTGAGCATGGCCGAGTTGGCGCGTTGGATACGGGGAACAACGGTCGCGCGGGAGGTGTCTGGAATGACGGACGGTACGGGTGCGGGCGTCGCCGCCGGTGGTGAACCGGAGACATCGGACAGCCTCAGGGCGTTCGGCGAGGTCGTCAAAGCGTTCCGCAAACGGGCGCGCCTGACCCAGGAGGAGTTCGCCCCGAGGGTCCGCTACTCGGTCCCCACCATCGCCTCCATCGAACAGGGCCGCCGCTTCCCGCCACCGGACTTCGTGGAACGCGCGGAAGAGGTCCTGGACGCCTTCGGCGCCCTGCGCGGCGCCGCCCGACACCTCTCCCGCCAACCTGGCCTGGCGAGTTGGTTCCGCCAGTGGGCCAAGCTTGAGGCGGAGGCGGTGAGCCTCAACACCTACGAGTGCCGGGTGGTGCCGGGGTTGTTGCAGACGGAGGGGTACGCGCGGGCGGTGACATTCAGCGTGCCGCCCCTGCCGGACGCGGAGACGATGGACCAGCGGATCGCGGCTCGACTGGCCCGTCACGACCTACTGTCCACGAGCAGGAAACCGCCAACGTCATTCAGCTTCATCGTGGAACAGGCGGTGCTGGAACGGCACACCGGAGGAGACGCCGTAACACGCGAGTTGTACGACCACCTGTTGGATTTGATCGAGCGCAACTGGAACGTGGAATTGCAGCTCATGCCGCTACGGCAGCCGGTGCACGCGGGTCTGGACGGACCACTGCGGTTGGCGGAGACCCCGGACAACCGGTGGTTCGGCTACTCGGAAGGCCAGGAAAACGGACGCCTCATTTCCGACCCGAAAGAGGTCAGCCGTCTTCATCAACGCTATGCGAAGATGCGCTCACAGGCCCTGACCCCCGAGGACTCCTTGGGCCTGTTGAAGCGATTGCGAGGAACGCTATGAGCACGTCCGAACTGGCCTGGTTCAAGAGCAGCTACAGCGGCTCGCAGGGCGATGACTGCGTCGAGGTGGCGATGTCCTGGCACAAGTCCAGCTACAGCAGTGGAAGTCAGGGTGACTGCGTCGAGGTCGCCGCCTGCCCCACCACGATCCATGTCCGGGACTCCAAGCTGCGGCAGAGCCCGCAACTGGCCGTCGCCCCGGAAGCCTGGAACACCTTCCTCACGTACGCGTCCCACCACTGACCCACCGCGCGACAGAACGCCTCGCTCCGGATCTCCGGCGGCGGGGCGTTCTCCTGTTCTGCCCCCCTCCGAGCGCCGAACCGACCCCCTTCCTGGCCTCATTTATCGATCGCTTGATAGAAAGTTGATCGTCATACGTGTTCGCCAGGGGGACTTGTGTCATTTGATAGTGAATGGGCTGAGCTGAGGTCGGCGGCGACCGATCGGCAGACCGCGATGCGGCTGAACCAGGTCGCCCCGGATGGAGGCGGTGGTCCCGGGCCGCAAGGTGACCTGGCCGTCGACCAGCAGGATCTGGCGGCGGTGGGCGACGCCGCGTTCAAACTGCGCCAGCGGCTCGGCACGGACGGCGACCACGCCAAGGCCAGCACCACCGAGGCCGCGGGTTCCCTGAAGGTGGACTTCGCCCTGGGGGCCGCCCTGGCGACGGTGGCGGAGAAGTGGCAGACCCAGATGGGCACGGTGCTGGACGCCTGCGCCCATATCTCCAACCACCTCGACTACACCCAGAACGCCCACGCCGGTGATGAGCGCTGGTTGGTCACGCAGTTCAAGTTCGCCCAGCTGGACCAGGGATTCGAAGAAGGAGCGCAGCGCTGATGGACCTCGACGCCCTGCGCCTCGCGGACTTCTCCAAACTGGCCACCGCCGTCACCGACTGGACCGCCATGGCCACCAAACTGTGGGAGTTGGAGGAGGACGCCCGTCGGGATCTCGGAGGGAAGGCCGCAAAGGCCAACTGGGCCGGGGTGAACGCCACCGTCACCCGGGAGTTCATCGGCAAGACGGCCAAGGAGTTCGCCGATGCCGCGACCCAGGCGACCAGCATCAAGAACATCCTCAGCGACACCCACGGCGAACTCGTCGACTACAAGGCCAAGCTGAACGCGGCCATCGGGCGGGGGCTGGAGAAGAACCTCACCGTCATCGGCACCGGCGACGGCGGTTTCACCGTCACGATGAACATCCACCCCGACCGTGCCGCCAAGGGGCACACGGTTCCCGAGCACTCCGAAGCCGACGCCATCGCGTTCCGGGACGAGATCCAACGCATCCTGGAAGGCGCGACCGAGAGCGACAGCAGCGCTGCCCGCGCCCTGACCATGCTCGTGGGGCAGACCGAGTTCGGGTTCTCCGACGCCGCGTACTACGACCGCGACCGGGCGGCCGAGGCGATGAAGGACGCCGACCGGATCGCCAAGCTGATGCAGACCAAGGGCGACGACATGTCCCCCGAGGAGTTCGACCGCCTCAATCGCGATCTCGCCCGCTACCAGGACGACCCGCTGTTCCAGGAGACACTGGCCACCGCGATCGGGCCGCGCGGACTGCTCGACTTCTGGGCGGATCTCGCCGATCCCTCGGACGGTGGTGCGCTCCAGCGCTCCCGCCATGAACAGTTCGGCGACTTCCAGAGCAATCTTTCCCTCACCCTGGCGGGTGCCACCCAGTCCGACAGCCCCGCCATGCGCAACTGGGAGAAGGACATGGTCAAGCTCGGTGAGGAGCGCGTCCAGACCCGTGGCAGCCAGGTCTACGGCTACCAGATCATGAGCAACCTGATGCGCACCGGGGACTGGGACAACCGCTTCCTCAACAACTACGGCAACGCGCTCGTGGCCACCGAGAAGAAGATGCAACTCCCGGCGAACTACTGGAACGGTGGACTCCCGCCCACGCCGAAGCTGAACTTCATCGGCGAGGACTTCGGCCGCGACCCCATGACCGGCTTCATGAGCGCGCTCGCGGCCAGCCCCGATGCCGCCACCGAGTTCTTCAACACCACCCGCCCCACCGACAACGCCCAATACGTACTCGGTGACCGGCAGACCTTCGACGACACGCCCCTCGACAGCAAGGACGGCAACGGGGCCCGTGAGGCGACCGGCGCCGCCCTCGTCGCCGCCACCACCGGCATCAACCCCAACGACCCCACCGCCAAGCCCGTCGACCACACCCCCGCACACCGCGAGGCACTGGACCGCTCCCTGAGGTTCCTCTCCGAACGCGGCGACGACTTCCCCGTCGAGATGCGCGACGACATGGCGAAGGTCCTGATCAACCATGGAGATGTGGTGCACCACACGGCCAGCGCGCAGGCGGACGATGCGAAGGACCCCAGACTGCTGGATCGCAGCCAGCTACTGGAGGTCAGCAAGCAGATCTCCCGTGATCAGGAGTCCTATGGCATCCTCAACGACGGCATGAACCAGGAGATGTTGCGCGACATCCACCACGATCGTCCGAGCGACCCGCAGGAGACGCTGCTCAGGTCCGGAGCCACGGTGGGCTTCCTGGAGGAGGCGCGTTACCAGGCGCTCAAGACGGACAAGGAAGACCCCTCCTGGGAAGCCAAGTGGATGTACCACGGCTTCGGCGGGGCCGCCAATTTCATTCCGGTACTCGGCGACGCGGCCCAGCGCGGTGTCGATGCGCTCGCTTACCAATGGCAACTCGACGAGCAGGCTCGGATCAACGACGAGATCTCGCGCGAGAACGGCACGACGTTCAGAGCCCGTGAACAGCAGTTGCAGGCGCTCGCCGATGAATGGGCCAAGGCCAACCCCGACTCGGGAGCCAACCGCTATGTCCTGACGGACCAGATCAACGGCGCCGCCTTCGACGGCAACGGTCGGGCGGCCGGATTGGCGGGCGACCAGTGAGGCGGACCCGTATCGCAGTCGTCGCACTCGTACTCGTCGGTGCTACGGCGGCCTGCTCATCCGATGAGGTCTACGCGGCACCCGACGAAGTCTGTGGGGTGGCCGTCGACAGTGGGGCGGTGGACCCGCTCCTGCCGGAGGGGAAGAAGCTCGACCAGACCAAGTCCGGTTCACAGGCGACACTTTCGCAGTGCCGCCTGAGTGTGGACGGGAAGGGAGTCCTCTCGGTGAAGAGCTACTTCGTACCCGCGAAGGAGGACCCCGTCGAGACCAAAGCCTGGGAGCTGACGAATCCCGCCGAGATCAGCGTGGGCGACAATGCCCGGGTCAGCGATGCCATGGCGATCGCCGTGGCTGATTGCGCCTCCGCCGGCGAGCGCCGCAAGTTCGTCGTCCAGGCGTACCCGTTGACAACGGCCTCCGACCTCCCGGAGCGTCGTGAGGACCTCACCCGCTTCATGGCGGCGTACTTCCCGAAGGCCCAGGCAGCCGTCGACTGCACGTCATGACCCAACCGTGTCGCCGCCGCGCCGAGGCAGGCGGCGACACGCCGTGGAAGATCAGAGCACGCGGACCCAGAGGGTGTACACGTTGGCGACGAACTGGTGGGGCCTGCAGTCGGAGAGCGGTCCGTACAGATGCGCCACGGCGGCGCCTGCGCGCTTGCATTCGGCGTATGTCGAGTGGTCGCTGATCGCGCGATAGCCGATCGACGCCGATGCGGAGCCGGCGCCCGCGAACAGGACGGCGCCGATGGTGAGGAACCCGGCGAGCACGCCGGCAGCACTTCGTTTCAAGGTCATCACAACTCCTGAAGGTGCGGTGCGGTGGTCCAGGGACGGGGGTCGCGACATGCTCCGCCGACGGCACGGTTGCTCCCGGCTGGGGCGGCCGGGTGAAAACTATCCGCATCGAACGAGGCTCGACAAGTGGTCTGCACCAATGGATAGTTGGGAAGGCCAGGTAATCTTGCTCACCCTGATCCACCCGCCGCCGCACAAGCCGTGGAAGCACCGCCGCCAGGGGACGACGCCCGCTCACCCACCGCACTACGCCCGCACCTGACCCGGCCCTGTGCCGGGCCTGCGGGCTCAGGCCGCGGCAGCAGTGGGTGTGAATCCGCTCTGCCCGAAGAGCACGGCGTGCCCGGGCGGAAGTTTGGCGAGGAGGCGGCGGGTGAGGGGACGGCCGGCGTGCTGGGCGACGAGGGCGAGGACGGTGCTGGCGGCCCAGCGGGCCTGGGGTGAGGTGGTGGGTGCGAGCCGGAAGGCGACAGCAGCGACGAACGCGGGCGCGCTCAGCGGCTCGACGAGCGACGGTTGAGCGACGAGCAGTTGTCCCGCCTCGCGGGGGAGGAGCCGAGCGAGCTCCGCACTCTCTTTGTCACTGAGTTGTCCGCCCAGGACGGTGAGTACTGCGCGCAGGGCCCGTTCACCCTCCTCTGGGGTGGCGTATCGGCCGGCGTACCTGACCTGCTCAAGGAGGAGTTGCCACGGCAAGATGGGGTGTCCTTTCTCAAAGCTGTCCGGATACACCGGACGGCACGGAAGCGGTTCGGCATGCGAACCGCGCGGATCGTCGGCGTCCCACAACGGGCCGCCATCCGCTGAGGGTTGGAGCGCGACCCGTCGGGCACAAGGGTTCCCGTTCCCGGGGCGCTCATGCGTCGCTGCCGCGGCTCGTGGTGAACCGGTCCCAGCGCTCTCAGTGGGCTCAGTGCCCTCAGGGTTCTCAGTGTCCTCAGAAGGGTGGCGGTCAGACGCGGATCGACCCCACGCCGTACCCCGGTCAGAGGAACCTTCGGATGGGGGCGACAGCGGCCTCCCGCAGCCGCTGACCATTGGATCGCCGTTTCCAGCGTCCCTTCTCGATCCGCTCACTGAGCTGGAGGTCCTCGTCGAAGTGACCGTCCAGGGTGGCGGTGAACGACGCGTCCAGGACCGCGAGCATGACCTCTTCGTCATGGTCGAGGGAGCGGCGGTTGAAGTTGGTGGAGCCGATCAGCGAGGTGATCCGATCCACCGTGATCACCTTGGCGTGCATCATCGTCGGCTGGTACTGGAAGATCTTCACACCGCATTCGAGGAGCTCCTCGTAGTGGTGCTGGCCCGCGAGTTGGCAGACCCGTTTGTCGGTGTGAGGGCCGGGGAGCAGGATCTCCACCTCGACCCCGCGTCTGGCCGCAGCGCAGATCAGATCGATGAAGTAGGCGTCCGGGGCGAAGTAGGCGGTGGCCAGTCGGAAGCGTTCCTGGGCGGATTCGAGCGTGACACGGATCAAGGTCTGCATGTCCTGCCAGCCGAAACTGGCCGAGCCGCGCACGACCTGCACCACGGCGTCCCCCTGCGGAGAGTGGGTGGTGAAGCGGTCGTGGGAGTCGAAGAGGGAGTCATGGCACTCGGCCCAGTTCTGTGCGAACGCCGCGGCGATACCGTCCACGGCGGGACCGCTCACCCGGACGTGGGTGTCACGCCACTCGTTCTCGCTGCCGGCGTCACCGCACCACTCCTCGGCGATGCCCACCCCGCCGGTGTACGCCACCGACTCGTCCACGACCAGCACCTTGCGGTGGCAACGGTGATTCTGCTTCAGCGGGGAGAGGTACAGGGGCTTGCGGAACCAGGCCACCTGCGCACCGGCCCGATCCATCAGGTCGAGCAGGTCCTTCTCGATGAGACGGCTGCCGAAACCATCCAGCAGCAGACGCACCCGCACTCCGTTGCGAGCCCGGTCGGCCAGCGCTTCGGCGAACTGGCGCGCGATGTCACCGCGCCAGTACACGAAGGTCATCATGTCCACCGTGTGTTCCGCGTTGCGGATGCTCTCCAGCATCGCGGGGAAGATCTCGTCCCCGTTGCGCAGTGGCAGCAGGGCGTTCCCTTCCGTGGCGGCGATGCCGATCAGACGCTCCAGCCTGCGTCTCATGCGCTGCTTCCGCTCGTCCAGCAGGGAAGACGATGGGGCGGTTTCGTACGGCAGTCGTGTCATGTCGTCACCTGGCCATTCGGGAAATGCCGCCCCGAGGATCGGCAGGCACGGTGTGCTGACTGTACCGCGCATTCGTAAGAGCGAGGCACCCTACGGCATCGTCGGATCCGGAAATGTGGGGGGTGTGTCACGTCACGGCCACCTCTCTTGCCCAGGCTCGGTCAGATCAAAACAGCAGATTTTCAGGAGTGAATGTTTCTCGTCGGGGCACCTGATTTTCCGGAGGTTAATAATCATGGTTCCCTTGGTTCTCGTTCTTCTTCTCGTCCTTCTGCTTTTCGGCGCTGGATTCGCTCTGGAAGCATTGTGGTGGCTCGCTGTCATCCTGCTCGTCGTATGGGTGTTGGGCTTCGTCGTCCGGCCGGGTGGCGGCGGTGGCCGTCGCGGTCGCTGGTACCGCTGGTAGCACGTCTTCCCGCATTGGGTGGGCCGGGACAGAGATCTTCTTCTGTCCCGGCCCACCTGCGTGTGTGAGGCAGCTGGTTGTGCCCTGAGCAGTGCCCCGGCAGTCGAAATATCGGGGTGACATTCGCCATCGAAAACGTGCTGCCTTAGTCCATGGGCAAGGGCGAGAAAACCAACCAGCGGCACTATCGGTGATACCGCGACCAGGAGGCTGATCCCGTTTTTATCCCTGTGTTCCATCTTTTCGGGAATGTTCCGGATCGATTCGGGAAGCCGCTTCTATGAATCACCTGCCGGGTCGATGAGTTCACTGTCTGATCCGTGCAGTCACTTTGATCGAAAGGATTCAACATGACGAACATATGGGGATACCACGCAGCGTCCGGCCATCAGACCGGCTCGGACCTGACCGGCTTCAAGGTGGAAGCGACCGACGGCCAGATCGGCAAGGTCGACAAGTACTCGGAGGAGGTCGGCGCAGCCTTCCTCGTCGTGGACACCGGCATGTGGATCTTCGGCAAGCACGTACTGCTGCCGGCCGGCACCATCTCCCGCATCGACCCTGCCGAGCAGAAGGTCTACGTCGACCGCACCAAGGACGAGATCAAGGGCTCGCCTGAGTTCGATAAGGACAAGCACGTCGGAGACACCGGCTACCACCACCAGGTCGGCACCTACTACGGGACGCCCCGCGCCTAGGTCGCCTGCCCATACCGGTGCATGACCCCTCACCGGTCACGGGCACGAGGAGCGACGGGTGCGGCTGACCTCCCCAGGCGCCGCACCCGCCTCGTCCGTCTGCCCCCGCCGGGCCCGGCCCATCCAGTCCGTTGCCGGGTTGTGATTCTCGTACGGGCATGACGGCCGCCGTGGGGCGGCTCGGGTCGTGCGGCCCTCGTGGGGGAGAGCGTCGGAGCAAGGTTGCACGGCGTGTTCCCGTGCAAGAGGGGTAGACGCTCGGCCAGAAAAGGGAGGGTGCGCCGATGAGCGTGACGGATGGAAGCGAAAGACCCGGTGTCGAGCACGTGTGCCGGTGCCCGGGCGGTCGGAACGACACATCGGATGACGTCGAGGAGTCGCCGCGCGAGCGCGAGAACCGACGCTGGAACGAGATCCTCCAGGAGACCCGGGTAGCCCAGACCGGTGTTCAGATCCTGTTCGGGTTCCTGCTGAGCCTGGCGTTCACCCCGACCTTCCGTGAACTGGACACGCCCGGCCGCGCACTCTACGTCGCGACCGTGGCACTCGGGGCCTTGGCCACCGCCTCCCTCATAGCCCCCGTATCGATCCACCGCTTCCTCTCGGGCCAGCGCATGAAGGACGAAGTCGTCCGCACGGCAGGGCGACTGATGGTCCTCGGCATGGTCCTGCTCGCCTGCACCATCGGCTGCACCCTGCTCCTCATCCTGCATGTGGTGCTACCGGGCCCCCTCGCCACCACGATCAGCGGTGTGGTGATGCTCTGGTTCGCCCTCTGCTGGTACGTCCTCCCCTTCCGCCTGCGCCAACAGGCGAACCGCACCCCCACCCTCTAACGGTTCTGGCGGGGCTGACGGGGTCCGACGGGTCTGACAGCGCTGACGGGGTCCGCGAACGATTCCTGTTGCCGCTCGCGATGCAGCCCTTCGGAGCGAGACGTACGCCCTCATGGCCACGCCGCCGCGCACGCCGCCCGTACGTCCGGTGCCCCGTACGAGTGAATGGGCGTCAAGTCCCGTGCATCCGACGGGGTGGCCCGGCATCCTCCTGCATGTTGACCGGGGTGGTCCTCAGGGGAGAGGGACGGTCGCGCAGTTGTCCGTACTGAGGGTTGGTTCGTCGGGGGCTTCACGTTGACCGACGGCTCGGCGATTCTTCGTCGCCGAGCGCCGCCGGTGTGCCTCGGTACGGCATGTGCCGACCCGTAGTGAACCTTTCGAGCCGCGGCCCGCCCTGCCGAGTCAGCGGGATCGCCTGCGGTGAGCTGCTCTTGCCGCAACGACGGGAGGGGCGCACGTGCAGGTCGACGGGGACGTCGGTGGTTCAACCCGGTTACCGACTCAGACCCAGAAGCGGCCTTCGGAGAGCGGGAGCCGGCGCAGGGGCGTGCCGCGTCACGTCGCGTGCGTGATGGACGGCAACGGTCGATGGGCGGCGCAGCGGTCCCTGCCGCGCACTTCGGGGCACCGCGCGGCGGAGACCACGGTGATCGACGTCATCGAGGCCGCCCGCTCGGCCGGGGTGGAGTGGCTGAGCCTGTACGCCTTCTCCACGGAGAACTGGCGCCGCCCGAGCAGTGAGATCGACTTCCTTATGCATCTGGTGCGCCGTGTGGTGCGCAAGCATGCACCGCTGCTGCATGCGCGCGGAATTCGCTGTCGGTTCCTCGGGGTGTCCGACTCGAAGGTCCCGGCGCCCCTGGCCCGGGACTTCGAGGACCTGATGACCTTGACCGAGGCCAATCGCGGTATGACGTTGACCGTGGCGTTCGACCACGGCGGGCGCGGCGACATCGTCGAGGCGGCCCGGTCCCTTATTCGCGGTGGCGTACCGGCCGATGCGGTCACCGAGCAGAGCTTCGCCGCCCATCTTCCCTTTCCCGACACACCCGATGTGGATCTCGTCATCCGGACCTCGGGAGAGCAGCGCATCTCCAACTTCATGTTGTGGCAGGTCGCCTATGCCGAGTGGGTCTTCCCGCCCGTCCTCTGGCCTGACTTCCGTGCGGCGCACTTCGTGGAGTGCGTGCACACCTACCAACAGCGCGACCGCCGATTCGGCGGTGTCACTTCTGCCGTGAATGGAGCCCACCGACCGTGACCACCACCACCCCTCAGCCCGGCAGCGGCGAATCGACGGCCGCCAGCGACGGGGGGCCGACGCACCAGGCCGTGGATGACAGCCCGCTGTTCGGCCCCGGCTCGCAGTTCGACCAGTTCTTCAACGATCCGCGCTGGGCGCTGGCGATGGTCCGGGCGACCGTGCTGGAGGCCGCCCATCCGCAGATCGGTGCGGCCCTGATCGACAACTCCACCTTCACCACCCATCCGTGGCGGCGGCTCCAGAACACCTTCCTGAGCATGCGGCGCATGTTCGGCGCCGATGAGGAGGTGCGGCAGCGCGAGGCCGCACGGTTGAACCGGCTGCACGCCCGACTGAACGGCACCGACGCCCGCAATCAGCCGTACGACGCGATGGACCCCGAGGTGCGCGCCTGGGTGGTGGCGACGCTCTTCGAGAGCGCCGTCACCATGTGCCGGCTCAGCGGCCAGCCCCTCGAACAGATCACGATGGAGCGCCTGTACCGCGAGTTCCGGGCGTACCTCGCGGCGCTGGGGGACCAGGCCGGCTATCTGCCGCCCACGCTGAACGAGTTCTGGCGGTACTACGACCGCATGGTCGAGGAGGAGTTGGAGAACACCGAAGCGCTCCAGATCATCCTCTACAAGCTGTTCGACCACCTTCCCGCACCGGCTCTGCTGGAGGGCATTCCCACCATCTGGGCGGCGGGCCGGGCGCTCGCCGGGCCGGTCATCGGCACGATCACCGTGGCCTCCCTGCCGGAGTCGTTCCGCCGTCGTGCGGGACTCCCGGAGATCCCCGGCGCTCAGACGCTGACCCAGAGCGCCTATCTGGCCGTCGGCCTGGCGCGCTTCCTGCCCGACGGCTGGATCCACGCCGAGGGGGTCGCCAGCCTGCTGTCCCTGTCCCCCGACAGCGATGATCCTCGTGCCAAGACGATCACGGCGGTACGCGACGGGATCAAGCGTGCCGGGGCCCTGCTCAGATTGATCACCCCGCTTCCCGACGAGCCCGAGCCCGGTGACGTCAGCGGGTCCCAGCGCAGTGCCGAGGAGTTCTTCCGCACCGTGCTGGACCAGACCGGCGACGGCTCACTGGACTGGCCGGACCTCGCGGCCATGGCGCGTGAACTCTCCGGCCGCCTCGACCTGGACGAACCCGCGGAGACCGCGCTGTACAACGCCTACGCGGACTGGTGGAAGGAACTCCAACAGGCCCTCGACACCGACGGTGACGGTCGCATCAGCGCTCAGGAGTACGCCGCGGCCGTGCCCCATCTCGCCGGGCCGGCGCTGATCAAGCTCGCCGATGTCCTCTTCGACGCCACCGACGCCGACGGGAACCAGTCCATCGACGCGGACGAGTACCGGGCGTTGTTCCGCACCGGGTTCCACCGCGATATGTCCGAGACCGGTGGGACGTACTCGCGCAGTGCGTTCGTGAAGGAGTTCCTGTCCTTCATGTCGGGTCGCCAACGCTCCAAGGCGTACGACCCGTTGCTCGCGCAGGCGTGAAGCGGGTGTAGCCGGCTGCCTTGACCGAGGTGGCCGGCGATCGGCGGCGTCATCAGGGGCAGCGCGCCCCGCCCCAGTGGGCTCTTCGTGGCACGGTGCCACCGAGAGCCCACTTTTCCATGTCGGGGAGTCGCCGCCCGGCCGTCTGTACCCCGGACGGCCCGGTTCGGGCGGCTCGGCGGGTGGGTCGGCGGGTGGGTCGGCGGTGTCACCGACCGTCGCGCCGAGTGGCGTGAAGCGCTGCACCGAGCGGCTGCCTGGGCAGTGGAGACTTCCGGCCAAATGTTTGACGCGACCCTGACAGATATCTATCACTCCTGTCACTCTTCCACCGTTCGTCCCACCGTTGTTGTGCATCGCTGTGCCCCTGCGGGCGCGCCTTCACCAGGGCGTCCCGTACCTCTTGGCAGAAGGAGTTCGCGTGAGATCCACGCATCGTCGGCGCACCACCGTGACCGGCGCGCTCATGGCGACCGCGGCCCTGTTGGCCGTCGGATTCCAGGCAGGTCCGGTGGCGGCCCACCCCACCGCCGCCGCACCCGGTGCCCCCCGCACCGGCACGCCCGACCCAGGGGCGCTGCCCCTGAAGCTGAGCCCCGCCAAACGGGCCGAGTTGATACGCACCCAAAATGCCACCACCGCGGCGACCGCCAAGGAACTCGGCCTCACCGCACAGGAGAAGCTCGTCGTCCGGGACGTCACCCAGGACCGTGACGGCACCACCCACACCCGCTACGAGCGCACCTTCGCCGGACTGCCGGTGCTCGGCGGCGATCTCGTCGTCGCCGAAACCAAGACCGGTGCGACCGAGTCGGTGAGCAAGGCATCGAGGACCGCCCTCAAGAACGTCGACACCAACGCGGGCGTCGGCCCGGCCGTCGCGGAGAAGCAGGCGCTGGGACGCGCGAGGGCCGAGGGCTCCGCCAAGACCAGCACGGAACGCGCACCCCGCAAGGTGGTCTGGCTGGCGCAGGGCACCAAACCGGTCCTCGCGTACGAGACGGTCGTCGGCGGCCTCCAGCACGACGGCACCCCCAATGAACTGCACGTCGTCACCGATGCGGACAGCGGCGCGAAACTGTACGAGTGGCAGGCGGTGCACAACGGCACCGGCCATACGCAGTACAGCGGGCAGGTGACGCTCGGCAGTACGCAGTCCGGCGGATCGTACGACCTCACCGACGCCGGGCGCGGCGGCCACAAGACGTACGACCTCAACAAGGGCACTCCCGGCACCGCCACCCTGTTCACCGGACCGGACGACGTCTGGGGCAACGGCCTGCCCACCAACAAGGAGACCGCCGCCGCGGACGCCGCCTACGGTGCCGGAGCGACCTGGGACTACTTCAAGAACATCCATGGGCGCAACGGCATCCGCGGTGACGGCGTCGGCGCCTCCTCCCGGGTCCACTTCGGCAACAACTACTCCAACGCCTTCTGGGACGACTCCTGCTTCTGCATGACGTACGGCGACGGCTACGGCAACGCCGAACCCCTCACCGCGCTCGACGTCGCCGCCCATGAGATGACGCACGGCATCACATCGGCGACCGCGAACCTCATCTACAGCGGTGAGTCCGGCGGCCTCAACGAGGCGACCTCCGACATCTTCGCGGCGGCCGTGGAGTTCCACGCCAACAACCCCCAGGACGTCGGTGACTACCTGGTCGGCGAGAAGATCGACATCCGCGGCAACGGCACACCGCTGCGCTACATGGACGAGCCGAGCAAGGACGGACCGTCCAAGGACTACTGGTACCCGGGCATCAGCAGCCAGGACGTCCACTACTCCTCGGGCCCGGCGAACCACTGGTTCTACCTACTGTCCGAGGGCAGCGGCGCGAAGACCATCAACGGCGTCAGCTACTACTCGCCGACCTCCGACGGCCTGCCCGTCACCGGCATCGGTCGGGACAAGGCCGCGCAGATCTGGTACAAGGCGCTGACGACGAAGTTCAACTCGACGACCGACTACGCGGGAGCACGGGCCGGCACCCTCGCGGTCACCACCGAGCTGTACGGGGCCGCCAGCCCGGAGGTCACGGCCGTGACCAACGCCTGGGCCGGTGTCAATGTCGGCGACCGCCCCGGCGGCGGCGAGCCCAACCCACCGGGCACCGTCTTCGAGAACACGACCAACATCCCGATCAATGACCTCGGGCCCGCGGTCACCTCCTCGGTCACCGTCACCGGCATCCCGGGCAACGCCCCGGCCGCACTGCCCGTCGGTGTGGACATCACCCACACCTTCCGCGGCGACCTCGCGGTGGATCTGCTCGCCCCCGACGGGACCGTGTATCCGCTGAAGGCGTCGAGCCCCTATGACACAGCGCCCAACCTCAAGAAGACCTACACGGTCGACGCCTCGACGGAGACGGCGAACGGGGTGTGGAAGCTACGGGTGCAGGACAAAGCACCGCAGGACAGCGGCCACATCAACAGCTTCCGCTTGACGTTCTAGGCGGAGACACGGCTGATCAGGAACGCCAAGGCCCGGGCCCGGGAGGGGTGAAGACCTCCCGGGCCCGCTGGCGCTCCCCGTCGCATCGCCCTAGGGGCGGTCTCGTGTGTCCCTCGCCGAGTTGTCCCCTGCCGGGGGACCCGTCGTGTCCGTGCCATCGCCGCCGCGGCGCCCCCCGTCGGCCGGGCTGCTGGTGCCGACAGCGTGTGATTCCTCGCCGCTGCCGGGCGCCTCGGTGATGTCGATGAACACCTGGTCGGCCTGCGGCCATTCGGCGGTGATCTCCCGCTTGATGCGCACACAGACGAGTTCGACGTCCTCGCTGTCGATCCCCGGCATCAGATCGACCCGTGCGGCCACGAGCACCGAGTCCAGCCCGAGCCGCATGGTCAGCAGTCCGGCCACGGTGTCGATCTCCGGCTGCGCATCGAGGAGGGCTCTCATCCGGGCGGTGAGCCGAGGGTCGATCGCCTCCCCGATCAGCCGGTCCCTGGCCTCCCGGGCCAATCGGAAGGCCACGTACACCAGGAGCAGGCCGATCCCCAGCGAGGCGCCGGCCTCCCACACCACATCGCCGGTCGCCAGATGCAGCGCGATCCCGGACGCCGCGAGCAGGACCCCGACCACGGCGGTGGTGTCCTCCGCGATCACCGTTCGTAGTGCCGGGTCCGCCGTGCCCTCCCGTCGGGCCTGGTGGAGGGCGCGAACCAGAGAGATGCCTTCGGCGAGCAGGGCGACCGCGAGGACCACCAGCCCGGTGATGTATCCGCGCATCGACTCCTGAGGGTCCGTACGCAGCGCCTGGATGCCCTGGTAGACGGAGAAGCAGCCGCCCATCACAAAGATGCCCACCGCGGCGAGCAGGGCCCAGAAGTAGCGTTCCTTGCCGTAGCCGAACGGGTGGTGTTCATCCGGAGGACGCTTGCTGCGCCGTACGGCGATGAGCAGGAAGACCTCATTGAGACTGTCCGCGAGCGAGTGCGCCGCCTCGGACAGGAGCGCGGGCGAACCGGCCATGAGCCCGGCAGCCGTCTTCGCCCCCGCGATCACCACATTGGCGCCGAGGGCGACCAGGACCGTCAAACGAGTCCCCGCGTCCTGAGCCCCGCCACGGCTGCGCTGCCTCTCCATGTCCGCCACCGTCCACCCCCTCGTCCCGGTCCGCCAGCGGATACCCGCTATCGGCGGGCCGAACCGGTTCCGATGCACTGCCCCTTCATCGCGGACGGGCACGGTTTATGCCCGGTCGCCGCGTGGTACGGGTGGGCGCCTCAGGGCTCGATCATCCGGCCGGGTCCTCGACACGGGCGGAAGGCGCCAGCACATGAGCGGGAACGGACCGGGGCAGGCGCCCACCATCACCACGAAGGTGCCTGCCCGGCTCGATCGTCTGCCCTGGTCGCGTTGGCACTGGATGATCGTCATCGGCCTCGGGACCGTGTGGATCCTCGACGGTCTGGAAGTCACCGTGGTGGGTGCCATCGCCGGGCGGATCTCGGAGGACGGCAGCGGGCTCGACATCTCCGATGCTCAGATCACCGGGGTCGCCGCGGCGCTGTATGTGGCCGGCGCCTGCTCCGGGGCCCTGTTCTTCGGCCGACTCACCGACCGCTACGGCCGCAAGAAGCTGTTCCTCATCACCCTGTCGGTCTACCTCGCGGCCACCGCACTGACCGCGGTCTCCTTCACCGCCTGGTGGTTCTTCCTCTTCCGGTTCCTGACCGGCTTCGGTATCGGTGGGGAGTACGCGGCGATCAACTCCGCCATTGATGAGTTGATCCCCAGCAAGTACCGGGGCCGGGTCGATCTGATCATCAACGGCAGCTACTGGCTCGGAGCCATGGGCGGCGCACTGCTGTCGGTCGTCGCGCTCAACACCGATCTGTTCCCCAAGGACGTCGGCTGGCGGCTCACCTTCGCCCTGGGCGTCGTACTCGGACTGGTGATCCTGCTGGTCCGACGGCATGTGCCGGAAAGCCCGCGCTGGATGCTGATCCACGGCCGGGCGAAGGACGCCGAGCGGCTCGTCGACGAAGTGGAACACGAGGTCGAACAGGACATCGGACGACCCCTGCCCGACCCTGCGGGGGAGATGACCGTCCATCAGCGTGGCACGATCGGTTTCGGGGAGATCGCCCGGACGGTCTTCCGCGTCTACCCGCGACGCGCCACCCTCGGCTTCGCACTCTTCGTGGGGCAGGCGTTCCTGTACAACGCCATCACCTTCGGCTTCGGCTCGATCCTGGTCACGTTCTTCGACGTCCCCACCGGCTCGACCGGCTACTACTTCGCCGTCATCGCCGCGGGCAACTTCCTCGGCCCGCTCCTGCTCGGGCGTCTCTTCGACACCTGGGGACGGCGGCCCATGATCGCCGGTACCTACATCCTGTCCGGACTGCTCCTGTTCGCCACCGCCGCACTCTTCGGCGCCGGAGTGCTCACCGCAACGACGATGACCCTGTGCTGGTGCGTCGTCCTCTTCTTCGCATCGGCCGGAGCAAGCTCCGCCTACCTGACCGTCAGCGAGATCTTCCCCATGGAAACCCGGGCGATGTCCATCGCCTTCTTCTACGCCATCGGCACCGCAGCAGGCGGCATCTCCGGCCCACTCGTCTTCGCCGGCCTCACCGAGAGCGGAGCCGTCTCCGAGGCCGCCCTCGCCTTCTGCATCGGGGCCGCACTCATGGTCGCCGCCGGGCTGGTCGCCTTCTTCTTCGCCGTCGCCGCAGAGGGCCGCTCACTGGAGGACATCGCCACCCCCCTCTCCGCGCAACCGTCCGACGCCGGGAACGGGTCCGGACGGGGGCCGACCGCGCCGGCGATCTGACAACTCTCGTTCCCGCCGGCGCGGTCCGCGAACGTCAGGGCCGTCAAGGGCGGGCCCGACATACGGCTACGGCTTGAAGGTGTCCTTGGCCTTCTCCTTGGCCGCGCGGGCGTGGCCTTCGGATTCCTTGGCCCGACCCTTGGCCGCCAAGCGATCGTTGCCCACCGCGCGGCCGGCTTCCTTCTCGACCTTGCCCTTGACCTGCTGCGCCTTCGCACGTGCCTTCTCGTCCTTGGCCATGACATTCCTTCCGTCTTGGTATGGGTTGGTTTTCTAGCTATCCACCATTACACGTTGAATAGCGGAGACTGTCTTGCTGGGCTCCTGCCCGCAGATCAGCTCGGTACGGCTGCGCTCGCGATCATTTTTCGCAGCGCTGGGATGGTGATCTCTGCCCTACCGGCCGGATAACCCCGTACTCCATCCCTTCGCATGGCCCGCCTTGGTCGGCCGACGCCCGGTCGGCCCTGCCGGGATTGGACGGCCGGTAGGCGGGTTACCCGTACGAAGGGAGCCCCCGGCTGGAGGGGTTCCTACCAGGCCGCGGGCGGGATACGCCACGACGAGGAGAACGCGCCATGCCGCGAGGATCGAGCCCCAAGAGGGAACGCCAGTACGAACACGTCAAGGAGTCGGCCGAAGAGCGCGGGGAGTCTCCGAAGCGCGCGAAGGAGATCGCCGCCCGCACCGTGAACAAGGAGCGCGCCCGGGCCGGCGAGTCCCGCACCGCGAGCAGAGCTTCCCTGCGCGACCCCAAGTCCGCCTCGGAGCGGGGCGGCCAGCGGTCGCACTCCGGGGCCGAAGGGCCCACGAAGGACCAGCTCTACGAAGAGGCGAAGAAGCGCAACATCGAAGGGCGTTCCACGATGAACAAACAGCAACTCAAGCGAGCCCTGGACCGGTAGCAGCCTCCACCACCGGTTCCGCGGATGGGGCCGACTCCGGGAGTCCCCATCCTCGCTTCACCACCCTTGATGCGCCCCTTCCGGCTGCCGTACCCCGGCATGCTCGCCCGGCTTTCCGAGTTCGTCGAGAACCCGCCAGTGCCCTCCCGGCGCGTCTGACGGGGAATCCGATACGTGTGCACGCCAGTGGTTCGGGCAGGTGCAGTTCCACACCTGCGTTCGAAGGAGGCCCGACCGCGATGACGAAAGTCGCATCCGCACCGCACCGTGAGAGCACCGCGAACGAGGAGACGACGTGCCGTGCGGGGGAAGGTGACCTCCCGCAGGTTGCCGATCCCGCGCAGATCGCGCCCAGGGATGCGAAGGGCCTGTCGAAGGTCTTCTTCGACCGGCTCCAGACTCTGGAGGAGGGAACGGCGGAGTACCAGTACGCCCGCAACACCCTGATCGAGATGAACCTCTCCCTGGTGCGCTTCGCCGCCGGCCGGTTCCGCAACCGCGGCAGCGGGGAGATGGAGGACATCGTCCAGGTCGGCACCATCGGTCTGATCAAGGCCATCGACCGGTTCGACCTGAGCCGTGAAGTCCAGTTCACCTCGTTCGCGATCCCCTACATCGTCGGGGAGATCAAGCGCTACTTCCGTGACTCGTCCTGGGCGGTCCACGTACCGCGCCGCCTCCAGGAGTTGCGTACGGAGCTGGCCAAGGCCCGCGACGAACTCGGTGCCGTACTGGACCGCGACCCCACCGTCAGGGAACTGGCCGAGTTCCTCGATCTGAGCGACGAAGAGATCACCGAGGGCTTGGTGGCGTCCAACGGATACACCGCGGGCTCCCTCGACCTCCCGATCGGAGACTCCGAAGACGGTCCGGCCCAAGGAGGGGCCTCGTACGGGGACGTCCTCGGTGACGTCGACCCGGCGATGGAGCTCGTGGAGGACTTCCATGCGCTCGCACCGCTGCTGGAGGAACTGGACGACCGTGAACGGCGCATCCTGGAAATGCGCTTCGGCCGGGAGATGACCCAGGCCGCCATCGGCGATGAGCTGAACCTCTCCCAGATGCATGTCTCCCGGCTGCTGACGCGCACTCTCGGGCGGCTGCGCAAGGGAATGCTCACCGACCGCTGACGAACAGACTTCGGATCGACTGCCGCAGCCATCTCCTGAGGGCCCGTTCGCCCCGACGCAGGGGCCCTCAGGGTGGCTGCGCACTCATGCCCGGTCGCCACTCATGCTCGGCTACTCGGCAGGGTTGACGTATCGGGATTGTGCGCGCTGCCGAGGGCCTTCCTACGCTCTGCGTGCGTACGTGGCTGTGCGTCTGCGTCGCGCGAGGGGACACTGTCTGATGCATCGTCAGGGATGCGCAGTGTGGCCCGGGTGCCCATGGGTGCGGCGGGCCTCCTTCATCTCGGCCTCGTACACGTGCTGCCGTCCGTCGAGCAGTTCACCGCGGATGCGGCTCTCGATCTCGGTGAAGGGTTGGTAGTAGTGGGCGTTGTACTCCTCGACGATCTGGAAGGTCCAGCGACCGGGGATGACGTTCCGGCCCATGATCTCGCGTTCCAGCAGGTCGGCCTGGGCATCGTGACCGCCCCTGCGCAACTGCTCCAGCGCCTCGTCCAGCTTGAGATCCGCGCCTCCGGTCAGTTGGTGGAAGGCGTAGAGGCTGCCCCGCGCCCGTTCCACGGTCTCCAGGGCCTCCGAGAGGGTTCCGAGCGCCTCGACGGTCGCGTCGCTCACTCCATCGGGCCGACGGTGTGACGGATCGGCCCCTTCATCACCGGCCTGTTCATCACCGGTGCGGTCGTCGTTCACGGTCCTCCTGAGTGCGTTTCCCGAGCGGAGCCGGTACGCACGGCGGCACCGGTCCACTTGACTTCCCCGTCCACTGAGCCCACGTTCCCCTCCCTTCCACCCGGGCAAACATGGGCAGAAGGGGTGGAAGGGAGGGGTTGGCTACCTGCGGAGGGTCGCCCGTACACCTGTGTTCTGTTCCGGCGCGGAAAGCGCGCGCCCTGCGTACGCGGGCGGTCTCAGGCGGTGCCGCGCCAGGCGCCGGTCTCCCTGCCGCGTGCCTCGATGAACTCCTTGAAGTTCTTCAGATCGCCCTTGGCCTGACGGCTGACGAAGCCGAGTTTGTCGCCGATGGTGTCAGCGAGGCCCCGAGGGTCGTGATCGAGTTGGAGCATGACCTTGGTGTGCGTGTCATCGAGCCGGTGGAAGGTGACCACCCCGGCTTGACGGACCTCGCCCGCCACGGTGGTCCAGGCGACCCGCTCGTCGGGGATCTGCTCCGTGATCTCCGCATCGAACTCGCGGCCCACTCCGTCGACCTTGGTCACCCAGTGCGTCAGGGTTGCCGTCCGTTGCTCGATGCGCTCGACCCCGTCCATGAAGTGCGGGAAGTCCTCGAACTGGGTCCACTGGTTGTAGGCGGTGCGGACCGGCACGGCGACCTCTACGGACTCTTCGATCTTCGACATGTCCACTCCTCTGCTGTCGAACGGGTGAGATCCGCGGGTACCCGCGGATCTCCGTCTGACACCGTGGGGCTCGGCAGCGACCCATCGAGGTAGCCGTCCGGGCCGTCCATGGCGGGTGATGACCTGGGCCACCGCGCACCCGGTTTCGGCTCAGAACCCAACGACGAGACGACCACCCTGCCGGGCCCGGCGTTCCTGCGCTGGGACCACCTGTTGTGAAGGTCGGCTCAGCAGCAGGTGCCCGGCAACACGAGATGCCTCGTGTTGTGCTGCACAGGGAACAGGAGAACCCTGGGAGCAGGGGGTCGCTCCATGACCGGAGACACCATGATCATTCTTGGCTTGATACTCCTGATCATCGGCCTGGTGGCCGGCGTCGGCGTTCTGTGGACCATCGGGATCATCCTCCTCGCGATCGGCGTTGTGCTGTGGGGGCTGGGAGCCCTGGGGCATGCCGTGGGAGGCCGAAAGCACTACTGGTGAACGTGCCGCTGCCCCTGTGCCGTCCCACCCACTGACCGGACGGCACCTGGCGGTGTGAACGACAAGGCGGGCCCAGGTGACACCCACACTCGGCGGACCTGCGGGTCCCGGCCGTGCGTGGGATGATCGTGAAGGCCCCTGTCCGGTCGTGTGCGAGCCCGTTCGCAGGGCAGGTGGAAGGGTGACGCATTGGTCGGGTGTGCCGTATGAGGCCACCCGCGGAGCGCCCCCGCTGCACCGTCCCGCCCGTTGGGTGCGTCTGGTGAAAGCCCCGGGGTGCAGGCTGCGAGGTGTAGGCGTGCTCGGTGTGATGACCCAGAACGACAACAGAGGCGGCGGCCGGGTGCTGGCCCCCTGGACGGTGTACGTCCCGCAGGAGGACACCCTCCTGCTGGCCCAGGCCCTGGACAGGGAGCACCTGCCTGCTGGCGCCACCCTCCTCGACGTGGGAACCGGCTCCGGGGCCCTCGCCCTGGCCGCGGCCCGCCGAGGCGCCCGGGTCACCGCCGTCGACACGACCTATCGGGCCGTCCTCACCGCCCGACTCAACGCCAGGCTCGCCCGCCTGCCCCTCGAAGTCCTCCACGGCGACCTCTTCGCACCGGTCACCGGCCGTCGGTTCGACCTCATCGTGAGCAATCCGCCCTACGTCCCCACGCATAGGGCCGCCCCGCCCCGCCACAGCGCCGCGGTGGCTTGGGACGCCGGCGCCGACGGACGGTTGCTGCTGAACCGCATCTGCCGCAGCGCACATATGCAGCTGCGGCCCGGTGGCGTACTGCTGATGGTGCACTCCGCCCTGTGCGGCATCCCCTCGACGCTGGCAGCGCTTGAGCGTTCGGGTCTTCGGGCTGGTGTGACGGACCGGCGGCATATCCCGTTCGGGCCCGTACTCCGTTCCCGTCTGGCATGGCTGCGGCACCGGGGACTCATCGAGGCCGGCGACGAGAAGGAAGAGTTGGTGATCATCCGTGCCGAACGGACCCGCTGAACAACCGGCTTCGCACTGGCCCGTTGCGGGATCGACTCCCCACGGGTCCGTCGGGCGACCGGTTCCGCACGACCCCAGCGGGCGACCGCGTCGCGTCACGCTCACGAAGGACGGACCGATCCTGGTCGAGGGACCGGTGGAGGTCGTCCTCGACGACGGCAGCACCGCGGTGTCGGACCGCTTCACCGTCGCGCTCTGCGTCTGTCGACGCAGCCGGTCCTTCCCCTGGTGCGACACCAGCCACCGCAGCCGAGAGAAGAGGCGGACCGCATGACCGCCCCCGCCCCGGCCACCGGCCACACCATCGCCCCCGTACTGCCCCGGAGCAGGGGAGAGCTGTCGCACACCGTGTTGGAGGCATTGACCGGCCCGGTGGGGACGGCCCTGCCGAAACGGTCGGGCGCAGCGGACGCGGACCCGTACGGGGACGATCTGCAACTGGCTCTCTACCTCTGCTACGAACTGCACTACCGCGGCTTCGCGGGTGTCGACGCCACATGGGAGTGGGAGCCCGGCCTGCTGCGGTTGCGGGCGGAGTTGGAACATCGCTTCCTCACCGCACTGCGGGCCGACGTCGGTCCACCGAGGAGTTCGGGGGAGGCCCTCGCGGAACTCCTCGTCGAACCCGTCGACGGCACCGGTCCCTCTCATTTCCTGAAGCAGCAGGGGGAGTTGTGGCACTTCCGTGAGTACGCGGCCCAACGCTCCCTCTACCACCTGAAGGAGGCCGATCCGCATGTCTGGGTCATCCCACGGCTGACGGGCCGGGCGAAGGCCGCGATGGTGGCGGTGGAGTACGACGAGTTCGGCGCTGGTCGTGCCGATCGCATCCACGCCCGCCTCTTCGCCGATCTGATGGCGGACCTCGGCCTGAGCACCGACTACGGCCGGTACGTCGACGCAGCCGCCGCCGAGATGCTGACCGTCGTCAACCTCATGTCCCTGTTCGGACTCCACCGTGCCCTGCGCGGAGCGCTGGTGGGACACTTCGCGGCGGTGGAGATCACCTCCTCACCCGGCTCACGCCGTCTCGCCCAGGGCCTCTCGCGCATCGGCGCGGGCCCCGCGGCCGTCCACTTCTACGCCGAACACGTCGAAGCCGACGCCGTCCACGAGCAGATCGTCCGCCGGGACGTCATCGACGGTCTGCTGGAATCCGAACCCGCGTTGGACGAGGACATCGCCTTCGGCATCGACGCCACCGAATGGACCGAAGCCCGACTCGGCGACCACCTGCTCACCGCCTGGCGGGACGGCCGCACTGCACTGCGCACCTCCCTGTGAAGCACCTCACCTGGTCCCCCCACAAGCGGCGCCGACTCCATTGAGGCACTTCCCGATGTGACGACAGTCCATGGGTCGCGGGATCGCGAGCACTGCCCCAGCGTCCTGTATGGGGTCGCTCGGAGCCCCCTAGAGCATCACCGATTTGCGCCAACTGCCCCACTTTAAAACGATGTTCACGAACCCCTCTCCTCCGTATCGTCTGAACCGCGAGATCGTCTGAACCGCGAGCCGGAGAGTGAAGGGCCCCGTTGACGACGGGGTCGTGCGATGCGTACACGCCGAACCGAGGGCGGAACCAACGGTGCCCGGGAGCGATTCCTCATATCCCGGAGATGGGAGATCGTGCCTGGTGGTGCACACCCTCGAAACGAACCGGTTGCCCGAGAAGCTCTGGTCGCGAGACTTCACACTCCTCTTCGCAGCCCGGACCATTTCCGTACTCGGCGATCAGATGCTCATTCCGACCGCGATCACCGTAGCGGTGCTCCAGGCCGGGTACGGCGTGATCGGCGTGGGGTACGCACTGGCCGCGCACACCGCACCACTGGCACTCTTCGTGATCTTCGGCGGTGTGCTCGTGGACCGATTCACGCCGATAAGGGTCATGATCGTCGCGGACACGGCCCGACTGATCCTCCACGGCATCCTCGCTGCGTCCTTCGCCATGGGCAAGCCCAGCCTCTTGCTGATCGTCACACTCCTCGCGCTGGGCGGAATCGGCACGGCCGCCTTCCAACCCGGATACGTGAGCGTCATTCCGCGGACCGCCCGCGACGTCCAGAAGGCCAACGCCGCGATCCGTGTCGCCGAGTCGCTCATGACAGTGGCCGGGCCCGCCTTCGCCGGGCTGCTCCTCGCCTTCTCGTCCGTTTCGGTCGTCCTGATCGTCGACGCCTCGACGTTCGGGATCAGCGCCCTGTGTCTGCTCGCCCTCCGCCTGAAGATTCCCCGATCGACGCAGCGGACCTCCATCCGCCGGGACCTCGTCCAGGGCTGGCTGGAGTTCTCTTCGCGGACCTGGCTCTGGGGCGTCATCGTGATCTTCATGCTGTACCAGGTCACCGTGAACGGGCCGTTCGTCGTCCTCGGGCAGAGCCTCATCACCATCGAACACGGCGAGAGCGCCCTCGGTTTCATCATGTCGATGTTCGGCCTCGGCAGTGTTCTGGGTGGACTCCTGGCCGTGCGCCTGAAGCCGCCGCATCCCCTCAGGGCGGGCGCCATCGCCATGGTCAGCACCGTCTTCGGTCTGCTCGCTGTCGCCCTGCAACTGTCCCCGCCGATGATCGCGGTCGGCTATGCCCTGTGGGGCGTGGGTGCGGCGTTCTGGCTGGTGATGTTCCACTCCAGCGTGCAGACGAAGATCCCCCCCGATGTACTCGGCCGGGTGCACGCCTACGACGTCGCGGGATCGCTCGTCATGCGACCGGTGGGGCAGATGGCCGCCGGACCCGCAGCACTCTGGGTCGGCGCCATCCCGGTGCTCTTCTTCTCCTCGGCCATGCTCATGGTCACCGTCGTCCTGCTGCTCGCCTTTCCGGCGATCCGGAACCTTCGACGCAGCGACCGAGTCGCCCCTCGTAGCCAGTACGACCCGGCACCTTGAGGATCTGCCGGGTGTTGAGGACGACTTGGACCGACCGTGCGCGGCCGAAGAAGGCCCGGGCACCGAAATGAAGTTGATCCAGTGCCCGAGGCCCTCCGGCCTGGGCACCGGTTGACGCGCGTCAACTGCCTCTCGGAGTGCAGGCACAGAAGCGGAATGAGTCCCGCATCACTTATGGAGATTTTGTGAACGACTCAACCGCTGCTCTGGTCTGGCCATCATTCCGGCCGAGCCGTCACGGTGCCGACGTGACGGCTGGTGATCGAGGAGGTCGCATACCGCATGAGGCTGCCCCGCAATCGTCACGCGAGCCGTACCGGAACCCCGGAGCGGACGAAGGGCTCCAAGCACAGACGCCGGTCGGACGGAGCGAAGAGCCCCAGGAGAGCCGCTCGGACCGGCCGCCGCCTCATCGACTTCCCCAGGAGAGGCCGGTCGGGCTGGCGGCGCTGGATGCCCTCCTGGAAGCTGACCTCCGGTCTGTTATCGCTCTTCTTCGGCGCTCTCGCCGGCCTCTTCGCCCTCGTTTACGTACAAGTGGAGATCCCGAGCGCGCATGACTCCGCCCGCCGGCAGGCCACCGTCTACTACTGGGCGGACGGCAGCCGAATGGTGAGCGTGGGTGATGTGAACCGGCAGGACGTCGAGCTCCACCAGGTGCCCGAATCCGTCCAGCGCGCCGTCATCGCGGCGGAGAACGCGGACTTCTACGACGACTCGGGCATCTCGGTGTCGGGCATCGTCCGAGCAGCGGTCAACATCGTCAAGGGCAAGGAGACCCAGGGCGGTTCGACGATCACCCAGCAGTATGTGAAGAACACGTATCTGAGCCAGGACCAGACCGTCCAGCGCAAGGTCAAGGAAGTCTTCCTCTCCCTGAAGGTCAGCAACCAGCGGCCCAAGACCGAGGTCCTTGCGGGGTACCTCAACACCTCGTGGTTCGGCCGTGACGCCTATGGCATCCAGGCCGCGTCGTACGCCTACTACGGCATCCCCGCCAAGGACCTGAACCCCGGTCAGGGCGCCCTGCTGGCCGCCGTCCTCAAGGGCGCGGACAGCTACGACCCCTCGCTGAGCGCCGCCAACCACCGACGGGCCGTGGACCGCTGGAGCTGGATCCTGGACCGCCAGGTCGAGACGGGCACGCTGAGCGCCGAGGAACGCGCGCTGTACAAGGAGTTCCCCGAGCCGAAGCCCCCGGTCAAACCGACCAGTCAGGCCGGGCAGGTCGGGTATCTCGTCGACATCGCCAACAAGTACATCAAGAGCCGCAGCGGGGTGACGGACAAGGACCTCGCCGGTGGCGGCTACCGCGTCCACACCACCTTCGAGAAGGCCAACGTCCTTGCCCTGACCAAGGCCGTCGACAAGGTGCGCGCCGACCATCTGGACCCCAAGGCGCGTGCGGACGACCACCATGTGGAGGTCGGCGCCGCCTCGGTCCGCCCCAGGGACGGAGCGATCGTCGCGGTCTACGGAGGCTCCGACGCGATCAAGCACTTCAGTAACAACGCGGACACCTCAGGCGTACCTGCCGCCTCGGCGTTCAAACCGTTCGTGTACGCAGCCGCCCTGGAGCAGGGGCTCGCAGACCGTTCCGCCGAGGCCCCCGACCTGGGCCCGCTGACGCCGCCGTCGATCGGTGTGCCGCCGGCCCTGGCCATGAACCTCGGCTCGTCCCTGGTCGACTCGGACCACACACCGTTCGTGGAGGTCGGCAAGGAGATCGGACTGAAGAAGATCAAAGAGCTCGCGGTCGCATCGGGACTGCGCGAGGCGAGCATGGCCAAGCTGGAGCCGACCTTCTCGATCGGCACCTCCACCCCCAGCGCCGTCCGGCTGGCCAGTGCCTACACGACCTTCATCAACGAAGGCCGGGCCACCGAGCCCTACTCGGTGACCAAGGTCGAGCGCGACGGCGTCGCGGTCGACGGCTTCGACCTGACGCCGAAGCGACGGGCCATGAGCCCCGACGTGGCCACGATCGTCAGCGAGGCACTCCGCCGCGTGGGTTGGATGACGATCGGGACGACGAAGGACAACAGGTCCCACATTCCGTCCTGGGCGGGCAAGACGGGTCCGAACGACCGTATGAAGTCGGCCTGGTTCATCGGAGCGACCGAGGAACTGAGCACATCGGTGGCGATGTTCCGCACGAAGCCCGATGTGCCGCAACTACTGCCCATGCAGGGAGTGGGCGGCCCCGATTCGGAGCGGGGCAGCGCCTTCCCACCCCTGATCTGGCAGGCGTACCACGAGTCGGTGGCAACACCCGTGGACACAGCGGGCGGACGCCCTCAGGGGTCGTGACGGTCCATGGCGCCAACGGTCTATCCCGCATGCGTGTCGCGGTGGTCTGGAGTGTGAATCAACCCCGTATGTACGGGGAACCGCTGGATGTCGGATCGCGCCGTTAGGATCTCCCGAGGGCTTCTGGCCGTCCGGTGACCGAGCTGGGCTGCACTTCACCACGGAAGCTGGAAGTGGGGGCGGGCAGATGCGGGAAGGCCGGTGGACCACGGTCACCGAGTCCGAGTTCGATCACGAGCGTCGGGGTCTGGAGGCCATCCGGGAGCAACTGCCGGATGCCGACCCGTGGCGGGCCTGGTCGAACTTCACCTTCACCGCGAACACCGGGCACGTCCGGGAGGTCGATCTCCTCGTCATCGCCCCCGGTGGCGTCTTCATGATTGAGCTGAAAAACTGGCACGGCACCCTGACCAGCGAGAACGGCACCTGGATTCAGACCGCTCCGCATGGTGGCCGCCGCCCGCACGGCAACCCGCTGCACCTGGTCAACAAGAAGGCGAAGGAACTGGCGGGCCTCCTCGGGCAGAACGGCAAGCGCGTATGGGTCGGTGAGGCCGTCTGCTTCACCGAGGGCTCACTGCGGGTCCGACTCCCCGCCCACGACGAGAACGGCGTTCACACCGTCGCCGAACTGGTCGAGATGCTGAAGCAGCCCCCGCGCGACGAACGCCGACGCATCACAGCCGTCAGCTCGCGCGAGATCAAGTCCGTCCTGGAGCGCGTCGGCATCCGCCGCAGCGACGCCGAATACAAGGTCGGCCCCTACCAGTTGGAGCGGAAGTCCCTCGACTCCGGGGAGACCTGGGCGGACTACGAGGGCCGTCACACCGACCTGCACAAGGAGGTCAGGGTCCGCATCTATCTGCGGGAGCGCGGCTCGGACGCCTCGATACGACGGTCCGTGGACGACGCCGCCCGCAGGGAAGCCGCGGTACTGAGCCGATTCCGTCACCCCGGCGTCGTCCAGCTCACCCAGTACGACCCCTCAGGGCATTCGGCGGGTCCCGCGCTGATCTTCGACTACCACCCCAAGACCCTGCGCCTGGACGAATACCTCCTCCAGTACGGGGAGAAGCTCGACATCCTCGGCCGGATGGCGCTCGTCCGACAACTGGCCGAGACCATGCGCTCCGCGCACTCCAGCCGCATCCACCACCGGGCACTCGCCGCCAGATCCGTCCATGTGATCCCCCGCGCCCGAGGCGCCCGGGGCGCGAACGCGCAGCCCTCCGGCGAGGACGCGGCCTGGCTCACCCCACACCTCCAGATCTCCGACTGGCAGATCGCCACCCAGCGCACCGCGAACAGCAGCACCGGGCAGAGCATGACCCGTTTCGCCCCGACGGCACTCTCCGCCATCCACCTCTCCGAGGGCTCCGACGCCTACCTCGCCCCCGAACTGACCGCCCGTAACGCCGACCCCGTCTATCTGGACGTCTACGGCCTCGGAGTCCTCACCTATCTCCTGGTCACCGGCAAGGCACCAGCCGCGAGCCAGGCCGAGTTGCTGACCCGACTAGAGGCCGGCGAGGGGCTGCGCCCCAGCGCGCTGGTGGACGGTCTCTCCGAGGACATCGACGACTTGGTGCAGGCCGCCACCGCCTACCGCCCCGGGCAGCGGCTCTCCACGGTCGATGAATTCCTGGAGATGCTGGAACTCGTCGAGGACTCCCTCACCGCCCCGGCCGCCGCCCCCACCTCCCCCGAGGCGCCCGAGAAGGACCCGCTGGAGGCCGTCGCGGGCGATGTACTGGGAGGCCGCTGGGAGGTCCGCCGCCGACTGGGCACCGGCTCGACCAGCCGAGCCTTCCTCGTCCGCGACCTGGAGGCCGAGGCGCGCAGAACACGCCCGCTGGCCGTCCTCAAGGTCGCACTCTCCGACAGCCGGGGCGAGATCCTCGTCCACGAGGCCGGAGTGATGGGACGGCTGCGCCCGGACTCCCGCGTCATCCGGCTCGTCGAGCCGGAGCCCCTGCGCATCGGCGGCCGTACGCTCCTCGCCCTGGAGTACGTGGGCGACGAGCGGGAGGAAAGCACACCAGGAGCCGGCGCGGAGGGCACCGACACGGCGACCACTGCCCGCGCCCGGGGCCGTGAGGAGACCGTCGCCCGGCAGCTCCGTGAGCGCGGACGGCTCCAGATCGACCAACTGGAGGCGTACGGCGACTACCTCTTCGGCGCCGTCGACTTCCTGGAGGGCGAGAGCGTCTGGCACCGCGACATCAAGCCCGACAACATCGCGATACGCATCCGCCCCAACCGCACCCGCGAACTGGTCCTCATCGACTTCTCCCTCGCCGGATACCCGGCCAAGGACTACGAGGCGGGCACCGAGGGCTATCTCGACCCGTTCATCGGCACCCTGACCCGCACCGCGTACGACGCCCACGCCGAGCGGTACGCGGTCGCCGTCACCCTCCACCAGATGGCCTCGGGCGAACTGCCCAAGTGGGGCGACGGCTCCGTCCTGCCCCGGATGACCGACCAGAAGAAGCACCCGCACCCCACCCTCGCCGCGGACGCCTTCGAGCCCGCCGTACGGGACGGCCTGGTCGCCTTCTTCCGCAAGGCCCTGCACCGCGACGCAGCCCGACGCTTCCCCGAGCTGAAGCCGATGCGGGACGCCTGGAAGCGAATATTCCTGGACGCCACGCAGATCGTGCCCTCCAGCCACCGCTCCCGGCACCCCGAGACCTCTGAACCCCTCAAGCCCGGACAGCCGGGGCAGCAAGGACAGCCGGGACCGTCAGGTCCTGCCGTCATCGCGGACGCCGAACCCATCACGGCGGAGGAGCAGCGCGAGCGGCTGGCCGCGGACGTCACCCGCGACACCCATCTCTCGGCTGCCGGCCTCACCCCGGCTGCCGAAGCGTTCCTCTACGGACTGGGCATCACCGCTGTCGGAGGGCTTCTCGACTACAGCCGCCGCAAGCTCCTCAACGCCCCGGGCCTGGGCGCGAAGACCCGCGGTGAGGTACAGCGCCGCCAACGCGAGTGGGGCGACCGCCTGCACGGCACACCCGTCTCGCCACTGACCCCGCGCGGCCGAGCGGAGGCGAAGGAGGAACTGGCCCAGCTCACCGCCACCGAATCCGCCCTGCTCGGCAGGGTCGCCACCGACGGGGACCCGGGCTTGGGTACCTCCGCCCTGCGCTCGGTCAGCCTGGACACCCTCGCCACCATCTTCGTCCCGGAGCTCAACAACAACCGCTCCAACCACAGCAAGGTCGAGATGGTCCGGCTGCTGCTGCGCCTCCCCGACGAGCGCGGCGAACTCCCCGGCATCGGCGTCTGGCCCCGGCAGAAGGACGTCGCCGACGCGCTCGCCCTGTCGACCGGCCGTATCCCGCAGCTGTTGAAGGAGGAACGCAAGCGCTGGAAGAAGCACCCGGCCGTGCAGGCGCTGCGCGCGGAGATCGTGGATCTCCTGGTGGGCCTGGGCCGGGTCGCCTCCGCAGCCGAGATCGCCGACGCCCTCGCGGTACGGCGCGGTACGCAGCTCTCCGAGCGCGAGCAGCGGCGGGCGCTGGCGCTGGCCGCGGTACGGGCGGTGGTGGAGGTGGAGCAACTGGTGCCGGAGGAGGCCGAGCTACGACACCAACCCAACCGCAAGGCCACCGAGGAGGCCCTCGGTGCGGGGTTCCTCGCCCTGGACGTCCGCGAGGACGACGCCCCCGACACCCCGACCGCTCCGGGCCTGCTCGACTATGCGGTCCGGCTGGGCCGCCGGGCCGACCG
The DNA here is from genome assembly GCF_036226685.1 of Streptomyces sp. NBC_00690. Lineage (NCBI taxonomy): Bacteria > Bacillati > Actinomycetota > Actinomycetes > Kitasatosporales > Streptomycetaceae > Streptomyces > Streptomyces sp. NBC_00690. The sequence continues at coordinate 6,557,474 of NZ_CP109009.1, forward strand.
CCTCGCCAAACTGGACACCCTGCCCACCGCGACCACGGTCCTCGGCGAACTGAGCACACTGACCCCGCCGCCGGGCACGGTCGAGTGGGACGAACGACGGCTGGTGGAGCTGGCCGCCGCTGCCTCCCTCAACGCGGCGGCGACACCCCGACTGGAGATCTACCCCCGTGATCTGCCGCTGGTACGGGCCCTGCGACTGACCCAGGCCGGGCTGGTGCGACTGATCCCGGGTGTGCCGGAAGGCAGGCAGCCGGGCGTGACCGGTGAGGATGTGCACGAGCGGGTACGAGCGCGCTTCCCCGAACTCGTCCTGCGCGACCCCCGCGGCACGGCCACCCATGAACTGCCGACGGGCGGTCCGTTGACGAAGGCGCTGCGGGACGCGGGATTCGACCTCACCCTCTCCACCCGTGAGGACACCCGTACCCTGCGGTATCTGCCCGCGCGGATGGACGGCGCGTCCAGCTATCTGACCACCGGCGCTTGGCGACAGGCCACCGAGGTCGGCTTGGTGACGCGCTACTCCGACGATCCGCTGATGGCGGGCGCGGTACGCGCCGAGGAACGCCTGACCGCCTCGGCCCGGCGCGACGGCTACCGCATTCTGACGGTGCACCAGCACCGTTCCCGCCATGCCGTACGCGGGCTGTGTGACGCCCGTATCGGCGCTCAGGCCGTCTCGGTCACGGACCTCTTCCTGGACGCCCTGCACGCCTTGGTCCCCGAGGGTACGAAGCCCACCTGGGAGACCCTGCTCAAGGCGGACGCGGCCGAGCCCGGCACCCGGGGCGCGGTGAAGTTCGCCGAGTACGCGCGGACCGCCTGGGGTTCGGTGGAACCCCGGATACGTGAACTCCTCGGCGCGGGTACGGGCCCGGTCCTGCTGACGGACGCCGCGGTGTTCGCCCGGTACGACGCGATGGGCGTCCTGGACCGGCTCGCGGAGGCTTCCCGACAGGGCGGCCGGGGCCTGTGGCTGCTGGTCCCACAGCCGGACCCGTCACGCGAACCGCGACTCGGTCAGGCCGCGGTGGCGTATCAGGCGGGGCTGGGGGAGTGGATCGAACTCCCTGATTCATGGGTGAACAACACCCACCGCGGCGGCGATCTTCGTGTGAACATGGGCTAAACGTCCGATAGCACCGAGGGGGGACCTCAAGTGGTCGACCGCACAGCCCTGTTGAATGACCTGAAGAAGCAGGTCAAGGCAGTTGAGACGGATCTGTCGCAGCAGGTGAAAGCGGTCGGGGAGGTCGGCGCGCGCTTGCGCGCCGAGTACGACCAGGCTCGCAAGCTGGGCCGTACGGGCGGCACATGGAACTCCTGGCTGGACGAGCGGGTCACCCAGGTCGCGGTGGCCTGGGTGCTGGGCACGGTCTTCGTCCGCTTCTGCGAGGACAACCGCCTGATCCCGGACCCGTATGTGACCGCCCCGGAGCCGGACCGTCGGGACCTGGCGTTGGCCCGCTTTGAGGAGTATCTGTCGACGGCCGACGACCCCACATTCCGTGGCTGGCTGGAGCAGGCGTTCGCGGAACTGGGCCAGGGCCAGGCGGGACGACTGCTCTTCAACCGGAAGCACAACCCGTTGTTCCAGATCCCGTTGTCACATGATGGTGCGCGGGAGCTGGTGACGTTCTGGCGTGAGCGGGACGAGGCGGGTGTGCTGGTCCATGACTTCACGGACCTGTTGAACGAGGACGGCACGGAGGGCTGGGACACCCGGTTCCTGGGCGACCTGTACCAGGACCTGAGCGAGGCGGCCCGGAAGACGTACGCGCTGCTCCAGACCCCGGAGTTCGTGGAGGAGTTCATCCTCGACCGGACGATGACCCCGGCGGTACGGGAGTTCGGCTACGAGGGCCTGAAGATGATCGACCCGACGTGCGGGTCGGGGCACTTTGTGCTCGGGGCGTTCCGGCGGCTGGTGCGGCTGTGGGGCGAGGGCCAGCCGGGCAAGGACCGGTACGAGCGGGTGCGGGAGGCGCTGGATTCCGTTCATGGGGTGGACCTGAATCCGTTTGCTGTGGCGGTGGCGAGGTTCCGGCTTCTGATGGCTGCTATGGCGGCAGCGCACATCCGGACGCTGGCAGAGGCCAGTGCGTATGACTGGCCAATTCATCTAGCTGTGGGGGATTCGCTGATCAAGGACCGGCAAATGGAGCTGGAACTTATTGGCGAGTCCGGGGATCGGCTGGTTGAGTTCGCTTATGCGACGGAGGATGTGAACGAGCACCCTGGGATTCTGGAGCAGGGGCGGTATCACGTGGTGGTGGGGAATCCGCCATATATCACAGTGAAGGACAAGAAGCTCAATGAGCTGTACCGGGATCTCTATGATTCCTGCGGGGGTACTTACGCATTGTCTGTGCCGTTTGCCCAGCGGTTCTTTGAACTTTCCAGGCGAGGTGGTGCCGATGGTCAGGGGTACGGAATGATCGGCCAGATTACTTCCAACTCCTTTATGAAGCGTGAGTTTGGGGCCAAGCTAGTCGAGAATTATTTGCGCGACCGCGTAGAGTTGACGGAAGTAATTGACACTTCTGGTGCTTACATTCCTGGTCATGGGACGCCGACTGTCATTTTGGTGGGTAGGCGCTATGAAGGAAGTGGGCGTTCAGTTTTCGTCCGTACGGTACGAAGTGTTCAGGGTGAACCCGTAGCGCCAGAGAGGGCCGAGGACGGGTTGGTCTGGAATTCTATTGTGGATCAGATTGATAGACCAGGGTCCATCAGTCAGTGGGTATCGGTGGACGACCTTGAGCGGCAACGCTATTTTGGCAAGCAACCTTGGATTCTTGGTGCTGGTGGACTCGAAATGGTAGAAAAGCTGGATGAGGCTAGCGTTCAGCCTATGAAGTCAGCAATTGAGGTCCCCATTGGCCGTGCGATCCGTGCGGGGGCGGATGAAGCGTATATTCGACCCTTGCGTGAAACGTATCGAACTTTTGCAAGTCGTGAAGGGCTTCGCCCTCTAATGATTGGTGAGATTGTACGCGACTGGAATGCTGAGTCCGAGGAGTCGATCTGGTTCCCGTATGCGAAGGAGATCGCTCCAGGCGATTTGGCTCATGATCTCTGGAGCTTGCGACGTGTGCTCCAAGTGCGGCGTACATTTCAGGGGGACATGGCTGATGCCGGCCTTCAGTGGTGGGATTATATGCAGTTCACCGCGTCTGCGTATCGAACTCCGCTGTCTATCGCGTTCTCTTTTGTTTCCACGCACAATCACTTTGTGCTAGACCGGGGCGGTAGAGTTTTCAAGCAGTCTGCTCCGGTAATCAAACTGAGGGCGGGTGCAAGTGAGGAGGATCATCTGCAACTTCTTGGGCTGCTGAATAGTTCCACCGCTGGATTTTGGCTAAAGCAAGTGAGTCAATCAAAGGGTAATGGCGGTATTGGTGGTGGTATCTCCGATGAACTATGGGAGCATCGATTCGAGTTTACCGGAACTAAGTTGGAGGAGTTCCCGCTACCTTTTGCCTACCCCACCGTTCTCGCCACTGCTCTGGACCATTGCGCCCAAAAGCTAACCACCACTAGCCCGCCCACTCTTGCTGCTAGGACGACTCCCAGTGCTCAGGCCCTTCGCGATGCTCGCGACAGTTGGCTCTCGACCCGTAGTCGCATGATCACTCTCCAAGAGGAGTTGGACTGGCAGGTCTACTCGCTGTATAGGCTGCTCCCTGAGAGCCTGTGTGTCTCCGAGGAACCCGATGACTCGGACGTTCCTGAACTTGCTCTTGGCGAGCGTGCATTCGAGATTGTGCTCGCCCGGCGTGTCGCCGCAGGTGAGGCCAGCGACGAGTGGTTCAAACGTCATGGCTCCACGCCCATCACCGAGATCCCGACCCACTGGCCAGCCCCTTATCGCGCGGTAGTCCAGAAGCGGATCGACGTCATCGAGTCGTCTCGTGCCATTGGCATGATCGAGCGGCCCGAGTACAAGCGGCGCTGGGCCACCGAAGGCTGGGACTCCCTTCAGGAGAAGGCCCTCCGATCCTGGCTGCTCGATCGGATCGAGAACCGCGATCACTGGTTCGACGAGAACGACAAGCCAGCACTCATCGCACTCTCCCGGCTCACGGACGCACTCTCTCGCGACGAGGACTTCGTCTCCGTTGCCAAGATCTACGCACCGCGCAAGGAACTACCCGTCGTCGTCGCCGAGCTGATGACCAATGAGCATGTGCCCTTCCTCCCCGCCCTGCGCTACAAGCCCTCCGGGCTGAAGAAGCGCCTGGACTGGGAGGACGTCTGGCACCGCCAGCGGCAGGAGGACGCCGCGACGGACGAGTTGGAGAAGCGGAAGATCCGGGATGCCATCCCCGTGCCGCCGAAGTACACCTCTGCTGACTTCCTGCGGCCTTCCTACTGGAAGGCCCGGGGGAAGCTCGATGTGCCCAAGGAGCGGTTCATCTCCTATGGGCAGACCAACTCCGCGACGCCCGAGCTGTACGGCTGGGCCGGTTGGGATCATCAGGAGCAGGCATATGCGCTCGATGTGTACATCGCCGCAAACGAGGGGCTGACCTCCGAGGAGCTGACGCCGTTCCTCGCCGGGTTGTTGGAGCTTCAGCCGTGGCTTGAGCAGTGGCACGATGAGTTCGACCCGGACTTCGGCGCTTCGCCGGCCGAGTTCTTCCGAGGGGATCGGCAGATGGTGCAGGGGCAGCACGGGCTGACCGATGCCGATCTACGCGCCTGGCGTCCGACCCCCGCCACCCGTGGGCGTCGTACCACCAAGAAGTAGGCCCACCGACGACCACAACGGCCCCCGTGAAGCGCAGGACGCAAGTCCCGCCACGGGGGCCGTTCGCTCGGGCACTCAAGCAGTGTTCAGGCAGGTAGATGCCCGTCCTTGACGGCGGTCACGAAGGACGACCACTCACCCGATGGGAAGACGAGAACAGGACCGCTCGGGTTCTTGCTGTCCCGTACAGGGATGGTGCCATCGAAGCCGTCCGAGACTTCGACGCACGCACCGCCGTCCTGATTGCTGTAGCTGCTCTTGCGCCAGGTTGCGGCGGTCAGATCGATTGATCGCACGGCAGTTCCTCCAACATGCGCAGGACGAATTTCCGCGACTCGGCAGGCGACAGGGCCAGGTCGCGGGTCATATCGTACGCACGTTGCATACGCTCCACTGCGGCGTGATCTTCGATGAGTTCGCCTCCGTAGCCGTTCTCCGTGTACGCCACCGTGCGGGCGTCCGGAAGCCGCAGAAACCAGACGTCGGTGCTCGACAAGCCGTGCAGCCCAGCGTTTTGCGGGAGCACCTGAAGAGTCACGTTCGGACGCTCAGCCGCCTCAGCCAGATACTCCAGTTGCTGCCGCCACGCTTGCTCATCCCGCAAGGCCGTCCGCAACGCAGCCTCCGACAGAATCGTCCGGAACGGCGGTGCATCCTCGCCCTCCAGCAGCTCCTGTCGCCCTACTCGCGCCTCCACCTGACGCGTCAGCTCATCCCCCTTGAAGCCGCCCGCGCTCAGCAACTCGCCCGCGTACCCCGCCGTCTGAAGCAACCCCGGCAGCACACTCACCGCGAAGTGCCACAAGCTCACCGCCTCCGCCTCCAGCGCCATGTACCGCCGGTACCGCTCCCGGAACTGCGTATGGTCCCTCGCCGCCAGTTCCCACAGGGCCAGCAGCATCCCCGACGTCCCGTAGTGCGTGTCGAGGGCCTGGACGACATCCGGGCTGCTCAGCGTCTCGCCCTTCTCCATCTTGCCGAACAGCGAGTAGTCCCAGCCGAGCCGTTCGCCGAGTTGGCGCAGGCTCGTTCCGCTGGCCGTCCGTAACTTGCGGACCTCCTCCGCGAAGCGTTGCCGTGGCTCCTGGCTTCGGCCGCTGATCGCCCGACGTGGCGGCATGGTCGGCTCCCTTCCGTGACGGTCCGTGGAAGGTGTGGAAGCAACACCGCGTAACAGGGCAGCGGTGGCCCATCCGCGACATCGGCGGCCTTCTCCGGATACATCCTCGTAATGACCGGACTACGCACGGTAATCCACGGTGTGCGATCCGGTCAGGGAAGTCCGTAGAAACGGCCGAAGGAGTACACCCCCATGACCACGGAACAACGAACTGCCGACGCGCTGCCCGCCACCCCCGTCCAGGCGGCCCCGCACAAGATCCAAGAGGCTGTCGAAGCCCGGGACGCCCTCGCCCAGGCTCTGAGCCGCGCCGGTATCCAACTGCCCGCCATGGACATCCGCAGCCCCTGGTCCGACGAGACCCGGGGCGCTCTGGTCCACCTCGGCGTCTGCTCGGCGCCGGTGGCGCTCGCCCTTGCGGCCGTGATCGAGCAGGGCATCCCCCGATGACGGACGAACTCGACATCGGACAGACCGTCCGGGACCTCCAGCGCGACCGGGTCGGCGTCGTGATGGCCCGCCTCGGCCCGTACCTACAACTCCGCCCCCTCGGTGGCGGTCGTGCGTGGGACGCCGACCCCGTCCACCTTCAGCGGCTGAACGACTTGGAGGAGTTGAGCGCACGCATCGCCGAGATCAACGCCCGGAGCCGTAGATGGCTTCCCGACCACTGAACGGAGTCTGACCCTCCGGCAGATAGCACCCGTGACGAGCGACAGATGGTCAGTTGTTGCTGACATGCTGTGAGGTAGAAGATTGCCGCTGGGGGGTTGCAACCAACGCCGTTGACGGACAATGTCCGTCATTACGGTCCTTGGTACGTCGGCCAGAGCCCGGCGCGGACAGCGGCGGCGGGTGCCGTCAGAAGGTGAGCGACACACACAATGGCCCAGCAGCCGCCCCTGCTCCGCGATGTCATCAACATCAAAGAGTCGATCTCCACGTCCGACTTCGTTCTCCAGCTCTCCGAGGCGACGACCCCGGAAGGCGCCGAACGCGCGCTCAGGGACTATGTGGTCACGGAACGTCTGCTGGAGAACTACGACGAGGCACTCGGCCTGATCAAGGCGTCACTCGACGGACGCGCTTCGAAGGCCGCGTACCTTCACGGATCGTTCGGTTCTGGTAAGTCGCACTTCATGGCGGTGCTGCACGCGCTCCTCAGCGGCAGTCCGGCCGCGCACGGGCGGGAGGACTTCGACCCCGTACTGACCAAGCATCAGTGGCTCGGTACCGACGGCAAGAAGTTCCTGCTCGTGCCGTACCACATGCTCGGGGCGAAGGCCCTGGAGCAGCGGGTCCTCGGCACCTATGTCACCCATGTCAAGAAGCTCCACCCCGAGGCCCCCACCCCGCAGGTCTACCGCACCGACGCGCTCTTCGCCGACATCCGGGCCATGCGGGCCCGGATGGGCGACGAGTCCGTCATCAAGGGACTCGCCACACTCATCCCGCTCGACGAGGCCGCCATCGAGGTCGCCGACGAGGACGACGAGTGGGGCGAGTCCTTCGCCTGGACCCCTGCCCTCCTCGACACCGCCCTCGCCGCCGAGGAGAACCATGAGGAGGTGGAGGGGTTCAACATGCTCCACCCCACCACCCCCATGGAGCTGCGGGCACGTCTCGTCCAGGACGCCATCACCAACCTCCGCCCCGGCTTCGCCCAGCACGCCACCGAGAGCGAGAACGGATTCATCTCGCTCGACGCGGGTCTCTCCGTCATCGCCGCCCACGCCAAGGAACTCGGCTACGACGGCCTGATCCTCTTCCTCGACGAACTGATCCTCTGGCTCGCCACCCTCATCCACGAGACGAAGACGGTGGGGCGCGAGGCAGGCAAGATCACCAACTTCGTTGAGGGCGCGGACGCCCGTCGGGCCATCCCCATCGTCTCCTTCATCGCCCGGCAGCGCGATCTCCGTGAACTCGTCGGCGAGGAACTGTCCGGGGCGGCCGAGTCCGCCATCCAGGACACCCTCAACCAGGCGTCCGGCCGCTTCGACAAGATCACGCTGGAGGACCGCAACCTCCCCCAGATCGCCCAGGCCCGCCTTCTGCGGCCCAAGAGCCCCGAGGCCGCCGCCCTCGTCACCAGCGAGTTCGAGAAGACCCGCAAGGTCCGCCAGGAGGTCTGGGACACCCTCCTCGGCTCAGACGGGGGCAGTGGCGGCGTCGGAGCCGACGAGGAGAGCTTCCGCCTCACGTACCCCTTCTCCCCGGCGTTCATGGACACCCTCGTCCATGTCTCCTCCGCGCTCCAGCGCAACCGGACCGGCATGAAGCTCATGGGTCAACTCCTCGCAAACCACCGCGACCAACTGCGCCTGGGCGATCTGATCCCGGTCGGCGAGCTGTACCCGCTGATAACAGCGGGCGGCGACAAGCCGTTCAGCGACAGCATGCGCGTCGTCTTCGAGGCCGCCGACAAGCTGTACCGGACCAAGCTGCGCCCGTACCTTCTCGCCACGTACAACGTGTCCGAAGAGGACGTGGAGCAGTACACCCACCGCCCCGACAGCATCACCGACCGGGGCCTGAAGGGCCGGGTGAAGACCTTCACCGGCGACAACCGGATCATCGGCACCCTGCTGCTCTCCGCGCTCGCCCCCAGCGTGCCCGCCCTCGCCGATCTGACGATCCGACGGCTCTCCGCACTGAACTACGGCTCCGTGGTCGCCCCGATCCCCGGCCGTGAGTACGGCATCCTCAAGAACAAGGTCGCCGAGTGGGCCGGCCGCTTCCCGGAGATCAAGGAGACCGGCACCGACGCGAACCCGGGTGTCCGTCTGGAGCTCTCCGGCGTCGACGTCGACTCGGTCATCGCCAACGCCAACGTCAACGACAACCCGGGCAACCGCCTGGCGCTCGCCAAGCGTCTGCTCGCCGCCGAACTCGGCATCGAGCAGGGCCGGCTGACCGATGAGCTGAACCTCGTCTGGCGGGGCACGGAGCGCACCGTCGAAGTGATCTTCGGGAACATCGCGGACGAGGACGAACTCCCCGACCACGACCTGATACCCCAGGAGGAGGGTCGCTGGCGCCTCGCCATCGACCTGCCGTTCGACGACGGTGAGTACGGACCCGTCGAGGACGCCAACCGCGTCCGTCGGCTCCGCGAGAAGCAGCAGGGCGAAAGGTCCCGTACCGTCGCCTGGCTCCCCACCCACCTCGCCGCCCAGCGGTACGGGGACTTCCGCAGGCTCGTTGTGATCGACCGGGCACTCGCGGACGGCCAGCGCTTCGACACCCAGTACGCGGCCCATCTCAACGCCGACAACCGGGCCCGCGCCAAGGGCCTCCTGGAGACCCAGCGCGAATCCCTGCTGAAGAACGTCAAGGCGGCCTTCAAGCAGGCGTACGGACTCGCCGAGAAGAAGCCCGCCGATGTCGAGGTCGGCTTTAGCGACCACCTCGAATCGCTCCGCGAGGTGGACGGCCTCACCCTCTCCATCGGCCAGACCCTGCACGACGGAATCCGGCACATCGCGGGCAAGCTCCTCGCCGCCCAGTACCCCGACCATCCGGAGCTCGATCCCGAGAACAGCGGGACGGCCGTCAAGACCGGTGACGCCCGCAAGGTGTTCACCCATGTCCGGGCCGCCGCCGAGGCCCGCGACGGCCGTACCGAAGTCCCGGCCGGTGACCGGGCGCTGATGCGGCGCATCGCCGGGCCGCTGGGGCTGGGGCGGCAGAAGGAGGCGTACTTCGAGCTCTCCACCTACTGGGCCGACCACTTCCGGCAGCTCGCCCGCGAGAAGGGCGTCACCGGGGACCTCACCCTGATCACCCTCACCGACTGGACGGACCGGCCCAGCCCGCGCGGACTGCCCGAGCACCTGGCCCGGCTCGTCGTCGCGTCCTTCGCCGAGATGGACGACCGGGTGTGGGTGCGGGCGGGGATGCCGCTCGACCCGGCACCCGAACTGTCGCAGGTCAAGGACCGCGACGCGCTGCGCAGCCAGCCGCTGCCCGCCGAGGAGGAGTGGGAGACGGCCCGGCAACGCTATATGGCGATCTTCGGCGAACATGCGCCCACGCTCAGGCGAGGGCGCATGGTCAACCAGTTCGCCCGGCAGATAGCCCAGCAGGCGGGCGCCCACCAGGAGTCCGCCGCGGAACTGGTCGCGAAGCTGGAGGAGCACGCCGGATTCCTCCAGCTCGACGAGACGGACGAGACCGGACGGCTCGCCCTCGCCCGCAGGTCAGCCGCCCTGCTGAAGGAACTCACCCAGGGCGCGGGCCAAGGCGCGGCCGGAGCGAAGAAGACGGTGGAAGCCCTGGCGGGGTTCGACCTCGGCCAGGTCGGCGCGGACCGCTACGGAGTGTCGGTCAAACAGGCGGGCAAGGTCGTCCAGGCGCTGGACGCGGCCTCCTGGACCACCCTGGACCTCGCCTCGGCCGAAGGGCCCGAAGGTCGGGCGCTTCTCGACTCCCTGCGTGAGGTGGCCCGCTGTGACCAGCGGACCAGGGATCTGAAGGAAGCCCTGGCCCACACCCAGCGAGAAGTCCTCGCGCTGGTGAAGCGCAACCGGGCGGCGGCCACCCCACCGCCTGTGATCGTCACCCCCGAACCGGCCACCCCCGCTCCCGGGGCCGGGACGGTGACACTGAACACGGACACCAGCGACCCCCGTATCGACGGGCTCCTGTCGCTGCCGTCCCAGCCCTCCCCCCTGAAGCGGACCCCCCGCTCCGGCGGCGGACGCACCACCGCAGCCCGTGCGGCGGCCGAACTCCAGGCCGACCTTGCCGAACTGGCCGCCAGGGAGCCGGGCGCCACCATCGAAATCACCTGGAAGGTGGTCGACCGATGAGCGCGCAAGCCACCACATCGGCCGCCGTCCGGCTGAACCTCGCGACCGTCACCCAGTACCTGTCGTCACAGCGCTCCCTCGCTGCGTCCCTCACCCGGCTTCCTGCCGTGACTCGGGACGAGGCTTCGACCCTCTCCCCGGCCGGAACCCCCGAGGGAGAGGGCAAGCGCAGGGCGGTGCTGCTGCGGTCCGCCCCGCAGTGGGATGGACCCGTCGAACCCGTATGGGGCGAGGGGCTCACCGCCCGGATCGTGGCCGCGCCCTCCCCGCTCGCCATCCATGAACTCCTCCTCGACCACCTGGGAGCCGGGACGGCCGGCGCCGCCGACCCAAGCGGCCCGGCCGTGCTCGTCATCCTCACCGACCGCGAACAGAGCGAACTCGACCCGGCGATCCTCGCCCGCGCCCACAAACCCCGCATCGAGAACGTCGACAGCTGGGACGTGGTCCGCGAGGCGTTCGGCGCCGAACAGGTCGACCCACGCCTCAAGGACGTCAACTGGGCCGCCGAAGCCCTCCTCGGCGCCACCCCGCCCGGCGGCTGGCCCCCGCTGGCGGGCGGCATGCTCTCCCGGCGCACCGCACTCTCCGCCCTGGCACTGCGCCGTCTGCGCCTCGGCCGCTACAACACCGACACCGACACTGCCGTCACGGGCCGCGCCCCCGCGAGCGACAGCCTCGACCCCCATGCCCTGCTCGCCTGGTCCCTGACCCCCGGTGGCCCGGAACGCCTGCTGGAACTGCGCGGCCCCGAACGCTCGGGACTCGCCGCCTTCCTCGGCGAGGAGGACCAGGCCGGTCCTGCCGGACGGGCCCTGCTCGCCCTGGTCGACGCCGAACACGGCACAGAGGCCGTGGCCTTCGGCCTCGTCTGCGCGGCCCTGTGGCTGCACGGCGAACCGGATGCCGACGGCTACCGTGCTCGGGGCCGCGCTGAACGCTGGTTCGGCGAACAGCCCCCGGCCTCCGGCGAAGAACTCGACGCCCTGGTGTCCCGTTTCGCATCGGCCACCGAGGAGTACGTCTCCACCCTGCTCGCCACCGCCGCCCGCGCCACGGCGGGGGACAGGGAAGAAGCCCGGCAGGCCAGGAGGACCGGCGAAACCGTCCTGGACCGGGCGTCCGCACTGGTCCGCCAGTTCGGTGCCGAAGCCGCTGCCGCGGCCAGCCCCCTCCTCGCGGCCGGTCTGGAGGCCCGGTTCGCCACCGTCGGACGGGCACTCGCCTCCCAAGGTCCCGAAGCGATCTCGGAGGCCGTACGCGCACTCGGCGACCACCTGCGCGCCGATGGGCCCGAGACCCGGGCCCGGCTGGAACGGGCCCGGATGGGCCAGCGGCTCGCCCAGTGGCTGGCCGGCGAACCGGACCTCTGCTCCGACACGGTGGCCGCAGCCATGGACCGCCAGATCGCCGAAACCGGCTGGGTGGACCGGGCACTGGAACACATCGAGGCGGGCGGCGACCCGGACCCGGTCCTCAAGTCCGCGTACGACGTGCTCGGCACCCGGGTACGCCGCAAGCGGCATGAGATCGACCGCTCCTTCGCCGCCGACCTCGCGAACTGGACCGCCGACGGGACCGGGCCCGGAGCGATGCTGACGGTCGAGACCTTCCTCGAACGGGTCGTCAAACCGGTCGCCCGGGACGGCAGCGGACGCCGTGTCCTGCTGCTCGTACTCGATGGGATGAGCTCGGCCATCGCCACCGAACTCGGCGAGGAACTACGCGCCTCCTGGGCCGAATTCGACCCGCTCACCCCGGACCGGGGCGGTGCGCCGGGCCGACGGGCGATGGCCGCCGCCCTGCCCACAGTGACGGCGGTCTGCCGCACCTCCCTCTTCGCGGGACGCCTGATGAAGGGGAACCAGGCCGATGAGAAGCGGCTCTTCGCCGCCCACGCGTTCTGGGGCGGTGCGCCCGCCGCCGTCTTCCACAAGGACGATCTACGCGCCGAAGGCTCCGGCGACACCTTCGGCCCGGCCCTCACCGAAGCCCTCGGCGATGAGCGGACCCATGTCGCCGTCGTCCTCAACACCATCGACGACCGCCTCGGCAAGGAGCAGAAACTCGGCGACGGCGCCTGGCGCATCGACGAGATAGGACGGCTGCGCGATCTGCTCCGGGTCGCCGCCGCCCAGGGCATGGCGGTCATCCTCACCAGCGACCACGGACACGTCGTCGACCGGCACGGTGTCCGAGTGGAGGCGGCAGCACCGGAGTCCGCCCGCCACCGGACCCCCGGTGGGCCGCTGGCCGCCTCGGAGGTCGCGCTCCATGGCCCGCGGGTCGTCTGGCCCGAACCCGGTGCCTCGATCGTCGCGCTGTGGGACACGGACTCGCGATACACCGCCCTCAAAGCGGGCTATCACGGTGGCTCGTCCCTGCGCGAGTTCACCATCCCCGTCCTCGCCTTCCTCCCCTTCGGCGCCACCCCACCCGCGAACTGGCGCGAGCTGGGCGACCCGAGTCCGCCGTGGTGGACCTCGGACGGCCGGCCCCGGCCATCCGCCGCTCCCGCTCCCGTACCGGCAATGGCTCCCGCCGCACCCGAGAAGCCGGGACGGGCGAAACCGACCAAGGCACAGGCCCAGCTCGCCCAGACGCACGACTCGCTCTTCGACGTCGCCCTGGTGCCCTCCGACCAGGACGAACAGAGCCTCATCACACCCGTCCTGGTCTCACCGGACGACGCCCTGATCGAGGGGCTCCTCGCCTCGGACACCCTCCGGGACCAGGTTGCCGTCCTCGCCCGCAAACCACCCATGGACAAGGTGGAGAAGGCGGTCCGCGCACTCCTCGACGCCGGGGGCACCCTGCCCGTCACCGCCCTGGCACAGCGCGTCGACTACCCGGCCGGGCGGGCGGACGGCTTCGCCGCCGTACTGCGCCAACTCCTCAACTACGACGGCGTACAGGTCCTGGAGACACTTCCCGACGGGCGAACCCTCCGGCTGCACGCGTCTTTGCTGCGCGCCCAGTTCGGACTTGGGTGACGCACGGTCACACCCTCGGGTACGGACGGGCCGTGCAGCCCGTCCGCACCCCCTGACCAGCCCGCCCTCCGGACCGACCGCTCGACCGAGAGGAAGCCCAACGCTTGGACGACTCCGCAATCCGGCACGGATGGGAGACTGACCCGGTGATCGTGCCCCGTCCCACCACCGCCTCCACCACGTCCGTCTCCGCCGGCCGCCGCCGAACCGTCCTGGACGCGCTGCGGCGTGGCGCCGTACCCGAAAGCGGACTGGACCTGCTGGCCACCGGCCTGGACCGGTACGAGGCCGCCCTCAACTCCGAACTGGACGCGGTCGCCTCCGGCGCATCCGTTTTCAAGGCCGTCCGGGGCGAATACGGATCGGGCAAGACGTTCTTCACCCGCTGGCTGGGGGAGCGGGCCAAGCGGCGGGGCCTGGCCGTGGCCGAGATCCAGATCTCGGAGACCGAGACACCGCTGCACCGGCTGGAGACCGTCTACCGGCGCCTCACCGAGCGCCTGGCCACCGCGAGCTTCCCGCCGAGCGCCCTGAGGCCCGTCGTGGACGCCTGGTTCTACGCACTGGAGGAGGACTCCCTCGCGGCCGGGGCCACCGAGGACGAACTCCCCGCCGAAGTCGAGAAGCTGCTGACCGCCCGGCTGGCCGAGGTCTCCCGGCACGCCCCGTCCTTCGCGACCGCACTCCGCGGCTACCGGGCCGCCCTCGCCGCGGGCGACGAGACCACGGCCGCGGCCGTCCTCGCCTGGCTCGGCGGCCAACCCCATGTGGCCGCGGCGGCACGCCGCTCCGCCGGAGTGCGCGGCGACCTCGACCACTTCGGAGCCCTCGGCTTCCTCCAGGGGCTGTTGACCGTCCTGCGCGATTCCGGGCACCGCGGGCTGTTCGTCGTCCTGGACGAGGTGGAGACCCTTCAGCGCGTCCGGTCGGACGCCCGCGACAAGGCACTGAACGCGCTGCGGCAACTCATCGACGAGGTCCACTCCGGTCGCTTCCCCGGGCTCTACCTGGTGATCACCGGCACCCCGGCGTTCTACGACGGCCCGCAGGGTGTCCAGCGCCTCGCCCCGCTCGCCCAACGCCTCGCCACCGACTTCACCACCGACCCGCGCTTCGACAACCCGCGCGCCGTCCAACTGCGCCTTCCCGGCTTCACCCAGGAGTCACTGATCGGCCTCGGCACGACCATCCGGGACCTATACGCGGAAGGGGCCGGCGCCCCCGACCGGGTCAAGGCACTCGTGGACGACGCGTACGTCGCCGACCTCGCCCGCGCGGTCGGCGGAGCCCTCGGCGGGAAGACCGGAGTCGCCCCCCGGCTCTTTCTGAAGAAGCTCGTCGGCGACGTCCTGGACCGGGTCGACCAGTTCGACGACTTCGACCCCCGCCGCCACTACCGCCTCACGGTCACCAGCAGCGAACTCACCGACGTCGAACGGAACCTCGCCACCGCTGTGACAGCCGGCGACATCGACCTGGACGACGTGTGAGGGACGGCCCCGGACCGAACGACGACCACCCCGGACCGTACGACGACCGGGCAGGGGACGACCTCGATTCCCCCCGGGAAACGCCCGGTCACCCCGCGCCGGTCGCCCCGAGCGACCCCGTCGACCGGCTCGACCCCGTCGTACTCCACCATGTGGTGAACACCCTCGGCTGGCCCGACCTGCGTCCTCTCCAACGGGCCGCGATCCAGCCGCTGATGGACGGCGAGGACGCGATACTGCTCGCCCCCACCGCGGGCGGCAAGACCGAGGCGGCCTGTCTGCCGATCCTCTCCGCGATGTCCGAACAGCGCTGGTCCGGCACCTCCGTGCTCTACCTCTGCCCCCTCAAGGCGCTCCTCAACAACCTGGTGACCCGTGTCGACTCCTACGCCCAGTGGCTCGGGCGCCGTGCGGAACTGTGGCACGGGGACACCAAGGAATCACAACGGCAGCGCATCCGTACCGACGGACCCGACATCCTCCTCACCACCCCCGAGTCCCTGGAGGCCATGCTCATCGGGGTGAAGACCGACCACGCCCGGCTGCTCGGCGGAGTCCGGGCGGTCGTCGTCGACGAGGTGCACGCCTTCGCGGGCGACGATCGCGGCTGGCATCTGCTCGCCGTACTGGAACGGCTGGAACAGGTCACCGGACGCCCCATCCAGCGCATCGGACTGTCGGCGACGGTCGGAAATCCACAGCAGCTCCTCAACTGGCTCCAGGGGGCGGGCGTGGGGAAACGCCCAGGTCGGGTCGTCGCACCGGACCTCGACCCGGGCCGTTCCATGGCTCCGGGCGCGGCCCCCATCTCGGTGAGCACACCGCCGCCAGGCCGGGTGGAATTGGACTACGTGGGTTCCCTCGGCAACGCCGCCAAACTCATAGCCGCCCTGCACCGGGGCGAGAAGCGCCTGGTGTTCTGCGAATCGAGACGCCAGGTCGAGGAACTCGGTGCGGCGCTGCGGGCCCGCGAGGTGACCGCCTTCCTCTCCCATGCCTCGCTCTCCGTCGACGAGAGAGCCAGATCCGAGCAGGCGTTCGCCGAGGCGCGGGACTGCGTCATCGTCTCCACGTCCACTCTGGAACTCGGCATCGACGTCGGCGACCTAGACCGCGTGATCCAGATCGACTCGCCCAGTACCGTGGCCTCCTTCCTCCAGCGCATCGGCCGCACCGGGCGACGGCCGGGCAGCACCCGCAACTGCCTCCTCCTCGCCACCCGCAAGGACACCCTGCTCCAGGCCGCGGCGCTGCTGCTGCTCTGGGGGAGGGGGTGGGTCGAAGCGGTCACCCCACCGCCGGAACCCCGCCACCTCGTCGCACAGCAACTCCTCGCCGCCACCCTCCAACAGCACAGAGTGGGGGACCGGTTGTGGCCGGAACTCTGGAACGGACTCGCGCCCTTCGACCGCTCGGCGACCCCCATCCTTCGGCATCTGGTCGGCGAGGGCTTCCTCGACGAGGACGGCGGGATGCTGTTCATCGGCCCCGAGGCGGAACGCCGCTTCGGCCACCGCCACTTCATCGAGCTGACCGCTTCCTTCACCGCACCCCCGCAGTTCACCGTCTTGTCGGGGCGCACCGAGATCGGACAGACCGACCCTTCGGTACTGACCGAGGAACGACCGGGACCGCGCCGGCTACTCCTCGGCGGGCGCAGTTGGCAGGTGACGTTCATCGACTGGGGCCGCAGACGGGTCTTCGTCGAACCCGCCGACGGCGGCGGCGTCGCCAAGTGGACGGGCGGCGGCATCGCCGGACTCTCCTACACCCTGACCCGGGCGATGCGAGAGGTGCTCCTCGGAGCCGATCCCCAAGTAGCGCTCACCACCCGGGCGCAGGCATGTCTGGCGGAGTGGCGGCAGGACGAAGCCCCGGACCTGGTCCACCCCGGCGGCACTCTGGTGACCCGCCTGGGTAGTGACGTCCACTGGTGGACCTGGGCGGGATACCGTGCCAACGCGACCCTCGCCGCCACCCTCCCGTCGATCGCAGACCCTGTCCAACGCCCGACCGACTGCTGTCTGAGACTGCGCGAGGACCTGACCCCTGACCTCTGGCGCTCGGCCCTCGAAGGAGCCGGCGCAGGCGCCGCGCTCGTACTCCCGGACGTCGACCACCGCGCGGTGAGGGGACTGAAGTTCTCGGCCGCCCTGCCACAGCGCCTCGCGGTGGCCACCCTCGCCGCGCGCATGGCCGACTTCGAGGGAGCACGCGCAGCCCTGGAGGAGCCGGTGCGCTTCCAGGTTGGACGATCCATCTGAAGTTGTCGGCCGATTGACAACGGTCCCACAACACGGGCTGCTGTCGAACAGTCGATCAAGTCGACGCACATTCTTTCAGGTGCCCGAGCTACCGGTGCCGAGGCATCTGCTGAAAAGTCCTCGCGATGCCGGTTCCGGTGGAGATGATGGCCTGTCGGATGTGGCGTCCGATTCGTCGACCGCAGCGACCGCAGCGACCGCAGCGACCGCAGCGACCGCAGCGACCGCAGCGACCGCAGCGAGCAAAGCAAACACAGCGACCGCTGCGTACACGAACCATGCAAGCAACGTGAACGACGTGAACAGTACGGAGGAGCACATGTCCCGGATCGAGAACAGTCCGCGCATCGCCATCTATGGACTCGGCGCCATGGGGCTGGAGATCTTACGAATCCTGCACGGCCGGGGCGCGAACATCGTCGCAGGCATCGTCCGGCCCGGATCCGACAAGGACGGCCAGGATCTCGGTCGGCTGGCGGGCGTCGCCGGACTGGCGTTCCCTGCCCGGGGAGACGCAGAGCAGGCATTGCGCGAAGCCGCTCCGGACATGGTGGTTGTCACCGTGAGCACCTATCTCGATGACGTCCAGTACGAGATCTTCTCGACCGTGGTCAAGTCCGGGGCCAATGTGATCACGCTCGCCGAGGAGATGCTCTACCCCTTCGCCACGGACAACCCCCGCGCCCGTGATCTGGACGCCCTGGCGAAGCGGCACCAGGTGACGGTGACCGGCACCGGGCACCAGGACGCCTACTGGGTGAACCTCATCAGTGTGCTGGCAGGTTCGAGTCACGACCTCGGGAGTGTGACCGGACGGCTCTCCTGGAACGTCGACGACTTCGGCCCCGCCCTGGCGGAACAACAACGCGTCAACGCCACCGCCGAGGAGTTCGCCGAGTGGCAGACCGCCGCCGAACGGCCGCCGACCTTTACCTATTACTCCCTGTACGCCCTAGCGGCTGCCATCGGTCTGACCCCACACGGCACCGTGGAGACCACGACCGAGCCGGTCATCGCCCTAGGTGACACACACTCCGCGGCACTCGGTGCGACGGTGCCGCAGGGACGACTGTTGGGATACACCGACACGGACATCCTGCACACGGCGGAAGGCGTCACACTGTCCATCAGCTCGCAGGGAACGGTCTACGGGGAGGGCGAGCGGGACTACAACGAGTGGCATCTGGCGGACGCTTCAGGAGCGCCGACGCTCCATCTGCGCAACAGTGATCTGAACACCGCGCACACCACCTGCGCAACGCTCATCAACCGAATCCCGGATGTCATCGATGCGAGGCCGGGAATCGTCACGGTGGACCAACTGCCGCAGTTGCGTTACCGGAGCGCTCATCGGTCTGTCTGACGGCTTCCCTCCACCCGTCCCGTTGTGGCCGTGCTCCTGCCGTGCAGTACCAAAGCGCGCGTCAGACAGCCGAGAGCCACCGCGCAGAGCGCCGCGCGCAGCGCGTTGGCCGCCACCCAGGAGGTCTTGAACCTGTCCACGATGGCGAAGTCCGTCATCGTGGAGGGGTTCCCGGCCGCTGCGAGGTCGCTGTTCATGGGGATGTTGAAGCCGGCCGTGACCAGCAGGGCGACCAGATAGAGGACCGTCGCGTACGCGGCCCATCTGGCGGCGGCGCCACGGCCGCTGCGGTAGTCCAGGACCGCCGCGGCCACGGTGGCCGGCAGCACCCCGACGAAGAGTACGGCGAGGGCCCAGTTGCTCTGGATGGTGTCGTTGAAGCTCTGCATGGCGGTCACATAGGTGTGGTCGTCGGTCGCCGCCAGCCCGGGCATCACGGCCATGCCGAAGGTGAAGAGCAGCCCCGCCGTCAGCCCCAGCGCGACCGTGGAGATCATCAACAGCACTCCCGCGACGGTACCGCTCGGGTGAGTGCGCTTCGCAGTGGAGTTCTGCTGCTCGGGCGGTTCGGGGTGTGCGCCGGATGTCGGAAGCTCGTTGCGACGGCTGGACGAGTCGGTTCTCATGCCGGTTCCTTCCCAGTTCATCGGAGTCGGAAGAGCACGGGATGGGGTCTTGCCCGGCCCCGTGCGTTGCTCACGACCAGCCAAACCCACCGGGATGGGCCGGGCCATGGCTGAGGAACTCATGCGCATACTCCTGCGTCCATCCGATGGGCGACAGGGCGCTGGTCGCGCCCATCATGACGATCGCGTGTTCACCCCGAGGGCTCTCCGGAGCCGCCCGGGTTCTACCGTCCGATCGTGGTGGTCGCCAGCACGGACACCTGGAGCACGACCGCGGAACGACGCAGGGGTACCGGCTCCGTCCAGTCGGACGACCACGGCCGGATCGCCGTCCGTCGGGTGGGTCACGGGCAGCCGAACCCGTGCGGCCCACTCTGGTGAACGCCCGGAATAGACGCATTGGTGCAAACTGATGGGTTGTCAAAAAGCTTACGAATTTGATGAGTTGATGAACGCATCACGCACATACACGTAATTTCTTAACACTTACTTGAGCTTTCGAAGTGATCGGCGACCTTAGGTTGAGCCTGACTCCGAGACAGTGATGGTTTAGGCCATCTAAGTGTCTGGAATGGCTTGTTTTCGCCTAAGAGGGGAACGAAGATGATTGACACCGATCTCACGCCACGAGTAGCGGTCGACCTGGTGGTCGACGATGCCGAGGCGTCCTGGGAGGACCTGGTCCTCGATCTGATCGCGGGCCCCGCGGACCCCTCGCGCATCCTCACGGACTGCGGCGCTTGCCAGAGTCTTTGTGGCGGTAGCCCCGGTTGTCTCAGCGGCGGCGGTTGCGGACTGAGCTGCAACACCGGCGGCTGGAGGTGCTCCCCCTGTGACTCTGCATGCCGGTAGTCATGGCTGGCACATCCCGTCCGGCCTGTGACGCCCTGCACGCACTTCCCCTCTGCCTAGCGGCAGGGGAGGTACCCGCCTTCGCTGCGTGGTCGGGAGCCACCCGCGTACATCCAGTACGAGGGTGAGTCTCCGTATCGCGAGCTGGGAGGGCGCCCTCCCAGGTCGCAGCCGATGGGGAGCACCGGCCGCCGCAGACCCCGCCCTTCGGGCGGACGACGCCAGTCAGCACGTTCTAGTGCCGCTCCCGGCGAACACCGCCGGTCGAGGCAGTAGGTAGCGAATCGGCCCGCCGGCGGTGGCCCCGCCGGCGGGTTCCGCCCGGACAAGGAACCGGTGTTCTTTGCCTCACCTGAATGACGTGAACATGAAACAGCTTGATCCGCTGCTCTCGCGCTACGGCGTGGTCGGGGATGTCTTCTCCCTTTCCCGCTATCGCGGTCTGCCGGGGCTGAGCTCCTACGGGGTCGATCTCGGCAGCGCGTTCCCGGGCATTGCGGCACCCCAGGACAACCGGGTGGTGGCAGGAGGGCATGCACTGGAGGACAAGGACAAGGCGCGCCTACTCGCGATCGCCGAGGGGTGCGAGCGCTACTCGGGGGCGCAGTTCGGTACGGACGGCGTTGTGACCGCCGCCGCGCACGAGCTCGACGGCAGGGTGCTCGACTGGTCGCGCATTGCACGGCTGTCGGACGCGGAGTACGCGCATCCGCGGTGCCCCCTCGTCCCGTTCGATCCGGCGGCGCCGATCAGATGGGTGCCCGGGGTGGACCTCCGGGACGGAGAACCCACCTGGTTGCCGCTCGCCATGGCGGCCTACCGGTCAGGGCACCTTGCACCGGCGGAGCGCTTCGTGGTGGGCATCTCGACGGGCTACGCCGTGCACACCGATCCCGCGAGCGCTGTCTTCGGCGCCTTGAGCGAGGTCGTCGAGCGGGACATGATCGCCGTCCTATGGCTCCAGAAGCTCCCGCTGCCGCACATCCCCTTCGACTTTCTGGATGAGCGCGAGATCACCCTGATCGAGTGGGCGCACGATCGCTTCCTCGACACCGTACTGCTGGATGCCACCAGCGACATCGGTCTGCCCACGGTGTACTGCCTGCAGACTGCTCCGCACGACCAAACGATACGCACCATGGTCGGGTGCGGTACCGGGCTCACCATCCAGGACGCCGCGTACAAGGCGCTGTTGGAGGCCACCTGCTTCCGCGACTCCCTGCACCTGGAATGGGAGGAACCCGAGTCCTTCGCCGACTACACCGATATCTCGGACGGCGCGAAGTACATGGGCAAGCCGGAGAACGCCGGGCACTTCGCATTCCTCATCGACGACCACCCCGATCGGCCCTCCTTCCAGGACCGGGGCCGTTTTGCCGCCGATGCCACAGAAGGACTGATCCGCGCGGTCCGGAGGTTCGCCGAACTGGACATGTCGGTGATCGCCGTGGACCGGACGACGACGGAGCTGGCTTCGGTGGGACTGCACTCGGTGAATGTGGTCATCCCCGATCTCCAGCCCATGTCCCTGGTGCCGCTCGCCCAGTACCACGCGCATCCTCGGCTCTACTCCGCTCCCGCGGCAATGGGCTATCGCGTACTGCCTGTTGAGGAGTTGAACCCGTGTCCGCAACCGTTCGCCTGACCCGTTTGACCCGTGTGTCCGTCTTCGGTACCGGGGCGTTCGGTGCTCGGGTGTCCGAACTGCTGCCGAAGTCCTCGGGCCTCGACGTCACGCGCGTCGGCCCTGAGATCACCGACGACCTGCTCGCCGATGTCGATGCAGCCGTGCTGGTGCTGGACCGCCCCGCCCGACCGTTGGCACGTCGATTCCGGCAGGTGGCCTCCGAAGCGGGAAAGCCCTGGCTCCTGGTGGAGTTCGACCACCCCGCCATCAGAGTGGGACCGTACTTCGATCCGACGGGCGGGCCATGCCTGGACTGCTTCTACGCGCGTGAGGACCAGCACGCCGACAAGCCGGCGCCCGTACGGAAGCACGGTCACGCACACGAGCATGGTCACGGTCACCAGCACGGGGCTGACTGTTCGCATGCGCCGGCGGCGGCCGAGCAGGAGCAGGTCGGTATTGCGGCGGCAGCCGGAGTCCTGCCGCATCAGGCCCGTATCGCAGTGGGACTGCTGAGCCTGTCGCTGGCCGAACCGGTACGCGGACGGGTGGTCACCGTGGATCTCCGCACGGCGGCGATTCGCTCGGACCAGGTGATCGGCTGCCACGGCTGCCCGCACTGCGGAGACGAGACCGAACGCCTGATCCAGTCGCGACAGCTCGATCACCTGTTCCGCACCGTGGGAGGCGTCACTCATGACGAGTACAACTAGATTTCCCGCCGACGGGCTCCGGCCTCGGTTGCGTGGTGGGGTGGCGGTCTCGGCCGTCGACGGTCAGGTCGTGTTCTCGGCCGGCCAGATCCGCAAGCGGATCGGCGGGGGAGACGCCCTTCGGCTCCTGCTGCCGGTCGCGTCGGCAATGGACGGACGCCGCACGGTCGGCGACCTGGCCGAAGAGACGGACCTTCCGTACGAGGCAGTGGCCCAGGTCGTGGCACTGCTGGTGAAGCAGGGGCTCGTCCTCTCCGGCGAGGTCTCCTCGACGAGGCCGCTGGCAGCCGGCGTCATGGACTACCTCGAACTGACCGCCGGTACTTCGGCGTCCTACCGCAATGCCTCCGAGGTACTGGAACGACTGTCTCGATGTGCGGTGCTGATCGTTGCCCCACCGGAGCATGCGGAAGCCATCCGCGACGACCTGGCGATGAGCGGCGTCGGAACCGTTCACCGTGCGTCCACCCCGGCCGGGGTCGGAGATGAACTGCTCGACAGCCTGCGGGAGGCGGCGGGCAGTCTCGTGGTGCTGCACGGCCCGCCCCGCCACGACGACGGCACGGACAGCTTCACCGAAGCCTGCGCGGCCCGTGACATCGCGGTGCTGCACTATGCCGCGCACCAGGAGCAGATCGACCTCGGCCCGCTGATGCATCCGCGGGCGACCCTGTGCTGGGGGTGTTTCACCAGCGGTTACCTCGCGGAGTTCGGGAACGAACAGCCGGCCTCGGCCGGCGCCGCGACGGGGACGGTCGCCGCCGGTCTGGTGGCGGGCGAAGTGCTCGCCTATCTGGCCGACATCGACAGCATGCGCACGAACCAGGCCCTCGTCCGCTGGAACCTGCCGGACTCCACCGCGGTGCGGTACGGGGTGACCGCCGAGGCCGGCTGTACATCGTGTGCCACAACGTCGCGCCGCACAGGCGAGATCGTCGACGTACTGGAGGCGTACGAGGACAGCGTCGCCGCGCATCCCCTCGCTGACCGGCCCCAGCCGCCGATCACCTCCAGCCGGGAGAAGCACCTGACGGCATTGGGCAAGGGACGCGAGTCGTTCGTCACCGCACCCGTGATACCCCTGCCTCCCGTACCGGCGACGGCGTTCGGCACCCCGAGCGGTGACGAGGCGCTGGCCGCATCCCATACCGCGGGCGCATCCGATGCGGCATTTGTCGCCGGCCTGGCGGCGATGGTGGCGGGGCTCCGCGGGGACGGCTCACACCGCAGGTGGACCGCGTCCGGGGGCGACCTCGCATCGGTCGAGCTGTATGTGATGTGCGCGGACACCGTCTCCGACCTGCCCGCGCACACCCTGCTGAAGTACGACGACATCGAACACCGACTCCTCGTCACCCGCCGCACCCACGGGCCCGGAATGTGGCAGTCCATGCTCGACGCGACCGGTACGGCGATCACGACCGGTACCGCGACCACGGGCAGTCCTGACTTCGTTGTGGTCCTCGTCGGCGCGCTCTGGAGGCTGAAGCTCAAGTACGGCACGTTCGGGGTCCGGTTGGGGCACCTCGACGCGGGTTGTGCACTCGCACAACTGCACACGGTGGCCACCGATCAAGGAGTGCGCGTCACCCTGAACGACCGCTGGCGGCCGACGCTGCCAAAGCTGCTGGAACTCAAGGAAGACGAACAGGTCATGGCCGTGGCCGGCCTGTGGACCCCGGGAGCGCGCAATGCCACTGATCAATGAGACCGACCTGTGGCCCCGGACGAAGCGTGCTCTCGTCCCCGCCGACAGCCCCGACGAACGCACCTCCCCGGACCGGCCGTCGGCCCAGGACACCTCCCGGACCGCCCAGAGGACGCCGATCTCTGAAAACACACCGATCCCGCAGAGCACACCGATCCCTGAGAACACGGCGATCTCCCAGAGCAGCGCGCTCCATGATGTGCTGACGGCCCGTCGATCGGTCCGCCGGTTCCGCGAGGACTCGGTCCCCGACACCGACCTCGCCGCCATTCTGAGTCTTGCCACGTCGACCGATCGGCAGATGTGGCCGCACGGTGCGGTCCAATCCACCCCGCAGGCATGGCTGGTCAGCGGCCTGACGGGCACCTCGGAAGTGCGACTGCGCCGGTACGCCCCGGGCCAGGACATGGCGGGGGAGCGTCCCGCGGGGGAGTTCACCGACCACGGAGACTGTGCCGTGCTCGCTCCACTCGCCAAACGGTACGTTCCGGCACCGGTCGCGGTGCTGATCTGTGCGGAGATCACCGACAGCGGCGGCGCCAACTACACCCAGGCGCTCCTTCGGGCATCCGCCTTCGGATACAACGCTTGGCTGGCGGCGGTGGCCGCGGGTCTCGGCGGCAGTGTGCACGGCCGTTCATCGTCCGAGGTGACCCGCATCGTGCGCCGGCACACCAGCACACCGGCCAGGCATCTGTTCACCCTGGTGCTGGGGCACCCGGCCGAAGCCCCGGACAGCGGACTGGACCGTGAGTGACACCGAACGGATGCAGGTACGCGCTCTCGGCCGGCGCGTACTGCGACGGTTCGCCGAGCACAAGGCAGGCTTCGCCCTGTCCTTGCTGACCGTCGTGCTGTCCACGGGACTCGGGATCACCGGGCCGCTGTTCCTTCGCGTCATCGTCGACGAGGCCGTGCCCCAGGGCGACCGGACGCTGCTGATGTGGATGTGTTTGGGCATGCTCGCCGTAGGGATCGCCCAGAGCGGCTTCTTCTACCTCCAGAGCAGGTTGACGAACTCGATCGGTCTCGGGGTGGTCCACGGTCTGCGGGTGGACGTGTACCAACGGGTGCAGTCGATGCCGATCACCTTCCACGCCGGCCGGTCCGGATCCGAGGTGCAGACGAGGCTGGCCAGTGACATCGGCGGCATCTCCGATGTGATCACCTTCACCGCTCAGCACGCACTCGGGTCACTGACGATGGTCATCACCATCGGAACGGCCATGCTCATCCTCAGTTGGCCCATCGCCGTGGTGGCGATCGGTCTCACGCTGGGGCTGGTCATCATGAACCAGCGCTACGCCGAACGGCAACGCCTCCTGGCCGTCGAGGCGCAGGAGCACACATCCGAGATGATGCGCCTGGCCGGCGAACACCTCTCCCTGCCCGGTGTCCTCATGGGACGCACGATGCGCTGCTGGGGCGGCCAGCGAGACCGGTTCCGGGCGTCGTCGGCGGCCATCGCCGATCTGACGATCCGTGAGCGTGCCATGGCGACCAGCGCTGAGTCGATCATCGGTGTCTCCTTCGCGGTGATCCCGCCGGTCGTCTACTGGATGGCGGGCGGCGGCTTCACCAGCCTGTCGATCGGTACTGCGATCGTGCTGGTCGTGCTGCAACTCCAACTCGCACAGCCGATCCAGGCACTGCTCGGCCTGAGCACGTCCGTACGGCGCTCGCTCGCCCACTTCGACCGGATCTTCGAGTACATCGACCTCGGACCGACGGCGGCCCTGCCGGCGCCGCGCCCGCCCGACACCGGAGCCCGGGGACCAGCGGTCGGCATCACACTGAGCGAGGTCTCCTACCGCTATCCGGAGAGCGGCAGGAGCACCCTGTGCGGGATCAACCTGGATTTCCCGGCCGGCTCCACCACCATGATCGTGGGCTCCACCGGCTCCGGGAAGAGCACGCTGGGCTACCTCGTGGCGGGACTGCTGGAGCCCGGCGCCGGTACGGTCCGGGTGTTCGGCGGCGATGAGAAGCCGTCCGAGACGGTCCTGTTGGTGCCCCAAGAGCCGGGCATCTTCAACGCCTCCTTCCGGGACAATCTCCTCCTCGCCCGGCCCGGCGCCACCGAGGCCGAACTGCGCGAGGTGCTGTCCCGGTTGGCTCTCGACGATCTCGTCTCCTCCTTCCCCGAAGGACTGGACACCTCGGTCGGTGAAAGGGGCTACCAACTCTCCGGTGGCGAACGCCAGCGACTCGGGCTGGCCCGCGCCCTGCTGTCGGACGCCCCCGTCGTCGTGCTCGACGAGGTGACGAGCGCGCTGGACTGGGCGACGGAACGAACGGTGCAGGCGGCGTTGGAGGAACTGCGCGGCAACCGGACCACGGTCGTCATCAGCCACCGGCTGTCCGGAGTCAAGGACACCGACCGCGTCGTCGTTCTCGCGGAAGGGGTCGTCGCCGAGAAGGGCACCCACGGCGAACTCCGTACCGCGCCCGGCCGCTACTCCGACCTCCTCCGCCTGCGCGACGAGGACCTGTCCGAGGCGGGTGCGGCACCGTGAGCCCGCCCGTCAGACTATCCGCGGCGATCATGACCCATCCCGCCCGCAGGGCGAGAGCCCTCGCACTCAGGGACAGCCTTCCGGAGTTGCGCCTCCAGGTCGTCGAGGATCCCGACCCGTACGGCCCCGGCTCCTGTTCGGCGAGGACCGCGGTGCTCGCGTGGGGGGCGCTGGCACCCGAGGCCACTCACCACCTGGTCCTTCAGGACGACGCCGTCCCCGTTCCGGACCTGCGGGAACGTGTGCTGCGCGCAGTCCGGGAGCGGCCGGCCGCCGCGATCAGCCTCTACACGGAATGGGCTTCGGCCACGTCGTCCGCCGTCCACCTGGCGGCCTGGCTCGGACAGCCCTTCGCCGAGGTGTGCGACCCGTACACACCCTGTATCGGACTCGTCCTGCCGGCGAAGGCAGCCCGAAAACTCGCGAGGACGACGCCGGAGGTTCCGCAGGACGACGTCATGATCGCCGGTGTGCTGCACCGGCTCGGTGTGCCCGCGTACGTCACCGTTCCGCATCTGGTCCAGCACGCGACCGAGATGAGTCTCACCGGCAATACCCCGATGGGGCTGCGGCTCGCCGCCTGCTATACCACCGAGCCCCATGGCGACACCTCGCCGGTCGTGGATGCCCGGGTGGACCTGCTGCCGTGCTTCTCCCGCTCGTACGGCAGGCCGTACTACCTGGAACGGAACCCCGACAGCGCCTTCGGCTGGTCGCAGAGCGGTCTGCTCGACGTCCTGCGCAGCCGAGATGTGGATGTGCCCGCCCTACAACGCACGGCGGCCCGCAGGGCGGCGGGTCTGCACCGCGCCGAACCGGATCTGCGGCCCGACATCGTCATCAGCCTGTGGATCACCGCATGGCTGGGGGGTGTCGAACTGCGCCGGCTCCTCGACGACCATGCCGTGGCCCCGGCCCGGGTGCTCGACCGGAGACTGGGGCAGATCGCCCTGGCCAACATCGGCCCCGGGATCTTCGACCAGTACCTGCTGCCGGAAAGACTCCTGGAACTGTCACCCGTCCTGGAGACCTTCGCCCATGAGGCGTTCACCGAGGGCGTCACCCCGTCCGGAAGCCGCGACGCGCAACTACTCCCCGACCACCGGTTGCCCAGCAGTTGAAGAGGAACCCACCGATGAGAGTCAACTTCGTCTCCCGCGGGCACGGCTACGGTCACGCCGCCCGGGACCTGAGGATCATGGCCGCCATGCGCCGGGTGAACCCCGGGATACAGATCAGGCTGGCCTCGGCGGGAAGCGGAGCGGACTACTACCGCTCCCGCGGTGTCGAGGCCGTCGACCTCGGTTTCGACGACGCCGACGATATGGGCGAGGCGGCGAGTTGGCGCATCTGGCGATTCCTGTACGAGCATGCTGACGCTGACCTCGTGGTGAGCGACGAGTTCCTGACCGTGCCCGGATTCTGCCGCAATGTACTTGACCTTCCGAACGTGCTGATCACCGACTGGTTCTTCGCCGAGCTCGGCTTGCCGGAGTTCGACGCGCGCTTGGACGACGCACGGGAAGTCGTGGTCCCCGACTTTCCCGAGGCACATCCGCTCGCTCCGGCCACCACCGCGCCGATCTGGTACTGCGGCCCCCTGGTGGACTCCTTCACCCCACAGCGGGCCGAGGCGCGGAAGACCCTCGGCATCGACGAGGACGCGCTCGTCCTGACCGTGGCGGCGGGAGGCCGGCCGGACCGCATCGACGCACTGCGGATCCAGTTGCAGGCACTCCAGGCATGGAGCGGACACGCCGCACTCGGGGACCAACTGCTCCTGATGGCAGACCCCCCGCCCACCCGGGGCCGTGTCCCGACCGCCCCCAACATCCACTGGGTCGGGCGCAGCGATCGGCCCGAACTGTACTACCGGGCCGCGGATGTCGTGCTGGCCAATGCCCTGGGCTTCACCAGCTGCGAACTCGTGGCCAACGGCGTACCGGTCGTTGCCGCCGTCACCCCGGACCCCGACCAAGAGATGCGCATCGGATTCACCGAGCGCATGGACACACTGGAACGCATCGGCCTGCTGACCCGCACCAGCACCGACGAGGACCCCGCGACCTTGTGGGCCCTGGTCCAGGAGATGCGCCGACGGGCCGACGACGATCCGGTCTCCGAGGACATCTGGGCCGACCCCCTGGAAGTCGCCACCCGAATACTGGGCCACGGCCGGGTGGGGTGAGCCTCCTTCGCGGGACCGGCGTACTGGGCGTACTGGGCGTTCTGCGCGTACTTGGTGGTCAGGGCGTCGTCAGTGGGATCCGGTGCGGAGGGCATGGCGCACGTCAGCCCGGAATGCTCGGTCTGCCTCGTCGCCCGTGAACATAAGGAAGCCGGTCTCCAGCGCGCTCTCCACGGCGTCCCAGGGCAACGTCAGCCCCTGATCCATCCAACTGGTGGCTTGTAGAGGGCGTTCTGCCCATATTGCGCATCCTCTTGAGTGGGCCACGGCAAAGACGGGCGGGCAGCCTGTCAGGCTGCCCGTGCGAGCCATGATCGAAAGCGGCCCGCCGCTGCTGCCATGACGTGAGATGGCCAGCGGAACCCATGGGCCCAGCAAGCCGCAGGACCGAAACTGCTGGCAGGCCCTGATCGGGGGAGTCGGGCCTCCCGACTCGATGCCGGGGGTCGACGGGCAGAGACGCTGTGACCGGATTCCGGACGCGTCACGCCGTATTCCGGTGCTCGGACTCTCGGTCGCGGCGTCAACTCCGCTGCGGGCGGGCGGCCTTCCACGGACACCACCCGCACTCCTGCATCCCCTCCGTGCCAGGACAGCGGTCCTGCGCCAGGGCTGAGCATTGGGCGGTGTCACACCCGCCCTACAGGGACTTCCGTACCGCTTCACACGACTGAGCAGCCTTGTGGACGGGTGCACAGGCGTTCAACGCGCTCACGGAACGATCAAGGCCGGAATCGTTCAGGAACCGGTTTGGGGGCACTCTGGGATGTACGCATCCCCAAGCGTGCGCGGCATCACCGCCGGGGCATTCCGCCGTCGGCCCGCGCGGCAGAACTCGTTCCGCCGCGCGGGGCCTGGGCCCACCGCGGTCGCCGGACACAACACCACGGTCGAACACGTCTGCTTCGCCGTGCCCACCAACCATGAGGACCCGATGCCAGATGACTACCGACGTCAGCAAACGCCCCCGTACCAGGACCTTCCCCTTGTTGGCCGGGATCAGTGGCCCTAGGGCGCTGCGCGCCGTTCCCGCTGAGCGGGTGCCGTTGCTGGCGGCGCAGATCAGAGACTTCCTGGTGGAGAAGGTGTGTGCGTCGGGCGGTCATCTGGGCCCGAACCTGGGGATGGTGGAACTCACCCTCGCCCTGCACCGGGTGTTCGACTCGCCGCGCGATGCGCTCGTGTTCGACATCGGCCACCAGGCTTATGTGCACAAGCTATTGACCGGCCGCCACCAGGACTTCGACTCGCTGCGCCAGGCCGGAGGTCTGACCGGATACCCGTCCCGTACCGAGTCCGAGCACGACGTGGTGGAGAACTCGCACGCCACCACCGCACTGTCGTATGCAGACGGCCTCGTCAGGGCCCGCGAACTAGCCGGTGAGGACAGCCGGGCGGTGGTCGCGGTCATCGGCGACGGCGCGCTGACCGGCGGGATGGGATGGGAAGCGCTCAACAACCTCGGCGGCACCGGTCGGCCCGTGATCGTGGTCCTCAATGACAACGGCCGCTCCTACGCCCCCACCACCGGTGCCCTCACCGACCACCTGACCACCCTCAAGCGGGACCGCGGCATCACAGGCCACCGCAGCAATCTCTTCCGCGAACTGGGCTTCACCTACCTGGGGCCGGTTGATGGTCACAACACCGGGGCGGTCGAGGACGCGCTGCGCCGCGCACGGGATCTGGGCGGGCCTGTGGTGGTGCATGTGGTCACGGTGAAGGGGAGGGGCTACCAGCCGGCTGAGGCCGATGAGGCGGACTGTCTCCACGCGGTCGGCGTCGTCGCCCGGACAACCGGACGTCCCGCCGTACGTGCGGGGTCTTCCGGGCAGTCGTGGACGAGCGTCTTCGGGCAGAACCTGGCGCAAGTGGCCGCCGAACACAACGATGTGGTGGCGATAACCGCCTCGATGCTCCGACCGACAGGGCTGCATCCGATGCGGGAGAGGTTCCCGAAGCGGGTCTTCGACGTCGGAATCGCCGAGCAGCACGCCGTCACCTCGGCGGCCGGGCTGGCGATGGGCGGATTCCATCCGGTCGTCGCCCTCTACGCGACGTTCCTGAACCGGGCATTCGACCAGGTCCTGATGGATGTGGCCCTGCACCGACTGGCGGTGACGTTCGTGCTCGACCGGGCCGGGATCACCGGCCCCGACGGGCCGAGTCATCACGGCATGTGGGATGTGAGTCTGCTCTCCGCGGTGCCGGGACTACGGATGGCCGCACACCGTGCCATCGGCTTGGCCCATGGCCATGAGCACCACGGCGAGGCGTTGGTGACGAGCCATCAGCCCCATCATCGGGCCGCGCCGCCCACCCGGACCACGACCGGCTCGGCGACGGCCCCCGGGGAGGCGTGATGCCCACCGTTGAGCTGGGCCTTCCCGCGGTGCCGAAGACTCCGGTGCGCCGCCGCACCCACCCCATCCACGTGGGGAGCGTTGTCGTCGGCGGCGGCGCACCGGTCTCCGTACAGACCATGACCACCACCGTGACCGCGGACGTCGACGCCACCCTTCAGCAGATAGCGGAGGTCACCGCAGCCGGCTGCGACATCATCCGCGTCGCGGTCCCCTCGCAGGACGACGCCGACGCCCTCCCGCGCATCGTCGCCCGGTCGAAGCTGCCGGTGATAGCCGACATCCACTTCCAGCCCCGCTATGTCTACGCAGCGATCGACGCAGGCTGTGCGGCGGTCCGGGTGAACCCGGGCAACATCCGCAGGTTCGACGACCGCGTCGGCCAGATCGCGAAGGCCGCCGGGGCGGCGGGGGTGCCGATCCGTATCGGGGTCAACGCCGGCTCCCTTGACCCCCGCCTGCTCGCCAAGCACGGCAGCGCGACCCCCGAGGCACTGGTGGAGTCCGCTTTGTGGGAGTGCTCCCTGTTCGAGGAACACGGCTTCACGGACATCAAGATCGCGGTCAAGCACCATGACCCGCTCACCATGATTGCCGCGAACCAACTCCTCGCCCGCGCCTGCGACCACCCCCTCCACCTCGGTGTCACCGAAGCCGGACCTGCCTTCCAAGGGGCCATCAAATCCGCTGTCGCCCTCGGGGTCCTTCTCAGGGAAGGCATCGGCGACACCATCCGGGTCTCCCTCTCCGCGCCCCCGGTCGAGCAGGTGAAGGCCGGCTGCCACATCCTGTCCTCCCTCGGCCTGCGCCCCCGGAAGCTGGAGATTGTCTCCTGCCCCGGCTGCGGACGCCTCCAAGTCGACATCCACCAACTCGCCTCCCGAGTGGAAGCCGCGTTCGACGGCTTCCCCCACCCCTTGCGCATCGCGGTGATGGGCTGCGTCGTCAACGGCCCCGGCGAGGCACGCGAAGCCGACCTCGGCGTCTCCTGCGGCAATGGCAAAGGCCAGATCTTCGCCCAGGGCGAGGTCATCCGCACCGTCCCCGAAAACAAGATCGTCGACGCCCTCCTGGATGAAGCCCTCCGACTCGTCGATGAACCCGCAGCCCAGAACACATCTGTAGGGGAATCCACATGACCGCCATCACCATCCCGGCCGCGGAGCACCGCGGCCTCGACCAGGATCTGGTCCGCGTCGAAGTCGACGGGATACTCGACTGCTTCCTCACCGAGAAGGCCCGCACCGCCGCCGCACAGCGCATGCCTGCTGAAGTGACCGCAGTCCTGCGGGGCTTCCTCGCAGCCGGCGGGAAACGGATTCGCCCCCTGTTGTGTGTGACCGGCTGGCAGGCAGCGGGAGGGCAGGGCCTTCCGCGTTCGGTCGTCCAGGTCGCGGCGTCGTTGGAGATGTTCCATGCCTTCTGCCTCATCCACGACGACGTCATGGACGAGTCCGACACCCGTCGCGGACATCCCACCGTCCACCGTGCTGTGGCGGCACACCACACCCACGGGCGCACCGGGTCCGCGGCGGATCAACTGGGCAACAGCGCCGCCGTCCTCATCGGCGACCTCGCGCTTGCGTGGTCCGATGAACTCCTTCACACCGCCGGCCTCACCCGTCGGCAGTTGGCCGACGTCCTACCGCTGATCGACACCATGCGCACCGAGGTCATGTACGGGCAGTACCTCGACGTCACCACCGCCGGGGCACCCACCGACGACATCGAACACGCCCTGGCGGTCTGCCGCTACAAGACCGCCAAGTACACGATCGAACGCCCCCTTCACCTCGGCGCAGCACTCACCGATGCCAGCCAGCCGCTGCTGGAGGCCCTGTCGGCGTACGCGGTTCCACTGGGGGAGGCGTTCCAGCTCCGTGACGATCTGCTCGGCGTCTTCGGTGCCCCGGATGTCACCGGCAAACCCGTACTCGACGACCTCCGAGAAGGCAAAGCCACCGTGCTGATTGCCCACACCCTTCAGCGCGCCCACCGTGCACAGGCCGACCAACTGCGGCTCCTCCTCGGATGCCCCACCCTCACCGAAAGCCAGGCCAAAGTGGCCTGCCGCATCATCCAGGCCACCAGTGCCCACGACACCGTCAACCACATGATCGAGCAACGGTACGAGACGGCTCTTGCCGCCCTGGACACCGCACCGATCCAGCCCGCAGCCGCCGACGCCCTGCGCCGCCTTGCCGATGAGGCTGTTCGGAGAAGCACATGAGCCCGGTAGCCGAGCCCTGCCAACACGAACGGGTCCACAACCGTCAGCCTCGTCTGCATTCACCACAGGAGGATCAGGTGTCATGACCAAACTCGAACCCCAACGCCCGATGACTTCGGGCGACCAGTGGCCTCCACTGCCCTATCCGGCTGGTTGGTTCTGTCTGGGATTGGCATCCGAACTGAAACCGGGAACGGTCCTCACCCGCTCCTTCATGGGATCAGATGTCGTCCTGTACCGGACCGAGAAAGGTGTTGTGCGCGCTGTGGAACCGCACTGCCCGCACCTTGGAGCCCACTTGGGAATCGGCGGGAGGATCGTCGGGGAGAACATCCAATGCCCCTTCCACGCCTTCGAGTACGACCCCGACGGCACCTGTGTGCGCGTGCCCAACAGCGAACCACCGAAGAAGCTGACCCTCACGCAGCGGACCATCCGGGAACTCAACGGCCTGGTGATGATCTGGTACGCGCACGATGGTGCGGCCCCGTACTGGGATATCCCGCAGGTGGACCCGCAGGGCTTTCACCGAGCCCAACTGCACTTCAAGCATGTGTCCAGTCACCCTCAGGAACTGTATGAGAACACGGTGGACTACCGGCATTTCAGTGTGGTGCACGCCGTGCCGTTGGAAGAGATCGCACCGCCGGAAACGGACGGGCCGTTCCTCCGCGTACATACGAAGGTGCCCATTGCGCGGATTCCCGGGGTGGGCAACATCTGGGTCGGCCAGACCGTGTTGATCGCCGGTCTGGGGTACTTGGTGGCGGAGATCGACTTCCCACGCGTGGGCGTCACCGTGCGCTCCTGGGCACTGTTCACAGCGACAGACGTATGGGAGACGGACATCCGGCTGCTGGCTTCCTGTGCTGTGACAGGACCTCTCCAACACCTTCCCCGACCGGTGCAGGCACTTCTGGCGCGCCTGCTGGCGAGGGCGGTCGTCTACAAGATCGGCAAGGTCCTGGACGAGGACAACGTGATCTGGAAGAGCAAGAGGTACATGCACCGACCCCAGCTGGCATCTGGAGACAAGGCGGTAGGGATCTACCGCCGTCACGTGCGCCAGTTCTATCCGCCCGGGACCGCCGACCAAGGAGCGCCATTGTGAACGCCGTCAAGGACACCAATTCGATCATCCGCACCCCGTTGCCGCACCGCACCAATCCGCATATCGCCGACGGCCAGCGGATGGCGATCGCCTGGTGTCATGCCTGCGGGATCACCGAGGACACGGCTGTGACCTGGCGCCGATACCGGGAGGCCGATCCAGAGCGGATCATCGGCTACTGCTATCCGGACGCGCACGGATCCGACCACGAGTTGGCCATCGACATGATGTGCCAGTTCGTGGCCACGGACGACTCCTTCGAATCCACGTTCTGGAAGGACCCGGGCGCGGGAGTCGGCTATCTGGAAGCGATCTCCGAGGTCTTGCACGCGAAGGCCCCGATGGACCCGGACCAATTCGATGCTCCGCTGGTGAGGGCGTTCATCCCGACGTGGGAGCGATCCTGCGAGGGGATGAGCCCGGCCTGGTGTGAGCACGCCGCACGCAGTTGGCTGGACTACTTCTGGGGCTATCTCTCGGAGGCGACGACCGAGGACCCCTCGATCGGCGAGTACCTGGAACTCCGGCGCACCGTGGTCGGCACATCCCCGTGCTTCGACATGCTGGAGCGGGCCCACCGCTATGAACTCCCAGCCCGCTTCCGCACCCATGTCGGGTACCGCAGGCTCCGGGACGCTGCGGCCGACCTGGTGACACTCTGCAATGACGTGGCAAGCGTCAAGAAGGACCAGGCGCGCGGCGATGGTTCCAATGCAGTCCTGCTCCTTGCGAGGACGGGCCTGGACATCGACGTGGCCCGGCAGCGAGTCGTAGAGATGATCCAGCAACGCACCACCGACTACCACCAGTCGCAGAACGACATCGACCGTACCTGTGAACTCCTCTACATCGACGAGGCAGGCCGTGCTGCGTGCCACCGCTGGGGACGAGAAGTCCTGGAGTGGGTGGGCGGCAATCTGGAGTGGCAGGGGCAGATCGGACGCTACTACGGCAAAGCTCACGCGGTACTGCCCGACGCAGAGCATCTGGCCCACCTGACCGGTTGCCACGCGGCCTGAGGAGAGCGGCATGTGGCGTATGAAACCCCAAGCGAACTGGCGGCACTTCGCCGTCGCGGGCGAGAGCGAACCCACTCCCGGCTATGTGGGCCGCAGCCCGCTGCCCTACCCGGAGAGCTGGTACCTGCTGATCCCGTCAGCGGAACTGGGCACCGGCAAGGTCGCCACCCGAAGGCTGATGGGGCAGGACGTCGTCGTCTACCGCACAACCTCGGGACACGTGCGCGCCGTACGTGCCCACTGTCCGCATCTGGGAGCACACCTGGGACACGGCACCGTGCAGGGCGAGAACATCGTCTGCCCCTTCCACCACTTCGCCTATGACGCGAACGGCGCGATAGCCCACGTGGGGCCGGGCTACACCGACAAGCCCAAACACTGCACACTCCCCGTACTCCACTGCCAGGAGACCAACGGCGGCATCTTCGCCTGGGCAGGAGCCAACTCCCCGTCCTGGACCATCCCCGAATTTCTCACCTCCCACCACACACCGGCCCGCTACATCACCTACGACGTGCCCACGCACCCGCAGGAGGTCCTGGAGAACGGAGCCGACATCCGACATGTACTGCTGCTGCACGGCTACAGCGCCGCGTCCCAACCGGCAGTTCTCGAAGGCCACATCCTCAGCCAGGACCTCGACCTCATCCGGCCGATTCGCCCGTTGCCCCCGCTGAAACTGCGCGCCGAGATCCAGCACCACGGCCTCGGGTTCTCCACCATCCGCATCAACATCGCGGCACTCGGACTGGAACAGCGCATCCTGGTCTCACCACGCCCCGTCGAGCCATGGCGCGTACACATGGCCATCGGCGCCAGCATCCGACTCACACCCCCCTACGGAAGGGAAGCAGCCCTGGTCCAAAGGGCGTTCAAGGCGACGGGGCGGGCCATGCACCCCCTGGTGTACCGGCTTCTGATGCGGGAAGTGAACTCCGACTTCCAGATCTGGTCCTCCAAGAAATACACGAACCCGCCGAGGATCGCGGCCGGTGAGGGACCGATCGGACCGTTCCGTAAATGGGCACGGCAGTTCTACCCGGAGCAACCGGTCAAGTTGTGGAACGACGTGAACGATGCACACTGACCCTGAACCCGCCACGAGAGTCCAGCCAACTGTGTCCACCGCCACCGCCACCGCTGGAAGTGACCTCGCATGAGTGAACCCACTGCCATCACGCGCCCCCACGGCCGTGTCCTGCTCGCATCCCCCCGGGGCTGGTGCGCGGGGGTCGACCGCGCTGTGATAGCCGTCGAGAAGGCCCTGGAACTGTACGGATCCCCGGTCTACGTCCGCCACGAGATCGTTCACAACAAGCACGTCGTGCAGAGCCTGGAGAAGAAGGGCGCGATCTTCGTCGACTCGACGACGGAGGTCCCCGAGGGCCAGGTGGTGATGTTCTCCGCGCACGGCGTCGCGCCGACCGTGCATCAGGAGGCCGCCTCCCGGAACCTCACAACGATCGATGCGACCTGCCCCCTGGTCACCAAGGTCCACAAAGAAGCGGCCCGGTATGCGCGTGAGGGCTACGACATCCTCCTGATCGGCCACGAGGGCCACGAAGAGGTCATCGGCACCTTGGGCGAGGCCCCCGACCACATCACTGTGGTCGACGGACCAGAGGACGTGGGACACATCGACGTTCGTGATGAATCCAAGGCCGTCTGGCTCTCCCAGACCACCCTCTCCGTCGACGAAACCATGGAGACGGTGGAAGCGCTCCAGCAGAAGTTCCCACAGCTCATCTCCCCTCCGAGCGACGACATTTGCTATGCCACGCAGAATCGACAGATCGCGGTGAAGCAGATTGCACGCGAGGCGGACCTGGTCATCGTGGTCGGTTCCAAGAACTCATCCAACTCGGTCCGCCTCGTGGAAGTCGCCCTCACCGCCGGTGCCGGCGTGGCGCACCTGGTGGACTCCGCCGACGAGATCGACGAGACCTGGCTCGACGGTGTGAGCACCATCGGTCTCACCTCCGGCGCATCCGTCCCCGAAGTCCTGGTCGAGGACGTTCTTCACTGGCTCGCACCGCGCGGCTTCCAGGACGTGGAGACCGTCACGGCGGCGGAGGAGTCGATCACTTTCTCGCTCCCCAAGGAACTACGCCGCGAAGACGGTGCTCGGTCTTGTTGAGCGCACGCCGG
The DNA here is from genome assembly GCF_036226685.1 of Streptomyces sp. NBC_00690. Taxonomy (NCBI): domain Bacteria; kingdom Bacillati; phylum Actinomycetota; class Actinomycetes; order Kitasatosporales; family Streptomycetaceae; genus Streptomyces; species Streptomyces sp. NBC_00690. The sequence continues at coordinate 6,595,372 of NZ_CP109009.1, forward strand.
TCCGGTACTCGCAGAGACCGTCTGCAACGAACAGACGCCTCACCCCGTAGGGCCGGTATGGGCCGACTGGCCAGGTCGGGTTCCTTCCCCCGCGGGTGGTCGCTGTCCGACAGCCGAACTGAGTCACCCTCGTGACAGGTGCGCAGGGTTCCACTGTTCCGGGCACGGTCATGGCGGCTGCGCTCACCGATGTCTGGCGGGGAGCCTCCTGGACCACTCCGAGATCGAATGCGACGGGGAATGCAAGGAGGCTCGCCGGTAAAGCTCTGCTCCATTGGTGGGGACGTTGGCCCTGCGGCGACAGCGCGGGCCTCCGAGCGGGCAAGAAATGCCCAGATCCCACCTTTACCGGAGGTACTGATGCGCACATCCGTCACGATAGCGAGCGGCCTGCTGGCTCTCGGGCTCTCTACTGCGGTCGTTCCCGCAGCTGCAGCCGCAGCTCAGCCGGGAGACGAAGGCGAGTACTGCACCGTCTACGTCGGGAACCACAACTGCCAAATTACCGGCCCTGTGGGTCCTCCTGGCCCTGTCGGTCCTCCCGGCCCCGCTGGCCCCGCTGGACCTGCGGGCCCTCAGGGTCCCGCCGGGCCCCAAGGACCGGCCGGACCGCAAGGACCTGCCGGGGTGCCGAAGCCCACGATCGTCGTCACCGGCACTCCAGTGGTCCACGACCAGAACTCGCCCTTTCCCTTCAAGGTGACGGCCACCTGCCCGGACGGGACCACACTGACGGGCGGCGGGTGGAGCGCAACGCCGAGCGACGTCCTCGGAGTGTCCAGTGAGTACCCCGACGCGGCAGCCAAGACATGGACGGTCGAACTGCTCCCGAGCTTCAACGCGACCGGTACTTCCACGGCGACGGTGACGGCCTACGCCCTCTGTCTGCCGACGTCCTGATCGACAGGGCAGAACACCGGGCTCCAACAGCAGGTACGGCAGTGTCACTGAGTGCTGATCAGGAGTGCGGGCCATAGCGGGCAGCGACTTCGGCGGCGCGCTGGTGCAGGGTTGTGCGCAGCCACTGTGGGGCCAGGACTTCCGCATGGGGGGCGTGCTGCCGCAGGGCCCATTCGGCGTGACGCGCATCCTGGAAGACGACGTCCAGCCGTAGCCGGCCGTCCTCGTCTGTTTCCTCGGCGTGGACGGCCAGGGCGGTGCCAACCAGGGGCTCCCGCTGGGCGGGGTCCACCTGTACCAGCACGCTGACCTTGTCACCGCCAGTCCGGAAGCGTGTACTACGTTCCTGCCAGGCCCGGTCCAGGTCGACGCTTTCCAGTCGCTCCGCGGGTTCGTCGAGTTCCATGGCGGCCAGCACCCGGGACAACCGGTAGGTGCGGTCCTCGCCTGCTCTTCTGGCCAGTAGATAGGTCTGTTCGCGGACGGCGGCCAGGCCGATGGGGTCCACTGTGCGCCACTTCGGGGCCTGGTTCGCCGCCGCGTAGTGGATGCGCAACTTATGGCCGGCGAACACTGCGCGCCGGACCTCGGCCACGATGACGTCCGGCACTTCCTCCTCGGCCACGCGGCGCGAGAGGAGGTCGGTTTCCGGTTCGATGAGTAGACGTTGTGCCGCGTCGGCCGCGGTGGACCGAAGGTTCTCGGGCAACGAGTCGACCACCTTGAGCATGGCGGATGCCAGCGCCGAGCCAAGGCCGAACAGTTGGGCGCCGCGCCGCGATCCCGCCACAAACAGGGCGAGCGCCTCATCGTGATTCAGTCCGGTGAGGGCCATCTGGAAATCGGGCAGAAGCGAGAATCCGCCGCGCCGGCCGCGCTCCGCATAGACCGGGACGCCTGCGGCGGACAGGGCCTCGATGTCCCGCAGCACCGTGCGGATGGAAACCTCCAGCTCGCCAGCCAGTGTCTCCGCAGTCATCTGACCGCGCTGACGCAGCAGGAGCACCAGGGAAACCAAGCGGTCGGCGCGCATGCGGAAAGTCTAACGAAATACATGACAGAGGACGTCATGTATTTCTGAAAGTCTCTGTTGCACGACGCAAAGCGCGGCAACTGCTAAGTCGCTGAACGTCCGTCGTGTCAGCAAACCGAATGGAGCGAGTCGGTCATGGAACGCAAGGCCATCAACCCGGTGACGTGGTCAATCGATATGGGCTTCAACCAGGGTGAGGTTGTCTCCGGGCACGCGCAGACGCTGTACATCTCGGGGCAGACCGCGATGAGCAAGGAGGGCAAGCCCGAGCACGACGGTGACATGGCGGCACAACTGGCGCTGAGCATCGACAACATCGAGGCGGTGCTCACCGAAGCCGGTATGACCCTCACGAATCTCGTCCGGCTCAACGTCTACACGACCGACGTCGACACACTCTTCCAGCACTACGGTGTGCTGGGGGCTCGGCTGGGTGCCGCCAGAGTCGCGCCGACCACCACCATGCTCGGTGTGTTGCGCCTGGCGATCCCGGGTCAGCTGGTCGAGCTTGAGGGCACCGCCGTCGCGTGAGGTGACCCGCTGGGAACCTCAACTCCTGGTTCTTCCACTCGCAGGATTCACAACGCTGGCGGTTTGTTCCGGTCTGATGTGCTGCGTGTGGTGGGTCGCGGTTGGGGCTGGCTGGTGAGTCTGGTCCGCAGGTGTTCGCTGATGTCGGTGAGCTGGTGGAGTTGTTCGTCGGTGAGGTGTTCGGAGAGGCGTGACTGGGCGCAGGCGGCGTGCCAGGGGGCTGTTTCGGTGAGGGTTCGGTGTCCCGTGTCGGTGAGGTGGGCGAGGTGGACTCGGCGGTCGTCGGGGCCAGGGAGCCGCTTGACCCAGCCCCGTCGTTCGAGACGGTAGAGGAGGTGAGAGGTGGTGCTGATGGAGGTGGCGGTGCTGCGGGCGAGTTCGGACACCGCGAGATTGCGGTCAGGGGCGTCGGCGAGGTGGGCCAGGACCTCGTAGTCGGTCTGTGTCATGCCGCTTTCGCGGCGCAGGTCTTTGTGCAGGTGGTCGGAGAGGAGCCGGGCCGCGGTGAGGAACGTGCGCATGGCGTGCTGGGCAGTGTCATCGGGACGGGAGGGTGCGGCGGTCATGGGGGCTTCTCCTTCACACGGGACGGGGAGGGGGCATCGCAGCGGAAGTCCGGGGCGATGCCCCCTTCTCTCTTGCCGGTGTCGGTCGCGAGGTTCAGGGGATGGCGGAGGTCTCCTGCGGCGCCGTTGTGCGGTCTGCCGGGAGGCTTCTACGGGTGGCGTCGCGCAGGCGGTCCAGGGACCCGGGCTTTAGGCTGTGGTCAGTTGAGGGTGGGGTAGTCGGTGTAGCCGCGCTCGTCGCCGCCGTAGAAGGTGGCGGGGTCGGGGTTGTTGAAGGGGCCTCCAACGGCGAGACGGGCGGGCAGGTCGGGGTTGGCGAGGAACAGGCCGCCGAAGGCGATCATGTCGGCGGTGCCGTCCTCGACCAGGGCGAGTTCACCGGCGTGTGTGATCCCGTCGGGCGTATAGGGGTTGAGGACGAACACGCCGCTGAAGCGGTCGCGGAGCTCAAGGGTGAGTTCGCGGTCGGTGCCTTCCATGACGTGGAGGTAGGCGAGACCGATTGGCTCCACCGCCTCGACCAGGGCCCGGTAGGCGGTGCGGTGGTCGCCCTCGGCGATGTCGTTGTAGGCGTTGGCGGGCGAGATCCGCAGGGCCGCCCGGTGGGGTCCGATGGCGTCGGCGACCGCGCGGGTCACCTCCGCGGCGAATCGGATGCGGCCCTCGATGGAGCCGCCCCAGCCGTCGGTGCGCTGGTTGGCGCCGGTGGAGAGGAACTGGTGGATCAGATAGCCGTTGGCGCCGTGGAGTTCAACACCGTCGAAGCCCGCCGCGATCGCGTTACGCGCGGCCTGGGCGAAATCGCTGATGGTCTCGGCTATGTCCGATTCGGTCAGCTCCCGGGGCGTGACGCAGTCCTGCATGCCTTCCGGTGTGAAGACCTTGCCGTTCGCGGCGACCGGGGAGGGGGCGACAGGGTGCAGCCCTTCGGGCAGCAGGCTGGGGTGACCGATGCGTCCGGTGTGCATCAGTTGGGCGAAGATCACACCGCCCTCGGCGTGCACCGCGTCGGTGATGTGCTGCCATCCCTTCATCTGGTCGGGGGTGTGGAGGCCGGGGGTGTTCGGGTATCCCTGGCCGACCACGGACGGCTGGGCGCCCTCGGCGACGATCAGGCCCGCGCTCGCGCGCTGCGCGTAGTAGGTCGCCATCTCAGGGGTGGGGGTAGCGCCGGGGCCGTACGCGCGGCTGCGGGTCATGGGGGCCATCGCGATGCGGTTGGCCAGGCGCTTGCCGGCCAGGTCGATAGGGTCGAACGCGGTAGTCATGTCATCGCTTTCGTGGGAAGTTGGTGCCGTCCAGAGCAGACGGTGGGCCGTTGGCAGCGGGCGTTGAACGGCGGTACAACGCGTGTGAGTGCTCCGCCGGGAGGCTCCGCGAGGGCGGCACGCCGACTCAACCAACATAACTTGGCCGGGCAGGTAAATATCGCGATTCTGTGTTGAGTGGCGCCCTGATGGCCAATACGGCTGGAAAGCGGGGGCTCATCTGCCCGCGTGGCTGCCCTCTTTCGGTGCAGTTTGCCGAGTTGATGTAGTGGTGTGGGATATTTACCTGTCCGAGCGGTAAATGAAAGGTTCTTCGATCATGACGGGGTCGACATCTCGGGCCGAGGGCCAGGCGCCCGAGCCGGCGGGGGGCGGTGCCGAGACGGTGTCGCTGCCTGAGTCCGCGCTCGGGGGGCCGATCAGCCATGCGATCTTCCGGGTGGCGCGGCTGCATCGCATGATCGCCGGACAACTCCTGCGCCGGGTCGGACTCCATCCGGGCCAGGAGCTGGTGATGATGCATCTGTGGGAACGGGGACCGCAGCGTCAGATCGACCTGATCCGTCTGCTGGACTCCGACGCAGCCACCATGACCCGCACCGTGCGGCGCCTGGAACAGGCCGGTTTCATCCGACGCCGCCCCTCGGAAACCGACAAACGGGCAGTCATCGTGGAATCGACGGCGGCCAGCCGTGCGCTACAGCGGGAGGTCGAGCAGGTCTGGGCCGAACTCGAAAAGATCACCGCGGGTGATTTCACGGCGGAGCAGGAGACGGCGGCCCTGGCCACGATGGAAGCGCTGGAGCGGCACCTCAGCCTCTGGTCGTCGGCTGAGCGCTGATGGACACGGCCGGCACTGCTCGCCAGGCGCCGGGGTCCGTCACCGTACGGCGGTCTCCCGGGGCCGTTCCGTCACGAGCGGGATGCGACGGGGGAGCCTGCGATGAACCGGGTCCGAGGTGATCGGGTAGGCGCTGATTTCCTACTGGTCCGCGGCAGGGTGCCCCTCGGCCGAGGGCCATCAGCTCCGTACCGGCTGGCAGGGATCGATCCCAGGCCGGCGGAGGCTGCCCGGACAGGTGATGCGGCTCAGGTGGACGCGGCTCGGTAGCGGGCGACTTCCTCGCGGACGGCGGGGACGACTTCGGCGGCCCAGCGCTGATGCTGGCGCTCATCGTCGGACTCGGCGCCGAAGATGAAGGTGTCCATGCCGTAGTCCACGATCAGGGCCATGATCTGTTCGACCCACATCTGGGGCGGTCCCACCAGGAACCCGCCGGTCTGGCCGTCCGTGATGGCGCCGAAGACGTTGTAGAGGCGGCGGATGTCCCGCGGATCCCGGCCCGCCGCGGCGGCTCCGTCGTCGATGCGGCGTTGCATGTCCGGCAGTTTCGGGGGCGGTACATAGCTGACGGAGGGACACCAGCCGTCCGCCTTGCGGCCCAGCACATCGAGCAGACGCGGCCCCATCACGCCGAGCCAGATGCCCATGTCGTGCGCGGGGCGGGGCCCGGGGTGCGCACCGGTGAGTTGGTAGTGCTCGCCGTCGTAGCGCACCGCGCGCTCACCGGACCACATGAGGCGGATGACGTCGATGGCCTCATCCAGTGCGCCCGCGGCCTCGCCGGGTGTCCGGGCGGGCCCGCCCATGGCTGCCATCGCCTCCCAGAAGGCGCCTGCTCCGAGCCCCAGTTCGAACCGGCCGCCGGAGAGGATGTCGAGGCTGGCCGCGGATTTCGCCATGACCGATGGGAGTCGCAGGGGGAGGTTGGCGACGTCCGGGAACACTCGTACGCGCTCGGTGCGGGCGAGCAGTACGGCCATCAGCGCCCAGGTGTCCACGAAACGGCTCTGGTACGGATGGTCCTGGACGCCCACCAGGTCCAGACCCTCCCGGTCGGCGAGCTGGGCGAGGGCGATCACGTGTTCGGTCCGCGCGGCGTCGGGGGTGGGGAAGATCCCGAACTCCACTGGACGTCCATAGTCCGACATGGTCCACAACATAACCCCGAGCGACTTGCCCCGCACGCGGACGGTATGCGCCGGCGCGCGGACACCGGAGCGGCGCCATACCCTGCCGACATAAGCCGCAAAATGCCCCATCATCATGAAGAGAGGCCCTGGTCATGAGCCATGTCGTGGAGATCACGAGAGTTGCCGTCAAACCCGGGGAGGAAGACGCCCTGCTGGCCGACCGTCCGGCGATGGTGAAGGCGTTCGCCCGCGACCGTTCCGGCTTCCGGGGCGCGTACCTCGCCCGGCTCGACGGCGGCGACTGGCTGGACCTCGTCCTGTGGAACAGCCCCGAAGACGCCGACGCCTCCCATGAGAAGGGCCCCAACCTTCCCGAGATCGGCGCGTTCTTCAGTCATATCGCCGAACTGAAGAGCATGGAACACGCAACCGTCGTCCACGTCCCCGGCGTCGAGCACCTCGAACCCGGCCAGGCCCCCGGCATCGGGTCCGACGACTGAAGTCGGGTAGGGAGCTGGACCCCGTGCCGCCCTGTGGCACGGCAGGCGATGAGGTGGTCGAGAAACATCAGCCCGTTGCTGCTTCCGCAGGGGCGACCCACCGCCGCACCGGCCAGCCACTCATGTCCGTCGAGGCAGCGGACACAGTGCGGGGCGATGCTCACCGGTCGCCCCGCTCGGGACGAGAACACGCCGTACGGTCCGTATAGGTGGAGGCGTTCCGGCTGCGCTGGCTGACGCGCCCGGTCACGCAGTGCGTGGCATGGTCGCCCCACAGTTGAAATGGGCAGACATGACCCAAGACGAGCATTCCGAGAGCACGCCCGAGCGTCCTGGCCCGCCGTACGTCGCGGTCGTCACCGCCGATGAACGGGACATCGTCACGGGGTGGGACGAGGGCGCGCGACTGCTGCTCGGGCACCTGCCAGGCGAGGCCCTGGGACGGGCCGTTTCGGATCTGTTGGGAGACCAGGTCGCCGATGCGGCCGAGGCCGGGCTCCGTGAGGGCAACTCCTGGAGTGGGACAGCTGAGCTGCTCCACCGCGACGGTACGGTCCTGAAGATCCTGGTGCGCGCCATGCGTGAGGTGAGCGGCCCGCAGAGAACCCATTGGCTGCTGACACCCGTAGGGAAGGAGCGTCGCCCCGGCGGGCTGCCTCACGAGGACCGCACGGTCGCCGAGTGGGCGTTCATCCAGTCTCCTTGCGTGGGGGTGGTCTTCGACAGTGATCTGTTGGCGGTGCGCGCCAATACCGGTCTGGAGAGCGCGGCAGCCCTCACCGAGGACCAGGTCCGAGGTCTGCGCCCCTACCAGGTGGTGTTGGCTCCCGGCGCGGTGGAGATCGAGCGTGCCATGCGAGAAGTCCTCGAATCGGGCGAGAGGCGGGACATCGAGACGTATGTGAGGGTGCCGGGTGAGAGCCGCGAGCACGCCTGGTCGATGTCGCTCGCACCGATGAGAGATCCGGCGGGAGTAGTGCGCGGTGTCTGCCTGACCGCCCACGACAGGACCGAGCACCACCGGGCCCGCCAGCGACTGCTGCTGGTCAATGAGGCCGGCAATCGGATCGGCAGCACCCTCGACATCACCCGTACCGCGCAGGAACTGGCCGATGTGGCCGTGCCCGCGTTCGCCGACTATGCGGCCGTGGATCTGCTGGCCTTCATCCAGCACGGCGACGAACCGCAGTCCGACCCGCTGACCGGGCCGGTCACCCTGCACCAGGCCGCCTCCCGGGCCGCCGACACCATTCCGGAGGCCGTCACCGTCGCGAACGAGTACATCACCGGCGCCGGACCGTCGCCGATCACCGAGTGTCTGACCAGCGGCCGGACGGGAGTGTTCGGCACGGATGACGCCGCGTACGCCCGCTGGAACGCCCAGAGCCCCGAGTGGGTCGCCCGGGTCCGTCCCATCGGAGCGCATTCGGTGATGGTTGTGCCGCTCCGTGCCCGCGGGGTCACCCTGGGGATCGCGATCTTCGCCCGGCGAGGGCAGCCCGAGCCCTTCGCCCCCGACGATGTCCTCCTCGCAGAGGAGATCACCGCCCGGGCGGCGGTGTGCATCGACAACGCCCGCCGTTATGCCCACGAACGCCGCACCGCCGTGACGCTCCAGCGCAGTCTGCTGCCGCGCTCACTACCCGACCAAGCGGCGCTTGAGGTCGCTGCCCGGTATCTGCCCGCAGGGGGACGGGCCGGGGTGGGCGGCGACTGGTTCGATGTGATCCCGCTCTCCGGGGCACGGGTGGCACTGGTGGCCGGTGATGTCGTCGGCCACGGCATCCAGGCCGCCGCCACCATGGGCCGCCTGCGCAGCGCAGTGCGCACACTGGCTGACATCGATCTGCCGCCCGACGAACTGCTCACGCATTTCGACGATGTGGTGCTCCGGCTCGCCGCAGAGGTCGGCACGGAACGGGGCGTCGAACACGGGGATGTCGGTGCCACCTGCCTCTACGCCGTCTACGACCCGGTATCACTCCGCTGCTCCCTGGCCAGCGCCGGTCATCCCCCACCCGTCGTGGTCTATCCGGACGGCACCGCCGAGATCCTCGACATGCCGGTCGGACCGCCTCTGGGCCTGGGCGGTCTGCCCTTCGAGACCGCCGAGGTCACCTTGCCGGAGGGGAGCATCCTCGCGCTGTACACCGACGGGCTGATCGAGGCTCGGGGCCGCGACCTCGATGTCGGACTCGACGCCCTGCGCCGGATGCTCACCCAGTCCGCTCGCTCGCTGGAGGACCTCTGTGACGGAGTCATCGCGGAGCTGCTGCCCACCTCGCCCGAGGACGACATGGTGCTGCTCGCCGCCCGCACCCGTTCCCTCGGCGAGCGTCAGGTGGCCACCTGGGAGCTGGAGGCCGACCCGGCCATGGTCGCACGGGCCCGGGCGGAGGTCTCGGACCTGCTGTCCGCCTGGGGCCTGGAGGAGTTGGGCTTCACTGCCGAGCTGGTGGTCAGCGAGCTAGTCACCAACGCGATCCGTTACGGGAACCCGCCGATCCAGCTTCGACTGATCCGTGACCGCCAGCTGATCTGTGAAGTGTCGGACGCCAGCAACACCTCTCCCCATCTGCGGCGCGCCCGGGTCTACGACGAAGGCGGCCGGGGGCTGCTGCTCGTCGCTCAGCTCACCCAGCGCTGGGGCACCCGCTACACCTCTGACGGCAAGACCATCTGGGCCGACATTTCCCTGGACACCGCCTGACCACAACACCTGGCTGCCGCTTTTCCCGGGCGAGCTGTGGGTCGCCGCCCTGTCCGGTTGGTCGGCCGGATACGGCCGTGCGGATTCCGCTGCTGGGTGTCGCCAGCGTGAGGTGCTTCAGACGCGCGCTGTGGCAGCCCCGGTTTCCGCGTGCTCCTCGGTGATCGGGCCGCAGGTCAGGAAGGTTCGGTCGTGGTAGACCAGCGGTGGCCGGCGGTTGTATTCCACGTGCTCGACGAGGCCGAGGACGATCACATGGTCGCCGCCGTCCAGGTAGCTCTCCGCGGTGCAGACCAGCCAGCCGGCGGTGTCCGGCAGCCGGGGGACGCCTTGGTCAGAGGTCCAGGAGAGGTCCGCGAACTTGTCGGGCCCCTTGCGGGCGAACCTGGTGGCTATGGCCTGCTGGTCGCTCGCCAGCAGGTTGACTCCGAAGTGGTTCGTCGCCCGCAGCATGGCGAGCAGGTCCGAGCCGCGATCCAGTGCGATGGAGACCATCGGGGGGTCGAGGGACAGCGAGCTGAAGGCGCTGATGGTGGTGCCGTGGGCCCGGTCGTCCGCGGTGGCGGTCACGACCACGACAGGGGCCGCGACCCAGGACATCGCCGTTCGGAACTCAGCTGAGTCGATCATGGGGACTCCTCCTGCATCAGGACGCACACCGTCGAGGGAAACAGCGGTCGCGCCGATTTCTGTCGACAGAATGAGCTGGAGGGCGGTGTTAACGCAAGGGCAATCTGTGCAAAATCTGCCGATGGTTTCCTCTTGACGGTTTGGGCTTCTGTCGACAGTCTTCGGTTTAGACGTTGTCGTCCAATCGATCGGGGTGCCGGATTCCATGGCTGACCGAGTAGTGCAGTCAGCGATCGTCGAGGCGGGGCCGGTGAGCGGCAAGGCCGCTGTGGAACTGGTCCACGATCTGCTGCGCAAGCAGATCCTGGAGGGCCAGCTCGCACCTGGAGTGGTGGTGTCGCAGGCTCAGTTGGCGCGTGATCTCGGAGTCAGCAGGTCTCCCGTGCGGGAGGCGTGCCGGCTGCTGGAAAGCGAGGGTCTGGTCGACGCCCGGCACAACCACCGGGTTCAGGTGGCCGACTTCTCGCTGGAGGACCTGGAGGAGATCTACGCCTCCCGGTTGGTCCTGGAGACACTGGCCGTCAGCCTGAAGCTGCCGAGGCTCTCACGAGACGACCTCACCGCAATGGACGAGGCGCTCGGAGGCATGCGGGTCAGCGCCGCCGAACGGGACTACGACCGATTCACGGTCCCGCACACCCGGTTCCACACCTTCCTGGTCACCGACTTCGGCTACCGGATGTCCCGGCAGATCGGACAGTTGATCGACCACGCCCAACGCTACCGGCGGGTCTACACCACCCAGACACCGATGGCGTGGGACGTGGTTCTGCGGCAGGACGCCCGGATTCTCGAAGCGATCCGCACCGGCGACTTCACCGCGGCCACCGAGGAACTGGCCCGACACCTGGCCTCGACGGCACTGGCCATGATCGCCCTGATCGACCCGTCATACGACCCCCTGCTGGTGCGAGCCGCACTGAAGCAGGTGTGCAGAGATACATGAGAGGTGCAGCGAATGGACAGCACAGTCACTTACGACCGCCCGACCGTCTCCTATGAGACGGCGAGCCGGCTGGTGGCGGCCGGGGTACGCGCCGCCGAACGACTCGGTGTGCGGGCGAGCATCGTCGTTACGGACACCGCCGGTGAACCGGTCGCGACCGCGCGTACCGACAATGCGGGGATGCTCAGCCTGACCGTGGCCTCGGACAAGGCATGGACAGCGGCCAACGCGGGCGCCCCCACCGAAGGCGTCCACGCGTTCGTCGCCTCCGACCCCGCCGCCCTACTTAGCATGCCGTCGGTGCCCCGGTTCACCCTCGTAGCCGGCGGCATCCCGCTGATCAGCGACGGCCGGCCGGTCGGAGCGATCGGTGTCAGCGGAGGTAGCAGCGCCCTGGACGCGCAGATCGCCCAGGAGGCGCTCACCGAGATCGGCGGGCTGTAAGACCATGTACGGCACAACCTGGCGAACATCGCCCCGCGAGTTCGGCGTCATCGTCGAACGACATGTGCGCATCCCGGTCGCGGACGGCGTCGAGTTGGAAGCGGACATCTACCGCCCCGACGCCGAGGGCACTTTCCCCGCCGTTCTGGGCATCCACGCCTACGACAGCGCGATGCAGTCCATCCCCTCCCGTCCGCAGGCCATGACCGGCCCGAATGCCTCGGCCGAGGCGGGAGATCCCTACTTCTACGCTCGCCGCGGCTATGTCCATGCGATCGTCAACGCCCGGGGTACGGGTGCGTCCGGTGGTTCGTACTCCCACTACGGTCCGCAGGACGTCGACGACGGTGTCGCGGTCATCGAGTGGCTGGCCCGGCAGGAGTGGTGCACCGGCGGTGTCGGAATGTTCGGCGTCTCCTACTTCTCCGTCGTGGCGAAGCAGATAGCCGCGCGCAACCCCCCGGCCCTCAAAGCGGTGTTCGCGCCCTTCGGTTACACCGACTTCTACCGGGACAAGTTCTACCACGGTGGAATTCTCGCCCGTACCTTCCTCACCTCATGGAGTCGGCACCTGGCCGGAGTGCGGGTGACCGGCTGGAGCAGGACCAACCTGGGCGAGGAGGAGTACGAACGGCGACTGACCGAGCTGCGGCAGGACGCGGACATCACGGCGGTCCCCGTACTCGCCGCGGCTCTCGCCGAGCCGGAGTCCGGGCCCAACCCGCTGATCGTCGACGTCCTGATGAACCCACTGGACGGCCCCTACTGGCACGAACGCAATCCCGACCTCGAAGCCATCGAGGTGCCGATCGTGCTGGGCGCCTGTTGGGGCATGTACGGACTGCACCTGCCCGGTGAGTTCCGTGCCTGGGACCGCGTCAGTGCACCGAAGAAGCTCATCGTGGGGCCGCCCATCTATCTGGACCGGCCGGTCTACCAGTACGCCGAGCAGTCCTTGCGCTGGTTCGACCACTGGCTCAAGGACAACGACACCGGCTATCTGGACGAACCCCCCGTCCAACTCTTCCTCCCCGGTGGCGACGGCTCCTGGCTGGACTCCGAAACCTGGCCGCTGCCCGAGACCCGCTGGCACTCGTTCTTCCTGCACGCCGACGGCCTGCTCTCCGAGCATGAATTCTGGCCGTACGAGGGAGCCACCAGCTACCAGGACAACCTCTTCAACGAACGCGGCGGCATCGCTTTCACCACACCGCCCCTCGTCGAGCGGACCGAAGTGGTCGGACCGGCCACCTTGACCCTCTACGCGGCCACCACCGACGACGAACTTCTCCTCTTCGTCAGCCTCTGGGTGGTCGACCCCGATGACTCTCGTCGACCGCTGACCCGGGGCTGGCTGCGCGGCAGCCTCCGCGAGGTCGACGAAGCAGCCTCCACCCCCTGGCTGCGCGAACACACCTACACGGCGAGTAAACCCATCATCCCGGGCGAGGTGCACCGCTACGAAGTGACCCTCGCACCCACCGCGTACGCCTTCACCCCCGGCCAGCGCATCCAGGTACAGGTCAGTTCCTCCGATACCGAGGAGGAGGGCACCTTCCTGGACCTGATCGCACAAGGCCATCTGCTCCGCCAGGAACCCTCGTGGGTCAGTGTGCTCCATGACTCCGACCACCCCTCGGAGTTGGCCCTTCCCATCGTCAACGGCAACCGCATCGGCACCTATCTCTCCGGGGGCGTCCCAACGCCCTCTCCCGCCGGGAAAGCGTCCGGCCGGGACGGTTGGTGACCGACGGTCCAGCAGTACCCACCCTCAAGGAGTAACCATGATCACGCCGTGGCTCTTCGACATCTTCAACTACCCGTGGTCCACCGACGCCCGCAAGTTCGACACCGAGGGCTGTCAGGACCTGTACGACTGGCACTTCGACTCCTGGGTCCTCGCTGAGGAAGCCGGCTTCGAAGGCATCTTCTTCAGCGAGCACCACTACACCCCTTACAGCGTTTCCCCCTCGCCGAACCTGCTCGTCGCCGCCCTCGCCAAGCGCACCAGCAGAATGCGGCTCGGTGTGATGGCCAACATCGTCCCGATGCACAACCCTCGCCGGCTGGCGGAGGAGTTCGCGATGCTGGACTACCTCACCAACGGTCGCCTCGAAGTCGGCCTCGGCAGAGGCATCGACGAACGGGAGTACGCCCGTGAGGGCATCCCGATGGAGGAGACCCGACCCCGCTTCGAAGAGGGCCTCAAACTCATCGAGAAGATGACGGCCGACGCGGTCTTCACCCACTCCGGCAAGTACGCCGACTTCCAGCAGACCTCGATGTGGCCCCAGGCCCTGCCCGGCCGGTCCGCGCCGTGGATCACCGCGACCAGCCCGGCAACCGTCGCCTGGTGCGCCGAGAACGGCTACCGGATCTCCACCGCCTTCCAGCCCACCACCAAGCTGCGCCAGGCCCACGACACCTACCGGGCCGCTGCGAAGAAGGCCGGAAACCCCTCCGGCTCCGACACGGTCATGGCACTGCGCAATGTCTTCGTCGCCGACACCGACGAGGAAGCACGCGCCATCGCCGAACCGGCGCTCAACCACATGTTCGGCCTGTTCAAGGAATCGGTCGTCTTCAGCGACCTGGACAACATCCCCGAGGGCTACTCCTCCGAGTTCTACGAGTCCTTCTTCCGCCCCTTCGCGGGATCGGGTCCTGTCGACTGGCAGACCCTCGTCGACCTCGGAATCTTCATCGTCGGCTCACCCTCCACCGTCCGTGAATCCCTGATCAAGCAGGCTCACGAACTCGGCACCTCGAACATCCTGATGTGGGGATCGTTCGGAACGCTCACCAAGGAGCAGACCCTCCACTCCTACAACCTCCTCGGCCAGGAAGTCATCCCCGCCCTGCGCGACGAGACCGTGGCCTGACCACACAACGCAACACGCAACAACACGCTGCACAACAGCACAACAGCACAACAGCACAACAGCACAACGACCCCAACGCGCCCTGAGGCCCACGGCCTCACTCGCGTGAGAAGTCCAGTCCCGAGTGTTCGCCCCCGCGCACCACAGACTCCGCGGGGAGCACATCGAGCGCGCCTCAGCGGCTCGCCCAACGGCGCTCTTGGCCGTGGCCGACCACTCGGCATCGCAACCGATCACGTCATCGGACGGACCATCGGACTTCCCGTTTCCTCGCCCCAGCCCGCGCAGCCATCCAGCTGACCGCGCAGCCCGCTGCCTTGCTGCGCGGGCCGGGGCCCGTACTCCCTCTTTGAGGAGCCACTCATGCGCATCGCCAACCTCTCCGGTCGGCTCGTCCTGATCGCCTACGGCCGGGCGGTCGACGTCGAGAAGGCCAGCGACGGCCTCTTCCCCTCCGAGCCGCAAGCCATCTACGAACGGTGGGAGGACTTCCGCGCGTGGGCCGCCACCGCGGATCTGCCCCCTGGCGAACCTTTCCAGCCCACCGACCTCGGCTCGCCGGCGCCCGCCCCCCGGCAGACCCTGGCCATCGGTCTGAACTACCGCAGCCACGCCGCCGAGGCAGGCTTCGCCGCGCCGGAGGGCCTGCCGCCGGTCTTCACCAAGTACGCCACCAGCATCACCGGCCCGGTCACCACGGTCGCCCTCCCACCCGGAGGCCACACCGACTGGGAGGTCGAACTCGTCGTCGTCATCGGCTCCCGCGCCGAAGACGTCTCACCGGCAGCGGCCTGGGGCCATGTCGCGGGACTGACGGTCGGCCAGGACATCTCCGAACGCATCACCCAGATGACCGGCCAGGTGCCGCAGTTCAGCCTCGGCAAGTCCTACCCCGGCTTCGGCCCCGTCGGACCCTGGCTCGTCACCCCCGACGAGTTCGACGACCCCGACGACCTCCAACTGCGCTGCACGATCAACGGTGAAGAAGTCCAGCACGGATACACCCGCGACATGCTCCTGTCCGTGTCCGACCTGATCGCCACCCTCTCCGCGATCCTGCCCCTGGAACCCGGCGACATCATCTTCACCGGCACACCCGCGGGCGTCGGCCTCGGCCGCAACCCCCAGCGCTGGCTCGCCCCAGGAGACGAACTCGTCAGCACCATCGACGGCATCGGTGAACTCCGCCAGACCTTCACCAGCTAGCCCTCTTCGCCTCCCTCACAACGCACTGCCCAGGAGCTCCCTATGGCACTGCACCGCCTGACCTCCGTCACCATGGGGGTCCCCAACGTCGCCGATACTGCCGCCTACTACACCGAGTTCGGCCTCACCCCCGACACCGACGGTTGGTTCACCACCCGCGACGCCGGCCGCCAGCTCCGCATCGTGCCCGCCGTGACCCGCCGTCTCGTCGAGATCCGCATCGGAGCCGACACCCCCGACGACCTCGCCGTCGCCGCCGCACGGCTGCGGCGCATGGACATCGCCTGTCAGCTCTCCACCAGCACCCTGATCGCGTACGACAACGCCACCGGCGTACGAGCCGTGCTGGAAGTGACACCACGCCTGCACCAGGCACCCGTACCGCCCACCCCGTACAACGGCCCAGGCCGCACCGAACGCACCGGGGCCCGCGCCCCCGGACTCGTACACACCGACAGGGTCCGGCCCCGCAAACTCGGCCACGCTGTCATCGGCACCACCGACCTCGAAACCACCACCAACTTCTTCCATGACGGTCTCGGCTTCAAAGCCTCCGACTACATCAAGGGCCACGGCGCCTTCCTCCGGTGCTCCTCCGACCACCACAACATCCTGGTCCTCGCCGCCCCGGTCAGCTATCTCCACCACACCTCCTGGCAGGTCGACGACATCGACGACATCGGGCGGGGCGCGGCCACCATGCTCGAAGGCCACCCCGAGCGGCATATCTGGGGTCTGGGACGGCATCACGCGGGCTCCAACTTCTTCTGGTACCTCAAGGACCCGGCGGGCAACTTCAGCGAGTACTACTCGGACATGGACTCCATCGTCGAGGACGAGCTGTGGACCCCCGAAGTCCTCGAAGGCGCCAAAGGGCTCTTCAACTGGGGGCCCCCACCCCCACCCTCCTTCCTCGCACCCGACGACCTTGCCGCCCTCATGACCGGCGCCCACAGCCCGAGCAACTGAGGGAACCGCGCGCACCCGCCGCATCGACAGCTCCAAGCGACATGGCCTTGGGGCGATTAATTGTGCGAACAGGTAAATATGGGGATCGTCACCGCCGAATACCGGCATGTCTGCCCGGAACTCATGATGCGCGGGCCTCAAGGGGCCGCCCTTTTTCTTGATCGTCCAACGGCTGGCCGCCGTATCCGCAGGAAGAGAGCGATATCGCCATCGCTTGCCCGTAGTCACCGCCCGGTCCTGCGCGGTCACCTTCCGGCGCTGCCTGAACATCAAGGGAATTTTCCAGTTCGGACAGGGATTATGGTCGATATGGAACGAGGCGGAGGCGTATGGGCGGTGTGGCGGCCACGGAGTGTCACTCGGGCCCGCGCGGCCCGGCGCCGGCCGGATGGAACGCGGTAGGCGCTGATCCCCTCCCTCATCGATCTTCCACAGAACACAGGAGCACAGAACCATGGACATCAAGAACCGAGTGGTCATCGTGACCGGCGGGGGCAGCGGAATCGGTGCGGAGACCTCGCGGCTGCTCGCCGAGCGGGGCGCGAAGATCGTCGTCACGGACATCAGCGAGACGGGTGAGGAGATCACCAAGAGCATCCGCCAGGCGGGTGGAGAAGCCACCTTCATCCGGGCGGACATCAGTGTGGCCGAAGAGGCCGAGGCCCTGGTGGCCAAGACTCTTGAGCACTACGGCAGGCTTGACGGCGCTTTCAACAACGCCGGTGTCGAGCAGGCCGCCACCCCCCTCCACGAGCTCACCCCCGCGCAGTGGGACCGGGCCATCCGCGTCGATCTGACCGGGGTCTTCTACTCCCTGAAGTACCAGATCGCTGCCATGCTGGAGTCCGGTACCCGCGGCTCGATCGTCAACACCGCCTCCTCGCTCGGCCAGGTCGCCATACCCAACGCCAGCGAGTACGTCGCCGCCAAGCACGGTGTCATCGGCCTCACCCGAGCCGCCGCAGCGGACTACGGCCAGCACGGCATCCGTATCAACGCCGTACTGCCCGGCATTGTGCAGACTCCCCTGATCGCCCGGCTCTCCGAAGACCCCACGTTCTCCGGAATGTTCGACGCCCTGCGCCAGCGGCACCTACTCGGCCGATTCGCCAAGGCCAACGAGATCGGCGAAGCCGTCCACTGGCTCCTGTCCGACAGTTCGGAGTTCGTCACCGGCGCGGCCATACCCGTCGACGGTGGGTACCTCGCCGTCTGACCACCGGTACGGGCCGTCCATCCGTAGGCACCTCACCTCACTGCACCGGAACACGGCCGAGTCGGACGGCCCACCAGCAGCTTCGACGCAACAGGGGGGCCAACTCCGGCCTGCGTGGGTTCAGGTCGCCACGCACGGCCCCTTCCGCCCTGCGGGCGACCTGTTCACAACACCGCTCGGCGCAACTGGCGAATCTCAGCTTCGGAAAGGTTGTCACATGGTAAGCAAAAGCGCGCAGGCCCTCTTGGACCTCGCAGTCGACGCAGCGCCGCTGGACACGCAGTCGGTGGAGCAGAACCGTGCCGGCGCAGCTCAGATAGTAGGGCTGACCGGGGAAGCGACACCCGTCCACGAGGTGTTCGACACCCACGTGGCCGGCGTGCCCGTGCGCGTCTACCGGCCGACGGAGAATCCCAGCTCTCCCGTGGTCGCCTTCTTCCACGGAGGCGGCTGGGTGGTCGGTGATCTGGACCTCGCCGACACCACGGCCCGCGATCTGGCCGTGTTCTCCCAGGCGGTTGTGGTCTCGGTCGACTACCGGCTCGCCCCGGAACATCCGTTCCCGGCCGCTTTCGATGACGCAGTCGGCGTGACGCGCGCGCTGCTCGATGGGACTTCCGGCCTCGACATCGATCCGGAGCGGGTGGCTGTCGCGGGTGACAGCGCAGGCGGGAATCTGGCCGCCGTCACCGCACTCGCCCTGCGGCAGCACCCCCGGGCACTGCGTCACCAGGCCCTCATCTACCCCGTCACGCAAGCTTCCGTCGGTGCCACCGAGAGTTACCGGAAGTACGGAGAAGGTTTCCTCCTGCAAGCACGGGACATGCAATGGTCCTTCGACCAGTACGCCCCCGGCGCGGATCCCACCGACCCCCGGCTGGCACCACTGGCAGTACCGGATCTCCGTGGCGCCCCGGCCACCACCATGATCCTCGCCGAGTACGACCCCCTGCACGACGAGGGAGCCGACTACGCCCAACGGCTGCGCGAGGCCGGAGTCCCCGTTGACGTTCACGAGTTTCCCGGTCAGATCCACATCTTTGTCTACTACGCGGGCCTGATCCCCGAAGCCGTCGAGGCCCGCCGGAAGGTCGGACAGGCCCTCGGCGCCGCACTGGGCACCCTCGCGTGACCACTGGCCCGTCAGCCGTCGCCCCGTAGACCTCCACCGGACCGGACCCTTGGGGTCAGTGCCCACCGGTTCTCTCAGGCTGGGAAGGTCGCGAGGGGACGCGTTCCGAAAGGGGCGGTGGAGCGGGCGGGCGCTGACGTCGTGTGGTGCGTCAGTCGGATGTGTACCTCTTCCGTGGCCACGGCGGGGGAGCGGATGGCGGCCGGTAGGTGGGACAGTCGCGGTCAGGCCCGGTCGCGGTCAGGTAGCCACCAGTCCTCGGCCGGGGCTGTCAGCCAGTCGTTCTCGGTCGCGATCTGGTGGATGGTGGCGAGGGCGTGCCTGAGTGTGGCCGTGGCGCGTTCCGAGCGCCAGATCACCGAATAGGGGAACAGGGGGATGGGCGCCACCACCGGTCTGACCACGAGCGAGTCGGGTACGAGTGCCTCCAGCGGCCCGAACGTGGGTGCTTGGTAGTTCAGAACAGCGGTGTTGGCCGCCTGCCTGCCGTGGCCGTGCAGCCGCCAACCGATCTCCAGGCCGAAGCTCGCGGCCAACTCCTCGTTCCAGTCCCGCCACTCCGCGGCCTCCACCGGCGTGTGCAGGAGGAGCGGGTAGGCGGCCAGTGCCTCCATGGCCACCTTCGGATGCGCGGCGAGCGGATGGCCGGCAGGCAGGACGACTCCCAGGGGTGCCCAGCGCACCAGTTGGTGGCTCAGCGTGGCAGGCAGCGGCTCGGCCGTCCCGTGGACCCGGCCGAACGCCAGGTCCACCTGACCTCCGGTGACCGCTGAAACGGTGGCCGAGAGCCCCTGGCCCTGGACGAACTCCAGTGTCACGTCGGGCATGCGCGGACGCATCTCCTGGACGAGGGTCCCGGTGGTGAGGCCCTCCGTGATCACGTCCAGCCGGAGGAAGGCGGAATTCCGCTGTATTTCAGCCACGAGGTCGTCAGCCTGGGCGAGCAGCTCCCGACCCCGGCGCACGAAGAGTTCTCCCTTGGCAGTGAGGGCGACATGACGCTTGTCGCGGACGAACAGTGTGACGCCCAGCCGGGTCTCCAGACTGTTGATCTGTGCGGAGAGTGTTTGTTGGGCAATGTGGAGTCGGTCGGCGGCACGGGCGAAGTGCAGCTCTTCGGCGAGGACGACGGCGTAGCGCACCAGTCGTAGGTCCAGGTTCACAGGGTGTTAACAGTAAATGGCTGTTAATCGTCGTTCAAGAGTGTTGGACCGGGTTTCGGCGTCAGCAGTCAAATAGGCCCCATGGCAGCCGACGAAGAGGTTCTTTCCTCACCCACGTGGTCTCTGGTCACCGCTCGAACCCCGGAGCGGGGCAGTTTCTGCGCCGCTCTTCACGAGGGTGAGCTGTGGGAAGTACCCGCTTTGCAAGGCTATGCGGGCCTGTTCGAAGCGCTTCAGGACTGGGAGACGATCGCCCCGGCCCTGCGTACATACAACCCCACGAGTGTAGCCCGCGTTGTCGGTGCGCAGGTCCTGGCTCCCGTCCGCTACCCGCGGACCGTCCTGGGCTCGGGCTCCAACTACCGCGATCACTTGCTTGAAATGACCGGCAACGACATGGACCGGGTCCCACCGTTCTTCTTCCTCAAGCCCCCCTCCACGACCGTGATCGGCCCGGGCGACCCCATTGTGATCTCTCCGGACGAGGATCAGCAGGTGGACTGGGAAGCCGAACTCGGTGTGGTCATCGGCCGGGGCGGTCGCGACATTCCCATCGGGCAGGCGGTAGATCACATCGCCGGCTACACCATTGTCAACGACATCTCCGCCCGCGGCCCGCACCGCAGGACGGACGCCATCGCCGATCCCTTCGTCTGGGACTGGTTGGCCTCCAAAGGCCAGGACACCTTCTGCCCCACCGGTCCCGGGGTCACTCCCACGTGGATGGTTCCGGACCCACACGACCTGCCCATCACCCTGACGGTCAACGGCCGCCCTGAGCAGACCAGCAGCACCAAGGAAATGATCCTGGAGGTGGCGGAGCTGGTGGCCGCGGCCAGCACCTTCGTCACACTCCAGCCCGGCGACCTCCTGTCCACCGGCACACCAGCGGGCGTCGGTCTGCCCAAGGGCAGGTTCCTGCGGCCGGGCGACATCGTGGAGATCACCATCGGCCACCTCGGACGACTCACCACTCCCGTCACCGCCCGCGACACCACTCCAGGAGGCACCTCATGAACCTGACCGTCGACCGCGCACTCTGCCAGGTCACGGGGCTGTGCGCGGGGCTTGCCCCCGACGCCCTGGAGATGGACGAGAAGGGTGACCTCGTCATCCTCGCCGAGAAGCCGACGGCCGACCTGCTCGTCGAGATCCGCCAAGCCGTGCGGAGCTGCCCGGTGCAGGCCCTGTCACTCACCGAGGGCTGAACCATGGTCCGGGATCGCGTTCGCCATGTCACGATCGTCGGAGCCTCCGCCGCCGGGCTTGCCGCAGCACACGGACTACGACAGCACGGCTTCGACGGGCCGGTCACCGTCTTCGGCGATGAACCGGAGGCCGCCTACCAACGACCTGCCCTGTCCAAACGCTTCCTGACCTCCGCCGACCTCGCCGCGGACAGCATCCGCATGCACACCGGCCTGGAGGACGTCCGCCTTGAACTGGGCGTACGGGCAACCGGCCTCGACCTCGACGCACGGCGGCTACACCTGCGCGCCAGCGATGGAGACCGTACTCACGTCCACAGGGTCGACGCACTGGTGATCGCCACCGGGGCCGCCGCCCGCAGGCTACCGATACGGACTCCACCCGGTGTACATGTGCTGCGTACGCTCGCCGATGCCGCCGCCTTGCGCGCCGACCTGGTGGGACTTCCACGGGTAGCCATCGTGGGGGCCGGATTCGTGGGCAGCGAGGTCGCGTCCTCCTGCCGCGCGCTCGGCCTCGATGTCACCCTGATCGAGGCCGGCCCCGCCCCCATGGCGCGGGTGCTGGGCCCCGGAGTGGGCACGATGCTGGCCGCCCTGCACCGTGATCACGGCACGCGGCTGCGGCTGGGTGCGGGGGTCGCCGGCTTCACCGGCCGAGACCGGGTCACCGGAGTACAGCTGGCGAGCGGCGAGGTCGTGCCGGCCGATGTCGTGGTGGTCGGTGTGGGTGCCCGGCCCGCAACCGACTGGCTGGAGAACAGCGGGCTGCCACTGGACGACGGCGTGGTGTGCGGAGCGGACCTCTCGGTCGCCGATCGCATCGTCGCCGCCGGGGACGTGGCCCGCTGGCCGCACCACCGCGACGGCGCCCTGGTCCGGGTCGAGCACTGGGACAACGCCCTGCGCCAGGCGAACACCGCAGCCGCCACCCTGCTCGCCCTCGACGATCGACCCGCAACGGTGTTCAGCGACACCACGATGTTCTGGTCCGACCAGTACGACTGCAAGCTCCAACTGGTCGGTCACCCCTATCCCGACGATCTGGTGACCGTGGTCGAGGGCGACTTGGCGCAGCGCCGCGGAGTCGTCGTATACAGCCGAGCTGGCCAGATGACGGCCGCGCTCCTGGTCAGCAGCCCCCACCGGCTACGCGACTACCGGCGGGCCGTCGCGTCGGGGGACCCCGTCCCCCTGCCCGCTGCCACACCCTGACGCAGCAACCCCCTGTCCCTTCCCTGTCGAACCGTCTTCTGAATCGCCTCAAGGAGTGACACATCATGCCCGGTATCACCCATCGGTCCACCAAGACGCCCCTGCTGAAGACGAAGTTCCTGTCGCACGGCACGCTTGAGTGCCGGGACATCTCCGCCTCCCGCCGCTTCTACGAAGAGGTGCTCGGCCTCGAAGTGGTGCAGCAGGCGCCCATGGCGTTGCTCGTCCGCCTGGGCAGTGACCACTGCTACGCAGCCGTCGAGACCCCCGGCGAAGGGGAGATGCCGCTGATGAACCACAACGGCCTCGATGTGTCCAGCGACGAGGAAGTGCGGCAGGCCCACGAAATGCTGCACGAGGTCAAGGACGAGTACGGGATCAGGCAGATCACCAAGCCCGTACGCCAACACGGCACCTATGCCTTCTTCCTCCAGGACCTGGACGGCAACTGGTGGGAGATCTGCCACCTGCCACAAGGCGGCTACGCCTTCCGCTATGAGAACTCCGAGGTGGACCTGACCGGTCGGGACGACCTGTCGCCCGAAGAGATTCGCTCCCGCTACACACGGCCCGAGGACTACCTGTCTCCTTCGACGGCCGTCTAGGGTCGCTCGGCGCGCAGACGGTCACGGCCGCCGAACCCGCTGCCGTGGCCGTCCTCGCGCCCAACATCCTCGCCCCGTGGTCCTTGACCCTCTCCCCCCGCCTCTACCCCCGTAGGAGAGCGCATGAAGCTGATCGGCCTCGAAGAACACTTCGTCACCCCCGCACTCGTCGGCCATGGCACGTCGACCTCCTCCATAGCCCAGCCCAAAGCCTGGGCCGAAGCCTCACGTCGACTGCTCGACCTGACGGAGGAGCGCTTGGAGGCGATGGACACGGCAGGGCTCGCCATGCAGGTGCTGTCGCTGAACTCCCCCGGCATCCAGGCCGAGACCGACCCGGCCGCCGCCGTACGGCAGGCCGCCACCGTCAATGACCACCTCGCCGGAGTCATCTCCGAACACCCCGACCGATTCTCCGGATTCGCCGCACTGCCCCTCCAGGACCCCAAGAAGGCCGCCGACGAACTGGAGCGCGCGGTCACCCAACTCGGCTTGCGCGGTGCCCTGGTCAACGCTCACACCAACGGGACCTACCTGGACGACCCCACCCTGCGGGTGGTGTGGGAGCGCGCCGAGGCCCTCGACGTACCGCTCTACCTCCACCCGGCCAACGGGGTAGACCTGGCCCATGTCTTCTCCGGCCACCCTGAGCTGGTGGGACCGATGTGGAGTTGGGGCATTGACACCGCCACCCACGTACTGCGTCTGATCTTCGGCGGTGTGTTCGACGACTTCCCCAAGGCGAAACTGCTCCTGGGCCATATGGGGGAGGGCCTGCCGTTCACCCTCTGGCGGATGGACTCCCGGTGGAACTTCCACGCCCACCACGGCATCGAGCTCAAGCGCGGCAAGCCGTCGGAGTACGTCAGGGAGAACCTCTACATCACCACCAGCGGAGTGTGTTCCGCTCCACCACTTCTCGCCGCGATGCTGTCCATCGGCGCCGATCACATCCTCTTCGGTACGGACTACCCGTTCGAAGAGATCGACACCGCCACTCAGTTCCTGCGCGACGCGCCGATCAGCGAAGCCGACCGGGCGAAGATCGGTCACCGCAACGCCCAACGCCTCCTCGGCCTTGCACCTGCCACGGAATGATGGCGCCACGGAGATCCATGACACAGCAGGAAGTTGGACCATGAAGACCAACCCGCCGGCCGCTGCGGTCGTGTACGAGTCGTGGGGACAGCGGGTTCTCTTCGGCTCCGGCACCGCCCGGCACGACGTAGCGGCTGAGATCGCCAGGCTCGGCGCGCACCGCGTCCTGCTCATCGCTGCTGAGGGCAAGCGGGCGGTGGCCGAGGAGATCTGCCAGGACATCCCGGTCGCGGCCGTCTTCGGCGACGTCAGACCGCATGTCCCGGCCGACGTGGCCGCCGCGGTGAGCGCTGCTGCCCAGGAGCACGATGCGGACCTGTTGCTCAGCGTCGGGGGAGGGTCGACGACCGGTGCCGCCAAGGCGGCGGCGCTCACGACGGGACTGCCGATCCTCGCGGTCCCCACAACCTACGCCGGGTCCGAGGCGACACCCGTCTGGGGCATCACCGAGGACGGCCGCAAGCGCACCGGGATCGACCCGAAGGTCCTGCCGCGTGTGGTCGTCTACGACGCGTCGCTCATGCTCACCCTCCCCACCCGTCTGTCGGTGACATCAGGGCTCAACGCGCTGGCGCATTGTGTCGATTCCTGGTGGGCTCCACAGCACAATCCGATGAGCTCCGCACTCGCCGCAGAGGGCGTGCGCGCACTGGCGGCCTCCCTCCCACGCATCGCGGCCGACGGCCAGGACATTGAGGCCCGGCGGGACATCCTCTTCGGTACCTATCTCGG
Organism: Streptomyces sp. NBC_00690; assembly: GCF_036226685.1. Taxonomy (NCBI): domain Bacteria; kingdom Bacillati; phylum Actinomycetota; class Actinomycetes; order Kitasatosporales; family Streptomycetaceae; genus Streptomyces; species Streptomyces sp. NBC_00690. Next base: position 6,620,300 of record NZ_CP109009.1, read on the forward strand.
GGCCGTCGCGTTCGCCGGAGCAGGCTCGGGGCTACACCACAAGATCTGTCATGTTCTCGGCGGTGCCTATGACCTGGAGCATTCCGCCACCCACGCGGTGATCCTCCCGCACGTCGCAGGATTCAATCTGCCCGCCGCACCTGACGCCGCTCGCCGTCTCGGAGCGGCTCTCGGGGACCCGGAGGCCCCCTTCAGCGCCCTGCTCGACCTCTACGCACGGCTCGACGCGCCCCGTTCGCTCCAGGCACTGGGGCTCTCGGATAAGGACGTCGAGCACGCCGCCGACCTGGTGATGGGTCACATTCCACCGTCCAACCCACGTTCCGTCACCCGTGACGACTTGCTCGCTCTCCTCGGGCGCGCGTGCCGCGGCGAAGCAGGGCTGCTGGTACCGCTCCCCGGCTGAGATACCTGAATCGAAGGGATCGTCATGGCACACGAACACACGGCAGAGGGCACAGACCCTGACCCCGGCACGCTCGACGCTCACCGGGAGCAGGTCGTGACCGACGCCGTAGTGGCCAGTTTCACCACGGCCAAGGATGAGCGACTGCGTGAGGTGATGCAGGCGCTTGTGCGACACACCCACGCGTTCATCAGGGAGGTTCGGCTCTCTGAGGACGAGTGGAACCAGGCGATCGCGTTCCTGACGGCGGTCGGGCACACGACGACCGACACGCGTCAGGAGTTCGTACTCCTGTCGGACGTGCTCGGCATCTCCATGCTCACCGTCGCGGTGAACGACGCAACAGCTGCACCAGGCGTCATCAAGGCCACCGAGGCGACCGTCTTCGGCCCCTTTTTCGTCGAGAACTCACCGAGGATCGAGCCCGGTGGGGACATCGCCCACGGCGCCACCGGCGAACCATCCTTGATCAGCGGAACCGTGTCCGACACAGCCGGAAACTTGATCGCCGGCGCCAGGATCGAGGTCTGGGAGGCCGACTCGGACGGCATGTACGACGTCCAGTACGACAACGATCGGCTCACCGGTCGAGCCCACCTGTACAGCGACGCCGATGGTCGCTACCAGTTCTGGGGGCTCACTCCCACGCCGTACCCGATTCCCGACGACGGACCCGTCGGCCAACTGCTGGATGCCGCCGGACGTTCACCCATGCGCGCATCCCATCTGCACTTCATGGTGACCGCACCCGGCTTCCGCCGACTGGTCACCCATATCTTCGTCGCCGGCGATGCGTATCTCGGCACGGACTCCGTCTTCGGTGTGAAGGAGTCACTCATCTACGACTTCGAACGCCACGAACCCGGTACACCCACCCCGGACGGCCGTGTGATTCCCGGAACCTGGACATCAACGGTCTTCGACATCGTCCTGTCGGCCGAAGAGCACTCACCCTGACGTTCACGGGCCACTCCTGACCTCGCCGACCCAGCGAGGCGCGCCGGCCGTACCCCCATGGCCCGCTCGCACCATGGGGCGTCGCGGATCTACGGGAACCCGCTGATCACTCCGGTGTGGCTGGCGAGCGCCCCACCGAAACGATGGTGATGGCGGGTTGCCCCGACACGTCCGCAACCCGCCAACACCAACTCGGCACACCCTCCGTGGGCCCGAGCAACCGTCAAGCAGCTAGATCATCATCGGCCATGTGCCCCAGCGGGCAACGGCCGATTGCGCCACCCCTCTGCTGCCGCCCCGACGAGCGAAACCTCAGATAGCGCGCCGCTCGCCCGGATTCCCGCCTCGACCCACTCCTCCGGCCTCGCACCGTCGACGCAGACAATCAGGCCCCGCGGGCGCGGGATTCGGCGACCCGGATGCCCGGAGTCGTACGACGCGTTCGCCGCCCAAGTGCTGGGCCGCATCCCCCGATGGCCCGAGTTCGACCTGCCCTCAGCCCCTGGGGCGGATCGATCGTGCTCGGTCGAACCCTCGGCGCTGCGTGCCGAGATCAGTCAGGGCCTACTCGCCCTCGTCCTCGAACACCTGCAATCGCCGCGCGCTTCCCCCGCGCGCCTCTCCGTGAGGAGTACCAACATGAGCTCCATCTCCAGCGGACCCAGACCCGGGGTCCGCCCCGGCCCTGCGGTCACCCTCGGGCTCGTCATCCTGTGCATCGAGGGATACGACCTCTTCATCCTGGGCGCGGTCGGCCCCTCCCTCCTGGCCCACCCCGACTGGGACGTCACCAAGTCGACCCTGGGACTGCTGGGCAGCCTCACCGCACTGGGGATGCCCCTGGGGTCCATCGTCGCCGGCTGGGCCGGCGACCTCTACGGCCGTCGGCTCCCTATGGTCCTCAGCCTGGCCTGGCTGTCCCTGAGCATGCTCCTGAGCGCCATAGCCGATGACCTCACACTCTTCGCCGCGACACGATTCCTCACCGGCATGGGCGTCGGAGCCCTGATACCCCTCGTCACCGCCTACGTCAGCGAAGCAGCCACACCCAGTCGCCATTCCCTCCAAGTAGGCGTGGCCACCACTGGACTGGCCATCGGCGGCATCATCACCGCGGTCGTCGGACGCTCCCTGCTGCCGGAATGGGACTTCCGCACCCTCTTCCTGTTCGGCGTCATCCCCCTGGTGCTCATCCCCGTGGTGTGGCGGATGGTCCCCGGATCGATCGACGATCAGACCTCACACGCGACCAGCACAGCCGAGCCGGAGCCGGCCCCTGAGCGGACCACCTCCGCGAACCGGCTCGGCGAACTGCTGACGCCTCGGTACCGCCGGCTGACTCTCCTGGCCTGGGCCTCGACGTTCGTCGGGCTCGTCATCGTCTACGGCGCCAGCACCTGGCTGCCGGCCCTGATGGTCGAGGCGGGATACGACCTCCGCTCGTCGCTGGAGTTCGCCATCGCCTTCAACGCCGGTGCCGTCATCGGCACCATAGGCGCCGCCCTGATAGCCGACCGTGGCTTCCTTAAGCTCGCCACCATGGCGAGCTTCCTCCTGGCCGGCGTAGCCATGATCGTCCTCAGCACACCGCAGGCCCGGCCCCTGCTGCTCCTCGCCTCCGCCGTCGCCGGTTTCGGCGCACTCGGTTCCCAGACCCTCATCAACATCTTCGTCGCCCGCTCCCACCCGGCACACCTGCGCGGCACAGCACTGGGCTTCAGCCTCGGCGTAGGCCGTGTCGGCGCCATCGTCGGCCCGAGCTATCTGGCCGCCGTCACCGTCCTGATCAGCTCCCCGAAGGCCGGCTTCTACGCCTTCGTCGTCCCGGCGATCCTGGGCGCGGCACTCATCGGACTACTGCACTCGGCCCCTCGTGAAGCCACCAAACCGCAGCCCGGGGCCGACATCACTCCTTGACGCAAGTCGGTACGGTCTCCACTTCCGGTACGGCGGGGCGCGCGCTTTGGGGGCGCGCGCCCGGGCGTTCCGGGTGGGGCTCGGAGGCGCTGAGCGGGGCTCCCCGCGTGAGAACGCACGGGCGAGAAGTCCAAGTGTGGGGTCCGAGTGGTGACATCACGTGGTGTTCCCGGTGGCGCAGCGGACCGGGAACACCACGGTCGCCGGTCCGGTCCGGGAGGCGTCCCGGCCGCGGGTTCTCGTCCGTGGGTCCGGCTCAGCCAACTTCGCCCCCGTGCGGATCGAAGAAAGGCCGGGGAACCAAGTCCGCGACACCGAGACCTCCGAATTCGGGGTCCAGGATTGCCCGGCCCATGAATTCGGAAGCCGACATCTCGTATCGGTTCCATTCCCCTGCCGCCGCCTCGGGCGACATGGCCAGGGTGGGCCAGTCGTCCGGAGATCCGGAATCGGCGATCCAGAAGAGTTGGTGGGCCGACTCACTCGCCCCCCAGGGAATCAGGCCCCCGCGCCGGGGCCGATAGATGGCGTACGGCGCGTACCGCGATTGCCCTTCTTCTTCGCTGCCCGGTTCAGGCGCGTACCGCACTTGAGTTCGCCACATGCTGAGGAAGTCGCTGGACGCACCATCGCCTACCGAAAGAGCGAAGTACGCACCAGAGAAGACGCCCGCGCCAAAGGCTTCACACAGTCGCTTGTAGTCGTCCGGCAGTCGGATCTCCAGCACGTCTTCAAGGGATGCCCACGGCAACATGAGCCGTTGGTCCTCCCAGCCGGTCGCTTCCAGCAGTCGTTCCGTCCACACATCGATCTCCGTTCCACAGAGTCAACAGCCGAGACGTGTGAGCAGCCCGGTAGCCGCCCACCGCTGTCTCTTCTCAGTGATTCAGGATCTCTTCACCTAGCGCCAACGCCAACGCCAACGCCAACGCCAACGCCAACGCCAACACCGCACATCACGAGCACCCGCAGAACCCCAACTCAGGCGTCCTTCTTCAGCGGTCCAGTCGCCACGCACTCCAACGCGGTGCGTCGAAGCAGGGGCTGCTCAACACGGAAGGCGGCGTGGCGGCCGGTGCAGCAGTAGCCGAGAGATCGGGTTCCGGCGGTCCACACCGGCATTTCGGTGTCGCCGACTTCCCTGGCGAGGTGTTCGACCTCGGTGCAGTACGCGCTGACAGCTGCCGTGTAGCTCTGTCGGCCAGACACACCGCCGTCCCCGGAGACGGCTCCCCGCACAACGTCTCCGTGAGCCGCGCCGCCCACCGGTGGACGTGCAAACGTTCGAGCAATCCTGAAATCGGCCCAGAAACCAGACAAGAGGCTGATTTACCTCTTTGCGATCCTGCGCGGTCGCAGCACAATCCCCGATACCGATTCCCCGTCGCTGCCGCGAAGTTCATCCATGGCCGCGAGTTCATCCATCCACGCACCGGCGCGACCCGGCGCCCGGGAAGCCGCCGCTCCCGCCGACGGGCCGCCCCCGCGTGACCGGAGGTGTCCCATGACCACCAGCCACGAGGTTGCCATCCCGGTCCTCGACAGCGATGGAGGTGACCGGCTGTACGAGCAGATCGAGGAACTCCGTGCCACTGGGCCCGCCGTGCGGGTCCGGCTGCCCCAAAACGTCATCGCGTGGTCCATCACGCGCGGCGATGTCATCAAGCGGCTGGTCACCCATCCCGATGTCACCAGGAACGCCCGTGACGCCTGGACCGGCTACCAGCCGGGCGCCGTCCCCTGGCTCTCCCCCTGGGTCGACGTCCGCTCCATGGCCACCTCTGAGGGGGCCGAGCACACCCGGTTACGGAGGCTGATCGGCCCCGCCTTCACATCGCGGCGCATGCAGTCTCTGCGGCCCTCGATCGAGTCCACCGTCACCGACCTCCTGGACGGTCTGGAGGCTCTGGAGGACGGCGCGGCAGTGGATCTGCGGGCGCACTTCGCGCACGGTGTGCCGACCCGTGTGATCTGCGATCTCTTCGGCGTTCCCGAGGACCAGCGCCCCGCCATGCTCTCCGCCGTCGACGCGATCCTGGCCACCGATGTCCCCCAGGAGGAGTCGGCACGGATCACGAACGAGTTGATCACCGCCATGCACCGTCTCGTGGAGGCGAAGCGGCGGGAGCCCGGCGATGACATGACCAGCCTGCTGCTCACCGCACATGAGGGGGACCGGCTCACCGAGACGGAGCTGATATCCACCCTGGTCCTGATGATCGGCGCCGGGAGCCAGACCACGATCGCGCTGATCGGGAACGCCGTCCGGGCGCTCCTCACCCACCGTCAGCAGTTGAACGCGACCCTGGCCGAGCCCGCCCGCTGGGCCGATGTCATCGAGGAGACCCTGCGGCTCCATCCGCCGGTCGTCCACCTTCCCCTGCGGTTCGCGATCCGTGACATCGACCTCGGCGAGGGCGTCACCATAGCGGCCGGGGAGGCCATTCTCATCGGGTTCGGGGCGCACGGCCGGGACCCGTCGCTCCACGATGCCGCGCACGGCTTCCAGATCGACCGCGCGGACAGGGACCATATGGCCTTCGGGCACGGCATCCACTACTGCCTCGGTGCCCCGCTCGCCCGGCTGGAGGCCGCCATCGCGCTGCCCGCCCTCTTCGACCGGTTCCCGGACATCGCGCTCGCGGACGAGGGCAACGCTCCGGACCCGCAGCCGTCGTTCATCGGCAACGACGTCCTCGCCCTGCCCGTTCTACTGCGGGCCACCGGCCGCGCGGCGCGGTGAGCCGGCCGTTCCAGTGAACGCGAACCGCCCATCCAACCATGCGGGCGGTTCACCCGGTCATGTGTGCGGCAGTCGATGACGCAACGCCCACCGCACATCACACGCACCCGAAAAACCCCAGCTCAGGCGTCCTTCTTCACCGGCTCCAGAATCGCCACGCATTCCACGTGGTGCGTCATCGGGAAGAGATCGAACGCCCTCAGCGTCCGCGGCTTGTACCCCGCCTCGCTGAAGTACTTCAGGTCCCGGGCCAGGGCCGCCGGGTCGCAGGCCACATAGGCGATCCGGCGGGCGCCCAGGGCGGCCAGGCTGCGGACCGTCTGCTTGCCGGCGCCCGCGCGGGGCGGGTCCAGGACGATCAGGTCGGCTTCGGTGATGCCCGTGCGGGGGAGCACCTGGTCGACCTTGCCCTGTTCGATGCGGACGCGGTCCAGGTCGCGGAGGTTGTGTCGGGCGTCCTCGACCGCGCGCTTGGAGGACTCGATGCCCAGCACCGCGCCGCGTTCGCCGAGGCGCTCCGCGATCGCGCCGGCGAACAGGCCGACCCCGCAGTACAGATCCAGTGCCGTTTCGCCCTTGCGGGGCATCAGGCCCTGCATCACGGCCTTCACCAGGACGTCGGCCGCCTGCGGGTGGACCTGCCAGAAGCCGCCCGCGCCGACGCGGTAGGTGCGGCCGTCCGCGCGTTCCCGGACGAAGGCGCGGCCGTGGACCCGGTGCACCCCGCCGTCGCGTTCGTCGACCCGCAGCACCGATACGGGCTTGTCCAGCTCGACCAGGGGGAGACGGCCGCCGGGTGCCGGGGTGAGGATGACCTGGCGGTCGTGGGAACCGGTCGCGGCGATCGCCTCGACCGACTCCATCTGCGGCCAGCTGCGCTTCTCGATACCCAGTTCCGTGACCCCGGGGGCGGCGATCGCACAGTGGTCGATCGGCTCCACGTCGTGGGAGCGGTGGCGACGCAATCCGGCGCGGCCTTCCGCGTCCACGGCGTACTGCACTCGGGTGCGCCAGGCGGGGACCTCGCCCGGGGGGAGCTTGTCGCCCGGGGCGGGAGCCACGGTGCCGTCCCAGCCGGCTTCCTCGGGGGTCAGGCCCGCGAGCCTCAGCAACTGCTCCGCGATCACCTCGCCCTTGAACCGTCGCTGGGCACCCGGCTTCGCGTGCTGCCAGTCGCAGCCGCCGCACTTGCCGGGCCCTGAGAACGGGCAGGGCGCCTCCACCCGGTCCTTGGCGGCCTCGATGATCCGGACCGCGTCGGCCCGCAGGAAACGCGAGTCCTCCTCGCCCTCGGTGACCTTCGCGATCACCCGTTCGCCCGGCAGCGTGTGCCGGACGAACAGCACCCGGCCGTCCTCGGTGCGGGCGATGCAGTGGCCGCCGTGGGCCACGGGACCGATCTCGACCTCGTACTCGTCCCCGACCAGCGAAGAATCGGATGCGTTCTGCATGGTGGGGTGACTCCAGAGTTCGATGTGGTGCGAGGTGCGGACCGGCCCGGCCGGTGCGCGGAGGGGCGTGTGGCCCTGCGAAGGGCGGGGCAGCCCACCAGTCTACGCCGGTGAGCCGTGGCGTTCTGCCTCACTCGTCTTCGTGGTGGGGGGCGGGTGCCTTCGGGCGCTCGTCCACGATGCCCCGACGCACGGCGCCCGGCGCGCTCCACTCCTGCCGCTTGCGCGCCCGCTTGCGGGCCGCCTCCGACGACACCAGCTGGAACGGCACCGACGTCACCATCACCCCGGGGGTGAAGAGCAGCCGCCCCTTGAGCCGCAGGGCGCTCTGGTTGTGCAGGAGGTGTTCGTACCAGTGGCCCACCACGTACTCCGGGATGACCACGCTGACCACGTCCCGCGGGCTCTCCCGCCGCAGCCCCTTGACGTATTCGATCACCGGGCGGGTGATCTCCCGGTAGGGGGAGTCGAGGATCTTCAGCGGCACATTGATGTTGCGGCGCTCCCACTCCGCCAGGAGGGCCCGGGTCTCGGTCGTGTCCACGTTGATGCTGACGGCCTCCAGCTTGTCGACGCGCATCAGCTTGGCGTAGGCCAGAGCCCGCAGGGTGGGCTTGTGGACCTTCGACACGAGCACGATGGCGTGCACCCGCGACGGTCGCACGCTGTCATCGCTCGGCTCGTCGGATGCCGCGAGCTCGGCCGAAACGCGGTCGTAGTGCCGCCGGACCGCGCTCATCACCGCGTAGAAGATCACCATGCCGAGGAGCGCCACCCAGGCGCCGTGGGTGAACTTGGTCGCGAGCACCACGACGAGGACCAGACCGGTGAAGAAGGCCCCGAAGCCGTTGATGGCCCGGGAGCGGATCATATGGCGGCGCTTGGCCGGATTGCGTTCGGTGCGCAGATGGCGGTTCCAGTGTCGGACCATGCCGATCTGGCTGAGCGTGAAGGACACGAAGACACCGACGATGTACAGCTGGATCAGCCGGGTGGAGTCGGCGCCGTAGATGACGACGAGCATCGCCGCGGCGCCCGCGAGCATCACGATGCCGTTGGAGAACGCGAGCCGGTCGCCGCGGGTGTGCAGTTGGCGGGGGAGGTAGCGGTCCTGCGCCAGTATCGAGCCGAGCAGCGGGAAGCCGTTGTACGCGGTGTTCGCGGCCAGGAACAGCACGAGGGCGGTTGCCGCCGCCAGCAGGACGAAGAAGAAGGTGCCGTCACCGAAGACGGCGGCGGCGACCTGGGAGATCACCGGATCCTGTACGAAGCCGTCCCCGACCGGCGCGCCGTTGCGCAGCAGATCCACGGCCGGGTTCTCGGCCATCTTGACGTCCGTGGCCATTGCCAACCCGATGATCCCGCAGAACATGGTGACCGCCAGGGCGCCCATCAGCGCGAGCGTGCTGGCGGCGTTGCGCGACTTCGGCTTTCGGAAGGCCGGTACGCCGTTGCTGATGGCCTCGACACCGGTGAGCGCCGCACAGCCGGAGGAGAAGGCCCTCAGCAGCAGGAAGACCAGAGCGAATCCGGCCAACCCCTCATCCTCGGCCTTGATCTCCAGACCCGCGGTCGGTGCACGCATGGTGTCGTCGAGGACCAGCCCCTTGTACGCCCCCCACGCGATCATGATGAAGACGCCGGTGACGAAGACGTACGTCGGAATCGCGAAGAGCTTTCCGGACTCCCGCACGCCGCGCAGGTTCATGACTGTCAGCAGCCCGATGACGATCACGGCGCACAGGACCTTGTTCTCCACCACGAACGGGATCGCGGAGCCGAGGTTCTCCACGCCCGAGGAGATGGAGACCGCGACCGTGAGGACGTAGTCGACGAGCAGCGCACTGGCCACCGTCAATCCGGCCCTGCGCCCGAGGTTCGTGGTGGCCACCTCGTAGTCGCCGCCGCCGCTGGGGTAGGCGTGCACGTTCTGTCGGTAGGACGCGACCACCGTGAACATCAGCACCACGACCGCGAGGGCGATCCAGGGGCTGAAGTGGTAGGCGGAGAAACCTGCGACCGAGAGCACCAGGAGCACCTCACCAGGTGCATAGGCCACCGATGACAGCGGGTCGGAGGCGAAGACCGGGAGCGCGATGCGCTTGGGAAGGAGCGTTTCCCCGAGGCGGTCGCTCCGCAGCGCCCTGCCAATCAGAATCCGCTTGGGCAGGTCGGTCAGTTTGGACACGGAGAGGATCGTAAGCGTTCGATATGGGCCAGGCCCACCCACCACCCCAGTCCCCCCACGGAATGCATCCTTCACCCCGGATACCTGGTGTCCCAGGGCTTACGGTGCGTGTGTAGCTTGAGCCAAGGTCTGAGACCCTTTAAGCCACAGCACTGCTTCAACCGTTAAATACTGAGCAAAGAACGCCACTGAGGTGGCAGCCGGAAGGACGGTCGTGCACATCGTCATCATGGGGTGCGGGCGGGTGGGAGCCGCTCTTGCCCAAACCCTGGAGAAGCAGGGGCACACGGTCGCCGTCATCGACCGGGACCCCACGGCCTTCCGCCGTCTCGGCTCCGGATTCGGTGGCCGGCGCGTCACCGGAGTCGGGTTCGACCAGGACACCCTGCGCGAAGCGGGGATCGAGGACGCGGGAGCCTTCGCCGCCGTCAGCAGTGGCGACAACTCCAACATCATCGCCGCCCGGGTGGCGCGCGAGATGTTCGGCATCGACCATGTCGCCGCCCGTATCTACGACCCGCGCCGGGCCGAGGTGTACCAGCGCCTCGGCATTCCCACCGTCGCCACGGTCCGTTGGACCGCCGACCAGATGCTGCGCCGACTCCTGCCGTCCGGCGCCGAGCCCCTGTGGCGTGACCCCAGCGGCGGGGTGCAACTCGCCGAGGTCCACACCGCACCCTCCTGGATCGGACAGAAGGTCAGCCGGCTCCAGGACGAGACGGGCGTGCGGGTGGCCTTTCTCACCCGGCTGGGGGAGGCGGTCCTGCCGACCTCGCAGACGGTGATCCAGGAAGGCGACCTCGTCCACGTCATGATGCGCACGGACGAGATCGAGAAGGTCGAGGCGGCCTTCGCCGAAGGCCCCGAGGAGGGCGAACACTGATGCGGGTCGCTATCGCGGGCGCAGGTGCGGTGGGGCGTTCCATCGCCGGGGAGTTGCTGGAGAACGGCCACGAGGTGCTGCTCGTCGACAAGGCACCCACGGCGATCTCCGTGGAGCGGGTGCCGCAGGCGGAATGGCTGCTGGCCGACGCGTGCGAGATCACCTCGCTCGACGAGGCCGCGCTCCAGCGGTGCAACGTCGTGATCGCGGCCACCGGCGACGACAAGGTCAATCTGGTCGTGTCGCTGTTGGCGAAGACGGAGTACGCCGTCCCCCGGGTGGTCGCCCGGGTCAACAACCCCAAGAACGAGTGGCTGTTCAACGAGTCCTGGGGCGTGGACGTGGCCGTTTCGACGCCACGGCTGATGTCGGCACTGGTGGAGGAGGCGGTGAGCGTCGGTGATCTCGTACGGCTGCTGCGCTTCAGCCACGGTGACGCCAACCTGGTGGAGTTGACCCTGCCGCCCGAGTCGGCTGTGGCGGGAACCCAGGTCGGCGATGTGGACTGGCCCGAGGACACCTCGCTGGTGACGATCATCCGTGGCTCACGGGTGCTCACCCCCAGCCCGGAAGAGACCCTCGAAGCCGGCGACGAACTGTTGTTCGTGGCCGCGCAGGCGCGTGAGGAGCAGTTGGAGGACCTACTCCAGGTCCGCCGCGAAATGTAGTCGCTGAATCGGTGATGGTTTGCCTTTCTTACGGAAGGCGAACCATCACCGTCTACGTGGGGTGGGCGATCGCGCCCAGGGCACTTCGATCCCCGCCTACGTCACTCCTCCCGAGGACCGTCCGGCCAGATCTGGATGTGGTCCGGCTCCAGCTCCAGCAGCACCCGGTCCCGCATGCCCAATGCCTGTGTGTACTCCGCGGGGAGCTGGAGCCGGCCGGCCCGGTCCAACATGGCGTACTCCCTGGCCACCACCGATTCCTCGCCGGTCGCCCCGTCCACCTCGGTGTGCCGCAGGATCTCGGTGGAGGTCCGCCCGTCGCGGATGGCCACCGTCCGCTTGACCTCGCTGGCGACGGCCTGGTCATGGGTGACGATCACGATCGTCGTCCCCAACTCCTCGTTGGCCGTGCGGAACGCGGCGAAGATCTGCTCCGCGGTCTGGGAGTCCAGCTCGCCCGTGGGCTCGTCCGCCAGCAGGACCGATGGTTCGTTCGCCAAGGCCACCGCGATCGCCACCCGCTGTTGCTGTCCACCCGACATCTGCTGGGGGCGCCGATCGCGACAGTCGGCGACGTCGAGCAACGCGAGCAGTGCCTCGGCCCGCTCGGCCTTCTTCTTCGTACGACCCCGCAGCTGCATCGGCAGGACCACGTTCTGCACCGCCGTCAGATACGGCAGCAGATTGCGGGCCGTCTGCTGCCAGACGAAGCCCACCACCTCGCGCCGGTAGCGCAGCCGCTCCTTGGCGCTCATCCCGAGCAGATCGCTGCCGGCGACCTTCGCCGCCCCCGCGGTCGGCTCGTCGAGCCCCGCGAGGATGTTCATCAGGGTCGACTTGCCGCTTCCCGACGCACCGACCAGGGCCATCAGTTCGCCCTCGCGCACCAGCAGGTCAAGGCCCTGGAGGGCCTGCACCTCAACCCCGTCGGTGGCGAAGACCCGCACCAGACGGTCGCAGGCGATCAGCGCGTCATGGCCGAACCCGGGGCTCTCGCGCCGGGCCGTCGCTCGACGCTCCAACTCCTGTAGCGCAGAAGCAGCAGAAGCAGCAGAAGCAGCAGAAGCAGCAGAAGCAGCAGCAGAAGCAGCGGATGCAGGGGAAGCAGCTTCGGTCATCGTGTGTCTCCCACCCTGAGTTCGGTCGTCGTCGTACGCCGGGTCGCCATCCATGCCTGCACCGCACACACGCCGACCGCGATCACCACCACGGCGAACGCGGGCAGCAGCAGGCTCGTCGGGTCGGGGGCCAGTCGCACCGCGCCCAAGGTGGCGAACCCGCTCTGCGAGCCCAGCGAGAGGCGCCCGAGGTCGATACCGGGGGCCAGTAGTTGGATGGCACCCCAGCCCACCAGAGCGCCACCGGACGCGGCCAGGAGGGTCTGCGGCAGGCTCTCCAGCACCAACAGGCGTCTGCTCTGCCCCCGGGTCAGCCCCATGGTGCGCAGCCGGGCGAGCAGGGCGGTGCGTTCGGGCGCCGCCTGGAGCAGCGACAGCAGCAGGGCAAGTACGGCGTACCCCGCTCCGGTTGCGGCAGCCACCACGTAGATCCGTTCGGCCCCGCTCTGTACGGGTGACTCGGTCAGGTCCGCCCGCGCTTCGGAACGCAGCGCGACGACCGGATCGCCGCCGGCTGCCCGTGCCGCGGACCTCAGTCCGGTCGGCGAGATGTCCTGGCCCGTCAGCAGCAGCGCCGTCGTAGCCCGGTTCGGCACCCGTGAGGCGTCGACGAGGACGAAGTCGCCCACGGGCACGGCCGGCGTCGTCTCCAGCACTCCGACGGCCCGGACCGTGAACATCGCCCCGGCCGGTCCGATCAGGGCCTCGGTGTCCCCGAGGCGCTCGGCGACCGCGGGCGTCACCAGGGCCGGCACCGCATCCGATCCGCCGCGCAGCCGGCCCGCGCCGAACTCCCCCAACTGCGTGGCCTGCGCCAGTCGGGCATAGGCGTCCGGCTCGACGGCCACCAGCGTCACATTGCGCGTCCCGGTGTCCCGGAGGTCCAACTCGGCCTCCAGGAAGATCGGCACGACCTCCCGGACGCCCGGAACCTTCCGCACCTGCTGGGCCAGCGAGTCCGGCAGGCCGTCCAGCGCGGCGATCCGGGCATCGGCGCCCACCGTGACCAGAGCGGCCCGATCGCGCGCCCCGTCCACACCGGAGACCACCGAGCCCCCGAAGGCGGCCGTCGTCAGTGCCACCAGCAGAGCCAGCAGCGGCAGGACCGTGGTCGCCGGGGACCGGCCGGCGCGGGCCAGTGAGAGGAATCCGACCACCCCGCGCCGACGGGCCATCGGCATCGTCAGCAGCCGCAGGGGAAGCGGATAGAGCCGGACGAGGACGAGTGCCGCCACCACGGCCACCAGCACCGGTGCGGCGCTGACCAGTTCGTCCGCCGCGCCAGGCTCGGTGCCCCGGCGGCGCAGCGCGACGACCGCGCCCACCGCCAACGTCAACAGGGTCACCTCGGCCACCACCCGGCGGCGTGAGGGCCTGTGGTGGGTCACGTCGTCCCGTCCGCCGTCGAGCCGCGCCCTACGGTGCGCGAAGACAGCCCGCGCGGGCAGCGCGGTGCAGGCAACGAGGGCGACGAGGCCCGAAGCCAGCAGAGAGGGCAGCAACGCTCCGTGCGGGACGGCCACCAGCGCCAGGGCACATCCGCCCGCGGCTGCGGGCAGCGCCACCACCGCGGTCTCCCGCAGCAGCCTGCCGAAGAGACCGGGCAGCGAGCCACCACGAGCCCGTACGAGGGCGAGTTCCCGATTCCGTCGGGCGACGGCCAGCCCGCCGGCCATCAGGAGGACGACGAAGGCGACGCTGCCGGCACCGAACGCCGCGACCGCGACCACCGGCCCGATGGCGGCCCGGATGTCGTCGAATCCCAGCAGGAGTTCGTCCAGGGACGTTCCGGCGTCCAACTCGGGCGAGACGGAATCGCGCAGTGCGGTACGGAGGGGACCGCTCTCGGCGCTGGCGACGGAATCCCTCAGCTCCGACAGGTCGGCGATGTCCAGCCCCGAGGGGTCCGGGGCGATCCGCCAGTAGGGCTCGGGCGCGTTCGGCAGGGCCAACAGCGCCTCGGCCGAACCGGGGTCGAGCAGGAGCGCGCCGTGCCAGTAGGGCACGGGCACGGGCTGTCCGACATAGAGGAGGGTCGGGGTGCGCAGCACGGGTTCGGTGGACCAGTAGCCCAGTTGGGGGCTGCGGGGCGTGACGATTCCGGTCACCCGGACCGTTACGGGACCGGCGTGGACGGTCGCACCCACCGTGATCCGCAGGGTCGCCGCGGTGGCCGCGGTGACCGCGCCCTCCACCGTGCCCGAGCCCTTTCCCGCCCTCGGGAGCCGCCCCTTCAGCAGTGTCGAGTGATCGCCGAGCCCGGCCTGCGTACTGAAGGTGAAGGCGGGACGGCCGCCGTCGAGTTCCGGCAGCCAGGCATCGCCGGCCCGCTCCGGCTCCACGCTCCGCACTCCGTACGCCGACTGGTCGACATCGGCGCGCAGCGGCCCGGGGAGGGCGGACAGGATCGCCCGGTACGCCTTCGTCAGCCGTTCCGGCCGCAGCCGGTAGGCCGCATCGGCCTCCGGATCGTCGGAGGTATCGGTGAACTCTTCGGCCGGGCCCTCGGTGAACTGGATGACGCTGCGGTCCGGCGACGCCGCGCTGATCTCCTGGCGCAGCCCGTCGCTCTCGTACCCGTCCACCGCGCGGGGAAAGGCCGCGGCGAGGAACGAGGTGACCAGGACGAGCACCAACAGCGCGACGGCCGCACCGGGCGAGGTGCGCAACCGGGTACGGACCCACGGGGCGACGGCCCTCACTCCATGCCTCCTCGGGCGGATGAACCGATGAACGCCACGAGCGGGCGGTGCGACGGGGTTGGAGCGCAGTTCGCCGCCCCCGAACCGAGTCGGCTCCACGACTCCCCAGCGGGGTGCGATCTGCTCCGGGTCCTCGACCCGGAGCAGACCGTCGTGCAACCGACGGACGGTCGTACGGACTGATCGGCCGGCCGTTCTCGCCTGCGTATCGGCGGCATCCGATGCATCGGAGCCCCCGGATCACTGCTCACGCACGACACTGTCATTCGCCTCCTTGCGTGCGCAGCACCACGGTCGACTCACCGCGCCGCAGCGACAGTGCCACCACGATGGCGACGGGCGCGGCGGCCACGGCTGCCAGGAGCAACCACACCCGGTCGGCCGGCAGTTCCACGATCACCGAAGGAATCGGCTGGGTGGCCTGACCCGTCAGGACGATCAGCGGAACGACCGCACGGGTCAGCGCCGCTCCCAGCGCGGTCCCGATCACCAGCGCGATGCCGAGGAGGAGGGACTGTTCCAGGGCCAGCAGTCTGGCCAACTGACGTCGCGGCGCACCCAGCGCCCGGAGGACGGCGAACTCACGGGAGCGCTCACGCACCGCGCCCGCCGCGGCCACCGCGAAGCCGACAGCGGCGAGTGCGGCGGCGGCGAGGGTCGCCGCCAGGAGCGCCGACTGGGGGCCCGCGCCGAGCGGATCGTCATGCAGGGCAGCGGCCACCTCGTCCCGCACCTGGACCTGACTCGGTTCCAGATCCGCGCGTTCGCGCACCTGTGCGGCGACCTCGGCCGCCTGTCCCGGCCGAGGGAACAACCACCACTCGGAAGGAGGCATCGCGGCGTCGGGACGGGTGGCCAGCGCCCGGTTGACGGCGCGCAGATCGATCAACATCGCGCCCCCGTCCGCCTTGGCGGCCGATGCGGCGTCCGTGCCCCCGTCCGTGCTCACGGCGACCTTGTCCTGCCCGGTCGTCGGTATGGCACCCAGCACCCCGGCGAGCCGCACCTTGACCTGGCCGCCGGCCAACGGCAGTTCGATCGTCGCGCCGATCTTGGCGCCGCTGGCCCGGAGGAAGCCCTCGGTCACCAGGGCGGGAACCACCTCCGGCGCCTCCCGTTTGACGGTGATCCGCAAGGTGGCCGTCATATCCGAGCCCCAGGGGTCGTAGGCCGAGATCTTCCCCGTGTGATACCGGATGTCGAGCGGTTGCCGAGACGTCGAACGCACCGAGGTGACGGCGGGTGCGGCCTCCGCGTCGTTCGCCGGGTCGACCTCGACGCTGGGGATCGCACGGACCGACCACACGGGCCCCGACGGCAGGGCGACGAGACGGGACACACCATCCGCGGTGACCGCGTGGAACGCGCCGAACGTCAACCGCTTGGGGACGATCCGGGTCAGCGCCCCGGGTTCGAAGACCTCGATGTCGGTCAGCGCCAAGGGCGCGGCCGGCTTCCCTGACGGAGCCCCCGCCGCCTTGGCGAGGTCGAGGGACACCCGGTGCGCCTTGCCGTCGGCCGGTGGAGCGGTGAGCGGCAGGCGGTACGACACTCCGTAGCGGTCCTCCACGGTGAAGGTGAGGGCCGGCTCCTCGTGCTGCTCCTCGGGCCCGCCCTTCGACGGCCGGTGCAGCGTCAGATCGAACTCCAACCGGGCGATGTCCTCGGGCAGTTCCACCCCTGGTCGGGCGTCCTCGTGCGGCTTGAGTATCTCCAGCAGCCGCCACGCGCCGCCTTCCGCCAGATCGCTGCGGAGCTGGATCCCATCGGTCGCGGCGACCGTGTCGAGCGCCAGCACCGTGGCCCGCCGCCCACCGGAGAGGCTGACCTCCGTACGGGTCCCGGGAGCCACCGCGGGAGAGCCGGGCAGTTCGTCGTACTGGCCGCCCTGGCCCATGGGGGGAGCGCTGCCGCCGCTGAGCACCCGGATCGGAGCGCCCGTGCGGAAGTCCGCCTGATCGTCCTGCGAGCGGTCCCACGACGCGCCCTGTCCGATCGCCAGCATCCCCATGGCGACCGAGAGCACCAGCAGCAGGACGGGGCCCGCACCGCGCATGGGGCGACGGCTGAACTGCCAGCCGGCCAGCGAGGCGGTCAGCCCCTTCCCGCGTGCGGCGCGGCGCTCGGCGAGCCGTGCGGCCGGCGGCAGCAGCCGCAGGGTTAGCACCGTACCGGCGAGCAGCGCCAGCGCCGGGGCCACCACGAGCAGCGGATCGATGCCGAGTCGGCCGTCGCGGTCGCCGCTGAGCGCGCCGCTGCCGAGAGTCCGCCGGTCCAACTGCCAGTAGGCGACCGCGGCGACCGCGAGCAGGGCGACATCGGCACCGGCCCGCAGGGGGCCCGGCAGCGTCCTGGCCCTGCCGCGGGCGGCTCGGGCGGCGCTGAGGGCGGGGATCGTCACCGCTGTCGCACAGGCCAGCGCGACCGCGGCGCCGATGAGCCACAGCTGTGGTGTCGGTCCGGTGTCGCCCAGTTCGTCCCGGAGCCCGATCCTGGCCAGCAGACCGTGACCGGCGAGCAGCCGGGTCAGCGGGCCGGCGAGCAACGGAGCACAGACGGCGGCCGGCAGGGCCAGCAGCAGTGCTTCCAGGGCGGCGAGGGCGGCGAGCCTGCGTCGGGAGGCCCCGCGTGCCACCAGTACCCGGGTCTCGCTGTCCCGTTCCTGGCCCAGCAGTCGGGCGACGAGCAGCAGGGTGTATCCGGCGAGCAGGACCAGTTGCAGGGAGACCAGCAGCAGTGTCGCGCGGGACACCAGGAGCGCTCGTTCCAACTGGTCGAGCACGCTCGGCAGCGAGGTACGGGCGACGACGCCGGTCGTCAGCGCGGGTTGGGCGGACAGCAGTTGCTGACTCTTCCCCGCGGCGCTGCGCAGATCGTCGATCCGCTCCGCGCCCAATCCGCCGAAGTCGGCCGTGGCGATCCAGGCCAGCCCACCGGGGCGGATACCGCCCGCAGCGAAGCCGTTGGGGTCGACGAGCAGCGGACCGTACGTGGTGAAGACGTCCTTCTTGACCCCCCGGCCGTTCAGTTCGTCGAGCTGCCAGTAGGAGGCGCTGCGGTCCAGCGGCCGATAGGTGCCGGTGACCTTGATCCGTACGGGTGGGCCACCCATCCGGTCGGTGACCGTGAGGACCCGTGGCCCCGGAGCAAGCTTGAGCTGCTTGGCCGCGGCCTCGGGCAGCGCGACCGGAATCACCTTGCCGGTACCCGGCGCCGGCCAGGCCCCCGCGGACAGACGGACGTGCGAGCGGTCGACGGCGGCGAAGAGGGTGAGGTCCGGTTCGCCCTTGCGTGCGGCGGGTGACTGGAGCGCCCGGGGCAGGGCGTACGGACCCGATCGTTCGAACGTGCGCAGGGTGACGGGGAGGCCGTCGAAGGCGAGTCGGGCGCCGCGTTGGGCGTCCCGCGCTGCCGCCACCCGGTCCAACTCGGAGTTCTCGGTGGTGATGACCAGGGCCGCAGCGGATGCGTCCCTGGTCTGTAGGGCGTGCCGCAGTCCGGCGTCCGACACGGATCCCGCGAAGGCGGCCAATGCGGCGAGTACCGAGGTCGTGAGCAGGATGGCGAGGAGCGCCGCCGCCAGGAGCAGTCGATGCCCCCGGGCGCGCAGGAACAGAAACCCCGCCACGACAATCCCCCTGCTGCGCCAGTCCTCACCCGGTGAGACCGGTAAAGGTGTATGCCCCCTGAAAGCCTTTTCTGCTTTCGGATGCTTTCAGAAGGTGCGTTTGAAGTGGCGATTGTTGCGTAGGAATTGATGAGATCGTGATCGGAGGGGAACGGATCGGCCAACGAAACCGGCTGATGAGCGGCTTGCGGATCGGCGCCGCGCAAGCCCTTTCGGCCATGGCCGCACAAGTCCCGCCAGCCGCACAAGCCCCGGCAGCCGCTGCGATCCTTCCGAGCGGTGCGGCGAACGACGAGGTGCCCGATCCCTCAGGGACCGGGCACCTGATGTGCGTCCTACAGTTCGGGCCGCTGAGCAGCCGCCGCCTTGCGCTCCTTCTCGGCGCGCTCCTGCTCCTCCATCTCGGCGAAGACATCGATCGGCGGGGGAGCCTTCGCCAGGAACAGCCAGGTCAGATAGACGGCCAGCAGCAGTGGCGGGATCTTCAGCGCCACCAGGACCCAGCCCAGTTGGGTGGTGTCCGCCCACCAGTAGAGCGGGAAGAGGATCGCGCACTTGGCGAGGAAGATCAGACCCCAGGCCCAACTGGCCTTGGCATAAGCCTTCTTGCGACCGGGGTTGCGAGTCCGCCAGGAGAGGTTCTCCTTGAAGATGGGCCCCAGGATCAATCCCACCAGCGGCACACCGCACAAGGTGGTGATGATGTAGGCGAGCGCGGTGCCCAGCGTGTACAGCATTCCGGGCAGATAGAAGTCCTTGGCATTGCCCGTCATCATGGCGAAGACGACGCCGAAGGCCACCCCGAAGACACCGCTGAACGCGTGCTTCACGGTGTCCTTGCGCACCAGGCGGACCCCCACCAACAACAGGGAGACCGTCAGCGCCGCGATGGCGGAGACATGAAGATCTCTGTTGATCGTGTAGATCGTGACGAACAACAGTCCGGGCAGAACGGTCTCCACCATGCCCCGAACGCCACCGAACGCCTCGGAGAGCGCCGCCTCCGTGACTGCTTTGGAGTCGTCGTCCTGCTGCGGGTCGTTCGTGGTGGTCGGCTTGTCGAGAGACGTCACCGGCTACTCCTGTCCGAGTGGTCGGAGTTCGTATTTGGGATTGAACAGCACACGGCGGCCGTGGCTCATCGAGATCCTGCCGGACGCTATGAGCCTGCGGCCGGGCTCGATGCCGACGATCGCGCGGCGACCGAGCCAGACGACGTCCAGAGGAGCGCTGCCGTCGAAGAGCTCCGCCTCCAGGGCGGGCACCCCCGCACGTGGCCTGAAGGTGACCGTGCGCAACGTACCAGTGACCCTGACGATCTGCCGGTCACCGCACTCGGCTATGCGAACGCACCCCGACGCCTGGGCATCCTCCCGCAGCTCCTCGGACTCCAGGTCCTGCTGTGAGCTGGAAAGTCGGTCGAGCATGCGGCGAAAGCGACCTGTCGGCCTTGCGGCTCTGTCGTCCTTCGCTGAACCACTCTCCGAGCGGGGTGTTGCACTCATGGAGCAAGCGTACCGGCCACTGCCGACACCTTCCCGGGACCCCGACCGGACGGTATGGACGGTACGGACCCGTTCCCTGCGGAAGAAGGGCGCCAAGGACGCCACCCACGGCTGTACGGCTGTGCCCGGCCGCCCCGGTGACGCCCCCGGGCCCACCCGAAAGCCCGACGTGGCCCCGAGCGCACGCGACCCGCTCAGAATCGCTCGAACCGGTATCCCATGCCCGGCTCGGTGACGAAGTGGCGCGGATGCGAGGGGTCGGCCTCCAGCTTGCGCCGCAGCTGCGCCATGTAGACGCGCAGGTAGTTGGTCTCGGTCCCGTACGAAGGCCCCCACACCTCCTGCAACAGCTGCTTCTGGCTGACCAGCCGGCCGGTGTTGCGCACCAGGACCTCCAGCAGATGCCACTCGGTCGGGGTCAGTCGGACATCGCGTCCGTCCCGGTGGACCTTCTTGGCCGCCAGGTCGACCGTGAACCCCTCGGTCTCCACGACCACCACGTCATCGTCCCCACCGCCGACCGGCTCCGCCCGCCGCACCGCCGCCCGCAGCCGTGCCAGTAGCTCGTCCATGCCGAAGGGCTTGGTCACATAGTCGTCGGCGCCCGCGTCGAGCGCCTCGACCTTCTCGTCCGAGGTCTGCCGGGCGGAGAGCACCAGGATCGGTACGCGCGTCCACCCCCGCAGGCCGCGGATCACCTCGACACCGTCCATGTCGGGCAGGCCCAGGTCGAGCACGACCACGTCCGGGTGGCGCGCGGCGGCCAGCTCCAGGGCGGTGGCACCGTCCGGTGCGGCATCCACCTCGTACTTGCGGGCCTTGAGGTTGATCACGAGCGCTCGAACGATCTGCGGCTCGTCGTCGACTACCAGCACCCTGGTCATGGCGGGCCTGCCTTTCTGCATCGTCGACTGAGCGACTGTCGTCCCGTCGGGGGCCGGGTGTCGTGCAGGCACGGCCCCGGCCGTTGCTTCCACCGTGCGTCCGCTCGGAGCGGTCATGAGGTGACCTGGGCGGGCAGGTCGCCGCTCACCGGTTCCAGCCCGGGTGCGGCCTTCACTGTGAGGACCATGGTCATGCCACCGCCGGGTGTGTCCTCCGCGGTCAGGGTGCCGCCCATCGCCTCGGTGAACCCCCGGGCGACGGCGAGGCCGAGACCCACCCCGGCGCCGCGCGGAGCGTCCCCGTACCGCTGGAACGGTTCGAAGATCCGCTCCTTCTCCTCGTCCGGAACCCCCGGGCCACGATCGGCCACCCGTACCTCCACCCTGTCGCCCAGTGCGCTCGCGGCCACCGTGACGGCCGTGTCGAGGGGGCTGTACTTGACCGCGTTCTCCACGATGTTGGCGACGGCACGCTCCAGGAGCCCCCGGTCGACGGCCACCATCGGCAGCGACTCCGGAATGTCCAGCTCTACGCTCTCCACCGGCACCGACACCAAAGCCATCGGCACCACCTCGTCCAGATCGGTCACCCGGATCAGCGGGGTCACCGTGCCGGTCTGGAGCCGGGACATGTCCAGCAGATTGCCGACGAGGTGGTCCAACCGGTCGGCGCCGTCCTCGATACCGGCCAACAACTCCGCCTCGTCGTCGTCGGACCAGGCCACGTCGTCCGACCGCAGCGAGGTCACGGCCGCCTTGATGGCTGCCAGGGGGGTGCGCAGATCATGGCTGACCGCGGCGAGCAGCGCCGTGCGGATGCGGTTGCCCTCCGCGAGCGCCCGCGCCTCCTCCGCCTCGTCGACCAGCCGCTCCCGGTCGAGGACGACCGCGGCCTGGGCGGCGAAGGCGGCCAGGACCCGACGGTCCTCGGCGGGCAGCACCCGGCCCGAGAGCGCGAGTGCCATGTGGTCGCCCACCGGCATGTCCACATCGGCGTCCTCCGGGCGCACGACACAGCGGGGCCCCACACTGCCGGCGATCGTCCATGGATCGATGTCCCCTGCACGCTCCAGCAGCGCGACCGACTCCATGCCGAACGTCTCCCTGACCCGTTGGAGCAGGGCGTCCAAGGTGGTCTCGCCGCGCAGCACGCTGCCGGCGAGGAAGGAGAGGATCTCCGATTCGGCGCGCAGCCTGGCCGCCTGATGGGTGCGGCGGGCCGCCAGATCGACCACCGAAGCCACCGCGACCGCCACCGCGAAGAAGATCACGATGGCCACGATGTTCTTGGGGTCGTAGACGGTCAGGGTGCGCACCGGGGGAGTGAAGTAAAAGTTCAGCAACAGGGAACCCACCGCAGCGGAGGCGAGGGCGGGCAACAGACCGCCGAGAAGCGCCGAGAGCACGGTCAGGAAAAGGAAGAGCAGCACGTCGTTGGCGAGCCCCAGCGAGTCGCCCAGGGCCGTGAGCAGCAGTGACAACAGGATCGGGGCGACCACTCCCACCAGCCAGCCCGCGATGATTCTGGTACGGCCCAGCCGTGCCCCACGGGCCACCGGCAATCCGCGCCCCTTGCCCGCCTCGTCATGGGTGACGATGTGGACGTCGAGGTCGGGCCCCGAGTCGCGGGCGACGGTGGCGCCGACGCCCGGGCCGAAGATGTACTGCCATGCCTTGCGGCGGCTGGACCCGAGGACGATCTGGGTGCCGTTGACGCCCCGGGCGAACTCCAGCAGGGAGACCGGAATGTCGTCGCCTATGACGTGGTGGAACGTTCCGCCGAGGTCTTCGACCAGGGTCCGCTGCACCGCCAGTTCCTTGGGCGATGCCGAGGTCAGACCGTCACTGCGGGCGATGTAGACCGCCAGGATCTCGCTGCCCGAGCCCTTGGCCGCCATCCGGGCCGCCCGACGGATCAGGGTGCGACCCTCCGGCCCGCCGGTGAGCCCCACCACGATGCGCTCCCGGGCCTGCCAGGTGGAGCGGATGTTGTGTTCGCCGCGGTACTGCTGGAGGTACTCGTCGACCCGGTCCGCCACCCAGAGGAGGGCCAGCTCCCGCAGGGCCGTCAGATTGCCGGGGCGGAAGTAGTTGGACAGGGCCGCATCGACCTTGTCCGAGGTGTAGATGTTGCCGTGCGCCATCCGCCGCCTGAGCGCCTGGGGCGTCATGTCCACCAGCTCGATCTGCTCCGCCCGGCGCACCACCTCGTCGGGCACGGTCTCCCGCTGGCGCACCCCGGTTATCGACTCGACGACATCGCCGAGCGACTCGAAGTGCTGGATGTTCACCGTCGTGATGACATCGATGCCCGCGACCAGCAGCTCCTGGACGTCCTGCCAGCGCTTGGCGTGACGGGATCCGGGCACATTGGTGTGCGCCAACTCGTCCACCAGGGCCACCGCCGGCGACCGCTCCAGTACGGCGTCGACGTCCATCTCGGTGAAGACGGATCCCCGGTACTCGATCTGCCGGCGCTGGACCTGCTCCAGCCCGTGCAGCATGACCTCGGTACGGGGGCGGTCGTGGTGCTCCACGAAGGCCACCACGCAGTCCGTGCCGCGCTCGACCCGGCGATGGGCCTCGGACAGCATGGCGTAGGTCTTGCCGACGCCGGGTGCCGCGCCGAGATAGATCCTGAGCTTGCCGCGTGCCATGGCCTCATTGTCTTTCAGAAACAGCTGGGTGCGCTGTCATGACCATACGGCGGTGGAATCGGGCATTTCGGGCCAGGGGGGTGCCTGAGCGGCGGATTTGACGTGATTCTGATGCGGTGGGGACGCTTCGCCGCATCCGGTGGTCGACGGTTCGTGCGAATCCCATGCGTGCCCCCGTCACACCAGGTCAGCCCTCGGTGATCTCGCCGTCACTGAGTTCGATCACTCGGTCCGCCAACCCCAACAACTGCGCGTCATGGGTGGCCACCAGGGCGGTCAAACCCTCGCCCCGCACCACCGCCCGCAGCAGTTCCATCACGGCGAGCCCCGTGTCCGCGTCCAACTGGCCGGTCGGCTCGTCGGCGATCAGCAGGGCGGGCCGATTGGCCAGCGCGCGGGCGATGGCCACGCGCTGCTGCTGCCCGCCGGAGAGTTCCCCGGGGCGTTGGGCGGCGTGGTCCGCGAGGCCCACCAGCGAGAGCAACAGCTGAACCCGGTCCTCCCGCTCGCGCTGGCGCGTCTTGCGCATCCGCATCGGCACGCCCACGTTCTCGGCGGCCGACAGGATCGGGATCAGTCCGAACGCCTGGAACACGAACCCGATGCGATCACGACGCAGCTCCAGAAGCTGCTTCTCGCCCAGTCCCGCCAGTTCGATCCCGTCAACGACGATGCGTCCCTCGTCGGGGGAGTCGAGGCCGCCGACCAGATTGAGCAGGGTCGTCTTGCCCGAACCCGATCTGCCCTTGAGCGCCACCAACTCCCCTCGACCTATCTCGAAGGAGACACCCCGCAGCGCGTGGACGGCCGCGGCGCCGGATCCGTACGAACGGTGCAGGCCCTCCACCCGCACCATCGGACCCTGTGCCGATTCGTCGGCCAGTGCCGTGCTGCCGCGGGCTCCTGTGCTCTCGGTCATGAAGCGCGCCCTTCGTACGGGAGTTCCGGTTCGATCTCGGAACAGTACGAGAAAATGCCGGTGGGTCGCACTCCCCAGGGAAGTGCGACCCACCGGTCCGAGCTGTTCAGGAGCGCGTCAGCGCACCTCGGTGATCTCCGGGCCGCGCTGGAGCTGCCCCATGCCACCGGAGAAGCGCGAGCCCTCCTGCTCCTCCTGCTGGACACCCTCGGGCACCATCTGTGCGTCGTCGGGCAGCTTCAAGACGATCGGGTCGCGCGGCGCCATGGGACCTTCGCCGCGGACGACGACCGTGTCCTTGAAGATCTGCTCCAGCAGACCGGCCGCCTCCGGCTGTACGGCGCCCTGGCCGGAGATCACACCCCGCAGGAACCACCGCGGACCGTCGACCCCGATGAAGCGCACCAACTGCACCCCACCGGTGCCGTCGGGCAGCTGCACGGGCACCTGGGCCCGCAGCTCCCAGCCCAGCGGACCTTCGACCTCGTCGATGATGCCGCCCTGCTGGGTGATGCCGGAGGCGATCTCCTCGCGGACCTCGCCCCAGATGCCTTCCTTCTTCGGCGCTGCGAACGCCTGGAGCTGTACGGCGCTGTCGCGCAGCACGACCGTCGCTGCGACGATCGCATCGCCGGCGACCTCGACCCGCAGTTCCATGCCCTCGACCCCGGGCACGAACAGCCCACCGAGATCGACACGGCCCTCATCGGCCTTGGAGACCTCGGAGAGGTCCCAGGGGCCGTCCGGCCGTGGCGCGGGCGGCAGGTTCACCCGGCGGCCCTTGCCCGGGGCGTCCTCAGTGCCATCAGCATCGTCAGCGTTCTCCGAGTCGAGCTCGGCGACCTGCTCGGCCTCGGCCGCTGCGTCCGCGTCCCCCGCGGAACCACTCTTCTTGCGACGTCCGAACACGTCACTGTCCTTCCCGGTCGGATACGACGGAAGCGTATCGATTCCCACCCGTTGAGCCGTCCACAGCGGCATGACCGCCGGTGGACCCGAAGCCCCCCTCGGCCCGTGCCGAGCCGGGAAGCTCCGCCACCTCGTGGAAGCGCACCTTCTCGACCTGCTGGACAACCAGTTGGGCAATCCGGTCAAATCGCTCGAACCGCACCGTCTCGTGCGGGTCGAGATTGACCACGATCACCTTGATCTCCCCACGGTACCCGGCATCAATCGTCCCCGGGGCATTCACGAGTGCTACGCCGCAGCGGGCCGCCAGTCCGGAGCGCGGATGGACGAAGGCGGCGTACCCGTCGGGAAGCGCGATGGCGACCCCGGTCGGCAGCACAACGCGCTCACCGGGAGCGAGCTCGGCGCTCTCACAGGTGACGAGATCCGCACCCGCGTCCCCGGGGTGCGCGTACGAGGGCAGCGGCACCTCCGGGTCCACTCGACGGATCAGCAGGTCCACGGGGCTGTTGTGGTCGGACGTGCGGGACATCAGGGATTCACCTCGAAAGCGCGTACGCGTCGGATCTGGTCGGGGTCGGACATGGCGGCCTGGATCTCCGCCGACCGGCCGTTGTCGATGAAGTGGTCGACCTTGACCTCGATGAAGAGGGCCTTGGCGCGTACGGCGACGGGTCCGTCCGGGCCGCCGATACGGCCCACGGCACTGGAGTAGATCTTCCGACCGGCGACCGCTGTGACCTCCGCCTGGAGGAAGAGTTGGGTGTCCACCGGCACGGGCCGCACAAAGTCCGTCTCCAGCCGACCGGTGACGGCGATCGTCCGCAACAGCCAGTTCAGCGACCCGAGCGTCTCGTCCAGTGCGGATGTCAGGACCCCGCCGTGTGCCAGTCCCGGTGCCCCTTGGTGCGCCGGCCGTACGGTGAACTCGGCGGTGATGCTCACACCGTCACCCGCCCGCGCTTGCAGATGCAGACCGTGCGGCTGGGCCTCTCCACAACCGAAGCAGTGGTCGTAGTGCGAGCCGAGCAGCTCACCGGGGGCGGGGGCGTCGGGGTGCCGCACCGGAGGTATGGCGTCGGCCGGGGGGACCATGGCCGGATGGCTGGGACTCGACCCCCGGGAATTCTCAGTGCTCACAGGCGCAGACCTTACCCGCGTGGCCGGCCCGCAGCCGCACCGTGCCAAGCTAGTCGGCATGCAGCCCTCCGCCCCTGGCGCCACGGCCGTGCGCTACGAAGAACGTCTGACCGCTCCGCCCACCTGGTGGGCCCTGACCCTGCTGGCCGGCATCTCGGGCGGTCTGGTCACACTCCCCCTCGGTGTCCTTCCCATGCTCGGCGGTCTGGCCGGCGGTGCACTGCTGACCGCGGTCCTGGTGAGCTCCTACGGATCCGCTCGGATCCGGGTGGTCACCGGGTCGCTGATCGTGGGGGACGCCCGCATTCCGCTGAGTGCGCTGGGGGAGCCGGAAGTCCTGGACGCCCAGGAAGCGGTCGCCTGGCGCTCCTACAAGGCGGATCCGCGGGCCTTCATGCTGCTGCGCAGCTACATCCCCACGGCCCTGCGGATCGAGATCACCGATCCGGCCGACCCGACGCCGTACGTCTATCTCTCGACCCGTGATCCACAGGGGCTGGCCGACGCCCTTCGCGGCGCCTGACCGAACCGGTCCGGGCCGCTCTCGGGGCCGCGGACCGCCCGGTCGTGCCGGGCGTCGATCTCGATGCCGGCTCCTTGCCCTCGCCGTCCGGCGGAGTGGCTCAGCCCTCCAACTCGTAGGGCTTCTTCAGGTGTTCCAGGGGCTGCGCGGGCTGCTCCAGCGGCGGTAGCGACGGCAGTGCGTCCCACGGGACCTGCCGCGTACGGAGATCCTTGCGGATCCGGTCCGCGAGGTGCCGGGTGTCCCGGCGGTTCATCACGGCACCGACCGCCGCGCCCACCATGAACGGAATCAGGTTGGGGAGGTTGCGGATCATCCGCTTCATGATCTGTTGGCGCAGCTCGCGTTTGAGCCCGCCGCTCATGGCGGCGTTCTTGTACGTCGACGGTTTGGTCACGTCGACGCCGCGCTCGTCCGACCAGGCGGCCAGATAGGCGCTGCTGCGTTCTTTGAGATTGCCCGGGGGCCTCAGGCCATAGACCTCGTGTAGTTCGGCGATCAGCTTGAGCTCGATCGCGGCAACGCCGGTGATCTCTGCCGCCAGCTCAGCGGGCATTGCGGGCGGTACGGGCAGCATCGCGGCAGCGCCCACACCCGCGCCCACCGTCGCCGTGGCGTTGGACGCGCCCGCGACCAGCTTGTCAGCAAGCTGTTCGGGACCCAGTCCGGGGAATTGCCCTCGCAGGGTCGCGAGGTCACGCACCGGCACGCGCGGTGCGTTCTCGATGATCCGGTCGGCGATGTAGCCCACGGCCGCCTTGGCGCCCTCGCTGCTTCTCCGCACGCCGTTGCGCACGGAGGCCAGCCGCCCCGGCCGACTCGACCCGTGGGGCCGGTCAGCCGTGTCGCGCGGGAGTGCTTCGAGCGAGGCTGAAGTGTCTCGCCCGCCTTCTCCCGCACCGTAGGGCAGGAGGGCGGACGAGTCCGTGTCGGAGGGCGTACTGCCCTCGTCCGGTCCCGTACCGCCCGGGTACGCCTCTGCGGGCGCCTCCGACGGCTTCTGACGTCGGAAGCGTCGCTTCCTGGACGGTGTCTCGCCTGCCACAGCCGACCGGACCTCAGTCGCAGTCGCGGCAGATCGGCTGGCCGTTCTTCTCACGGGCCAGCTGACTGCGGTGGTGTACGAGGAAGCAGCTCATGCAGGTGAACTCATCGGCCTGCTTGGGCAGCACCCGGACGGCCAGTTCCTCATTGGAAAGGTCCGCGCCGGGCAGCTCCATGCCCTCTGCTGCTTCGAACTCGTCGACGTCGACCGTAGATGTCGACTTGTCGTTCCGTCGTGCCTTCAGCTCTTCAAGGCTGTCGGAATCGACGTCGTCATCGGTCTTACGTGGGGTGTCGTAATCCGTTGCCATGTCGCTCTCCCCCTCTGGGTGATTTCGGTGTCTCCAGCGCACGTAACGCGTGAGAGGCCGGACTTGTGCCCGACCTGAGGCGGAGATTTTGCCTCACATCAAGGTCTGTTACTCAATCGACACCCAACCGGATTCCCCGATGGTGATCAGGTTGGATGGCGAAGGGGACCGTACACGATCCAAATGTCGCAGCTCACGGGCGCCACCCCGTGTACTTCCCGTGATCTCGACCCCGGGAAACCCGGACTTTTCCCGGCTTTCTGGAGGGTCCCTTGATCACGGAGAGTAGATGGCCGGAAAGCCATCTCTGTGATCGATCCCACATGTGCAAGCCGGGAACGGGTCCTGAAAATTCCGCGTAAAGCGAACGAAGTCGTGCGACGCGAAACACGGTCTAGATAGGAAGTGTGACGCGCATCACGAGCCCTCCGCCCTCGCGAGGCTCCGCGATGATACGTCCCCCGTGGGCCCTGGCCACCGATCGGGCGATCGACAACCCCAGTCCCACCCCCTTGTCACTCCCCGTGCGCTCCTGTCGGAGCCGGCGGAATGGCTCCCACAGGTTGTCGATCTCGTATGCGGGGACCACGGGGCCCGTGTTCGACACGACGAGGATCGCCTGCCCCGCCGCGGTCTCGGTGGTCACCTCGACCCAACCGTCCTCCGGGATGTTGTACCGCACGGCGTTCTGCACCAGATTCAGTGCGATCCGCTCCAGCAGCACTCCATTGCCCTGGACCACGGCCTCGGCGTACTCGCCGCGGATCTCCACACCCTTGCTGTCGGCCTCCGACCGGGTCTGGTCGATCGCACGGGTGGCCACCTCGGCCAGGTCCACCGGCTTGCGTTCGAAGGTCTGGTTGTCACTGCGGGCGAGCAGCAGGAGTCCTTCCACCAGCTGTTCGCTGCGCTCGTTGGTGGCCAGCAGCGTCTTGCCGAGCTGCTGGAGCTCCATGGGTGCACCGGGGTCCGAGAGGTGGACCTCCAGCAGGGTGCGGTTGATCGCGAGCGGCGTACGCAGCTCGTGGGACGCGTTCGCGACGAACCGCTGCTGGGCGGTGAAGGCCCGCTGCAACCGGTCCAGCATCTCGTCGAAGGTGTCCGACAGCTCTTTGAGCTCGTCGTCCGGGCCGTCCAGCTCGATCCGGCGCGTCAGGTCCGATCCGGCGACCTGTCGGGCGGTACGGGTGATGCGCCCGAGCGGCGACAGCACCCGGCCCGCCATCGCGTAACCGAAGGCGAAGGCGATGATGCTCAGGCCCAACAGGGCGAAGAGCGAACGGCGCAGCAGATCGTCCAGCGCCACCTCGCGTTGCCGGGCGAAGCACTCCTTGAGGACCGCGTTGGCCTGATCGGCCGAGAGGTCGTGCCGCAGTGCCGGGCAGGAGTTGGCGGTGAGCTCGATCGTGCTCTCGGGGAGCAGCTTGAACGGCAGCGCGTTCCCCGAGTGCAGTGCCTGGGCCGCCAGTAGATAGATGATCGACAGCAACAGCACGCCCGCGATCAGGAACATCCCGCCGTACAGCAGGGTCAGCCGTATCCGGATCGTCGGACGCAGCAACGGGCGGACCGGGTCACGAGGGTCCCAGGTCGGTTTCGGGGGCGCCGACGGATGCGGCGGGGTTGCGGCCACCGCAGCTCAGATCCGGTATCCCGAGCCGGGAACGGTGACGATCACCGGCGGCTCCCCGAGCTTGCGGCGCAACGTCATCACGGTCACCCGGACCACGTTCGTGAAGGGGTCGGTGTTCTCGTCCCACGCCTTCTCCAGCAGCTGCTCGGCCGAGACCACCGCACCCTCGCTGCGCATCAGGACCTCCAGGACGGCGAACTCCTTGGGTGCGAGTTGGATCTCGCGGCCGTCGCGGAAGATCTCGCGTCGGTTGGGGTCGAGCTTGATGCCCGCCCGCTCCAGCACGGGGGGCAGGGGCACCGTGGTGCGCCGGCCCAGCGCGCGCACCCGGGCGATCAGCTCGGTGAAGGCGAAGGGCTTGGGCAGGTAGTCGTCCGCGCCCAGCTCCAGCCCCTCCACCCGGTCGCTGACATCGCCTGAGGCCGTCAGCATCAGGACCCGGGTCGGCATGCCGAGCTCGACGATCTTGCGGCAGACGTCATCACCGTGGACCAGGGGGAGGTCGCGATCGAGGACGACCACGTCGTAGTCGTTCACCTCGATGCGCTCCAGTGCCGCCGCACCGTCGTACACGACGTCCACGGCCATCGCCTCCCGGCGCAGTCCGGTGGCCACCGCATCGGCGAGCAGCTGCTCGTCCTCGACGACGAGTACGCGCACGTCTCGTTTCCTTCCTCCGGGCCCGTCAGCCATGATCAGGGCAGCGTTTTGCACGTGCTGTGCGCCTCCATCCTGCCCGTTACGCGCGTAAACCGGCGGTAAGGCGAGAGCGCCCCCGTGCAGCCGGAGCGGGGCCCGGGGAATTGACCCGTTTCTCGGGCCAGTTGAGGTTTCCCCCGTGAGCGCTTGGGGGAGGACGCTTAGACATCCCGAGATCACGCCCTGCCAGTGGCGGCGACGTTGGACGTGGCAACGCCACAAACCCGGCCCTTCGGCCAAAGGTGATCAATCACCCCGCTCCCTGCTGCGGCAGGGGGACCCCGAGGCACACCCCCGTGCCACCGACCCACGACGAGGGGGCGCACATGGACGCATTTACCGCAGGACTGCTACAGCGCATCAAGGCCGCGGAGACGGACCTCACATTGGCCCGGGAGACGGGTGACGAGTTCCTGGCCGAGGTCGAGCAGGAGGAGCTGGAAGACCTCCACCGGTTGGCTGCCGAACACGGTGTGGAGGTACGTGCGGCCTAGTAGGCCGCACCCTGGCACGCCAGGGACCCCCGTCTCGATTCGACGGGGGTCCCTGGCGTTCTGGCCGCCTCCTGGCCACAGGGCCGCGCCCGGGTACCCCCCGGGGGCCTGCGTGGCTCCTGGGGCCCGTGGTGGGCCCTGTGGGGCTGGCTGGGCCCGGCCGCTGCCGTCTGTGTCAGGTCCGTGCCAGGTTGGCGCCATGCCCGTGCCAGGCCGGTGTGAGGCTCGTGTCAGAAGAGCGCCGACCTCAGTCGTGCCAGGCGCCGAACTCCTCCAGCAGGCCCTGGAGCGGTTCGAAGACACCCGGGCTCGCCGCGACGGTGAGGTCGTACGACGGTCGCTGACCGGGTCGGCCGCCCGTGTGCGCCCCGGCTTCACGTGCGATGAGATCGCCCGCGGCGAGGTCCCACGGATGCAGTCCGCGCTCGTAGTAGCCGTCCAGCCGGCCGGCTGCGACATCGCAGAGATCCACCGCCGCCGAGCCGCTGCGTCGGATGTCCCTGAGCCGGGGCACTAGCTGGTGGGCGACGGCGGCTTGGTGGGTGCGGACGGACTCGACGTAGTTGAACCCGGTGGCCACCAGTGACTGTTCGAGCGGGGCCGCGGGGCGGCACCGCACCGCCTTGTCATTGATGTAGGCGCCCCCACCGAGCACCGCCCGGCAGGTCTCCCCGCGCATCGGCACCTCGACCACTCCGACGAGCGTCGCCCCATCCCGCTCGGCGGCGATGGAGACCGCCCAGGTCGGCAGCCCGTACAGATAGTTCACCGTGCCGTCGAGCGGGTCGATGACCCAGCGGACACCACTGGTGCCGGTGGTGGACGCGCCTTCCTCGCCGAGGAAACCGTCATCGGGCCGGCGTTCCGACAGGAAGCCGGTGATGAGCTTCTCGGCGGCGATGTCCATCTCGGTCACCACATCGATGGGGCTCGATTTGGTCGCGGCCACCCCCAGATCGGCGGGGCGGCCGTCGCGCAGGAGTTCGCCCGCCCGTCCGGCGGCCTCCAGGGCGAGATCCAACAGTTCGGACAGGAGGGGGTCGCTGGCGTCGGTCACGGCGATTCCTTTACCCGGTGGGATGATCCTTCTAATCCTTGCGCGGTCCGATCGGACCCGGTCAGGCCGTCATTCGCGCTGAGGCACCGAGCGGTGAATCCCTTCGGCGGGGCGAGGAACGACCAGAGTCGATCGCTCCACAGCCGTGGCGCCGACGGGTGTCGGAGGGGCCTCGATCCGTCCGAAGAACCCCGTTCCGAGATCAGCCCGTGCGCTCCTCCGCGCCCGCAGCCGCCGGCTTGGGGGCTCGCCCAGGGCAACAGCCGAGCGGGCACAGATCGTGCGACGGCCCCAGCGAGCCCAGTGCACAGGGCCGCACGTCCGCCGTACCCCGCTCACTGGCGGCCCGTTCCACGACCAACTCGCGCAGCGCCGCCGCGAAGCGGGGGTCCGCCCCGACCGTCGCCGACCGCCGGGCCGGGAGCCCCAACTCCGCCGCCTTGGCCATCGCCTCCGTGTCGAGGTCGTAGAGGACCTCCATGTGGTCGGAGACGAACCCGATGGGAACCATCACCACCGCGGGTGCCCCCGAACCGTGGAGTTCCTCCAGGTGATCGCAGATGTCCGGCTCCAGCCACGGAATGTGCGGTGGGCCGCTCCGCGACTGGAACACCAGCTGCCAGGGGTACTCGACGCCCGTCTCCTGATGTACGGCATCGGCGATCAGCCCGGCCACCTCCCGGTGCTGACGCAGATAGGCCCCACCGTCACCGTGCCCCTCCACGGGACCTGAGGTGTCGGCCGCCGTGACCGGGATCGAGTGGGTGGTGAAGGCGAGATGGGCTCCGGTGCGCACGTCCTCGGGGAGGTCGGCGAGCGACCTCAGCACCCCCTCGACCAGCGGGCGTACAAAGCCAGGGTGGTTGAAGTAGTGCCGAAGCTTGTCGACGCGTACCCCTGTCAACCCTTCCGCTTCCAGACTGGCCAGTGCCCCGGCAAGATCCTCTCGATACTGCCGGCACCCCGAGTACGAGGCATAGGCGCTGGTCACCACGACGGCGATACGGCGGTGACCCTCCTGGACCATTTCCCTCAGGGTGTCGGTCACATAGGGCGCCCAGTTCCGGTTTCCCCAGAAGACCGGCAGGTTCAGACCGTGGTCGACGAAGTCCTTGCGCAGGGCGTCCAGGAGGACGCGGTTCTGCTCATTGATCGGCGAGATGCCGCCGAACAGAAAGTAGTGCTCGCCCACCTCCTTGAGCCGCTCCTTGGGGATGCCCCGGCCGCGCGTCACGTTCTCCAGGAACGGGACGACGTCGTCCGGGCCCTCTGGTCCGCCGAAGGAGAGCAGCAGCAGGGCGTCGTAGGGGGAGGGGTCAAGCGCATCGGACATGACTCCGATCCTGCCACCCTTCCGCGCGCGAGAAAGACGTACCCCGCCGTACCCGGCCACTGCCGCCGATCACGTGCGGCTCTCGCCCAGCCGGCCCCGACGGCGAGGGAGGCATCGGCGTACGTCACACTCCCGGAGTGCACCGGCCGGGCTCATCGCCGGCAAGGAATCAAAGGATTTCAGGGGGCAAAAGCATCACCAAGTGACGAGTCGCCTGGATCGGATGAGATGTGCGCAGAATACGGATGTACGGGCCACATATCCGGGCGTAACCTGTCAGCGCCATCCTTACGCTTGACCGGAGCCTCACTTGCCCAGTCCCTACCGCGCCATCTTCGCCGCCCCTGGCAGCAAGTGGTTCTCCGCCGCCGGCTTCTTCGGCCGCATGCCCCTGTCCATGATGGGCATCGGCGTCGTCACCATGGTTTCCCAGCTCACCGGCCGCTACGGGCTGGCGGGGGCGCTCGCGGCCACCCTGGCGATGTCCGCCGCCGTCATCGGACCGCAGATCTCCCGCCTCGTCGACCGCCACGGCCAGGCCCGGGTGCTGCGTCCGGCGACCCTGGTGGCGGTCGCGGCGGTCTCCGGGCTGCTGCTCTGCGCCCAGAACGGCGCCCCGGACTGGACCCTCTTCGTCTTCTCGGCGGGCGCAGGCTGTGTGCCGAGCGTCGGATCGATGATCCGGGCGCGCTGGGCGACCATCTACCGGCACTCCCCGCGCGAACTGCACACCGCGTACACGTGGGAGTCGATCGTCGACGAACTGTGCTTCATCTTCGGTCCGATCGTCTCCATCGGACTGTCCACGGCATGGTTCCCGGCCGCGGGTCCGCTGTTGGCGACCGTCTTCCTCGTGGTCGGCGTCTTCTGGCTGACCGCCCAGCGGGCCACCGAGCCGGTGCCGCACCCCCGCGAAGAGCACACCAAGGCGTCCGCACTCCGCTCGCCCGGACTCCAGGTCCTCGTACTGGCCTTCGTGGCGACCGGAGCGATCTTCGGAGCGGTCGACGTGGTCACGGTCGCGTTCGCCGACGAGGAGGGCCGCAAGTCGGCGGCGAGCCTGGTCCTCGCCGTCTACGCGCTCGGCTCCTGCCTCGCCGGGCTCGTCTTCGGGCTGCTCCACCTCAAGGGGTCGCCCGAACGTCGGTGGCTGGTGGGGGTCTGCGGCATGGCCGTGAGTATGATCCCCCTCCAAATGGTCGGGAACCTCACATCCCTGGCCGTTGCGCTCTTCATCGCAGGTCTGGCCGTCGCTCCGACCATGGTCACCACCATGGCCCTCGTCGAGGCGCACGTACCGCGCAGCAAGCTCACCGAGGGCATGACCTGGGTGAGCACCGGTCTCGCGGTCGGGATCGCCCTCGGCTCGTCGGGTGCGGGCTTGGCGGTGGACGCAGCGGGCGCGGAGGCGGCGTACGGGGTCGCGGGGGTCGCGGGGGCGGTCGGGATCGCCGTGGCGTTGCTGGGGTACCGCCGGCTGAAGAGGCCGGTCCCGACAGGGGAGGAGCAGCAAGACGATGAGCACGGCCAGCCGGAGAAGTGCGATACGACCACGGCGTAACTGGGCGGGCACCGTGACGGTGCGTCCGACGCGCGAGGTGACCCCGGCATCGGCCGACGAAGTGGTCGACGCGGTGCGCCGGGCCGCCTCGGACGGTCTGCGGGTGAAGACCGCCGGTACGGGGCACTCCTTCACCGCCATCGCGGACACCGACGGGCTGCTGATCCGCCCCGACCTCCTCACCGGCATCCGGCACATCGACCGCGCCGCGATGACCGTCACGGTCGCCTCCGGTACGCCGCTGAAACGGCTGAACGTGGCCCTGGCCCGGGAGGGACTCTCCCTCGCCAACATGGGCGACATCATGGAGCAGACGATCGCCGGTGCCACCAGCACGGGCACCCACGGCACCGGCCGTGACTCCGCTTCGATAGCCGCTCTGATCACGGCACTCGAACTGGTCACGGCGGACGGCACGGTGCTCCACTGCTCAGCGACCGAGCACCCCGAGGTCTTCGCGGTCGCCCGAGTCGGACTGGGGGCGCTCGGCGTCGTCACCGCCATCACCCTGGCCGTGGAACCCGTCTTCGTGCTGCGGGCGCGGGAGGAACCCATGTCCTTCGACCGGGTCACCGCCGAATTCGACGCCCTCCACACCGAGAACGAACACTTCGAGTTCTACTGGTTCCCCCACACCGACAACTGCATCACCAAGCGCAACAACCGCAGCGCGGGCCCACCTGCTCCTCCCAGCGCCGTCAGCGGGTGGATCGACGACGAGTTGCTGTCGAACGGTCTGTTCCAGGTGGCCAACTCGATCGGCCGGACGGTGCCGGCGGTCATCCCGGCCCTCGCCAAACTCTCCAGCCGCGCCCTGTCCGCCCGCACCTATGCGGACATCCCCTACAAGGTCTTCACCTCGCCCCGTAGGGTCCGTTTTGTGGAGATGGAGTACGCGTTGCCGCGCGAGGCCGCCGTGGACGCGCTGCGCGAAGTCAGAGCGATGATCGAACGCTCACCTTTGAAGATCAGCTTTCCCGTCGAGGTCCGGACGGCTCCGGGCGACGACATCGCCCTCTCCACCGCGTCGGGCCGGGAGAGCGCCTACCTCGCGGTCCACCTGTACCGCGGCACGCCCCACCGGTCCTACTTCACCGCCGTGGAGCGGATCATGACCGCCCACGGCGGTCGGCCCCACTGGGGCAAGATCCACACGCGCGATGCGGAGTACCTCGCCGGGGTCTACCCGCGGTTCGCCGAGTTCACCGCCGTACGCGACCGGCTCGACCCCGAGCGGATGTTCGGCAACGACCATCTGCGACGGGTGCTCGGACCCTGAGCGGAGGCGACGGCTCCCCGGTTCATCGACCGCGGCCCGGCCCGGGTTCATCGACCGGTGTCGGTACCGGCGGCGGGAGCGGAGGGCCCGGGTGCGGGCACCCTGCCTTCTGACGGGGGCGTGGGCGCCGGAGCCGGGCCGGAGGGCGGCGGCGATCCGTCGGGCACGTCGGTGCCGGGTGCGCCGTCGGGTGAGCCTTCCTCCTCGGTGCTCTCGTTCGGCTCCCCTTCGGGACGCTCCGGAGCCTTCGTCTCGTCGTCGTCCGGGCCGGGCGATGCGCCGCCCCCCGGCGCAGGGCTCTGCCGGGGCTCGTGCGGCTGGTCGTCGCGGGAGTCATCAGGCGTGGGCGACGGGAAGTCCGCCGGGCCGCGCCGCTCGGTGCTCCCGCCGACCACCGAGCCGACGGTGGTGCCCTTACCGCCGCTGAGTTCGGAGCCTGAGGCCACCTCGTACGCGGTCACCCCGCCCATCGCCACCCCAAAGACGACGGCCGCGGCGATCAGGGGCCGCTTCCATCCCCGGACCCGGGATCCATGGGTGGTCGCGCTCGTGAACTCACCCGGCCGAGCGGACGTCCACCCCGTCCGGTCCGGTACGGGCTCCGAAGTCGCGGTGCGCCCGGGCGCCTTCCGGCTCATCGGGCGGGCTTGGACCGTCACTTCGCGCAACTGCTCGCCAGTACGGCTGAAGAAGTGCTGGAGGACCGAGCCGCCACAAGTGGCGACCACGCTCACCACCCCGGCGCCGATGATGGTGCCGTACACCCCGAGCCTGGAGGCGAGCACCGCCGCGGTGACCGCGGCGAGGGCGCTCCCCGCGACCTGGGGGACGCTCAGGTCCAGCCTCCGTTCGCGCCCTTGGGTTCGGCCTTCTTCGGTGTCCGGCTTCTGATGCATCCTCAGCCCCTGCTTTCCCTTCTGTCGTTCTGCGTACCTCTGAGTGACAAATGGGAGGTGCGAATAGTTCCCTTTGGGAAGATTCTGTGAATCAAGACACCTGTTGCCCGTGTACCGCCGGTGAGGTGGCGAACGCGCCGCGAAGTTAGCGGCGCGGCAGACCACTCGGATGGCCCGAATGGAGTACTGTGGCGAACCTTGGGCAGGGTCTCCCTTGCGGAGTCCTGATCTCAAGAAGGGGGCCGAAAGTGGCGCTCGATCCGGCGACGCCGCGATATCGCGTGGAAGTCTGCACGCAGCGTGACGAAGTGTGACGCTGAGTGGTTAACAGGTAACCGTGCCATAACGGCGATCCAGGGCCTGTGCCCGACACGCCGGGCAACTCGGCAAGGTTGTGGCAGGCTGCACCCGGGCAGGCCACACTCGACTAGCGGAAGCAGCGACGCACAGGTGACGTCGGCAGGCACCACCCGGGAGGTCCCCATGCCCGAACTGCGTGTCGTGGCCGTCTCCAACGACGGCACACGACTGGTGCTCAAAGCTGCGGATAGCACGGAATACACGCTTCCGATCGATGAGCGGCTGCGCGCTGCGGTGCGCAACGATCGTGCCCGGCTGGGGCAGATCGAGATCGAGGTCGAGAGCCACCTGCGACCCCGAGACATTCAGGCGCGGATACGTGCAGGAGCCTCGGCCGAAGAGGTCGCCCAACTCGCCGGCATTCCGGTGGAGCGGGTGCGCCGCTTCGAGGGCCCCGTGCTCGCTGAGCGTGCGTTCATGGCCGAGCGCGCCCGAAAGACCGCCGTACGTCGTCCCGGTGAGAACTCAGGACCCCCGCTCGGCGAGGCGGTCCAGGAGCGACTCACCCTGCGCGGCGCGGAGAAGGACACCACCCTCTGGGACTCCTGGCGTCGTGATGACGGCACCTGGGAGGTGCTGCTCATCTATCGCGTGGCCGGTGAACCGCACTCGGCGAGTTGGACCTACGACCCGCCCAGGCGGTTGGTGCAGGCCGTCGACGACGAGGCACGGGCGTTGATCGGCGAGACCGACGACACCATCACCAGTACGCAGGAACCGAGTTTCCCCTTCGTTCCCCGGATCGCCCGACTGCCTCGCGACCGGCCGTTGGATCGCACCCTCGACCGCCCCGGCGGTCCTGGCGGCCCCGCGGTCGGGGCGGAAGAGGCCGGCAGCAGTGAGCGGGACTCGCTCACCAGCCTGCTGGAAGCGGTGCCCAGCTTCCGCGGCGACATGGTCGTACCCGAGCGTGTGGTGCAGTCGGAGACCGTTGAAGAGGTGGAGCAGGAGCCCGAAGCGGAGGAGCCCGTGGCGCCCGCTGCCTCGGCCGGCGCTGGCTCGGCCTATGCGGATGTGCTGATGCCGCGGTCGGTTGCCGGACATCGGGATCGACTGACGGGTACGACGGATCGTCAAGCGGAAGCGGACGGTGTGCGTCCAGGTCGACGTGCGGCGGTCCCCAGTTGGGACGAGATCGTCTTCGGTACCCGTCGGAAGAAGCAGGACTAGCGCCGGACCCCCCTTTCCCGGGGGTGCATGAGCGATCGGTGAAAGACGACACGTCGCCCGGCGTCGTGGGCCCAGCGCCCATCGGCGCCGGGCTCACCCTCGTGGCGACGCCCCGCCCATCCAACGGCATTCGCCGCTTCGGGTGAATGGTGAACCCGGTCGGGCCCGGGAAGGCGGATCAGGGAGCCGCCACCTGGATCAGGGCGTCGAAGATGCGCTGCTGGTTCGGGTCCTCGTGCGCCGTGTCCTCGGGATGCCACTGGACGGCCGTCAACCACTCCCGCGCACCGACCAGTTCCAGCGCCTCGGGCGTTCCGTCGGCGGCCCGGGCGGTGATGCGCAGTCCTTCACCGAGCCGGTCCACCCGTAGCCGGTGGTAGCAGGAGACCTCGGCCTTCTCGCCGCCGGTGATGCGCGCGATCCGCGAGCCCGGACGGAGCGTCACGGGGTGCACCAGGTCCCGGTGTTCCCGCTCGGGTCCCTCGAATCCCTGTCGAAGGGTCCCGCCGAGCACGGTGTTGACGATCTGTAGCCCGCGGCACACCGCGAGCAGCGGTCGACCCAGGCGTAGTGCCTGGCGGGCGACTTCGAGATCGAACCCGTCCTGTTCATCGTCCATCCCGGGTGCTCGCGTCGGCCGATCATGCTCCTTGAGCTCGTCGTGCTGCTCGTAGTGGTGTGGCGCGAGGTCGTCGCCGCCCGGGAGCACCACGGCGTCGAACCGTGCCAACCTGGCCGCCACATCCGCTGCGTAGGCGAACCCTCCTGGCGCGTACGGATGGATGGTGACCGGCTCACCGCCGGCCCGCCAGACGGCTTCCACCAGGGCCCGAGCGCTGACTTCGGCCCCGTACCGCACCGCGGACGCGGAGACGGCGAAGCGGGCGGGGATGGCGATCAGCGGTCGGGGAAGGGTCACGTCTGGTCCCGGTCGGCTAGAGGCGGCACGAGCCTGCTGGAAGGGGTCTCAGGGCGTCCTCGACAGGCGGACCGCAGGGCCCGGGTGAGGAGTTGCGCCGCCGGTGGGTGGGGGGAGGCATGGGGTGGTCGTGCCCTCCTGGTGACGGGCGGTCGGCAGGAGGGTGGTGCCGGCCAGATCGCGGCTCGATGACACCGGCGCTCGCTGCAACGCCCGACGGAACGGTTCGATTCCGAGGTGGCGCTGTGCCTTTGGGCCGTGCGTGGATCACCCGGCTCGTCTGCCGACCCGGATGGTGTCCGCCCCCGGCGCTTGTGAGGTGTCGCCCTTCATTCCGTGTGAGATCAAACGACAAGCGGATGGTAGGCGCGGGGGTCGGTCGACGGCAAGGGCGGCCGGTGGGGGGTGCAGCGGAGCACCCGCCGCTCAGAAGGTGCCCGTGGCTCCCCACGCAGACACAAGGCCGCGGCACCCCCAGGGTGCCGCGGCCTTGGTGCTTTTCGGAGCGGGAGGATTTGTACGGGCGGAGTCGATCACCGCGTACGGCACCGGCTCGGTCGGCTCCGGATGAGGAGCGGGTCAGGGACTTCGGACGGAGGTGCCCAACTGCCGGAGAGGTACGGACGCGGGCCGCTCTCCCCGGAGTGGTCGGATGGTTCGGTTTCCCCCGATCCAGGTCCGGCTGCTGAACTGTCGGGCGCGGTGCCCGGGTTGCTCCCGTTGATGGTCGAGTCGGGGGAGGCGAGCAGACCGGCCCGCGGGGTACGACGGGCCTGCCGCCGCACCCCATGGGATGACCGTGCCGGCTCAGGCGCGCCGTTGGGTGATGAGCCGAGCGCCGCGGGACTCCTTCTCGGCCTCCTGCCACAGCCTGCGCAACATGCGAGCCCGTTCCGCCGGGCGCATCCGTGAGATCGCGATCTCCGCACAGGCGACCCCGTCCCCCCACGGCATCGTCATCGTCGCGCGCTGGTGCGGGATGGGTGTCGGAGCCGGATGGCTCGCAGAGGTGAGCGAGCGGGGTTCGCCGGACCTGGAGTCGGTGGCCGCGGCCCGAGCATCAGCCCGCTGCTTCTGCTGCTGCGGGGTGAGCCGGGACAGATTGCGCACATGGACGACCTTGCGACGTCCGGCGAGCAGATCGGCCTGGAGCTCCGGGCCGAGTTCCAGGACGGACAGCTTGGAGGAGATCGTCGACTGGGCGATGCCGAGCCGCTTGGCCGCCTTGCTCTGGGACCCGTAGAACTCCACCAACTTCTTGAGTGCGTGGGCCTGTTCCAGCGGATTCATGTCGTCCCGGTGGACGTTGGCGACGAAGGCCGCCTCCAGGAGCGACCGGTCGGTCGATACGAGCGCGTCGTCGACACTGACCCGGACATGGGTGAGCCCCGCCCGACGGGCCGCCTCCAGGCGCCGATGACCGTCGATCACGATATACCGGGCGCTGGGGTCGAGTTCGACCGCACGGGTCGGACGCTCTCGTACATAGGCTTGGATGGAAGCGACCGTGATGGCGTTGACGAGACCGATCTCCCGCACGCTGGTGGTCAGCGACTCCAAATCCCTCAAGGCTTCGCGTGGATTATCGGGGTTCTGGCTGATGTGACTCAGCGGCAGTTCCGACGGATGGCTGACGGTGGCGTCGGAGGGGGTCTGCCCTGGGGCGGTCATGGTGAACATCTCGGAGGACATACTGATGGAACCCTTCTCTGGCCTGCCGCCCAAGCCCCCCGCGTTCAAGCCCGGGCACTTTGGCAAGATGACAGGGGTCACCAGCCACCGCCTGGCCATGACCTTGCCAATCGCTTGCCACATGGCAATCGATTGCAGAAGATGCATGGCATGACAAACGGGGGAATGCACTTCCGCATCCTGGGAAGGATGGAGTGGCTTTCCCGGGACGTCGCTCTGCCGATCGGACGCCGTCGCGAAAGGCTGTTGCTCGGACTGCTCTTGCTCGACATAGGAAGAGTCGTGCCGGCGCATCGGCTCGTCGATCTCCTGTGGGATGAGGAAGACCCTCCGTCCAGCGCACGCGGCAGTCTTCAGGTCCACGTCTCGCGACTGCGCGGTCGCTTCACGGCGGCGGGGGCCGAGCAGCACGGGTTCTTCCTGTCCCGGGGCAATGACGGATACCTCGTGGACGGGGACCCCGAAGCCGTCGATCTGCACCGCGTCCGCCGTCTGTGGCAGCGCGCCGAAAGGGAGCAGGACGTGCATGAGCGGCTGCGGCTGCTCAATCTGGCACTCGACGACTGGGGTGGCCCGGTGCTCGCCGGTACCGCAGCGGAGGGGCTCGTGCGCCGGCTCGGCACCGGCGTGGACGCGTTATACCTCTCGGCGGTCACCCAGCGGGCGGAGGCGCGGCTTGCCCTGGGCCACCGGGGGCTCCTGCTGGAGGAGTTGGCGCGGGCAACGGCGGAGTACCCGCACCACGAGCGGCTCGCCATGCTCCGCATGATCGCCCTCTACCGCGCCGACCACCGTGGCGAGGCGCTGAAGGTCTACCACGAGACCCGGGCCAGGCTCGCCCAGGACCTCGGTCTCGACCCGGGCGCCGATCTGAATCGCGTCCAGGGGATGATCCTGCGGGCGGATCCCGAACTGCTCGACGGACCGATACTGCCGGATGCCGTCCGTGCAGCCCAGCAGCGCTACGGACCTGCCCGCGGCAACCAAGGGCTCCCCGGTTCCGTACCCCGTGCCCGTACGGCCGGCGGTGTCGAAGGAGGTGCGGCCGGGCCGGCGCAGGTGCGGGACTCCGACAGGGGTTCGGCTTCCATATCCGCTTCTACTGTGGCCAAGGCTCTCAAAACCCACCATGACCGAGCACAGCATGTCGAAAAGGATGTAAGCCACCGACCCCAAACCAGCCATTCCGATCTGCGCGGTTCCTTGTCGTATCGGGTGGATGATCACTCCGATCCGGGGCCGGTGCCCACCCGCCCGGTTGCGGAATCCGTGCAACGCCGTTCCCGGACGGGCGCGTTCATCGGCCGGGCACACGAACTGGAGCGCCTGACCCAGCTCGCATCGCTGGCACGCGGCGGCTCCGGAGTCGTCATGATCGTGGGCCCCGCAGGCAGCGGAAAGACCGCGCTCGCCCTCCAATGGTGTCGCGGCAGCACCGATGCCTTCCCCGACGGTCAGCTCTTCCTGAACCTCCGCGGACACGGCGACGAGAGCCCAATGAATCCCAAGGAGGCGCTGTCCGGCCTGCTACGGGCCCTCGGGGTGCCCTACCAGAAGCTGCCCCACGACGTACCCGCCCTGGCCGAGCTCTACCAGCGCACCCTGACGGGACGCCGGGTGCTCGTCGTCCTCGACAACGCCGAGACCGCCGAGCAGGTCAGACAACTCCTTCCGTACGAAGCCGGCTGCCTCGCACTGGTCACCAGCCGCAACCGACTGGGCGCGCTGATCGTCAGTCACGGCGCCCCCATGCTCCCGCTCTGTCCGCTCGCCGCTGACGACGCGGAAGAACTCGTGCGCAGCGTCATCGGACCCGCCCGCGCCGCGGCCGAGCCCGATGCCCTCGCCGATCTGGTCGCCATCTGCGACCGCACCCCCCTCGCCCTGCGGATAGCCGCGGCCAATCTCGCCCTGCACCCCCAGAGCCTGATCGCCGATCATGTCGCGGAGATGCGCTCGGGCAACCCGCTGGAGAGCCTCGCAGTGGCCGGCGACCCCGACTCCGCGGTCCGCAGGGCCTTCGAGCACTCGTACCGCCGACTGGACCCGCAGGCCAAGGAGGCGTTCCGAACGCTGGGGCTGCTGCCCTGTCCCGTCACCACCGCAGCGGCCGTCGCAGCGCTGCTGGGCCGTTCGATCAGCGCCGCACACCGGGTGATCGACCGCCTCTTCGCCGAGCACCTGGTGGAGCGCAACGGCCAGGACCGGCTGCGGCTGCACGATCTGATCTGGTGGTACGCGCGACTCCTCGCGGACGCGGAGGAGTCGGCCACCGCCCATCGCGAGGCCCGCCGCC
This sequence comes from Streptomyces sp. NBC_00690, assembly GCF_036226685.1. Lineage (NCBI taxonomy): Bacteria > Bacillati > Actinomycetota > Actinomycetes > Kitasatosporales > Streptomycetaceae > Streptomyces > Streptomyces sp. NBC_00690. The sequence continues at coordinate 6,664,242 of NZ_CP109009.1, forward strand.
GATTGCTGCGCTGGTACACGGCCTGTGCGGACGCCGCAGCTCGGAGCCTGTATCCGCAGATCCTGCGGCTGGACATCGAACCGGTGGCGCCCGAGGACCGCCCCGAAACCTTCCTCGATCCACAGGCCGCAGCGGACTGGTTCGATGCGGAGCAGGCCGGACTGGTGCGACTGATCGAGACCGAGGCCGTCGGCGAGCCCCACCCCGCCGTATGGATCCTCGCCGACACCCTGCGCGGCTACTTCTGGCTCCGCAGGGACGCCGAGACATGGACCGCGGTGGCCACGGTCGCGCTCCGCGCCGCCCAACAGGCGGGCGATCTACGCGGTCAGGCGGCGGCCCAGCAGAGCCTTGGCCTCGTCACCTTCACACTCGGCGGTCTGGAGCTCAGCAGGACCCACTTCGAGCAGGCCATCGAGTTGGCCCGGCGCTCTGGCTGGGGCGAGTGCGAGTCCGTCGCCCTGTCCAACCTCGCCGGAGTCTCGGCCGACCTCGGACTCCTCAGCCACGCGGCCGAGTTCTACGCCCAGTCCATCGGCATCGACCGCGGTCTGCGCCGCACCCCGCACCAGCCCCTCCAGGGCCTGAGCGAAGTGCTCTACGGGATGGGCCGACTGGTGGAGGCGGAGCAGTTGTGCCGCCGTGCACTGGCCATCTCCCGACAGATCTCGGCCCCCGACAGCATCGCCAGGATCAGCACCACCCTGGCGATGATCTCGCTCGACCTGGGGGATCTCAGCACGGCCGAGGGCCTGGCCAGACAGTCCCTGGAGGGGTTCCAAGCCATCGGCAACCTCGCAGGGGAAGGCGACGCCTTCAGCGCTTTGGCGCTCATCGCAGCGGAGGGCGGGGACGACCTCGCCGCACTGCGGTACGGGCTCGCCGCTTGCCGCCTGAGCCGTAGGTCGGGCCGCCCCAGGATCAAGCTCGATGCGATGCTGGCCCTCGGCCACGCCCGCTACCACCGCCATGAGTACACCCGTGCCTTCGAACATTTCCGCATCGCCCGCAGGACCGCAGAGCAGATGGGCTATCTCAAGGGACGGACCATGGCCCTCCTCGGCCTCGGGGTCTGCGCGGTCGGGGCCCGTCGCCATCACGAGGCCCTGGGGTACGCGGCGGGAGCACTCGCCCTGGCCCAGGCATCCCAACTACGGCTCCTGGAGGGGCAGGCCCAGGCCGTCATCTCCCTGGCACAGGAGCAGAGCGGGCACCCCGCTGCTGCCCAACGGGCCCGGGAACAGGCAGTGGCCATCTACCAGATGTCGGGGTACCGGCCCGTGCGTTCACCCTTCGGGGAAGCGGTGGATTCCGGTACGGCCGCCCCGCGTGCGTGCGGCAGGGCATAGACTTTGACGTACCGTCAGTGCCGATCGTGGGTTGCGCCCTGGCTTTCGCGTCCACCGACTCGGGTCGGGACGAGAAGGCGGGCAGTGCTTGCGGGAGGGGTCGCCCAAGGGCCCGATCTCGTGCCCGTCATGACGGTTGACTCGCCAATTGCCCCGGCCGTCACCTGCGCATCAGCGATGGACGGGCCCTTTTCGATGTATGTGCCGCTCATCCGTGTCGGTGTTGGTCCGAACGGGTGAGGGGTACGAGGATACGGGTATGAGTAGGTACGAGAGGTACGACGTCACCGACGAGCAGTGGGCGGGGCTGGCCCAGGTCGTCCCGTTGCGCGGACGAGATGAATGGCCGTCGAGGTCCGACCACCGCACCGATCCACGCGAATACGAAGCAGCGCAGCGCCGGTTCATCGTGCTGAGGGTGCAGGTCTTCTCGGATGCCCGAGAAGTGGCCGACTACCTCATGGGCCAGACGCCCGTACTCCTCGACCTCACCGGTGCGGACACCGATGTGGCCAAGCGCATCCTTGACTTCACCAGTGGCGTCGTCTTCGGTCTGGGCAGCGCCATGCACCGCGTCGACCGGAACGTCTTCCTGCTCACCCCAGAAGGAACCGAGGTCGACGGGACCGTGGAGACGACGGACACCTTCACACGCTCCGTCCCCCGTTCGTAGGAAGGCCGCTGAGACGGAACGGTTCGGCGCGTTGAGTGCTGCGTACCGTCCCGCCCATGGCGACGGACATCTCTCCCGACAGCGACCACGACCTCCGACCCACAGTCACTGAGCTGCGGCTCTCCGCCTTCAGAGCCCATCGCGCCGTCACCTTGCCGCTCACCTCGCTCACGCTCCTGGCGGGGGCGAGCGGCAGCGGAAAGACGAGCGTCCTCCAGGCGTACGAGGCACTGGGGCGCCTTGCGGCCGGCGATGTACTGCCGGACGTCTTCCCGGACCCGGCCCTGTGCGTGCCCGAGTGGGCGGGCGGCGACGGACAGGGCAGAAGGGGCTTTCGCCTCGGCTGTACGGTCGACGGTCCGACCGGGGCGGTGCGTCTCGACCTCGCGGTCCAGGTGGAACCCGCCCTGCGGATCGTGGGCGAGCGGCTGAGCTGCGCCGGTCGGACACTCTTCTCCACCGCCCTGCGCGATCCGCGCCGATCCCGGGTGGAGGGCGCCTGGTACACGTCCGGACGGTCCACCGTGACCCGAGCGGCACTTCCCGACGACCGGCTGGGCACCTCCCTGTTGCCGCTGCGCGTGGCCGGCAAGACCGATGGCCAGTTACACGTCCTGGCCGCGGCGGAGCAGACGGTGCTCGGTCTGCGCTCGGCTTTCGCCTGTGACCCCCAGCCCCGCGGGATGCGACGGCCCGTGGCGGTGGGAGAGGGCAGATTGTGGCAGGGCTGCGACAACCTCGCTGAGGTGCTCCACCGAACGCGGCGGCAGTGCGCCCAGCGCCATGCCCGACTGGCAGCGGCGGTCCGCGCCGGGTGCGCGGGTGAGATCACGGGGCTGCACGTGGAGGAGTTGGCCGACGGCACGGTGCGGGCGCTGCTGGCCCGTGGGGAGGGGAGGGCCACTCCGGTGGGTCGGCTCGGGGACGGAGAGTTGCGCTACCTCGCCCTGGCCCTGGTGTTGCTGACCGGCCCGGGAGTGCTGGCGGTGGATCAGGTGACGGAGGTGCCCGACGCGTACCAGTCGCTGACCGTGCTCGCCGATGGCCTCGACCGTTGCCTGGATCGCAGGCAGGCGCGGGAACTGGTCAGGCTGGCCGCTGAGATGGCGGGTCGGGGCCATGTGCGGCTGGTCGGGGCGGTCGCCGACGCCGGCTTCGCGCAGGGGGTGGAAGGGGTGACGGTGGTAGATCTGGAGCCATGATGAGAGATGAAGGATCGCCGCAGGGGCCCGCACCCTGGAGTGTGGACCGTTCGCCCGGCGGGTCGGACGCCCCTGATCTCGGTGCGCCGGCCGAAGGCGGTCCGACGGGGCCGCATCGGGGGACCCGCGACCTGGACGTGGCGGGTCTGCAACGCAGACTGGCCGACTTTGCTCGGGTGCGGCAGTGGGGTCCGTTCCACACTCCGAAGAACCTCGCGGTCGCCCTCAGCGTGGAGGCGTCCGAGTTGGTGGAGATCTTCCAGTGGCTCACTCCGGAGCAGTCGGCCCGGGTGATGAAGGACGAGGAATCGGCGCATCGGGTGCGCGACGAGGTGGCGGACGTGCTCGCCTACCTGCTCCAGTTCTGCGATGTCCTGGGGGTGGACGCATTGGCCGCGCTCTCCGAGAAGATCGACCGCAACGAGTCACGTTTCCCCGCCCCTTGAGGTGCGCTTGGTGCGCCTGGGGAGCGCTTGGTCCAGACCGCATTTTCTTTTGATCAAGAAAATATCACTCTATGGAGTCATTGAGATATCCACAATCGGCCAGCTGTCCACAGATTTCCGAATTCCCCTGGTGTTTAGGCTCAACAAGCCTCACTCTGGGTAATGAACTGAAAGGGTAGTAGTCGTATGAACGGGGGCAGCGTGCATGGATGCGGAACGGCTCGTGACGGTGAGCCGCAATGCCCTGGCGAAGTGCCGGGTGGTACGGGACGTGGTGGCGGAGGCATGGCAGGCCCAGGCGCTCGCTCAAGCGATCGGAGCCTGGCTCGCGGTCTACGGACCGGCTGAAGCGAGGGGCGAAGCGCGGGCTCTTTGTGAGACGGGCGCCCGTGGGGTGCGAGCTCTCGATCAGCCCGACATGCGCAGCGGGGCGATCCGCGCCGCCCAACTGAAGGGTGTGGCGGACGTCCGGGCGACGTTGACGGCACTGGTCGTCCTCTTGGAGGACGTCGGCATCGCCCTGGTGGGCATCGCCTGCACCACGGGGCAGGAAGCGCTGTACTGGCAGTGCATCGAAGCGGTGGACGCTGCGGATGAGTCGACCGACCGTGCTGCCGGGATGCTTCGGATACTGGCCGATCGGGACATCGGCAGACCCCCTGATGCGAGCCGGGGCAGAGCGGGACCGCGGGCCGGCAGGGCTCCGGTGGAGATCGACGGCGGCTGTCCCTCTCGTGCACCCGTCCCCGGCCCAGGGGCACATCAGACGGATAGCGCAGACCCATGGAACGGGTCCGGTTCGATACGTGGTTCCGGCCCGGTGGACGCCGGGCTGTCCGGTCGCCCTCATGGAGCGGACCCCGCAGGCCCGCAGGACGGCCGTCGGCCGGGTGCGCGTGGCGCCTTCCAGGGTGCTCGGGGCTCACCCGGAACCGCGGGCGAAAACTGTGCGCGACTCGGCACCGTGGACTCGGCGGCGAGTTCATGGTGACGGTCGAAGCCATGGCGGGAAGGGCAGCAACGGGGACGGGCGGGGGAAGTGCGGCCGGTGGCACCGGACCCTGCACGAGACGGGGCACCGTCCGTTCGACCCCCGGGCTCGACCTCTGAGCTCGACCCTCGGACGTGACCTCTGAGCCCGATCTCTCAGCTCGGCCTCCAGACCTGGCGTGTGAGCCCGATCGCTGTGCCTGATCGCTGTGCCTGATCTCTGAGGCCGATCCACGAGGAGCAGCCGGGTGCGGTGTGCGACAGACCAGGCCCGTGTGCGGGGTGGACGGCCTGGGCGCCGGTTCGCGCGGCGGCCTGGCGTCGAGGGAACGGCCCGACGAGCGCAGTCGGGGCGGGGCTGCTCTCTGGTCCCCACCGGATGGTGGGCTGGGCCTGTGAGCAGGCCGCACCGCGGGGAGGGAGGCGGGGGAGGGAGGGGAGGGAGGGAGGGGGGAGGCCCCCCGGCACCGGTGCTCACCCGTCCGTCGACCCTTCTGACCAGCACCTCAGGCCGTCGACCGCAGGGAATTCACCCCGCAGAGCCGTCGTTGAGTGTTCGGGCGGCGGGGGCTGGCGGCACTCGGCATGCGAAGGTGCAGGATGGTGGACATGGATCTCCGAATCTTCACCGAACCCCAGCAGGGCGCGAGCTACGACACCTTGCTGACCGTTGCCCAGGCCACCGAGGCCCTGGGATTCGACGCCTTCTTCCGCTCCGACCACTATGTGGCGATGGGGTCAGCCGATGGGCTGCCCGGTCCCACCGACGCCTGGATCACCCTGGCCGGTCTCGCCCGGGAGACCGAACGCATCAAGCTCGGCACCCTGATGACCGCGGGCACGTTTCGGCTGCCGGGAGTCCTCGCGATCCAGGTCGCACAGGTCGACCAGATGTCGGGCGGGCGGGTCGAGCTCGGACTGGGCGCAGGCTGGTTCGAGGAGGAGCACCGCGCCTACGGAATCCCCTTCCCCAAGGAGAAGTTCGCCCGCCTTGAGGAGCAGTTGGCCATCGTCACCGGGCTCTGGGGCACCGAGGTCGGCAAGACCTTCTCGTACGAGGGCACGCACTACCAGTTGACCGATTCGCCCGCGCTGCCCAAGCCGGTAGGGGGCAAGGTGCCCGTCCTGATCGGTGGTCACGGCGCCACCCGCACACCGCGGCTCGCCGCACAGTACGCCGATGAGTTCAACATCCCCTTCGCCTCGATCGAGGACAGTGAGCGCCAGTTCGGCCGGGTGCGTGCTGCCGCGGAGGCCGTCGGGCGTCGGCCCGACGACCTGGTGTACTCCAACGCCCTGGTCGTCTGTGTGGGCAGGGACGACGCGGAGGTGGCGCGCAGGGCTGCCGCCATCGGTCGTGAGGTGGATGAGTTGAAGGCGAACGGACTGGCCGGTTCGCCTGCCGAAGTGGTCGACAAGATCGGGCGCTATGGAGAGATCGGCGCCTCCCGGATCTACCTCCAGCTCCTCGACCTCCACGACCTGGACCATCTGGAGCTGATCTCGGCACAGGTCCAGACCGAACTGAGCTGAGGCAGGCCCGTGCGCCCGACCCGTACGCTCGCCACCGCTCTCGCCGGGGGCCCCGTCGTCCTCGACGGCGGTCTCTCCAACCAACTGGCGGCGCAAGGATGTGATCTGAGCGGTGATCTCTGGTCGGCCGGGTTGCTCGCCGATGATCCGGGCCAACTGGTCGCCGCCCACACCGCATATGTACGGGCGGGGGCACGGGTACTCATCACCGCCAGCTATCAGGCTTCCTTCGAGGGCTTCGCCCGACGCGGGATCGGTCGGACGCGGGCCTGTGAGCTGTTGGCCCGCAGCGTCGAGTGCGCCCGCCTCGTGGGTGACCGGAGCGACGAGGAAGTGTGGGTGGCGGCCTCGGTGGGTCCCTACGGCGCGGTGCTCGCCGACGGCAGTGAGTACCGCGGACGGTACGGGCTCTCGGTGGGCGAACTCGAACGCTTCCACCGGCCCCGCATCGAGGCACTGGCCGATGCGGGCCCCGACGTACTCGCTCTGGAGACCGTTCCGGACATGGATGAGGCCCGAGCCCTGCTGCGCGCAGCCGAAGGGTGCGGTCTGCCGCTGTGGCTCTCGTACAACGTCGCCGATGGACGTACGCGGGCGGGCCAGCAACTGTCCATGGCCATGGAGTTGGCCGCCAACCATCCTCAAGTGATCGCCGTGGGGGTCAACTGCTGTCACCCCGACGAGGTGGGGGAGGCGGTGGCACGCGCGGTGGCGGCGACGGGGAAGCCCGCGGTCGCCTATCCCAACAGCGGTGAGGGCTGGGACGGCCGCCGTCGGGCGTGGTGCGGCAGTTCGGCGTACGACCCCGGTGTGGCGGGGGAGTGGCTGGCAGCGGGCGCCCGACTGGTGGGCGGCTGTTGTCGGGTGGGTCCCGATGCGATCGCCGAACTGGCCGAGGCGCTCGCACCGCCGCTGCCTCCCGGCGCTCCCCCGACGGACGGCCGCTAGCGGGTTTTCCTCATCGGTGGCGGTAGGCAGCCGGTCGGCGCAGCGCCATGGACACCTGCGGCAGGAACTCGACGGGCCCGGGTGGGGACGACGTGTCCTTTCCCCGATCGGCGTGGGGCGCTCGGGCCCCATGACCCCACGAACAGTGTCCGAGCAGGCTGAACGGGCATCGGTCCGTTTGTCCGGGCGGTTGCGCGGGCCGGTCGCAGCGTCTGAGCGGTTGCGTGGGCCGGCTCGCAGCGTCTGAGCGAAGCACCGAGAAATCGCTTTCTCGACCTGGTCGCATGCACAATAATCGATGGGGTGTTCCTGACAATCAGTACAACTGGCACTCCTGAACGTCCTGCCACCGATCTTGGATTTCTGCTCCACAAGCATCCGGACAAGGCGCAGACGTTCTCCACCTCGTACGGCACGGCGCACGTCTTCTATCCCGAGGCGTCCGTCGAGCGGTGCACCGCTGCCCTGCTGCTGGAAGTGGATCCGGTGGCCCTGGTGCGACGCGGCAAGGGCAAGGGGAGGGGCGGCGCGCCCGACGCAGCGCTCGCCCAGTATGTGAACGACCGCCCCTACGCGGCCTCCTCCCTCCTTGCGGTCGCCCTGAGCGCGGTGTTCAGCAGCGCCCTACGCGGTGTGTGCGCAGCGCGTCCCGAGCGGGCCGAGGCTCCCCTGCCACTGCGCATTGAGGTGCCCGCGCTCCCCGCCAGAGGCGGCCCGAAACTGGTCGACAAGCTGTTCCGCCCGCTCGGCTGGAGTGTGGAGGCGCTACCGGTCCCCCTCGACGAGAAGTTCCCTGAGTGGGGTGATTCGCGCTATGTCCAGTTGGTCCTGGAGGGCGAAGTACGGCTGGCGGATGCACTGCGACAGCTCTATGTCCTGCTCCCGGTCCTCGATGATGCCAAGCACTACTGGGTATCCCCGGACGAGGTCGACAAACTGCTGCGCGCGGGGGACGGCTGGCTCGCCGACCACCCCGAGCAGAAGTTGATCACCAGCCGCTATCTCTCCCGACGGTGGGGACTGACCCGACAGGCGATGGAACGCCTCGAACTGGTTCGACTGGCCGAGTCCGACGATCTCCAGGTCGAGGACGTCGACAACGCGGTGGACGAATCGACCGACACCGAGGAGAAGCCGGTACCGCTCGCAGAGCAGCGGCGGGACGCCATCCTGGAGGCGTTGCGAGGCTCCGGCGCGACCCGTGTCCTCGACCTCGGCTGCGGGCAGGGGCAGTTGGTGCAGGCCCTCCACAAGGATGTGCGCTTCACGGAGATCGTCGGAGTGGACGTTTCCGTACGTGCGCTGACGATCGCGGAACGGCGCCTGAAACTGGACCGGATGAGTGAGCGGCAGGCCGCCCGGATCAAGCTGATCCAGGGCTCCCTCACCTACACCGACAAGCGGCTCACCGGGTATGACGCAGCCGTGCTCAGCGAGGTCATCGAACACCTCGACCTCCCTCGGCTGCCCGCCCTGGAGTACGCGGTCTTCGGGGCCGCCCGCCCCATGACCGTCCTGGTGACCACGCCGAACGTCGAGTACAACGTCCGCTGGGAGACCCTGCCAGCGGGCCATGTCCGTCACGGTGACCACCGTTTTGAGTGGACGCGCGCCGAGTTCCGCGCCTGGGCCATCGGCACCGCCGAGCGGAACGGCTACGACGTCGCGTTCACTCCGGTCGGCCCCGACGATCCCGAGGTGGGGCCGCCCACCCAGATGGCGATCTTCACCCGTGCCGACCGGCCGGACGGGAACACCCCCGACGGCAAGGACCGGGCACACCGGCCGGGCCGCGAGACCACCGGGAGCCGGCGTACGGACGAGCGCACCGACGAGCGCACCGACAGCGAGAAGGAGGCGAAGGCCGCATGACCACGACGACCGACAGCATCGGGACGCTCCCGCACCGGAAGCTCCCCGTCACCGACCTCTCCCTCGTCGTACTGATCGGTGCCACCGGCTCTGGGAAGTCCACCTTCGCCCACCAGCACTTCAAGCCGACCGAGATCGTCTCGTCCGACTTCTGCCGCGGCCTGGTCGCCGATGATGAGAACGACCAGAGCGCGAGCGGCGACGCCTTCGACGTGCTCCACTACATCGCGGGCAAACGCCTCGCCGCCGGTCGGCTCACCGTCGTCGACGCCACCAGCGTGCAGGCCGAGAGCCGTCGCCAACTCGTGCAGTTGGCCAGGCAGCACGACGTACTGCCCATCGCCATCGTCCTCGACCTGCCGGAAGCGGTCTGCGTCGAGCGCAATGCGCTGCGTCCCGAGCGGGCCGGCATGGACCCCCGCGTCATCCGGCGCCACCAGCGCGAACTGCGCCGCTCCCTGCGCGGACTGGAACGCGAGGGCTTCCGCAAGGTCCACGTCCTGCGCAGCGTCGAAGAGGTGGCGGCGGCCGAGGTCGTCCTGGAGCGCCGCTACAACGACCTCCGCCATCTCACCGGCCCGTTCGACATCGTCGGAGACATCCATGGATGCAGCTCCGAGTTGGACACCCTGCTCGGGAAGCTCGGCTACGTCGACGGCGTGCACCCGGAAGGTCGTACCGCAGTCTTCGTCGGCGACCTCGTCGACCGGGGTCCCGACAGTCCCGGTGTCCTGCGGCGCGTGATGGCCATGGTGGCCTCGGGGAACGCCCTGTGCGTGCCCGGCAACCACGAGAACAAGTTGGGCCGCTACCTCAAGGGCAGAAACGTCCAGCACACCCACGGTCTCGCCGAGACCATCGAGCAGTTGGAACGGGAGGACGCCACGGATCCCGCCTTCCGGGAGCAGGTGGCGCAGTTCATCGACGGACTGGTCAGCCACTACGTCCTGGACGGCGGCAAGCTGGTCGTCTGTCACGCCGGTCTGCCCGAGAAGTACCACGGCCGCACCTCCGGCCGGGTCCGGTCCCACGCCCTGTACGGGGACACGACGGGCGAGACCGACGAGTTCGGCCTGCCCGTGCGCTACCCGTGGGCGGAGGACTACCGCGGACGCGCCGCCGTGGTCTACGGCCACACCCCCGTCCCCAACACGTCCTGGATCAACAACACCATCTGCCTGGACACCGGCGCGGTCTTCGGCGGGAAGATGACCGCCCTGCGCTGGCCTGAGCGCGAGCTCGTCGACGTACCGGCCGAGAAGGTCTGGTACGAACCGGCCCGTCCGCTGCTCACCGATGCCCCGGGCAGCCGTGAGGGCCGTCCGCTGGACCTCGCCGACGTCCAGGGGCGTCGGGTGGTGGAGACCCGTCACCACGCCCGGATCAGCGTGCGCGAGGAGAATGCGGCGGCGGCCCTGGAAGTGATGAGCCGCTTCGCCGTCGACCCCCGGCTGCTGCCCTATCTGCCGCCGACGATGGCGCCGACCGCCACCTCGAAGGAGGAGGGCTATCTGGAGCACCCGGTGGAGGCGTTCGCCCAGTACCGGGCGGACGGTGTGGCCCGGGTCGTGTGCGAGGAGAAGCACATGGGTTCGCGCGCCGTGGCCCTGGTCTGCCGGGACGCCGAGGCGGCCAGGCAGCGGTTCGGGGTCGACGGGCCCACCGGGACGATCTATACCCGCACCGGCCGCCCCTTCTTCGACGACGAGACCGTCACCGAGGAGATCCTCGACCGTCTGCGGGCCGCGGTCACGGCGGCCGGCCTCTGGACGGAGTTGGACACCGATTGGCTGCTCCTCGATGCGGAGCTGATGCCCTGGTCGCTGAAGGCGTCCGGGCTGCTGCGCTCGCAGTACGCGGCGGTCGGCGCCGCGTCCGCCGCCGTCTTCCCGTCCGCCACGAGCGTCCTGGAGTCGGCGGTGGCACGGGGCATCGGGGTCGAGGGACTGCTCGCCACGCAACGGGAGCGCGCTGCTGACGCAGCGGCGTTCACGACGGCCTACCGGCGCTACTGCTGGCCCACCGACGGTCTCGACGGGGTGCGCCTTGCTCCCTTCCAGATCCTGGCCGTGCGCGGTCGCTCGCTGGCGACCGAGCCCCACGACGTCCAACTGGGTTGGTTGGACCGGCTGGTGGAGCACGATGCCGCGGGCCTGCTCCAGGTCACTCGACGCCTGGTCGTGGCCACCGGCGACGAGGAATCCGTACGGGCCGGCGTCGACTGGTGGCTGGAGATGACCGGTCGCGGCGGCGAGGGCATGGTCGTCAAACCGCTCCAGGCCCTGGCCCGTGACGGCAAGGGGCGACTCGTGCAGCCGGGCATCAAGGTGCGCGGCCGGGAGTATCTGCGGATCATCTACGGTCCCGAGTACACCCGCCCCGACCAGCTTGAGCGGCTGCGTCAGCGCTTCTTGAACCACAAGCGGTCCCTCGCGCTGCGCGAGTACGCGCTCGGGCTCGAAGCGCTGGATCGACTGGCGGACTCGGAGCCCTTGTGGCGCGTCCACGAGGCGGTCTTCGCGGTGCTCGCCCTGGAGTCGGAGCCGGTGGACCCCCGATTGTGATCGGCGCGGGCGCAGCGAGCCAGGAAGGCACTTCGGTGAACTTCCCCGCTCGCTGCGCCTCGTCCGGGCAGGGTCGGGCCCTGTGCCGCCCGGGATGTTCCGGCAGTTCTCCGAGTGAAGTGGGCGCCGCGCGGTGAGGATGGGGACATGGGATTTCGAGTCGACTCCGAGGCCGGGCGGCTGCGCCGGGTCATTTTGCACCGCCCGGACCTGGAGCTGAAGCGTCTGACGCCCAGCAACAAGGACGCGCTTCTCTTCGACGACGTGCTCTGGGTCCGCCGGGCCCGCCAGGAGCATGACGGTTTCGCGGACATACTGCGTGACCGGGGCGTCGAGGTCCATCTCTTCGGGGATCTCCTGCGGGAGTCGCTGGAGATCCCCGAACCCAGGAAGCTGGTCCTGGACCGCGTCTTCGACGAGAAGGAGTACGGTCCCCTGGCCACCGACCATCTACGGGCCGTCTTCGATGAGCTTCCGACGGCCGACCTGGTGGAAGCGCTGGTCGGCGGGATGACCAAGCGGGAGTTCCTCGCCGGTCATCCGGAGCCGACGTCCGTGCGCTTCCACGCGATGGACCTCGACGACTTCCTCCTCGACCCGCTGCCCAATCACCTCTTCACACGCGACACCTCGGCCTGGATCTACGACGGGGTCTCCATCAACGCGATGCGATGGCCCGCGAGACAGCGGGAGACGGTCCACTTCGAGGCGATCTACAAGTACCACCCCCTCTTCACCGGTTCGCAGGCCGGCGCCTTCCACCACTGGTCGGAGGGGCAGGACGACTATCCGTCCACGATCGAGGGCGGTGACGTCCTGGTCATCGGCAACGGCGCGGTGCTGATCGGGATGAGCGAGCGCACCACGCCGCAGGCGGTGGAGATGTTGGCCCGCGGGCTGTTCGCGGCGGGTTCCGCCCGGACGATCGTGGCGCTCGACATGCCCAAGCGGCGGGCGTTCATGCATCTCGACACCGTGATGACCATGGTCGACGGAGATACGTTCACCCAGTACGCAGGGCTGGGCAATCTCCGGTCGTACACCATCGAACCGGCCGAGGGGCCGCAGGGGCTCAAGGTGAGCGATCATCCGCCCGAGCAGATGCACAGCGCCATCGCCGCGGCGCTCGGCCTCACTCAGATCCGGGTGCTGACCGCGACCCAGGACGTGCACTCGGCGGAGCGCGAGCAGTGGGACGACGGCTGCAACGTCCTGGCGGTGGAGCCTGGTGTGGTGGTGGCGTACGAGCGCAATGTCACGACCAATACCCATCTACGCAAACAGGGCATCGAGGTCATTGAGATCCCGGGGAGCGAACTGGGGCGGGGGAGGGGCGGTCCGCGGTGCATGAGCTGTCCCGTGGAGCGCGCGCCCGTGTGACCGTGCGCGGCGACATACAGGGGCGTGCGACGGCAGCGCCTGCGCCCCCGGGTGCTTCCGGATGTCGGAGTCGGACCCACCCCGCACCTGTATAGCAATGCATGCTTTCGTATACACTTCCAAAGTCACCGCATTCGCGACGCAGGAGTACCCACCATGGCGATACATCTCGAAGGCCGCCACGTCCTCAAGGAGCTGGATTTCACGGCCGAGGAGTTTCGCAGTCTGATCGAGCTGTCCGCCCGGCTGAAGGCCGCGAAGCGGGCCGGCGCCGAGGTGCGACTCCTCAGCGGGAAGAACATCGCGCTGATCTTCGAGAAGGCGTCGACGCGCACGCGCTGCGCCTTCGAGGTCGCGGCGGCGGACCAAGGGGCCGCTACTACGTATATCGATCCAGCGAGTTCGCATATCGGACGCAAGGAGTCGGCCAAGGATACTGCACGCGTTCTTGGTCGTATGTTCGATGCGATCGAGTTCCGCGGCGACGCCCAGGCCACGGTCGAGCAACTGGCGGAGTTCGCCGGGGTACCCGTCTACAACGGCCTCACCGATGTCTGGCATCCCACCCAGATGCTGGCCGATGTACTGACGATGACCGAGCACTGCTCCAAGCCGCTCGACGAGATGGCCTTCGCCTACTTCGGCGACGCCCGGTTCAACATGGGGAACTCCTACCTCGTCACCGGCGCCCTGCTCGGCATGGACGTACGCATCGTCGCGCCCCGGTCGTTCTGGCCGACCGAGGAGATCGTGGCCAGGGCCCGGGCCATCGCCGAGGTCAGCGGCGCCCGACTGACCCTCACCGAGGACATCGCCGAAGGGGCTCACGGAGTGGACTTCGTGGCCACGGACGTGTGGGTCTCCATGGGTGAGCCCAAGGAGATCTGGGACGTGCGGATCAAGGCCCTCGGTCCGTACGCCGTGACCATGGACGTACTGCGCGCCACCGGCAACCCCGACGTCAAGTTCCTGCACTGCCTGCCCGCCTTCCACGACCTCGACACCACGGTCGCCCGGGAGATCCACGAGCGCTACGGGCTGACCGAACTCGAAGTCACGAACGAGGTCTTCGAATCGGATCATTCGGTCGTCTTCGACGAGGCGGAGAACCGGATGCACACGATCAAGGCGGTACTGGTGGCCACCCTCGCTGCCCCCGGGGCGCTGCCGGCCTGAAGTGCCGCGGCTCGGCCGAGGTGGCTCCTGCCTGCTCCGCCTCGGGAAGCGCGACCGGGCCACCTTGTGCGTAGTGCTGCGCCCGGTCACTGACTGGTCCGCCGGGATTCACGGACCGGTGGTCCGCAGGGTGAACCACATGGCCTTGCCCTCCGCCGTCGGTCGCTGTCCACAATCCGAGCTGAGTGCCCTGACTAGCAGTAGTCCGCGGCCGTTCTCGCACCACGGGGCAACCGGCCGTCCCGAGTGAGGCGGCGGCTGCCCAGGCAGCATCGGTCCGCCGTCGTGCACCTCCACCCGCCATCCGGTGGGCAGGAGTTGTACGACCAGCGAGATCGGGTGTGCGACGTGGGTGTGTTCGACCGCGTTCGCCACCAACTCCGCCGTGAGCAGTTCCGCCGTGGCGCTGTCCGCGGTCGCCGCGAGCTCAGCCCACGCCGTACGGATGAGGGCACGCGCCATCGGTACCGCCGCCGCCGTATGCGGCAGGGCGATGCGCCAGGAGGCCGGGCCGGACACAGTGGACACAGCGGGATCCGTTTCTCGATCGTCACAGTGGGGGCTGGCCGGACGGCCAGGAGGCGGTCGCTCGGCCTCCACGGGAGGAAGCCCCTCGGGTTTTCGACCGGTCGGTGACCCTCCCGATCAGGAGCCCTGCCACAACCGCGGTACGGCACCGGCCCCGCCTCACGCCTACCCCCGAGCGCCTCCGTCAAGTAAAAAGAATTTCGCACACCCATTCGTCGATAAGCTGACTATTTCTTTCGGATTTCGACCGTGGGTAATGGGTGAAGGAAACTTTCCTGTTCGAATTCCTAGTCGTTAGCCTGCCTGGCGACGGGGGCGAGAAGTGCTCTCGGGGGACTCGTAAGGTGAGGTAAGAAATGTCAGCCACCGATGAATATCTGGTGAACAACGAGACATACGCGCAATCCTTTGGTGGGCCGCTCGCGCTACCGCCTGCCCGTCGGCTCGCCGTGGTCGCGTGTATGGACGCCCGACTGAACATCTATGCGCTGCTGGGGCTTCGGGACGGCGATGCCCATGTGATCCGGAACGCCGGAGGCGTCGTCACGCAGGACACCATCCGCTCACTGGTCATCAGCCAACGGCTGCTGGGCACCCGGAGGATCATGCTGATCCACCACACCGACTGCGGAATGCTCACCTTCACCGACGATGATTTCAAGCGCGAGATCGAGAAAGAGGAAGGAATCCGCCCGCACTGGGCTCCGGAGGCATTCACCGATCTGGAGGACGACGTTCGGCAATCGGTTCGACGGATTCAGGTGGACCCCTTCGTTACCCACACCGACGCGATTCGTGGATTCGTCTTCAATGTGAAGAGCGGTCTCCTCAAGGAAGTGAAGTAGCAGGACTCCACACCGTCGGGGCGCACTGACCATCGCCTTCGACAGGGGGAGGAGCAACTGCGCCCGCCGGCCCGTATCCCGCCGGCGGGCGCAGTCGTACGTTGTTCGGTGGGCCGTCTCCCCTGCGTGGCCGTCTCACGTGTGGTGGTCGTCTCACGTCGTGATGAAGAGTGCTCCCGCGTCCCGTAGCAACTCGTGCAGGGCCGCGAACACCTCGGCGGATCGTGCTCCCGGCCATCCGACGGGGAGCAGTTCCATCGGCAGGTCCGGATCCGCGTACGGCAGTCGGCGCCAGGAATCCAAGGCCAGCAGATAGTCCCGGTACGCCTCCCGCGGCGTCGGCACCTGTCCTGCCGACCACTTTCGCAACACCGGTTCCTGTTCGTCCAGGAACGCCTGGTGCTGTTTGGTGATCGCAGCCAGATCCCACCAGTTCGCGACCGCCTCCGCCGTCGCGGCGAACCCCAGATGCTCGCCTCGGAAGAGTTCGACGTACGGGTCGAGTTGACGCCGGCGCAATGTGTGCCGGGTCTCCTCGTACAGCCGAGCCGGGGCGATCCAGACGTCCGAAGCCGCTGATCCGAAGCCGAGCTGTTCCAGTTGGGAGCGGAGCTGATGGCGGTGGTGGCGTTCCGGCTCGGGCGCGGAGAAGACCGCGAGCACCCAGCCGTCCGCCAGTCGCGGAGTGTGCCGGTCGTAGATGCGGCGGTCGCTGTCGGCGAGGAGTTGATGTGCCTGGACCGAGAGCGCGTGCGCCGTGGCTCCCTCCGTGTCCTCTTCCAGGACGAGGAGTCCGCGTTGCTGGAGCCGGGAGACGGAGGAGCGCACCGAAGAACCGTCCACCTGGAGGGCGGCGAGGAGCCGGAGCAGTCGGGTGAGGGGGAAGGGGCTCGGTACCTCGCGTCCGTAGGCTGCATAGAAGGTGACGAGCAGTGAATGGGAGGTGTGCTGGTCGACCACCCGATCACTGTAGGGCCCGCGATCGCCTGCACCGGAGTTTGCCGACTCGGGCCGATCACCGCGCGTCGTATCGTCGAAACGTGGCCCACACGGCTGCCACCAGCGGATTCCTTCTGCCAGGGCAGCAGATCTTGATCGACTGGTGGGGGCCGGGGGCCGGGCTTACGGTCGATGGGTGGATTGGCGGACGGTCCCGTCCGCTCACCCTCCCGTGAGGGCACGATGCGCCATGACGACCCCCCGACCGGTACCGACCACCTCTACGGCCACCACCCCGGCGAAGGGTGGCGGCCAGGGTATAGCCCTTCTCGTCATCGCCTCCTGTCAGCTGATGGTGGTCCTCGACATCACCATCGTGAACATCGCGCTCCCGCACATCCAGAGCGCGCTGGACTTCTCGACGACCAGCCTCGCCTGGGTGGTCAACGCCTACACGCTCACCTTCGGCGGCTTGCTGCTGCTCGGTGGACGGGTGGGCGACATCCTGGGCCGAAGGCGCGTCTTCATGTTCGGCGTCGCGCTCTTCGCGTTGGCATCCCTGCTCGGTGGCCTCTCCCAGAACTCCTGGCAACTCCTTGCCGCCCGAGCCCTTCAGGGAGTCGGCGGCGCGATCGCCTCTCCCACCGCGCTCGCGCTCATCACCACGACCTTCCGCGAGGGGCCGGAACGGAACCGGGCCTTCGGCGTCTTCGCCGCGGTCTCCGCGGGCGGTGGCGCGATCGGGCTGTTGGCCGGCGGCATGCTCGTCGAGTGGCTCGACTGGCGATGGGTGTTCTTCGTCAATGTGCCGATCGCCCTGCTCATCCTGGTGGTGACGCCCCGCTACATCCCGGAGTCCGAGCGCCACTCGGGACACTTCGACGTAGCGGGCGCGCTGACGTCCACCCTGGGCATGGTCGCCCTGGTCTACGGGTTCATCCGCGCGGCTCAGGAAGGTTGGCGCGACAAGCTCACCATCGGCTCTTTCGTGGCGGCGGTCGTTCTTCTCGGCGTCTTCATCCTGGTGGAGCGACGCTCGCGGCAACCGATCACACCCCTCCACATGTTCGCGGACCGCAACCGCGCCGGCACCTACGGCATCATGCTCAGCCTGGCCGCGGCGATCTTCGGCATGTTCTTCTTCCTCACCCTCTTCGTCCAGGACGTCCTGGGGTTCAGCCCCTTGATGGCGGGTCTCTCCTTTCTGCCCGTGAGCGCGGTGATCGCGATCGGGGCCGGGGTGACGTCCCAACTGCTGCCGAAGTACGGTCCCAAACCCTTCATGGTGACCGGCGCGATCCTGGCGGCGTTGGGTCTTGGCTGGTTGACCCAGACCGACGTGAACTCCACGTATCTCGGCAGTGTGCTGGGGCCGATGCTCATCTTCAGCTTGGGCATGGGCATGCAGTTCGTGTCCCTGACACTCATGGCCGTCTCCGGGGTCTCCCGGGAGGAATCGGGCGCCGCGTCCGGTCTGCTGAACGCGATGCAGCAGGTCGGTGGCTCGCTGGGACTGTCGATCCTGGTGACGGTGTTCGGCACCGCGAGCCGCAACAAGGCCGATGAGGTCATCCCGCAGTTCCTGAAACAGGCGACCCCCGCCGAACGCCTGACCTTCCAACGGACCGGCGAACTCCCGACATCCTGGGCGAACCAGGTGCTCGCCTCCGGGATCTCCTCGGCCTTCGTGATGGCTGCGATCTTCACCGCGGTGGCCGCCGTGATCGCCCTGCTGGTGATCCAGGTCCGGGCATCCGACCTGGAGCGACTGAAGGGCGGCGTGACCCCCGGCGGAGGCTGAACGCCGATGGGCCCGGCAGCCCTCCACATCATCCGCCCTCCACGGGGCCGGCTGGGTCCGGCCACCGAAACACGCGCCGGAGCCCCGGGACCCGAAGGCAGTCCCGGGCGGCTGGTGACCTGCGGTGGGCCGGGCGCCGGGGGCGCCTGGCCTGTCAGCCGTCTCGCCGGAATTTCGGGGCTCGCTTCTCCAAGAAGGCGAGCATGCCCTCCTTCTGATCGGCTCCGGCGAACAGTGAGTGGAAGGACCGCCGTTCGTAGCGGACCCCGTCGGTGAGGCCCGTCTCCAGTGCGCGGTCCACAGTGTCTCGGGCGGCCCGGGCCGCGAGGGTGCTGTAGGAGGAGATGGTGCGCGCCATCGTGTATGCCTCGGCCGCCAGTCGATCCGCGGGGACGACCCGGGCGACCAGGCCGGAGCGCTCGGCCTCGGCGGCGTCCATGGTGCGGCCGGTGAGGATCAGATCCATCGCCTTCGCCTTGCCCACCAGCCGGGTGAGCCGCTGAGTTCCGCCCATCCCGGGGATGACGCCCAGCGTGATCTCCGGCTGACCGAAGACGGCTGTGTCGGCGGCGATGATGGTGTCGCACATCATGGCCAGTTCGCAGCCGCCGCCGAGGGCGTATCCGGCCACCGCCGCGATCTTGGGGGTGCGCAGTGCGGTGAACTGCTCCCAGCGACCGAAGTAGTCCTCGGCGATCATCTCGGGCGCTGACTTGTGTGCCATTTCCTTGATGTCCGCACCTGCCGCGAAGACCTCGTCGGAGCCGGTGATGACGAAGCAGCCAATGCCGGGGTCGTCGTCGAGCGGCTGGAGCACCGCGAGGAGTTCGTCCAGCAGCGGTGTGCTCAGCGCGTTGCGCACCCGGGGCCGGTCGAGTCGCACGGTGACCACACGGTCGTCCCGTTCGGCGGTCAGATACATGGCGGGTTCTCCTGAAGGAAGTCGGATGGGGGAGGGGTGGTGGAGTTGGGCGGGGCGGCCAGGCCGGGTTTCCCACCCGTCTCAGGAGTCCCAGATCGCTCCATACGCGGGAATGCCCCTGCTCTCCAGGCCCTGGACCACCTGCCAGGTGAGCTTCTTGTTGGAGATGCAGATCACCGCCTCGGCGCCGAAGTCCCGGTGGGCGGCCTGGGCGAGGGCGAGCATGTCGGGCTTTCCGTGCTCGGCGGTGTCCCAGATCCTTGCTTCAGGTTGGACCGTGAGGATCTCGTCCACGAGGGCGTCGCCGTAGGTCGTCCGGGGACTGCGGGTGGCCCAGACCAGAAGGGCGGGCACCTCCCCCGCGAGGAGATGGGGGAGGCACGGACCTATCCCGCTGCCAGTGGCGACGTACACCACCCGGGTGAACAGGGTCTCTATGTTGGCAACCCCCGCCGTGGTGATTCCCTTGGTCCAGACCTCGGTGGGGAGGTCGTCGATGAACTGGCCCGTCCAGTCACCGGCCCGGGAGATGGTCAGGCGGTAGCCGCTGCGGCCGGGCTCGGGCACATTGGCGAAGGAGTGCCACTGCCCCAGCGGGCTGCGGCTGATCGCGGTCGAGGATCCGGCGAAGGGGGTGACCCCGTAGTCGAAGCGCGCGAGCGCCACATGGGTGGAGGGCCGCTCCGCGGCGACCGCCACCCGGCGCAGCCGGAGCCAGGGCAGTGCCACGCTGAGGGTGATCAGGGCCAGCAGCCAGACGGCGGATGAGGTGAGAGGTGACTGCTGCTGCTCGTGCGCGACGAGCAGGGTCTGTGCCCAGAGCAGGAGGAGCGCCGCCCAGCCGCCGTACCGGTGGATCCGTTCGAAGTGGTCGTGGAATTGCGTACGGAAGGGCGGTAGCGCGGTCGAGATGATCGCGATCAGCAGGATGCCCAGGGCGTACGAGACCGCGAGGACCGGTGTGGGCGCGCCCTGGAGGGTCATGGTCCCGACTAGGGCCAGGAACCAGAGGGTTCCGGCGGTGGCCCCGCCGACGTGCAGCCCTCCGAAGTGGTACACCTTCGCCAAGGTTCGGCGGACGGTCAAAGGCCAGGAGGTCGGGGCCGCTGTCGCCAGCCGGAACAGCAAGTTGATCACGTACTGCTGGCGGATGACGACGGCGAGGGCGACATTGATCAGCGCGGCGTTGGAGAGCTCCTGTTCGGACAGGGTGCTGCCGCCGCTCGCCCCCTGAGCGAGGAAGGCCAGGTTGGCGGCGATGACCAGGGCGGCCAGCCGGTGGTAGTGCATCAGCAAGGGCCCCTTCAGCGCGTGGCGCAGCCGGCCGGTGCGCGGCTGGGGCGCGAGAGCGGGGGCGTGGTTGTCGAGCCGCACGGGTGCGGTCATGAGGTCGCCTCCGCCCGCAGACGCCGGGCGAGGGTCAGCAACTGTGCCTTGTCGACTTTGCCCCGGCTGGTCCGGGGAAGGGTCTCGCATGCGTGCACCAGGTCGGGAACGCAGTAGTACGGCAGCGTCCCGGCGACGGCCTGCCGTGCCTCCTCGGCACCGATGCCCGCTGGGGTGACGAAGGAGACCAGGGTCCGGTCGTCGAGTTTCAGGGTCACCGCCTGGTGGCATCCGGCTACCGACTCCAGGACGGCGGACACCGAGTCCAGTTCGACTCTGAATCCGCGAACCTTGACCTGATCGTCGGTGCGGCCCAGATGTTCCAGTTCGCCCTCGGGTGTCCAGCGGCCGAGGTCGCGGGTGCGGAACATCAGATGCCCGGGTCCAAGGAAGGGGTCAGGGAGAAAGCGCGCGGCGTTGAGCCCCGGATTGTTCAGATAGCCGGCGCTGACCCCGGCCCCGCCCGCCCACATTTCGCCGATCGCGCCGATGGGCAGTGGCCGCTGGTGCTCGTCGAGGACGTAGACGGTGTTGTTGGGTGTGGGGCGTCCGATGGTGAGCCGTTCCGCGGAGCGCCTGTGGCGCTGGAGAGTGTTGACGATGGTGGTCTCGGTGGGGCCACAGCCGTTGTGGAACGCGCTGACGTCCGACCATCGATCGGCGAGCGGGCGCGGGCAGGGCTCTCCGGCCACCGCGACGGTCCGGACCCGCTCGCACTGCTTCGGGTCGAGGCCGGCGAGGATCGTTGGTGTGGCGATGAGGACGTCCGCGGTACGCGCGGTCTCGGCGAAGTCGCGCCCCCTGAGCAGCAGGGTGGCACCGTGGCTGAGCGCGCCGAGGATCTCCCAGGCCGCCATGTCGAAGGCGATGTTGAGGAGTTGGGCCACCCGCTGCCCCGGCCCGATGCCGAGGTCGCCGGGGGCACTGTGCAGCAGATTGCAGACATTGCGGTGGGTGACGGCGACTCCGTTGGGCGGACCCGTGGTCCCGGAGGTGAAGAGCACGTAGCAGGCGTCGTCCGCGTTCGGCGTCCGGGCCGGCCGGAAGGGCGGATGGCCGGGCTCGTCCGGCTCCGCCATCAGCGCGTCGAGGGCGATCAGTTGCTGACCGGCGCGGGCCGGGATCCGGTCGACGTACTCGGTGAGCGTCAGGACGACCCGGGGCCGGGTGGTCCGCAGTACATGGCGCAGCTGCGCGGCGGGGGTGATTCGCATGTCCTGGGGCACATAGGCGGCTCCCGCCTTCAGCGCGCCCAGGAGAGCGACCAGCATCGGTAAGGAGCGGTGGACGAACACGGGGACCAGGTCCCCCGACCCCACTCCGAGGTCCGCGAGCTGTTGGGCGAGCCGGTCCGCGCGGCGGTCGAGTTCGCCATAGCTGATCGTGCTGCCGAGGTGTTCGGCGGCGGTCGCCAGGGGCCGGGTGGCCGCCTGTTCCTCGAACGCCCGGTGGACGAGGGCATGGGGAATCGTCAGGCGGGGCCCCGCCCCGTACTGCTGGAACAGTGACCGGTCAGCCGGGGACAGTCCGTCGAGCAGCTCGCTCGCCCAGGCCCCCGCGGGCAGCTGGATTCTCCGCGCACTTGGTACGGCCAGGTCTTCGCGCATGGTCAGCGCACCTCCTGAGACACGACATCGGTCGGATGCGGCTCAGGAAACCGGCTGGGGGACAAGGGCGACCAGTGGTACAGACCACTCGTAAGACTTTCGTAAGACACCAGTTCGCCAAGGGAGTCGTCGGAGGTGACGCGCGGGTGTGCGGGGTGTGTTGACGGGTCGGGGGTGGTGCGGCCCGGGTCGTGGTGGTCCGGCTGGCGCAGGCCGGTCAGCCCGGGCGGGGCTCCGGGGGCACCATGACTGCCGCGGTGGCTCGGGTGGGGGCGACCTGCCGTGCGGGGGCGGCGGAGAGCACGACCTCGAATCGGCAGCCGCCCGGGATGTTCCCTGCTTCCACCCGGCCCGCGTGCGCCTTGACGATTCCCCGCACGATGGCGAGCCCGAGTCCTCCGCCCGCTGGTGGCGTCCTCGCCTCGGTGCCGCGCCAACCGGCGTCGAACACCCGGGGGAGATCGGCCTCGGGGATGCCTCCGCAGCCGTCGCTCACGGAAAGGATGACGGTGTCGCTCCGGCGTTCCGCCACAACCGCGACCGTGCCGTCCGCGGGCGTGTGGCGGATGGCGTTGGCCAGCAGATTGACCAGCACCCGGGTCATCTCCCGGGCGTCGGCCTCGACAGGGACGGCGTTGACCTGGTTGGAGACCAGACGAACACGGTGCTCGCGTGCGAGGGGGACGACGCATTCGAGTGCCTCGCCGATGAGATCGTCCGCCGATATTCGGGCCAGCGTCAGGACGAGGGTTCCGGCATGGATGCGGGAGAGCTCGAAGAGATCGCCGACCATGGTGTTGAGCCGGTCGACTTCTTCGCGGATCCGGCGATGGTAGCGGGCCGGGTCGGCGACCACGCCGTCCTCCAGCGCCTCGGACATGGCGCGCAGCCCCGCCAGCGGGGTGCGCAGGTCGTGGGAGATCCAGGCGACGAGTTCGCGTCGGGACGCCTCCAGTGCGCGTTCGCGCTCCCGGCACTCGGCCAGCCGGAGACTGGTGGTGGCCAGTTCGCCGCTCAGCGCGGCGATTTCCGCAGGGGCGGCACCCTCGGGTGCGGTGAAGGCCCCGCCCTCGCCGAAGTTCCGGGCCGCGACGACCAGCGCACGGCAGCTGCCGACGACTCGGCGGCCGAGAATCAGTGCGGTGCCGAGGGAAGTCACGGACGCCATCGCGCCTACCAGGGTGACGACGGTCAGATCGTAGGCTGACAGGAACATCGCCCAGCACACCGTCAGGGTTCCGGAGAGCATGGCCGCCACGGTGACGGCGGCGACCACCATGAGGGACACGGCGATCGAGCAGCACTTGAGCATCCGCAGGACCAGTTCGCCCAGCAGTCCCGCCGTGGCGGCGCCCACCAGGGCGTATGCCGCGATGAGGAGCATGTCGGAGAGGGGCATCACTACTCCGGGTGGCCGTCGAAGCGGTAGCCCGCCCCCCAGACGGTGAGGATCAGGCGGGGGTGCGCAGGATCCTCCTCGATCTTGCTGCGCAGTCGGCGGACATGGACCGTGACGGTGGACAGATCGCCGAACTCCCACCCCCATACCTCCCGCATGAGCTGTTCCCGTCCGCAGGTCGTTCCCGGATGGCGCATGAAGTGGCCGAGGAGGTCGAACTCACGTAAGGTCAGGGCCAGTTGACGCCCACACCTGGTCGCCCGCCGGGCCTCGGGGTCGAGTTCGAGACCCGAAGCTCGCAGGACAGGCCCGGTTGCGCCGGACCGCTCGGTGCGGCGAAGTACGGACTCCACCCTCAGGACCAGCTCGCGAGGGCTGAACGGCTTGGTGACGTAGTCGTCGGCCCCCACTTCGAGGCCGAGTATGCGATCCTCCTCACCGCTGAGCGCGGTCAGCATGATCACGGGTACCGGGCCGTCACGGCGCAGGGTGTGACAGACCTGGAATCCATCCATACCGGGCAGCATCAGATCCAGGATGACCAGCTTCGGCCGACGGGCCGCCGCCGCCGCGAGCGCTGCGGGACCGTGGGCGGCAAGATCCACGGAGAAGCCCGCGCGACACAGATAGCCGGCGACCACTTCGCCGATGGTGGGGTCGTCGTCCACGACCAGCACATGGTGAGGTGACATACGGTCAGCGTGGCATCAGCGAGCGGCCCCGGAGGAGCCGAACCGGGATTCGTGGAGTCCGTCGCGCCACGAATGTCGCCCTTGACGCCGAGCCCGGTCAATGGCACCAACTGAGCAGCGATCAGCGACGCGCACCTGGAGCAGCAGGACGGGTGTATTCCGCTGCGGCCCTCTGGGACGCCTTGGCGCATACCCGAACTACTCTTGCCGTTGGCCCAATTCGTCGACACGGCGGCATGCCCTAGGCCGGACCTGCGGGCGCCCTTGGCGCCCGACGCGCAGGCGCCGCATTCGTCTCTTTATGCTCTTCCTCAGGTTGGATGCAAGGGCCCGCTCGGGTGTCGGTTTCGGACCTCGCGGCTCCCTATCGATCAGGGAGGGAGTTCATGATGAGGGAATGTCATTCGATGCGTGGTGAGTAGCTGACACATCAGTCGAAGTGGACCTTGTGCGGAGAGGGCATGTCATCTTGCTGCCGGGATCGTCACCGGCGGAGCGCCTCCACGGGTGGAATGCGGGAAGCGCGCCATGCGGGATACAGGCCGGCGATCAGTCCGGTGACACATCCCAGCAGAGGTGCGGCGGCGACTGCTTCCAGGTGGATGACGGGTGTCCACTGACGGGCCACGGAGACAGCCACCACGGTGATGGTGCCGAGGGATGCTCCGACCAGTCCTCCTAACAGTCCCAAGATGGCCGACTCGGCGAGGAATTGAAGGGTGATGTGCCCACCGCCCGCTCCCAGGGCTCTGCGCAAGCCGATCTCGGCGGTGCGTTCCATGACGGCCACCAGGGTGGTGTTGGCAATGCCCACGGCGCCGATCACCAGACATATCGCAGCGAGTAGAAGGAAGAGTTGGTTGAGGTCTCCGTCGACCGCCGAGCGAAGGGCGCGCGGGTCGGGCGGCGCAATGGCCCGGAAATGCTCGGGGTGTTCGGGACGCAGAGCGAGTGCGGCTTCGTGGGCGATCTGAGGGGCGGCACCGAGACGGGTTGATACGAGCATCCTGGCGCGGTCGGCGCCCGGAGGCCCCCATATCCACTCGGCCGTGGCCCGGGGGATGACAACGGATAGGAGGAGATCGGCCTTGCGGTCGACACTTCTGAGGATGCCGATCACAGTGAACGGGGTGTTGCCGATGAAAACGGCCGGTTCGGTCCGCAGGGTGGTGATGCCCAGACGGGCCGCGACCGAGGTACTGATGACGGCGACTCGCTGACGCTGGGCGTTGTGGTAGGAGTCGAAGAGCCGACCCTGGGAAAGCGTCGATCCGGCGGCATGTAGCACTCCCGGCGAGGCGGACACCACGGTGGTGTCGCCACCTGTGTCTGCGGTGGTCTCCAGCGGCCGTGAGCTGACGGCCTGACCGGGTCCCAGCCGGACATTCCAGTAGACGCCTGCCGCCAGGACACCATTGAGCCGTTCCATACGGGTGTCGGCGTCAGAAGGGAAGGCCAGAGGGATGGCATCGGGGGTCTCACCGCCGGTGTCGTCCACCGTGACTTCCGTGGCGGCGAGTTCGCTGAATCGAGTGTCGATCTGTGCTGCGGCCGTACCCGTCAGACCCAGGACGGCGACGAACGCTCCCACGCCGAGTACGGTGCCGAGCACGGTCAGGACGGACCGGGCCGGGCGCTGCAACATGCCCGCCACTGCCTCGGACACCAGGTCACGTAGGGACAGTGACGAACGGCGGATACCGCGGTCCGCGCTTCGGCG
Organism: Streptomyces sp. NBC_00690; assembly: GCF_036226685.1. Classification (NCBI taxonomy): domain Bacteria; kingdom Bacillati; phylum Actinomycetota; class Actinomycetes; order Kitasatosporales; family Streptomycetaceae; genus Streptomyces; species Streptomyces sp. NBC_00690. The sequence goes on from NZ_CP109009.1 coordinate 6,690,214, forward strand.
GCGACGCGAGGCACGGGTAGGGGAAGAGGCAGGGGTGCGGGCCGGGGCGAGGCTCATCGAACCGCCTCCGTGAGGCTGAGGTCCTTCAGACCGCCGTCGAGCATGGTCAGGGTCCTCTGGCCCTGGGCGGCGACGTGCGCGTCATGGGTGATCACCACTAGCGTCATGCCGGTGTCATGCAGCTCGCTGAGCAGGCCGAGGACGGAAGCGGTGGTGCCCGAGTCGAGGTTGCCCGTGGGTTCGTCGCACAGCAGTAGAGACGGGCGGGTCACCACGGCACGTGCGATGGCGACGCGCTGCCGCTCCCCTCCCGACATACGAGTGGGCAGGAAGTCGATGCGGTGCCCCAGACCGACTTGCCGCAACGCTTCCTCTGCGCGGATACGCCGTTCCCGTCGAGGAACTCTTTGGTACACCATCGCAAGTTCAACGTTTTCCCTGGCGGTGCGGTGCGCCAGGACATGGAATGCCTGGAAGACAAACCCAATACGGGTGCCGCGCAGGGCCGCGCGCTGTCTTTGCTTGATGGTCCCGGTGTCGATGCCGTCCAGCAGATATCGACCGCTGGTCGGGGCGTCAAGCAGACCCGCGATGTTGAGGAACGTCGACTTTCCCGAACCGGACGGGCCGACCACCGTCACGTATTCACCGCGGCTGATCGTCAGATCACAGGCGTCCAGCGCCACGACCGGCGGGCGGCCGCCGTAGCGCATTCCGACGGATCTGAATTCCACGACCGCCGGCGTTGCGGAATCCGTCGCTGCTGTGGTCGTCATCGCGGTGCCCTGCCTGCGCCGCTGGCCGGTGCCACGCCCACCACCACCCGGTCACCGGGAGAAAGGCGTGCCGTCGGCACGGAGGTGATCTGCACCAGCCCGTTCCCGGACATCCCGGTCCGTACTTCGACCCTGCGCTGCGAACCTCCCGACTCCAGCACCGAGACCGTCGTACGGCCGTCGGCACCGGCCGACAGGGCGGCCGACGGCACGGCCAGCACCTCGCTTCCGGAAGAGGCGGCCTCGATCGTCAGCCGGACATCCTCACCGGAGAATGACGCCGGCAGTGCGGCGTCCGGCTTGACCTTGACGGTGTAGCCACCAAGGTCCTGCTGCGCTTCTCCCGCCTTCTTCGCCGAAGGTTCCGTGGCCACGGAGAGCACCGAGCCGGAAGCACCCTTTCCCGAAGTCTCGGAGAAGATGTTCACCTTCTGACCTGCGCGGACCAGGCCGACTTCATGTGCGGCCACCGATCCGCGCACCATCAGGGTTCCGGCTGAAAGCGTCAGAAGCTTTCCGTCCGGCTCTTTCCCCACCGACGCGGCGATCTCTCCGGTACGGACCGGGCCGGACCGGAGGTACACCACTTCACCTGCCGGCACGATCACTCCCACCTGGGGCTTCGACGCCTTGGGAGGCGCGCTTGCCGCCGTGTCACCAACGACAGGGGCGGCAGTGGTGTCCTCCACGGGCGCAGTCAGAGGCTCATAACCACGCGCGCGGTAGAAGGCTGCGACAGCACGCTCCGTACCCATGCCATACACCCCGGCGGAATCAGCGCCTGAGGAATAGCCCAGCACCGCCAGTGCGCGCTGAAATTGGGTCACGTCCTTTCCCCGGCAGCCCCTCGTGAGATCCCGGTACGAAGGCAGTGCCCCCGGTAAAGGGACAATCGGCCGTCCGGAAACCTCGACGAGAACCTGTCCGAAGGTGACTGCGGCACCTCTCTTCGTCCGCACCTCTGTTACCACTGATCTGGCAACATTCCTGTCTGCTCCGGCGGCCGCTACATCGACGCTCTGGGCAGCTTCCACTGTTCCGCGTGTCACGAGTGTCTCGGCCAGGACACGCCGCTGCACCTGAGCAGTGAGAACATCGGGAGCCGGAGGAGCAGTCTCGGCTGCCACCTGAGCCGGAGACTTGATAAACGCCGCGGCCCCCACCCCGCCGCCCGCGACACCTATGGTGCCGACCACCAAACACACCAGTGCCTGGCGACGCCGGGACAGCCCTGCACGCCGCCCCGCCGGACTCTCCTCACTCACCAACACACCTTCCAGCGAACGCGGTCATTTCCCCGCGAGTCCCAGATTCACGCCGTCCCGGAAATCCACGGGAGACTGGGCGATCACGGCCCCGTGCCTGCGACATGCCTCTTGGACGGAAGCGCTGGAGGGGAGTGTCCCGCAGGACAGTTTCGGATACTGCTCAGCAGCGTTGCGCGCGGACACGGCCACCCTGCGCATCGTCGTAAAAGGGACGCTCTTCCCCTGGATCTCGGCCAGCACGTTCTGTGCGAGCTTTCCGACCGCATCAGCCATGGCGGCACACGATGGGGTGAAGAGTTCCGCAGCAGCTGAGCTGCACGGGGAGTTCGTCCCTTCACCGTAGGTGCCGGCCAGGCTCTCGATTTGAGGGGACAGCGTGTGCTGGACCTGTTCGGCTACGAGCTGACGGGCACTCGGCGGCGAGGGGGCGTCGGCGCTGCTGGAGGCGGCGTTCCCCGGCTGCGAAGACTCCGCATGTGTCGGAGAGGAGGAATCGCATCCTGCCAGACCCAAACAGAGGGCAAGGGCAAGGACAGACTGGACCCGGCGGCTCACGAGGTTTCCTCAAGAACCTGGGAAGCAATCTTCAAAGCTGCCTGCATATGGCGCTTCTCCGAGCCGAGGGCTTCTTCCTTCTGGCCGATCATCTGGTTCTGAATGCGAGATTCCACACCGTGCCACACGGAGATCAGGTTCGTCTTCTTCTTGCACTCGACATCAGCGACAGCGGTGGCGATCTCCGTCCGCTCCGGACCGGGATTGGTCACCGCTTCCGATATCCCAGTCGGGGAGGTGTATGAATACCCATTCCCCTTCATGCACGAGGACCAGGCCGCAAAAACCGCCACGACTTCCGGATCTGACAATGACTTTGCTTGACTTTCCTTGTTGATCTCACTGGCCAGATCATGAGGCGTGTCTGTTGTGATCTTTCGCATGGCTTCGCCGGAGCAGCCTCCCTTGGGGATGACCTTCCCGTTGGAGCGATCTCCGCTGCGCACACCACTGTTCGGATCAGCATCCCCGATGAATACACGGATCTCGGCGTCACTCATACGTGGCGCCGAAGCCTCGGGATTTCCGTCCTTCACGCCTGGCAGATGGTAACCATGCTCTTTCGCCGTTTTGACATCGGCAACGCCGTACCGCCGAGCGCGGTTGGTGCCATTCTCGCTCAAATTTTCCGTGGTGTTGAAGCTGGGGCCTACGTAGTCAAACCCAAATTTCGCCATGCAGTGTGTGATGAGAACTTTGGATGCCTTCATGAGCTGCAATTCCTGCCCGGTATCGAGCAGGTACTTCTCAATCGGCAGCGGGGGAACAGTAGCCTTCTCTGAATGGGCCGGAACCCGGCTTTTCCCAGCCGCAGCGTTTTCCCCGTCCGCCCCAGCTCCGCGGGAGCCCTCTTCACAGCCGACCAGAAGGGCAATCAGGGTCGACGCCAGCATGACCGGCCGCGCCAGCCTTGCAGATCCCCGCGTCCGGTGGGTCGCCGGACGCGGGGATCTGCTTGTGTCGGGAATCATGGACTCAGGCACCGCTCAACGTCTTCTGGGAGGCGTTGTTATTGTAGGTGGAATTGAGGTTTCCGTACCACAGTTGCGACCCGGCGTACCCGTACGCCGGCCAGTTGTCAAAGTAGCCGGCGTACTCGGAGTTGGCGTACACGCGCATAACGCCGTAATAGTAGTTGTATACCGACGCGGTATTGTTCTTGACTGCTTGCCCGCTACCGCTGCCACTGGTAGTGAACTTCACGCGAGGGTCTACATGCGGATTGTTCACGCAGTAGTCATAGTTGCGGCAGTTGATCTTGAGGCCGACGCGAGAACCCCCATTGTTCGAGTTGTAGTACAGGCAGAACGCATCGGTGCTCGTTCCGCAACTGCTGATGACGGGATAGGGCTCCGCGTGGGCAGGGGCTGCGGTTGCGGCCACGGCCGCGACGGCAGATAAAGCGACAGCAATTAGCTTCGAACGCATTCTATCTCCCCCAGGAAATGAACGAAAGAGTATTTAGGAATCATGCGCACAGCGTTCACTTTTCGAGCTGAGGCTCGAGGTGAGTCGTACCCCAGGGCGGCTTCCGTGGATGCAGGGGGAGTACGGGAGTCCGAAATTTTCCGGAAAATTCACCGTGCCCGAAATCTACCACTATCTCGCCGACTCCACTGGCGTGGTTTACACCAATTGCGCCAGTGGCCTCGATGTCTGCAAACTGGTGCAGACCATAAAACAGGACCGCGGAGCTGTCCACACCGCAAAACGAGAAGCTTGGCCGGAATTGACTCACAAGGTCATCTGCAGGCTTGTCCATGGCCATAGACGCCGATGTGAACCTAAGGCCGTGTCCTATGTGGTGAGACGGAACAGTTGCTTGTAGTAGCACGTGGTCCAGGCCGCAGTTCGGTTCGGTGTGAACACGCGAAGCCAGTACTTCGCGCCCTCGCCGGCCCAGAGGCCAAGGGCGTCGCGGGTGCCATCCGCAGGCACCACCATCACGAAGTGATAGGCAGGGCGGTTCGCAACCTACCCGTCCCTGACTTGACGTTGACGGCGTGTCCACGGACAAGACCAGGTACACAGGGTCCAGCTCTGCCATTCGGCCATGCCAACCATGTCCGTGTCGGTGATGGTGTTGCTTGGACGCCTCATCGCCGTACACCTCGGCGAGACGAGCCGAAATCTCCCCGTGGGTAAGCCCCTATGCGGCCAGCGACAGCACCGTTTCATCCACCCCGGACAGCGCCGCTGCCGCTTCTTGACAATTTGCGGCTCGAAACTGCCGACCGTATGGATGGCGGGGCACCTAGACCTAGCCGAGGTGATCGGTGATCCCGTTCTCCAAGGCAGACTCCAACCCCCGCTCGGCAGCTGCTGGAGCAGAGCACCCCACCAGTCAATTGCAGGCCCTCATTCCAAGCCTGGTCGACCAGCGTCGCGACGAGGTACTCGTCCGACGCTGCACGTCCAGCCGACTCCACAGACTCATCCCCAATCGCCGTCTCGCGCACTTGGCGTCTCTCCTTGATCAGTAGATCCGCCATTGATCAGATACTCCTGAATGTCGCTCATTCGGTTCTAGGGGCGGCGTCGTACCCGCGCGCCGGTTCACAGGGAAGATTCAGGCCGTTCCCTGTGGGGCACTGGGGTCGGGCGGGCTTGGTGTTGGTGACGGGGGGTAGATCTCCTCTGCCCTTTCCGGCTAGCCCGACCAAGCGGGATACCTAGCCCAAGGTCGACAGATAGGGCGATCACCCCTTCCCATTGGGAGGGCCACTGCTGCACAGACACCTCGATTAAGGGGACAATGTGAAACACGCAAGAAGAAGACGGCTCCTGACACCAACCATCGTCGCAGTGACAACAACACTGGCCATACCGTTATCACTACCCGCTCAAGCATCCGAGCCGTTACCGCCCAAGAACGCCACCCAATGGCGGGCCCCGAACACCCAAGATATCGACCACCCTGCTGCTGTTCCCCTCAAGGATCGTGCCAACACCCTCGGCAGTGACTACACCAAGTCCACCGATACCGTCTTCACCACCTCCGGTGACGGCAGCGGCTTCCACCTACTCGTCGCGGATGAGAAACACGGCTACACCGTGAAAACCGCAGCCACCCTCACCGAGCCCGGGTTCGACACCGACACCTGGATAGGCAACGCATGTCTGACCGCCTCCGGTAAACGAGCGGCAGTCGCCTATGCCCCAAGGACTTTCAGCAACAAACCTGAGTTGATGGCGCGCGGAGCCTTCGCGGCCACTGTGGACCTCACCACTGGCAAGGTCACCAAGCTGCCCTTCCAAACGTCGCTGGCCTACTTCAGCCCCGGCTGCGGCTCAGGTGAGCAAGCCGTATTCACTCAGCTCTCCTACGAGGGCGACGCGAAGCAACAATCCCGCCTGATCGGCGTGGATGCGGCCAGTGGCAAGGTGGCCAGCCCTCTCACCTATCCCGGCCAGGTCACCTCCGCCGTCCCTGTGAAGAAAGGTATCGTCGCCGCGCACGGCAACCGCCTGGTCGCCGCAGGAGCCAAGGGCAGGCTCTCGGAGATCACCCGTACGAAGGCGGTCCCCTTCCAACTGACCGTAGACGCCGCAGGGGGCCTCACCTACATCGACCGCGCCAAAAACGGCAAGAAGAAGGCGTCCACCGGCTACGCCCAGTACCTGAGTGCCAATCAACTCACAAAGGACAACGCCAAGGCTGCCACGCTGGCCCACGGATCCCTCACCGAGTGGGACTTGGCATCCTCAGCAGACGGCACCACATACATCACCGGCAAGGCCAAGAGCAGGACCGCCTTACCGAAGACCGTGAAGAACCCCGGACGCATCTCCAAGGGAGCGCTCATCTCCAGCGGCGGCAGCGCCGCGGTCACTACCGACTGGGCTGATGGCAAAGACACCCGGGTCCGCCCCGAGGAAGCCCTCACAGAGCGCACAGCACGCACCACCCTTCGCCTGTTGGACACGAAGAAGACCGTCACCCTGGACGCTGTTCCCGGCATGAACCGCATCGGCGGGCAGAAGTCCCAACAGCAAGGCCGAGAATCCTCGCCGGCTCTCCCTCAACACAAGACGAAGCCGGCCCGGAGGGCTTCCCACACCAAGATTGACAACCCCACCACACAAGGAACGCGCACGCAGCTCATCGCCTCGTCGCCCTCCAATCCGAGCGAGGACGCAACCGAGCGGACCTGCTCAGTTCCCCGCAACGACGTGAAGAAGCAGGCATTCCAGCCGACACCCCGTCAGGTCGAGTGGGCGGTGAACCAGGCAGTTGTCGGCAGGCTCGACTTCTACCGCTCGCCGAACTGGAAGAACACCGGCACCGGTGGATACCAGCCCCAAGGCATCTTCCCGCCTATCCTGCTCGCAGGTGACCCCAACGGGATTCTGGACACCGAGGACAGCGCCAACGACCGCTGGCACATCCCTTCCCAAATCCTCCTCGGCGTCGCGGCCCAGGAAACCAACCTGTGGCAGGCCACCCGCTACGCGGTGCCTGGCGTCACCTCGAACAGCCTCATTGGAAATTTCTACGGCGTCGACTACAGCCCGAGCGGTCAACAGGTCGATCCGTGGAAGATTGACTGGGCTCACGCTGATTGCGGATATGGCATCACCCAGGCCACTGACGGCATGCGCCTGCCTGGCCACGGCCAGCCCACCAAGTCCGTCCTTCAGCAGGAAGCCATCGCGCTGGACTACACCGCCAACATAGCGGCTGGCGCACAGATCCTCTCGGACAAGTGGAACCAGACCCGCACAGCAGGCATGACGGTCAACGACGGCCACCCCCAGTGGATCGAGAACTGGTTCTTCGCCCTGTGGGCCTACAACTCCGGCTTCTACCCCCAGTCCGACGCTGACACGGCCGGCCACTGGGGCGTGGGCTGGACGAACAACCCCGCCAACCCGCTCTGGAAGGCAAACCGACTGCCGTTCCTTGAGAACGCGCTCGGCGGAGACAACTACGGCGACGCCGCAAACCCACAGGACTGGCCCTACCAGGAAAAGGTCATCGGTTGGGCGGCACGGCCCATCACCTCGATGTTCGCGCCCGGCGACATGCAGGCCGGCTACCGGGCGGCATGGTGGAGTGGCGCCGCCGCCCGCACCGCAGCCAAGCCGCCCATCGACCTGTTCTGCGACTCCACCATCTCCTGCAACCCATCAAAAATCGCCGTCGGTGACTCCAACGACCCCGGCGGTGGCGCTTGCACCCTCGACGCTGGCAACAGCACGACCAACCCCCACTGGCTGCACTGCTGGTGGAACAAGTCAGTTCAGTGGAAGAGCTGCACAACTGGCGCCCAGTGCGGCAACCAGGTCCACCGGTTCAACACCTCCTACCCGGAGCAGCCCGACGCCAACTCCTACCCACCACGCTGTACGAGCGGCCTGGCAAGCAATGCTCTGATCATTGACGACGTTCCGAACGGCGTCACCCCCGCCGGGTCAACCGCACGAAGCTGCGGAGCATTAGGGTCCGCGGGAACATTCACACTCAACTACAACGCGTGGAACGGCACCTACCCGGGCAAGATGGACACCCACCAGATTGGTGGCGGATACGGCAACCACTTCTGGTTCACCCACACCCGCCAACCCGATCCCAACCCAGCTAACGCCAACCGCATGGAAGTCACCGGCATCTGGAAACTCGGCCAGACAATTCCCGGCGGCCAAGCCAAGGTGTACGCACACATTCCCGACCACGGCGCGCAGACCACCGAATCCAACTACAAGATCACTACCGCTCACGGAATCCAGACAAAGCAGATCTCGCAGACCGCCAACGAGTCGAACAAATGGGTCGATCTCGGCGTCTACCGCTTCAACAGCACACTCCCCCAGGTGAGTCTGTCGAACTTCAACAGCGTCGGCACCGGCGACAAGGACGTGGCCTGGGACGCCATAGCCTTCGTGCCCGGTGATTACGATGGTCTGCACGACATTCGATTCCCCGAGGCAAACCCCAACGCTGCCGACATTGACTTTGTGGCCAGCCAGGTAGCAAAAGATGCGGGACCCATGGGAACCGCTTCCGCAAGGACTGCACCATCCGCGGGATCGACTGGTAATCGCTCGTGCTCCGCCGCTCGTGACGGCAGCACCCTGTGCGCCGAGTACAAACCGATGAGCGAGGAGAGCAAGAGGACTGTCTCCCCCTCCACAAATGCCCAGAGAGCCCGGGCTCCTGAAATGGCAGCGCTCGCACCTGTTGGATGGTGCCGGAGCGTCAGCGGCGGTTCCGTTTATACACGGACAGAAGGTTGCTTGCGTGGACTGCTCGTCCTTACCGCCACACGCAACGGTGCACCGATCGGCAACGCCACCATGAAGATCATTCAGGAGATCGACCTCAACCCCAAGGCGACCCAGTTCACTACATGGACCGAGATCTCCCTGGTCAATATGACAGGAATCAACTCCACGAGCCTCACCTCTTTCCAGGAAGACTGCTGGCCGACAACGGGCTGCACCGAATCCAGCGGCCCCTGGACCGGCAGCACCACCTGGACCGCCGCGGACACCCACGTAGCCACTCGCACAAACACCTATACCTGGAACAAGATCACAGGCGGCGAGCAGATCCTCAATCTGGACTGGAGCACCAGCTGGTCGACTCCCCAGGCTGCTGTCCAGGCAGTTCCGAATTGGAGCCACAGCGCTTTCGACATCCGCTGCGACAACAAGGTGGGCGGAAATACTGGCTGCATATTCCCGAAGTACACACCCACTCTGCAACTCAACACCCAGAAGTACCCAGCCGCCGCCGCCTACTACTGGGTGGTCATGCAGAAGCTGGCATCTCATCCGGGAAGCGAAGCTCACAACAAGCCGTTGCATCGCCTCGCGAATGACACAACGGCCGAACAGAATCGCCACAAGATGTGTGAACGCGCTGTCGCTGAATGGAACCCGAACCCTAATGCGGACGGAACCAGTTGCGACGAGTACCCGTTCGCGAAATCCCGTGAAAGCGGCGGGATGACGCTCACTTCGGGGAAGTACTGCGTTCAGATGTACGCAGATAAGCAAACCAACGGCACTTGGATGCTCGAACTCGACAATAACTATCCGTATCCGACCTGGAACGAGATCTGCGGCCGAGCCGCAGTTCCGGCCCTACAAAACACGAATGCAGGTGGGGACCTCGGGAACTTTACGAAAGATGTCCGTCTCCTGGACAATGACCCGTATTTCGTCCAGACCGGATTCGAGGGCTGCAACATCAGTACTGTCTGCAACATCAGCTAGAAACTAGCCAGACCAAGTGGCCCGCCAGGTCTCCCCGATCTGGCGGGCTACTTGGTCTCCGGGTCAATCTATGACCCACTCCAACATGCGCCCTTCATGGATACAAGGACGACGGGGCATTGTAGGTAGCTGCTCCAAAGCCTCCACCGCGTTACACAGGTCGTAAAACATCTGACCCATACTCGGCCAAAGTCGCCGATACTCGGGACTTCCAAATGAAATCACACCGACATGACCATAGCGGTCAGTCCGATGATCAACAAACAAGAGATCACCGGCCAGGCTCTGAGCGAAAGGAACCCACCGGGAATTTGCGGTTAACTCGACTACATCATTCTCGTATCCTTCGTCGAAAGCCTCCTGGGCCATATCGGCAAGATTGTGCTGCCATTCCATAATTCCTTCCGCGTTCAGAAGGCTGTACCCAATAATGAAGGCGCCGGGTTCCATGCTGGACCTCCGCGATGCCACGCCATTGTGTATCGCGAGAAATGACTTCAGTTCGTCAACCAATGCGAATCCGATTTCTTCCTCGAGTCTAACTATTTCGGCATCGGATACACCCGGGCGAAGGGTCGCGTGGTCTGCCGGTGCATTCTGGCAGAGCCAATTCTCAAATCTTAGCCAAAGCTCCTGGAGATTGTAAGGTCCGTCAGGCGTGGAACTATCCATCCCGTCTCCTTCATGATTTCAGGACGTCGCACGAGGCGGGGCAGCCTGTTCGGCCGTCACGAAGTGAGCAAACCACAGAGGTGAGGTGAACTCGCCTCGTTGACTTCCGTGTTGCTGTCCAGACGGACCTGTTCGGTAGTAGCGTCAGTTCGACGCACAGTCTTTCCGGGACGTGTCGTACGGATGGCCTGCGGAGTTTTGTGCCAGGCGTACGTTTCGGACGGGGCTAAGTGAGCGTTTGATTCTCTGATGTCTGTTTCATTTGGCTTAGCCGTCGCGCCAGTTGGGGGTGGTCTCGTGGGTGAGGCGGCGGGTCATGAGGTTGATGGTGGCGATTTGGATCATGGCTGCTGATCGGTGGGGATGGGTTTCGTAGTCGCGGGCGAGGCGTCGGTGGTGCATGAGCCAGCCGAGGGTGCGTTCGATGACCCAGCGGCGGGGTTGGACGTGGAATCCGCGGGTTGTGGGGTCGCGTTGGACGATCTTGAGATCGATGCCGAGGCGTGCGGCGTGTTCGACGGCCTTGGTCTTGTAGCCGTTGTCGGCCCAGGCTTTGGTGATGGTGGGGTGTTGCTCGGCGACGTGTGTCAGGAGTTGGGTGCCGGCGGTGGAGTCGTGGACGCTGGCGGCGGTGACGGTGACGGCGAGCAGGAGTCCGAGGGTGTCGGTGACGATGTGCCGTTTGCGGCCGATGATCTTTTTGGCAGGGTCGATGCCTTGGCTGGTCAGGGGAACGGTGGCTGAGGTTTTGATGCTCTGGCTGTCGACGAGGCAGGCGGTGGGCTCGCTCGTGCGGCCTTCGGCCTGGCGGACTTTGCCGCGTAGTGGTCCGGTCAGTTGGTCGAAGATGCCGTCGGCTTCCCAGCGAGCGAAGTAGCCGTAGACGCTCTGGTGGGGCGGGAAGTCGTGGGGCAGGTAGCGCCAGGGGATGCCGGTTCGGTCGATGTAGAGGATGGCGTTCATCAGCGTGCGTAGGTCGTGGGTGGGTTTGCGGATGCCGTTGCGGTGTTGGCGCCAGGCTTCGAGGGTGGGGCGGATGAGTTCCCAGCGGGCGTCGGACAGGTCGCTGGGGTAGGGCCGTGAGGGCTGCATGATGCCTGGGTATGTGGCGTTGGTCGGTCTGGGTAGGGCGTGTGCGGGGGTGTCTGGGGCTTTGTGGGGCGAGTTCGCAGTTCAGCATGGACCGGTGGGTTTCCAAATGAGACGGGAGCTTTGCTGAGGAACCCGGTGTATTGACGGCCGCTTCATGGCCGCATAAGCCGCTTTCCTGGCAGTTGGGCAACCTGGCGTCCCTGATCGGTAGCCCAGAATCGTGATGGACTACCGGATATGGGAATCAAACGCCCACTAAGACCGGCCGCCCGCCGCTGCTCCGGGCAGGCTGGAGGCATGGCCGCAAGAACACGTACGGACAATCCGCGCCGCCCTCCCAGACCGCTACCGGATCCTCGTGGAGATCGGCGCCGGTCTCGGCCTGCGCCAGGGCGAGGCGTTCGGACTCAGCCTGGACGACTTCGACTTCGAAGAGGGCGTCGTCCACATCCGCCGCCAGGTCAAGATGGTCCGGGCGAGCCTGTGCTTCGCGCTCCCCAAAGGCCGCAAGGTCCGCGACGTGGCACTGCCCTCCAGCATTGGAGAAGCAGCACAACGGACGCGACCGCGTTCCCGTCCGTGCCGGTCACCATGGCCTGGGACGACCCCCGCTCACCGGAGACACCAGTGGAGGCCAAGCACCGCCGGCCCAGGACGTACAACCTGCTCGTGACCGGCCGCGAGCGCAAGGCCATCAACCGGAACTACTTCAACTCCTACATCTGGAAACCCGCACTCACCAAGGCCGGCGTAATCGGCGGCCTGGAGCAGCGCGCCGACGGACAGCGCGTCTGGGAACCCTCCCGCGAACACGGCTTCCACGCGCTGCGCCACTTCTACGCCTCGGAGCAGCTGGAGGCCGGTGAGTCGGTCGTCTCACTCGCCCAGTGGCTGGGACACTCCGACCCGGGGTTCACTCTGAGGAAGTACGCGCACTTCCTGCCCCGGGCGGGCGCCCGCGGCACCGCCGCCATCGACGCCCTATTCGGCTGACCGAGATTGCGGCCCGGGAGTGCTGCTCCCGGGCCCAAAGTCCCAGAGAAGTCCCACAGACGCCGCCGCACCCCCATCAGACCTTTGTTTTGGCAGGTCAGACGGGGTGCGGCGGCGCCCGTATGTCAAATGTCGCGGAAGATCTCGATCTGCGCACCCACCGAGTTCAGGCGCTCAGCCAACTCCTCGTACCCGCGGTTGATGACGTACACGTTCCGCAGCACGGACGTGCCTTCGGCCGCCATCATCGCCAGCAGGACGACCACGGCGGGCCGCAGTGCGGGTGGGCACATCATCTCCGCGGCGCGCCAGCGGGTCGGGCCCTCCACGAGGACGCGGTGGGGGTCGAGGAGTTGCAGCCTGCCGCCGAGGCGGTTGAGGTCGGTGAGGTAGATGGCGCGGTTGTCGTAGACCCAGTCGTGGATGAGGGTCTGGCCCTGCGCGACCGCGGCGATGGCGGCGAAGAACGGCACGTTGTCGATGTTGAGGCCCGGGAAGGGCATGGGGTGGATCTTGTCGATCGGGGCTTCCAGCTTCGAGGGCCGCACGGTGAGATCGACCAGCCGGGTACGTCCGTTGTCCGCCGTGTACTCGCTGGAGCGGTCGTGGTCGAGACCCATCTCCTCCAGTACGGCGAGCTCGATCTCCAGGAACTCGATCGGGACCCGACGGATCGTGAGCTCGGATTCGGTGACGACGGCCGCGGCCAGCAGGCTCATCGCCTCGACCGGGTCCTCGGAGGGCGAGTAGTCGACGTCGACGTCGATGGTGGGCACGCCGTGGACGGTCAGCGTCGTGGTGCCGACGCCGTCGACGCGTACGCCGAGGGCCTCCAGGAAGAAGCACAGGTCCTGGACCATGTAGTTGGACGACGCATTGCGGATCACCGTCACCCCCTCATGGCGGGCAGCCGCCAACAGGGCGTTCTCGGTCACGGTGTCGCCGCGCTCGGTCAGGACGATCGGCCGGTCGGGTGCGGTCGTCCGCTCGACCTGTGCGTGGTATAGGCCCTCGGTCGCCGTGATGTCCAAACCGAAGCGGCGCAGCGCGATCATATGCGGCTCGATGGTGCGGGTTCCCAGGTCGCAACCGCCCGCATAGGGCAGTCGGAAGGACTCCACCCGATGCAGCAGCGGTCCCAGGAACATGATGATCGAGCGGGTGCGGCGGGCCGCGTCCGCGTCGATGGCGTCCAAGTCGAGTTGGGCCGGCGGGACGATCTCCAGGTCCACGCCGTCATTGATCCAGCGGGTGCGGACACCGATGGAGTTGAGGACCTCCAGCAGACGGAAGACCTCTTCGATGCGGGCCACGCGGCGCAGCACCGTGCGGCCCTTGTTCAGAAGGGAGCCGCACAGCAGCGCCACACAGGCGTTCTTGCTCGTCTTGACATCGATCGCGCCGGACAGACGACGCCCGCCCACGACCCGCAGATGCATCGGGCCGGCGTAGCCCAGGGACACGATTTCGCTGTCCAGCGCCTCACCGATCCGAGCGATCATCTCAAGGCTGATGTTTTGGTTGCCACGTTCGATACGGTTGACCGCGCTCTGGCTCGTGCCGAGAGCGTCTGCGAGTTGAGTCTGTGTCCAGCCGCGATGCTGTCGAGCGTCACGGATGAGCTTACCGATACGTACGAGGTAGTCGTCTGCCATGAAGGGGAGGTTATCTCAGATATGAGATGAAGCGCACGACGGGGGTGGCGTTCGGGTGAGCCTGCGGCGAGCCCCGCTCGCAGTTTGACGGTCCGTCGGGAGCGCTGGTGCGTCAAGCGGTGGGGGTCCATCCGGGTGTTGGGGTGCGGTGTTCCGGTTCCACCCGAGCGCCCGTGGCCTGGGGCTGCGATGGGCGCTGGACTCGGAGAATCGTGGCGTGCCGACGAAGAGAAGAGGACGTCTACGGTGAAGTCGCTGAAGGGGACTCATATCGGCACAAGTGCACTGATGGGTGATGCTGACAGGGGGGTGCTCCGACGGCGTAGACCCGGAAGGCTCCACCCCTGTATCTCGGTTATTGAGTGAAGGGGCTCATGCCGCCCTTGTGGGAATGCCCCGGTGTGGATGGAGTCCGACGAGGTTGTTCGACTGCCGCGGGGGAGTCGGCCTCCGTCGCCGTGCGGTGAGCACGCCTTGCCACACGCCCTGGTGGTCATGCGAGTCGAGGGTGGCCTTCGCCGCGCAGAATCGGCTCTGACCTGGTGTGATCGCCTTGGGTCTCGGTCCGTGCGCTGGTGCGTTCTTGGGCGCGACGGCGGGCTGTATCGGGGTACGCGTGATACAGCACACCGCGCCCATCGGGTGTCCTGTCTCATTGAAGGTAGTCGACTGGATCGCGTTGACCTGCCTGGACTGGATTGAGTGAGACAGCCGTCAGTAGGGCACGAGGCCAGCCTGCGTGCCTGAGTCATTCACCAGGCAGTCCCGCCGCCCGCCGCCGATCAACGATGTCCGAGACTGTGTGGGTAGGCAATATGCCAGCCAGCGCGGCCTCGGTGAGCCGGTCGCCTACGGGGCTGGAGTCCTCCAACACTGCCTCGCACCACCAGTAGCGCAGGACACCCTGAATACTTTCGGGGGCGGCCGTGAGCAACTCGCGGTAGAACTCGGTCCGGCGAGCGCTGGTCAGAGTGTTTGCGATGCCCTCAGCGCTGCGC
This sequence comes from Streptomyces sp. NBC_00690, assembly GCF_036226685.1. Taxonomy (NCBI): domain Bacteria; kingdom Bacillati; phylum Actinomycetota; class Actinomycetes; order Kitasatosporales; family Streptomycetaceae; genus Streptomyces; species Streptomyces sp. NBC_00690. The sequence continues at coordinate 6,705,444 of NZ_CP109009.1, forward strand.
GGCACTCGGCTCAGTTCTTGTGGGCTTTTCGGCCTCGCGTTCATCTGGACGGTCCCTTCCCTCTGGGTCTAGTCAGTCATCTCGGCTCAGTGTCCCGAAGCTATGGCGAAGTGACAGGTAGCCGAGTGGGACCTTCCAGATCCTGGCTCGGCGCTGCGGTCGACGGCCAGGGTCACGTGCGGCGACGGCAAGGGCGTCGCGGTGCTTGCCTGGCGGGCGCTGCCCACGCTGATCGGTCACCGAGTCTTGGCCGCGACGGTCAGTTTGTCTTCGTATTGGCTAGATGGGGACCGACATAGCCCACGATTACCTGTCCTGTGGCGCCTTTCGTGTCGTCCATGAAGTACACCCGCGGCGAGGTGCTGCCTTTCGAATCTAACTTGAGATGGGCCTGCATCTCCATCCGCTCAGAGGAGTTCACCTTCTTGGGGACTGCGAATATCCGCTCTGAGCCCCACATGTTCATCGTCGTATCGGACTCCGTCATAGCCAGCTGTTTGATCGGCCAGCTCACTGCCCCAGATCGGTCCGAGGTGCAGTGCTGGTAGAAGCCGCCGTTGAAGCCTTCCTTGGCTGCCTGTGAGTAGGAGTTCAACGCCCGAAGGGCATTCCACGCCTTGGCCGCCCATACTCGGGCTCGGTTTGTGTCGTCCAGTTCCAGGGCCGTGCTCCTGTCAGCCGTCACCAGGACCCCGTCGAGGGCATTCAGCCGCTCCCACAGGTCCTCGAACGAGTCGGGCACTCCCTGGGGTTGCTCGGCGACCACCGTGTCCTCAAAGCGCCCTGCATCACGAAGTCGGCCCCGCAATACGTCTGCTTCGGCCCGCGCCCGTTCCACATCGTCCAGAGCACGTACAGCCTCCTCCATATCCCCGTCCGAGCGCTCCACAGTCGAGTGGAGCTGCTCCTCCAGGGAGGCCACGGTGCGCGCTGACAGCTCAGCAGTGCGCCCGGCCTCCTTCAAATCCTCGTCCGCCTGTGCGAGCAGCGCCTTCAGCTCGGCAACGTCGTTTCGTATGGTCGTCAGTTGGTCGGAGCGCCGGACCACTGATAGGGCGGCCTGACGCTCCGCCCGGTGGCGCTGGCCTGCATCAGGGAACGAGAGGCTGCGTAGCGCCTCCGGCAGCGCGGCCTCGGTCGAGATTCGCTGGACGGTGCGCGCGAGACCGAACCAGGCTCCGTCCTTGGGGTCGCTCATCCGGGCCATGGTCAGGAACCGGTGTCGTGGCCCGTCTTGCGGCCATGCGGGATCCACCTGCGGAAGAAAGGTGCGCACCGAGCCCGGGGCGACGCGATGGTATTCGCCGATGGAGTCGCGGAACGCGTCGACAGCGACGGTGTCCTCAAGCAGGTACAGCGAGGCCGCGCCGGCGCACTGCGTCATGGCCCTTCTCATCCGGTCCGACCACACAGAATCGGAGCGCACCGGCCGTGCCGCTACGATCATCGGCATGCGGCGAGCCGGGTCGCACAGTACGTCGACCAGGGCATCGACACCCTGAGCGCCTACGGTCAGAGTGTCCAGGGTTAGCGGGGCCATTCCGTCCGTGGGTTGCAGGTCGCGGACCATGTCGCGGACCAGCCCGGGTCGGCCAGGGGAGAGTGGCGCGTGGCCGTTGGGGAACACCTCCAAACCAACAGAGACCAGTGCAGAGTCGTCCTCGAACGCAACAGCGGTGATGGCGGTGCGCCAGGTGGCGTCGGATTTGTCCTCGCGCAGCTGCAGGCGTATCGCGTGCTCGGCACCGTCGGCGAGATATGCGGCCTGGTTGGTGAGTACCGAGACCTCATCGAGGTAATGGTGGCCAGATGTGAAAGGTGCGCTGCCGAATTTCTTGGTCAGCCACTGGGCGCTGATTCGGCGAACATCCTGGAAGACGTTCTCAGAGTGCGGAACCGTAAGGGTGGTCCGATGAGCGAGTGGGTTGCTGTTGAGGTCCATGACGGCTCTTCACGTGAGTGCTCGGCAAGGGGCGCTGAGATGGTCTATGTGGTGGCGACGGTCGTCTCGTTTGGAAGCCCTGCACAACCAGGACCTCTGCGTACGTCAACGCCCTGATGCGTCCAGGACGCATCCTCCGGGCCGGAGCGGTCCAGCCAGTCCACTGGCGGCGATCGCACATCGCGAGGGGCGCCGTTCCAAGGACAGGAAGGCGCCCCTCGTGGGTCGTGTGATCGGCTACAGACCGGCGGGAGCTTTCTTGTACCAGCCGGTGATGACGCCCACCAGGTGGACGATGTTCTGGGTCCGCATGATCGGCGAGGCGGCGTTGAGCTCGAAGTCCGCGTTTGCCTCAGTGGTGCGCCAAATGCTGTTCTCGGTGACCGGCGCGGCCATGTGAGGGTCGAGTCGTTTGAAGAACTCAGTGATGTCGTCGAGCTCCACCGGGTTGTCGCCCGAGCGCAGTTCTCGGAACACCCCGCTCAGGACGCGCAGCATGCCCACTGAGCCGAGCAGCGAGGTACGGCGGAGCTTCTGCGACATGGTCAGCTCATCGGCCTGGCGCTCCGACTCAGGGTCGTCCTCAGTGATGGCGGCGAGGTCGGCGAAAGCGTTGGAGATGACGTCGAGGAAGTCCTTGACCTGCTCGATGACCTCGCCGTCAGTCAGGGTCTGCTCGGCCTTCTTGCTGATCCGACCGCCTGCCCCGGCGATGACGGCGCGGGTGATGTCGGCGACGTGCTTGGCTCCCATGAGGTTGGGATTCTTCAGGGTCATGCGGTCCTGCTCGGCGTCGACCCGGCCCTTGAGCAGCGGGTGGTCGATGACGTCGGACAACGTACGGTTGGCGACCTTGTAGCTGTCGAAGCGGGCGCGGACGGCACTGCTGATGCCCTTGGCGTTGTCGGCGACGTCAACGAACATCTGCTGGGCCTTGATCGGGTCCGGTTCCACATAGATGTCCAGACCGACGAACTCGGCCTTCAGTCGGTTCATCTGGCCGATGAGCCTCTCGCGTTCGGCCTGGAGCTTGACGGCTTTCTCCGGGCTGACCTTGCGCGCCATCTCACGGTCGAGGCCAGAGATGGCGTCGGTGATGCGCTGCTTCTCGATGGAGACACCAAGCACACGGTGCTGGCCGTCGATGGTGCGCAGAGAGGAGATACCGCCGATTGCCCACGGGACTGTGAGGTAGCCGACGGCGCCATGCTCGTCCACCTTCTCGAAGGTGCAGCCTCCGCCGTCGCGGGCCAACAGGGCGGGGGCGACCCAATCCTTCTTGGTGTCGAGGTACTCGCCGAAGTGCTTGGCGTGGAGGCGGTCGACCTTGCGGTTGTCCTTGTCGACGTTGGTCGGGTCGGGGACAGGGAGGATGGTGGGGAGATCAAGGAGGGGAACGCGCGTGCTGTAGACGTCGCGGCCTCCCTGGGGAGTCTTGATTGCCAAGTACGTACTGGAGTCCTGCGGCTTGGACAGACGCAGCGGATCAACGTTGATGCTCAATACAAGCCCCTATCGGGTCAGTTGTGATCTTATATTGCACTTCAGTTTGAAAAGACTACCACGCAGCGCTCTATCTTGCAGAATAAGTTCTTAATTCCCCTCTTAAGTTGAAGTTCAAGCCTCACGTCATGGAGTGCGAGCTGGCCGCGCAGCCGTGGGCGACTACGTACAGGCCGGGGGCGTGCGTACCGCCCCCGGCACCCTCTTCGCTGGCATCCTCGGCGCTTAGATCATCCAGCTGAGGCGTGTCGCAGATGGCAACCGGCTCGCCGCCGAGCCGACCAGTCGGGCGGGTCGGGGGGTTCGCTCATTGCTGGTGGCGTCCCAAGCGACGGCCTCGGTGGACGTAGTAGAGCAGGGACGAGTAGGACACGGAGTAGTCGTGCTCGTCCATGAGCTCCGCCCAGATAGCTCTGCCGCGAACCCCTCGGGCGAGCATTTCGTCGACCAGGCGGATGACGGGGACCATGACCGGGTCCTTGCGGAACTTCACATCGCGATCAGCGGGCTGTGTGCTGTCCAGCACGAGCCGGACCACCCGCTGCGGGATCTCGTAACGCTCAGCTAGCGCACGGACCGTCATGGTCCCGTCGCGGGCGTCATCGGAGATGAGATAGGAGAGTTCGCCACGTCCCTGCAACAGGTCTTTGCCAGGGTAGCGGGGGTTGGGCTTCGCGCGTCTTCGGGGCGAGCTGGCGTCCGCGAGCGCCCGCTCCAGGGCCTGGGGGGACCGTCCGGCGGCGTCGGCGAGCCGGTCCAGGAGGGGCTTGCCGAACCAGAACGGCGGCCCGCAGAGATATCCGTGCAGGTAGCTGGGCTTGAGGTGGTTGGCGCGGGCGAGACGCCGGATGAAGGAGTCGGTTTCCTCACCGAGTCGTGGTGCGACCTGGACTGGCAGCCGGGCCAGCCGCCCCGCCAGAGCCCCGGTCACCGGGTGACCACCCTTCTTGACGGCTTCACGGTGGTCTCCGCCGCATGGTCCAGGGGGATCGCGTCGATTCCTCGCTTGGTCACGCGTTCGGTGCCGCTCAGGATCGCGTCGATCGCGGCCCCTCGGATGGCGTGGGACAGCGCTCCGATCATGCCGTCGGCCCGATCGTGGAGGTAACGGTCCAGCCTGACGAGGCTGCCCGGCGGGTGATCGTGTAGCAACAGGGTCGCTTCCATGGTCGCGACCAGTCCCTTCCACTCCTCGCCGTAGGGGAACGGGCGGGTGGGGACGAGAGTGAAGCGGCCCGCGATCTGGGCGCCCCGGGTGCCGGCCAGCAGCTCGCTTGTTTCCAGGTTGATGCCCGCGTAGACGAATGTCGCGGGGATGCGCTCGGAGAAGTACTTCAGGGTGTCGGAGACCTCGGCTCCGGCCCGTGTGACCTGCGAGACGTTGTGGATTTCATCGACGAGGACCAGGCCGGTGCGGGTGTCCGTGCAGACGCCGACAACCGCCTCGATAATGTCCGTCATGTTCGACCTGCCCCGGACCGGCAGTCCCAGGAACCGTGCGAACTCGGCGGCGACCATGCGGGCGGTCGCCGCAGGCGGGACGGTGATGTAAAGCACCGGGATGCGGTCGGCGACGTTCGGATGGCGGGCCTGGTCGAGGAGTTCGTGGGCGAGCCCGAGCTGGGTGATTGCGCTGGTCTTGCCCGTGCCGGGCAGCCCGGAGACCATCAGGCCGCGACGGGCGCTGATCGCGTGCCGGTTGAGCAGGACCAGTCTCCGGCCGCAGACCACCGTTTTCTCGACGAACGAGGTGGCGACCACGAGCATCCGTGCGTGATGGTCGAGCCGGTCCTCGTCATAGAGCGCCCGCTCGGCCGGGGAGAGCTTGCCCAATTCGCTGGAAGACAGCAGGACCGGTGGCTCGGGTGGGCCGGCGGCGAACCTCCGCCATCCGTCCAGGGTGGTCAGCTGCCGGTTGGCCTCGGCGTCTGCCTCCTGCAGAACGGTGTGCCGGGTTGCCGGTTCGGAGATGGTCACGGACGCCTCCAGGGGTTCGCGAGCGGGTCGAACAGGCCCAGTGGGATGACTTCGGCTAGCTCGCTGTCCGCTGGGTCCTCCTGAGCGGCCTCGGCGGCGGGCGGCTCGGGGACCGGCCTCTCGGGGGCGGTGGCCCAGGTCCGAGCGGCGACGCGTCGGGACCGCTTCGCCGCAGGGCCCTTCTTCGGGGCGGGGCCGTCGTGGGCCCGTCGCAGCAGGGCAGCGGCGGCGTCCGCGATCTGTTCCTCGGTGCCGCCGGGGACCTGTTCGCAGGCGTGGTCCCAGGCCAGCTCCCCGAACGGGACGCCGACGCGCCGCAGGTGTTTCCAGAAGACGGTGATCCACCGATCGTGCTGGCGGTCTCGTACCCAGATCCGGGAGATGTCGTAGGGATCGTGGTGGATCTCCCACAACCCCTTCTTTTCCACCGCGCCGGAGTGCTGGCGGCGCATGGGGCCCAACTCGCCGTCGTCGTAGGTGCGGTGCTTGATCCGGATGCCGTAGCTGTTGATCGCCTGCCAGCGCTCGGGCAGCAGCTCGATGTAGTCCTCGCCGTTCAGTGGGACCGGGACGTAGCCGCAGGACTGCAGCAACGTCGCGTACTTCTCGTTCGGCGAGAACGCCCGCTTCGGGGCGTCCGGGTCGCGTAGCCCGTCATGTGGCCTGGTTTGCCACACAGCAATGATCCACTCGTCGAGGAGGTTCTGGAGTTCGGGCAGCGACCACAGGGGTCTGTCCTCCAGCTTCCGGCCGCGGCGGTCCGGGTTAGAGCCGGTGTAACCCGCGACGAACTGCGCGAAGAGCGTGGCCACCGAACCCAGTGTCTTCTCGATCGTGCCCTTGTCGGTCGGCGTCGCCTTGTGCGCCGGTTGCAGATTGATGCCCAGATACCGGCAGGAGGCACGGAAGTTGTTCGAGATGAACACCTTGCCGTGATCGCAGACGATTGTCTCCGGCACGATCACTGGCCTCGCCGCCGCGTGCTCCAGCCGCTCGTCCAAGCTCAGCAACCGCCGGTGCGGCAGCACCGAACGGGACATCCGCAGAGCCTGTGACCAGCCCGGACGCATCGCCTCCGGAGTGACGCTGCGGGCCAGCAGCGCGGACGCGTCCGCGGCCTTGGTGGTCGGCCGCAGCACCGCCGCGGTGATCGACCTCGTCGCGACATCGACCATCGCGGTCAGCTCGACCTTCTCCGCGATGCCGTCGTCCAGCCGCACCAGCACATCCAGCGGGGTCGAGTCGATCTGCATCAGCTCGCCCGGCGCGCTGGCGGGGACTTCCCCGAACGGGGCGGACGGCCGGGCGTTGACCGACCGGCGGGCGCGGGCCGAGCCCGTCGCGTGAGTGCCGATCGCCAACTTGCTGTAGAGCCGGTAGAGGGTGGCCCGTGAGGGAGCCTCGATGGCGGCGGCGTCCGCGCGGTCGGCCAGGATCTCCTTGGCCCGCCAGACAACGAACCCGATCGTCTTCGACGAATCCTCGCCCGTCTCGCCGATCGCCTGCCGCATCGCCTCCACCACAGCGGGATCGACCTTGCCGAAGGCCGGCATCTGCTTGGCCGACCGGCCATCGGCCAATCCGATCAGCCCGTCTCGCTGATATCGCTGACGCCGCTGCTTGATCCCGCTGGCCGTCACCTGATGCCCGGCAGCCGTCAGCTCGGCAGCCTTCGCGCGCTCGCGCTCAGCCAGCGAATGCCGCTTCGGGTCGAACTGTGGCCGGGGCACCGCTCCTTCGACGGCGTCCGGAGCGAGGCCGTGCAGCACCTCCAGGATGTGCCACTCCCACCAGCAGGCCCGTTCGGCTGCCGTCTCGGGAAACTCCGCGAGCCGGGCCGTGGGCGGGACCCTCCGCCCCCTCCCGCTCATCGGACACCGCTGCCGGTCAGGCCCACAACCGTGTGCGGCCCCATCATCTCAACCGACAGATCCGCAGCGGCCAGCTCCTGAAACCAGAGCAGATGAAACAGGGTTGGCAGCGTCGCAAGCCGGTCACCCGCCGCGTCCGCCCCGCCCAGCAGCGGACCCGGCGTCGCGAAGACCTCCCGCAGCCGGTCCGCGGCCGTGCGGTGCAGGCACCGCGGGTGCCGGTAGCGCGACAGCCACCGGACATTCGCCACCAGCACCGCCTCCGGCACCCCGACCCGCTCGAACCCCCACCCCGCCTGAGCACAGGCGATCCGCGTCACCTCGAACGCCTCCGTGTCCTTCGGCTCGATCCGCTCATCCGCGCGGACGTCGATGACCACCGCCGAGCCGTCCGCTCGGCGTACGAAGTAGTCCGGGGCGTGCCGACGCTCCCGCTTGCCGTCGTCCCAATGCAGCCAGAACGGCTGAGAGGCGATCCCCACCACCCCGGGATCGAAGTCCATGAGCACAAGCCGGTCCCGCTCCAGCCAAGACTCGAAGCCGACATGCTGCCCGGTCGTGGCCGCCCAGTACCAGCCGGAAAAGTGACGCTCACCCCGCGACCAGCGAAACGGCCGCACTGGCGCCACGTCCTCGAAACGGGCTGTCACACAGTCCAGCAGCGGACGCCGCCGACGTACGCGTACAGCGTCCACGTACGACAGCTCGACGTACGCCCCCGCAAGATCTACCCCAGCCAGCACGGCCACCCAGTCCCCAGTGCGATCACCCACTCGACTAGGTTCACTGAGACGGAAGGCCATACGGCTGGGTTCGTTGAGTAAACGACTCGATTGGATGAGAGCGGTCATCGGGCGCCCGGGCATGACCGAGCCGCACCGATGTACTAGAGTTATCTCGACATCGAGATATCTGCCGAAGACGTGCCAGGGGCCGCCACTCGGTAAGGGTTACCTAACTAAGCCCTACCTTAGCGGATCGGCAAGGAGCCGTGGCGGCAGCATGGACGTAGTACGCGCACATTGATGAAGGAGACTGTCGTGTCGGCGAACAGCTTCGACGCCCGCAGCACGCTGCGCGTGGGTGACGAGTCGTACGAGATCTTCAGGCTGGACAAGGTCGAGGGCTCTGCACGCCTCCCGTACAGCCTGAAGGTGCTGCTGGAGAACCTGCTCCGCACCGAGGACGGCGCGAACATCACCGCCGACCACATTCGGGCGCTCGGCGGCTGGGACTCCCAGGCGCAGCCAAGCCAGGAGATCCAGTTCACTCCGGCCCGTGTGATCATGCAGGACTTCACCGGTGTGCCGTGCGTCGTGGACCTCGCCACCATGCGTGAGGCCGTCAAGGAGCTGGGCGGCGATCCGGCGAAGATCAACCCGCTGGCCCCGGCCGAGCTGGTCATCGATCACTCCGTCATCGCCGACAAGTTCGGCACCAGCGACGCCTTCGCGCAGAACGTCGAGCTGGAGTACGGCCGCAACCGGGAGCGCTACCAGTTCCTGCGCTGGGGCCAGACCGCGTTCGACGAGTTCAAGGTCGTCCCGCCCGGCACCGGCATCGTCCACCAGGTGAACATCGAGCACCTCGCGCGTACGGTCATGGTCCGCAAGGGCCAGGCGTACCCCGACACGCTCGTGGGCACCGACTCGCACACCACCATGGTCAACGGCCTCGGTGTGCTCGGCTGGGGCGTCGGCGGTATCGAGGCCGAGGCCGCGATGCTCGGTCAGCCGGTCTCCATGCTCATCCCGCGCGTCGTCGGCTTCAAGCTGACCGGCGAGCTCACCCCCGGTACGACCGCCACCGACCTGGTGCTCACCATCACCGAGATGCTGCGCAAGCACGGTGTCGTCGGCAAGTTCGTCGAGTTCTACGGTGAGGGCGTCGCCGCCACCTCGCTCGCCAACCGCGCCACCATCGGCAACATGTCGCCGGAGTTCGGCTCCACCGCCGCCATCTTCCCGATCGACGGCGAGACCCTGAAGTACCTGCGTCTGACCGGTCGCGCGGAGCAGCAGGTCGCGCTCGTCGAGGCGTACGCCAAGGAGCAGGGCCTCTGGCTCGACCCGGCCGCCGAGCCCGACTTCTCCGAGAAGCTGGAGCTGGACCTCGCCACGGTCGTCCCGTCCATCGCCGGCCCCAAGCGCCCGCAGGACCGGATCGTCCTCGCCAACGCCTCCCAGCAGTTCGCGCTGGACGTCCGCAACTACGTCTCCGACGACGAGGAGGCTGGCAAGGAGTCCTTCCCGGCTTCCGACTCGCCGGCCTCGGCCAACGGCGTACCGTCGCGGCCCACCACCGTGACCGCCCCCGACGGTTCGACGTACGAGATCGACCACGGCGCCGTCACCGTCGCCGCGATCACCTCCTGCACCAACACCTCGAACCCGTACGTCATGGTCGCCGCCGCGCTGGTGGCCAAGAAGGCGGTCGAGAAGGGCCTCACCCGCAAGCCGTGGGTCAAGACGACCCTGGCGCCCGGGTCCAAGGTCGTCACCGACTACTTCGACAAGGCGGGGCTCACCCCCTACCTGGACAAGGTCGGCTTCAACCTCGTCGGCTACGGCTGCACCACCTGTATCGGCAACTCCGGCCCGCTGCCCGAGGAAGTCTCCAAGGCGGTCAACGAGAACGACCTGGCCGTGACCTCGGTGCTCTCCGGCAACCGTAACTTCGAGGGCCGGATCAACCCCGACGTCAAGATGAACTACCTGGCTTCCCCGCCGCTGGTCGTCGCGTACGCCCTCGCGGGTTCCATGAAGGTGGACATCACCCGCGAGGCGCTCGGACTCGACACCGAGGGCAAGCCCGTCTACCTCCAGGACATCTGGCCCACCGAGGCCGAGGTGAACGACGTCGTCGCCAACTCCATCGGCGAGGACATGTTCAACAAGTCCTACCAGGACGTCTTCGCGGGCGACGCCCAGTGGAAGGCACTGTCGATCCCGACCGGCAACACCTTCGAGTGGGACGCCGAGTCCACCTACGTCCGCAAGCCCCCTTACTTCGAGGGCATGCGGATGGAGACCACCCCGGTCGAGGACATCGCGAACGCCCGGGTGCTGGCGAAGCTCGGTGACTCGGTCACCACCGACCACATCTCCCCGGCCGGTGCGATCAAGGCGGACACCCCCGCCGGCAAGTACCTCACCGAGCACAAGGTCGAGCGTCGTGACTTCAACTCCTACGGCTCCCGCCGTGGAAACCACGAGGTCATGATCCGCGGTACGTTCGCCAACATCCGGCTGCGCAACCAGATCGCACCCGGCACGGAGGGCGGCTTCACCCGCGACTTCACGCAGGACGGCGGACCGGTGGCGTTCATCTACGACGCCTCCCGCAACTACATCGAGCAGGACATTCCGCTGGTGATCCTCGCGGGCAAGGAGTACGGCTCCGGCTCGTCCCGCGACTGGGCCGCCAAGGGCACCGCGCTGCTCGGTGTGAAGGCCGTCATCGCCGAGTCCTACGAGCGCATCCACCGCTCGAACCTGATCGGCATGGGCGTCCTGCCGCTCCAGTACCCGGAGGGTGCGTCCGCCGAGGCGCTGGGTCTGACCGGTGAGGAGTCCTTCTCCTTCTCCGGTGTGACCGAGTTGAACAACGGCGTCACCCCCCGCACGGTCAAGGTGACCACCGACACCGGAGTGGAGTTCGACGCGGTCGTCCGCATCGACACCCCCGGTGAGGCGGACTACTACCGCAACGGCGGCATCATGCAGTACGTGCTGCGGAACCTGATCCGCGGCTGATCCAGTCACGACCGAGAGCCGCACCCCGCAGATCTGCGGGGTGCGGCTCTCGGTCGTACCAGGGGCCGACAGTTGCGATGCCCAGGCCCGCCAGCGCTGCTGGGGCGGATTCCTTCAAGAGTGGATGCCCTCAAGAGGGCCCGGCTCAGGGTGCCGGCGGTCCGTCGATGAGCCGACCTTCCCCGTCGTACACCCAGGGGTTGGCGCGGCACCCCTTCAACCCCTTTATCTGTTGCATCATCGCCGGTGCCGGCTCGTCGGGTCCCGGGCAGGTGCGATGCCCATGGCCGAGGACATGGCCGACCTCGTGATTGATGATCAGGGCGTGGTAGTCGTCAGGCCGGTTCGGGTACTGATCGCTCAGTTCGATCCAGCGCCGTGCGTTCACCACGAGATCGGGGCTGTTGGCGCAGTTCACCTGCCCCCGGGTGTCCAGTCCCCAGGCGCCGCAGAGCTTGTCCGTGGTCGCGGGTGACACCACGTGCACCAGCATGTCGTACGGCGGTGAGTCGACCCGCTGGAAGGACGCCTCGCCCTGGCGGGTCCAGCCGCGGGGGTCCCGCAGAATGCCGTCGATCTCGGCGGCGATCGCATCCACGTTCAGGCTGGTGCCGCCCTCCAGGCTCACTCCGTACCGAACGAGGCGACCTTCAGTGCCGGCGCGAGGGCTGGTGCCTTCGGCCCAGGTGTAGGTGCCGGAGCCGCGCTCCTTGTATGTCGGGGACCGCGAGGGTTCGGGGGAGGGGCGCACGGTGGAGGAAGCCGCACCGGGGGACCCGGGCGGGGTCGTGGGTCGCGGGGGTCGATCGGTCCCGGTGGGCGTGGCCTGCACACCACTGGTGACGGACGGACCCGACGGCTCGAAGAGCACCGTGAAGGCTCCCCACACCAGGGCGCCGACGCCCATCAGTGTGGCCAGGCCGACCAGGAGCGGTTTGGCGAGCAGGCGGATGTTGCGTTCGGGCGGGTGACGGCCCCGCCGAAGGGCGCTGACCTGGTCCGTCCCACCCGTGCGCCCGCCGGCAGCGGGACGCCGTCGGTTCTGGGCGGAGCTGAGCCGGGTTGGTGGCATTTGGCATATCCAGCCTTAGGGACGGGGGTGGGGCACTCATCAGGCTTGAGTGCCTGGAGCCCGCTCACGTCACCTCTCGGCAGTATGTTGTGACCTAAGCCACATCTGACTCCTGGGCGAAGTGGGGCGAAAGGTGGTCGGACCGGCGAGCTCCGATGTACCGCCCTCCCTCGGTTCACCAACATCGTTCCGGCTCGGTGGAGTTGGTGGGCTGACGCACTCGCGCTCTGAGGGCGGGCCCCGGCTGCCACCGCTCCTGGAGTCGTCGGCACCTGTGTGGTCCGGCAGCTCTGGCGTCCTGGGTGAGTGCCGTACTCCGGGGTCGCGAGGGTGCTCCGGTGCTGCTGGTGGGCCTCCTCGGGGGTCGCGGCCGGTGCCTGTCCGCCGTCGAGTCGGCGGTGGGATCGATCGGCGACCCGGTGGCCGTTCGAACTAGTCAATTTCGGCCATATGGCTCAATTGCTTGCCTTCATCGCATGTCGCCTTGATTCTTCATTGGTCTGATCCATTGACTCCATAACATGTATGCGCCATCGAATCGCCGGGCCTTCCGTGCCTGTGTCGATATCGCCTGGAATTCCCCATGAGAAGCGGGTCATCTGCCCCCGAATGGTGCTTCCGTTCGTCCCCTGGGGGATTAGGGGTCATTGCTCGCCGAGTAGCGGATAGTGATCGACCGGGAACGGGGTGAAATGCTGCCGTGTTGGATGATCCCGGCGCTCTGCGATACCCGGAGAATGCGCGGACGGGGCCTGTCGCCGCTTACCCCACTCCGCCATTACCTGCGGGTATGGCGTCGGCGAGTCAGCCTCCCGGCCGCCCGTTCGTGCCGTCGGGGGTGGGGTTCGGCCATCAAATGAATCTTGGCCCGCCCAGGTGGGCGCCCAATCAGACAACGTTGTCTAACGAGGAACAAGGCAACGCCAGGGGGTTGAGGGGCGTGCGGTGTCAAGCCTGTCCCTGCGGTGTCGCAGTCGGATTATGGGGGTCCGCGAAGAATGCTGTGCTCGAATGGCCGCTCACGCGTGTCAGATATCCCCGAGGTCTCAACTCGGGAAAGACTGCCGACCAACCTTGCTTTCGATCTTGCTCCGTTGACGTGAAGTGGACTATACCTATCGGCACCCGCTCAGCTGTCGCACACACTGACGGGTCAGGGGGGAACGGGAGACGGCCAGCCGTGTGTCTATTCACGGCTGCCGCGATCCGATCTCACCTGTGATCGTGCACGACCCGAGCTTCACTGATTTTCCTTCGGGAAAACACAGCAACTGACTGCGGTAACGGGGCCCTTCGCCTGAGGCGACACGGACGGGCGACCGGTTCACCGCCTGAGTCCTGATGAAGGCGAGGACTTGAGCATGGGATCCACTTCCGCCCACAACAATGGGGGCCTCGGCCGTCGTGATGTGATCAAGCGTTCAGCAGCGCTGGGCTTGATCGCTGTTCCCACGATGGGCTTCCTCTCCGCCTGTGCCACCGGTGGTGGCGGCGACAACGACAAGAAGACCGATGCGCCCAAGGGCGAGACCTCCGCTGAGAACCCGCTCGGCGTGAAGAACGGCGCCCCCCTGGAGGCGTTCATCTTCAAGGGCGGCCTGGGCGACCAGTACGCCAAGGACGCCGAGGCCGACTACAAGACGAAGTACAAGGCGGAGGTCAAGCACACCGGTACCCAGCAGGTCGGTCCGAAGCTCACCCCGCGCTTCGCTGGCGGCAACCCGCCGGACGTCATCGACAACTCCGGCGCCGACCACCTGGACATGAACAAGCTGTCCGGCCAGGGACAGCTCCAGGACCTGAAGGCGCTGCTGGACGCGCCTTCGATGGACGACCCGACCAAGAAGATCCGCGACGTCATCCACCCGAGCACCCTCGACAAGGGCATGCACGGCGACAAGTTCGACGTGCTCTACTACGCCTTCACCATCTACGGCACCTGGTACTCCCAGAAGCTGCTCGACGACAAGGGCTGGGCCTACCCCAAGACCCTCGACGAGATGGTCACCCTCTGCGGCGAGATCAAGAAGGCCGGCCTCGCCCCCTGGACGTACGCGGGCAAGTTCCCCTACTACGTCCACTTCAACCTGTTCGGCCAGATCGCCAAGATCGGCGGTATGGAGTCCTGGATCGCGATCGACAACCTGGAGCCCAACGCCTGGACCAGCAACGACGCGGTCAAGCAGGTCGCTGAGCACTACGAGGAGCTGGCAGCCAAGAAGTACTTCCTCGCAGGCAGCCAGGGCCTGACCCACATCCAGTCGCAGACGGCCTGGACCAAGGGCAACGCCGTCTTCATCCCGAACGGCTCCTGGGTCGAGAACGAGGCCGCCCCCACCACCCCGAAGGACTTCGGGATGTCGGTCGGCGCCCTCTTCGACGGCTCGGGTGACAAGATGCCGAGCGGGACGCTGCGCGGAGAGCCCAGCGAGCCGTACATCGTTTCGGCGAACGGCAAGAACCCGACTGGCGGCATGGAGCTTCTGCGCATCATGCTCTCCAAGAAGCACGCACAGAACTTCGCCACCAAGGTGAAGTCCCTGACCTGTGTGCAGGACGCCACCGAAGGCATGACCCTCTCTCCGGGTCTCGCCTCCGCGAGCAAGGCCGTGAAGGCGGCCGGCCCCAACCTGATCAGCCTTCAGCTCCAGGAGTGGTACCCGGCTCTCACCGACGAGAAGATCGGCGGCTTGACCGGCCAGCTGCTCACCGGTGACCTGAAGGCCGCGGACTGGATCAAGAAGACCCAGGCGGAGGCGGACAAGGTTGCCAAGGACTCCTCCGTCACCAAGTTCAAGCGCACCAGCTGACCTGACACGGACGTAGTCCATCGAAAGAGGGGAAGGGCCGGGAAGCACATGCAACACGGCAAATACCGATTCATCGTGGGCTTCCTGGCCCTACCTTTGATCATCTACGGGATCTTCGTGATCTCACCGTTCATCCAGGCGTTCCAGATCTCGCTGACCGACTGGTCGGGCCTGGTGGGCTCGTCCAAGTTCGTGGGTCTGGACAACTTCGAACGGCTCTGGGACAGCGACGACTTCTGGAACGCCCTGCGCCACAACGTCTACATGCTGGCGCTGGTCCCGGTGGTCACCCTGGGCATGGGCCTCTTCTTCGCCTTCATGCTCAACGTTGGCGGCAAGCAGAAGAAGAACGAAGTCGTCACCGGTGTGACCGGCTCCAAGATCTACAAGTTCGTCTTCTTCTTCCCCCAGGTCATCTCCATCACCATCGTCGCCGTGATCTGGTTCAACATCTACAACCCGGATCCGAACGACGGAATGCTCAACTCGCTGCTGGGCGCGGTCGGGTTGGACAACCTGCAAAACGCCTGGCTCGGCGAGAAGAGCATCGCGCTCTGGTGCATCAGCGCCGTCATGGTGTGGGGCCACGTCGGCTTCTACGTGGTGCTGTTCTCCGCCGCCATGGCCTCCATCCCGCGGGACATCTACGAGGCGGCCCTGCTGGACGGTGCCAACCGGTTCCACACCTTCTTCAAGATCACCCTCCCGCTGCTGTGGGACACGGTGCAGACCGGCTGGGTGTACATGGGCATCATCGCCCTGGACGCCTTCGCCCTGGTCCAGATCATGTCGGTGAACATGGGCGGCCCCGACGGGGCCACGGACGTCATGCCGCTGAGGCTCTATCAGACGGCCTTCCGGGACAGCCAGTTTGGATATGCGTCCGCGATGGGAATCGCGATGCTCATTGTCACGATGACGTTCGCACTGCTCACCATGCGCTTTGCGCGGCGTGAGCGGATCGAGTACTAGGGGTACAGCGGATGACGACCGAAGAAATCGACGTGGTGGCGAAGCAGGAGACCACTCCTGCCCCGCCCGCCAAGAAGCCGGGCCCGACCGGCGGACGCAACACCGAGGGCGGGGTGCTGAATGTCTTCTCGCACGGCATCCTCGTCGTCTGGGGGCTGATGGTCGGTGTGCCGCTGCTCTGGGTGCTGTGGAGCGCGTTCAAGGACAGCAACGGCATCCTCACCGACCCCTGGGGTCTGCCCACCTCCCTCCACTGGGAGAACTGGTCCAATGCGTGGGATGACGCGAACATGGGCCAGTACTTCATCAACACGAGCATCGTGGTCGGCGGCTCGGTCGTGGGCACGATGGTGCTCGGTTCCATGGCCGCCTACGTGCTGGCCCGCTTCACCTTCCCGGGCAACAGGTTCATCTACTACCTGTTCGTCGCCGGAATGTCCTTCCCCGTCTTCATGCTGGTGATCCCGCTCTTCTTCGTGATGAGGGACTTCCCCCTCACCTCGCTCCTGGCGTCGTACCACGGACTGATCCTGGTCTACATCGCCTACTCGCTGCCGTTCACCGTCTTCTTCATGACGTCCTTCTTCCGCACCCTGCCGTCCTCGGTGGCGGAAGCGGCGATGATCGACGGTGCCTCGCACACGAGGACGTTCTTCCAGGTCATGCTGCCGATGGCCAAGCCCGGACTGATCAGCATCGGCATCTTCAACTTCCTGGGGCAGTGGAACCAGTACCTGCTGCCGATGGTCCTCAACCAGGAGGAGGACAAGTACGTCCTCACCCAGGGGTTGGCCATGATCGCCCTCCAGCAGGGTTACGAGAACGACTGGGGCGCCCTGATGGCGGGCATGATGATCGCCATGCTCCCCGTGCTCGTCGTCTACACGATCTTCCAGCGTCAGGTGCAGTCCGGTCTGACCGCAGGCGCGATCAAGTAGTCGCCGGCTCCCCGCGCGGCCCTGACCCTCCGCGCGCCACGTGAGTCGCCCAAACCGCGCAAATCGCGTATGTCGCGTATCTCGATACGAGCACAGATGACCGAGCGAGGCCCCCGCCGCGGCGGGGGCCTTCGCCGTTCCCCGCGGCCTGCCCGCCCGTGCGGGCTTGACGGAACGATCCCCCAGCAGTGAGGTTGGCCTTCAGAAGGTGGAGACAAGAGGGACGCTCCGCAGGGCCTTCCCGATGCGCGGCACGATCGGGGCGCCCGGCGGGCAGAGTGGACGGGCCGATGCAGACTCCGGGATCGCAGACCTCTTTGCACCGGGCCAACCGCGAACGCGTCGTGCGGGCGGTTCGGATGGCGGGGTCGCTCACCCAGGCCGAGATCGCGCGGAGCACCGGTCTGTCGGCGGCCACCGTCTCCAACATCGTCCGAGAGCTCAAGGACGGCGGAACGATCGAGGTCACGCCCACATCGGCGGGCGGTCGACGGGCGCGCAGCATCTCGCTGAGGGCCGATGCCGGCATCGTCGTCGGTCTGGACTTCGGCCATGACCGGCTGCGGGCCTCGGTCGCCAACCTCGCCCATCAGATCCTCGCGGAGGAGTCACAGCCCCTGCCGTCGGACGTCTCCGTCACCGAGGGTGTCGCCCGCGCCGGGGACCTGGTCGATCGGCTCGTCGCCACCACCGGAGTGGAGCGGCAGAAGCTGTTGGGCGTGGGACTGGCGGTCCCGGCTCCCGTCGACGCCCGGACCGGGATCCTCGGCCCGACCTCGATGCTCCCGGGCTGGAGCGGCACCGATCCGGGTACGGCCCTCGCCCAGCGGCTCGGCGTACCCGTCCACATGGACAACGACGCCAACCTCGGGGCCCTGGGCGAACTGGTCTGGGGCGGTCGCGGCGTGCGGGACCTGGCGTACATCAAGGTGGGCGCCGGCATCGGCGCGGGGCTGGTGATGGAGGGCAGGATCTATCGCGGGCCCGGGGGGACTGCGGGGGAGATCGGGCACGTCACGCTGGACGAGTCGGGGCCCGTGTGTCGTTGTGGCAACCGCGGCTGTCTGGAGACCTTCGCAGCCGAGGGCCCGGTGTTGTCCCTGCTCGCTCCGAACCACGGGCCGGGCCTCACCATGGAGCGGGTCGTCCGGTTGGCCCGGGACGGTGACCTCGGCGCTCGCCGCGTCCTCGCCGACGCGGGGCGCCACATCGGCAGTGGCGTGGCGGGCCTGTGCAATCTCCTCAACCCCGGCCTGGTCGTCCTCGGCGGGCCCATCGCCGCGGCGGGGGAACTCATCCTGGTGCCGATCCGTGAATCGGTGGCCCGCTATGCACTCCCCAGTGCCGCACAGCAACTGACCGTGGTGTCGGGAGCGCTCGGCGAGCGGGCGGAGGTGCTCGGCGCGCTCACCTTGGTCCTGGGCGAACTCGGTGATTCCGACCTTCTGGACGAGGGGCGGGCACCGGCCTTCCGTTGAGCCCCACCGCGGCGATTTCCGGTGCCGCAGGGGTGGGACCCGCCCGAATGCACGCGTTTACAGGAAGAACTCATGGCAGCGTTGTCATTGCGTTGAGTGTTGAAGTCTTGACATCGGACGTTGTAGTTCCGTATCTCTTGATCATTCCGTGAGCCGGCGATGGGAGCGTCAGCGATCGCCCGCAAAACCCAGCGGTGGGACTCCTCACAGTGCCCGGAAGCCGGGAACCACAGGGCCGGTCCGAGCGTGGACGGATGCGGGGGGCGTGATCCGGTGGGACCGCGCCGTGTCCGTGCATCCCGCTCTCCCGCACCGTTCGCCCCGGAGCGAGGCGGCCCGCATTGTCACGGACCGGAGTGGGTATCCGCCATTGGCGTGAGGCGGAACCCACCGCCCGATGACCCACGCCGGGCGCGGAACATTAGACTCGATCAAATCGGCACTCTCGGCCGGTTCGATACGCAACGCTCGACCAGCTCAATACGCAAGGAGGCACGGGTGGCACTGCTTACCCGTATCAAGGGACCGCGCGATCTGGACCGACTCAACCCGGAGCAGCTCGATCAGCTGGCCGAAGAGATCCGGACCTTCCTCGTGGACGCCGTTTCCAAGACCGGAGGCCACCTAGGTCCCAACCTCGGCGTGGTCGAGTTGACCATCGCCCTTCACCGGGTCTTCGACTCCCCGAAGGACAAGGTCCTCTGGGACACCGGGCACCAGAGCTATGTGCACAAGCTGCTCACCGGCCGTCATGACTTCTCGCGACTCAAGATGAAGGGCGGCCTCTCGGGCTACCCGGCCCGCGCCGAGTCCGACCACGACATCATCGAGAACTCGCACGCCTCCACGGTCCTCGGTTGGGCCGACGGCCTCGCCAAGGCCAATGAGGTGCTCCGGCGCGACGACCACGTGGTCGCCGTCATCGGTGACGGCGCGCTCACCGGCGGCATGGCCTGGGAGGCGCTGAACAACATCGCCGCCGCCAAGGACCGCCCGCTGGTCATCGTCGTCAACGACAACGAGCGCTCGTACGCACCCACCATCGGCGGCCTCGCCAACCATCTGGCCACCCTGCGCACCACCGACGGGTACGAGCGGTTCCTCGCCCGCGGCAAGGACATCCTGGGTCGCACCCCCGTCGTCGGCAAGCCGCTCTACGAGACGTTGCACGGCGCGAAGAAGGGCCTCAAGGACTTCATCGCCCCGCAGGGCATGTTCGAGGACCTCGGTCTGAAGTACGTCGGCCCGATCGACGGCCATGACATCGAGGCCCTGGAGTCGGCGCTCGCCCGCGCGAAGCGCTTCGGCGGCCCCGTGATCGTCCACTGCCTCACCGAGAAGGGCCGCGGCTACCAGCCCGCCCTCCAGGACGAGGCGGACCGCTTCCACGCCGTCGGCAAGATCCACCCTGACACCGGTCTGCCCATCGCCAGCTCGGGTCTGGACTGGACCTCCGTCTTCGGCGAGGAGATGGTCAAGCTCGGCCAGGAGCGCGAGGACATCGTGGCGATCACCGCCGCCATGCTCCAGCCCGTCGGCCTGGACAGGTTCGCCAAGGCGTTCCCCGACCGCGTCTACGACGTCGGCATCGCCGAACAGCACGGCGCGGTCTCCGCGGCGGGGCTGGCCACCGGTGGGGTCCACCCCGTCTTCGCCGTGTACGCCACCTTCCTCAACCGCGCCTTCGACCAGGTCCTCATGGATGTGGCCCTGCACAAGTGCGGGGTGACCTTCGTGTTGGACCGGGCGGGTGTGACGGGCACCGACGGCGCTTCCCACAACGGCATGTGGGACATGTCCATCCTCCAGATCGTGCCGGGTCTGCGGCTGGCCGCTCCTCGTGACGCCGACCAGGTCCGGGCCCAACTCCGCGAGGCCGTCGCCGTCGATGATGCGCCGACCGTGGTCCGCTTTTCCAAGGGAGCGGTCGGACCCGCGGTGAAGGCCGTGGGTCGCATCGGCGGAATGGACGTGCTGCGCCATGCGGGCACCGACCCCTCGGAGCGCCCCGACGTCCTGTTGGTCTCCGTGGGTGCGTTGGCGCCGATGTGTCTGGAGATCGCCGATCTCCTCGACAAGCAGGGCATCTCCACCACCGTCGTCGACCCGCGTTGGGTCAAGCCGGTGGACGAGGCGTTGGCGCCGCTCGCCGAGCGCCACCGGGTGGTCGTCACCGTCGAGGACAACATCCGCGTCGGTGGTGTGGGTTCCGCGGTGGCGCAGGCCCTGCGGGATGCGGGCGTCGACGTTCCACTGCGCGACTTCGGCATTCCGCCGAGGTTCCTCGACCACGCCACCCGCAATGAGGTGATGACGGAGATCGGCCTGACCGCTCCTGACATCGCACGTCAGGTCACTGGTCTCGTCGCCAAGCTGGACGGTCGGTTCGCCGATGAGTCCACCACGGCCGGCGAGGCAGTGGAGCCGGTGCGCGACTGACACCACCCGTGCTCGTGCGAAGACATGAGCGCGTGAGGCATGAATCGGGCCGGAAGGGTCACCCTGGATGGGTGGTCCTTCCGGCCCATTCGCGTGAACCCCACCCGAAGGCCGCACCTGGGCCACCGCCCGTCCCGATCATGACGGGACGACGAGCGTGGAGGTGCGCGGTGAGCACACACACAGACCCCACAGGCCGAACGGGTGTCTTGAGAACCAAGAGCATCGAGCAGTCCATCCGCGACACGGAGGAGCCGGAGCACGCGCTCACCAGATCGCTGTCCGCGCTGGACCTCACCGTCTTCGGAGTCGGTGTCATCATCGGCACCGGCATCTTCGTCCTCACCGGTGCGGTGGCCAAGGAGAACGCCGGTCCGGCGACCGCGATCGCCTTCGCCGTGGCCGGTGTGGTCTGCGGCCTCGCCGCCCTGTGCTACGCGGAGTTCGCGTCCACGGTCCCCGTCGCGGGGTCGGCGTACACCTTCGCCTTCGCCTCGCTGGGCGAGCTGCCGGCGTGGATCATCGGCTGGGACCTGGTGTTGGAGTTCGCGCTCGGTACGGCGGTGGTGGCCGTCGGCTGGTCCGGCTATGTCCGCTCGCTGATGGACAACGTGGGTTGGCACCTGCCGGACGCCCTCGCCGGGACCAATCACACCTACGGCTTCGCCTTCGACCTGCTGGCGTTTCTGCTCGTCCTGATCCTGACCGGCGTACTGGTCCTCGGTATGAAGCTCTCCGCCCGGGTGACGTCCGTGGTCGTCGCCATCAAGGTGGCGGTCGTACTGATCGTCATCATCGCCGGCGCGTTCTTCGTGAAGGCGTCGAACTACAGCCCCTTCATCCCGCCGGCGGTGAAGACCGAAGGGGAGTCAGGGCTCCAGGAGCCCCTGATCCAGGTGCTGTTCGGGTATGCACCGACCAATTTCGGTGTCCTCGGCATCTTCACCGCTGCCTCGGTGGTCTTCTTCGCCTTCATCGGCTTCGACGTCGTGGCGACGGCGGCGGAGGAGACCAAGCTTCCGCAGCGGGACATGCCCCGTGGCATCCTCGGGTCGCTCTTGATCTGCACGACGCTGTACGTCGCCGTTTCAATCGTCGTCACCGGGATGCAGCACTACACCGAACTGTCCATCGACGCGCCCCTCGCCGATGCCTTCAAGGCCACCGGCCACCCCTGGTACGCGGGCGTCATCAGCTTCGGCGCCGCTGTCGGACTGACGACCGTCTGCATGATCCTGCTGCTCGGCCAGACCCGGGTGTTCTTCGCGATGAGCCGTGACGGGCTGCTGCCGCGGTTCTTCTCCCGGGTGCACCCGCGTTTCCGGACGCCCTACCGGGCGACCGTTCTCCTCGGTGTACTGATCGCGATCATCGCCGGCTTCACCAGCATCGAGGAGCTGGCGACGCTGGTGAACATCGGCACCCTCTTCGCCTTCGTGGTGGTGGCCATCGGAGTGGTGATCCTGCGCCGCACCCGCCCCGATCTGCCGCGCGCCTTCCGTACACCACTGGTGCCCTGGCTGCCGATCGCCTCGGTCGCCGCTTCCGTCTGGCTGATGCTGAACCTGCCCACCGAGACCTGGCTGCGCTTCGGCATCTGGATGCTGCTGGGCGTGCTGGTCTACTTCTGTTACGGCCGACGCCACAGCCGTCTCGCCCCTCACCGGAACACCTCCTCCACCAAGGAGAGTTCCTAGCCGATACGGACGGACGCTAGTCCGCCGCGGGACCGTACACCGTGCGCGGGCCCACGGTCTGGGCGCCCATCTGCGTCACCCGAAGTCGTAGCCCGCGGTCCGCCGTCACCACCACACAGGGGCGGTCGCGGGCCTCGGCGGCGAGATAGACGATGTGATCATCCCCACTTCCCCCGGCCTCGCTGACCGTCACCCCGGGCACGGACCGCACCCCGCGTGCCGCGCCCTCCACCACGAGCACGATCTCCAGATCACCGGGAAGTCCGGGGAAGCCGCTGGCCGCGGTGGCGGCCAGTCGGTCCCGCAGCCGTTCGGCCGCTCCATGCCGATCGCGCCACCAGCCGTCGGGGACCGACCCCATGACATTCGCCCCGTCCACGATCAGCAGGGTCGCCGGGCTTGGGGATTGGGGCATCAGCGCGCCCAGTTGGCGGTCACGGTGTTCACGGCCGCGACCGCGCGGGCCGTGCGCTGCTCGCTGGTGCGCAGTCGATTGCTGAACTCGATGTGCAGGAAGGAGATGCCGTCGGCGGCGGCTTTGCGTCCCTGCACATTGGTGCGGCCCTCCAACGGGCAGTCGCGGACCCAACCCCGACACACGGCGAACCCCCGTGCCTTGAGCGCGTCGGCGAGGACGCGGCCCTCGGCCAGCGCCACCTTGCCCTTGCCCGTGGAGGCGACAACATCATGATCAGGTACGGAGTCGTCGGCGAAGCCGTGCACCTGGACTCCGGGCAGTCCGCGCTCGGTGAGTTCGTCGCAGACGGTGTCGAAGACCGTGTCCGTACGATGGGCGACATCGGCCTCGTCCCCCTCGCCGGCTTTGCGATGCGCACCAGCAATCACCAGCGCGCCCCCCGGTGAACCACGGAGCACCTGCGCCCCGAACTGTTCGGTGTTCTTGTCGGCGACGGGGTGGGGGACCTGGATCGACCAGCGGATCGGTGCGTCGAGCGCCAGATAGACCCGGCCCCAACCGCGGGCCGACGACTTCTCCTTGCGATCGGCGATCTCGGCGAAGGACCGACCGCTGACCTCGTCGGAGACCGTGCGCACCTCGAACCCGATGCTCGCCAGACGGCGCTGTGCCTGGTCGCGTTGGCCGTCGAGGAAGAGTCCCACGCCTTCCGCCGCGGCCTTGCGCTCGGCTCGCGTGGGCGGTTGGTAGCCGCGCTCCTCCGCGAAGCCGGCGGTGTACCGCCCGATCCGCTTCACGAGGTCCTCCTCGACGGCGGAGGCTCGGCTACGGCCGTCCTTCTCTCCTTCGGATGTGTCTCGTTGGGAGCGTTCCTTTAGCACAAGAGTCATGGTGATTGCCAGAATGATCGCCAGTGCGATCATCATTGTTGCAATCGTTATCGTCTTGGTCCGGTTGACCATCATCGTTGTATAAAGATAGCCGAGTGATGAAACGCCCCTACCGCCGGTCGATGACGATCTCCGTGGCCCTCGTGGCAACGCTTTCCGGAGCCGTCGCCTGTGGCCCGTTCGGTTCCGATGACAAAGCCGTTTCCGGCGAACCCGCCTTCACGGTTGCTGCGGCCGGGGACATTCTCCCCCACCCCCAGTTGATCGAGCAGGCGCGCAAGGACGCGGCCAAGACCGGCAAGGGGGAGGCGGGGCTCGACTTCGACCCGATGATGGAGGGGATCAAGCCCGTCATCAGCAAGGCGGATCTCGCCATCTGCCACTTCGAGCCGGTCGCCGGCAAACCCGAGGGGCCCTTCGTCGGCTTCCCCGACTTCATCGTGCCGCCGCAGATCGCCACGTCGATCAAGAACGTGGGATACGACACGTGCTCCACCGCGTCCAATCACGCCCTCGATCACGGGGTGAAGGGCGTCAAGGACACCCTCGACGCCCTGGACAAGGCGAACCTGAAGCACACGGGGACGGCGCGTACCGAGGAGGAGGGCGACCAGACGCTCATCCTGGACGTGAAGGGCGTCAAGGTGGCCCATCTCTCCTTCGCCTCCATGTTCAACGGGCGGGAGGTCCCCAAGGACGCCCCCTGGACGGCCAACCTGATCGACTTCAACGCGATCGCTGCGGCGGAGAAGAAGGCCAGGATGGAGGGGGCCCAGGTGGTGATCCTCAGCCTGCACTGGGGTCGGGACAACTGGGCGAACCTCAGCAAGACACAGCTCACCCTGGGGCCTCAGATTGCTAGGAGGACCACCATCGACCTCATCGTCGGCCACCACACGCACATCGTGCAGCCGATGGAGAAGGTGGACGGCACCTGGATCGCGTACGGACTCGGCAATCAACTCGCCCGACATGACGTGCCCTCCGGTCTCAGCGAGGAAGGCGTCATCGGCTGGTTCGAGTTCATCAAGAAGGGCAAGGGGTGGGACGTGCGCGCCCGGTACGTGCCCACGTACGTCGACATTCCACCGGACCCGGACGACACGGGCAATGTCCCCAAGGACGCGGTGAAGGACCATCGACTCGTCGATGTGGCCCGCATTCTTCGCGAGGACGACAAGCTGACCAAGGAGCAGCGGGCCCGGTATCGACTGGCTTTCGAACGTACGGCGGGCACCATGCTCAACCGTGGCGCGGGCGGCGACGACCTGAAACCGCTCCAGTCTCTTCCTGACTGAGCAGTAGGCGTTTGAGGTCACATTCGCTGGAACTTGTACAACCCTTTTACCGTATTGTCAGTCAGATCCTTCCGGCACTGCGCTTTCGTGCAGCGCTGCGCATTGCCGCGCCCACCTGCCGTCGGGCGCCCCTGATGCGCAAGGATTTCCATGAGAGGAGCCCCCTGTTGGCCGCTTCGCAGTCGAAGCGGCGGCACAAGGTCCGCCGACGGGCCGACATGTCGCTATTGGGCGGTATTCGCCCACCTATAGCAGTTCTGTCGGTTCTGCTCCTCGCCCTCGCGGGCGTCACCGCCCTCACCCTCGGACGGGTCGACCAAGAGCGCGTTCCGAAGGCCGTCCTCAACTCCCAGCAGTACTTCGCCGAGGACGGCGCCATCGCCCTGCGCGCCTCCATCGACGAGAGCGTCACGGACCTCACCCGGACCGCCGACCTCTTCAGCGCCTCCGGGTCGGTGTCGCCCGACGCCGTGCTCGACAAGATCGGCAACGTCTACCAAAAGTGGATGGGCACCGCCGTCGTAGAGATCGAGTCGGGCAAACTCCTCGCCGCCCGTGGGGAGAACGTCCCCCTGACGGTGGTCGACCGCTCCAAGCTCTCGGAGAAGAACGGCCTCGCACCCCGGATGGTTCGACTGGAGAACGGCGAGACCCGACTCCTCGCCTTCGCCGTCCTCACCTGGAAGGGCGAGCCGCAGAAGCTGCTCGTCGCCTCCAGCAGTCTCCGTTTTCCCGGAATCAGCCTCGGTAAACTTCGGGCCATCGCCGTGATCGACGAACGCGCGCAGGTCCTCAGCAGCGACGGCATCGATCCGGCCGAGCAAGTGATGACCGAGTTCCAGCGGCTGGAGATCAAAGACTCCAAGAAGCAGCTGAAGTCGTTCTCCAAGTACGCGGCCAAGAAGGCCAAGCAGAACCCCCTCCAGTCCAAGGAACCCGGCTCCGGCGGCTTCAAGGGCGTCAGCGGCAGCATCACCGGTGAACACTTCGCGGGCGACCGGCTCGTGGCCGGCTATGCCACCCTCGCCGCGCCGGAACCCGGCGGCGCCACCGTCGCCACCAGCCTCGGACTCACCGTCATCGCCATGGTCAAGATCGCCGACCCGCCGATGGCCGCAGGCGGGCCTGGCTTCGGCCTCGCCGCCGCCGGTGCACTGCTGTTGATCGGGGGCATCACCGTCGCCCTGCTCCTCGGCACCGTCCAGCGCCCGCTCATCCGGCTGTACCTGGAGAGTCGCCGCCTCACCCGGGGCGACCTCACCCGCCCCGTCACCGTGCCCAAGTACGGTGAGGCGGCCCGCATCGGCGACGCGCTCGAACGCATCCGCCGCCAGCTCCACGGCCAGGGCGACTCCGACGGCCCGACCCGCAAGCGACGCCTCGGCGCCCGCCCGCTGCTCGCCGTCGCAGCCGTGCTGCTGTTGGTCTGGTCGGCGCCCCTGATGCTGCTCCTCAACCGCGCGGGCGACTCCGTCGTCGTACCGCAGCAGATCATCAACGACCAGCGCGAGCGCACCGACACCCTCACCGACCGGGTCAGGCGTGCCCTCAACGAAGGCCATGCGGACCTGCTCTCGGTGGCCTCGCTCGTCGGCAACAACACCGAGCGCGCCGAGATGACCGACGTGCTGGAACGCACCCTCGCCCAGCACCTGCGCTACGAGTCGCTGTACGTCGTGGACAAGGAGGGCGAGGTCCTCGCCCGAGCCGGCGGCGATCCGCGCAGCGACGGCGTGGCACCCTCCACCCAGCCGGTCCGCATCCTCGACACCAAGTCCAAGGAACCCGTGATCGTCGGCACCGCCGAGATCTCCGGGCGCGGCGGGGCCGTCGTGGGCGAGTTCCGCATCGACTTCCTCAACTCGCTGCTCAAGCGCCCCGGCCTCGGTCAGGTGCGGGTCGTGGACGCCGAACGCCGGGTCATCGGCGGGAACACCGGCTACCTCGCGTTCGAGAAGCTCGCCAACAGCCGCCTCGACGCACTCGTCGCGGGCTCCAACCAGAAGGTCGGCCTCAGCGCACGCCCCAGCGGCGTCCTGTACCGCACCGGCGACGACATCCAGATCGCCGCTGCCGCGCCCTTCGTGGGCGGTGGCGCCGCCAAGTCGCTCGGCTGGACCGTGGTGAGCTACCAGCCCGCATCCGGCCTCGCGATCCCCGAGTACAGCCTGCAAAACCGCACCGTCCTGGCCGGACTGCTCGGCATCACCGCCGCAGCCGCCTGCCTCGGCTGGCTCCACATCGTGGTGGTGCGCCCCCTGCGTGCCGTCACCGACCAGGCCGAAGCCCTCGCGGGCGGAGACCGCCGTACCGTCCTCTACCCCCGTCACCACGACGAGGTCGGAGCCGTCACCCGCAGCCTGGAACTCCTCCGCCAGCAGTTGGCGGAGCTCCGCAAGCGCGACGGCGCCAAGACGCCGGCCGGAAGGAACTGAACCACCGTGCTCTTCCTCTACACCGTGCTGGTGGTGTGCAGCGCGATCCTGCTTGCGGCGGGCGTCGTCGAGCAGCGGCGGCACTACACCAACCTCGACCAGATACCCACCCGGGTCCTGGTCAACGGCATCCGCGGCAAGTCGTCGATCACCCGACTGTGCGCGGGGGCGCTGCGCGGCGGTGGGCTGATCACCGTGGCCAAGACCACCGGAACCGCGGCGCGGTTCATCCACCCGGACGCGACCGAGGAACCGGTCTACCGGAAGTTCGGCATCGCCAACGTCGTGGAGCAGATCGGGATCGTCCGCCGCGCTGCCGCGTACCGTCCGCACGCCCTCGTCATCGAGTGCATGGCGGTGATGCCGGCGCTCCAGGAGATCAACCAGTCGAAGCTGATCCGCTCCACGATCGGCGTCCTGTGCAACGTCCGTGAGGACCACCTCGCCGAGATGGGCCCCACCCTCGACGACGTGGCCCGCTCGCTGTGCCGCTCGATGCCCGAGGACGGGATCTGCGTCACCGCCGAGAAGGACCGCTTCCACATCCTTCAGGAAGAGGCCGACGCCCGTAACTGCAAGCTGATCTACGCAGACCCGGAGACGGTCAGCGACGAGGAGCTGCGCGGCTTCAGCTGGTTCACCTTCAAGGAGAACGTGGCGATCGCCCTCACCGTCGCCGATCTGCTGGGAGTCGAACGGGAGACCGCGCTCCAGGGCATGTACGACGCCCCGCCGGACCCGGGTGTGCTCTCCGTCGAGCGCTACGTCACCGAGGACGACAAGCGGCTGCGCTTCGCCAACGTCTTCGCGGCCAACGACCCCGAGTCGACGCTGATGAACATCAACCAGTTGCTCGACCTCGGCGCCATCCACCGGCCCCTGAACGTGGTCATCAACTGCCGCCCCGACCGGGTGGAGCGCAATGGCCAGATGGGCGAGATCATCCCCGAGCTCGACCCGGAGAAGGTGTTCGTGATCGGACACCCCGCCAAGTCCGCCATCGACGCCATCCCGGCCGAGTTCCGCTCCCGCGCGGTCGACCTCGGCGGCGACCGACGGGATCCGGAGGAGTTCATGGCCGCGCTGATCAACCAGCTGAGCCCCAACTCCTCCCTGGTCGCCATCGGCAATATCCACGGCCAGGGCGAGGTGCTGTTGGAGCACCTCGCCGAACTGCCCGCCGACGAGACCCCCGACGACAGCACCACACCGGGCGGCAAGAAGCCGGCCCCGACGAAGACCGAGGCAGTACCCCAGCGCACCGTCGACCCGTCGGAGACGATGCAGCTGTACGCGCCCCGGATCGACCCGTACCAGCAGTACTCGGAGGCGTACGAGTCCCGCTACTCCACCCAGCAGATGCCCCGCGTCGTGATTCCGGAGCAGCCCGCGGGCGGCCACTACCAGCAGCAGTACGCCGCCCCGGCGCAGGACTACCGTCCCGAGCCCGGCCCACAAGGCGACCCGGCGGCGCCCAGGGAACCCTGGCCGACTACGGTCCACAACGGACCCGCCCCCTACGGCGAGCAGCCGCAGGAGCGCGGCCTCTTCGAACCCCGCCGCCCACCCGCCCCGCCCGCCGACGACCATCAGTGGCACAGCCCAGGAGACCAGCGTTGATCCCGTCCGTCCTCACCCCAGAGATCGCCGCCATCGGTATCGCTCTGGGCCTGCTCTTCTCGCTGGTCTGCTATCTGACGACCAATCTCTCACCCGGCGGAATGATCACCCCGGGTTGGTTGGCGCTCACATTGGTCGAGGACCTTCAGCGCGCGGCCATGGTGCTCGGTGTCACCGTGCTCACCTATGTGTCGACCCTGGTGATGCAGAAGTTCATCATCCTGTACGGAAAGCGCCTGTTCGCGGCGGTCGTGCTCACCGGTGTGATGCTCCAGGCCACCGTGATGATCATCCTCTCGCTCGAATTCCCGCTGATGTACAGCAACCAGACCCTCGGATTCATCGTCCCCGGCCTGATCGCCTACCAGCTGGTCCGCCAGCCGAAGGGGCCGACGCTGTTGGCGACCGGTTCGGTCACCTTGATGGCGTACGTCGTCCTCACCGCCGGAATCCTCCTCGGCGTCATGCCGACCGCCTGATCACCCATTGGAGCCGATCCCATGAGCCCCAAGAAGAAACGCCCCGTCGTCCACGGAGTCACCGTCCTCGCGCTGCTCGCCGGCAGTGCGTATCTCACCGTGGAACTCCGCAAGGACGAGCAAGCCAAGGCGCCCAAGGTGCAGGCGGTCACCGACACCCCCAAGTTGCAGGGTGCCGCGACCGGCAAGAGCGGCGCCCAGACCTGGGAGCGCTTGAAGAACCCCGAGCGCTCCGTCCTGAGGGACGGCAGCGGGGAGGTGCTCGCCACCTTCACCGACAAGGCGCGCACCGCCACCTTGAAGGGCCCCTCCCGCACCTTCTCCGAGCCCACCAACACCAAGACCCGGGTGGTGACGGAGAACTGGGTCCGGCTGATGCCGGAGCCGTGGCGCAAGGGCGCGGAGAAGGAGAAGTGGTTCAAGGACTGGTTCAAGGAGTTCTTCGGGAGCCAGGAGGACGACATCTTCGCCATGGGCTTCCAGTACGTCCAGGACCAGCCCGTCAAGAAGGACGACGAGGGCCTCGCCTACGCGGGTGACGCCAACTTCGGGCCGCTGAACCCCAACGGAAGTTCCGGCAACGACCTCCGCGAGGAACTGTCCGACTTCTACGACTACCTCGGCATCTCGTACACCTTCCGGGACGGCGTCACCGCCCAGTCGGAGACCAGGCGGGCCCGCTCCGCCGACTGTTCCGGCTTTATGCGGCTCCTGCTCGGCTACCGCGCCCGCTACCCGCTGGCCTCGTCGGACAAGTCGGGCGACGGACTGCCGCGCACGGCCAACGGCATGGCGCGGTCCGACCTCGGCGCCAACGTCATACCGCTCACCAGCGTGGGCCCTGAGGGCCGGCCGAAGTCGATCGACCTGCTTCAGCCCGGTGACCTCGTCTTCTTCAAGCTGGACGCCCGCACCAAGCAGCGCCTCGACCACATGGGGATCTACCTGGGCCATGACACGGAAGGCAACATGATCTTCCTGTCCAGCCGGGAAGAGGTCAACGGGCCCACGATCGGCGACAAGGGCGGCGCATCGCGGCTCAACGGCAACGGCTACTACGCCAAGACGCTGCGCAGCGCCAAGCGCCTGTGAGTACGCCTGCCGGGCGCCCCTAGGGCTTCGTAGCCCAGCCGGTGCCGCCCGCGTCGAAGGGGCCGTACGGAGTCTTCCGTACGGCCCCTTCGGTCGTTCAGCCGGTCGTTCAGGCGGGCACGCTCGCCACACCCGCGGCCAGGAACGGCTTTCCGTTGACCCGCTGGGACACGCCTTCCCGGTCCAGGTACGGGGTGATGCCGCCCAGGTGGAAGGGCCAGCCCGCACCCGTGATCAGACAGAGGTCGATGTCCTGGGCCTCGGCCACCACGCCCTCGGCCAACATCAGCCCGATCTCCTGGGCAACCGCGTCCAGCACCCGGGCCCGGGTCTGCTCCTCAGTCAGGACGACATCGCCCTGGACCAGCAGCGCCGCGACCTCCGGGTCCAACTCGGGACGTCCGGAGTCGTACACGTAGAAGCCGCGCTTGCCCGCTTCGACGACTGCCTTCAGGTTCGGGGAGACCGTGAAACGGTCGGGGAAGGACCGGTTGAGGGTCTCGGACACGTGCAGTCCGATCGCCGGACCCACGAGTTCCAGCAGGACCAGCGGAGACATCGGAAGGCCCAGTGGCGCCACGGCCCGCTCCGCCACGACGACCGGAGTGCCCTCGTCGATGACGTTCTGGATCTCGCCCATGAAGCGCGTCAGGATGCGGTTCACCACGAACGCCGGTGCGTCCTTGACCAGGACGGCGGTCTTCCGCAGCTTCTTCGCCACACCGAAGGCCGTCGCCAGGGCGGCGTCGTCGGTCTGCACCCCGCGCACGATCTCCAACAGCGGCAGGATCGCCACCGGGTTGAAGAAGTGGAA
This sequence comes from Streptomyces sp. NBC_00690, assembly GCF_036226685.1. Taxonomy (NCBI): domain Bacteria; kingdom Bacillati; phylum Actinomycetota; class Actinomycetes; order Kitasatosporales; family Streptomycetaceae; genus Streptomyces; species Streptomyces sp. NBC_00690. The sequence goes on from NZ_CP109009.1 coordinate 6,736,944, forward strand.
GCCGACGACCCGCTCCGGGTGCTTCAGCTTCGACGCCATCTCGGACACCGAGAGCGACGAGGTGTTGGTGGCGAGGATCGCATGGGCGGGGGCGACGGCCTCCACCTCGGCGAACACCTGCTGCTTGACCGCCATCTCCTCGAAGACGGCCTCGATGATGAAGTCGGCGTCGGCGAAGCCCTCCGCCTTGTCCAGAACACCGGTCACCAGAGCCTTGAGCCGATTGCTCTGGTCCTGGTTGATCCGCTTCTTGGCCAGCAGTTTGTCGATCTCGCCGTGGACATAACCCACGCCCCTGTCGATCCGCTCCTGGTCGATGTCGGTGAGCACCACCGGCACCTCAAGGCGGCGCAGGAAGAGGAGTGCGAGCTGAGAGGCCATCAGGCCGGCGCCCACGACGCCCACCTTGGTGACGGGCCGGGCCAGGGCCCGGTCCGGGGCGCCGACCGGACGCTTGGCGCGCTTCTGCACCAGATGGAACGCGTAGATACCGCTGCGTAGTTCGCCGCCCATGATCAGGTCGGCCAGGGCGCGGTCCTCGGCGTCGAAACCGGCCTGGAGGTCCCCGTCCTTGGCCGCGGCCACGATGTCGAGGGCGCGGTAGGCGGCGGGGGCCGCGCCGTGCACCTTGGCGTCGGCGATGGCCCGCCCGCGCGCCACAGCCGCATCCCAGGGCTCACCCCGGTCCACCTCGGCCCGCTGGATGGCGATCTCGCCCTTGAGGACGGCCGCGGTCCAGGTCAGCGACTGCTCCAGGAAGTCCGCGCCTTCGAAGATCGCGTCGGCGATGCCCAGTTCGAAGACCTGGCGCCCCTTGAGCTGGCGGTTCTGGTTGAGCGAGTTCTCGATGATGACCGTGACCGCACGGTCAGCGCCGATCAGGTTCGGCAGCAGGGTGCAGCCTCCCCAACCGGGCACCAGCCCGAGGAACACCTCGGGCAGCGAGAACGCGGGCACCGCGCTGGAGACCGTACGGTACGAGCAGTGCAGCCCGACCTCGACGCCGCCGCCCATCGCGGCACCGTTGTAGTACGCGAAGGTGGGCACGGCGAGCCCGGAGAACCGCTTGAAGACGTCGTGGCCGCCCTTGCCGATGGCGAGTGCGTCCTCGTGGCGCTTCAGCAGTTCCACGCCCTTGAGATCGGCGCCGACCGCGAAGATGAACGGCTTGCCGGTGAGCCCGACCCCGACGATCGAGCCCTCGGCCGCCTCCCGCTCGACCTGGTCGATCGCCGCGTTCAGATTGGCCAGGGACTTCGGGCCGAAGGTGGTGGGCTTGGTGTGGTCGAGCCCGTTGTCGAGGGTGATCAGCGCGAACCGGCCGGCGGCGAGCGGCAGATCGAGATGGCGTACGTGGGCGCTGGTGACGACCTCGTCGGCGAACAGTTCGGCTGCGCCCTTCAGCAGCTCAGCGGTACTCACTTGTCGCCTCCGTTGAAGTGGGGGTTCTCCCAGATGACCGATGCGCCCATGCCGAAGCCGACACACATGGTGGTCAGGCCGTAGCGGACGTGCGGCTGCTCCTCGAACTGCCGGGCCAGCTGGGTCATCAGCCGGACGCCGGAGGAGGCCAGCGGGTGGCCGTAGGCGATGGCGCCCCCGTACTGGTTGACGCGCGCATCGTCGTCGGCGATGCCGTAGTGCTCAAGGAAGGCCAGCACCTGGACGGCGAACGCCTCGTTGATCTCGAAGAGTCCGAGGTCGTCGATCGACAGACCGGCCTTGGCGAGCGCCTTCTCCGTCGCCGGGATGGGTCCGTATCCCATGACCTCAGGCTCGACACCGGTGTAGGCGAAGGAGACGAGTCGCATCCGCACCGGCAGGTCGTGCTCGCGGGCGAACTCCTCGGAGGCGATCAGGGAGGCGGTGGCACCGTCGTTGAGCCCCGCCGCGTTGCCCGCGGTGACCCGGCCGTGGGGTCGGAAGGGGGTCTTCAGCGAGGCCAGGTTCTCCAGGGTGGTGCCCGGGCGCATCGGCTCGTCCTGGGTCGCGAGTCCCCAGCCGGTCTCACCGCTTTCGGGGGAGGTGCGGCGCACCGAGATCGGCACCAGGTCCTGCTGGATCTTCCCGTTCGCGTACGCCTTGGCGGCCTTCTCCTGGGAGCGCACCGCGTACTCGTCGGCGCGCGCCTTGGTGATGGTCGGGTAGCGGTCGTGGAGGTTTTCCGCGGTCATGCCCATGAACAGGGCCGACTCGTCGACGAGCTTCTCGCTCACGAACCGCGGGTTCGGGTCGACGCCCTCGCCCATCGGGTGGCGGCCCATGTGCTCCACCCCGCCCGCGATCACCGCGTCGTAGGCGCCGAAGGCGATGGCGCCCGCGGTGGTGGTGACGGCGGTCATCGCGCCGGCGCACATCCGGTCGATGGAGTAGCCGGGCACGGACTGGGGCAGTCCGGCGAGGATGCCGGCGGTGCGTCCGATGGTCAGGCCCTGGTCGCCGATCTGGGTGGTGGCGGCGATGGCCACCTCGTCGATCCGGGCGGGGTCGAGGCCGGGGTTTCGGCGCAGCAGTTCCCGGATGGCCTTGACGACGAGGTCGTCGGCCCGGGTCTCGTGATAAATGCCCTTCGGGCCCGCCTTGCCGAACGGGGTGCGGACGCCGTCGACGAAGACGACGTCCCTGACGGTACGAGGCACGATGGCTCTCCTCCAGGGTGCGGGGTGGCACTGCTGCGGGACGCGGCTGAGCGCGCGCTTTCCTCCCCCATGCTACTTGCGGGTAACCATCGTGCCCAGCCCCCTCCCGGTGAGCGTCGAAGGTCACAACCGCAGCTGCCGGTGCGGGGGAGGGCTTTCGACGGTCGTGAGCGCGGACCCGGGCGCGACGGAAGAACCGTGCCACGGCCCGGGTGGGCGGGCGTGGCACGGTTCGTGGGCGTGTCTCGATCGGTTCGCGCTCGATACGGGGGCGGGACCGGTGTCGGCAGAGCTGCGGCCGGTCGAGCAGCGGCCGGCCGGCACTGGCGGCGTCCAGCGCCGGTCAGTCGGTGACCGTCACCGCCTGGGCCAGCAGCGGAGCCACCAGCTCCACCTGCCATGGCCGCGCTCCGAGCTCCGTCAGCGCTTGGGCCACCGCTTCGACGGAGTGGTCGCCCGGGGGTTCCCAGCAGACCCTGCGGACCGTGTCCGGCGTGATCAGGTTCTCCTGCGGCAGATTGAGCTCCTCCGCCAGCGCCGAAACCGCGGTCCGTGCCGCCGACAGGCGTGCCGCAGCGGCCGGATCCTTGTCGGCCCAGGACCGCGGCGGCGGCGGACCATTCAGCGGCTGACCGGGCTGGGGCAGCTCCGCATCGGGCAGGGCCTTCGCCCGGTCGACCGCCGCCTGCCACTGCTCCAGCTGTCGACGTCCCATCCGATGGCCGAAACCGGTGAGCGCCGTGAGCGCCTGTACGTTCGGCGGCACGGACAGGGCGGCCTCGATGATGGCACTGTCGCTCAGCACCTTGCCCGGTGAGACGTCGCGGCGCTGGGCGACCGTGTCACGGGCCGTCCACAGCTCGCGCACGACCGCCATCTGACGGCGCCTGCGCACCTTGTGCATGCCCGACGTACGCCGCCAGGGGTCCTTGCGCGGCGGGGCCGGTGGGGCACTGGCGATGGCGTCGAACTCCTGGTGGGCCCAGTCCAGCTTGCCCTGCCGGTCCAGCTCCTTCTCCAGTTCGTTGCGCAGGTCGACGAGCAGTTCCACGTCGAGGGCCGCGTACCTGAGCCAGGGCTCGGGCAGCGGGCGGGTGGACCAGTCGACTGCGGAGTGGCCCTTCTCCAGGGCGTAGCCGAGTACCGACTCGACCATCGCGCCGAGTCCGACCCGGGGGAAGCCTGCCAGCCGCCCGGCCAGTTCGGTGTCGAAGATCTGGGTCGGCACCATGCCTATGTCCCGCAGGCAGGGCAGGTCCTGGGTGGCTGCGTGGAGGATCCACTCCGTGTCGGCGAGGACGTCGCCCAATGCGGAGAGGTCGGGGCAGCCGACGGGGTCGATCAGTGCGCTGCCGGCGCCTTCCCGGCGCAGCTGCACCAGATACGCGCGCTGGCCGTAGCGGTAGCCCGAGGCCCGCTCGGCGTCGACGGCCACGGGGCCGGTACCGGCGGCGAACGCCGAGATCACCTCGGCGAGCGCGTCGGCGTCCGCGACCACCGGGGGGATGCCTTCTCGGGGCTCCAGCAGGGCGACGGGGGGTACTTCGGCTGCGACGCCGTCGTCCGGGGGAGCGCCCCCGGTGGTTCGCAGTGCGGTCTTAGCTGCGGGGTCATGGGCGTCGGTCACGTGTCAAGGGTATCTGTCAGCGGAGCGCGCCCGTCGACGTAACGTTCCGTCGACGGGCGCGTACGGGATTGAGTGGGGGCGGAGGGGTCAGTGGATGATGCCCGTGCGCAGGGCCACGGCCACCATTCCGGCGCGGTCGCCCGTGCCGAGCTTGCGCGCGATTCGGGCGAGATGGCTCTTGACCGTCAGGGCGGAGAGCCCCATCGAGACACCGATCGCCTTGTTGGACTGGCCTTCGGCGACCAGCCTGAGGACCTCGACCTCGCGGCCTGAGAGCTCACGGTAGCCACCCGGGTGGCTCGGAGCACCCGGGGGACGACGGTGGCCGAGACGGGCCGCTGCGGCGCCGATGGGGGCGGCGCCGGGGCGAGTGGGATGCCCGATGTTGGTTCGGGTCCCGGTGACGACATATCCCTTGACACCGCCGGCGAGCGCATTGCGCACGGCGCCGATGTCATCGGCCGCGGAGAGGGCGAGGCCGTTGGGCCAGCCCGCCGCGCGGGTTTCGGACAGAAGGGTCAGCCCGGATCCATCGGGCAGGTGGACGTCGGCAACGCAGATGTCGCGCGGGTTGCCGACGCGGGGACGCGCCTCCGCGATGGACGACGCCTCGATCACGTCGCGCACACCGAGCGCCCACAGATGGCGGGTCACGGTGGAGCGGACGCGCGGGTCGGCCACGACGACCATGGCCGTCGGTTTGTTCGGGCGGTAGGCGACCAGGCTTGCGGGCTGCTCAAGTAGAACGGACACCAGGCCTCCTGAGGAAGGTGCGGGACGGGCCGGCTCGGGGATGAAGCCGGGGCGAACCGTGCAGTTAGGGTCACTGACCTCTTCGGCACCGAAGCCGGTCGCCTTTAGAGAATGATCACGATTTGGTGAGTAACAATTGGTGCAATTAGGACGGGTGATCGATCATCCTACGAATGAGCTGACGGGTTGTTACCCACGGGGCCATCGCTGATGAGGGGCGTTGTGAGGCCGCTGAATCCGCCCCGGAAGGGTGTGCCGGGTGAGGCGGTTTCCACAGGGGGAGCGGTCGCTCCGAAGGCGGGTCGGCGCCGCGCCCGAGCCAGGTCGGGTGGCGCGACAGCCCTATCGACCGACGCACTGTTGCGTCAGCCGAGGTAGCCGCATCGGTTGAGCTGACCGTATCGCCTTTTGCCGCTGACCACGGCGTACGTCGGCGGGGGCGGCGAGCGGACGTGGCGGGTCCCGAAGGGTCCGTGGCCGGATCCGTTCCCGGGGCTGCGCGGGGCGGGGCGCACTGCCCCTGTCGTCCCGCGCAGCCGTCCCGCGCCGCCGTCCGAAAGGGGCGATGGCGCGGTGCGAGCCGCCCCTCAGTTCTCAGTTCACCGGTGCTGCGGCCCCCGGCGCTGCGGCAACGACACCACACCGGCACCCGGCTCCACCCCGACCGCGGCTGGCGGGAGCCCGGCGATCTGGCAGAGCAGATCACACCAGGCGGCCAGGTGAGCAGCCGTGTCGGGCACACCGTCCCGGCCCTCCCGGGGCGTCCACGAAGCCCGGATCTCGATCTGGGTCGCGGGCCGGCGCTCGGCGAGTCCGCCGAAGTAGTGCGACCCGGCGCGGGTCACCGTCCCGCTGGGTTCGCCGTACGCCAGCCCGCGGGCCTCCAGCGCCCCCGTCAGCCACGACCAGGACACCTCGGGCAGCAGGGGGTCCGCCGCCATCTCCGGCTCCAGCTCGGCGCGGATCAGGGTCACCAACCGGAACGTGCCCTGCCAGGCGTCGTGCCCGGCCGGATCGTGCAGCAGGACCAGCCGCCCGTCCGCCAGGTCCTCGTCGTCCTCCACGACCGCGGCCTCCAGCGCGTACGCATGCGGGGCGAGCCGCTGCGGCGGGCGGGTGGGGTCCACTTCGATCCCGGGCCGCAGTCGCGCGGACCGCAGCCCTTCGACCGCGAGCCGGAACGCGCGGGGCACAGTGTCCTGCGTGCCGTCGTCAGCACCGTCCTTGTCGTCCCCGCCCGAGCCGGGCGAACCGGATTGCGCGTGATGTGACTGATCAGACTGGTCAGAATGATCCGAATAACGTCCCTGAGCCGCGGCCATGCGGGGAAGAGTAGGCGGAACGGGCCCTGAGCGCAGGGAAGGACACCCGGCCCGGGGCAGCCACTTCCACCCGGCGTGCGAAGATTTGGGGCGTGAGCGTCAACGACCGCCCCACGGGCCAGCAGCCGAAGCCGTACGAATCCGCCTTCCTCAAGGCGTGCCGGCGGGAGCCCGTCCCGCACACACCGGTCTGGTTCATGCGCCAGGCCGGCCGTTCCCTGCCCGAGTACCTGAAGGTGCGCGAGGGCACGGCGATGCTGGAATCGTGCATGCGGCCCGAGTTGGTCACCGAGATCACGCTCCAGCCGGTCCGCCGCCACAAGGTCGACGCCGCGATCTACTTCAGCGACATCGTGGTCCCCCTCAAGGCGATCGGCGTGGACCTCGACATCAAGCCCGGCGTCGGCCCGGTCGTTGCCGACCCCATCCGCACCCGCGCCGACCTGACCCGGCTCAGGGACCTCACACCCGAGGACGTCTGGTACGTGACCGAGGCGATCGGCCTGCTCACGGCCGAGCTCGGCACCACCCCGCTCATCGGGTTCGCCGGCGCGCCCTTCACGCTCGCCAGCTACCTCGTGGAGGGCGGGCCCTCCCGCAACCACGAGCACACCAAGGCGATGATGTACGGCGACCCGCAGCTGTGGGCCGATCTGCTGGACCGTCTCGCCGAGATCACCTCGGCGTTCTTGAAGGTGCAGATCGAAGCCGGAGCCAGCGCCGTCCAGCTCTTCGACTCCTGGGTCGGCGCACTCGCACCGGCCGACTACCGTCGCTCCGTGATGCCCGCCTCGACCAAGGTGTTCGATGCGGTGGCCTCCTACGGGGTGCCCCGGATCCACTTCGGCGTGGGCACCGGTGAGCTCCTCGGCCTCATGGGTGAGGCCGGCGCCGATGTGGTGGGCGTGGACTGGCGCGTTCCGCTGGACGAGGCTGCCCGACGGGTCGGCCCGGGCAAGGCGCTCCAGGGCAACCTCGACCCCGCGGTGCTGTTCTCCTCCCGCGAGGCGGTGGAGAGCAAGACCCGAGAGGTGCTCGACGCGGCGGAGGGCCTGGAAGGCCACATCTTCAATCTGGGCCACGGTGTGCTCCCCACGACCGACCCGGACGCGCTGACGCGTCTGGTGGCATCGGTCCACGAGCAGACGGCCCGCTGAACCTGCGCGCCCGCGCACGGCGTCCAAGGCGCAATCACGCCTTCCGGCAAGGCCGTTGACGTCTCACAGGGAACTGCTGCGGATGCCGTGGGCAGGGGAGCCACCCGGACCCCCTGCCCGGGGCCGTCAGCCCGCCCGTACCGCCGTGGCCGCCTTGCGGGCCGCCACCAGCACCGGGTCCCAGACCGGGGAGAACGGGGGCGCGTACCCGAGGTCCAGGGCGGTCATCTGCTCGACCGTCATCCCGGCCGTCAGCGCCACCGCCGCGATGTCCACCCGCTTCGCCGCGCCCTCACGGCCCACGATCTGCACGCCCAGCAGCCGCCCCGTACGGCGCTCGGCGATCATCTTCACCGTCATCAGGGCGGCCCCGGGGTAGTAGCCGGCCCGGCTGGTGGACTCGACCTTCGCCGTCACGAACTGTAGGCCCACCGCCGATGCCTCCCGCTCCCGCAGACCGGTTCGGGCGATCTCCAGCTCACAGACCTTGCTGACCGCCGTGCCCACCACGCCCGGGAACGTGCCGTAGCCCCCGGCCACGTTGGAGCCGATGATCTGGCCGTGCTTGTTGGCATGGGTGCCGAGGGGGACATGGCGATCCCGGCCCGAGACCAGGTCGAGCACCTCGACGCAGTCCCCACCGGCCCAGATGCGGTCCTCGCCGCGCACCCGCATCGACAGGTCCGTGAGCAGCCCCCCGTAGGCGCCCAGCGGTAGTCCCGCGGCCTTCGCCAGCGAGGTCTCGGGCTCCACACCCATGCCGAGGACCACGACATCCGCCGGATGGACGGCGTCACGCGTGGCGACCGCACAGGCCCGGCCCGCGTCATCGGTGTGGATCGCGGTCACCTCGGCGCGATTCACCGTGGTGATACCCAGGCCGTCCATCGCCTGGTGCACCAGGGAACCCATGTCCGGGTCGAGCGTCGCCATCGGCTGCTCGCCACGGTTGAGCACCGTCACCTCGAAGCCCCGGTTCAGCAGGGCCTCCGCCATCTCCACACCGATATAGCCGGCGCCGATCACCACCGCGCGGCGCCCCTCGGTGGCCGCGAGCGTGTCCAGCAGTGCCTGGCCGTCGTCGAGGTTCTGCACACCGTGCACACCAGGGGCGTCGATGCCGGGCAGCGGCGGTCGCACGGGGCGCGCCCCGGTGGCCAGTACAAGCCTGTCGTAGCCGGTCCACGCGTGCGCGCCGCTCTCCAGATCGCGCGAGCGCACCCGCCCGCGCGCCGTGTCGATCTCCACGACCTCCGTACGCATCCGGAGGTCGATCGCGCGCTCGCGGTGCTCGGCCGGCGTACGGGCGATCAGATCGGCGCGCTCGTCGACCTGGCCGCCGATCCAGTACGGGATCCCGCACGCCGAGAACGAGCTGAAGTGGCCGCGTTCGAACGCGACGATCTCCAACTCGTCCGGCCCCTTGAGCCTGCGTGCCTGCGATGCGGCGGACATGCCCGCCGCATCGCCTCCGATGACCACCAGTCGCTCGACCGTTCTGGGACTCGTCATGCCCCCACGCTACGGGGGAGTGCCTGGTCAGCTGCGGTCAGGTTCCTCCTGTTCGGTCTGCGGGGGCGTCGCCGCGTAGGCGGGCAGGGGAGCGGGTGACGGCTCCGGGACTGACCGGCGTCCGTTCAGCCGGGGGCGCACCGCCCACCGCCACAGCGCGTACAACAGGCCCAGCAGAGCGGCGAACGGCGCCGCCGCACCGAGCACCACCACGGTCCAGCGCAGCGAGGTCACCAGGGCGTCCCAGCCGCCCTCCAGCGCGTCCAGGAAGCCCGGGTCGCCCTCTTCCTCGTCCTTCGGTTCCTCGGTCTCGGAGAGCGTGAGCTCGATCGTCGACAGACTCGTCCGGTCCTTCAGTGACGCCTGTCGGGCGAGCAGCGACTCTAGTTCCGCCTGACGGCTGCTGAGCTGCCCCTCCAGGGTCACCACGTCGGCGAGCTTGTCGGCCCGGTCCATGAGCGCCCGCACCCGGGTCACGCTCGCCCGCTGGGTGGCGATGCGGCTCTCCACGTCGACGACCTCATCGGTCACATCGGTGGCGTTCGAGGTCCGCAGCAGGAGCTTTCCCGCGCCCGCCAACTCGGCCAGCACCCCGTCGTAGCGTTCCTGCGGAACGCGCAGGACCACCCGCGTGTCCATCTCGTCGTCGCCGATGCGCTCGGTGGACTCCTCGGCGACATGGCCGCCCACCTGCTCGGCGGTCCTGCGGGCGGCGGTCAGTGCCTTCGCAGAGTCCTTGACCCGGACCCGCAGTTCGGCGGTGCGGATGATGTGCGAGGGCGCCAGTTTGAGAGCCGGTGCCGCCTTCGGGGACCCCTGTTGGTCCGACTTCGGATCGGTTGCCGCCTCCTTGGCGCCGCCCACCGCCGCCCGTTGGGCCGCGGCGTCGACCGCCTTGGCCGATTTGTTGTCCCCGTCATCCGCGGCGCAGCCCGCCACCGCGAGTGAGGCGGTCAGCAGAACTACGGCGCACGTACGTCGTGCACGCATATGGCCCCCCATATCGATTCCGTCGCTGGATATCGCCCTTTCGACGGGGGGTTCCTGCGTCCGGTTTCCTCCCGGCGGTAGCGAACCGGTCACGGTCAGGACTCGAATCGGATCGGACGGGACATGGGACGCAAGACATGCGACACGGGAAGCGACACGACCCGAAGAGACCCGACGTGAACTGAAGAGAACCCAAGAGAACCGAATGGTGCGCAACCGGTCGCTCAAGGCCGCCCCAAGCAGATCTGAGACAGTGGAGGCATGCAGTCTTCCCAGGACACCGGTACCGGACCCCGGACGGACCCCGGGCACGTCGTCGTCATCGGGGGCGGGATCACCGGGCTCGCCGCCGCACACCGGCTCGTCGGCGCGGGGGTCAGGGTCACCCTCCTTGAGTCCACCGACAGGCTCGGCGGCAAACTGCTCGTCGGAGAGATCGAAGGCGCCCCGATCGACCTCGGCGCCGAGTCCCTGCTCGCCCGACGCCCCGAAGCGATCGACCTCGCCCGGGCGGTCGGCCTCGGCGACAGACTCCAGGCGCCCGCCACGGCCACCGCTGCACTGTGGACCCGCGACGCCCTGCGCCCCATGCCCAAGGGACATGTGATGGGAGTCCCCGGGACCCCCGAGGCGCTCGCCGGAATCCTGTCGCCGCGCGGTGTCGCACGCATCGCAGAGGAGCGCGACCTGCCCGCCGCCGAACTCGACGAGGACGTGGCCATCGGCGCCTTCGCCGCCGAACGCCTCGGCCGTGAAGTCGTCGACCGCCTAGTGGAACCCCTGCTCGGAGGTGTGTACGCGGGTGACGCCTATCGGATCTCCATGCAGGCCGCCGTGCCCCACCTCTACGCCGCGGCCAAGAAGCGGGGCTCCTTGCTCGCGGGCGTCCAGGAGGTGCAGCGCAGGGCCCGGGAACAGCAGCAGGACGGGCCCGTGTTCCTCGGCATCGAAGGCGGTGTCGGCACCCTGCCGGAAGCGGTCGCCGACGCGGTGCGCGCGGGCGGTGGCGAGATCCTCCACCGCACGCCCGTCATCGCGCTGAACCGCCGCTCGGACGGCTGGGAAGTCCGCCTCACGGACCGGACCCTGACCGCCGACGCCGTGGTCCTCGCGGTGCCTGCAGGCCCCGCGGCGACCCTGCTCGCCGCCGAGTCCCCCGCCGCAGCCGCCGAGGTCGACCGGATCGAGTACGCCTCGATGGCCCTGGTCACCCTCGCCTTCCCGCGCTCCGCGATGACCGGCCTCCCCGCCGGTAGCGGCTTCCTCGTCCCTCCGATCGAGGGCCGCACCATCAAGGCGTCCACCCTCTCCACCCAGAAGTGGCAGTGGGTCGGCGACCGCTCGCCCGAACTCTTCGTGCTGCGCGCCTCCATCGGTCGCCACGGCGAGGAGGAGCAGTTGCAGCGCGAGGACGCCGAGTTGATCGACGTGGCATCGGGCGACCTCCGCCAGGCGACCGGGGTCACGGCCACTGCCGTCGCCGCCACCGTCACCCGATGGACGCGAGGACTTCCCCAGTACCCGGTGGGCCATCCCGCCCGGGTCGCGCGCATCCACCGGGAGGTCGCCAAGCTGCCCGGTCTGGCGCTCTGCGGCGCGGCCTACGACGGCGTCGGCATCCCTGCCTGCATCGCCGGTGGGCAGCGCGCCGCTGACGAGATCCTCGCCACGCACACCCTGGCGCGGGGCACCGATCGGGGCGCGGGACAATAGCCCCATGAGCGCACCTGAAAAGATTCCGAACGCCGGCAAGAAGGCCAAGGACCTCAACGAGGTCATCCGCTACACGCTGTGGTCCGTCTTCAAGCTGCGCGACGTGCTGCCCGAGGCCCGCTCCGGTTACGCCGACGAGGTCCAGGAGCTGTTCGACCAGCTCGCCGCCAAGGACATCACGGTGCGCGGCACGTACGACCTCTCCGGGCTGCGCGCCGACGCCGACGTGTTGATCTGGTGGCACGCCGAGACCTCGGACGAGCTCCAGGAGGCGTACAACCTCTTCCGTCGCACCCGCCTCGGTCGGGCGCTGGACCCGGTCTGGTCGAACATGGCCCTGCACCGGCCCGCCGAGTTCAACAAGTCGCACATCCCGGCGTTCCTCGCCGACGAGAACCCGCGCGACTACGTCAGCGTCTATCCCTTCGTCCGCTCCTTCGACTGGTACCTGCTGCCCGACGAGGACCGTCGACGCATGCTCGCCGACCACGGCAAGATGGCCCGCGGTTACCCGGACGTCCGCGCCAACACGGTCGCCTCGTTCTCCCTCGGCGACTACGAGTGGATCCTCGCCTTCGAGGCGGACGAACTGCACCGGATCGTCGATCTGATGCGTCATCTGCGGGCGTCCGAGGCCCGGATGCACGTGCGCGAGGAGGTCCCGTTCTACACGGGCCGCCGCAAGGAGGTCTCCGAACTGGTGGCTTCGCTCGCCTGACGGGTCTCCACCCGTTCCGGGCGCCGCGCCTCAGCGGCCCCGGACATGACGAAGGCCGGGACCGCACACCAGCGGCCCCGGTCTGTCCGACCCGGAAGGTCAGACGGCGTTCGGCAGCCTGCGCTGCTCGCTCCGCCGCTCCAGCGACACCGGGTCCGGCTCCGGGTGCGGCGCGCACGACGCGCGCCGCACCGGCGTCCTCCCCTGAAGGAGGTACTCCTCCAGATGGGCGTTCACACAGGCGTTGGCGCCGCCGCCGATGCCGTGCGTACCGGCGTCCTCCTCGGTGATCAGGACCGCCCCCTTCAACCGGCGCGTCAGTTCCTTCGCCCCTTCGTACGGGGTCGCCCCGTCCCGCTCCGCCGCGAGGATCAGCACCGGCGGCAGCGCGCCCCGCCGGGTGCCCACGTCCAGGGGCTCCTGTCGAGGCCCCTGCCAGAAGGCACAGGGCAGGTTCATCCAGGCGTTGTCCCAGGTCTCGAAGGGCGCGGTACGGGCGAGTTCCGTGTTGTCCCGGTCCCACACCGCCCAGTCGGTGGGCCAGGGGGCGTCGTTGCACTCGATGGCGGAGTAGACGGCCCGCGCGTTCTCCGACTCCTTCGCCGCCCCGGTCCGCGGTGCGGCCTGAGCGATCAACGGCTTGTCGTTGCCGCGCAGATACTCCGAGAGGGCCGTGGCCCTCGGTACCCAGTAGTCGTCGTAGTACCCCGCGCCCAGGAACGCCCCGTGCAACTCGCCCGGTCCCACCGTGCCCCCCGCGGGCTCCACGGCCAGTCGGGCACTCGCCCGTTCATAGCTGCGCGCCACCGCATCGGGGGTCGCGCCCAGCCCGTAGACGTCGTCGTGTTTGGCGATCCAGGTGCGGAAGTCCGTCCAGCGGCGCTCGAAGGCGGTGTTCTGGTCGAGGTTGCTCCGGTACCAGATCTTCTCCGGGGCCGGGTTCACCGCCGAGTCGAAGACCATGCGACGCACGTGGGAGGGGAAGAGGGTGGCGTACACCGCACCGAAGTAGGTGCCGTAGGAAGCTCCCATGAAGGTCAGTCGCTGCTGGCCGAGTGCGGCCCGCAGCACATCGAGGTCACGCGCGTTGTTCAATGAGGTGTAGTGCCGCAGCGCGCTGCCGTTCCGTCGGGCACAGCCCTCGGCGTATGCCTTTGCCCCGGCGATCCGCCGCTGCTTGTCGGCGGGGGAGGGGTGGGTCGGATCCGGGGTCGGGCCCTGGGCCCGCTCGGACGGCTCCTCACAGGACAGCGGCGCGGAACGTGCGACACCGCGGGGCGCGTAGCCCACCAGGGTCGTAGGCGCGGGCGATGCGCTTCCACTCCGGGAGTTGTCCGGCCAGGGGGAAGTACATGCTGGATGCGCCGGGACCGCCCGGGTTGTAGACGAACGCGCCCTGGTAGTCGGCCGGATCACCGCTCGCCGGGACCCGACTGACCGTGAGGGAGATCTGCCGGCCCGACGGCTGTGCGTAGTCCAACGGCACTTCGACGGCGCCGCATTTCACCGAGGAGGGGAGCCGCTCCACCTCGGGGCAGGCATCGAACGAGATGCCCGCGCTGGCGGCCCGTGCGGCTGCGATGGCGGTGCCGTGGGACTCGGGCACGGTGGTCGTGGCGCCGCCCGCGGGCGGGACGATCAACGTGCTGATCGCCAGGGAGCCGAGGCCGATGAGGACCCCGTGTCGTGCGCGTGCTCTCATCCAGATCCCTTCGTCGCCCGCCGTCCTCGGTTCGTGTGCGGACGGCGGTCAAGGGATCGATCCTTCGTGGCGCTTCGGGGCGAGTAAAGCACCGCCGAACGGTGTCGCGGTCAATGACTCCGATGCGCCCTTCGGCCTCCAGTGCGCCCCCGTGATGCGGTGTCGAGCCCCGTGCGGCGCCCAGGCCGGGGAGCCACCGGGGGCGTCGGGTCGATGGCCGTCGGGGGGTCAGCCGCAGCCGCAGCCGCCGCACCCTCCGCAGCCGTCGCCACCACCGCCGTCTCCGCCACCGTCCCCGCCCCCTGTCGTGGCGGCCATCAGGGGCACCGCCACGGAAGCGGCGAGGAGCGTCCGCAGCAGCGGATGACCCGCGGCGCTCGCCCCCTGCACCGCCACCCGCTGCCCGGGAGCCGTGGAGCCTGCGGAGCGTCGGCCGTAGTCGCGCAGGGCCCGCAGCCCCGCCTTCGTCACCCGCCGACTGACCCGGCGCGCCATCAGATGCCCGGTCACGATGCCCCAGACCAGCGCCGGCAGCACCAACAGGACGAAGGGCAGGGCGGGACGGTCCCAATCATGGACATGGCTGACGACGGTGAGCGTGGTAGCGGTCGTCAGCCCCATCCAGCACAGGGTCGCCTGGCCGTGCCCCCAGAGAACGGGCCCCGCGCCGATGCGCCGGAGCGACATCATCAGTCCGCGATCGGTCAGCCCACTGGCGATGCCGGTCACCGCTGGCTTGCGCATCACCTTGTACCGCAGCGTGTTCAGTTGGTGGTCGTCGGAGTTCGCCAGATGTGTGAGCACGGCCCGCTCCACGGGATCGTGGGAGACGTCGTTGTGTACGCCCACGATGCCAGGTCCGCCTATCTGTAGGCGTCCGTCCGCGTGCATGGCTGTCACCGCTGTGTCCACAACCCGTACCGGACCGCCACTTAGGAAGGCCGCCTCGTAGACACTGCGGATCTCCTCCGCCACCCCACGGGCCCGACTGTCCCGTTGGGCCCGGACGACGGTGACGATCAGCGGGATCGACGAGGCCGCGATCGCGATCCAGACCAACACGGCTGCTGCGTCCATGGACTACCTCCGTAGAAGTCTCATCCGTGCCGCCCGGGCGATCCGTGCGGCACGCCCGGGTGGGCGGGTTGCGATGCGATCCTCCCACCACCGGGTGAGCTGGCGCCGGGCCCGAGCGTTGGCGGGCCGGCCGGAAATCAGCAGGTGTTCGGCGAAGGAGAGTGCGTCCTTGCGGTATCCCGAGCCCATCGGGCGACCCTTGGCGTACGCGAGGAACGCGGGCCGGTAGCCGGGGCCGAGGATCTCGGGCAGTTCCGGGGCGATGCGGGCGACGACGGACGCCCGCTTGGCGGCGAGCGCCCGCCGCTGCACCCGCAACCGCTGGTGGTCGAAGCCCTCGGGGGCCGGACCGCCCGCCACCAGGGAGGCGAGGAGCGCCGTCTGGCAGATGCCGAGCCGGTCCCGGGCCGATGGATCGGCCGATCCGGGCGATCCGGGCGATGCGTCGGCTTCCCGGTCGGTCGCGGTCGCCGAAGCCGGGCGGGTTGCCGGCGGAGCCTGCACCGCGCCTCCCACCGCCTCCCTGATCGCCGCCAACTCACCCGCCAGCGCGCCATGCACCTGGTCGGATGGCGGAAAGTCGTCGTCCCGCTCCAGCAGCACCCCCGGCGGGCTGACCCGGGACGCGAGTTCCCGCAGCACCTCCAGGACGGGTTCGGTGACCGGATGGGCGTGGGTGTCGTGCCAGACGCCGTCCCGTTCCTCGCCGCCTGCCACATGGACGTACGCGATCGCTTCCACCGGGAGTTCGGCGAGGGCCTTTGCCGGGTCCTCGCCACGGTTGACGTGGTTCGTGTGCAGGTTCGCCACGTCGATCAACAGGCCAACCCCGGTGCGCTCGACGAGTTCGGCGAGGAACTGCCCCTCCGTCAGCTCCTCGTCGGGCCAGGAGATCAGTGCGGCGATGTTCTCCAGCGCCAGCGGTACGGGCAGGGAGTCCTGCGCGATCCGGACGTTCTCAACCAGGACCTTCAGGGCGTCCCAGGTCCTTGGCACCGGGAGCAGATGACCGGCCTCCAACTGCGGGGACGCGGTCAGTTTCCCCCCGGCCCGCACGAACGCGATGTGCTCCGTGACCAGGGGCGCGCCCAGTGCGGTCGCCCGCTCGGCGAGGTCCTTGAGCCGCTGCTCGGACGGCCGGTCGGCGTCGCCGAGCCCCAGGGACACCCCGTGTGGCACGACGGTCAGACCGCGTGCCAGCAGCCGGGACAGCGAGTCGGGCAGATGGCAGGGGCAGATGTTCTCCGCCACCACCTCGACCCAGTCGAGCCCCGACAACTCCTCCACGGTCCGTGCTATCTCCGGACGCCAACCGATGCCCATGCCGAGTGCCATGCCGCCCCCTGCGGTGTGTCCCCAACTCCCGGTCGCGCCTCGGTCACCGCCGAGGACGCGTGGTGGTGTCATCGCCCTGTAAGGACAGGGTAAATCCCGGGGGTGAGACGTTCAGAGGTGGATTTGAGGTTCCCGACGAGTAGGGATTGCAAGGTCAGGGGCTGAGCGAGGGCTCCGGCCTGCCGGTGTTGATGGCGCCGGGAGGGCCGGGTGGTACGGACGGCTGGGAGGTCAGCTGCTGGCTGCCGTTGGGCTCCACCGGCTGCGGAGCGGCGGGCACGTTCCCGCCCGGCGGCGGCGGCCCGGTGGGGCTCGCCTTCGCACCCCCGGCCGCTTCGTTGGCGATGGCGTCGAAGTCGACCATGCCGGTCCCCTCCAACATGGTGATGTGGTCCAGCACCGTCTGGTTGGCATCGCTCGCCAACTGCCGTATCAGCGTGTTGCGCGTGGTGTGCCGGACCTGGGCGATCAGCGAGAAGACCTTGCCATGGGCGTTGCGCAGGATGTTGGCGAACTTGAACTCGTACTCGCGTCCGCTCGCCGCCGACAGCTCCCGCAGCCACGCCTGCTGCTGCTCGTTCGGCTGGTTGGGCAACTCCACCCCGAGCTTGCCCGCCACCTCGCGGGCCCGTCGGTCGAGATCGGCGTGGCCGACGACGAGGTGGTCGCCCGTGTCCTTGATCGCCTTGGTCGGGGCCCGCTCGATCGCCTGCTGTCCCGCCGGCAGCTCCCAGAGCCCGGCCAGCCGGACCTTCACCAGGAAGTCCCGGTCGGTGGCCGACAGCGGGCCCCACTGCGTCGCCACGGTCGAGGCGTTCAGATTGTCCTGACCGGTTCCCGAACGGTCCGCGTACGACCACACCGGGAAGGCCAGGGCCCCCACGGTGGCGACCAGGGCCGCAATGATCAGAGCCGTCCCGTTGATGCGCCGCAACAAAGTACCTCCCGAGCTGATGTGCCAGAGGCCAACCAACCGTCAACGGAGCCTGGGCGCCATCGTTTTGGCGGTACTGAGAGGTACGCAACCTACCCGTCGGGCGTTCAGCGGTACAGCGCGGGATGATCAGCGATCACTGTCCGTGACCCGGCTTCGATCTCGGTGAAGCCGGCGTCCCGGACGACCGGCAACCCACTGGACGCCAGGCGCGCCCAACGCTCCGCGTCCGCCGTGCGCACGGCCAACGGGAAGCCTGCCTTCGCCCACTCGGTGCGGTCCGCGTCCGATAGCTCCCACCAGGCGAGCTGGGCGCCGTGCCCGGCCTGTGCCATCGCCTTGCCCGCCGACATCTCCACCTCCGGGCTGAGCCACAGCACCGGCACTCCCGCTGCCGGCTGAGCGGGCGGCTCCGGGTCCTCCAGATCCGTCCCCGACACCTGGAGCTTGGCCAGTTCCTTGGGCCAGCCGTCCAACGGGACCGGAGGGAAGACCCGTACCTCGCACTCCCGCCCGGTGACCGTGATGCCCGGCAGGGCGGACGCCTTGCGCCACTCCGCACCGCGCGCCCGCCGCACCACCTTGCGGATCCGGGCGTCCTGCCAGTCGCTGACCGCCCGCGCCCATTCCCCCTCGCCCACCGACCGCTCGTCGCCGAGCAGGGTGAGCACCGCGCGGGCCGCGGTCTCCAGCGCATCCGTGCGGGCCGGGGGAGCCGTCTTCTCGATCCGCACCACCAGCGGCAGGACGAACTGGGGCGCCGTGTCGCGATCGACGTTCTCGTGCTGGAACGGACTGTCCTGGCTTGGCGGGACATTTGAAGCGGACGGGTTCGCGGGATTGGCGGGTTCTACGTTTTCGCTGCTCACAGCTGCCAGTGTGCCAGCAGTGCACGGTGCAACCATGGGAACGGCTTGGCGGAACCCCGACCTCCGGGTGAGGATGCACTCCATGAAAAGCGACCTCTTCGCCTCCGAGAATATGGCGCAGCAAGCCACCGTTCCCGGAATGACCCAGCAGAACGCCAAGTCGATCAAGTACGCCGTGAACGGCGAGATGCACGCGCGCCAGGGATCGATGATCGCCTTCCGGGGCAATCTCCAGTTCGAGCGCAAGGGTCAGGGCATCGGCGGCATGCTCAAGCGTGCGGTCACCGGTGAGGGGCTGCCGCTGATGGCCGTGCGCGGACAGGGCGAGGCATGGTTCGCCCACGAGGCCGCCAACTGCTTCATCGTCGACATCGAGCCCGGTGACGCCCTCACGATCAACGGGCGCAACGTCCTGTGCTTCGACGCATCCCTCTCGTACGAGATCAAAACGGTGAAGGGTGTCGGCTCGGCCGGTGGCGGACTCTTCAACAGCGTCTTCACCGGCCACGGCAAACTCGCCATCATCTGCGAGGGCAACCCCATCGTCATACCCGTCACCGCCCAGCAGCCCGTCTACGTCGACACGGACGCGGTCGTCGGGTGGAGCGCCAGTCTCACCACCTCCCTCAACCGCTCGCAGTCCTTCGGCTCCATGATCCGCGGCGGCTCCGGCGAAGCGGTCCAGCTGATGCTCCAGGGCGAGGGTTTCGTCATCGTCCGGCCCAGCGAGCTGGTCCCGCAGAAGGCGGCGTCCAACTGATACTCCAGTCGGTCGGCCGCCGCTACGGACTGCGCGGCCCCTGGGTACTGCGCGGAGTGGATCTCGAACTCCCGGCACGCACCCTGGTCCGGATCTCCGGGACCAACGGCACCGGAAAGTCCACCCTGCTCCGGCTGATCGCCGGGATCGACGCGCCCAGCGAGGGCCGGATCGACGGCCGGCCCCGCACGGCGTACGTCCCCGAACGGTTCCCGGGCGTACTGCCGTTCACCGCCGTGGGCTATCTGCGCCACATCGGGCGCATCCACGGTCTCGACCGCCGTACGGCGGCCACGCGCGCCCATGAGTGGCTGGAGCGCTTCGGCGCGTCCGAGCACGCGGGCACGCCCCTCGCCGAGCTCTCCAAGGGCACCAGCCAGAAGGTGGCCGTCGCCCAAGCGCTGCTGGCCGAGCCCGAGTTGCTCGTCCTGGACGAGGCATGGACCGGACTCGACGCGGCAGCCCGGGCCGAACTCGACCGCGCGGTGGCCGAACGGGTCGCGGCGGGTGCCACCGCGGTCTACGTCGACCACGACCCGCTGCGGCTGGCCGACGCGGCCGACGCGGTCCACTCGGTGAGCGCGGGCACCCTCATCCCGGCGCCGGCGTCGATACCGGGCGCCCCACCCCCCTCGGCGACGGCGGCTGGACCGCAGGTGCAGATCATCGCCTCGGGTCCTCCCGGTGAACCCCCGCCCGACGGACTGCCCGGCACACCCGAGCACGAGGTGCGGCCCGACGGCGACATCGTGTTCACGGTCACCGCCCCCTACTCCGACTCGCTGCTCAGAGCCCTGCTCTCGGCCCGTCCGCCCTGGCACGTCCGCCAGGTCGAACACCGCGAGGCCACGAAGGTGAGCCAAGGATGAGTGCGCTCTTCGCGCTGCTCGGCTACCAGTCCGCCCTGCTGCTGCGCTCCCAGCGCTGGCTGCCGCCGTTCCTGCTGTACGGGATCATCCTCGCCGTGGGCATCCAACCGGGCCGCCCCGTGCTGGATGCGCTCGGCTACTCGGCCGCCGCGCTGCTGCCGGTCACCGCCTGGCTGGTCCGGGTCTGTGTCACCCAGGAGCCCACGTCCGCCCGGGATATCACCTCGGCGGCTACCAGCCCCCAGCGCGTCCAGTTGGCACCGCTGCTCACCGCGCTCATGGGCGCCGGGCTGCTGGGATGCGTGGGCACCACGGTGGTGGTGCTGGTCAGCAAGGCGATGGGCGCCGACAACCGGACCGTGGTCCCCCTGCCGGAGGCCACCTTCGCCGGGCTGCTGGCGGCGGCCGTCTGCGCGCTGACGGGCGCGGCGGTTGCGGCGCTGTGCACCCGGCCGCTGCTCTACTCGCGCGGCTGGTCGCTCGCCCTCACCGCACTCGGTTCGCTCCTCGCGCTGGTGACCACCGGTTCGCCCGCCAAGTACGCGGTGACGGTGTTGGTCTCCGGCTCCCGGACCGGTGACCCCCGGCTGCCCCTGCTCGCCTTCGCCGGGGCGCTGCTGTTCGCGGTCCTCGCCGGGGCGGCGGCCTGTGCGATGGGTCCGCTGCGCGGCACCGACGTGGCGACGGAGACCAGCGGCTGACAGCGGGGGCGCCGCCTGCCGGGGGATGGCCGCTTCAGCGATCGTTGAGCACCACCCGTAGGCTCGGTGTCATGGGTGTCATGGACCAGCCGGACGAGGCGTACTGCGCAACACCGGAACGACCCGAAGCGGCCCCGGACGAGGGGCCGCCCTTCGCGGAGTGCGTGCTCTGTCGGGAGCCGACGGAGTATCCGGAGTCGGTGCGGGGCAGCACGCTCTGCCCGGTCTGCGAATGGCAGGAGGCACAGCGGACGGCGTGCTCCGGCTGAGCCGTCCATGGGTCATCCGGTGGTCGCCCCGCGCATCACGTCGGAGACCCTGACCATGCGGTAGCCGCGTTCCCTCAGCTTCGGCACGATGGTGCGGATCGCCTGCTCGGTGACGGGCGCCGCGCTGCGCGTGCAGTGCATGACCACCACGGAGCCGGGCTTCACTCCCGCGAGCACCTGCTCGGCCACGGCGTCCGCATCGCTGGCGAACGCGTCCCCGCTGACCACGTCCCATTGCACGGCCGTCACCCCGGTGGGTGCGATCGCGCGCAGTGCGGTCGTGTCGTAGCAGCCCCCCGGGAACCGGAAGTACGGCACCACCCGTTCCGCGCCGACCTTGCGGAATGCGGTGAACGCCCGTTCCACATCGGCCCGCATGGCGTCCTTGGCGACGGTCGGCAGGCCGTAGCAGGGAGCGGCGAAGGCGTGATGGCTGTAGGAGTGGTTGGCGATCTCGAAGAGGGGATCGGTGCCGATCGACTTCGCCTGCGCCGGGTACTCCTCGGCCCAGCGGCCGGTCATGAAGATCGTCGCGGGGACCTTGAGGCGTCGCAGAGTGCTGATGAGTTCCGGGTTGTCGAAGTGTTCGCCGCGGGCTGCCCGTGGACCCTGGTCGGCGGTCATGTCGGCGTCGAAGGTGAGTGCCACGGTCTTCGGCGCCGTCGCCGAGGCGGGGGCGCGCTCGAAGACCGGTGTGAGGCCGGAGCGCGGTCGCGCGAGTTGGGGCGCGGGCGCTGCCTCGGGGGCGGCACGGGGACCGGCCCCGGTGCGGGGGGCAGTCGGTTCGGTTCGGTCGGTGGGCTCCCGTGCACCGCCGCAGGCGACGAGTGCCGCACCGAGGACCGCCACGGCGAAGAGTCTTCGTACGGAAATGATCACTGGTCAAAAATATATGATCAGTAGGGCAATCTGCTGATATGTCGCTTCTGTGTCGGGACTACGATCCCTACGCCGGATCCCACCCCCAGGAGGAGTGACATGGCCCAGGTCTCCGCAGCCGGAGTGCTCGTCCGATGGACCGAGGTGGCCGATGTGCCGGCCGACCGCGGCGGAGCGCTGTGGCGGCTCGAAGCCGCGGGCCGGCAGTTGGACGCCAATGTCGTCCGTCTCCCCGCGGGCGAGCGGGTCGAGACGCACGAAGAAGGGGACCTCGACGTACTGCTGTGCGTGCTCAGCGGCGACGGCGAGGTGGAGATCGACGGCCAGCGCCAGGCCCTCGCCGTCGACAGTCTGGTCTGGCTGCCGCGCGGTGCCCGTCGATCGCTGCGGGCGGGGGGCGACGGGCTCGTCTACCTCACCGCGCACCGTCGGCGCCCCGGCCTCGCCATCACCGGCGCGCAGGGCCTTGAGGGCGGGGAGTCGGCCTGCATGCTCAACCGCCTCTGCCCCTCCTGCGACCGCCCGGCGGACGACCCCGGCGCCCGTTTCTGCGCACGATGCGGAATGCAACTTTCCCTCTGAGGAAGCCCGTTTCGGTGCCCGTCCATCGCTGTGCTCGGCGCAGGTCCGCGCGGTCCGATGGCCCGACGAGCGGTGGAGTTCCGTACGGCTCCTGACGGACCATCAGTCAACTCACCCGTCTCCACATTGAGCACACCACACGACTCATCCGTACCAAGGGGCGGACGCGTCCTCCGGTGCTCAGCCGGATCGGACCCCATCACCCCCCACAGGAGGCGGCGAGTTGACTCACAGGCGCATACCCAAGCGGAAGGCGGCTCTGGCGGGAGCCGCGGCCATCTCCATCACGGCCGCGGCCGTACTGCTGCCCCAGGCGTACGCATCCCAGGACGGCTCCGACGCAGCTGGATCCAACGCTCCCAAGACCATGAGCGCGACCTCGGCCGCCGACCTCCTCCAAGAACTCGACGGCACCCTCGGCGACTCCTACGGGGGCGCGTACTACGACGCCAAGAAGAAGCGACTCGTCGTCAACATCGCCGGCGACGACAGCAAGGCCGTGGAACGGGTGACGAAGGCCGGGGCGGTGGCGCGCGAAGTGCGCAACAGTGCCAGCACCCTGCTGAGCGCACGCCGCACGCTGGCACGTGAGGCCACGATCCCGGGCACTTCCTGGGCCCTGGATCCCCGGACCAATCAGGTTCTGGTGATGGCCGACCGTACGGTGACGGGCGAGCGCTGGGACAGACTGGAGACCGCGGTACAGGGCCTCGGCCCCGGAGTCGCGCGCATCAAGAAGTCCGCGGGGGAGTTCAAGACCTTCCTCGAAGGCGGTGACGCCATCTTCGGCGGCGGCGCGCGCTGCTCGCTGGGCTTCAACGTGACCCTCCAGGACGGCGGCTCCGGCTTCCTGACCGCAGGTCACTGCGCCGTGGCCGCCGAGCGCTGGTCCGAGACCCAGGGCGGCGCTCCCGTCGGTACCGTACGGTCGGCGACCTTCCCCGGAGCCGGTGACTTCGCCCTCGTGACGTACGACGACCCGGCGACCCAGGCACCGAGCAGCGTCGACGTCGGCGGTGGCGAACTCCTGGCGATCAACAGAGTCGTGGATGCCACCGTCGGGCAGGAAGTGGCCCGGATGGGAAGCACCACGGGTCTGCGGAACGGGCAGGTCACCGGGCTCGACGCCACCGTGAACTACCCGGAGGGCACCGTCACCGGTCTCATCCAGACCAATGTGTGCGCGGAACCCGGCGACAGCGGTGGTGCCCTGTTCGGGAGCGACGGCAGCGCGATCGGCCTGACCTCGGGCGGCAGCGGCAACTGCACCAGCGGTGGGGAGACCTTCTTCCAGCCGGTGACCACGGCACTGACCGCGGTGGGCGCCCAGATCGGCGACGGTACGGGCTCCGACACCGGTGGTGGCGAGGGCGGCGAAGAGGGCGCGGATCAGGGCGCTGACGGTGGTGGCGGGGGCGGCGAGGAAGGCGCGGATCAGGGCGCTGACGGTGGTGGCGGGGGCGGCGAGGAAGGCGCGGATCAGGGCGCTGACGGTGGTGGTGAGGGCGGCGAGGAAGGCGCGGATCAGGGCGCTGACGGTGGTGGCGGGGGCGGCGAGGAAGGCGCGGATCAGGGCGCTGACGGTGGTGGCGAGGGCGGCGAGGAAGGCGCGGATCAGGGCGCTGACGGTGGTGGCGAGGGCGGCGAGGAAGGCGCGGATCAGGGCGCTGACGGTGGTGGTGAAGGTGGCGAAGAAGCCACCGGTGGAGCCGCGGGGACGGATTCCGTGTACCGCTTCTGACCTCGGAAGGCGCCGATCGGGACGTCCGTACCGCGGTCCGTCCGCAAGGGTCGTTCTTCTACCTCGGGCGGGATGCCGACCCCGCCCGCTGGTCCTTGCCCTTCGAACGGACCGGTCCCGGTGAAGCAGACGCCGTGTGCTCCTGACTCCGCTCCGATGTCAGGCCAGACCGGGTGCCGAGGGGAACGGCACTGCCCGCCTCGAAACACCGGGGCGGGCAGTGCCGCGTCGCCGCGCGATGCCCATGCTGTGTGCGCACCAGTGCGCTGAGAACGACCTAGCGCCAGGGGCCGGTGACCGCGAAGGTCGTCCCCGGTCGATAGACGTTGACGTACATCGTCTCCCCGTCCGGTGCGAAGGTCACTCCGGCGAACTCACCCCAGCGGGGCGCCTGCGGGGTGCCGATGGACTGTCGATTGCGGGCCACCTCGTACACCGTGCCGTGCCGGGTCAGTCCGTACACGTGCTGCCCGCCGCCGCCGTCCTCGCACACCATCAACCCACCGCTCGGAGCGAGGCAGATGTTGTCGGGTGATTCACCGGGCAGTTGGACGTCGGTGCCCGGGCCGAAGACGATGACCAGGGTGAGCCTTCGGTGGGCCGGCTCGTAGCGCCACACCTGACCGTGGTGGTCACCCGCGGATCCCTCCGCGCTGCGGGCGTAGCTGGAGACGAAGTAGACGGAGCGTCCGCCCCAGTAGCAGCCCTCCAGCTTCTGGGCGTGGGTGATGCCGCGCGTGCCGAAGTCCTGGAGTCGGATGGGTGTCTGCTGCGCCTGACTGTCGGGCACCGGGACCCACTCGACGCCTTCGAAGACGGCCCCCGGCTCGTCGATCGCCGAGAGGTCGGGCACGTTGGGAACCCGCATCGCCTCCAGCACCCCACCCGCGCGCAGCGAGCCGGTACCGCCGAGCGGTTTGCGCGGCAGGAAGCGGTAGAAGAGCCCGAAGGGACGGTCGAAGGCGTCCTCGGTCTCGTACACGATCCCGGTGCGGGGATCGAGGGCGATGGCCTCGTGCTGGAAGCGGCCCATGGAGGTGAGGGGGACGGCGCCCGTGCGATGGGGAGCGATCGGGTCGACCTCGAAGATGAAGCCGTGGTCCTTGGTGTATCCGTTGGTGCCGGCCCGGTCCTCGTTCTCCTCGCAGGTCAGCCAGGTTCCCCAGGGGGTCGAGCCGCCGGCGCAGTTGACGGCGGTGCCGGCGATCGCGACGCGTTCGGCGAGCACCTCGCCCTCGTCGTCGAGTTCCAGGGCCGTACAGCCGCCCTTGGCCGTCGGGTCGTAGGTGAGCCCGGTGATCGGTGGGACGCCGAGTCGGGCCGAGTGGCGGTTCTCGTGGTTGCGGACGAGATGGGTCCGGCCGTGTCGGCCGTGGAAGGCTCCCATGCCGTCGTGGTTGCCGGGGACGGTTCCCTCACCGGAGCGCAGTGGGTCGCCCTCCCGGGAGAGGACCCGGTAGCGAAAGCCCCGGGGGAGGTCGAGCAGCCCTGCGGGGTCGGGAACCAGCGGGCCGTAGCCGTGTTCCCCGCTGTGGCCGCTGCCGACCGCGGTGCCGGCGAAGAGTTCGGACAGGGCACCGGTGAACGCGATCTGGGTACTTAATAACCCCGCGCGGGCGAGGACATGGCGTCGTGTCACTGACATGAGGCGCTCCCTGTTGGGGGACAGGAGATGTGACCCGCACCGGTCTACCACGCCCCGTGGGACAGGTGAACAGTGCGGGCCACAACGCCTCATGTGTCGCGTGGTGCGACAGGCGTCACTGCCGCTACGCCAGTTCGGCGGTCAGCGTGATCGTCGTGCCCGTGAGCGCCTGGCTCACCGGGCAGTTCTTCTTGGCGTCCTCGGCCGCGGAGGCGAAGGCATCCGCGTCCAGACCGGGCACCTCGCCACGAACGGTGAGGTGGATGCCGGTGATGCCCTCGCCGGGCTGGAAGGTCACGTCGGCCTTGGTCTCCAGCCGGGTGGGCGGGTTGCCGGCGCCGGTCAGCCCGTGCGAGAGAGCCATCGAGAAGCAGCTGGAGTGGGCGGCGGCGATCAGCTCTTCGGGGCTGGTCTTGCCATTGGCCTGCTCGGCGCGGGACGGCCAGGAGACCGGCTGTGATCCGATGCCGGAAGAGTCGAAGGTGACGGTGCCCGAGCCCTTGAGGAGCTCGCCTTCCCAGACCGTGTGCGCCGTGCGCGTGGTGGCCATGCTGATGGTTCCCTTCTGACGGAAAAGCTGGGTGGAGCAGGGTTACACCCCCGAACCTAGCGCCCTGTCAGCCCCTTTGCGTCACGGGCCAGCGCTGTCAGCCGGGAGATGGCGCGGAAATACTTCTTGCGGTAGCCGCCGTTGAGCATCTCTTCGCTGAACAACCGGTCGAAGGGCTGCCCGGAGGCGAGCACCGGGACCTCACGGTCGTACAGACGGTCGGCGAGTACCACCAGGCGCAATGCGGTCGACTGGTCGGGCACCGGACCCACGTCGGTGAGGCACACCGTCTCCACCCCGTCGATCAGTGCGCCGTACCGACTCGGATGCACCTTGGCCAGATGGTCGAGGAGATGGGGGAAGTCGTCGAGGGAGGAGCCGTCGGTGGCGTAGGCGCTCTTGGCGACCACCTCGTCCGAGTACGGCATCGGCGCCTCGGGCAAGCCGCGGTGGCGGTAGTCCTGCCCGTCGATGCGCAGTGGCTGGAAGTGGGCGGAGAGACCCTGGATCTCGCGCAGGAAGTCGGCGGAGGCGAACCTGCCCTCGCCCAGCTTGCCCGGCAGGGTGTTGGAGGTGGCGGCGAGCGCCACTCCCGCCTCGACCAGCTTGCGCAGCAGGGACGAGACCAGGACCGTGTCACCGGGGTCGTCCAACTCGAACTCGTCGATGCACAGCAGTCGGTGCCCGCTCAGGGTCTGCACCGTCTGCTGGAAGCCGAGGGCGCCGACCAGATTGGTCAGTTCCACGAAGGTGCCGAATGCTTTCAGCGCGGGCTCGGCCGAGGTGGCGTGCCACAGCGATGCCAGCAGATGGGTCTTGCCGACGCCGTAGCCGCCGTCCAGATAGACGCCCCGGACGGGCGCGGGAGCCGGGGGCTTGCGGCTGAACCACCGGCGGCGGCCCGAGCCGCTGGCGTGCGCGCCACCGCCCAGACTCGCCGCGAAGCTGCTCAGCGCGGTGACCGCCGCGCTCTGGCTCGGCTGCTGGGGATCGGGTACGTAGGTGTCGAAGCGGACGGCGTCGAAGCGTGGCGGAGGGACCATCTCCGCGACGAGTCGGTCGGCAGGGACGTACGGCTCGCGGGCGCACAGCGAGATGGGTACTGCTTCGGCTATTGCGCTGGTGGCACGGGTCGACACAAGGTCCAACTGTAAGCGCCATGCCAGACTGCTACCTATGCGACGCCTGCTCCCTGTGACCGATCAGACACTCGGCACGGACCGCGAATGGAACCTCGACGAGTTGGCGGACGCCTATGCGTACCCCGAGGAGACCGGGGGTTCGGCGACCCCCTGGCTGCGGGCAAACATGGTCTCCTCGCTGGACGGGGCGGCCCAGCACGACGGTCGTTCGCAGCCCCTTTCCTGCTCCGCCGACATGCGGATCTTCGGCACGCTCCGAGGGCTGGCCGATGCGGTCGTAGTCGGTGCAGAAACGGTACGCCAAGAGGGTTACCGGCCAGCCAGGGCCCGGGATGCCTTCGCTGCCCGCCGCCTCGCCGCGGGTCAGGGTCCGGCGCCGGCGATCGCCGTGGTCAGCGCCTCGCTCGGGCTCGACTTCTCGCTGCCCCTGTTCACCGAGCCGCTGGTGCCCACCGTGGTGCTCACGGGGGCCCAGGCGCCCGCGGAACGGGTTCGGGCGGCCCGGGCGGCGGGCGTCGATGTGGTGGTGGCGGGGGACGGGCCCGGTGTGGATCCGTCGAGGGCGCTCGTGGCGCTCGCGGACCGCGGCCTAGTCCGCCTGCTCACCGAGGGCGGGCCGCGGTTGCTGGGGCAGTTCGTCGCCTCCGGGACCCTCGACGAGTTCTGTCTGACCCTGTCGCCGACGATGACGGCGGGTGATGCCCAGCGGATCGCGGGCGGGCCCGCGGTGGCCGTGCCGGAGCAGTTCGCCCTCGTGGGGCTGCTGGAAGAGGCGGGGTTCCTTTTCACCCGCTACCGTCGCATCTGACAATCAGCGGAATTTACCGTTCCGGTTAGCTTCGGCTGGGCAGACTTACTCTCGCAGACCCCGTGCGGGCACGGGGAAGGATGGTTTCCGCAGAAGGGGTTCCGACGTGTTCACGAGCGTACTGATGATCGAGAAGCCCCTGACCTCGGAAGACGTGGACTTCGTCACCACCCTCCACGGGGCGGAAGGCGTGTCCTTCTTCGTACTGATGCAGCCCCGCGGAGATCAGGCCGACGTCCTGCTCCGCGCGATCGACGACATGGCGCTCGGCGAGGTCGACCAGGCGGTGCACGAGGGGGACGAGCCCGAAGGGCACGAGGCGAAGGCACCGGCCGAGCGGGCCTTGGAGCACTCCGTGGCCGCCCTGCGTCAAGCGGGTTGCCAAGCCGATGGGGAGGTGGTGGAAGACCACCCGCTGGACCGGCTGAAGGCCGTCGTGGAGGACAAGGGCGCGGACGAAGTGATCGTGCTGACCGCCCCGCACTACGTGGAGGAGTTCTTCCACCGGGACTGGGCATCCAGGGCCCGCCACAAGGTGGGCGTACCCGTCCTGAAGCTCTTCGCGCACAGCGAGTAGGCCGCGCAGCCGTCGGGGCGCCCGGTCACGACGGCTCGCCGCTCCGCCCGGCTTCATTCGAGCTGGGCGGCCCGGTGGGGTTCGCGGTCGGGCGCTCACACCGGGCGCCGTTCCCGCCGACGCCGCGGCTCCTGCCGGTGGTGGCCACTGCGGAACGCCGGTGCGCCGCCCACGTCACCGCCAGCGCATAGGCTGGACCCGCCCGCACGTGCCCTCAGCAGCGCGTCCGCGGCGCGGTCAGCACCATCCGTACACCGTGGGGAGACACACGCATGGCACCCGCCGTCCCTGGCACTCTGGAGCGCCCGCACTTCATCGGCATCGGCGGCGCCGGGATGTCGGGCATCGCCAAGATCCTCGCCCAGCGGGGGGCCAAGGTCGCCGGCAGCGACGCCAAGGACTCGCCCACGGCAGAAGCCCTGCGCGCCCTCGGTGCGACCGTCCACATCGGCCACGCCCCTGCCCACCTCGCCGAGGACGCCAGCTGTGTCGTGGTCTCCAGCGCCATTCGCGCCGACAACCCCGAACTGGTGCGCGCCGGCGAGCTCGCCATTCCGGTGGTGCACCGCTCCGACGCCCTCGCCTCGGTCATGACCGGTCTGCGCTCCATCGCGGTGGCGGGCACCCACGGCAAGACCACCACCACGTCCATGCTGGCCGTCGCACTCTCCGGGCTCGACCTGGACCCCTCGTACGCCATCGGCGGCGATCTGGAGGGCCCCGGGACGAACGCCGGCCACGGCAGCGGCGACATCTTCGTCGCCGAGGCGGACGAGAGCGACCGCAGCTTCCAGAAGTACGACCCCGAGGTCGCGATCGTCCTCAACGTGGAGCTGGACCACCACGCGAACTACGCCTCGATGGACGAGATCTACGAATCGTTCGAGACCTTCATCGGCAAGATCGTCCCGGGTGGCACCCTGGTGATCTCCGCCGACCAGCCGGGCGCGGTCGAACTGACCTCGCGGGTGCGCGACCGCTCCGGACTCAACGTCGTCACCTACGGCGAGTCCGAGAACGCCGACGTACGCATCCACAAGATCACCCCGCGCGGGCTCACCAGCGAGGTCACGATCCTGCTGGCCGGCCGCTTCCTGACCTTCACCGTCTCCGTCCCCGGCCGGCACTACGCCAACAACGCGGTGGCCGCACTGGCGGCGGGCGTCGCCCTCGGTATCCCCGCGCACAACCTCGCCTCGGCGATCGGCGGCTACACCGGGGTCAAGCGCCGGCTCCAGTTGAAGGGCGAGGCCGCGGGCGTCCAGGTCATCGACTCCTACGCCCACCACCCGACCGAGATGACGGCCGACCTGGAGGCCATGCGCTCGGCCGTCGCCGCGGGCACCCGGCTCGTCGTCGTCTTCCAGCCGCACCTGTTCTCGCGCACCCAGGAACTCGGCACCGAGATGGGACAGGCACTGGCCCTGGCCGACGCCTCCATCGTCCTGGACATCTATCCGGCGCGCGAAGACCCGATCCCGGGCGTCACCAGCGAGCTGATTGTCAATGCCGCACTGGCGGCGAGCGCCGCGGTCACCGCCGTCCACGACAAGGCGGCCGTCCCCGTGGCCGTCGCGGGAATGGTCAAGCCCGGTGATCTCGTTCTCACCATGGGCGCCGGAGACGTCACGGACCTCGGTCCGGCGATCCTGGCGCATCTGACGCACTCGGGCCCGGCGAACTGAGGGAGCCGCTTCATGGCGTACGACATCGAGAAGCCCGACGAGCAGTGGCAGACGGAACTGAGCCCTGCCGAATTCCAGGTGCTCCGCAGGGCCGGCACGGAACCGGCCTTCACCGGTGAGTACACGGACACGAAGACCGCAGGGGTGTACTCCTGTCGCGCGTGCGGTGCGGAGCTGTTCCGCTCCGACACCAAATTCGAGTCCCACTGCGGATGGCCGTCGTTCTTCGACCCCAAGGACACGGACGCGGTCGAACTGATCGAGGACCGGTCCCACGGGATGGCCCGCACCGAGGTGCGCTGCGCCCGCTGTGGATCGCACCTCGGCCATGTGTTCGCGGGGGAGGGGTATCCCACCCCGACCGACCAGCGGTACTGCATCAACAGCATTTCGCTGAAGCTGACGCCGGACGAGTGATCGGATGGCCCCCGGGCCCTCCCGGCGCGTCCGGAACCGCACCCCGTCCGCAGCGATCGGGTGCGGTTCGGCCCCCTGCGTAGGGGCCCCACCGGCGATCGGCACCTGCGTCCCGTCGGGAGTCATGCGTGTCGGAGTCATACGTAACACCTCTGGGGCTCGGGAGGGTGCGCATGCGTGACAATGTCCCCATGCGCACCGTCCCAACCCCCTTGCTGGCCCGGGCCCGAGCCCTGGCGGTGCCCGGAACACGGCGGCTGTTGGGGATCGCCGGAGCCCCGGGATCGGGAAAGTCCACGCTCGCCGCCCGCCTCGTCGAGGCCCTCGACGGCCGGGCCGCCCTTGTACCCATGGACGGATTCCACCTCGCCCAGGCGGAACTGCTCCGGTTGGGCCGTGCCGGACGCAAGGGCGCGCCCGACACCTTCGACGCCGATGGATACCTCGCGCTCCTGACCCGACTGCGCACCCCCACGCCGGCCTCCACCGTCTATGCCCCGGCCTTCGACCGAAGGCTGGAGGAGCCCGTCGCCGGCAGCATCCCCGTCGATCCGGACGTGCCACTGGTCATCACCGAGGGGAACTACCTCCTGTACGACGAAGGCCCCTGGGCGGCGGTCCGTCCCCTGCTCGATGACGTCTGGTTCCTGGAACTGGACGACCAGGTGCGCCACCGGCGGTTGATCGGCCGACATGTGCGCCACGGGAAGGAACACCCCGCCGCCGAGCGCTGGGTGCGCGGGTCCGACGAGTCCAACGCCCGACTGGTCGCCCCGGGGCGGGACCGCGCCGACCTGATCGTGTCGATGGACTGACGGTCGGGGAGCGGGGCAGCACGGCCATCGGCATCCGATCCATCGGTGGACGCGCCCGGCCTCGCCATCGGTGTTCGACGCCCGACGTCGCGATCAACGCCCGGCCTCACGGTGCCGATCCCCCCGCCCAAGCCCGTAGAGCCGCCTCTTGATTCCGACGCAGGCCCGTTTCCCCGTGCCCGGCACCCGTGGTGAGTAGCCGTGATGACACCCTCTGCGATGAGGGGTGTCAGTCGCGGTGGGTAGGCTCGAAAGCGGGCAGGGATCGGCGCAGGAGCGCAGGTGGGTGGAGCGTCGGATGAAAGGCGGTTGATGTGGGGTTGTTCCGGCGAGGGCCGAAGCGGGATCGACAGGATGCACCCCGGGACGCCGAGTTTCCCTACTTTTCCGTCGATGAGGGCGCTCGATTCCGTGGGCAGGTGCGCGAGGCGTTCGCCGAGCAGGGGTTGGAAGTGACGGTCTTCGCGGATGCCGTGACCGACAGTGCGGGCCGTCAGTTCGGTCTGGCCAATCTCGCCGCCGTACTGCACAACGACGATCGGGGTCCGCGCTCCTGGCCGGAGTTGGTCCGCAGACACGTCGGCATGGTGTTGCGGACGATGGACGCGCCCTCGGCGCTCGACACGCTCCCCACCGAACAGATCCGGGCCCAGCTCTACCCCAGGGTGCTGGGCGCCGACGGCTTCGACCCGCGGAACTTCGCGTATGCGCGGGCGCTCGCCCCCGGACTCCACGAGATCATCGCGCTGGACCTTCCCGAGAGCGTCATGATGCTCACCGACGAGGCGCTCGAACCCCTCGGTGACCTTCCCTATCTGCGGGAACAGGCCCTCTACAACCTCCGCGGACTGCCCATCGAAGCCCATGAGACCGTCAAGGGCGATGACGGCATGCGCTTCGAGGTCATCCTCGGTGACTCCTTCTACACGGCGAGTCGGGTGCTGGCCCTAGAGAGCGTGGTCCGTGAGGTGACCGGAGACACCCTCACGGGCGACGGCGCGTTGGTGGCGATGCCCTTCCGCCATCAGTTGGCCTTCCACGTCATCCGGGACACCCGGGTGATCCCGGCACTCAATGCCATGGCTTCCTTCGCCGCCTCCGGGTTCACGGACACGCCCGGTGCGATCAGCCCCTATGTCTACTGGTGGCACGACGGTGTGCTCACCCAGCTCAGCGACCGCGAGGAGGACGGCGACGGACTGCGGATCGTCGTCGGCGAGGAGTTCCGGGCGCTGCTGGAGCGACTGGTGGCCGACGACGACTGAGGGCCGCATCCGCGGTGGGTCCCGGGGCCGATGCCCGGCGGTGCGCGGTCGCGTCCCCTGCCGGGCGGGGGGAGTATGGGCTCATGTCCACCACGCCCGCGCCCTTCACCGCAGCCGACTACCGGGCCCGGATGGCGCGCGCCGCCCGAGCCGCCGCGGACGCGGGACTCGCCGGTGTGCTGGTCGCGCCCGGCCCCGATCTGGTCCACCTCACCGGCTACCGGCCCACGGCGGCCACCGAGCGGCTCACCGTCCTCGTCCTGCGGGACGGCCGGGATCCGGTGCTGGTCGTCCCCACGCTGGAAGCTCCCGATGCCGAGCAGGCCGCGGGTGCCGCGGCGCTCACCCTGCGGGACTGGACCGACGGCCACGACCCGTATGCCGTGACCGCCCCGCTGCTGGTGTCCGACGGCAGGTTCGCCGTCAGCGACAACACCTGGGCGATGCATCTCCTCGGTCTTCAACAACTCCTGCCGGCCAGTTCCTACATCGCCCTGACCGAGGTACTGCCCATGCTGCGGGCCGTCAAGGACGCCCATGAGCTGGAACGGCTCGCCGCGGCTGGCGCAGCGGCCGACGCCACCTATGAAGAGATCATCAAGGTCCCGTTCGCCGGCCGCAGGGAGACCGAGGTCGCCGGCGACCTCGCCGACCTGCTGCGGCAGTTCGGCCACTCCCAGGTCGACTTCACCGTCGTCGGTTCCGGCCCCAACGGAGCCAACCCCCACCACGAGGCATCGGACCGGACCATCGACGTCGGCGACATGGTCGTCCTCGACTTCGGCGGCCTCAAACACGGGTACGGCTCCGACACCACCCGCACGGTGCACGTCGGCGAGCCGTCCCCAGCCGAGCAGCACATCCACGACGTCGTACGGGAGGCACAGGAGGCGGGCTTCGCGGCGGTGCGCCCCGGGGTCGCCTGCCAGGAGGTGGACCGGGCCGCCCGCGAGATCATCGAAGAGGCGGGATACGGAGACCTGTTCATCCACCGCACGGGCCACGGCATCGGGGTCACCACCCATGAGCCGCCCTACATGATCGAGGGTGAGGAACAGCCCCTCGTACCCGGGATGTGTTTCTCCGTGGAGCCCGGAATCTACCTTCCGGGCCGGTTCGGGGTCCGTATCGAGGACATCGTCACGGTGACGGACGACGGCGGGCGCCGACTGAACAACACCGACCATGCGATGGCGATCGTCGGCTGAACCGGACGGTGTCGGGGCGGCCCCCGGATGCTGCCGGGCCGCCCCGACACCGCCCCGAAACCATCGCGCGGAACACTACGCCCTGCTCGGCTGGACCATCTTGCGCCCGGCCGAGACCCCGCCGTCCACGGACACCGAAGCGCCCGTCATATAGGCGAAGTCGTCCGACGCCAGCCCGAGGACGGCTCGGGCGATCTCGTCCGCCTCCGCCATGCGCTCCAGACCGTCGATGTTGAGCGGCCCGAACGCCGCCTTGTACTGCGCCCATCCCGTGTCGGGGATGCCAGCGGGGCGGACGAAGGGCGTGTCCGTCGTCCCCGGCAGCAAGGCGTTGACCCGGATCCCGCTGGGCCCGTAGGCGAGGGCGGCGGCCTTCACGATGCCCTGGACGGCGCGTTTGCTCGCGGTGTACGCGGACCCGGTGGGCCGCGCCTGTTCGGCGGCCGACGACGAGGTGCAGATGATGACGCCGCGGCCCGCTTCGAGCATGTGGGGGATCACGTACTTGATGGCGAGGAAGACCCCCCGGACATTGGTGGACTGCACGTCGTCCCACTCCTCGACGCTGAGTTCGTGGGGGAGCCGATTGCTGCCGATGCCCGCGTTGTTGAACGCCACGTCGATGCGGCCGTACCGGTTCGCCACCTCGTCGACGAAGCTCCGCACCTGCTCGGGCACCCGGACGTCGGCCCGTACGTAGAGGGCTTCGCCGCCCGCGGCCCGGATCTCCCGCTCCACCTGTCGTCCCAACTCCTCGCGCCTGCCGCAGAATCCGACCCGGGCGCCGGCCGCGGCGAACGCCTTTGCACTCGCCCTGCCGATGCCCGAGGTGGCGCCCGTGATGAGGACCGTCCTGTCCCGGAAACGGCCTCCACCGCGAGGCGCCCGTGGACTCGCCGCGGCCCGGGTCGCCCCTGCACCCGTGACACCCGCGACTCCCAGCGCCGCCGCGCCACCGATGAGGGACCTGCGTCCCACCGGGCCCACCGGGCCCGGGCGCTCTGCGGGGGTTGGGTTCTCCTGTGTACTCGTATGTGGTGTGGTGTTCATGGCACCGACCCTCGCAGGGCGCCGGGGCGAGCGGCTCCACCGTTCGGGCCGAGGTCGCGGCCAGTGGGAGGAGTCGCCTCCTCCCACGGCAGGACCCGGTGCCGCCCGTGCCCGCCCTATCGTGGGGCGGGTGAACCGCCCAAGGGTTGAGCTGGCGTTCGACGAGAGATTCGCTGTGCTGCGCGTCGTGGTGACCGGTGCCGCGCTGATCGGCAATGTGCTGCTGGTGGAGTCGGTGTCCGGCTGGCGGGAGTGGTGGCCTGCTGCGGTTGGCCTGCTGCTGAGCCTGATCGGTATCCGCTGGGCGCTTGCGGCGCTGCTCGCGCAGTCGTGCCTGCTCATGGCTGCGCACGCGCTGGGCTCGGAGGTGGTTCCCGCGCTGAAGGTGCTCGCCGCCATCACCCTCTTCGAGTTGGCCCTGCGCCACCGGGGCGCCCGGCTGGTCGTCGGCACGATGGCCCTGGCCGCCGCGGTGGCCGCCAACCGGTGGGCGGACCTGCCGCAGGAACTCCCCACGGTCCTCTACAAGATGGGGATCGTCGCCGGGGTGCCGCTCCTGATGGGCTCCTACGTACGGGTCGCCCGCGATGCCGCCGAGCAGGCCCGCGACCGGACCCGGCAGGAGGAGCAGCGCCAGGAGGAGCGGCTGTTGGCCGTTCGGGCCGCCGAACGCACCGCGATCGCACGGGAGTTGCACGATCTGGTGGCGCACCATGTGTCGTCCATGGTGTTGCGCGTCGGGGTGGCCCGGCATGTCATCCTCGACGCACGGACACCCCACACCACGGAGTGCGTCCCGGTGCCCTCGGGCCCGAATTCCACCACTAGGACGAGCGAAAGCCGCGCCGGAGCAGGCGCAGAACCCGCCACAGCCACCGGTTCAGGCACCGGCACGGCGATGGGGAGCTCACCCGTGGACCCGAGGATCGTGGAGGTCTTCGACGACCTCCACACCAGCGGCAGCGCAGCCCTCGCGGACCTCAGACGTCTGGTCGCGGTGCTGCGCGATCCCGACGGTGTGGAACGCGGAGACGCCACCGTCGTCACGCCCGGATCGCTGACCGCCGCCCTGGAAGCGGTGGTGGCCCGCAGCGGACCCACCGGATTGGCCGTCGACGCCACGCTGGACCCGGCCGTCGCCCGGCTGGACGTGGTCCGCGGGCTCGCCGTGCTCCGACTCGTCCAGGAGGGCCTGGCCAACGCAGCCCGGCACGCCGGGCCGGGAGCACGCGCGAAGTTGACCGTACGGATGGCTGACGACGGGGCCGCGCTCATCACCGTCCAGGACGACGGCCCCACCGATGGGGGACCGCCTGCGGCGCACACGGACGGGCACGGGCTGATCGGCATGCGGGAGCGCGTGGAACTCCTGGGCGGACGCTTGGACGCCGGCCCCTCGGGCACCGGTTGGCGCCTCGCAGCCGAACTGCCACCGCCCGCACCGGAACGGGAGCCGCGCCGATGATCGGTCTGCTCGTGGTCGACGACCAGCAACTCGTCCGCATGGGCCTGCGCATGCTCTTCGAGCAGGCGGTCGACATCGAGATCCTGGGCGAGGCGGGCAGCGGCGCCGAAGGCGTGCGGTTGGCCGCCCACCTGACGCCCGACGTCGTCCTCATGGACCTGCGGATGCCCGGCATGGATGGCATCACGGCCACCCAGCGCATCCTGGCGGCCCGGCCCGCCACCCGGGTCGTCGCCCTGACCACCTTCGACGACGACGACCACCTCTATCCGGCCCTGGCCGCGGGAGCCTGCGGATTCCTCGTCAAGGACACCCCGCCGGCCGAACTGCTCGACGGAGTGCGCAGGGCCGCCGCAGGGGAGGCACCCTTCAGCCGGGCGGTGCTGGGCCGGTTGGTCACCCGGGCGGTCCACATCACGCACACCGCCCGCGAAGACGGCCCCGACCTGCTGACCCGGCAGCTCACCCCGCGGGAACGCGAGGTGCTCGCCCTGGTCGGAGCCGGACTGGCGAACAAGGACATCGCCGACCGGCTGCATCTGGGGGTGACGACCGTGAAGACCCATATCGCCAACCTGATGGCGAAGACGGGTCGGGACAACCGCATCCGCCTGGCCGTGCTCGCCGTCCGTGCGGGCATCGTGGCGGAGCCGGAGTGAGAGCCGACCGGGTCAAGGGCGTTCATCAGAAGTCCGCCAGGACCGCGCAGGAGTGTCCGGGCAGTTCCAGCAGTCCGTCCGGACCCGGCGCCGACACCTCGTCCCAGGCCGCGAGGACGCGTCCGCCGCGACCGAGCGGAATCGCCGCGCGCTCAGGGGACAGATTGACGGCGATCCTCAGATCGCCCCGGCGCACCGCCAACCACCGCGCCTGTTCGTCGTACGCCACCTTCACCGCCGCGAGGTCGGGGTCGGCCAGGTCGGACTGGGCGCGGCGCAGGGCGATGAGCTCGCGGTACCAGGCCAACAGTCGGGCGTGCGGTTCCCGGTCGCGTTCGGAGCGGTCCAGCCGTGAGCGGTCCCATGTGGCCGGGTCCTGAGGGTCGGGGACCTCTGACTCCGCCCATCCGTGCGCGGCGAACTCCCGCCGTCTGCCGTCCCGTACGGCCGCGGCGAGTTCGGGATCGGTGTGATCGGTGAAGAACTGCCAGGGGGTGCCCGCGCCCCACTCCTCGCCCATGAACAGCATCGGAGTGTAGGGACCGGTCAGTACCAGCACGGCGGCGCAGGCCAGCAACCCGGGGGAGAGGGAGGCGGAAAGCCGGTCGCCGAGTGCGCGGTTGCCGATCTGGTCGTGGGTCTGTGCGTAGCCGACGAAGCGGTGGGCGGGGGTGCGGGTCACATCGACCGGCCGGCCGTGCGCGCGCCCGCGGAAGGTCGAATAGGTACCGTCGTGGAAGAAGCCGTGGGTGAGCGTCTTGGCGAGTGCCGCGAGGGGTGCGGTGGCGAAGTCCGCGTAGTAGCCCTGGGCCTCACCCGTCAACGCGGTGTGCACGGCGTGGTGGACGTCGTCGTTCCACTGGGTGTGCAGTCCGATGCCACCGGCCTCGCGAGGGGTGGTGGTCCGTGGGTCGCAGCGGTCCGATTCGGCGATCAGCGACAGCGGACGCCCCAACTCCCGGGAGAGCGCGTCGACGTCGGTGGACAACTCCTCCAGGAAGGTCAGGGCCCGGTCGTCGACGAGCGCGTGGACCGCGTCCAGCCGCAGACCGTCGAGCCGGTAGTCGCGCAGCCAGGCCAGTGCGCTGCCCGACAGATAGGCGCGGACTTCGTCCGAGCCCGGCGCATCCAGGTTCACCGCGGCTCCCCACGGCGTCGTGCGCGCGGGGTTGAAGTACGGTCCGAAGGACGGCAGATGATTGCCGGAGGGGCCCAGATGGTTGTGGACGACGTCCAACACCACGCCGAGGCCGTGCTCATGGGCCGTGTCGACGAACCGCTTCAGCGCCGCGGGGCCGCCGTAGGGTTCGTGCACCGCCCAGGGGGCCACACCGTCGTAACCCCAGCCGCGCACTCCGGGGAAGGGACACAGCGGCATCAACTCCACATGGGTGATGCCGAGGTCGGCGAGTTCGTCCAAGCGGGCGGCTGCCGCGTCCAAGGTGCCCTCGGGCGTGTAGGTGCCGATGTGCAGTTCGTAGAGCACCGCGTGGCGCAGGTCCAGCCCCGCCCAGCCGTGGCGCCAGACATGGGTGTCGGGCAGGACCACGGCGCTGGGTCCGTCCGGCCCGTCGGGTTGTCGGCGTGAGCGGGGGTCGGGCAGGACCACTCCGTCGTCCAGGGCGAAGCCGTAGCGTGCTCCCTCGCCCGCATCGGCTTCGACGCTCCACCACCCGTCCCGGTCCGGCGTCCGGGCCATCGCCTTCTCGGTGCCGTCCAGCCACAGCGTCACCCGTGCCGTGGCCCGTGGTGCCCATACGTCGAACTGCACTGGTGGTCCCCTCGTCGTCGGTACCCGGCCCGCCACGATCACCGGAAGGGGTCAGACCGTGCGGCGTCTGCTTCCGGTGGAACCATCCTGGCAACCAACGGTGTCCGAAGCGGGGCGCCCGCGCCGATGATGCGCCGAACGACAGCGACCCGTCGGAGCGCGGGCCGCGGACGGTCCCCCGGTCGGCCGTCAGTCCTTCCCTCGGCCGGACCCCTTTGCCACGGCCGCCCGGGCGATGTTGCGGGCCATCCCGCCGAAGACGACGGAGTGGAACGGCGACACGCTCCACCAGTAGGCGTGGCCCAGCAGCCCGCGAGGATGGAAGACGGCCCGCTGTCGGTACCTCGTACGGCCCCGGTCGTCCTGATCGGCGCGCATCTCCAGCCAGGCGAGACCCGGCAGCCGCATCTCCGCCCGCAGCCGCAGTAGTCGTCCTGGTTCGATCTCCTCGACCCGCCAGAAGTCCAGTGAGTCGCCCACCCGCAGTCGCTGTGCGTCGCGGCGTCCCCGACGTAGGCCCACCCCGCCGACGAATCGATCCAGCCATCCGCGGACCGCCCATGCGAGCGGGAAGGAGTACCAGCCGTTGTCCCCGCCGATGCCCTCGATCACCCGCCACAGGTCCTGTGGTGAGGCGTCGACCAGCAGTTGCCGCCGGTCGGTGTAGAGGCTTCCGCCGGCCCAGTCGGGGTCCGTCGGCAGGGGGTCGCTGGGCGCTCCGGGGAGGGACGCGGAGGACCAGCGCGTGGTCACATTGGCGTCCTGGACCCGCTGGAGCGCGAGCGTCAGCGCCTTCTGGAAGCCGAACGGCCGCCCGGGTGCATCCGGGACGTACTGTGCGATGTCGTGTTCCCGGCAGATCACCTCGTGCCGCAGGGACTCCGTGAGCGGACGGGCGATGGAGTGCGGTACGGGGGTGACCAGGCCGACCCAGTGGCTCGACAGCCGGGGGGTGAGCACCGGGACCGGAACGATGAGCCGTCGGGGCAGCTTCGCGATGGCCGCGTACCCCCGCATCATGTCGAGGTAGGTGATGACGTCCGGTCCGCCGATGTCGAAGGTGCGGTTGACGTCCGCGGGCATCCGGGCCGAGCCGACCAGGTAGCGCAGTACGTCCCTGACGCCGATCGGTTGGATCCGCGTCCGTACCCAACTGGGGGTGACCATCACCGGGAGGCGCTCGGTCAGATAGCGCAGCATCTCGAAGGAGGCCGAGCCCGATCCGATGATCACCGCGGCCCGGAGCACCGCGGTCGGCACCGGTGAGTCCAGCAGGATCCGGCCCACCTCCGCCCGGGAGCGCAGATGGGGCGAGAGGGTGTGCACGGGAACCCCCTGCGGGGTGAGCCCGCCCAGATAGACGATGCGGCGTACTCCCGCCGCGTGGGCCTGTTCGGCGAAGATCCGGGCGGCCTCCCGGTCGGTGCGTTCGAAGTCCGATCCGGTGCCCAGGGCGTGGACCAGGTAGTACGCCACGTCGATGCCCTCCATCGCACGCGCCATGGAGTCCGCGTCGAGCACATCGCCGCGGACCGTCTCCACGTCCTTCGCCCAGGGGTGGTCGCGCAGCTTCTCGGGGGAGCGGGCGACCGTACGCACCGAATGGCCCGCATCCAGCAGTTCCGGCACCAGTCGGCCCCCGATGTACCCGGTGGCTCCGGTCACCAGAGTGCGCAGGGCCGGGCCCGGTTCCGCCGTGGAGCCTTCGGCTCCTCGCCGGGGGTCCGAGCCGTCCGTGTGCGGCGGGTGGGGGTCCTGCGGTCCGTCCGTCGTCATAGCGGTCTCCCTCCGTCCCCATCCTCGGGGATCGCTGCGCTGCCCGCGCTTCGGGCGGCCGGCCCCTGTCGACGGCCGGCTGCCCGGACCCGGCCACCACCATGCACGATTCGTTGGGCCGTCCCGGGCGACGGCCCTGGAAGGTGCCGCCGTGGTGGCCGGTACGACCGGGCACCACGGCGGCAGGAGGGGTCAGGGCTTCGACGGGCCGGTGACCAGATGGATGCGCTCCCGGACCACCGGGTGTCCGGCCCTGGCGAAGTTCGCCGCCATCGGGAAGTTCCCCTGATCGGTGGCCCCCGCGATGAACTCGGCTCCCTGGGCGACCAGCACCTGGGTGCACTCGACCAGCAGGTCGTAGGCGTAGCCGTGGCCGCGTTGCTCAGGGACGACACCGATGAAGCCGATACAGGGGCCGGACGGGTTGTGGGCGGGGATGTGCAGGCCCACGAGTTCGCCGCCGGGGGTGTACGCCAACTGCCACCAGTTGCGCGGTGAGGGACACCAGTGGAAGAAGTCCAACTCCTCCTGGGCCGCTTGGTCGAGCCCTCCTTCCTCGATCGCGCGCAGGGCGTGTGCGTCGAGCGTCGACGAGTGGACCCGGCGCAGCACGTCCAGGATCACCGCGTCATCGGGCTCGGGCCGGAACACCAGCCGTCCGGGTCGTTCCGGCAGCCCGCAGTCGGGCGTCCAGCGGTACTGGTAGCGCTCCACGAAGGGGTGCAGGCCCGCTGCCCGCGCGACCCTGAGCCGGGTCTCACCGGCCGTGAGGAGCACCGGGTCGTCCCGCCAGCCGGCGGGCAGACTGAGCAGGTACTCGACCGCGTACGGGGAGGTGCGCAGCAGCTCTGCGCCCGCCTCCTCCTCGCCCTCGGCGACATCGAGCCAGTTCAGACTGAGGGGAGCGGTGTCCTCGGGACCGCCCCACCAGGCGGCCCGTGCGACGACCTCACCGTCGCGCAGGGCGACCCGCTGCCACTCGGGGCGGAAGGTCACATGGGACATCGCCTCGCCCACGCGGAGCGGGTCGGGCAGGGAGTCGAAGAGATGTGCGTCGCGCTCGCCGAGCGCGCGGATGACCAGATCGGTCATGGAGAAGCCTCCGGGAAGAGATGCGTGAGCGCTCCCGGTCAGACTGCGAACGCCGGGCGGACGGGGCGGGAGCGCGGGAACTGTGAGATGTGCACGGCACTCGCCTCCTCTCCGTCGGACCTGGGCGTTGATGATCACGCTAGCCCTTCGGTGCGTGTGCCGTCCACTCATTTCCGGTGGGGGCCTAGTGAGTGCCGCCTGGCCGTCCAGGAGGTCCCCACCGGTGCCAACCGGCCATGGAGTGCCACTGTTGCTTTTTTCTGGACACCTTCCGCCCGGCCGCGGACAATTGAGGATGTGACGTCGCCCCCCGAGTTCCCCACGTACTCCGCTCCCGTACGGCTTTCGGACGCCGAGCGGGATCGGGTCGTCGGTGTGCTCAGGGAGGGCGCTGCCCAGGGCAAGCTGTCGCACGACACGTTCCTGCGCCGGATGGAACTGGCCCTGGTGGCCCACCGTCCCGAGGATCTGAAGGCCCTGACCGCGGACCTCGGAGCCGAGGGGAGGCTCTCGCACCGCGTTGTCGGCGCCGTCAGCGGAGTGTCCGCGTTCTTCGTCCGGTTGCGCAGGGCCTGGCACACGGAGAAGTTGCCACCGCTGTTGTTCCCGGAGCCGGGCCCCTATCCCCTGCGCATCGGTCGCGACCCGGGCAACGGTCTGCGGTTGAGCCATGAGAGCGTCTCGCGGTCGCACGCGGAACTGATCCTGAACAACAGCGTCTGGCTGCTGCGCGATCTAGGTTCCACCAACGGGACCACGGTCAACGGTCGGCGGGTCACGGGCGCGGTGCCGGTGCGGGACGGTGACATGGTCGGGTTCGGCCATATGTGCTTCCGGTTGACCGCTCGCTGATCGGTTGTGACCACTGGCCGGGGCTTGATCGTGTACCGGGGGCGGGACGGCCGTGCGCCGCGCCGGACGGTCGGGATCGATGGGCAGAGACGTGGCACGGGTCGCCGGCACCTCAGCGCTCGGCCCGCACCAGGAGCGCGACGGGCCCCGGTCCGAAGAGGTCCGCCGCCCGTACCGGACCACCCGTCAGCTGCCGTCCCGCCGTCAGGAGATCGCTCCACACCCCCTCCGGCAGCAGTACCTCGGTGTCCTCCCAGCCGCCCGCCCGCTCCAGCCGCAGCGACAGCCGGGTGACGGCCACCACCACCTGTCCCGTACGGGAATAGGCGACGCAGTGGGCCGCGGCTGCTCCGCGCACCGCCAGTGGTGCGTAGGTCCCCGAGGCACCGAAGACCTCCGGGCGCTCCGCGCGCAGCCGCAGTGCCGCGCAGGTGAGCGCGGTCTTCTCGTCCGCGGCCTCTTCTGTGAACGGGTCCCGGTTGTCCGGATCAACCAGGGCGAGATAGGTGCGTTCGGTGCCCTGGTAGAGGTCGGGCACCCCCGGCACGGTCAGTTGGAGCAGGGTCGCCGCCAGCACCTGGGCCCGTACATGGGGAGTCAGCGCCCGCGCGAAGAGGGCCACCGAGTGCAGTGGATGTCCGGCCGGGCCGGCGGCCACGAAATCGGCGAGGGCCTGCTCATAGGCGGGGTTCGGCTCGGTCCAACCGGTCTGGAGGGCGGCCTCCCGAGCGCCTTTGAGCAGGGCGGACCGCAGTCGCTCCCCGTAGGGGAAGCCGAATCCGATCGCAGTCTGCCAGGTGACCCACGCCAGCTGCGGGTCGGGCGCCCTACCCCCCTCCTGGTGGGCGGTCTCCGCGGTGATCTGGCGCAAGAACTCCTCCCACCGTTCCGGGCACTGGGACAGCACCGCGATCCGCGCTCGGACGTCGGCGCTCCGCTTGGTGTCATGGGTGGTCAGCACCACACCGCCGGTGGGCCAGTCACGGGCCAGCCGCGCACAGTGCGCATGGAACTCGTCCGGCCCGACCGCCGGCCGTCCCGGATCGCCACCGACCTCGTTGGCCGAGACCAACGGCGTGTACCGGTAGAACGCGGTGTCCTCGACGGCCTTGGCCCGCACCGCGGAACAGGTCTGGGCGAACCGCACCCGGAAGGCGACCCGGTCAGGGCTTTCACCGAGTCGTCCGAGGGCGAGATCCCGCACGGTGTCCACGGCCTTGGCCTCCTCGGCCACCGAGAAGGTCGCCCGGGCGCTCGCCGCCGCCTTCAACGGCAGCGCCACCTCGTCCCCGCTGCCGTACGGGCGGTAGACCGGTACCCGCACCAGCAGCTCGCGCACCGCC
This sequence comes from Streptomyces sp. NBC_00690, assembly GCF_036226685.1. Lineage (NCBI taxonomy): Bacteria > Bacillati > Actinomycetota > Actinomycetes > Kitasatosporales > Streptomycetaceae > Streptomyces > Streptomyces sp. NBC_00690. The sequence continues at coordinate 6,781,213 of NZ_CP109009.1, forward strand.
GCGCGCAGCGCCCACGGCGCATGGTCCCGAAGGGCCATGTCCTCGGCGCACGCCCGCTCGGCCAATCGGGTCAGCGCCGCTGTCTCGGCCGCCAGTTCCCGGGTGACGACCCGGTGGGCAGCGCGGCGGACCGTCGCATCCCAGTACCCGCCGCGATCACCGGCCGGGTTGGCGTACCGCCGGAATTGGCCGGCGAGCGCGTCCGCGCCCACCGGGTCGGTGAGGAGCCCGTCGATGTGCCGCAACGTGTCGTACCCGGTCGTTCCCGCCACCGGCCAGGTCGCAGGCAGCTGCTCGGCGCCGGTGAGGATCTTCTCGACCACGGTCCAGCAGGCGCCACCGGTGGCCGTGTCGAGCCGATGGAGATAGCCCTCCGGGTCGGCGAGCCCGTCCGGGTGGTCGATCCGCAGTCCGCTCACGACACCGTCGCGGACCAGTTCGACGACCTTCGCATGGGTGGCGTCGAACACCTCGGGGTCCTCCACCCGCACCCCGATCAGCTCGGAGACGGTGAAGAACCTTCGGTACGTCAGTTCCGTGCGGGCCAGGCGCCACCAGCCGAGCCGGTAGAACTGGGCGTCCAGCAGCGCGGGCAGCGGCAGTCCTTCGGTGCCGGCCCGCAGCGGGAACCGGTGGTCGCCGTAGTGCAGCTCGGCGCCGTCGACGCTCAGCGCCCCGAGTTCGTCCCCGATCGGCCCACCGAGCACCGGCAGCAGCACCCGGTCGCCGCCCGCGGCCCAGTCGATGTCGAACCAGCGTGCGTACGGCGACGACGGCCCCTCGCGCAGGACCTCCCACAGCGCGGGGTTGTACCGCGGCACCGCGGCCATGTGGTTCGGCACCAGGTCGAGCACGAGCCCGAGGCCGTGCTCGCGGGCCGTGGCCGCGAGTGCCCGCAGACCCTCCTCACCGCCCAGCTCCGCCCGCACCCGGGTCGGATCGGTGACGTCGTACCCGTGCGTCGATCCCGGCACCGCCTCCCACACCGGTGACAGATGCAGATGGGAGATGCCGAGGGAGGCGAGGTAGGGCACGGCCGCCGCGGCGGCGGCGAACGGAAAGGAGGGCTGGAGCTGGAGGCGGTAGGTGGCATTGGGCGTCATGGTGGCGTACGTACCCGCCCGCGCGGGTTCTGTGTCACGACGGGCAGCGGCGGACGGGTGGCGGACGGGTGGTGGACGGCACCGGGGTCGGCGGACGGGTGGGACGGTTCCGGGCCCGATGGACCGTCCCGGGGCGGCAGCACACCCGCGAACCGATGCCCCTACCGCGGTGGAACGACCCCTACGCGGGCCGGCGCAGCACCACCAGACTGCGCCCCGCCAAGGTCACCCGCTCGCCTGCGGCCACCTTCTCTCCTTCTGCCAGTTCATCCAGTTCCTCCAGCGAAACGGCCCGGGCGCGTGCGGTGTCCACGATGATCCGCCAGAGCGGGCCGTGGCTGACCGGCACCCCGAAGTCCACCTCCCCGGGGCCGGCGTTGAACATCAACAGGAAGGAGTCATCGCGGATGCGCTCCCCCCGGGGACCGGGTTCGGAGACGGAGTTCCCGTTCAGGAACACCGACAGGGCCCGGGTGTGCCGGGACTGCCAGTCCCGCTGGGTCATCTGCTCTCCTGCCGGATTGAACCAGGCGATGTCGGTGAGCTCGTCCTGGCTGTCGTCGACCGGACCGCCGCGGAAGAACCGTCTGCGCCGGAAGACGGGGTGCTCGCGCCGTAGCCACACCATCGCCCGGGTGAACGAGAGCAGGGACTCCCCGCCGTCGTCCCCCTCCATCTCCCCGGGCGTGGGCCAGCGCACCCAGGAGACCTCGTTGTCCTGGCAGTACGCATTGTTGTTGCCGCCTTGGGTGCGGCCGAACTCATCGCCGTGGCTGAGCATGGGCACCCCCTGCGACAGCATCAACGTGGCGATGAAGTTGCGCATCTGACGCATCCGCAGCTCCCGCACCCGTGGATCGTCGGTCTCCCCCTCGACACCGCAGTTCCAGGAGCGGTTGTGGCTCTCGCCGTCCCGGTTCGACTCGCCGTTCGACTCGTTGTGCTTCTCGTCGTACGAGACCAGGTCGCGCAGGGTGAAGCCGTCGTGGCAGGTGGCGAAGTTGACGGAGGCGAGCGGGCGTCGACCGTCGTTCTGGTAGAGGTCGGACGATCCGGTCAGCCGGGAGGCGAACTCCGCGAGCGTGCGCGGTTCCCCCCGCCACAGATCGCGCACGCAGTCGCGGTACTTGCCGTTCCACTCGGTCCACAGCGGGGGGAAGTTCCCGACCTGATAGCCGCCCTCGCCCAGGTCCCACGGCTCGGCGATCAACTTCACCTGGCTGACGACGGGATCCTGCTGGACGAGGTCGAAGAACGACGAGAGCCGGTCCACCTCGTGGAACTGCCGCGCCAAGGTGGCGGCCAGATCGAAGCGGAAACCGTCCACGTGCATCTCGGTCACCCAGTACCGAAGCGAGTCCATGATCAGCTGGAGTACATGGGGGCTGCGCATCAGCAGTGAGTTCCCGGTGCCGGTCGTATCGGTGTACAGCCGGCGGTCCTCCTCGGCGAGACGGTAGTAGGAGGCGTTGTCCAGACCGCGGAAGGAGAGGGTCGGGCCGAGCTCATTGCCCTCCGCGGTGTGGTTGTAGACCACGTCGAGGATGACTTCGATGCCCGCCCGGTGCAGTGCCCGTACCGCTTCCTTGAACTCGGTGACCTGTTCGCCCCGGTCACCACGGGAGGCATACGCATTGTGGGGGGCGAAGAACCCGATCGTGTTGTAGCCCCAGTAGTTGTTCAGACCCGCGTCGACGAGCCGATGGTCGTGGATGAACTGGTGCACCGGCATCAGTTCGAGCGTCGTCACGCCCAGTTCCGTCAGATGCGAGATCACCGCGGGGTGGGCCAGTCCCGCGTAGGTGCCGCGCACCTCCGGCGGCAGCTCCGGGTGCAGCATGGTCAGGCCCTTGACGTGCGCCTCGTACATCACGGTGCGGTGGTAGTCGATGCGCGGGGGCCGGTCGTCCCCCCAGTCGAAGGAGGGGTCGACCACGACGGAGGCCATCGTGTGCGGGGCGGAGTCCAGCTCGTTGGGGGAGTCCGGTCGATCGAAGCGATAGCCGTACACCGACTCGCCCCAGTCGATGCTTCCGCTCATGGCACGGGCATACGGGTCCAGCAACAACTTGGCCGAGTTGCATCGATGCCCCCGATCCGGCGCATACGGACCGTGCACCCGGAAGCCGTACCGCTGCCCCGGCATCACCCCCGGTAGATAGGCGTGTCGCACGAAGGCGTCGGCCTCGCGCAGCTCCACCCTGCTCTCCGAACCGTCGTCGTGCAGCAGACAGAGCTCGATGCGCCTCGCGGCCTCCGAGTACACCGCGAAGTTGGTGCCCGCGCCGTCGTGGGTGGCGCCGAGGGGATACGCCTGTCCTGGCCAGACCTGCATGCGTAGAGCCCTTCCGCGTCTGTTTCGGCGATCGTCGATTCAGACCGGGCGCACCAGGGGGCGCTTGGTCCGAATTCTCCCGGAAAGTATCGCTGGATCCTCCCGTGGGAACGGTGGGCGACGCGGTTGCGCCCGCTGTCAACCTGGCGAAGGTGGGCGTCCCCCGGAGGAGGAGCAGGGTCGTACCCCTATGAATCACCTCACTACGGTTGATCTCGCCAGCAAGAACGCACCTGAGACAGAAGGGAGTTGGGAAATGAGCGCGCCGATCGGGCTGCACCCCGTCCCCTCGGGCGAGTAGTCTTCCTTGATCGTTGGGTGGGGGACGGAAGGCGGTGCGCGGGTGAGCTCTGGAGGGCTGGAGCTACCCCCCGGTGACACGGGTCACGAGGGGGGCGCCCCCGAGATCCCGCCCGGTGCGGTCTCGCTCGCCCGGCCCCTGGAGATCGGGGCCGAGCTGGAGTGGGACGCCGAAGCCTGGAGCGAAGTGCGGACCCGCGCCCAGCGGGCGGGGCGGGCCTACATCTGGCTGAATCTGGTGGAACAGCGGCTGCGTGCCGTCGTGGCCGGCGTGCTGCGCCCCATCTACGAGCCGGTGCACGGCAGCGAGGACTGGGTGGTGGCCGCGGCAGGTCCCGCCGGACAGGAATGGGTGCAGCGGGCCGTCGCGGTGCGCGAGGTCTCCCGCCGAAAGGGCTATCTGCTCGACCCAGCCGACGACAACGTCCTCTCCTTTCTGACCCTGCCCCAGCTACGGGAACTGATGCTCCAACACTGGCCGTGCTTCGAGCCGTACTTCGACGAGCGGCGCGATGTGGAATTGGCGCTGGACGAGCTGGAAGTCACGCGCAACGTCGTATCCCGCAACCGTGCCCTCAACGAAGCCGTCCTGGCCCAGGCCGAACGGGCGTCCGCCCGGCTGCTGGACATGCTCGGGAGCGGGATCGGCACCCGCTCGTCGGACCGGCTGCCCGTGGACGCGGTCGAGGACCTCGTTGGAGACCGCTACGCCGATGTGGTCTCCGTGCACCCGGACCGGGTGCGGCTCCAGCGGCAACTGCCGGCCGAGGACCTGTTCGGAGGCGCACGGCGGGTGGACGCCGTCGGGATCGGCCTCAACCTCCTCGTGCAGAACTTCTCCGGCCGCCGACTGGTCCGGCTCGCCGAGTCGGGCTGCCGGGTACGACTGCTCTTCCTCAACCCGGCCAGCAGCTCGGTCAAGCGGCGCGAACGAGAGCTGGGCATCAGGAAGGGCGAGCTGAGCCGCACGGTGGAGATGAACATCCTCCATATGCGGCGGGTGCGCTCCCGGCTGCGCGACCCCGGTGCGTTCGAGATCCAGGTTTTCGACGAGACCCCCCGCTTCACCGCCTATCTGGTGGACGGGGACGGGCCCGACGGAGTGGCCGTGGTGCAGACGTATCTGCGCAAGGCGCGCGGCATGGAGGCGCCCGTCCTGGTGCTGCGCGGCGGGGCCCGCAGCGTGGTGCGACCGGGGGCCGAGGGAGAGCACGGGTTGTTCCAGACCTACCGCGAGGAGTTCGAGTCCATCTGGGCCGACTCGCGGCCGGTCTCCTGAAACGCCCGGACGGCACCCTGACAAACGCCCGGACGACGTCCGGACAAATGCCCGGACCGTACGCACCCTCGGGAGGCGTCCGAGGCCCCACGCCTGGCGCCATCGACCGGGAACGGCAGCGCCCCTCGCGGGACCCGTTCCCGCCGTCGCCCACCCTTCGAGACCCCACCTCGTGCCATCGGCCCGGAACTCGGAGTCGTTGTCAGTGGCCCGTGCGAAGGTGGGAACCCACTGGGGGAGAGCACCACAGCACACAGGAGGGGGCCACGATGGCTTGGCATGCAAAACCGCTGGTCGGCTTCGACCTGGAGACGACGGGGACCGATCCGCTGCAAGCGAGGATCGTGACCGCGGCCGTCGTCCAGGTGGGAGAGCGCGATCCGCTGGAGCTGCGCTTCTGGCTTGCGGACCCGGGGGTCCGCATCCCCGAGCAGGCATCGGCGATCCATGGGATCAGCAGCGAACGGGCAGCGGCGGAAGGCCGCCCTGCGCGCGAAGTGGCGGACGAGATAGCGAGCGCGCTGTGCGCGCACTGGGAGCGCGATGTCCCGGTCGTCGCCTACAACGCCGCCTTCGATCTCACCCTGCTCTCGGCCGAGTTGCAGCGGCACGGACTGCCCTCCCTGAGCGAGCGTCTTCAGGGTCGGTCCATCGGCCCGGTGATAGACCCGTACACGATCGATCGTGCCGTGGACCGGTACCGCAAGGGCAAGCGGACTCTTGAGGCCGTCTCCGCCGAGTACGGCACACCGCTTGACGACGCCCACGACGCGATATCGGACGCCGTCGCCGCCGTACGGGTGGCCAGGGCGCTGGCGAAGCGTCACGCCCAGGTGGCGGCGCTCGATCCTGCGGAGCTCCATCAGCGTCAGATCGGCTGGTACGCGCAGTGGGCGCAGGACTTCGAGGCGTTCTTGCGCAGCAAGGGCACGGCTGATGCCTCCGTCGACGGCGCATGGCCGTTGCGGGACCTTGCGCCGGCGATCACATGACGGCTCGTTGAGCGACCTCGTAACGCTCTGGCCCGGGTGTGGGTCGCCCGCTGCCGAGTCGCCGGGGAATCCCTGCCCAGGGCGGAGTTGAGGTGTTCGTCCCGTCCTCGCCCCGCTGGTGGGGCGGGGTGGTGTCCCACCGCCGTGGCCGGGTCGGTGCCCACCCGCGAGTAGCGTGGTGAGCCCAGTTGCATCGAGAGGGTGGCCATGAGTAGTGGAGAACAGGTGGTCGAGGCGTTCTTCGCGGCCTTGACCCGGATGGACGCGGACGAGCTCGCGGGATGCTTCGCACCGGACGGCGTGTACCACAGCATCCCGTTGGAACCGGTCGTCGGGCGGGAGGCGATCCGCGACCACTTCGCCGCATTCCTGGGCCGCTTCAGCTCGCTGGGCGTCACCGTGCACCGCCAGGTCGCGGGACCGTCGGGGGAGCTCGTGTTCAACGAGCGCGTCGACTCGGTCCGGCTGCGTACGGGAAGGTCCGTCGACATCCCCGTGGTGGGGGTCTTCGAGATGCACGACGGTCAGATCACCGCATGGCGGGACTACTTCGACCTTGGCGCAGTCCAGGGCGACTGATCCCACCATGCCTTACCGGCGCCCGCCCCCGCTCTCATCAGAACGGGTACCAGCGGACCTCCGGCTCATCCTGGCGCAGCGAGCGAACCCTCCGTCGGAACTCCTCCAGCGCCTTGGAGTTGGTCGGTGCGTGCTGAGCCACCCAGGCACAGCTCGCCGTCTCGCGAGCGCCGCGGAGCACCCCGCACCCGGACCACTCCCGCACGTCCCATCCGTACGCCTCGACGAACGACTCGTACGAGCGGGCCGGCAGGCCGTAGCGATCCTTGGACAGCGCCATCACCACCAGATCGTGCTCGCGCAGATCCGACGAGAATGTCTCCAGGTCCATCAGCACCGGCCCGGCGGGGCCCACGTGCACATTCCGCGGTAGCGCGTCCCCGTGGATGGGGCCACGGGGCAGATGGGGCGTGAGCTTTGCCGAAGCCTCGGCGAAGCCGTCCCTGCGCTCCCGCAGGAACGCCGCGTCCTCGGGATCGATCGCATCTCCGGCCAGTCGCAGCCAGCGCTCCACTCCGCCGAGCAGTTCCCGTGGTGGTAGCGCGAACCCCGGTGCCGGCGAGGCGTGCACCCGGCGCAGCAACAGTGCCAGATCCGCGGGCTCGGCCGGCCGCACCGCCTCCGGGAGCCGGTGCCACATGGTCACCGGGTGACCGTCGATCAGGCGTGCCCCGGGCCACGCCGGGCGTACGGCGGGCACTCTGGCCTCCGCGAGCCACGCGCCGACGGCAGCCTCCCGTTCGGCCCGCCCGAGCAGTTCGTCCGACCGGCCGACCTTGATGACGACGTCGCCCGAGGCGAAGACCGCATTCTCACCCAGTGCCAGCAGGGTTGCGTCAGCGGCCACGCCCGCCGCGGCCAGCACCTCCCGTGCTCGTGCCTCATCCATCGCCGTGCCTCTTCCGCTTGCTTTTGCTGACCACTGGTCCCACCGGCCACACCGGTTCTAACCCGCCAAAGTCTCGCATCCACCGCCCGACCTCCTTGACGAAGCCCGGGCCCGTCAGCACGATGACGTAAGCCGTCGTTCGACCATAGATCAGGATCAACCTCCATAAAGAAGGTCAAAAGAGCCTAAGGAGTTGAATCTGTGACATCGGCGAGCGCGGAACGGCGAGCCGGGAAGCGAACGGACCGAGGGGCCTGGTTTCTGGTCCTCCCCGCACTGATCCCGATCCTCGTGCTCAGCGTGGGACCGCTGCTCTACGGAATCGCGCTCGCCTTCACCGACTCGCAGGCCGGCCGCACCGCCCCGACCCAGTGGATCGGCACCCTCAACTTCCGTGACCTCCTCAAGGACACCCTCTTCTGGGACTCCTTCGGCATCGGGCTCATCTGGGCCGTCGGGGTGACCGTCCCCCAGTTCCTGCTCGGTCTCGGTCTCGCCCTGCTGCTCAACGAGAAGCTGCGACTGCGTTGGCTGGCCCGGGCACTGGCCATCGTGCCGTGGGCGATGCCCGAGGTGGTCGTCGGCATCATGTGGCGGCTCGTCTACAACCCTGACGCGGGAATCCTGAACGAGACGATCCGCGACCTCGGACTCGGTGACGGCCGCGACTGGCTGACCGGATTGGGCACCGCGCTCCCCGCGGTGATCATCGTCGGCATCTGGGCCGGAATGCCGCAGACCACGGTCACCCTCCTGGCGGGTCTCCAGAACACCCCCCATGAACTCCACGAGGCAGCGGCCCTGGACGGCGCCGGAGCCTGGCGGCGGTTCTGGACCGTCACCTGGCCCGCCGTCAAACCCATCGCCCTGGCCATCAGCGCACTCAACTTCATCTGGAACTTCAATGCGTTCGCGCTGGTCTACGTGCTCACCAACGGCGGCCCCGGTGGGCGCACCCGCCTACCGATGCTCTTCGCCTACGAAGAGGCTTTCCGCTATGGACAGTTCGGCTATGCCGCCGCCATGGGATGCGTGATGGTCGCGGTGATCTCGGTACTGCTCGCCGTCTATCTGGTGAACCGGATCAGGGGAGGGGAAGCCCGATGAACAAGACCAGCTCCCTGGCCAGGGCAGGTCAGTACCTCGCGCTGCTGGGCTATCTCGTCTTCCTGGTGTTCCCCTTCCTCTGGCTGATCTCCACCGCCTTCAAGCCGGCACGTGAACTGGGCTCGCTCCACCCCACCTGGATTCCCCAGAACCCCACCCTGGACAATTTCCGTCAGGCATTCGACGAACAGCCACTGCTCCAGGCGGCGGCGAACAGTCTGATCGCCGCGTGTTGCGCGGCGGTGATCTCCATCTCCATCGCCACCCCGATGGCCTATGTGATGGCGCGCCACCGCAGCAGGCTCTCCACGGCTGCCACCGGATGGGTGGTGATCAGCCAAGCCTTTCCCTTCGTCCTGGTGATCATCCCGCTCTTCCTCGTCCTGAAGAACCTTCGGTTGATCAACACCCTGTCCGGACTGGTGCTGGTGTACGTCGTCTGGTCGCTGCCGTTCGCGCTCTGGATGCTCGCGGGATACGTCCGCGCGGTTCCGATCGAACTGGAGGAAGCCGCGGCCGTCGACGGCGCAGGTCGACTCCGTACGCTCGTCTCGGTCACCGGGCCCCTGCTGGCGCCCGGCATCGCCGCCACGGCGCTCTTCGCCTTCATCACCGCATGGAATGAGTTCTTCTTCGCGCTCGTCCTGCTGAAGACACCGGAGAAACAGACCTTGCCGGTCGTGCTGACGCATTTCCTGGGGGCCGAGGGGGTCGCCGATCTGGGTCCCCTCGCCGCCGCTGCCTTCCTGGCGACCCTTCCCTCGCTGGTGATCTTCGCGTTGATCCAGCGACGCATCACCGGGGGCATGCTGGCGGGGGCGGTGAAGTCCTGATGCGTACCCGTCCGGTTCTGATGGGCCTCCGTCCGGTGGCACTCCTCGCCATCTGCGCCCTCCTGCTCACCGGCTGCGCCGCGGGCCAGGAGCGGACACCAGGACAGATTCGACTGCGTTTCCAGTCGCTCGCCTGGCAGAAGGAGTCAGTCGATGCCAACGAACAACTGGTGCAGGAGTGGAATGCGCGTCACCCCGACATCCAGGTCGACTATGTCCAGGGCAGTTGGGACAGCGTCCACGACCAGTTGCTGACCTCGTTCGAAGGGGGCGAAGCGCCCGACATCATCCATGACGCGTCCGACGATCTCGCGGACTTCGCCTACGGCGGTTATCTCGCCGATCTCCGTGAGTTGCTGCCGCAGCGGTTGCGGTCGGACATTCCGGAGCGGAGTTGGGAGACGGTGACCTTCGGGCGGGGGGTGTACGGCGTCCCCTTCCTCCAGGAGCCCCGGGTACTGATTGCCCATCAGAAGGTCCTGAGTGCTGCGGGCGTCCGCATGCCGACGGTGGAACGGCCCTGGAGTTGGAACGAGTTCCGCCAGGTGAGCAAGCAGATCACCGCTTCGATGGGCAAGGGGAAGTACGCGGTGGCCTGGCCGTTGAAGGAACCCGTGTCCGTCACCCTCAATCTGGGGCTCTCCGCGGGCGGCCGGCTGTTCCACCGAAGGGGCGAGGACTCCAACAAGGTGGAGGTCGACTTCACGGCGGCGGACGGTGTGGTGCCCAGGACGATCCACGACCAGGTGAACGAGGACCGGACCGCCTCCCGTACCGCCTTGGGCATGGGAGGTTCGGACGCGCTCCCGGGTCTCTTCGGTGGCAAGTACGCCATGGTGCCGCTCGGCTTCTCCTACCGGCAGCAGATCGTTCAGCAGGCGCCCCCCGGATTCTCCTGGACGGTACTGCCGATGCCGGTCGGTGTGGCGGGTGCGGTGCAGGGGGTCAGCCCGCAGACCCTGTCCATCGCACAGGACAGTCCGCACAAGCGGGAGGCGATGCAGTTCATCGATCATCTGCTCCAGCCGGCCAACATGGTCCGCCTCGCCCGGGGGGACTGGATGCTGCCGACCGGACTGTCCGCGCTGGCCGACCCTTCGTTGCGGGTGCGGCGATACGGCTGGGCCGTGGGAGCGGAACTGGCGCGCGGGCTGCGATCGGCCCCCGCCCAGTCGGTGCGCGGCTATCCGGAGTGGAAGGACAAGGTGGCGACCCCTGCGTACCAGGAGTACTACAGCGGCGCCATCGACCTGGACGAACTGCGGGAACGTCTGGTCGAGGACGGGAATCTGGTGCTGGCCCGCTATCAGCGCTGAGCGGCGGAGCCATCGTTTGCACGAAACGTATCGTCTCGTTTAGTCTGGAGTCATGAACGCGCCACGACCTGCCCACATCGCCATGTTCTCCATCGCCGCACCGGGCCATGTGCACCCCAGCATCGAGGTCATCCGAGAGCTGGTGGCACGCGGACACCGGGTCAGCTACGCGATCCCGGCCTCGTTCGCGGATCGCGTGGCCGAGACGGGTGCCACGCCCGTCGTCTACGACTCGATCCTGCCGACCGAGGACGACCCCGAGGCATGGGGCACCGAACTGATCGACAACATCGAGCCCTTCCTGGCCGATGCGATCCAGGTGCTGCCCCAACTGGCGAAGGCGTTCGAAGGCGATGAACCGGATCTCGTCCTCCATGACATCACCGCCTATCCAGCCCCCGTGCTGGCCCGCCGATGGAACGTGCCCGCCGTCGCCCTCTGGCCCAACCTCGTACCCTGGGAGGGGTACCACGAGGAGGTCTCGGCGCCGCTGGTCGAAGGGCTGATGGCGTCGGAGCGCGGACGCGCGTACTACGCACGCTTCCGGGCCTGGCTCGACGAACACGGACTGCACGACACGGACCCCGACCACCTGGTGGGCCGGCCCCGCCGGGGCATCGTCCTCATCCCCGCAGCGCTCCAGCCGCACGCCGACCGGGTGGACCCGGCCGTGTTCACCTTCGTCGGCGCCTGTCAGGGGGAGCGCAGCGAACAGGGGGAGTGGCACCGCCCCGAGGATGCGGAGCGTGTGCTCCTGGTGTCCCTCGGCTCGTCCTACACCAAGCACCCCGCGTTCTACCGGGAGTGCGTGCGGGCCTTCGGCGAACTGCCCGGCTGGCACACCGTCCTCCAGATCGGCCGCCATGTCGACCGGGACGAGTTGGGCGAGATCCCGGCAAGCGTCGAGGTGCATGCGTGGGTGCCGCAACTCGCCGTGCTACGGCAGGCTGATGCCTTCATCACCCATGCAGGGGCCGGCGGCAGCCAGGAGGGTCTGGCCACCGCGACCCCCATGGTGGCCGTCCCGCAGGCGGTGGACCAGTTCGGCAACGCGGACATGCTGGTGAGTCTCCAGGTGGCCCGCCGACTCGACTCCGCCACAGCCACGGCCGAGCAGTTGCGAGAGGCCGTGCTCGACCTCGTGGGCGATCCGGACGTCGCCCGCCGCCTCGCGGAGATCCGTGTCGCCATGGCCCAGGAGGGCGGAACCCACCGGGCGGTCGCCCTGATCGAATCGGAGCTCCATCGCGCCGATTGACCGGCCGCACCGTCAGCGGTGCGGTCCGCGGACACCGAGGGGCGGAGTCCCCCCAAGGACCCCGGCCCCTCGACCTGCCCCCCCGCAGGACTTCAGACCGCCACGGGCGTACGACTCTCGTCGTCGTGACCCATCACCGCGGCAGGGGTCTGCGGTCCGCTCTCGTCGTGCGTCATGTCGGGCAGCCACTCCAGCCACTTCGGGAAGTACCAGTTGCGCTCCCCGAGCAGCGCCATCGCGGCGGGCAGCAGCACGCCCCGGATCACCGTCGCGTCGATCAGCACCGCCGCTGCCAGACCCACGCCCATCTGCTTCATCGACTGCATCGACAGCGTTCCGAAGATCGCGAACACGGCCACCATGATCACCGCAGCGCTGGTGACCACGCCTGCCGTGGTCACCACGCCGTGGGTGATCGCGTCCCGAGTCGTCCGACCCTGCATCCGGGCCTCGCGAATGCGTGACACCACGAAGACGTGGTAGTCCATCGAGAGCCCGAACAGGATGACGAAGAGGAACAGCGGCAACCAGGCGACGATCGCTCCCACGCCCTCCGCACCGACCAGGGAAGCACCCCAACCGTGCTGGAAGACTGCGGTCAGGATGCCGTAGGCGGCCCCGACCGAGAGCAGGTTCAGCACGATCGACGTCACCGCGATCGTCAGCGAGCGGAACGACAGCAGCATCAGGACGAACGCGAAGACCACCACGAAGACGAAGACCGGGGTGACCGCTCCGGTGATCTGGTCGTTGAAGTCCTTCGAACCGGCGACCTGCCCGGTGATGGGCGCCTCGACCCCGTCGACCTTGCCGAGGGTGGCGGGCCTGACCTCGTTGCGCAGGAGGTCCAGACTCTTCGCCGCCTTGTCCTGGTCGGCGCCGCCGGTCAGCGGTACGTACACGAACGCCAGGTTCTCGGCATCATGCGTCACCACCTCGACCGGACCGCCCGAAGCGCCCGATGTGACCGCCCGCTCACGGAACTCGGCGATCGCCCGCTTCACCGGCGCCGCATTGATGTCGTCCGCCTTCACCACGACCTCGGCGGGCTCCGCCCCGCCCGGGAACGCCTCGTTGATGCGCTCGTACGTCGCCACGATCGGCAGCGAGTCGCCGAACTCCTGGTTCAGCTTCAGTTCCTGGGTCTTCATCCCGAGTGCGGGCAGGGCCACCGCGACCAGCGCGCCCGTCGCCACCAGCAGGGAGATCACCGGGCGCTTGAGCACCCGGCCGAGCACCGCGCTCCAAAAGCGGCTCTTGCCGTTCGCGCCGCCCTTCAGCTTTCCGATGAAGGGCACCCGGCCCTTCTCCACCCGGTCGCCGAGCAAGGACAGAAGCGCGGGGAGAACCGTCACCGAGCCCACCATGGCCACGGCGACGACCATCAGCGACGCCAGACCCATGGACTCGAACTCGCCAATTCCGGTGAAGAGCATTCCCGCCATGGCGACACAAACCGTCACACCCGAGACCACGATGGCCCGACCGCTGGTAGCAGCAGCGATCTGCATGGCCGTTCGGGCGTCCCGCCCGGCGGCCCGCTCCTCCCGTTCGCGCCGCAGATAGAACAGGCAGTAGTCGACCCCCACTGCCAGTCCGACGAGCAGCATGACCGAGTTGGCCGTCTCGCTCATCGGCATGATGTGGCTGACGACCGCCACCAGACCCATCGTCGCCATGATCGCGGAGATGGCGAGTGCAACGGGCAGCAGCGCTGCGACCAGCGCCCCGAACGCGATCAGCAAGATCCCCAGCGCGACCGGTACGGCTGAAAGCTCCGCCTGCCGGAAGTCGTCCCCGAAGGCGTCGTCGAAGGTCTTGGTCATGCTGGCGCCCCCGATCTGCTCGATCCGCAGCTCGGAATGGTCGGCCTGCACCCCCTTCACGGCCTTCAGGACCGGTTCGATCCGCTCCGTCGAGGTATCGGGGTCCCCCCGCATATCGAACTGGACGAGCGCACTGCGACCGTCCTTGGAGATGCTCCGGCTCGTGTACGGGGAGGTCACCGCGGTCACCTCGCCGGTGGCCTCCACCGCCTTGATCACCGCGTCCACGGCTGCCCGGAACTCGGGGGCGGAGGTCTTCAGGGCGCCGTCCCTGGCCTGCACCAGCACGGACTCGCTGACCGGCTCCTCGATGCCGGCCCGCTCGGCTATCCGGGCGGCCTGCGTCGTCTCGCCCTTGAGCTGCTGACTGCCGTCGATGTCCTGTCGGCCCATGGCCGAGCCGGCCACCATGGAGACCAGGACGAACAGCACCCAGATGCCGACGGCCGCCCAGCGGTGCTGCGCGCTCCATCCCCCGGCCCGCGCGGCAAAGCCACGGGGTCGTGTTCTTGGGGTCTCGGCGTTCTTGGAGTTCTCCGTGTGCTGCGCGTTCTCCATGACAGCCTCAATCCCCCAGTGGGTGCAGTCCCGTTGTCTCGATCCACGACGTTACGGCCGCACCCGCTCCCACCTCGTCGTACTGTCCGACGAACCTGGAGGCGCTCTCTACTCCTCTGGGACGGGGGGGCATCCCCGACAAGAACGGTCCGAGCCCCTTACATCTATTTTCGGTCAGAAGCGGGACCCCTCCCGGGCAACTCCGCAACCGACTTGGGGGAGTTGGCCTGTTGTAGTTGTGAATTCTTGTTGCCAAAGTCACAGATGGTGGAACCGCTTGAACTGGGCGCGTCAATCGGCCAAGGTTTCGAGCCATCTCCCGGAGGATCTCGCGACCGGGAAATGGCCCCCCACACCTGCTGACGAGGAGATCCTCTCCATGGCAACTCACAGACGGAAAAGCAGGATCAAGTCAACGTCGGCCATGGCAGCCATCGCGGCCGTGTCCGGCGGTCTGTTCTTCGGAACGACGTTCGCCGGCGCCTCCACGGCGCCCGAGGGCGTCGTGCACGGCATCAACGCCGAGGGCGCGGTGGCCGGAAGTTATATCGTGCTGCTGGACGAGAAGGCGGACAAGCGCAGCCTCGCCCAGGAGTACGGCGGCAAGCTGAAGCGTGACTACAGCTCCGCCGTCAACGGCTTCTCCACCACCGGAATGACCGAGGACGAGGCCCGGAACCTCGCCCTGCACCCGGCCGTCGCCAAGGTGGTCCAGAACAAGCGGTTCAGCATTTCCGCGACGCAGACCAACCCGACCTGGGGCCTGGACCGAATCGACCAGGCCACGACCGCGGGCGACCGCCGCTACAGCTACCCCGACACCGCGGGTACGGGAGTGACGGCGTACGTCATCGACACCGGAGTACGGGTCAGCCACCGGGACTTCGGCGGCAGAGCCGTGCACGGGTTCGACGCGATCGACAACGACAACATCGCCACGGACGGCAACGGCCACGGCACGCACGTGGCGGGCACCATCGCGGGCGCCCGGTACGGAGTCGCCAAGCAGGCGAAGATCGTCGCCGTGCGCGTGCTCGACGACCGCGGGTCCGGCACCACCGAGCAGGTCATCGCGGGAATCGACTGGGTCACCAAGAACCGCAAGGGGCCCTCGGTCGCCAACATGAGCCTCGGCGGCAGCGCCGACCCGGCGCTCGATGCGGCCGTCCGCAGGGCGATCGCCTCCGGCATCGCCTTCGGAGTCGCGGCGGGCAACGAGTCGCAGAATGCCAGTGTCGGGTCTCCCGCACGCGTCCGGGAGGCCATCACCGTGGCGTCCTCGACCCGTACGGACACCCAGTCCAGCTTCTCCAACTTCGGTGGGATCGTCGATCTCTACGCCCCCGGTTCCGACATCCCCTCGACGTGGCACACCAGCGACAGTGCCACCAAGACGATCTCCGGAACCTCCATGGCCACCCCGCACGTCGTCGGCGCGGCAGCCATCTACCTGGCCAACCACCCCGGCGCCACCCCGGCGCAGATAGCCAAGGCCCTGACCGACGGCGCCACCCCCGGCAGGATCTCCAACGCCAGTCCGGGCACGATCAACAAGCTCCTCAAGATCGTCCCGTAACCGAGCGGAGCCCCTGCTCCACCAACGACGGTCGCCGCACCCTCCCCCACGGGGTGCGGCGACCGTCCTACCCTGAGCACCATGACGACCAGATACGCACTCCTGCTGCGCGGCATCAACGTCGGTGGCAGCAGGAAGGTCCCCATGGCTGCCCTCAGGGAGGTCCTGGCCGAGCTGGGCCACTCGGACGTGACCACCTACCTCCAGAGCGGCAACGCAGCCTTCAGCAGCTCATTGGGAGACGATGAGCAGGCCCTCGCCGCGGCCCTGGAGCGCGCCATCGAGAAGCACTTCGGATTCACGGTGGACTGCCTGGTGCGCGACCACGCCTACCTCGCGGCCGTACGGGACGACTGTCCCTTCCCCGCCGATGAGTTGGAGCCCAAGCAACTCCACGTCACCTACTTTTCCGAGCAGGTCGCGGCCGACCGTCTTGCCGCAGTCGACCGGGCGGCCTTCGCCCCCGAGGACTTCCAGCTCGGGGACCGCGCGCTCTATCTATACCTACCGGAGGGGATCGGCCGGTCCAAGCTCGCCGAGACCCTGGCCAAGCCCCGCCTGCTGCCGGGAGTCATCGCCACCACCCGCAACTGGAACACCGTCCGCAAACTGGTGGAACTCACCGTTCAGTGACGGTGGCGGCGCGAGTGGCGGCGCCAGGTGAAGCCGCCCGGCAACCGGACCGCCGCACCGCGCCTGCCGTGGCTGTCCCGGGTGAGATGGGCCCGGCGCCCGCCCAGGCTCAGTGACCAGCCATGGGTGCCGATGGTGAGGTGGAGCAGCTTCGGGATCAAGGTGATGCGCTTGTGGTAGTTAAACGACATGTCGGCCTCCTTCCCCCGATTCTGCACGGTGCACGCCCTTCGAACGTCACCAGGACGCCACGAAACGGTCACTGCCCCGCCGCCCGCCCCGCAGTCGCAGGGGGCACTCAGAAGCCGGGGCCCGTGGGCCCCGGCCTCGGCTTCCCCGCCCCCGGTCCGGGAAAGTACTTAGACGAACGCGGCCATCCGACCGCCCACCAGTGCCGGCAGGGCCTGTTCGTACCGCTCCACGAGCAGCCGCGCCAGCTCCGGTGCCGGACCGAGCACATCCGCCAGTACGTCCGCGGTGCGGGCGCCCTCGGCGATGCGGTCGGGCAGTCGGCCCGGCGCGATGACGTACGGCGCCACCGCCACCCGCTCGAATCCATCGGTGCGCAACGAGCGCACGACCTCGTCGGTACGGGGAAGGAGTGCGGAGGCGAACGCGGGCCGCACGGCGCACCAACCGGTACGCCGCAGCTCCCGCGCTATGTTTGCGATCACCGCGATCGCCTCCGGGTCTGTGGAACCCGCCGAGGCCAGAACCAGCCCCGTCGAGCGCTTGTCGGCCTCCCTCAGTCCCGCCTCCCGCAGTCTGCGCTCCAGTGCGGCGAGCAGTAGCGGGGACGGCCCGAGGACCTTGGCCTGATGGATCCGCAGCCTCGGCAGCCGGGCCGAAGCCTCCCGCAGTACGGCCGGGATGTCCGACTTGGCATGGAAGGCGCGGGTCAGCAACAAGGGGAGTGCGATGACGTCCTCGACGCCCTCCAGCGCCAGCCGTTCCAACACCCGCGGCACGCTCGGGGTGTTGAAGTCCAGGAAGGCGATCTCCACGGACAGCTCCGGCCGGCTCGACCGCACCCGACGCACGAGCGCCTCGACGGTCGAGGCATGGCGCGGATCGCGACTGCCGTGGGCGATGACGAGAAGGACGGGAGGACGCATCACACCACTCAGTTCCTGACGAGGAGCCCGCGGCCCCGCAGGACCGCCCGCTCCAACGGGCTGAAGATCAGCAGATCGATGGCGATGCCGACCAACAGGATCAGCAGGATCGCCAAGAACACCCCCGGCATGTCGGAGTTGTTCCTGCCGTTCTCCAACAACTGCCCGAGCCCCAGGCCGAGATCGGGCGACGAGGCGATGATCTCCGCGGCCATCAGCGAGCGCCAGGAGAACGCCCAGCCCTGCTTGAGCCCGGCCACATAGCCGGGCAGCGCCGCGGGCATCACGATGTGCCAGGTCCCCTTGAGGCCGGTCGCACCCATGGTGCGGCCCGCGCGAAGGAACAACGGCGGGACCTGGTCGACACCGGAGACCAGTCCATTGGCGATGGACGGGACGGCACCGAGCAGGATCACCGCGTACATCATCTGGTTGTTCAGCCCGAGCCAGATCACCGCGGGCGGCACCCACGCCACCGACGGCAGCGACTGGAGACCGGACAGGATCGGCCCGATGGCCGCCCGGACGAACTTGACCCGGGCGACCAGCAACCCCAGCGGGGTACCGATCGCGAGCGCCAGCAGGAAGCCGAGCAGACCGCGGGACACGCTCGTCCAGACGACCTCCAGCAGGGTGCCCGCCAACCACAGCTTGGACACGCTGTCCCACACCGCGGAGGGTGCGGGCAGACTGCCCTCGTCGGTGACCTTCGCCCAGACGAGCGCTTGCCACAAGGCAACCACCAGGACGACGGCCACCACCGGCGGCAGGACCTTCTTCAGCAGGACTTCGCTGACCGGGGTGCGGTGCGACTGCACCGCATCCAGGGCATCGAGTCCCGCTTCCAGACCGGCGAGATCGTCGGGCTTTGCCTTGGCCTTGGCCTCGGTTGAGGTCTCAGTGCTGGCCATGTCGGCGGATCTCCCCACGCAGTTCTTCGGTGATCTCGATGGACAACTCCGCCACGGCGGCGTCCTCGATACGACGCGGCTGTTCGATGCCGACGGTCCACTCCCGGGCGATCCGGCCCGGTCGGGACGAGAGCAGCACCACCCGTTCGGCGAGCCGCACAGCCTCGCGGACGTTGTGGGTGACGAACAGCACCGACAGTTGGGTTTCGCGCCAGATCCGAGTCAGCTCGTCGTGCAGTACATCGCGGGTGATGGCATCGAGGGCCGCGAACGGCTCGTCCATCAGCAGGAGTTGGCTGTCCTGCGCCAGGGCGCGAGCGAGGGCCACCCGCTGGCGCATGCCGCCCGAGAGTTCATGCACCCGCTTGCGGTACGCACCGCCGAGCCGCACCAGCTCCAGCAGTCGCTCCGCCTCCGTACGGCGTTCGGTCTTGGCGACCCCGCGCAGCCGCAGCGCGAGTTCGATGTTCTTGCCCGCCGTGAGCCAGGGAAAGAGCGCGTGCTCCTGGAACATCAGCGCGGGTCGCCCGCCCGGGGTCTCGATGGACCCCGCACTGGGCTTGTCCAGCCCCGCGACCAGATTGAGCAGGGTGGACTTTCCGCACCCCGAGGCCCCCAGGAGGGTGACGAACTCTCCCGGAGCGACATCGAGGGTGATGTCGTCCAGGACGAGTTGCCGTCCCGCGGGTCCCGAGAAGGACTTCGATACGTGTTCGATGCGGGCGGCGGGCCCGGCCGTCGTCGTACGGCCGGTCGCCTGGTCCTTGGTGAGGGTGTTGGCCATGGTCGTCACCTCCTGGGAACTCGGTTGTGCCGGTCTACTTGACGCCGAGTCCGGCATCGGCGACCGCGGGCTTGCCCTCGGTCTTGAGGACCTCGTTCAGCTCCGTGAGGTCGTAGATGCCGTTCAGGTCGGGCTTCTCCAACAGGCCGGCCTTCACCGCGTAGTCCGCCTGGGTCTTGAGGGTCGACGCCAGCGGGTCATCGGTGAACTGGATCGACTTCCACGCCGGGTCGATGATCTCGGCGGGCAGTTCCTTGCCGGTGAGGGCCTTCAGCTTGGCGTTGGCGGACGCCTTCGCCAGGTCCGGGTTGGCGTTGATCCAGGCATTGGTCTTCACCGAGCCGCGCACCACGGCCTCCACAACGTCCGCGTGCTCCTTGAGGAACTTCTGCGAGACGATGATGTGGGTGATCACAAACTTGTTGTCCGGCCAGAGCGTCGACTCGTCGAGCAGCACCTTGGCGCCCTGTGCGACAAGTCTGGAGGCCACGGGCTCAGGCACCCAAGCGCCGTCGATGGAACCGGACTTGTAGGCATCCGGGGTGATCTTGTTGTCGGTGCGCACCACCGACACATCGCCCTTGCCGCTCTGCGCGTCGGCCTTCCAGCCCTTTTCGGCTATCCAGTTGAGGAAGGCGACGTCCTGGGTGTTGCCCAGCTGGGGCGTGGCGATCTTCTTGCCCTTGAGGTCGTCCAGGGTCTTGATCTTCTTGGGGTTGACCACGAGCTTCACACCGCCGGATGCGGAGCCGGCGACGATCCGCAGGTTCTTGCCCTTGGACTTGGTGAAACCGTTGATCGCGGGGGAGGGGCCGATGAACCCGATGTCGATGGCGCCCGCGTTCAGGGCCTCGATCTCCGAAGGGCCGGCGTTGAAGGTGGTCGACTTGATCTGGGTGCCGCCCAGTTCCTTCTGGAGGATGCCCTCCTGCTCACCGACGAGCGCGGTGGCATGGGTGAGGTTGGGGAAGTAGCCCAGCTTCACCGAGTCGGCCGAGAGCTTCTTGCCCTTGGCGGCCGGGGTGGTCTTGTCGTCTTTCTTGGCGTCGGAACCGTAGCCGCAAGAGGCGAGTGCGCCGATCAGCAGCGGGACGGCGGCGGCTGCGGCAAGGCCGCGGCGCACAGTGGTACGGGTGGCAGGCACGGGAGGGTTTCCTCTCGAAGGCCCCGGCGGTCACGAACGTAAGTCGTGGCCGGGAAGTCGGCAGAACGGTGTCTTCGTCGGTGAAGCGTCATCCGGTGGTGCGTACGGTTCATCGCGCACAACACACGACACCTCCGGAACCTGCGCCGAGGGTGCCGCTGCCCACACGGCCCCCTTCTTTCGCGAAGGTCGCATATACGTCGGTCATCAGAAATCCCACCCCGAGTCTTCGATGCTGTCTGACGTCTGTACGGCCGCTGTGGCCGTCGTGGCGAACGAGTCGCCCACCATCCCGGCGGCCAGCGTGGTGCCGTCGGCCGGGTCGATCAGGAGGAAGGAGCCGGTGCGCCGCGAGTCGGCGTAGGAGTCGAGCGCCAGCGGTTCGGCCGTGCGCACGGTGACCAGACCGATGTCGTTGGCGACGAGTTGCCCGGGCTCCGGGTGTTGGGACAGGTCGTCGAGGGTCAGCCGGGACGGGATCGCCTTGACGATGGCCTTCACCGTGCGCGTGGTGTGCTTGAGCAGCACCCGCTGCCCCACGGTGAGCGGCTGGTCGGCCACGTGGCACACGGTGGCCTCGACGTCCTGCGTGGTCGGTGGCGCATCCCCGCTCGGCACGATCAGATCGCCGCGCGAGATGTCGATGTCGTCCTCCAGCAGCAGGGTGATCGACTGCGGGGTCCACGCGATGTCCACCGCCTGGCCCAGCAGGTCGATTCCCTTGATCCGCGAGGTGCGTCCCGACGGCAGTACGGTGACCTCTTCGCCGAGGCGGAAGGTACCGGCCGCGATCTGCCCCGCGTACCCCCGGTAGTCCGGGTGGTCGGCGGTCTGCGGACGGATCACGTACTGCACCGGGAGCCGTGCGTGGCAGGTCGCCAGATCGTGCGAGACGGGCACGGTCTCCAGGTGCTCCAGCACCGTCGGGCCGCCGTACCAGTCCATGTTCGCCGACGGGTCCACCACATTGTCACCGGCGAGCGCCGAGATGGGGATCGCGGTGATCTCCGGCACGCCCAGGGACGCGGCGTACGAGGTGAACTCCTCGGCGATGGAGGCGAAGACGTGCTCCGCGTAGTCGACCAGGTCCATTTTGTTCACGGCGAGGACCACGTGCGGCACCCGCAGCAGGGCGGCCACGGCGGCATGGCGACGGGTCTGCTCGACCACGCCGTTGCGGGCGTCCACCAGCACGACCGCGAGTTCGGCCGTGGACGCACCGGTCACCATGTTCCGGGTGTACTGCACGTGCCCCGGGGTGTCGGCGAGGATGAAGCGCCGCCGCGCGGTGGCGAAGTACCGGTACGCCACGTCGATGGTGATGCCCTGCTCGCGCTCGGCCCGCAGACCGTCCGTGAGCAGTGCCAGGTCGGGGGTGTCCTGGCCGCGGGAGAGCGAAGCCGTGGTCACCGCCTCCAGCTGATCGGTCAACACCGACTTGGAGTCGTGCAACAGCCGCCCCACGAGGGTGGACTTGCCGTCGTCGACGGAGCCCGCGGTGGCGAAGCGCAACAGGGTGGTGGCCGACAGCTGCTCGGCCGCCGAAGTGATGGCGGTCATTTAGAAGTACCCTTCGCGCTTGCGGTCTTCCATGGCGGCTTCGGACATCTTGTCGTCGGCGCGCGTGGCGCCGCGCTCGGTGAGCCGGGAAGCGGCGATCTCGGCGATCACCGCGTCGAGGGTGGTGGCCTCGGAGTCCACCGCGCCCGTGCAGGACATGTCCCCCACGGTGCGGTAGCGGATCAGCCGGGTCTCCACCTGCTCGGCGCCCTTGGGCCCGCCCCAGTCGCCCGCGGTCAGCCACATGCCCGAGCGCTTGAACACCTCGCGCTCATGGGCGAAGTAGATCTCGGGCAGCTCGATCTTCTCCCGTGCGATGTACTGCCAGACATCCAGCTCGGTCCAGTTCGACAACGGGAAGACCCGCACATGCTCGCCCGGGGCGTGGCGCCCGTTGTAGAGCTGCCACAGTTCGGGCCGCTGCCGGCGCGGGTCCCACTGGGAGAACTCGTCCCGCAGCGAGAACACCCGCTCCTTGGCACGTGCCTTCTCCTCGTCGCGGCGCCCGCCGCCGAACACCGCGTCGAAGCGGTGCTCCTGGATCGCCTCGGTGAGCGGCACGGTCTGCAACGGGTTGCGGGTGCCGTCGGGCCGCTCGCGCAGCTTGCCGGCGTCGATGTAATCCTGCACGGAGGCGACGTGCAGCCGCAGCCCGTGCCGGGCCACCGTGCGGTCCCGGTATTCGAGGACCTCCGGGAAGTTGTGTCCGGTGTCGACGTGCAGCAGCGTGAACGGCACCGCGGCCGGCGCGAACGCCTTCAGCGCCAGGTGCAGCATGACGATGGAGTCCTTGCCGCCGGAGAACAGGATCACCGGTCGCTCGAACTCCCCCGCCACCTCGCGGAAGATGTGGACCGCCTCGGACTCCAGGGCGTCCAAGTGGCTGAGCGCATAGGGACTGTCGGTGTCCTGGACATCGGCGAGCGCCATCATGCGAGACCCCTCTCGGTGAGCAGCGCGTGCAGCGCTGCCGCGGACTCCTGCACGGTCTGGTGTTGCGACTCGATGCGCAGATCGGGGGCGAGCGGCACCTCGTAGGGGTCGTCGACCCCGGTGAGACCGCTGATCTGCCCCGCGGCCTGACGGGCGTAGAGCCCCTTCACATCGCGCTCGGAGCACACGTCCAGCGGAGTGGCGACGTGCACCTCCACATAGGACGTGCCTTCTGCGCCATGGCGCTTGCGGACCGCGTCCCGGCTGTCGGCGTAGGGCGCGATCACCGGTACGAGGACGGTCACCCCGTTGGACGCCAGCAGTTCGGCGACGAAGCCGATCCGCTGCACGTTGGTGTGCCGGTCCGCACGGCTGAAGCCGAGACCCGCCGAGAGGAACTCACGGATCTCGTCGCCGTCCAGCACCTCGACCCGCCGTCCGTCGGCGGCCAGGCGTTCCGCCAACGCCAGGGCGATGGTGGTCTTGCCGGCACTCGGCAGGCCCGTGAGCCAGATGGTGGCCCCAGTCACGTTTTCGTCTCCCAGCGTCGTCATCAGCCGTGCAGTCCGCATTCCGTCTTGCCCCGCCCGGCCCAGCGGCCGGCGCGCACGTCCTCGCCCTCAAGCACCTGACGGGTGCAGGGGGCGCAGCCCACGGAGGCGTAGCCGTCCATCAGCAAGGGATTGGTGAGCACTCCGTACTCGGCGACGTAGGTGTCGACGTCGTCCTGGGTCCACCGGGCGATGGGGGAGACCTTCACCTTGCGCCGACGCGCGTCCCACCCCACGACCGGGGTGTTCGCACGGGTCGGTGACTCGTCGCGACGCAGGCCGGTCGCCCATGCGTCGTACTCGGTCAGCCCCTCTTCGAGCGGCTGGACCTTGCGGAGCTTGCAGCACAGATCGGGGTCGCGGTCGTGCAGCCGGGGGCCGTGCTCGGCGTCCTGCTCGGCCACGGTGCGACGCGGGGTGAGGGTGATCAACCGGACGTCCATCACCGCGGCGACGGCGTCCCGGGTCCCGATGGTCTCGGGGAAGTGGTATCCGGTGTCGAGGAACACCACGTCCACCCCGGGCAGCGCCCGGGAGGCGAGGTGGGCCACGACCGCGTCCTCCATGGACGACGTCACACAGAACCGGGGGCCGAAGGTCTCGGTGGCCCAGGTGAGGATCTCCAGGGCGGATGCCTCTTCGAGATCACGACCGGCACGTTCGGCGAGTTCTTGGAGATTGGTCTGGTGAGTGACCGTCATATCTCTTCCCCTCCGGTGTCCTTGCGTTGAAATCCACGGGCGAGCAGCCCGAGGTACTTCAACTGAAAGGCCCGGTTGCAGGCGGCGCATTCCCATGCGCCGTGGCCCTGCTCATTGGGACGCAGATCCTCGTCGCCGCAGTAGGGGCAGTAGAAGGGGGCGGCGCGCTCGCTCATGACAGGGCCTCCTCGGAGGCGCGGGCCGCCCAGGTGGCAAAGCGCTCGCCCTCCTCGCGCTCGTCCTGGAAACGACGCACCACCCGCTCGACGTAGTCGGGCAGTTCGGCGGAGGTGACCTTGAGTCCGCGGACCTTGCGGCCGAAACCGGGGTCGAGGCCGAGGGCACCGCCGAGGTGGACCTGGAAGCCCTCCACCTGGTTGCCCGAGTCGTCCAGGACCAGTTGGCCCTTGAGGCCGATGTCCGCGACCTGGATGCGGGCGCAGGCGTTGGGGCAGCCGTTGACGTTGATGGTGATCGGCTGGTCGAACTCGGGCAGCCGGCGCTCCAACTCGTCGATGAGCGAGGCGGCGCGCGCCTTGGTCTCCACGATCGCGAGCTTGCAGAACTCGATGCCGGTGCAGGCCATCGTGCCGCGCCGGAACGGCGAGGGGGTCACCCGCAGATCGAGTGCCTCCAGGCCCTCCACCAGGGAGTCGACCCGGTCCTCGGGCACGTCGAGCACGATCATCTTCTGCTCGGCGGTGGTGCGCAGCCGGTCGGAACCGTGCTCGGCGGCGAGCTCGGAGATCTTCAGCAGGGTGGTGCCGTCCACGCGTCCCACACGCGGTGCGAACCCGACGTAGAACCGGCCGTCCCGCTGACGGTGGACTCCCACGTGATCGCGCCACTCTTGTACGGGACGCTCGGGCGCGGGCCCGTCCGCCAACTTTCGCTGGAGGTAGTCGTCTTCGAGGACCTGGCGGAACTTCTCCGGGCCCCAGTCGGCGACGAGGAACTTCAGCCGTGCACGGGTGCGCAGTCGCCGGTAGCCGAAGTCCCGGAAGATCGAGATGACGCCTTCGTACACATCGGGCACCTCGTCCAGGGAGACCCAGGTGCCGAGGCGCACTCCGATCTTCGGATTGGTGGAGAGGCCGCCACCCACCCAGACGTCGAATCCGGGGCCGAGCTCGGGGTGGTGAACGCCGACGAAGGCTATGTCGTTGATCTCGTGGGCCACGTCGAGCAGTGGTGATCCGGAGATGGCCGACTTGAACTTGCGGGGCAGGTTGGAGAAGTCCTTGTTGCCCACGATCCGGCGGTAGATCTCATCGATCGCCGGGGTGCCGTCGATGATCTCGTCCTCGGCGATGCCCGCGACGGGCGAGCCGAGGATGACGCGCGGGGTGTCACCGCACGCCTCGGTCGTCGAGAGGCCGACGGCTTCGAGCCGCCGCCAGATCTCGGGCATGTCCTCGATGCGGATCCAGTGGTACTGGACGTTCTGCCGGTCGGTGATGTCGGCGGTGCCGCGGGCGAACTCCTGGGAGATCTCGCCGATGACCCTGAGCTGGTGGGTCGTCAGCCGTCCGCCGTCGATGCGCACCCGGAGCATGAAGTACTTGTCGTCCAGCTCCTCCGGCTCCAGGATCGCGGTCTTGCCGCCGTCGATCCCGGGCTTGCGCTGGGTGTAGAGGCCCCACCAGCGCATCCGGCCGCGGAGATCGGCACCGTCGATGGAGTCGAAGCCGCGCTTGGCGTAGATCGTCTCAATGCGCGTCCGCACATTGAGGCCGTCGTCGTCCCTTTTGGCCTGCTCGTTGGCGTTCAGGGGCGTCATGTGGCCAACGGCCCACTGGCCTTCGCCGCGGTGACGTCCGGTTCTACGGCGGGACACTGCGGGGGCGGGCTTGTCCGGGGTGGCGGCCATGGCGATATGTCCTTCGAGACAACAGGAGGGCGGCTCTGAGCTGCACACTCGTGAGGGCGCGCGACGGTGCGCAGGGCAGGTGAACCCAAGGGGCTAAGTGCGACGGCTGCGGGCTCGGTGACTCAGCGGGGGCTGGCGGTGCTCTGTGGGGCTCAGACGGTGAAATGCTCGGCGGTGCTGGGCTGTCAGCAGGCGGGACAGATGGCGCTGGACATGCGGCCGAGGTCGACGTGGCGTCGACTCACCAAGGCAATTCCAGTCCGAGACATGACGGAAGCGTGGCACGGCGGTCCGATGGCAGTCCACCATCATCCATATGTCGGACAGTGATGTCTCGCATCGCGAGACTCCCCCTGTTGGCGCTCACCGTCGATTGCTCGGCCCGGGGGCTGGTCGGGCCGGGGACTGGCATGGGGTCGGAGGCCATCGCCCATCGAATCGCTGCCCGGAATATCATCTCTTGTTCGTCGAGGTGATGCGCCGGTGATGGAGGTTCCGCGGCTGCCTCGGCGCTGGTCCCGTCCGGCCGGCCTGCTTCGGTGCTGCGGCAGGGGTCGAGGGTGTGGGAGTGCCACGCGGTGCGGCGGTCGGGACCGGAGGGGCTTGGGGCCTCGGCGGTCCCGACCGGCCGACCGCTCACGGGTATCTCACCGGTATCTCGCGGGTAAACAGGGGCGCGTAGGAGGGGCGATAGGGGTGCGGTCCGGTCCGCTCGGGGGTGCGTGCGGGTGTGTAGGGGGGTTTCGTCGGGCGGCACATCGACCGAGGCGCGAGGTCCGGGATCGGTGTATCCGACGCACCGGACCGCCGCACCCATCGTCGGGCGGCGGTCGACGATGGATGCGGCGGCCCTCGCGTGCGGAGCTGCGTCAGGGGCGCGCGCCGGGCCAGGGGCCCGGCGTCACCGTCTCCTCTTCTTCGGTCACCTTGGTGTCGAACACCATGAATCCGCGGCGCAGATAGTTGTCCATCGCGTGCGGGCCGTCCTTGGAGCAGGTGTGGAGCCAGACCCGCTTGGTCGGCTCCAGGTCCGGCCAGCGCTCCGCCAGGTCCCAGGCCCTGGCCACCGCGTACGACAACAGATGGCCACCGATGCGGCGTCCCCGGAACGCGGGGATGAGTCCGAAGTAGACGATCTCCACCGCGCCGCCCTCCTGCGCCTCGATCTCCGCGTACCCGGCGGGGGTGCCGCTTTCGTAGGCGACCCACGTCTCCGTGCCGGGTCGGGTGAGCGCCGCGTCCCACTCCGCGTAGGTCATGGGGAGTCGATCCGTCCAGTGGATGTCTCCGCCCACCGCCGTATAGAGGAAACGGCTGAACTCGGGCGAAGGTACCTCGGCGCGGACGATCCGCACATTGCCGGCCGTCGCCGAGGGGCGCTGATCGGCCGGGGACGTCTGCTCCAGGGACCAGGTGGTCATGCTGATGCTCATGAATGCCAGGGAATCATGCCGATCACCCCAGGCCAAAGCCGTGCCGGGTGCGATACCGGTCACGCTGGCGGGGGCGGTGGCGACCCGCTACACCGGACCCACCGGAACGAACTGCCCCTGACCCTGCCCCTGGCTCTGGCCCTCGTTCTCGTTCGTGCTCTGGTTCGCGTGGCCATGCTCGTGGTCCGGGTCGTTCCGCAGAGTGTCCGGCTCGGAGAGCGGGCGGGCGGCCAGTTCCAGGACCTCCACCTCCACACAGTCCGCGAACCGGTACGGGCGGCTGGCCAGCACCTGTGCCAGATGCCGTCGTAAACGGGACATCTCCGCCCGTATGGTTACGGTGCGTGACGCGTCACCGAAGAGGTCCTGTGCCAGTTGCGCGGCGCTCAGCCCGCCACGGTTCCTCGCCAATGAATACAACAGCTCCGCATGGCGCGGGCTGAGCCCCTGGGTCCAACTGCCCGCCTCGCCGTGGACCGAGACCGATGCACGGTGGCGTCGACGGAGATCCAGCACCACCCGGGCCGTACCGCTGGAGTGCTCCTCGACCACCCGCACCAGCCAGCCCCCCGGCAGCGGCTCCAGGACGCACAGGCCCAGCGACGGCAGCCACAGCCGACCGGCCGTCGGCGTCGTGGGCAGCCGAAGCCGCCCCGGAAGGTGCATGCCCGTCACCGCTGCGGGCCAGCCGTCGGCGTCCACCGCCATCGCCCGGCCGGTGAGCCGGCACAGCAACGGGGACGCGACGCTCCGCAGCCGGTCCAGTGCCGTGGAATGCCGCTGCCGCAGTTCGGCCTCCGCCAAACGGGCGATGGAGGTGACGAGCGGCAGCGTCGCCGGATGCATGGTGGACAACGGTCCGCTGGCGTTGATGACGCCCAGCAACCTGCCGTCGCGCGGATCGGTCACCGGCGCACCGGTGCACGTCCAACTGTGGTGCGCGGAGACGAAGTGTTCGGCGGCGTGCACCTGGACCGGTCGGCCCACCACGAGGGCCGTCCCCACGCCGTTGGTGCCCACGTACTCCTCGGCGAGGTTTGCCCCGAGGACGAAGCCGTGGGCGTCGCCCTTGCGCAGGACCGATGTCTTGCCCTCGCGCCACAGCAGTCGACCGTCGGAGTCCGAGACCAACATGATGTGCTGCGCCGCCTCCGCCACCGACACCAGTCCGTCCCGCAGGACATGCAGCACCTCACGCAGCGGGGAGGTGTCGCGGCGGCGTTCGACCTCCTCGCGGGACAGCAGTCCGACCTGACGGTCCCGGTCGGGGTCGAGCCCCCGGTGCAGCAGCCGCTGCCAGGACTCCCCGATCACGGTACGGGGGCCGACGGCCGAGCGCCGCCCGATGAGGGCGTCCTCGCGGATGCCCTTCAGCAGCCGGGCGGCCTCCCCGGTGTCCATCGCTGCGAGGCGGGCCAGGTCGATCGGTCTGGTCTGCACGCGATGTTCCTCCTGGACGGCGACGGGCACGCGGGCTGCAACCTCTTGCAACCCTCGCGAACGAGTGTTCGTGTGTACGAAGGTGTACAGCGCGAGGGGTGGTGCCGTGTCGGCGCGGCACCACCCTGAGCATGATCATCTCTGATGGTGGTCGCCGTTCGGTGACCACCCCCTCGGGCCCCCGCCCGGCCTCCTGCTCACTCCACGGCGCGGGCCCGGTCCACCACGGCCCCCAGTGCCATCGTGTGCGGCAGCGTCCCGAACGCAGTTCCCCAGTCCCCGCCGAGCCTGGATGCACAGAAGGCGTCCGCCACCTCCGACGGGGCCCACCGCACCAGGAGCGACCCCTGGAGCACCGTGGCCATGCGCTCGGTCACCCGCCTGGCCCGTGCCTCGATTCCCTCCAGATCCGCCAGGTCCGTCAGTAGATCCCTGATCGCCCGGTCCAACCGGTGGTCCGCCCCACGAGCCTTGCCCACTTCCTGGAGGAAGGCGTTCAGGGCCAGCGGCTCGCGCTGAAGGACCCGCAGCACATCCAGCGCCTGGATGTTGCCCGCCCCTTCCCAGATGGAGTTGAGCGGTGACTCCCGCAGCAGCCGGGGCAGCCCGGAATCCTCAACGTAGCCGTTGCCGCCGAGACACTCCAGGGCTTCGGCGACCACGGGCGTACAGCGTTTGGTCACCCAGTACTTGGCAGCCGGGACCGCGAGCCGGGCGAATGCCCGCTCCTCCTCGGTGCCACTGTCGACGGCTGCGGCCAGCCGCAGGGCCAGAGCGGTCGCCGCCTCCGATTCCAGGGCGAGATCGGCCAGGACATTGCGCATCAGCGGTTTGTCGACGAGTGGCCCGCCGAACGCGCCGCGGTACGAGCAGTGGTGGATCGCCTGCGCGACCGACTGCCGCATCAAGGCCGCCGAGCCGACGACGCAGTCGAGCCGGGTGGCGGCCACCATCTCCAGGATGGCGCGCAACCCACGGCCCTCCTCACCGACCCGCCGTGCCCAGGTGTCGGCGAACTCCACCTCGGCCGAGGCATTGGACCGGTTGCCCAACTTGTCCTTGAGGCGCTGGATGCGGAAGGTGTTGCGCGTGCCGTCCTCCAGCACCCGGGGCAGGAGGAAGCACGTCAACCCGCCGGGGGCCTGCGCCAGCACCAGGAACCCGTCGGACATGGGCGCGGAACAGAACCACTTGTGGCCCGTCAGCAGGTATTCCCCGGACGCATCCAGCGCGCGGGCCGACGTCGTGTTGGTCCGTACGTCGCTGCCGCCCTGCTTCTCCGTCATCCCCATGCCGAGCAGTTGGCCCGCCTTGGCCTCGGGGGGCAGCAGATCCGCCGTGTACGTCCGTGACGTCAGCCGGGGCTCGAAGCGGGCGGCCAGTTCCGGATCGGTGCGCAGCGCAGGCACCGCGGCATGGGTCATCGACAGCGGACAGCCGTGCCCGGCCTCGGCCTGGGTCCACACGAAGAACCCCGCCGCCCTGCGCACCTGCCCCGACGGTCGGCTCCAGGCGTCAGTGAGGCCCGCGGACACGGCGTGTCCGAGGAGTCGGTGCCAGGCCGGGTGGAACTCGACCTCGTCGATCCGGTTCCCGTACCGGTCGTGCGTGTGCAATCGGGGCGGATGCTCGTTCGCCTGTGCTCCCCAGCGCTGCACCTGCGCGGAACCGGAAGCACGGCCCAACTCCGTGAGCTCGGCCCGGGCCTCGTCGAGCGCCTCGGGGACGACGTGTCGCTCCACGGCCTCGGTCAGCGCCTGGTCCGCTGCGTAGACGTCGTACCCCACCAGGGGCGGAGGCTGGTTGGTCACTGTGTGGGTGCTCGCTGCCATGCCGATACGGTAAGGAGGTGCAGGCAGCAAATGAAACACCCGAGCGGCCGTCGGGCCGGCTCCATCGAGCGCGAGTCCTCTACCGCAACGTTTCCAAGCGGAAGATGACATGGCTGCTGCTGAAGGACACGGTCAACTCGTGCATCGAGTACCGCATCCTGGGGCTCGCCGCCGAAGCCGCGTTCTTCACGCTGCTGTCCCTGCCGCCCCTGATGCTCGGGCTGATCGGACTCCTCGGATACATAGACGACTGGACCAACACCACCACGGTCGCCTCCATCGAGGAGAACATCCTTAACGCCGTCGGTACCGTCCTGTCCGACCGGGGTGTCAACGACATCGCCAGACCGCTGCTGGAGGACGTCACCCACGGCGGCCGTCCGGACATCATCTCGATCGGCTTCGCCATCGCCCTATGGTCGGGGTCGCGGGCGGTCAACGTCTTCATCGACACGATCACCGTGATGTACGGCCTCGACGGCCAGCGCGGCATCGTCGCCACCCGACTGCTGGCGTTCCTGCTCTACCTCATCGCCCTGCTCATCGGTGCGGTGGTGCTGCCGCTGGCGGTCGTCGGACCCGATCGGGTGGTGGCGTTGCTGCCGTGGGGCACCACCTTGGTGACCATCCTGTACTGGCCGGTGGTCAGCCTGCTGACGATCGCCTTCCTCACCACGCTCTACCACGTGTCGGTTCCGGTGCGCTCGCCCTGGATCGAGGACGTTCCCGGCGCGCTGGTCGCCCTGGGCATGTGGGTGTTCGGCAGCTTCCTGCTGCGGATCTACCTCACCAACACCGTCGAGGGACCCACGATCTACGGCTCGTTGGCGGCGCCGATCGCCGTCCTGCTGTGGATCGGCATCTCGGCCTTCGCGGTTCTGGTGGGCGCGGCGGTTAACGCGGCCATCGACCGGGTGTGGCCGGCCGCCGCGACTGCCGCAGCCAGGGCCGCCAACGAGCGGCTGCGCGCGGAACAGGCGGCCGAGTTGGTCGCACGGGCGCGGGCCGCCCACCTCTACGACAGCGTCGGCGACGACGATGACGACGATGACGACGAGGGGTCGGGGGATATGCCGTCCGAGTTCCCCGAGCGCTGGTCGCGCTTCCTACCCCCGGACGACGTCAAGTCCCGACTCCATACGGGCCGAGATCCGCACAAGTCGTCGCCGCCCCCGGACCGGGACGACTACCCCTGGCAGTGAGGACACCGGTCGACCGCACGCTGCCGGACGGCGTACTACCCTCGACCGCATGTACGAAGAACGGCCCGCCGGGCTCGACGGCGCCGTCGTCTGGACCGTGACCCCCACCGAGGGCGCGATCATCTCTCCGGTGCTCCCCGACGGATGCATGGACCTGATCTGGACGCCCGGCCGGCTGCTCGTGGCCGGACCCGACACCCGCTCCCATCTGCCGGACCCGATTCCCGGGGCCCGGTACGCCGGGGTGCGCTTCGCACCGGGGACCGCGCCGGCCGTCCTGGGCGTTCCGGCGCACGAACTGCGCGATCTACGGGTGGATCTGGACGACCTCTGGGGCGTCTCCCGGGCGCGCGGGCTCACCGGGAGGGTGGACGAGGCCGACGACCCCGGCGCAGCCCTGGAGGCGGTGGCGCGGACTGCCGCGGCCCGGGCGCGCCGGCCCGATCCCCTGGTGGGCGACATTGTGCGCCGGTTGGCCGCGGGGGAGCCGGTCGCCGCCGTCGCAGCCGTGGCCGGCCTCGGCACCCGGCATCTCCACCGTCGTTCCCGTGAAGCCTTCGGCTACGGGCCCAAGACCCTGGCCAGGATCCTGCGGCTCCAGCGGGCGCTGGGCCTCGTCCGGCTCGGGGTCTCCTACGCCACCGCCGCGACCCGCTCGGGCTGTGCCGATCAGGCCCATCTCGCGCGGGAGATGCGCGCCCTCACCGGTATGACGCTCAGCGACTACCGTGCGTCGGCGAAGAGGGAGACGCCACAGCCGTCCGGATCGAGCACGACCGCGTAGCGCTGTCCCCAGACCGCGTCCCAGGGCTTCAGATGCCCCTGGTGGCCCGCCTCGATCAACTCGGCGTAGAGCGAGTCCACCTCCGCCGCATC
The DNA here is from genome assembly GCF_036226685.1 of Streptomyces sp. NBC_00690. Lineage (NCBI taxonomy): Bacteria > Bacillati > Actinomycetota > Actinomycetes > Kitasatosporales > Streptomycetaceae > Streptomyces > Streptomyces sp. NBC_00690. The sequence continues at coordinate 6,814,149 of NZ_CP109009.1, forward strand.
GGCACAGAGGAAGGCGAGACCCACCCGCTCCCCACCTACGGCGGGCCGCTGCCACGTGGGGTCGAAGGAGGCGATGGTCGCCTCGGTGTCCCACATCACGCGCAAGCCGCTGGGCAGGGTCGCCTCGGCATGAGGGGCGGTGTCCGCGTCCGCGGGGATGTCGAGGCCCAGTCGACGGTAGAAGGCGAGGGACGCAGCCATGTCGGCGGTGACGATGCCGATCGCATCGAGTCGTGGAGTCATGGGCCCACCGTAGGCAGTGGTGGCGCGGTACGTCTTGAACGAATCGGACGGACGGCCGTGCCGATTCCCTGTTCCTTCGGATGCCCGGGCGCCGACCGCCCCCGTGGTGCGGGCGGCGGCGCCGGGGAGGCAGTGATCAGCCCGCGACGGCCGACAGCGGCTTCTTCGCCGTGAGCAGACGCTCGGCGAGTTCTCCGAAGACCAGCCCGAAGACCGTCCACAGGGTGGCCTGGATGGCCAGGGTCGCCAAGCGGAATTCCCACACCACGGTGGCGGGGAAGCCCTTGGGCACTTCGTTGAAGGACGGCAGGAAGGCGAAGGCGAGCCCGGTGACGAGGAGGAATCCCGCCGCCGCGACGACCGTTGCGTGCCAGTTGCCGAGCCGGGCCGTGAGCCGTCGGCCAAGGATCACAGTGGCCACCGCGAGCAGCACGCTGAGCAGGACCATCAGGAAGTACAGCGCAGTGCGCTGCCCGATCGTGTCGGGGTCGCCGACCGCGGGCGGGTTGGGCGGGTACTTCAGATACGGCACCACATAGACGGTCAGCAGGGCACCGCCGGCGACCAGTGCGGCCGTGGCGCGCGGGCCGAACCCGCCGATGCGACCGAGTGCGACGCAGTAGGCGAGGGCGGCGATGCCACCGACGGCCACCCCGAACACCAACACACCGGTGGCCAGGCCGGCGGTCGACTGAAGGGCGCGGCTGACGAGTTCTTCGCCGCCGTGTTCATGGCTGTGGCTCTCCTCGAACGCGATGGCCGCGTCCACCGGGCCCTCGCCGAGGAAGTAGGCGGCGGCCATGGCGACGGCCCCCGCGATCAGGCCCGCAAGCATGCCGCGGATGAGCAGGTCTCTGACGGATATGGAGTTCATGGACGTTCCCCTGGGGATGTCGAGCGGTGTGGAGCGGGGGATTCTCAGTGGCAGGGGAAGCCGAGGAGGTGGCGTCCGTCGTGGACCCACTCGTGCACGTTCTCGCCGGAGACGAGGGATGTGGCGCCCTGTTCGGCGCCGACGAAGTAGAGCAGGACCAGCATCAGCACTCCGACGAAGGCGGCCCAGGGGGCGATGGCCTTCAGCGAGATGGGGGTGATGGCCGGTGCGGCGGGGGTGGCGGGCGCAGCGGACTGGGCCATGGCAGAACCTCCTGGGGGAACGACGCGTCCCGATCGTGGTGCCTGAGACGAAGGTGCCGGGTCTGACTTCCCGCAGCGGTTGCGGGTACACAGTGGCGCGACCGTGCCGGATTCTCACCGGACTTCCTTCACACCGTCGTCATGTCCACGCGACCGTACCGCCTGTGGGGCGGCTGCCGCCATGGCGCGGGACACCGTGATGTTCTTGTGCCGTTGAGGGATAGGACAGTTGGGGAGTGTGACGATGACGGTACGGGTGATGCTCGTTTCACCTGCGATGACGGTGGACCTGCGGGAGGCGCGGTTCGGTGGGCTGGGCCCGCTGGACGAGAGCGGGGTGCGCGCCGCCGCCGCGGCGGTCCACGATGTGCCGCGGGCGGATCTGCTGCTGCGGGGATCGTCGTTGCGCTGCCGTGAGACCGCCGAAGCGTTGGGACTGCGGGCCGAGGCGGTCGAGGCGCTCGCGGACTTGCACGTCGGCGACTGGGCCGGTCGGACGCTGGCCGAGGTGGGCGAATCCGAACCCGAGGCCCTCGCCCTCTGGCTGCGGGACCCCGCAGCCGCTCCGCACGGGGGCGAATCGCTACGGCAGTTGTCGGTGCGTGTGGGGCAGTGGTTGGAATCGCTGCCCGCGCGGCGGGTGCTGGCCGTGGTGGAGCCCGCCGTGGTGCGGGCCGTGACGATCGTCGCGTTGGGTTTGGCGCCGGAGACGTTCTGGCGCCTCGATGTGGGGCCGCTGACACTCACCGAACTCAGTGGGAGACAGGGGCGTTGGAACCTGCACTGCGGCAGGCCCCTGGGCGGATCAGGAAGCTAGGCGGTCACTGGAACCCCGTACCGAGTCGTGTGACACCGCTGCGCGGATCGGTCGCGGAGCCCCATGCGCCGAGCGGTGCTGTACCGGGGGATTCTTCCGGCGTATCCGTTGAAAACTCCTGCCCCTGCATAGGTGGCTGTGCCATGCGACGGGACTCGTGGGGGAGGAGTGGCGCCAGATATCGCAACCAGCCACCTTTGGCGGGCTGCGTCGTGAATGATGGGCCCGCCATGACGTGGACCCCCACCCTTGCCACGGCACTCCACCCCCACGCGGGAGCCCTTGGCGTGCCTCGGCGCCTCCCGTCCCCCCACGATTTGTTACGAGGAGAACCATGAGCAACGCACCCCTGCGGATAGCCCTGTCCGGGGCCCTGGCGTTGACCGCGGCCCTGGCCGTGGCCACACCTGCCTCGGCTCACGCGGGTGTGACCGCGTCCGACGCCCGCGCCCTGGCGAAGGAGGTCACCTTGACCTTCACCTCGGCCGGCGAATCCAAGACGGCGGGCCTCGCCATGCTCCAGGTCGTCCTGCCCGAGGGCATCAGCCCCGGCGCCGTCAGCCTCAAGAAGGGCCCCGCGGGCTGGCAGTTGGCCCAGGCCCAGGGCGGATTCACCCTCACCGGCAAGCCGCTCGCGGTGGGCGAGGACGCCGTGTACAGCATTCAGGTGAAGCAGTTGCCCGACGCAAAGTCCCTGGTCTTCAAGACCGTGGAGACCTACAGCGACGGCAAGTTGGCCCGTTGGGTCGAGGAGCCCAAGGACGGCAAGAAGACGGAGAACCCAGCTCCGGTGCTCAAGCTGAAGTCCGCCGACAAGAAGGCCGAGTGGGAGGGTACGCCGGTCTCCCCCGGCAAGACGCCCGCCTCCTCGTCGGACAAGGGCACGGACGGCGGTTCGAGCAGCAACGGGGGCTCCGGAGAGCAGGCCAAGGCCAGCGAGGAGACCAAGGACAACGGCGGCATGGGGATCGCGATCGGTGTGCTCGCACTGGTCGTCGTGGTCGCTGGCGGCGTGATCATGTGGGTGTTCAAGCGCCGTTCCAGCGCTCAGTCCTGAGGTGAGCGGTGGTGCGGGGGAGTCCTTCCCCCGCACCACACCCGGGGACCCGGTGCCAGAGCGAGGGGCCGGGGCGCTGCCCAGGCTCAGTCGTCAGGCGGCAGCGGTTGCTCCGTCCAGATCACCTTGCCGCCAGGGGTGTAGCGCGTCCCCCAGCGATCGGCGAACTGCGCCACCAGGAACAGCCCCCGGCCACCCTCGTCGGTGATGGTGGCCTGCCGCAGATGCGGTGAAGTGCTGCTGCGGTCCGACACCTCGCAGATCAGGGTGCGCTCCCGGATCAGCCGTACCCGGATCGGTCCGGTGGCGTACCGAATGGCGTTCGTCACCAACTCGCTGAGGATCAGTTCGGTCGTGAACGCCTCGTCCTCCAGACCCCACTCGTCGAGCTTGAGGGCGACCGCGGCCCGTACCTCGGCCACCGCCGAAGGGTCGCTCGGCACCTCCCAGTCGGCGACCTCACTGGACTCGAAGACCTTGGTGCGCCCCACCAGCAGGGCGATGTCGTCCCGCTGCGGCTCGAGCAGCATGGCGTCGAGCACCGCCTCGCAGATCTCCTCCGGGGTCCGGTCGGGATGCCCGCGAAGGGTGTCGCACAGCAGGTCGAGACCCACGTCGATGTCCCTGTCGCGATCCTCCACCAGACCGTCCGTGTACAGGACGAGCGAGCTATTGCGCTCCAGCTCCAGTTCCAGGGTCTCGAACGGCAGACCCCCGAGCCCCAGCGGCGGTCCGCCCGGTACGTCGGCGATCTCGGCGGTGCCGTCCGGCCGCAGGACCACGGGTTGCAGATGCCCCGCACGGGCCATCGTGCACCGCCCCGACGCCGGATCGTAGATCGCGTACAGACAGGTGGCCCCGGTGACACCCGCTTCCACACCGCCCTCGGCCTCGTCCTGGTCGATGCGGGTCACCAACTCGTCGAGGTGCCACAACAACTCGTCGGGAGGCAGGTCCAGGGTGGAGAAGTTGTGCACCGCGGTCCGTAGCCGGCCCATGGTGGCGGCGGCGTGCAGTCCGTGCCCCACCACGTCCCCCACCACCAACGCCACCCGGGCACCGGGCAACGGGATGATGTCGAACCAGTCCCCGCCCACCCCGCCGAGGCCACCGAGACCCGCCTGCGCCGGGCGGTACCGGAAGGCGACGTCGAGGGCATCCTGCTCCGGCAGCCCGCGAGGCAGCAGACTGCGTTGCAGGGTGACGGCCATGGTGTGCTCGCGCGAGTAGCGGCGGGCGTTGTCCACGCTCACCGCGGCCCTGGCCACCAGTTCCTCGGCGACGGAACGGTCCTCCTCGTCATAGGCTTCGGGCCGCTCCGCCCGCCAGAAGATGGCCAAGCCGAGGATGGCACCGCGCGCCCGCAGCGGAACCGCGATCATCGAATGGAATCCGGCGTCCACCAACGCCCGCGCCCGCTCCGGTGCCTGCTGCTCCCACCCGTTGAAGGTGCCGAGGACCGGCTCCAACACCGCCTCACCGCGGTTCAGCCCGTCACCGAGCCGGGTGGAGGGCAGATAGCGGATGACGGTGTCGAGTTGGAAGTGGGCGGTGTCGAGGCCATGACCGTCCGCGGCGATCCTTCGCATGTCCGCGCCGGCGCCGCTCTTCATCGGCTCCTCGCCGCGCAGGACCGCCTCCACCAGATCGACGGTCGCGTAGTCGGCGAACCTGCCGATCGCGAACTCCACGAGCTCCTGGCAGGTGCGCACGACATCGAGTTTGGTGCCGATCTCCTCACCGGCGTCGTACAGCAGCTTCAGCCGCCCCTGGGCGATGTCGGCCCGGCCGCTGAGCGCCTGGAGTTCGGTGGTGTCCCGGAAGGTCGCCACGCTTCCCGGGGGGCCACCGTTCTGATCGGTGGGCCGCTGGTTGACCACCAGCAGCCGATCACCCACCCGGTGTATCTCATCGCTGGCCACCCGGCCGGACTCCAACAGCTCGGCGGTCTGCGGCTCCATCCCCACCTCGCCCACCCGACGGCCCTCCACGGTCGCGGGCAGGTCGAGCAGTCGCCGTGCCTCGTCGTTGGCGAGGAGGAGTCGCCCCTCCTCACCGACGATGAGGACGCCCTCGCGGACCGCGTGCAACACCGCGTCATGGTGTTCGTACATCCGGGTCATCTCTTCGGGGCCCAGCCCGCGGGTCTGGCGGCGCAGCCGCTTGCTCACCAGCGCCGCGCCGACCGTGGTGAGCAGCAGCACCAGGCCCGCCGCACCGAAGATCAGGGGGAACTGGTCGTTGGCGGCCCCGCTGACCCGCTCCAACGTCACCCCGGCCGACACCACACCGATGATGGAGGCGTCGCGGTCCCGGACCGGGACCGCGACCTGCACCAACGGGCCGATGCCGCTGTCGAGTTTCCTGGTGACCGTGTCGCCGTCGAGGACGGCCCGTAGATCGCCGGTGAACTTCTTCCCGATCAGCCCCGGCACCGGATGGGTGTAGCGGGTGCCGTCCCTGCCGACGACCACCAGGAAGTCGACGTCTGCGTCCTGGCGTACGGCCTCGGCGCGTGGTTGGAGGATCACCGCCGGCGCATCGCTCTTGAGCGCCGCGTCCATGCCCGGCGAGTTGGCGAACGTCTCCGCCACCGCCAGCGACCGGCTGACCGCCTCGTTCTCGCTGTCGGCGTGCGACTGGAGGACGAGCGCGACGATGCACGTGGCGACGAGCAGCAGCACGATCGCCACCTGGAGGAGGAAGACCTGCCCCGCGACGGTCCTCATCCCCAGTACCGAGCGCCGGCTGTTCCGTTGGGCCATGTCCTCTTTCTACACCTCCCGTGAACGGCGGGCTGCTCGCGCACCGTGGAACACGGCGGCCACCCGGACGACGGGGACGGATCGGTCCCGGCCGCCGGATGACCGCCGATGACGCGGCCGGCCGGCTACCGCCCGTGCACCGCGCCAGGAGCCTCCGGCAATGAGCTCAGCCGTAGGAGTTCGACCAGTGCGGCGGCCACGGTCTCCTGCGCGTCCGACGCCCCTCCGCGGGAGCGCCAGGCGACGAAACCGTCCGGGCGGACCAGCAGCGCGCCGTCGTCCGACAGCCCGTGCCGCTCGGCCCACTCCGGCCCCACCTCGGGGACCAGATCGGCGTCCGCGCCACTGCCCACGGCGTACACGTCCAGCGGAACCGACAGCCGGGCGGCTGCCCTTCGACCCCCGTCCGCCCAGGGAGATCCCGCGCCGCACAGGAGTACGAAGGAGCGCTCGTACAGGTCCAGCGTCGACAACCGCTCGCCCGCCCTGACCACCCACAGATGAGGGGCGCGGGTGCCCGGCTCACCGATGAGCCGGAGCTCGCCGGGCACCACCGGGCGCCCGGCGTCCGCACCGATGACCGCACCGTAGGGGTACCCGTACCCCATGGCCACGGTGAGGACGCCGCCCTGGGGGCCGCCACCGGGGGTGATGGCCGGGGTGTAGCCGGGGTGGCTGTGCTCGACGGAGCGGGCCGACGCCCGCTCGCTGGTCGCCCGGGCCACCGGCATCCGCTCCTCGCCGTAGGTGCCGAGCAGCGAACGGCCCGCCCAGCCCCCCAGCACGGCCGCCAGCTTCCAGGCCACGTTGTGGGCGTCCTGGATGCCGGTGTTGGAACCGAAGGCCCCGGTCGGCGACATCTCGTGCGCGGCGTCGCCCGCCAGCAGCACCCGGCCGTCGCCGTAGCGCAGAGCCACCCGTTCGGCGGCGTGCCACGGGGCCTTTCCGGTGATCTCCACATCGAGGTCCGGGGCCCCGACCGCCCTGCGGATGTGCTCACGGCAGCGCTCGTCGGTGAAGTCCTCCAGCGTCTCGCCCCGCTCCGGGTGCCAGGGCACGTGGAACACCCACTGCTCCGCGTTGTCCACCGGCAGCAGGGCACCATCGGCGTCCTGCTCGGTGAGGTAGCAGACGATGAACCGCCGGTCGCCGACGATCGCCGCGAGCCCACGGGAGGTGAAGGTCAGGCTCACATTGTGGAACAGCTCGCCGTTGCCGCTCTGCCCGATGCGCAACTGCTCCCGCACCGGGCTGCGCGGCCCGTCGGCCGCCACCAGATAGTCCGCGCGCACGGTGGTGTGCTCACCCGTCAGATGGTCCTTGACGACGGCGGTCACCCCGTCGGAGTCCTGGTCGAAGGTCAGGAGTTCGGTGGAGAACCGCAACTCGGCCCCGTACTCGCGCGAATGCCGGGCGAGCACGGGCTCGATGTCGTTCTGGCTGCACAGGCACCAGCCGGACGGGCTGATCCGGGCCAGCCCGCCACCCGGGTCGATCTCCTTGAACAGCCACTCCTGGTCGTCGCCGGTCAGCGATCGGGCCTGGAGGATGCCGTGGTTGTCGGAGAGGACGGCGGCGGCCTCGCGGATCTCACCCTCCACCCCGGCGCGGCGGAACAGTTCCATCGAACGGACGTTGATCCCGCGGCCCCGGGGATGGGTCGAGGTACCCGAGTGCTTCTCGACGAGCAGATGCCCGATGCCGTGCCTGCTGAGGAACATCGACGTGGACAGGCCCACCAGGGACCCGCCCACGATCAGTACCGGCACCCGGTGAACAGTGGTCTCGGTGGTGTTTGCTGGGGGCTCTTCCATGCAGTTTGTGTGCCCACCGGGCCGGTGGTTGCCTCGCCCATTCACCCGCATGGTGCCCATCACTCGCGCCACACGTGGTACCGGACCACGATCGATTCACGAGAGCGCCTTCGCGCCCAGCGGGCGATCGCGCACATCTCCGCAGCGGCCCGACCCCACCGAGGGCCGCCGCGGGCGGATTTCCCACTGACGACTGACGACGGGCCATCCCTGTGGCGGCGGCTCAGTCGCGAAGGAGTGTGAAAAGGGATGACCACCCTGTCGGAACGGATATCGCAGTCCGCCTTCGATGGCTCACGACTGCGGGTCATTCTGCTGCTGGACCTCCACGACGGAGCCCAGAAGCAGTTCCTTGAGGCGTACGAGCACATGCGCAACCACGTGGCCTCGGTGCCCGGCCACATCAGCGACCAGCTCTGCCAGTCGATCGAGAACCCCTCGCAATGGCTCATCACCAGCGAGTGGGAGAGCGCACCCCCCTTCCTCGCCTGGGTCAACAGCGAGGAACACGTGGAGACCGTCCAGCCCCTGCACAGCTGTGTCCGGGACACCCGCTCGCTGCGCTTCAGCGTGCTCCGCGAGACCGGGCAGCCCTTCGTCGCCACCCACCCCTCCGCCCGCCAAGGGCTACAGGCAGCCGCCCGCGTCGGCGAGGGCGTGGTGCGCCACGCCCTGACCTTCACCGTCAAGCCGGGCAGCGAGCAGGCCGTCGCCAAGATCCTGGCCGGCTACAGCTCACCGGCCGCCCGCGTCGACGAACACACCCGGCTGCGCCGCACATCCCTCTTCATGCAGGGCAACCGGATCGTGCGCGCGATCGAGGTGCAGGGCGACCTGATGGCCGCACTGCGCCATGTCTCACGACAGCCGGAGGTACGGGCCGTCGAAGAGGCCATCAACCCCTATCTGGAGCAGGACCGGGACCTGGACGACCCCAACTCCGCCCGGCTCTTCTTCACCCGGGCCGCGCTCCCGGCGGTCCACCACGTGGCTGCCGACGGCCGGAACAGCGACGAGGTCAACCGGCATGCGCTGTTCTACCGGGCCAAGGCCGACTGCGGGCTCGCGGTCGCCCGGTTCCTCGCCCAGCAGGACGAGATCGCCGCCGACGATCCGCGCAGTCCGGTGGCGAGCAGCACCGTCTTCCAACGTGACGACCTCGTCGTCCGGCTGATCGATGTGAGCGGGCCGCTGACGGGCCACCCCTCGCTCGCGCTCGGGATCCAGGGCCACCGCAAGGCGGCGACCCTCGCCCGACTGCTCATCGGCGGCGACCGGGTCGCCGAGGGCGACGAAGCGAAGATCTCCCGCTTCCTCCGCGACGCCGACATGCAGCTCATCACCGACCGCTATGCCCCGCCCGAGTCCTGACCCTGCCCGGCTCCGCGGCCGGCCGAAGCCGTCCGCGGCTAACTGGAGGAACGAGAATGACCACGCACAGCCCACGCATCGTGGACCTCAGCGAGACCCTGCCCAACACCCGCCGCGGAGGCGATCTGCGTGCCCTGCTCACCCCTACCGCGGTGGGGGCGACCAGTGGGTTCATGGGCCTGGCGATCGTGCAGCCCGGTGAGCGCATCGCCGAGCACTACCACCCGTACTCCGAGGAGTTCATCTATGTGGTGAGCGGCCTCCTGGAAGTGGACCTGGACGGCGAGACCCACAAGCTCCGCCCCGACCAGGGACTGCTGATCCCGCTCAACATGCGGCACAGGTTCCGCAACGTCGGCAATGTCGAGGCCCGCATGGTCTTCCACCTCGGTCCGCTCGCACCCCGCCCCGAACTGGGCCACGTCGACACCGAGGCACCCGAGAACGCCGCGGCCGTCGACGAGGGCAGGCCACCGGAACGGTCCGGGGCGGTCTCATGAAGCGGCGGGTGGCGGTCACCGGGGTGGGCGTCGTGGCCCCCGGCGGTGTCGGCGCCCCGGCGTTCTGGAACCTCCTGGAGAACGGGCGTACGGCCACCCGGGGCATCACCCTCTTCAACCCGGAGGGGTTCCGCTCCCGCATCGCCGCCGAAGTCGACTTCGACCCCGACGCACACGGACTCGACCCGGTCGAGGCGGCCCGCTCGGACCGGTACATCCAGTTCGCGCTGGTGGCCGCCCGGGAGGCGATACGCGACGCGGGGCTCGACCCCGAGCAGCAGGACCCGTGGCGCATCGGTGTTTCGCTGGGCACGGCGGTCGGTGGCACCACCCGGTTGGAGCGCGACTACGTCGCCGTGTCCTCCCGCGGGGAGCGTTGGGACGTTGACCACCGCCCGGCGGGTGCGGACCTGCACCGGGCCTTCTCGCCCAGCACGCTCGCCTCGGCGGTCGCCGAACAGATCGGTGCACACGGCCCGGTGCAAACCGTCTCCACGGGCTGCACCTCGGGACTCGACGCCGTGGGGTACGCCTTCCACTCCATCGAGGAGGGCCGCGCCGACATCTGCATCGCCGGTGCGTCCGACTCGCCGATCTCCCCCATCACGGTCGCCTGCTTCGACGCCATCAAGGCGACCTCGCCCAACAACGACGACCCCGCCCATGCGTCCAAGCCGTTCGACGCCAACCGGGACGGATTCGTCATGGGCGAGGGCGGTGCGGTGCTCGTCCTGGAGGAGTTGGAGCACGCCCGGGCCCGCGGTGCCACCGTGTACTGCGAGATCAGTGGGTACGCCACCTTCGGCAACGCGTACCACATGACCGGGCTGACCCCCGAGGGGTTGGAGATGGCCCGCGCCATCGACACCGCCCTCGCGCACGCCCGGATCGACAGCTCGACCATCGACTACGTCAACGCGCACGGCTCGGGCACCAAGCAGAACGACCGCCACGAGACCGCCGCGGTCAAGCGTTCCCTCGGCGCGCACGCCTACGACACGCCCATGAGCTCCATCAAGTCGATGGTGGGGCACTCGCTGGGCGCGATCGGCGCGATCGAGCTGGTCGCTTGTGTACTCGCCATGGACCGCCAGGTCGTACCGCCGACCGCCAACTACGAGACCCCGGACCCCGAGTGCGATCTGGACTACGTTCCGCGCACCGCCCGGGCCCGGAAGCTGCGCAATGTGCTCTCCGTGGGCAGCGGCTTCGGCGGGTTCCAGTCCGCGGTCGTCATGACCAGGCCCGATGGGAGGGCACCATGAGCGGCTCCCGTACACAACGCGATCCGGCCCGCCGGGACGCGGTGATCACCGGAATCGGTGTGATCGCCCCGAACGGGATCGGCGCCGACGTCTTCTGGAAGTCCACCCAGGAGGGCATCAGCGTCCTGGACCGGATCACCCGCGAGGGGTGCGCGGACCTGCCGTTGAAGGTGGGAGGCGAGGTCCGCGACCTAGACCCGGGGACCATGGTCGAGGACCGCTTCCTCGTGCAGACGGACCGGTTCACCCACTTCGCGATGGCGGCGGCCGATCTCGCCCTCGCGGACGCCAGGCTGGGCCGGGCGGACTACGAGGACTCTCCGTTCGACGTCGGCGTAGTCACCGCGTCCGGCTCGGGCGGGGGCGAGTTCGGCCAGCGCGAGCTCCAGGAGCTGTGGGGCAAGAGCCCCCGGTTCGTGGGCCCGTACCAGTCCATCGCCTGGTTCTACGCCGCGAGCACCGGTCAGATATCGATCCGCGGCGGCTTCAAGGGGCCCTGTGGGGTGGTGTGCAGCGATGAGGCGGGCGGTCTGGACGCGTTCGCCCATGCCGCGGGCGCCATCGCCCGCGGCACGGGCGCGGTCGTCGTCGGCTCCGCTGAGGCGCCCCTCGCGCCGTACTCGGTCGTGTGCCAACTCGGCTATGAGGACCTGTCCACCAGCGATGACCCCACGCGCGCCTACCGGCCCTTCACCCGGGACGCGCACGGTTTCGTACCGGCCGAAGGCGGCGCGATGCTCGTCGTCGAGGAGGCCGCAGCGGCTCGACGACGCGGCGCCCGGCCCCGGGCCCGCATCGCCGGACATGCGGCCACGTTCACCGGCCCCTCCCGCTGGGAGGAGTCGCGCCAGGGCCTGGCCCGGGCGATCCAGGGTGCGCTCGCCGAGGCCGACTGCGCTCCGGAGGAGGTGGACGTCGTCTTCGCCGATGCGCTCGGGACGCCCGCAGCGGACCGGGCCGAGGCACTTGCCCTCGTCGACGCGTTGGGCGAGCACGGCCGGCGGGTCCCGGTGACCGCACCGAAGACCGGCATCGGGCGGGCCTACTGCGGGGGTCCGGTACTCGATGTGGCCGCCGCGGTCCTGGCCATGGAGCACGGTCTCGTCCCGCCCACGCCCAACGTCTTCGACGTCTGCCATGACATCGATGTCGTCACCGGTAGGGCCCGTCGTGCGTCCCTGCGCACCGCCCTGGTGCTCAGCCGGGGGCTGATGGGGTCGAACGCCGCGCTCGTCGTACGGATCGCCGACCCCGACTGAGGCATCGACGGGTCGACAGATCGAGAACGCCACACCCAAGGAGAACACCCCATGTCTGACGCCCTGACCCCTCAGGAACTCGCCGACCTGATGCGCAAGAACGCCGGAATAGCCGTCGAACCCGAGCACCTGGCGGACAACCTCGACTCGCGCTTCGACGCCTACGGCCTGGACTCGCTGGGCCTGCTCGGCATCGTCGCCGCCCTGGAGAACCACCGCGGTGCCTCGATGCCCGCGGATGCGGAGAAGTGCGCCACCCCGCGGGAATTCCTCGCACTCGTCAACAACACCCTCACCAAGAGCGGAGCCTGAAGTGCCCGGACACACCGAGAACGAGATCACCGTCGCCGCACCCCTGGACCTGGTCTGGGAGATCACCAACGACCTGGAGAACTGGCCGCAGCTCTTCAGCGAGTACGCATCGGTCGAGGTGCTGGAGCGGCAGGGGGACACCACCACCTTCCGGCTGACCATGCACCCGGACGACAACGGCAAGGTGTGGAGCTGGGTCTCCGAACGCACTCCCGACCGGGCCAGCCGCACCGTGCGGGCGCGTCGGGTGGAGACCGGCCCCTTCCAGCACATGGACATCCACTGGGAGTACACCGAGGTGCCCGGCGGCACCAAGATGCACTGGCGGCAGGACTTCGCCATGAAGCCGGACGCGCCGGTCGACGACGAGTGGATGACCGACAACATCAACCGCAACTCCAAAATCCAACTCGCCCTGATCCGGGACAAGATCGAGCAGCGGGACCGGGAGCGCCGCACGGCGGCCCCGGCCGCCGGATAAGCCGGACGAAAGGGCAGTGGAGATGGCCGACACCACCCATCGCACGCTGATCGTGGCCAAGATGGCCCCTGATTCCGCCGATGGCATCGCCCGGCTCTTCGCCGAGTCCGACGAGGGCGAACTGCCGCACCTCGTCGGGGTCACCCGGCGCAGCCTGTTCCAGTTCGGCGATGTGTATCTGCACCTGATCGAGGCGGACCGGCCCCCCGGCCCCGAGATCGCGAAGGTGACGGACCACCCGGAGTTCCGTGGGCTGAGCGACCGGTTGAACGCCTACATCAGCCCGTACGACCCGGAGACCTGGCGCGGCCCCAAGGACGCGATGGCCCGTCAGTTCTACACCTGGACGCGCTAGACAGCGTCAGACCTGAACTAGGCGGGTCCAACGCCCGGTGCCCCGGCCCCTGTCACAGGGGCCGGGGCACCGGGCGTTGGGTCGAGCCGGGACGCAGAGCGCTCACACGGTGGACTCGAACGCATGGAGGTAGGCGTTCACCGGACGCACCACGAGCGGAGCCAGACCCGCCTGGGTCATGCGCTGCACCAGGGACTCCCTGGTGTGCTTGGCCCCGCCCACGTTCAGCAGCAGCATCAGGTCCATCGCGGTGGTGAACTTCATCGACGGAGTGTCATCGACCAGGTTCTCGATTACCACCACCCGGGCGCCCGGGCGGGCGGCCTCCACCACATTGCGCAGGGTGCTGCGCGTGGACTCGTCGTCCCACTCCAGGATGTTCTTGATGATGTAGAGGTCGGCGTCGATCGGGATCTCGCGCCGCGCATCGCCCGGCACCACCGTCACCCGGTCCGCCAGGGCCCCGCCCGGCCTCAGTCGGGGGTCCGCCTTGGCCACCACATCGGGCAGGTCGAGCAGGGAGCCACGGACCTTGGGGTGCTTCTCCAGCAGACTGGCGAGCACATGGCCCTGGCCACCGCCAATGTCCGCGACCGAGGTAACGCCCGTGAGATCGAGCAGTTGGGCGACGTCGTCCGCCGACTGCCGACTGGAGGTGGTCATCGCCTGATTGAACACCTGCGCGGACTCATGGGCGTCCTGGTGCAGATACTCGAAGAAGCCCTTGCCGTAGAGCTCTTGGAAGACGATGCCGCCGCTGGTCACCGCATCGTCGAGACGCGGCCAGGCGGACCACGTCCAGGGCTCGGTGCACCACAGGGCGATGGCGCGCAGGCTCTGCGGGTCGTCCTCGCGCAGCATCCGGGACATGGCGGTGTGGCCGAACGTGCCGTCGGGGCGCTCTTCGAAGATGCCGTAGCAGGACAGCGCGCGCAGCAGTCTGCGCAGCGGGCCTGGCTCGACGTCGAGCGCAGCGGCGAGCTTCTCCGCCGCTGCCGGTACGTCGTCGAGTGCGTCAGCGACCTTCAGTCGGGCCGCGGCCCGCACGGCTGCCGATACGGCCGCTCCGAAGACGAGTTCGCGTAGCCGCATGGCTGGTGGCGGGGTCGTCTCGGCCGATGCGGGTTGGTCGGGGCGGGTGCTCAGCGTGGTCATCAGCACATCCCTGCGGGTTCGGAGGACTGGCAGACGTTGCCGGTGAAGGTATTTCCGCTGCCTTCGCCGCGATGGACCAGATCGGCGGTGGTGTTGCCGCGTACGTCGTTGTGTTCGATGGTGTTGTCGGTGTTGGTGGCGCCCACCATGCTCGGCACCAGGACGATGCCTCCGGACATCGGCTGGGAGCCGACGTTGTCCAGGACCTTGTTGCCGCGGATGATGCTCGCTTCGGAGCCGGTCAGTACGATTCCCGAGCCCTGGATCGCGGGCAGTCTGGGGGTCGCCGGGCAGAGCTTGTTGTTCTGCTCGACCGTGTTGCCGATGACGGACATCGCCCCCGCGGCCGGCTTCGACTCGTCGCCGACGATGAACAGCCCGGCACAGTTGGCGGAGATCTCATTGGCCCGGACCGTGAGGTTGCGGACCCGTCGTACGGTGATTCCGATGCGGTTGTCGGACAGGTGGTTGTCCGCGATCAGGGTTCCGTCGACATCGGTGGCCCCGCCCTCCGCGTCGATGGCGTTGGCGAGGAAGATGCCGGCGTCACCGTTTCCGGTGGCGGTGTTGTCACGGAAGACGGCCCGGGTGGAGCGTTGTTGGGCCAGTCCCCAGACTCCGTTGTCCCGGGCGGTCACCTCGCGCACGCTCAGGCCGTCGGTGTAGGAGGCCCACAGACCGTGCTGCGGGAAGCCCGTTACGGTCAACGACCGGACGGAGACGTCCGTGAGGTCCTCATCGGCGGTGCCCACCACACAGATGCCGTGGCCGGCACAGGGGCCGCTGGCCTTGGCGCCGGCAGGTGGTGAGAGCACGGTCCTTGTGCCCGAGCCGCGCAGGGTCACATCGGATGTGGTGATCCGTACGCTCTCGCGGTAGGTACCGGGGAGGACGAGGACGGTGTCGCCGGGGGAGGCCGCGTCCAGGGCCGCCTGGATGGACTCGCCCGCGCGCACGAGGTGCGGGGCGGCCGAGGCGGCGGTGGGCGCTGTGGCGACCAGGCCGGTCAGGAGTGTCGCAGTCATCCCCACAACACATGCGATCTGTCGCTTATGCCGTTTATGTTGTTGCGTCATGAGCCGAAGCTATGGGCCATCATGACCACTCGCCACAGGGGTGGGGCGGATGGATGGGTTCGGCGCCCGAAGAGGTGGGACGGCCGGCTCGGACGCCCCCGCGCGGGGTGACGCACCGTCCGCACCGGGTGGGTGCCGCCCCCGCCCATGGCTCCGTCCGCGCGGGTGGGCTCTGACCGCCCCCGGTGCGGTGCCCCCGGGGCGGCTCCACCCGCGCGGACGGGTTCTGGTCGGCGTCGGCGACAGCGGGTGGTGAGATCACCCGTGCCGTTGCCGGGGACGGCATCGCTCGCGGTCCGCGGACCGCGAGCGATGCCCGACCGGTCAGCCCCGGGGCGCCAGGGCGCGAACCGCGCGGACCAGTTCCGCGTTGTCCGCGGCATGGCTGCCGTCGGGCAGTTCCGTACCGTCCTCGAAGCCGATCCGCCCCTGGCAGCCGTCCTCCTTCGCCGCCTCCACCAGCGCCCATACGGTCGCGGCGTCACCGTGGTAGAGGATCGGGCAGGTCACTCCCGCCTCTTTGATCCGGGCGGCCATCGCACGGGCCGCCACGACCGCCTCCGCGGGATCCTCCTCGACGGGCTCGATCAGGATGCGCACGTTGTCGTGGAGCGTGGGCGAGGCGAGCAGCGCCGGTACGTCGTCCATCGTCCACACCGCGCTCTCCAGCACCATGCCGCGCTCGACGACGAGGGCGGCCGTCTCCGTGGCGCCCTCCTCGCTGAAGGCGACCGACGCGAAGTCGGGCAGGACAGTCCAGGACTTGACCAACTCGTAGCGTTCCTCGGGGCCCGCACAGGTCCACAGTCCGGTGGTGGTGCCGACGACGGCATCCGGGGCGACGGCGCGGATGGCGGCGAGCACCTCGGCGAGTGCGTCCGGTCGGATGGTCTGTCCGCCGTCCGACTCGCGGACGTGGAAGTGGACGACGTCGGCGCCGGCGGAGATCACCGCGAGGGTGTCCGCGGCGATCTCCGCCGGGGTGACCGGGACGGCGGGGTGCTCGGACTGCAAGCGCCCGCCGTTGATGGCGGCTTTGAGGAACACGATGGGCCTTTCGAATGTGGTTCTGGGTGGTTCTCAGCAGGTCAGACGGATGACTGAAGCCGCCGCACGGTTTCGGTGGCACCGGTGAGCGAGCCCAGCGGCTCGCCCTCCCACAGTTGTGCGATCAACTCGGGCTCCTCGGCGTCATCGGTGATCGCCTCGTCGACGATGGCGGCGAGCCGAGCGGCGGGCGCGATGATCAGGCCGTTGGCGTCGCCGAGCACCACATCGCCGGTGTGGACGGGTACGCCGCCGATGGAGACGGGTGCGCCGATCGCGCCGTCCGGGATGCCGTGCAGCTTGGTGGTCAGGGGGGTGCGGCCGTAGGAGTACACGGGCAGTCCCACCTGGCGCAGGGCGTCGATGTCGGTGCACAGCCCGTCCACCACGGCGCCTGCGGCACCACGGGCGGCCAGTGCATTGACGACGACCTCGCCGAGCGGGGCGTGGCGTCGATCGCCACCGCAGTCGACGATGACCACGTCACCGGGCCCGACGAGCCCCGCGACATGGTGCAGCAGGGTCGAGTCGGTGGCGGTGATACGGACGGTCACCGCGCGGCCGACCAGTTTGTCGGTGCCTACCTGCCGCTGGAGCGCGGGCTCGCAGAAACCTTCCTCCAGGTAGTGGCCGAGAGTGGGGAAGTCCACCTGGCGCAGCTTGTCGAAGAGTTCGGTCTGCTCGGCGTCGAGCGGGCCGGGCAGTTCGCGGATGTCGAGTGGCATGGCGGGGTTACCTCGGTCCGATGATGATGCGGCGGTTGCGGAGCACCGGCAGTACGGTGCGGGCCCGGTCGATGCGGTCCTTGTCGGCGTTCACGACGAGCAGCGAGCGCTCCTCCTCGCCGAGCGCCGCACGCACCACACCGAGCGGGTCGACGGCCATGCTCATGCCGATGCAGTCGGGTGTGGTCAGGGACGACGCCACCACCCAGCAGGTGTTCTCGATCGCCCGGGTGCGCACCAGCGTCGACCAGTGGTCCTCCTTGAGCGGACCGCGAACCCAGGCCGCCGACACGGCGAGCAGATCCGCCCCCATCTCGATCAGCGAGCGGGTGAACTCGGGGAAGCGCACGTCGTAGCAGTTGACCAGGCCGACGTTGAAGTCCCCGATGCGGACCACGACGGGCCCGGTGTCGCCGCGCTGGACCCGCCGCGACTCCTGGTAGTTGAAGGCGTCGTAGAGGTGCATCTTGCGGTAGAGGCCGAGCACCTCGCCGTTCGCGTCGACGGCGGCGATGGTGTTGTACGGCAGCGCCGTACCGCTGTCCTCGTAGCCGGGCGCGATGATCGCGATGCCCAACTCGGACGCGATCCGGCTGACACCCTCGATGAAGCCCGGCCAGTGGGCCTCCGCGAGCTCCCGCAGGGGGGTGTCGCAGGCGTCGGACGGGATCATCGCCTCTTCGGGGAAGATGATGAGTTCGGCACCCTGCTCGGCCGCCTCCCGGGTCATCTCCTCGATGACGACGAGGTTGGCCGCCGCGTCTGCGGTCGGGGCGAACTGTGCTGCGGCGACCTTCACGGTCGGGCCTCCTTGGTCAGGGGCAGGGCGATGGGGGACGTCGTTGAGTTCTCGACGGTCGCGCGGACCGGTGCGGGGTAGGCCGTCGGGGGGTGTGCCCCACGGCTCGGCGGGCGGTTCACCGGTCCAGCACCCGGGAGCGCTGGGGGTCCCACCCGGCCCACACCGGATCGCCCACGGCCAGGGAGCTGCGGTCGGCGCCACGGGCCTCGGCGACGAAGTCGCTGCCGTCCGCGAGGGTGAGGTGGTAGCGGGTGGCGTTGCCCAGGTAGACGATCTGCTGGAGCGTGCCCGGGAGGCTGATCGGCTCTCCGGCCAGGTCGTTCTCGACCCGCCCAAGCCGTACGTTCTCCGGGCGGATCGCCAGATGGACCGCGGTGCCGTCGGCGACGCCGTGCCCGTCCGGAACCGGGATGTTGCCGAGTTCGTCCACTCCGAGCCGTCCGCCGCCGAGCGTGCCGGTGAGGAAGTTGGACGTGCCGATGAAGTCGGCGACGAACCGGGTGGCGGGACGCTCGTAGATGGCTTCGGGGCTGTCGACCTGGAGGACCCGACCACCGTCCATGATCGCGATGCGATCGGACATGGTCAGTGCCTCCTCCTGGTCGTGGGTGACCGTCACGAATGTGACCCCGACCTCGCGCTGGATCTTCTTGAGCTCCAACTGCATCTCGGCCCGCAGCTTCTGGTCCAGCGCCCCGAGCGGCTCGTCGAGCAGCAGCAGCGAGGGGCGGCCGATCAGTGCCCGTGCGATGGCGACACGCTGCCGTTGTCCACCGGAGAGCTGGGCGATGGAGCGCTCGCCGTATCCCTCAAGCCGGACCAGGGCGAGTGCCTCGGTCACCTTCTGGGCGATGTCGGCCTTGGGGTGGCTGCGTCGCACCTTCAGTTCGAAGGCAACGTTGTCCCGCACATCGAGGTGGGGGAAGAGGGCATAGCTCTGGAAGAGCATGTTGAGGTCTCGCTTGTGCGGCGGTACGCCCGTGGCGGGGACGCCGCCGAGTTCGACCGTGCCCTCGGTGGGCACCTCGAAGCCGGTGATCATCCGCATCAGGGTGGTCTTGCCGCAGCCGGAGGGCCCCAGGATGGAGAAGAACTCGTTGCGCCGGATGTCGAGGGTCACGTCCTGGACGGCGGGGGTGCCGGCGAACGTCTTGCCGACCCCGGTGAGCCGTACCGCCGGTGTGTCCGTCTCCGGGGGCGCCTTCTGCGGCGCGGGTGTCGATACCGTCATGTCAGGACGCCTTCACCTTGGTCCAGCCCTGCTGGAAGTGCTTCATGGCCTGGCCCGGGTCGAGCAGGAAGTCCGCGTTGGCGATGGCCTCGTCGGACGCGTAGATCGCCGGGTTGTCCAGCGTCTTCTTGTCCTTGATGAGGTCACGGGCCTTGGCGTTGGTGCTCGCACTGCCGCCGTCGTCGGTGGCCATGGCGGCGATCTCGGGCTTCAGCAGGTAGTTGATGAACTGGTACGCCGCATCGGTGTTCTTGGCGCCCTTGGGTATGGAGAGCCCGTCCGTCCAGATGGAGCCGCCCTCCTCGGGGATGACGTAGTGGACGTTCGGGTTGGCCGCGACGACCTTCGCCATCGCCGTACCGCTCCACGCCTCGGCGGCGCACGCCTGGCCGGTGGAGAGCAGTTGCGGGTAGTTGGTCGAGTTGTAGCCGGCGAGCATCTTCTTCTGCTCGGTGAGCGCCTCGGTGGCCTTCTTGATCTCGCCCTCGTCGGTGCTGGTCGCCCGGGAGCCGGTCACCTGGAGGCCCGCGATGTAGGCGGCCAACATGTTGTCCAACATGTAGACCTTGCCCTTGTACTTCTTGTCGAACAGGGTCTTCCAGCTGGTCGCGGACGGGATGCACTTGTCGTTGTACGCGAAGCCCGTGGTGCCCCAGATCCAGGGGATGCTGTATTTGTTGCCCTTGTCGTAGGACGGGTCCCGGAACTTCTCCGCCAGGTTGTCCAGGCCCTGGATGCGCGCGTGGTCCAACGGCTGGATCAGCTTCTGACCGATGAGCTGCTGCACGCTGTACTGGCTGGGCTCGATGAGGTCGTACGCGGCCGAGCCCGAGCTGAGCTTGGCGGTCATCGTCTCGTTGCTGTCGAAGGTGTCGAGGGTGACCTTGATGCCGGTCTCCTTCTCGAACTTCTGCACCACGGTCTCGGGGATCTCCCCGGCCCAGGCGTAGATGTTCAGTTCCTTGCCCCCGCCGCCCGCGGAGTCGGAGTCCGAGCCGCCGCAGCCGGTGGCGACCAGGGCGGTGACGGTGGCGATGGAGGCGGCCAGGACGGTTCGCCGAAGAGTTCTTCCACGCATGACGGGGTGCCTTTCACTGGAATTCTCAAGCCGGGGGAGGGTGGTGGTGCAAGGGATCAGGAGCGTTCGCCGCCGACGAGGACGCGGCGCATCTGGCGCATTCCGACACCGAGGATGATCAGCAGGGTGAACAGCACGAGCAGCGTGCCCAGTGCGTTGATCTCGGGCGTCAGACCGCCCTTGAGCATCGAGTACACCCGCAGCGGGAGGGTGGTGCTGCCGACGCCGTTGGTGAACGTCGACATGACGATGTTGCCGAAGGAGATGGTGAAGCAGAGCAGCCAGGCGGCCAGCAGCGGCTGACGCAGCAGCGGCAGCGTCACCCGGCGGAACGCCTGCCAGGCGTTGCAGCCGAGATCGGTGGCCGCTTCCGCGAGGGAGGAGTCCAGGGCGTTGTAGGCACCCAGGACGATCAGTGCCGCGTACGGCAGGGTCACCACGAGGTGGCCCAGGACCAGGGTCGTCATGCCCAGGTCGGCGCCCATCGCTCCGAAGACCGACAGCAGGGCCACGCCGAGCACGATCTCGGGAATGATCAGCGGCAGGAAGAGACTGCCGGAGAACAGCGCCTTGCCCTTGCCGCGCAGTCGCGCCATGCCCATGGCGGCCAGCAGACCGCAGGCGGTGGCGAGCGTCGCCGAGATCAGTGCGACTTCGGCGCTGACCCTCAGCGCGGCCAGCAGTTCGGTGTTGTCGGCGAGCTTTCCGTACCAGCGGGTGGAGAAACCGGCCCACTTGTAGGTGATCTCCGAGTCGTTGAAGGAGAGCACGACGACGACGATGATCGGGATGTAGAGGAAGGCGATGACACCGCGGGCGAGCCAAGCGGTGACGGTGTCCAGGGCGTGCTTCATGCCGTCTTCCTCCTCAGGCGTCGGGCGGCCAGTCCGAACACCGCCATGGAGGCGACCATCAGCACCAGCAGGACCACGGAGGCCGCGGCACCCATGGGCTGGTTACGGAACTCGGTGTACAGGGTCACGATGAGGTTGCCGACGAGTTGGTCGCGTCCGCCGCCCAGCAGTACGGGGATGACGAAGACGCCGAGGGTCGGGATGAAGGTCAGCAGCGCCGCGGCGAGCATTCCCGGTCGGGCGATGGGCAGCAGCACCCGGCTGTGCACCCGCCACCAACCGCAGCCGAGGTCACGGGCGGCCTCGCCGAGCGAGTTGTCCACCCCGCGCAGGGAGGCATAGATCGGGAAGATCGCGGTGGGGAGGAAGGCGTACACCAGACCGATGAAGGAGGCGCCCTGGCTCGGAATCCACTGGGTGGGGCCGCTGGTGAAGCCGATGGCGTCCGTGAGGCTGTTCACCGGGCCGCCGGGGCTGAGCAGATTGATCCAGGCGAAGGTGCGGACCAGGAAGTCCGTCCAGAACGGCAGGATGATCAGCAGGAGCAGCAGCATCTGACGCTGGGGCGGTCGGCTCGCGAGGTAGTACGACACCACATAGCCGAGGACCAGACAGACCATGGTGTTGAGCGCTGCCATGCCCAGGCTGTATCCGAAGACCTTGAGGTAGATCGGGTCGAGCAGGTCCTGGTAGTTCGCCAGGGTGAAGCCGCCCTGTATGCCGCCGTAGGAGTCGGCCGACGCGAAACTGTTGCGGACCACCAGCAGCAGGGGGACGAGGACCAGACCCACCACCGTGAGCCCGGCCGGCGCGAGGAGTGCCGTCGTCACGACTGCCTTGCGGGCCCGCGCCTCCTTTCCGGCAGCGCCGGGCTGCTGGGGCCCGGTCGCCGGGGAAACGGGCGGCTGCGCGGTGGTGACCGTCACCGGGACGTCCGGTCGGGGGGAGGTGTGGTGTGCATGCGCTGGTCTCCTTGTCCGGGGCGGTTGGGGTGGACACAGCGTCCGGTAGGGAGAGACCCTGCGGATAGATGAACCAGCGACGAATACCGTGGAAAGCAGGGTGTATTTCCACGTATCTCGTAGTCGGTAGGTAAATCGACATGAGTGGGCGATGATAGATGGAGCTAGCACATACCTCTGTCGGGCCCGACTCACCAGCGGGGTCGCCCGGCGGCCGTCCGCTCGGAGGTGCCCGGTGATCGACGACCTCGATCGACAGATCATCGACCAGTTGCGGGTGGACGGGCGCCGTTCCTTCGCCGAGATCGGTCGTACGGTCGGACTCTCGGAAGCCTCTGTGCGCGCCCGCTACCAGCGGCTTCAGCGCAAGGGCATCCTCCAGGTGGTGGGGATGACCGACGCGGTCCGGATGGGAGAGATGGAAGTGCACCTGGCCGTCCGGGTGCACCACATTCCGGTCGCCCTGGTGGCGCGAGAGCTCTCCCGGATGCCGGAAGTGCGCTACGTGGCCTCTTGTGTGGGGCCCTATGACCTGATCGTGGACGTGCGCTGTCGGGATCTCGAACACCTGGCGGAACTGCTCACCGAGCGGGTGCGCCGTGTGAACGGGGTCGCACATGCGGAGGCGTTCACCGTGCTGGAAGTGCTCAAGGACTCGTACCTCTGGGCCGGTTTTCGTGAGGTGCCGGTGCGCCCGGGGGAGCGGATCATCCCGAGCTAGGTTGTGTCCTGACGCATCCCGTCCGGCCTGCGGCGCCCTTCCGGCTCGGGCGGCGCCGTACACGTCGGACGCTCCCTTAGTGGGGTTCCTCAGCGGGGTTCCTCCGCGGTGACGCGCTGACCGACCGCGCTGGCCAGGCCGCTCCACGAGTAGTCCTTGAAGAGTTCGAGCAGCAGGAGCACCTGTACCCGGGAGACCCCCGGCAGCATCCGGATGTCATCGAGGAGCTGGACCAGCTGTGCCTGGTCGCGGCAGGTTCCCTCCAGGAAGATGTCCTGGCTCCCGGCGACCAGTGCCACATGGTTGATCATCGGCATGCCGGAGAGGGTCTTGGCCACGGCCCGGGGGGTGAGGTCGCGCACGCGGATCATCAGCCGCACCGACTGGTGCCCCAGGGTCAGCGGATCGCACAGGGCGACGATGCGCAGCACACCGCTCTCCTGGAGGCGTCCCACCCGCTGTCTCACCGTGGCTTCGGAGACCCCCACCTCGCGCGCCAGGACGGTGTAGGGCGTCCGGCCGTCCCGGGTGAGCGCCTGCATAATCTTCTGGTCGACACCATCTATCACACCACCAACCTTGACATGCCGGTCAAAAACGGCGAAGGCGGTGTCCTGAGAAGGGGTCGAACCCCTGGTCACGAGGGGTGCGCAGGGAAATGCCCCCGTCGATCTCCAGCCTTGAACAGCATCGAAACGGCTTCAGGGTTGCGGCGGACGGTGACTGAACGGGGTGGAGGTCGGACAGCGGGCGGGACGCGGCGGGCCGCCACGGCTCCTGTCCGGTGTGCATGGACCCTGCTCCCGCGCGCCGGGCCGTGCGACTGTCGGGCGTCCCCGGGCGCCGGTAGATCTGAACCCCCGTCCCCGCGGGCGCCCCAGCTCACCCCCCGCCCGCAACTGTCAGAGGAGAATGTCATGGACCTGATCACCAGACCCCGACTGATCGCCGCCCTCGCCGCCTCCGCCCTGGTCGCGCTGGGTGTCGGCGCTCCCAGTGCCACCGCACTACCGCAATCGACCAGGTCATTAGTGGTGCAGTGGGCGAGCGCCGACCCGAGCCCCCGGCCTTTCGGTTACGGCACCCTCACCGTCGGTGGGACCTACACCTGTACCGGGCCGACCGGAACCACCATGCCCGTCGACTTCTCCGGGTTCCAGATCATGCCCCTGGCCATGCCGGCCGGGTCGGGCACCCTGCCGTGCGGCCCCGGAGTGGTCGACGCCCCCTGGCAGCTCACCAGCTTCCCCAATCCGGAGGTGCACTACGGATACACCTCCGTCATGGTCACGTACGACGGGTCGAACCTGTCCACCGGGGAGTTCACTGCCTGAGGTGGGCCGGTGGGCCACTGAGGTGTCGCACCGGCATCCCGGTGCGACACCTCACCGCAGGACGCGTACCGGAGTACCCGCCAAGAACGCCTCGATGTCCTCGACGGCCTGGCTGAAGTAGCCCTCGTAGTTCCGTCGGGTCACATAGCCCAGGTGCGGCAGTGCGAGGAAGTTGGGTGCCGTGCGCAGCGGATCGTCCAGCGGCAGGGGTTCCGTCTCGAAGACATCGGCTCCCGCCCCCGCGATCCACCCCTCGCGCAGCGCACGCAGCAGTGCCGCCTGGTCGACGATCGCCGCCCGTGAAGTGTTGACCAGATGGGCGCTGCTGCGCATCCGGCGCAACTCCTTCTCGCCGATCAGCCCTCTGGTGCGGTCGCCGAGCACCAGATGCACCGAGACGAAGTCACTGCTCGTCAGCAGTTCGTCCAGGGAACCGGCGGCGATCGCACCGGCTTCGGCCGCCCGCTCGGCGGTGAGGTGCTGGCTCCACGCCATCACCTCCATGCCGAACGCCGCCCCGATCCGTGCGACCTTGCTGCCGATCTTGCCCAGGCCCAGCAGCCCGAGGCGGCGGCCGTGGAGATCGGCACCCAGGGTGTGCTGCCAGGGGCCGCCCGTGCGCAGTGCATTGCTCTCGGGCACCACTCGTCGAGCCAGACCGAGGATCAACGCCCAGGTCAGCTCGGTCGGCGGCTCGGAGTTGCTGGCCGTACCGCACACGGTGACCCCATGGCGGGCCGCCGCCTCCACATCGATGGACGCATTGCGCATCCCCGATGTGATCAACAGTCGGAGCCTGGGCAACCGGGCGAAGAGTTCGGCGGGGAAGGGTGTCCGCTCGCGCATGATGACGACGATCTCGCAGTGTTCGATCGCCGCCACCAACGCGTCCTGGGACCCGAGGTGGTCGCTCAGGAACTCGGTCTCCACCTGCTGGCCGATCCTCGGCCAATCGGCCAGGGATCGTGCGATGCCCTGGTAGTCGTCCAACACCGCACAGTGCAGCTTCGTCAAGGCGACCCTCCCGCATGGCGACCCCCGGTGCGGGGTCGATGTGCGGCGACAGTACCGGGCACCGGGCGGCCGGCCTCCGGCTCCCCCGGTGCCGTTGATCACCCGGATCACCACAGGTGATCTCGGGTGTTCTCGGGGCACCCGCTGTGAAGCACCGGATTCCATCGGACGAAGGGACGGCCCGGATGACCACGACAGAGGAATTCCTCCTCGCAGGGGAGCGGACGCTTGAACCGTTGGCGGAGGCCGGCGGAATTTCCGGATTGGGTCCGCTTCTCATCGGGATCGCCGTGGTGGCCCTGCTGATCGGCATGGTCTTCTGGCGCAGCGGGCGCGGTCGGGACCGGCCTCCGCGCCCCAGTGAGCAACCTCGCCGGCCCGTGGACCCCGGGCACGGCGGTGGACCGTCCGGTACGGGCGGTTCCGCGACACCGTCCGGGCGACCCGCTGACAGGGAGGGCCCGAACAGCTGACCGCGATGCTGCGGCGGAGGCGGTGGTGGCCCCGCCTCCGCCGCAGCATCCCGGCCGAACCGTCGGACCGGGCGCAGCCCCTGCCCTGGGCCCGGCGTGGGTGCTCGCGCCGACCGGCGAAAACGCCTGGCGCGTGCTTCCCGCGACGGTTATGGTTCTGCCGTTCCCCCGGGGACGGAGCCGTGTGCCCCGCCCCGTACGACGATTGCTTGGTGAAGCAGGAGGTGAGGACGTTGATGACGGTCATGGTGCCGGGCGCTGCCCGCAATCAGGAGTTCATCCACCCCACCCCTGTGGTCCTCGGCTGACACGGCTGACACCGAAGCCAACCGCGCGTTCAGCGCGCGGCCGGGACCACCCTTCGAAGGGTTTCCCTTGTCACTCTCCACCTCCGACTCCTTCCCGTCGCACTCCCTCGCCGCCTTCGGCTGGGATGAGCACTGGGCGGCGGAGTTCACCCCGTACCGTGCGCAGGGCCTGGTACCCGGACGGGTGGTGCGCGTCGATCGCGGCCACTGCGATGTCATCACCGCTGACGGTGTGATCCGGGCCGATACGGCGTTCGTCACCCCGCATGACCCGCTGCGGGTGATCTGCACGGGCGACTGGGCAGCGGTCGACCCCGGCGGCGACCCCCGGTTCGTCCGCACCTATCTGCCCCGGCGCACCGCGTTCGTCCGCTCCACCTCCTCGAAGCGCTCCGAGGGGCAGATCCTCGCGGCCAACGTCGACCACGCCGTCATCGCGGTCTCCCTCGCCGTGGAACTCGACCTCGGACGGATCGAGCGCTTCCTCGCCCTGGCGTGGGAGAGCGGTGCCCAACCGATCGTCGTCCTCACCAAGGCCGACCTGGTACCGGATGCGACCGGGCTGTCCTACCTCGTCGACGACGTTCAGCACACTGCGCCCGGAGTGCAGGTCCTTCCCGCCAGTTCTCACACCGGGCTGGGAATGGACGTCCTCGCCGCTGTCGTCTCCAGTGGAACGACCGTGCTGCTCGGTGTCTCCGGGGCGGGAAAGTCCACCTTGGCGAACGCCCTCACCGGTGAAGAGGTGATGGAGGTCCAGGAGGCGCGTGACGTCGACGGCAAGGGGCGTCACACCACCACCACGCGTAACCTCCTCGCCCTGCCAGGTGGCGGGGTCCTCATTGACACTCCCGGACTGCGGGGAGTGGGGCTGTGGGACGCCGGGACCGGCGTGGGCCAGGTCTTCTCCGAGATCGAGGAACTCGCCGAAGGCTGCCGCTTCCACGACTGCGCCCATGAGTCGGAACCGGGCTGCGCCGTGCTCGCCGCCCTCGCGGACGGTTCATTGGGCGAGCGCCGACTGGAGAGCTACCGCAAGCTGCTGCGTGAGAACCAGTACATCGTCGCGAAGACCGATGCCCGGGTGCGCGCGGAGATCCGCAGGGACTGGCGGCGCAAGCACGCCGAGGGCCGGGCGGCCATGGAGGCGAAGCGCGGTCGGGTGAGGTGACCTGGCAGGTGCGGCGGCCGGCAGCTGTGTGGTCGGCCGCCGCACCATGGGGTGACCCGCCCCACCGGACGGTGGGGCAACCGGTCGGGACGCGAAACGGCTGTATTCCACCGCGGGCGGCGCGGTCAACCCCAGATGACGGCGCCCAGCCAGGCGCCCACCACCATCAGACAGGCGAACAACTCCACCAACACGCTCGTTCCGGCTGCCCGCATCACCTGTCGGGTGGCCGCCATCGCCTGGCCGTGCCCTCCGAGCCGCTGCCGCTCGGTGCCGTAGATCCCGCCGATGAACCCGGGTACCGCACCGATCACCGGTAGGAGGACGAATCCCAGCACTGCGCCCGCACCGGCGAAGACCGCCATTCGTCGGGTGATGCCCACTCCACGCAGTCTGCGCGTCGGCAGCAGCCACACCACCACCTGGTCGACGAGGAACAGCGCGGTGGAGGCGACGAGCAGCACCCAGGCGAGTCCCGACTGCTCGTGCAGTGACCACCAGAGCATCGCCGCCCAGACGAGCCATCGCCCGGGCACACCGGGAACCATGACCCCGACGAGGCCCAGCACCATCACCAGACCGACCAGCACGAGCTGCCACACGCCCATCTGCCAAGGGTGCGGTATCGGGGCCGCTCCCGCAGGTCGCAGCTGCCTCCACCGGGTGGGGAAGCCGCCCCTGCCACCGGTGGACCGCCACAAGGGCCCAGGTCAGCCGCGTCTCACCCGGAGGAGTCGCGGGCCACCCATCCCTTGGCGAACGCGTGCCAGCCCAGCTGGAGCCGGGTCGTCACACCGGTCAGTTCCATCAGCCCCTTCACTCTGCGTTGCACGGTCCGCAACCCCAGGTCGAGGTGTTTGGCAACCCGGGCGTCCGTCATGCCGGCGAGGAGCAGGGACAGGATCTCCAGGTCGGTGGCATCGGGGCCCCCGGCGGTCTCCGAAAGGCAGCCGGCCATGGCCCCCATCCCCAATCGCAGGGGGACCGCCTCCCGCCAGACGGCATCGAACAGGCAGGTGAGTGCGTCAAGGAGGCCACAGCCGTGGACGACGAGCGCGGCGGGATCGGAGTCCCGCCCGGTGAGGGGGACCATGGCCATGGTCCGATCGGCGATGACCAGCCGGGTCGGCACCTCGTCGACGACGCGCACGCGTTCTCCGCGTGCCAGGGCCGCGGTGAGCTGCGGTACGGCACCGGGGACGGACAGCGCCTCGCGCGAGAGCACCGTCCGATGGCTGAATCCACTGTACGGCGGGAGCCCGTCGACCCACCCCACGTCCATGGGGCCGTCGATCCGGTCCTCCCTGGCCGCCCCGCGAGTCGTACCCGGGTGCTCGTCCCGGTGCAGCGACCCGCTCGGAGCGGCGTGGCCCGGGCACCCGTCCGATCCACCGGGCCAGGGTTCGGCGAGACCGGGGCTGGTGATCGGCGGGTCCTGCCGGTGCCAGGAGTGGTTTACGGGGTGGTTTGCGGGCTGGTCCGGGCCCGCTGCACCGGTCTGGTCAGCGGCGGACCCGAGTTGGTCGAGGTCGGTGACCAGCGCACAGACCTCCTTCACCGCTCCGAGGCGCAACTGGGCGAAGCGGTGGGCCATGGCGCTCTGGCCCGTCACCAGCTCCACCAGGTCGTGGTCCGCGGATGCGGTGGCCTCCGCGCGGAACTGTCGGGCCAGTACGGCCGCCGCCAGTTCCGCCTGGTCCAATTGATTCCGTTGCTCGGTGAGCAGGGCGCCGAGAGCCACCCCCGGGGGTGCGGCCACCCATCGCCCCGCACGTACCGAGGACCGGGCGGCAAGTCCGCGCTGCTCCAGCCGTCGTAGTGCCCGTTCCATCTCGGTCTCCGGCAGTGCCAGCCGGCGAGCGAGGTCGGTCACCTCGGCCGCGCCAAGCGCCACGAGAGCACGGTAGGCGGACTCCTGTCCCTCATCGAGACCTATCGCTCCGAGCACCAGACCCCCTCCAGCACCTGCCCCACCGGGCCTGCACTTCCCCTGCATCTGTGGCGGAAAACGGCCACGGCGTGTTCACGCCAATCCCATCATCCACGCACCATCCATCACTGGGCCACTGCGGAGTCACTGTCACCTCACCAACCCCATGGAATCGTGCACTTGCGTCGGATTCGGGGTGATTCGGTCGAGGGGTGCCCCCGTTGGGCGAAGGCGCTCTTGGCCGAAAGGACGGTCAAGAGACAGGCAGGTCAGATCTGTTGGTGCTTATAGGTTTTCGGAAAGCCCCATTCTCATGCGGCACTCACTGTGGACAATAAGGGCATGAGTCAGCAGGCCGAAGACGACTGGTGGAACCGGCTGTACGACGAGTCCACGCCGGACACGGGACCGACGACACGTACGGGCGACACCTTGGACACCCGGTTCGACTCAGCCTCGGACGCGGTGACACCGTCCGTACCCGACCCCAGGACGGCGCCCGTGCCCGGGCCGGGGCCGACCCCGCAGCGACAGCGACGCGAGCCACAGCCGACGAACGCCACCCCATCCCGTACGGAACCCCGGACGGAATCCCACGGCGAACGTGCGGTGCGACCCGAACCGACCGCCGCCCGGACCATGGACGGCGGAACCGACAGCGAACGAAGTGCAGCGCCCCCCGGCCGGCCGATGGGCGAGCCCCCTTCGGGCGCCGGCCACTCCGGCGCCGCCGCCCCTCCGGACGGTCCGGAGACCGCCACTCCGGCGCCGGCTTCGACCGCAGCCGCCCGTGATGTCGTATCGGTCGATGCGTTCACCGACATCGACCCTCCACACGGCCCCACCCCTACCGTTCCTACCGGCCGCTTCGAGGCGGTCGACCCACCCGCGCGTCCCACTGCGCCCCCGGCCACCGCGCAGACCCCCGCAGGGGCTCCGGTGCATCTCCCGCGACCGCAACACCCCGCCGTGCCGACCGCCCCTCGTCCCCGCGCCCCTTGGGAGCCCCCCGTTCCGGAAGACTCGGCGGCACAGCCCGTCCCTCCGCCAGCCCCCGTGACCCCACCCCGCACGCACGCCCGGCCGGCCGGCGAAGTTCCACAACGGCCCACCGTGCCGCCTGCTTTCGCCCGGCCGCCCGGTCCCCGGACCACCGGCCCGGACCGTCCCCGAACCACCGGCCCCGACCGCCCCCGGGGCGGATACGTCGGCGACCGCCCGCCCACCTACGACCCCGAGCCCACCGCCCTGCCCGCCGCCACCCCCGAAGGGCTCGGTCACTCGCCCTCGGACACCGTCCTCGACGGCGCCCGCTACGGCTCCTTCATCCTGCGGGCGGCATCCGTCCGAGGGGACTCCGCTCGCTACCGCGGAGAGCCCCGCCGCGATGCGCTGCTCACCGTGCGCTTCGGCAGCGGCACGGCAGCCCTCGTCCTGGTGGTTGTCGCCAGCGGAGCCAGGTCCGCAGGTCCCGAGATCGCGCACCGCGCCGCCGCGGACGCCTGTCACTGGATCGGCGGAGCCGTCGGCCGCAGCCACACCCGGCTCTCCGAGGACATCCGGGCAGGGCGCCGCGGCGACCTCAAGTCCGGACTGCACCGGCTGACCGATCGAAGCCTCGGCAAACTGCGTACCAGCGCGGTCGAAGCCGGAGTCGAGCCGCAGGAGTACCGGGCCGGTCTGCGCGCTCTGCTGCTCTCGGCCGATCCCGCCTGTCGAACGCGGGTGTACTTCGGAGTCGGCGCCGGTGGTCTCCTTCGGCTGCGCGGCGGTGTCTGGCAGGACATAGAACCGTCGCTGCCCAGTCCGCAGAGCACGGTGGGCGAGCCGGTGCTCGGCTACGGGTCGGCCCGTCCGCAGCAGTCGGGACCGGACGATGGGCCGGCCCGATCCCCCGACCCGCAGCCCACCGCCCCCGAGGGCGATCGACTCACGATGGACCTGGGGATTCCGGCACCTCCCTCGCCCTATGTCGAGGTCCCGACGCCCGGGCCGACCGAGCCCTTTCGGTTCCGAGCCTCGGTGGCGCAGCCCGGGGACACGCTGCTGCTGTGCAGTCCGGGGTTCGCCGAACCGCTGCGCTCCGAGACCGCACTCACCGACGAACTGGCGAACCGTTGGACGGCGGCTGCCGAACCGCCCGGCCTCGCCGCCTTCCTCGCCGATGTCCAACTGCGGGCGACGGGCTACGCGGACGACCGTACGGCCGTGGCCATCTGGGAGACCTGACGGCCACAGCCGGCAGCTGGGCGTCGGACGGCACTGAGAGGCGAAACCGGGCCAGCCATGGGTTGATGGAGCCTGAGGCCGTCCAGCCGTAGAAAGGGTGCCCATCCCATGGCCAAGCAGAACGTGGCGGAACAGTTCGTCGACATCCTCGTCCGCGCCGGTGTTCAACGGTTGTACGGGGTTGTCGGCGACAGCCTCAATCCCGTCGTCGACGCCATCCGTCGTAACTCCGCCATCGACTGGGTCCAGGTCCGACATGAGGAGACCGCCGCCTTCGCGGCAGGCGCGGAGGCGCAGATCACCGGGAAGCTGGCCGCCTGCGCCGGCTCCTGCGGTCCCGGCAACCTCCACCTCATCAACGGGCTGTACGACGCCCATCGCTCCATGGCTCCGGTGCTCGCACTTGCCTCCCAGATCCCCTCCAGTGAGATCGGGCTCGGCTACTTCCAGGAGACCCACCCCGATCAGCTGTTCCGGGAGTGCTCCCACTACAGCGAGCTGATCTCCAACCCGAAGCAGATGCCGCGACTGCTCCAGACCGCGATCCAGCACGCGATCGGACGCAGCGGAGTGAGTGTGGTCTCGCTGCCCGGCGACATCGCCTCCCAGGCGGCTCCCGAGAAGACCATGGAACACGCCCTGGTGACCTCACGGCCCACCGTTCGGCCCGGAGACAGCGAGATCGACAAGTTGATCCGCATGGTCGACGAGGCCGACCGGGTGACCCTGTTCTGCGGCAGTGGCACGGCGGGCGCCCATGCCGAGGTGATGGAGTTCGCCGAGCGCGTCAAGTCCCCCGTGGGACACGCACTCCGGGGCAAGGAGTGGATCCAGTACGACAATCCGTACGACGTGGGGATGAGCGGTCTCCTGGGTTACGGCGCTGCCTATGAGGCCACGAACGAGTGCGATCTGCTGATCCTGCTGGGGACGGACTTTCCGTACCAGGCGTTCCTGCCGGACGATGTGAAGATCGTCCAGGTCGATGTCCGGCCCGAGCACCTCGGTCGTCGCTCCAAACTGGACCTCGCCGTCTGGGGCGATGTCCGC
Organism: Streptomyces sp. NBC_00690; assembly: GCF_036226685.1. Taxonomy (NCBI): domain Bacteria; kingdom Bacillati; phylum Actinomycetota; class Actinomycetes; order Kitasatosporales; family Streptomycetaceae; genus Streptomyces; species Streptomyces sp. NBC_00690. Next base: position 6,846,685 of record NZ_CP109009.1, read on the forward strand.
GAGACGCTGCGCTGTCTCATTCCGCGGGTGCGGGTGAAGACCGACCGTAGGTTCCTCGACAAGATGCTGAAGAAGCACGCCGACGCCCTGGAGGGCGTGATCAAGGCGTACACGCGCAAGGTGGAGAAGCACGTTCCGATCCACCCGGAGTATGTGGCGTCGGTCCTGGACGACCTCGCAGCCGAGGACGCTGTCTTCACCGTCGACACCGGTATGTGCAACGTGTGGGCGGCCCGCTATCTCTCGCCCAACGGCCGACGGCGGATCATCGGCTCGTTCAGCCATGGCTCGATGGCCAACGCACTGCCCCAGGCCATCGGTGCCCAGTTCATCGACCGCGACCGGCAGGTCATCTCCATGTCAGGCGACGGTGGATTCTCCATGCTGATGGGGGACTTCCTCACCCTCGTCCAGTACGACCTGCCGGTGAAGGTCGTCCTGTTCAACAACTCGTCCCTCGGCATGGTCGAGTTGGAGATGTTGGTGGCTGGTCTTCCCTCGTACGGAACGACCAACGTCAACCCCGACTTTTCGGCGATCGCCCGGGCGGCGGGCGCCTACGGCGTGCGGGTGGAGAAGCCTAAGCAACTCGCGGGCGCGCTCAAGGACGCCCTGAAGCACAAGGGGCCCGCGCTGGTGGACGTGGTCACCGATCCGAACGCACTATCCATCCCGCCGAAGATCAGTGCGGAGATGGTCACCGGGTTCGCGCTGTCCGCCAGCAAGATGGTGCTGGACGGCGGGGTGGGGCGGATGGTCCAGATGGCCCGTTCCAATCTGCGCAACGTGCCGCGTCCATGAGCGTCCGGCCCCGCTCCCACCAAGGGTTCCCCGTCTGAACCAACCGCGTCGAACGGCGGGAGTGCACCGTGAGCGCTCTCCGGCAATGGGCGTAGAAGCGATCCGCCGGTTGTATGACACGACTGGCCCGACGCGAGCGGTTGCCCCTTCGGCATGCGTGGTGCACTCGCCGAAGGGCAATGCTCTTCGTGGAAGCGTTCGGTGCAACGAGTCGTGACATGGGTCCGACGTGCAGGTGGGGATGATGACAGGGAGCCAGGGAGGGGCCGGGCCCGGTGCAGAGAGAGGCGCCGAGCAGGGCGGACGAAGGGACGACGGCACGCACACGGCACATGACGTGCACGGGGGATGCGGGGGGCGCGAGATGTACGGGGGAAATCGGGCACGGACGGACCAGGCCAGACCAGCCGAAGTGGCGCCGCCACCGTCCCACCCTTCGCCGCAGCGCGGGCAGCAGGGCCCTGCACCACGGCGCGAGCGGGCCGACCAGGGGAGTCCGGCACCCCAGCAGGCACCGTCGGCGGCGATACGGGGCGTGCTGCGCAGACGCCTGGGGTGCAAGGACATCCGATCGGTGCCGGCGGTACGGGCCTTCATCCGTGAACTGCTCAGGGACTGGCAGGAGATAGAGGACCTCCATGGACTCGGGGACGGCTCACCCCGTCCCGACCCCCGGCAGTTGGCAGCACAGCGCGCCGACACCGTGGGCTCGGCGGAACTACTGGCCAGCGAACTCGTGACCAATGCACTGATCCACACCGAGCACGGTGCGGTGGTCACCGTGACGGTTGTGTCCTCCGTACTGCGTGTGGAAGTGCGCGACTTCATGCCCGGGCTCCCCCTCCACGATCCACCGCACCCCGGTACCCGCATGCTCCATCCCGAGGAGCGGACCCAGGGCCGTGAAACGATGGACCCGCCGTCCGTCGACGATCTCTCCACGCATGGCAGGGGACTGCTGCTGGTGCGTGAACTCGCTGACTCCTGGGGTGTGCGGACCCAGCGCGCGGGCAAGGTCATCTGGTTTGAGCTGCGCAAAAGGCCGGCCTGATGCCAGGCCGGCCTTTGACACTGCCTCGGGAGGGTGGTGCGGTTCGGCGTTCAGCTAGCCGAACTGCTGCTCCAGGTCTTTGAGTTTGCGTTCCAAGGAGTCCAGACGCGGAAGTGTCTGGGTGTCATCCTCAGCGGTGAGGTCGACCCTGATGGGCTCAGACCCGGGGGTCGAACTGGCGGACTGGAGAGAGTGCCGAGAACGAAGAGGCAGCTGTCCGGATCCTATGGCAGGCTCCGCGACGGATTTCGAATCCGGCGCACCCGTCAAGGCTTGTGCCGAACCACCCGCCGCACCGGAGTTGAGGGCCGGCAGGTCGGGGTCCTGAAGGACGCGGCCCCGACCCCAGGCGCGGTGCTGCCGGTTGAGGGCCTTTATCCGCGCCCGGTCCAGCTTCTGCTGGTCCCGGCTGCGGGTACGGCTCTCCTTCTTGGCCTGACGGTCCTCACGTACTTCCTCGACCGCCTCATCGAGGGTGCGGACGCCCTCAAGCAGCATCAGCGACCAGGCGTTGAAGGTCTCACGGGGTGCACGGAGCCAGCGAACGACACGGATCTGCGGCAGTGGGCGGGGCACCAGGCCCTGCTCGCGCAGTGCCGCCCGACGGGTCTGCTTCAGCGCGCGGTCGAAGAGGACGGCGGCGGACAGCGACATGCCGGCGAAGAACTGGGGCGCTCCGTCGTGGCCGAGGCCGCGCGGTGCGTGGACCCAGTTGAACCAGGCGGCGGCACCGGCGAACGTCCACACCAGGAGTCGGGAGCCGAGGGCGGCGTCACCGTGGCTGGCCTCACGGACGGCGAGTACGGAACAGAACATGGCCGCGCCGTCGAGACCGAAGGGGACCAGGTACTCCCAGCCGCCGGAGAGGTTCAGGTTCTGTCGGCCGAAGCCGACCAGGCCGTGGAAGGAGAGTGCTGCGGCAACCGCCGCGCAGCAGAAGAGGAGAACGTAGGAAGCGGTGCCGTATATGGCTTCCTTGCGCCTTCGGCGCTCCTCACTGCGCTCCCAGGAGTCCTCGACCTGGGGCTTGGCAGCGGCTTTCTTGCCGCGTGCGAGCACTACGACCGCCACCAGGACTCCCACGACCATCACGCCGCCGGGAAGCAGCCAGGTAAGCGATATGTCTCTCATGTGTTGGTGTCCCTTGCATCTGCATCGCGGTAGGGCATTTCGGCCGCCATAGTGACCGAAGTCCTGGCGATCCCAGGGGGTTTCGTGGCAAGAGAACGCCAATGGGGCCATACGGCATACGGATAGGTGTGTTTCGCTCGAACTGACGCGCGGTCAGAGTGAGGTGCGTACGATTTATATCACCCGGAAGGGGGGCGTGACATCCATAGCGTAACCGCCTCGGCGCACCGTGACTGACGTGTGATCAGTCGCCCGGAAGCAGCCTTGCGACCCGCGCGGCGTCGGATGTACGCGGGCAGGTGACGCAGGTGTCGTCCGGTCGCAGAGTGTAGAAGAGGCAGCAGCTCGCGCGATCCCGGGTGGGGAGTTCCTCGCCGGCCGGGCCGCTCAGCACCCGGAAGCCGGGGGAGCCGACATAGGGCTTGGTGGTGCCCGGCAACAGCAGTTCCAACTCGGCCATGGCCCGCTGCTCTTCGCCCAGGCGGTTGCCGATGTACCAGAGTCCTTCGACGACCTCGTCGCTCGCCATCCCCCACAGCGCCCGCTTGCCGCGACGCATCCGGGGGCCGAAGCCGTTCAGCAGCGGTTCGATGTGCTCGGCGACCGCGTTCCGCAATTCCGCCCGCAGTGCTTCCTCGTCCGGGACCACCCGGGCGCCGGGCAGGGTCGCCGCTGGATCTCCCGGCAGACAGGAGAAACCGGTCATCCGTACCGTCATCTGCCCGAGCGTGCGCTGGAGGCAGACGTTCTCCGCGGGCACCCTGGGCACCCTGCGACGCAGGAACCAGGGGACGGTAAACAGCAGACAGGCGGGCCAGGCGTAGCGGTGCAGCCCGAAACTCGCGATCACGTCGGGGCGGGCCTGCTCGCCGTAGTCCCGGAGCACCTGGGCGTTGTCCCACGCCAAGAACGCGTCGAGCGCGGCGCCGCCGGCGGCGAGCTCATGGGCGCTGACCCAACCGGTACCCGAGGGCGTCGGTTCGCCGTTCGTGAGCTCCCGTATCCGCAAAGTGGGATATACCTCGCCAAGGCGGGCATAGGAGTCCGCGAGGGGTGAGGCCAGCGAGGGCGTCAAGGCGGGAAGGATCATGCCGGGGACCACCGAATCGCGATCGTTAGCAGGTTAGCCTTACCTTACCCGACCGGATCGGTGTTTGAACTGGACTCCAGTCCGCCTATGGTGCACCCATGGCCCCGCAACCGCCAGCCGGGTCGTCCCGCCGGTCGGAGGAGGACCCGAGTGGAGCAGGCCCGAGCACGCGCGACCGCCCGCTCAGAGCGCTCCCCGACCACCGCGGAAGCGTCCCCGTCCCGCTCGAACGAGTGGGACGAAGTGTCGTTTGAGGCACGCGACGGGAGTTGGGCGAGCCTGCCCGAGCAGACACGTGGAGAACACTCCCACACACACGCCGGGAGCGCGGACCGATCGCCCGGGACCACCGCTCGGCCCCCGCGCCCCCGTGCACCCGAAGACGGACCGACGCCCTCCACGGCCGGACCCGGCAGCGAGCCGGACGAGACCGACCCCGCCGACCGTCCGCCACCGTCCGAGCACCTCCCGCGCACGGTTCAGCGCCACTCCGTACGCGGACAGATCCTCCAGGCGCTGCGCACCGCGCTCATCGACGGTGAGCTGACCCCCGGCGAGGTCTACTCGGCCCCCGCCCTCGCCGAGCGCTTCGGAGTCTCCGCCACTCCGGTACGCGAGGCCATGCAGCGGCTGGCCGCCGAAGGCACGGTCGAGGTCGTCCCCAACCGCGGATTCCGCATCACGGTCCGTACCCCCCGCGAACTCGCCGAGCTCGCCGAAGTACGCGCACTGATCGAGGTCCCGGTCATGCTCCGGTTGGCCCGGACGACCCCCTCCGCGCACTGGGTGGGACTGCGCCCCCTCGCCGAGGCGACCGTGGCCGCCGCAGCCGTGGGGGACCGCGCACGGTATGCGGAAGTTGATCGCTCCTTTCACCGCGCCCTGCTCTCCCTCGCCGGCAACGACCAACTGGTGAGCGTCGCGGAAGACCTCCACCGGCGCTCGCAGTGGCCCCTCACCGGGGTGGCGATCCCCCGCCGTGCGGAGCTGGTGGCCGATGCGGCGGAGCACCTGGCCCTGCTGGAGGCGCTCGCCGCACAGGACCTCGCCGTGGTGCGCACGCTGGTGCGCGAGCACTTCACCGGTTCCGAAGGCTGATCGTGCACCGGGCTGAAGCCGTCGATCGCAGGAAGGCGCCCCATGACTGACCGGACTCCTGGACCCTTCCTCTACGTCGTGGTCTGTGCCGCCCAAGTGGCCACGCAGATCGATGAATTGATCACTGCGGCGCAGGAGCGACGCTGGCGGGTGGGCGTCGTGGTGACCCCGCAGGCGCTCGGCTTCGTCGACCGGGCCGCCATCGAGGCGCGGACGGGCCTTCCGATCAGATCTGCCTGGCGCCGCCCCGATGAGCCGCGCCCCCTGCCGCCGCCCGACGCGGTCGTCGTGGCACCTGCGACCTTCAACACGATCAACAAATGGGCGGCCGGCATCTCGGACACCCTGGCGCTCGGCATCCTCTGTGAATCGGTGGGCTCCGGTGTTCCGATCGCCGTCCTGCCCTGTCTCAGCGCCGCGCAGGCGACCCATCCCGCCTATGCGCAGAGCCTGCAGCGGCTGCGGAGCATGGGGGTGCTGGTCGACGATGCCGCACCCGGGGGCGCAGGTGGTGGCTCGTTCGGCTGGTCACGCGCGTTGGAGCTGTTGGAACGGCCTTCCCCGGGCCGGCCACCCACCGAAGGGGACCGCGCGGTGCAGGCGCCCCGCGACCGGGGCTGACGCTGTGGGCCCGCCCCCGTGCACCGCCGACTCGCTCCCCCTATGCGGCGGGTTCTGGTTGAGTGGGAGAGGGCGGAGTGACCGCCTTCTGTACGGGGGGCTTCGCCGCCGCGGCCTTGGGTGTCGCCCCCGGTGCGGTTCCCGTCGGCCCTCCCTTGGTCACCGCGCGAGGGGCGGCTACCTGGGGTGAGCCGCTCGGCGCGGCCGGGACCTGTGGAGCGGCGGAAGCGCTCAGCCGCCCCGACAGTCGGACGGGGACGCCGCCGAGGAGCCGGAAGAGCCGGCGCGCCTCGGCGCGCAACCGCCCCGCCTCCGGTTCGGTCTCGCAGTCGGCCAGCCCGACGAGCGCCGACGCCGTACCGATGAGATAGCCCAACTCCACGCGGATCCGCAGGGACTCGGAGAACCCGAGCCGGGCCTCGGCCAACTCGCCGTCGCGCAGGGAGAGCCCGGCCTGCTGGTGCCAGGTGAAGGAGAGCAGCAGTAGATCGCCGTGCGCGCTGGCCCCGTCGTGGGCGCGGCGGTAGGCGGCCCGGGCGGCTTGGGGCGCCTTCGCGATGTGCTCGGCGACCAGCCCCCGACGGAAGTCGAGCAGCGGCCTGCCCGGTGAGGTGGGCGCGAGGAGAGCGGCGGCCCTCCCGAGCGCCGAGCGGGCCTCGTCGGCCCGGTCGCGTACACGCAGCACGGTGGCCGCGTAGGCCAGCCTGCCGCGCTCGGACGCTGCGCCGCCGCGCTCCTCGTCGTCTTGAGCCACGGCTTCCGCCGTGCGGAGCGCGTCCTCCGCGTCCGCCCACCCTTCGCCGGTGAACAGACAGCGCTCGACCAGTAGTCCTGCCCGCTCCAGAGCTGCCGCTGCGTTGCTCGCGTGTGGTGCGAGCAGTGCCGCCGCGTCGGTCCAACAGCCGCGCGAGCGCAGCCGCCACACCGCGGTCTGGAGAGGGTCGTCACCTGCGGTGGTTCCGGAACCAGACATGGCGGTATGCGCCACTATGCCCTCCCCGAGCACGCCATTGAGCTGTTGAGTAGATGGCATCTCAGCATGGATGGGGTTGCCCGGCCAAGGGTTCTGGTGAATTGTTTCACAATCCCTGGCACGCCGATGGGGTGGGACTGACCCGGCAGGTGGCCAAGATCGAAGGGGTCGTCGGCCCCGAAAGCCCGGGCGGCGATCGGAAACCCGCCATTGGGCCGGCATGCAGGGGAGTTGTGAATCGGCCGCCTTTCCGTCGAGCCCGTGCGGCCCGCCGAGCTTGGTCGCAGCAGGGTCCTGAGCGATGCTGCCGGGCCCGGCAGAGGGTTGCGCCGAAGCCCTGTTCGGGACTCCCTGCGCTGATCCGCGGGGCGGGTGCGGCGCCCGGAACGCGCCCCAGGGGGCGGCCGTTCCCGAGGCTTCACGGCCCGTCGTCGCCAGGTGCCTTTGCGGGCGTGAGGGGTGGTGCACCCGATGGATGAGTGGCCGGAGACCAGGCCACGCCGACCGGAAAGGGTGTGCGGGGCGAGCGCTGTTTCCGGTCAGGGCTTGGGGACGGATGGACAGGCGATGTAGATGGGTGCGGTGGGTCACCAATTCGCGGGATTTGCTGAGCCTTTGGCTGAATTCCCCCGCATTTCTCCGGAGTTATTGCTATTTACCTAAGTCCCAGGTGCATTCCCGCCGGTTCCCCGTTCAGTTCCCCCGAAGGAGGATCGACCGGGGAGGCTGCGAGTGGACATCGGACCGCGCCGGCGCGCCTGCCTACCCCCGTGAACCGTGCCGGCCCGGGCTGCCCCCGTCGACACTTGCCGCGCAGCACGGCCCCCGCGTGCCCCGCCCTGACTCACCCGGAGAGCCCGAGGGCAGCGGGATCACCCCGTACGACGGAATCTGGAGCCCGGAACGGACGCCGGGGAACGGAACGGGCGCCAGGTGCTGGGTGCCGTTCAGCTCATCCGCAGAGCCAGGAAGAAGTCCAGCTTGTCCTCCAGCCGGGAGAGATCCCGACCCGTCAGCTGTTCGATCCGCCCCACCCGGTAGCGCAGGGTGTTCACATGGAGATGCAGCCGGGTGGCGCACCGCGTCCAGGAGCCGTCCGATTCCAAGAACGCCTCCAGCGTCGGGATCAACTCCGCGCGATGCCGTTGGTCGTACTCGCGCAGCGGGTCCAGCAGCCGGGCGGTGAACGCCCTGCGGACATCGTCCGGAACGAACGGCAACAGCAGTACGTGGGAGGCCAGTTCATGATGACCGGCCGCGGACACCCGCCCCGGTCGGGCGGCAGCCACCCGGCGCGCGTGCCGGGCCTCCTCCAGCGCTCCCCTCAGCCCTTCCGCCGAGCTCACCGGGGCGCTGACGCCCAGCGTCAGCCGCCCGTCGTCGGCCAACCCAGCTGACAGCGGCTGCTGAACCGCGCTGAGCAGGGTTTCGGCATGCAGCCCGCCCTGTGCCACCCCCTCAGTGCCCGCCTCACCTACGGGAGAGACCGCCGACAGCGGCACCAGGGCGATGGCTTCCTGACCGACGTGGGCCACGGCGATCCGGTCCGACGAGTCGGGCCCCGACGACGAGGGATCGACGAGGATCTCCTCCAACAGCGACTGGGCGACCGGGCCCGCCTCGACGGCTGCGGAATCCGGCCCCCAGTCCACCCGTGCCACCACCACTTGCCAGTGCGGTGCCGAGCCGAGACCGGGCAGCAGCACCGGGGCGGCGACCCGCAGTCGGGCCGCGACCTCGGCCGGCGCGGCGCCCGCCTGGACCAGCTCCAGAACTTCCTGTGCGAGCCGTCTGCGCACCGTACGGGCGGCCTCGCGGCGGTCTCGCTCGACCGCGATCAGCTGTGTCACACCCTGGAGCAGATCGAGCCGTGCCGCCGGCCAGTCGGCGGCGTCCGCCTCCACCGCCAGCATCCAGTCCGACAGCACGCTCTCGCGGATGTCGCCGCCGTCCGTGGTCTGGCCCCGGCCCGTGTTGCGGATCGGGAAGAGGGAGTAGGTCCGGGACTGCACTCTCGCCCGGTGCGGTCCGCGTCGCCCGCCGCGCAGCGCGGCCAGTTGTTCACCCGCCAGGGCGGCGCCCACGGAGGCCGGCAGCTCTGCGCCCGCGATCCGTCGCCCGGTGGGGGAGAGCACCCAGGCGTGCAGGTCCAGATCGGTGCCGAGGAGGTCGAGGACGACCTCAGGGCCGCCGCCGGCCGGGCCCGACGTCATCAGTCTGCGGTGCCGGTCGACCACGGCTGCGAGATCGCCGGCACGCTCGCCCGACACCTGGCGCACGACGTACTCGGTGATCGTGGCGAAGGCGACGGACTCGTTCACCGCGAAGAGGGGCAGTCGATGCCGGGCACACGCCGCGATCAGATCGTCGGGGATGTCGCCCAGCTCCGCCTCGCCGGCCGCCAGCGCGGCCACCTGGGCCGCCGCCAGGATGCGTACGAAGGGCTCGGTGTCCTGCGCGGACCGCCGCCATGCGAGCCCGGTCAACACCAGCTCGCCCCCGGAGAGATAGCGGCTGGGGTCGCGCAGATCGGTGGTCATCACCCCGCGCACGCCGCGGTCCAGCTCGTCCTCGCCGCCGAGCAACCGCAGCCCCAGCGCATCGTTCTCCAGCAGTGCGCGCAGCCGCATCTCGTCGCCGCCGATCCATCTCGTTGTCGCGTGCTCTCGGCCCCCGCCCCGACGCCGCACACCGGACGCCCCGGGGAGGATCGAGGAACAGGGAGTGCCACGGGACCGTGACCACCGGGCTTGCCTTTCGTTCGAATCTACAAGATGCAACGGTCGACCAGCCAACTCCTTCATGGTTTCGGTGACTGCACCGCATGGCGGACGCCCTTGTGTACTGGGGCCACACCAGGTGAACACCACAGAGGGAGAGCCGGTCGACCACCGGCCGGCCGCGCCCCCGTCGGCCGGCTGACGACAGCACCGGATCGAACGCAGGTGATGTCCCGACCTGCGGCAGACGATCGGAAGAGAGCCGTTCATGGACTTCCTCCGCCCCGCCAGCTGGGAGGATGCGCTCGCCGCCAAGGCCGAGTACCCCGCGGCCGTACCCATCGCGGGTGGCACCGACGTCATGGTCGAGATCAACTTCGACCACCGTCGGCCCTCCCGGCTGATGGACCTCACCCGTATCGGGGAACTCGGTGAGTGGGAGGTCGGCGACGATACGGTCCGGCTCGGCGCGTCCGTCCCGTACACCCAGATCATGGAGAACCTGCGGGGCGAGTTGCCCGCGCTCGCCCTCGCCGCGCACACCGTGGCCTCGCCGCAGATCCGCAATCGGGGCGGTGTCGGCGGCAACCTCGGTACGGCGTCGCCCGCCGGTGACGCCCATCCGGCGCTCCTCGCCGCGGGTGCCGAGGTCGAGGCGGTCTCGCTGCGCGGCACCCGCCGCATCCCCATCGACGACTTCTACACGGGCGTCAAGCGCAACGCCCTCGCCGCCGATGAACTCATCAGGGCCGTCCACATCCCCCGTGCCGACGGCCCGCAGCAGTTCGCCAAGGTGGGTACCCGCAATGCCATGGTGATCGCGGTCTGTGCCTTCTCGCTCGCGCTCCACCCCGCGACCCGTACGGTCCGCACCGGAATCGGATCGGCGGCGCCGACACCCGTTCGGGCGAGGACGGCGGAGGAATTCCTCGCCGCGGCTCTCGACGAAGGGGGGTTCTGGGACAACGGCCGGCCCCTTCCGCCCCCGGTCGTCGGCCAGTTCGCGGAACTGGCGTCGGGCGCCTGCAACCCCATCGACGACGTCCGCGGCACGGCGCGCTATCGCCGGCACGCGGTCGGGGTGCTGGCCCGGCGCACCCTGGGCTGGACCTGGCAGTCGTACCGCGGAGGAGAGAGGAGCACCCCGTGCGGGTGAATTTCACCGTCAACGGACGCCCGCAGCAGGCCGACGACGTGTGGGAGGGCGAAAGCCTGCTCTACGTCCTGCGGGAGCGGCTCGGGCTGCCCGGCTCCAAGAACGCGTGCGAACAGGGCGAGTGCGGATCCTGCACGGTTCGACTCGACGGGGTGCCGGTCTGTTCGTGCCTGGTGGCCGCAGGACAGGCCGAGGGGCGGGACGTCGTCACCGTGGAAGGGCTCGCCGAACTCGCCCGGCAGCGCGACGATGCCGCGGCGCAGCCCGCCACCGGCACCCCCCGCGCTACGGCAGCCGCTCAGATCGATGAGATCGATGAGATCGATCCGCTCGCACCCATCCAGCGGGCGTTCGTCGACGCCGGCGCGGTCCAGTGCGGTTTCTGCACCCCCGGACTGCTGGTCGCCGCCGATGAGTTGCTGGAGCGCCAGCCCGAGCCGTCGGACGCGGACATCCGGGAAGCACTCTCCGGCAACCTCTGCCGCTGCACCGGCTACGAGAAGATCCTGGACGCGGTCCGGCTGGCCGCCGCCCGCCAGGCAGCGCCCGAACGGACGGTGTGAGGACCATGACCACGATCGGCACGGCCACCGGACTCACCCAGGGCGCCCGCACCCGCGGCGGCATCGGCGAGTCCACCCTCCGCCCGGACGGCGTCCTCAAGGTCACCGGAGAGTTCGCGTACGCCTCCGACCTCTGGCACGAGGACATGCTGTGGGGCCACACCCTGCGCTCTCCGCACGCCCATGCCGAGATCAGGTCCATCGACATCTCCGAGGCCCTGGCCGTCCCCGGTGTGCACGCCGTGCTCACCCACGCCGACCTCCCCACCGATGTCCGGCACTACGGCCTGGAGATCCAGGACGCCCCCGTACTCGCCGAGGGCAAGGTCCGCCACCACGGCGAGCCGGTCGCCCTCGTGGCGGCGGACCACCCGGAGACCGCCCGTCGCGCGGCCGCCAAGATCCGCGTCGACTACGTCGAACTGCCGGTGATCACCGATGAGCGGTCCGCCACCGCGCCCGATGCGGTGCTCATCCACGAGGACCGCGACGACCACTACAGCCCCTACGTACCCCACCCCAACATCGTGCACCGCCAGCCGATCGTCCGCGGTGACGCCGCCCGGGCCGCCGAACGCGCCGATGTGATCGTCACCGGTGAGTACGTCTTCGGCATGCAGGACCAGGCTTTCCTGGGCCCCGAGTCCGGTATGGCCATCCCCGCCGACGACGGCGGAGTGGAACTCCACGTGGCCACCCAGTGGTTGCACGCGGACCTCCAGCAGATCGCCCCCGTCCTCGGTCTGCCCCCGAGCAAGGTGCGGATGACGCTCTCCGGCGTCGGCGGCGCCTTCGGCGGTCGGGAAGACCTCTCCATGCAGATCCACGCCTGTCTGCTCGCCCTGCACACCGGCAAACCGGTGAAGATGGTCTACAACCGGTTCGAATCATTCTTCGGCCATGTGCATCGGCACCCGGCCACCCTCACCTATGAGCACGGCGCCACCAAGGACGGCAAGCTCACCCATGTGAAGTGCAGGATCGTGCTGGACGGCGGGGCGTACGCGTCCTCGTCCCCGGCCGTCGTGGGAAACGCCGCCTCCCTCGGCATCGGCCCCTATGTGGTGGACGACGTCGACATCGAGACCATCGCCCTCTACACCAACAACCCACCCTGCGGGGCGATGCGCGGATTCGGCGCGGTCCAGGCGTGCTTCGCCTACGAGGCCCAGATGGACCGCGTCGCCGCCGAACTGGGCCTCGATCCGGTGGAGTTCCGACAGCGCAACGCCATGTCCCAGGGCACGATCATGCCCACGGGGCAGCGGGTCGACTTCCCCGCGCCGGTGGCCGAACTGCTGCGCCGCGTCAAGGCCCGCCCGCTGCCGCCGGAGCGCCAGTGGGAGACCGCGGGCGCGGCGGCCGATGTGCGCGCACTGCCGGGGGGCCTGTCCAACACCACCCACGGCGAGGACGTGGTGCGTGGCATCGGCTATGCGGTGGGCATCAAGAACGTCGGCTTCTCCGAGGGCTTCGACGACTACTCGACCGCCCGCGTCCGGCTGGAGAACATCGCGGGCGAGCCGGTGGTGACCGTACACACCGCCATGGCCGAGGTCGGCCAGGGCGGGGTGACCGTCCACGCCCAGATCGCCCGCACCGAACTGGGCGTCGCCCAGGTCACCATCGCACCGGCGGACACCCGGGTCGGCTCCGCAGGCTCCACATCGGCATCCCGACAGACCTACGTCACCGGAGGCGCGATCAAACACGCCTGCGAGATCGTGCGCGAACGCGTCCTCGAACGGGGGCGGCGCACGCACGGTTCGTACCATCCCGCCTGGGCCCACGCGGACCTGCGACTTGAGGGCGGCAGAGTGGTCACCGATGCGGGCGAGGCGCTGGCCGATCTGGCGGAGGTGTTGGGGGACGAGCCGGTCGAGACCGAGACGGAGTGGCGTCCCCGCCGCACGGAGGCGCTCGACCGGGTGACCGGCCAGGGCAACGGGCACATCCAGTACTCCTTCGCCGCCCATCGCGCGGTCGTCGAGGTCGACGTCGAACTGGGGCTGGTGAAGGTGGTCGAACTCGCCTGCGCCCAGGACGTCGGCAAGGCACTCAACCCGCTCTCCGTCGTCGGGCAGATCCAGGGCGGCACCACCCAGGGGCTGGGGATCGCGGTGATGGAGGAGATCGTCGTCGACCCGGTGACCGCGCGGGTGCGCAACCCCTCCTTCACCGACTATCTGATCCCCACCATCCTGGACACCCCCACCATCCCCGTGGACGTGCTGGAACTCGCCGACGAGCACGCTCCCTACGGGCTCCGCGGTGTCGGCGAAGCACCCACTCTCTCCTCGACCCCGGCCGTGCTCGCGGCCATCCGCGCCGCCACCGGTCTGGCGCTCACCAGGGTGCCGGTGCGCCCCGAGCACCTCACCGGTACGACCGGCGGGTGACGGACGGCTCTCCCCGTCCGCCACCCGCCGAAGACCCCAGGAGACCGCCATGCTGGACATCGCCGACGACCTGAACCGGTGGGTCGTGCAGGGCCGTGCGTTCGCCGTGGCCACAGTGGTGGGCATCAGCGGTAGCGCGCCCCGCCAACTGGGTGCGGCGCTCGCGGTCGACGCCGAGGGGAACGCGATCGGGTCGGTCTCGGGGGGATGTGTGGAAGGGGCCGTGTACGAACTGTGCCGCCAGGCCAACGAGGACGGTCGGCCCATTCGGGAGCGCTTCGACCACGACGATGAGGACGCCTTCGCGGTGGGACTGAGCTGTGGCGGTGTGATCGACGTCCTGGTCACCCCGATCCGGCCGCCCGGCAGCCGGGCCCAGGCGCACCACGCCGGGCCCGTCGATCCTTCGACCGTCGTGCACGCGGCGCTCGCCGCTGCCGCACGCGGCGAGAGCGTCGCACTCGCCCGGGTCATCGACGGGCCCTCCTCGCTGGTGGGGCGCGCCCTGCTGGCGCGGCCCGGCGGCGCCTGCGAGGGGACGCTCGGCGGTCGGCCGGAGCTGGATCGGGCCGTGGCCGCCGAGGCCGCCGTGTTGTGGGAAGCCGGCCGCACGGCCACCGTGGACCTCGGGGCGGACGGCAGTCGGTGCGCCACCGCCCTGCGCATCCTGGTGGAGACGACCGGGCCCGCACCGCGCATGATCGTGTTCGGGGCGGTCGACTTCGCATCGGCGCTGGTGCGCATCGGGAAGTTCCTCGGCTATCACGTCACGGTGTGCGACGCCCGGCCCGTCTTCGCCACCAGGGAGCGCTTTCCCGAAGCGGATGAGATCGTCGTCGACTGGCCGCACCGCTACCTTGACGCGACGCGCACCGATGCCCGGACGGTGCTGTGCGTCCTCACCCATGACGCCAAGTTCGACATCCCCCTCCTGGAACGCGCCCTACGGCTGCCCGTGGCCTACGTCGGTGCGATGGGATCCCGCCGTACCCATCGGGAGCGGGACGCCCGACTGCGCGCGGCCGGGCTGACCGATCGGGAACGGGCCGGGCTGCGCAGTCCCATCGGTTTGGACCTCGGAGCCCACACCCCGGAGGAGACCGCCCTGTCCATCGCGGCGGAGATCGTCGCGGGACGGCGGGGCGGCAGCGGCGTACCCCTGCGGGGCGGACAGCGCCCCATCCACCACTCCGGACCGCACCACCCGCCATCGGGGGAAGCCCACTTCGGGGCGTTGACGTAGGACTCGGCGTCGTACGGCTCGCGTCAAGTGGTCGGCCGATGGGGGCTGGGAAGCGGGCGGACGTACCGTCTCAGACGGGGCGGCGGGCCACGACCAGACGGCACCGGGGGCTGCCGTCCGGCAGCCGACCCAACTGCTCCAACGGACTGAGCTCCACCGTGAATCCGGCGTCGATCAACTCCTTGCGCACCTCGTGCAGTCGGAAGGTGCGGTAGTACATCACGAAGGACGGATGCCACAGTGCATTGCGTACCCGCATTGCCGCATCGAAGGCCAAGAGCGTCAGATACGCGGGGGAGCCGACACGGGGTGGTGCGGGCAGGGGGAAGGCGAACATCCCGCCCGGCCGGAGGGCCCGGTGGACCTCGGCGAAGAGCCGTGGGCGTTCCGCGGGCAGGAAGTGGCCGAACGCACCGAAGCTCACGGCCAGGTCGAAGGCGTGGTGGAAGGGGAGGGCCAGGGCGTCGGCGCGCACCCAGCCGGCGTGCGGTCCGTCCGTTGGCGCGGACAGCGACGAACGCGCCTCGGCGAGCATCCCCGCGCTGAAGTCCACGCCCGTGATCCGTTCCGAGCACACCTCCCGCAGGACGCCCATGCCCGCTCCGGTGCCACAGCAGAGGTCGAGGCCGCTGCGGAAGGGGCCGAGCGTCCGGATCGCGGCGGTCACCGGATCGAGGATGCGATCCGGGGTGCGGAAGGGTGTGGCGTTGAACTTGGGCGCGAGCAGGTCGTAGCCGCGTTCGATCGAGGAGAGCGCCTGCACGGTGAGTTCGCGGAGGGTGGGGCCCGAAGTGGAGAACATCGCCGCCACGGTACTGGCATTCGCCCATCGTGCGCGGAAGGAGTGGTACCGGCGGGCATCGATGTCACCCTGCGCGGGACCGGGCTCCTCATACGGAACACCATCGTCCCGGCCGTCGTACGAGGCCCTCGCGCAGTCATATGCGGTTGTTTGAAAGCTTCGGTGACATCCGTCCCGGTCTGTGATGAGGACTCGGTAAACGATAAGCAAATGCGAACACGAGGGCGACGTCTGCGGCTACGTTCACTCCATGAGTGCGAAAGAGGTCCCTCACCTCAGCACGGGGTGCCCAGCGCTGCCCCCGCTCAATCGAACGGTCCTGGATGAAGGTCCGGTGGCCCGTGCGCCCTGGTTGGTGTGCGCGATCGTCTGAACTCTCCCCCGCGTCTCCGGTGATGCCACCGGAGACGCTGCGTTTTTGCTGCTCAGCCTCTTGTCCCCAGCTTCCCTTGGTGCGTTGAATGCCGATCCATCACAGTGAGTCCCTGCAAGCCCGGATGGCACAGAAAGGGATCAACCCGGCTCGTTCGACCATGGACGGCAACTCCTGCGGTGCTCCTCGCCCACGAAGCGTTGGCGTCGACACTTCGTCCGGCCTTATGGTTCGGTAACGCTGAATGTTCGGTCAGCAACAGTTTGCGTTGACAACAAGGACAGAGATGACCAACGTGTTGGCGATTCCTGCGCAATTAGGTCGACCTGAGCGGATGTGGGAACGCGCCGTCGTCGTCGTACTGATCGCCGCCACCAGAACCGCGAGGCCGGTGTTCCGCCTGAGTGACTGCGCGCTGTCCTGCGCCCATTCCAACGGCGGATGGACACTCGCCCTCAGGCCCGACGGCAGAGCGCTCTTCTACGGTCAGGACGTGGACTGCAGCGACACCATCCACCGCGGACCCGGCCCCGTCGACCTCCTCGCCGGCGCCCCCGACTGGCTGCCGCACCGCCAGTTGCGGGACATGAACGACGCCCATGAACTCGGCTACCTCTACTGGTGGGAGGAGGGCCACTGGAGTCGTGCCCCCTACCCCGACTTTGTCGCGGACGACGGTCTCGTCGCCTCCTGTGACGGATACGCCGGGATCTTCGACGACCGGTCCCTCGCCAACAGCTTCGCCGACGCCGGTTACCGTGACCGGCGGGCCGCCGAACGTTTCATCTCCCGGGTCGAACGAGGGACCGTGAACGCCACCGCGCTCCAGGACCTGATGGACTCCGCCTCCGTGTTCAGCTCCCTCCCCCAAGAGCCCCGGATATCCACCGCCCTGGAGTGGGCCGCTCGACTGGGCGTCGCCGAACGGCTGGTGTCGGGACGCGCGGTGTGAAGCGCCCCGGTGCAACCAGGCCCGAGGCGCGAGGGTGCGGGGGCGCTGCGGCTCAGCCAAGCCGCCGCCAGAACTCCAGTCGATGCCCGCGCACATAGTCGACCGGACCGATCGCATCGGGAGCCAGGGACTGCGTGTACGGCACCGGGGCGCCCGGTGCGTACCGCGGCCAGGGCGGCACCCCCCGGGCCGCCGCCGGCGCCCCGGTACGGGCGAAGGCCGCCCAGTAGTCCGTCATCGTGTCCGACAGCCGCCACTGTGCGGGCGTGAAGTGAGCGCGGGCCTCCGCATCGTCGAACACATAGGGCGTGTCTCCCGCGTGGAAGGCGCCGAAGTCGAAGTCACCGGGCAGCGGAAGGTACATCGGGGCGTCACGATCGGCGAACTCGTACGCGTACAACGGAACCCGCTGTGACAACACGGAGTGCTGCGCCGCGGTGCCCAGGGCCCACATCCGGTCGGTGACCACCGTGGCCCAAGCCAACGCGGGCGAGGGAAAGTCGCTCACCGGGTACTCGCGGGCCACCACGGCGGCATCCGCCCCGAACGCCGTGCTCAGTGCCCGGTCGTAGTCATCGGTGGTGAACGGCGCGCCCACGGCGTCGTACTGCATCCCCACGAAGGTGCGGTGTTCGTCCAACGTCGCACCCGACAGCACCGGCACCCGATGGAAACGCCCAGCGCCGAGGGCGGTGGGCGGTAGTTGCGGCAGGACCTCGTTGCCGTAGCCGAACGCCTGGAAGGCGTTCATGATGTGGGGCACCTTCAGGATCGTCTTCACCGGCAGTCCCCGCAGACACTCCAAGGTCCCTGCCGGATCGGCCGAAGCGCAGCCCAGTGACGCTGTCATCTCCGCACTGATCTCGCGCATCTCCCGCGCCGGGCGCCAGACGTACCAGGGATACCCGGGCACCTCGGGGCCCATCATCCCGGCCGGCATGTCCATCATGCCCTCCCCGCTGGAGAGCACGGCACGGTGGAAGAGGCCGCGGGCCCCGGGGGAGGTCAGATGGCCCGTGATGGCCGCCGCGCCGAAGGACGAACCGGCCACCGTCACCCGGGTGGGGTCACCGCCGAAGGAGGCCGCGTTGCGTTGCACCCAACGCAACGCGGCCTGCTGGTCCTGGAGCCCGAACGTCCCCGAGCCCGGCAGTCCCTGCTGCGCGTACCCTCCGAAGATCCCGAGCCGGTAGTTGATCGTCACCACGACGACCCCCCGGTCGGCCAAGCCCCGAGCGCCGAAGAACTCGCCCCCACCGACCGAGCCGTCACCGTGGATCCACACCAGGACCGGCCGCGGGCCGCCCCGACCCTTCGGCGGTGCGGTCACATTGAGGACCAGGCAGTCCTCCTCCAGGCTGGAGATGTCGGCGTACGCGGACGGCACCTGCGGACACAGCGGTCCCGGCCGGCTCGTATCCCGGACCCCCGACCAGTGCCCGGCCGGGCGCGGAGCGGCCCAGCGATGGACCCCGGTCGGTGGCCCGGCGTAGGGGATGCCGAAGAAGACCCGGTGTGCACCGGAGCGGGCCCCGCGCACCTGGCCCGTGTCGACCCTCACGGTGAGTTCGTCCTGCGGTTCGACCACGGGCGCCCGGTGCGGTGTGACGCCCAGTACGGCGGTCAGCGCCGCCACGGTGAACAGGGCCGTGGTCCAGGCCCTTCGTCCGGTGCTCATGGGGATGTGCACTCCTTGCCTGCTGAGCCGGTGGTGACGGTGGTGCGCTACGACAGGGGCGCCAGATCCGATCTGGCGGCCGGCGTACGCAATCTGGCACTCCGGTGCGGCCTCGTGCGCGCGGCCCGCCCTGACTAGGCCCGACGACACCCGACCGGGCGGCGCTGAGCTGGCGGCGCTGGTCGACATCTGCCCCCGCCCGTCACAGCCGCCATGGCACCGCAACCTCCGGTTCGTAGACGCAGGAGGTGCCTGTGGAGACCGTCGCCTCCAGATGCGTCGCCAGTTCGGGATGGTGCTCATGGAGGCGGCGCAGGACGTCCCGGATGCGGCCGGTGACGTTCTTGCGGGCGCGCTGGGCCTCGTCCCCCAGTCTGCGGGCCCGGCCGCCCAGCCCCACGGCCCGTCGCAGCTCGTCGATCAGGGCCTGCCGCTCCCGGTCGTACTCGGCGGCGCGCAGCTCGTCACCGAGGGCGTCCGCCCGGTCGATCTCCTCGTCGAGGCGCGCCAGTCGGGCGCGGTAGCGGGCCTTCGCCTCCTCGTCCAATACCGGATCACCGCCGAGAGCAGCCGCCGCCACCACGACCTCGCCGCCCTGCGGATTGAGCAATCGCACCGACGGCACCGGCCGGCCCGGCTGGCCCAGCAGCGCATGAAGGTCCCTGAGCCCCTTCGCGTCTGGCATATGCACGGTCCGACCGTCGAACCGCAGCCGCCATACGGCGCCCTGGTGGGAGAACTCGTACGCCGGAACCGCGCTCGTCGTGGTGACCGGTGCCGGTGCCGGTGCTGATCCGGGTGTGGGTGCGGGCCGGTGGGTGGTCGCGGCCAGCTCCCTGGCGCGGGCGGCGATGTGCACCATGCCCAACTCCTCCGCCTCCGCCAGGACCCGGTCCACCAGCTTCGCCGCCCGTTCCCGATCACCTTCGCCGCCCCGGGCCAGCAGCGCGGCGACGAGTTCACCGCCGGCCCGAGCCGACCAGGGCCGCGCATGGAGCCGTTCGGCACTGCGCTGTGCCTCGGTGAACCGGAGGACCGCGGCGTCCCAGTGCTCCTCGGCCGCGTCCAGCAGTCCGACCCATAGGGCCGTGGGCCCACTGATGTCCCAGCCGTACGCCGACACCAGCCACTGGCCCTCGTACGGCAGGAGGTCGGCCCTGGCCTGCGCGCACTGCTCGGGGTCCCGGGTCGCGGCGGCCTGTTGGGCCTGGTAGCGCAGCCACAGGGGCAGGACGCTCCGGTTGAGCACCTCGTGGTCCCCCGTCCCCGAGCCCGGCCGGGGAACGGGGGCGCTCAGGCGTTCCCCCCGTTCCAGGGCGGTCAGGGCGAACAGCAGCTCGGACGTGGGATGTTCCGCCGATCGCAGGGCCGAGTGGACCTCGGGCATGCTCGCGAACCGACCCTGGAGCACGGGCAGCACCCACCGCTGGTGGCCAATGAAGTACCGGTAGTAGTTGGGGTGTCGGCCGGTGAGCTCGATGGCCTCACCGAGCAGTTCCGCGGACTCGTCGAAGCGGCCCATGAAGGCGTGGACCACACTGCGGTCGATGATCGACGTCAGATTGCGGTGCGGGGCCTCGCCCGACCGGGAGGCGGCGACGAGGGCGTGGAACTGGTCGAGGAACCGTGGATCGTCCTGCTCCAACAGAGCGACCCAGCGCATAGAGGCACCGAGGAGTTCCATCCACCGATCACCACGACGCCGTGACACCTGCGTCAACTCCCCGGCGATGGCGACGCGCTCCGCCGTGGTGCTCGGCTCCCACACGGCGTGGAGGCGGGCCCACAACCCGAGCCGCAGGGCCTCGTCGTCCTGCGCGGTGCGGGCGGCGGCGATCACCGAACGGGCCACGACGGCGGCCGGATCGTCACCCTCGCCTGCTCCGTCGCCCGCAGGCTCTTGGGGGGCCAGCAGGTCCCGTGCCCACCGCAGCGCCCGGGCCCGTAGCCCCCGCTCGTCGCCCTGGCCGTCCGCTCCGTACAGGGTGAGCGCGACACGGCCCAGCAGCGGGGCGTCGCCCAGCTGTCGGGCCAGTGCCGCGGCGTCGGTGAAGACCAGCCAGGACTGCTCGTACTCTCCGCTGAGTTGCAGTTGCAGACCGAGTTCCAGGGCGACCAGGACCCGTTGTGGATCCGGGGCCTTGATGCCGATGTCGATGCGATCGAGCGCGCGCCGGAAGTGGCCCGCCGCCTCCTCGCTCGCCAGTCGACCCGCGGCGAGCCGGGCCGCTGAGAGCAGGAGCTCCACGGCCGTCGTGTGCGGCAACTCCGCCCCGGCGAAGTAGGCGTGACGGGCCAGATCGGTGGTGTGCACGGAGACCGATCCGCCCGCCGGACGGCCGGTGGGGCGCGGCGCGAGCAGCGCCCGTGCCGCGGCGGCGTGCAGTCTGCGCAGCCGCGGTCCGTCCAGCGAGCCGTAGAGGCACTCGCGGACGAGGTCGTGGGCGAAGTCGATCCGGTCCTCTCCCGACGGGACGACCACCCGCGTGCGCTCGGCCTCCGCGAGCAGCGTGTCGACCCGGGAGCGGGAGAGCGCCGTCATGGCGGCGAGGACGCCAGGATCGAAGTGCTCGCCGAGGACGGCCGCTGCCCGGAGCAGTTCGACGACCGGCTCGCCAACCAGGTCGAGTCGATGGCGCAGGGCGTCGTGCACCCCGGGGGAAACGGCGGTGAGGGGATGCCCGGCGGCCCACAGCCGGGCGCTCTCCTCGACGAAGAAGGGATTGCCCCCGGTGCGCCGATGCACCGCTTCGACGAGCTCGGGTGTCGGCCATCTCCCCGCGGTACGGGTGATCAGCTCGGCCACACCGGACGGTGCCAGCCCGCTGAGCTGGATCGTCGTGGCCTTCGCGGTCAAGGGGCTGAGCAGGGGGCGCAATGGGTGGTCGGGCCGCTCCACCTCGGTGTCGCGATAGGTGCCGATCAGCAGGAGCCGCTCGTACCAGGCATGTTGGGCCGCGAATTCCAGCAGGCTCAGCGAAGCGGCGTCCGCGCGGTGCAGGTCTTCGATGACCACCAGGACGGGACGGGACTGTGAGGTGACGATCAATAGGCTGGTCACCGCGTCGAACAGCCGGAACCGTTCCACGTCCTCGTCGGTGGTGGCCTCGCCGAGCAGGACGGGCAGCAGTCCCGCGGCGGCTTCGGTCGCACGTGACCACTCGTCGTCGCGCGCACTGCGCCGCAGACTGCGCACGGTCTGGGTCCAGGGCCAGTAGCCCGGTGAGCTGTCCGCGTCCCAACAGGCGCCCCGCAGGACCAGCGCACCGGTGCGCACGGCATCGTCAGCGGCCCGGCGCACCAGGGTCGTCTTGCCGATCCCGGCGTCTCCGGTGACCAGGACGAGGCCGCCGTGGCTCACGGTGGCCCGCCCCATCAGGGTCCGTAGCCGGTCGAGTTGGGTCTCTCGTTCGATGAGCGACGGTGGCATGGTGGATCCTCCCGGGCGGCGGCCACTGCCTTCATAGCCCTCGCACGGTCGGGAGGCGGGTGATGTCCGCCCGGGTCACCTGTTGGGGTGAGTGCGTGCTCGCCCCCGGGGCGGCCTGTGCGCGGGGTCGTTCACCAGCGCGGGAGACGGCTCTTCGGGGCGGGGGAGTCCTTCAGAAGACCCGGTCGGCGGTGGTCACATGGGCACAGCGCCCCGCCGCCCATTCCAGGGCCATCCGGTGCTCGCGCTCCGAGAAGTCCGCGACGGCGTCGGCGACCAGGAATGCCTGGATGTCCTGCATCCAGGCGTCGCAGGCCGTCATCAGGACTCCGATGTGGGCGTAGACGCCGGTGATGATGAGCTGGTCGCGACCCTGTTCACGCAGTAGTTCGCGCAGTTCGGTACGGACGAACGCGCTGTACTTCCACTTGGTCAGCACGGTGTCGCCGGCCGCGGGGGCGA
Source organism: Streptomyces sp. NBC_00690 (assembly GCF_036226685.1). NCBI lineage: Bacteria > Bacillati > Actinomycetota > Actinomycetes > Kitasatosporales > Streptomycetaceae > Streptomyces > Streptomyces sp. NBC_00690. The sequence goes on from NZ_CP109009.1 coordinate 6,869,228, forward strand.
CGGCGTCGGCGATGGCTGCTGCGGTCGCGTCCGCGGGTAGGCCCGGTCCCCAGAAGTCCTGCTGGAGACCGCGCTCCTCGGGTGTCTGGCCGCCCGGTTGCGCGGTGTAGACGACCGGGACACCGAGCCGGGTCGCGTCCTTGCGCAACTGTGCCACGTGGTGCAGCAGGGTGGTCACCGGCTCGGCCTGGGTGTCGAACGCGGAGAGGAAGTAGTTCTGGAGGTCGTGGACGAGCAGCACCGCCCGATCCGGGTCCACCGTCCACTCCACCCGATTGGTGGGGAGCCCGTCTGGTTGGGGCATCGGATAGGGGGCGATGGCGGGCAGTGCCATGGAAGTGGTCCGTTTCCGTGTCGGGTGCTGGTCGGGTGGTTGTTGGGGCGGTCGGCGGTTGAGCGTCGGCCGGGAGGTGGAGGGAAGGGGACCACGGCCGTCCGACCCTGGGGCCTGACGGGTCGGACGGCCATGGCCTGCTGAGGGGCTATCCGGCCAGGTCGGGGGCCGGAGTCACCGCACGGAGGTCCTTCTTCGACACCTTGCCCACACCCGTCTTGGGGAAGGTGTCGACGAACACCACCCGGTCCGGCACCTTGTAGGCGGCCAGACCCCGTTCGCGTACGAACTTCTTGACGTCCAGAGCACGCAGTGGTGCGGCGCCGGAGCGCACGATGACATAGGCGCAGGTCCGCTCTCCGAGATAGGGGTCGGGTTCGGCCACCACATTGGCGTCGTGCACGGCCGGGTGGGCGAGGATGTGGTTCTCCACCTCCTCGGCGGCGATCTTCTCCCCGCCGCGGTTGATCTGGTCCTTGGCGCGCCCCTCCACCACGAGGTGGCCGCTCGCCGTCTGCCGGACGATGTCGCCGGTGCGGTAGAAGCCGTCATCGGTGAAGGAACGGGCGTTGTGCTCGGGTGCGTTCCAGTAGCCGCGGATCGTGTACGGGCCGCGGGTCAGCAGATGGCCGGTGGCACCGGGCGGCACGTCGTTGTCCTCATCGTCGACGATGCGGATCTCGTCGTCGGGGGAGATCGGCCTGCCCTGGGTGGCGATGACCGTCTCCAGCGGGTCGTCGAGCCGCGTGTAGTTGACCAGTCCCTCCGCCATGCCGAAGACCTGCTGGAGGGTGCATCCCAGCGCGGGGCGCACCCGGCGGGCGGCCTCCTCGCTGAACTTCGCACCGCCGACGAGCAGTACGTCGAGGCTGCTCAGGTCATAGGCGCTGCGGGGGGCCGCCTCGGTCCACACGATCGCCAGCGGCGGCACCAGGCCGGTGATGGTGACGCCCTCGCTCTCGATCAGCCGGAAGGCCACATCGGGCACCGGCTGGGGGCACAGCACCACTCGACCGCCGGCGTACAGCGTGCCCAGCGAACCGGGCGAGGACAGCGGGAAGTTGTGCGCAGCGGGCAGTACACAGAGGTACACACTGTCCTCGTCGACGGCGCAGATGTCGTTGGAGCCGCGCAGCGAGTAGATGTAGTCGTCGTGGGTGCGGGGGATCAACTTGGGTACGCCGGTGCTGCCCCCGGACAGCTGGAGGAAGGCGAGTTCGTGGGACGCGGGCCCGCCGAGCCCGATCGGCGCGGCCGGTACATCCGCCAGGTCCTCGAAGTAGCCCGCGTCACCACCGGTGACGAACACATGCTTGAGCGAGGGGGCCTCGGCGCAGGCGACGGCGGCCAGCGTCCGGTAGTCGAAGCCGTCGTGTTCGGACGGAATGACATAGGCGACGGCCTCGGTGAAGGTGCAGAAGTAGACGATCTCGCTCTTGCGGTGGGCCGGCAGCGCGAAGACGGGCAGGGCACCGATCCGGAACAGTGCGAAGACGACCTCGAAGAACTCGGCCACGTTCGGGAGCTGTACGACGACCCGGTCGCCCTTGCTGATGCCGCGGGCGATGAATCCCGCCGCCAGCCGGTCGGCGCGCAGATCCAGTTCGCCGTAGGTCCACGTGCGTCGACCGCCGTCCGGGCCACCCGTCGGGTCGACGATGGCGATCCGTTCCGGGTGCTCCGCGGCCCGCTCGCGCAACATCCTGCCGAAGGTCTCGTTCCGCCACCAGCCGGCGGCACGGTAACGGTCGGCGAACTCCGCCGGCCAGGTGGGTGTCTCGTACCCGAGGACCTCTTCGGCGGGTGCCAGCAGGGCTTCTGCGGGATAGGCGGTCACAGCTGGGCTCCCACTGCGTTGAGGAAGGTATGGAACTTGGCGGCGGTCTCCGCCGTCTCGGCCTCCGGCTCGGACGCGGCGACCACACCGGCGCCGGCGTAGAGCCGCATGGAGCGTTCGGTCGCCTCGGCGCAGCGGATGGTGACGACCCATTCGCCATCGCCCTCCGGGGTGCCCCAGCCGACGATGCCGGTGAAGAAGCCCCGGTCGAAGGTCTCCGTCTCGCCGATCACCGCACGGGCGAGCGCGGTGGGGGTTCCGCACACCGCCGGGGTGGGGTGCAGTGCGCACGCGATTTCCAGGGCGGATGCCTCGGGCGTGGCGAGTACGCCGGTGACGGTGGTCGAGAGATGCCACATGGTGGCGGTCCTGATCAGAGTGGGCCGTGCGGGCACGTCGATCCTGTGACAGAACCGGCCCATCCCCTGGTGGACGGCGTCGACGACGACCGCGTGTTCATGGAGGTCCTTCGCGGACTGGAGGAGTCCAGCGGCGCGCCGTACGTCTTCGGCGAGATCGGGGCTGCGTGGTACGGAGCCGGCGAGCGGGTTGGCGACGAGGAGTTCACCGCGTCGGGAGACGAGCAGTTCGGGGCTGGCCCCGAGCAGGGTGCGACCGGGCGATGTGGGCAGGGCGAACGTGTAGCCCGAGGGGTCGCGACGCGCCAGGCGTTGCACCATCGGAGGGAGATCGAGGGGGTTCCCGCTGGACAGGGTGAGCGTGCGGGCGAGGACCACCTTGCTGAACTCGCCGCGCCACATGCGGTCCACGGCTGCGGCCACGCCCTTGGCGTACACCTCGGGCTCGGGCTCGGTACGTATCTCCCAGTCGACGGCGGGAGCGCTTTCGGCGGGGAGGGCGATGAGGGGGTCGGCTGCCAGTGCGGGCCCGGAGCGCACGGTCTCTGGGATGACGAGGGCGGAGGGTGCCGACTGGTCGAACGGAATGGCGCCCATGACGAGGGGAGCCGTCTGTGAGGAGCGGGCGTCGTCCAGGGCGGTCGCCACCCGCTGCGCGAGCGGTTGGCCCCCTTCGGGGACGCGTTGGTGCACTCCTCGTGCCAGCAGGGTGCGGGTGGGGGTGGCGAGGAACCGGTCCCCCGAACGGTAGGCGTCGAGAAGAGAGGTGGCCGCTCCCACGGCGGGGTGTGCCGGGTCGGCCGACGTTCTGTGCGTGGCGACTTCGTGGGCAGCCGTCGACACGGTGACTCCTCTGTTCGATGTATTCGATGTGAAGGGTGCGGGGAAGGTGCGTCGCCGGTGGCGATCTGGAAGCGAAGCGTTCTGGTGGATCGGGGGCCCGGGCCGCTCATGCGCGACTCGGCACGGGGCCGGCCCCACGGTCCGTTCGGCACGGTGGGATCAGCGCAGGGTGGCGCCACCGTCGACGTAGAGGTCGTGCATGGTGATCTGCCGGGCACGGTCGGACGCGAGGAAGACCACGGCATCCGCGATGTCCTCGGGGAGCGCGATCCGGCCCAGGGGGATTCCGGTGCGGTAGGCGTCGGGGTGTGGGTCGCCGTCGATGACCGTGGCGGGGCCCGATGCGTCGGTCCACAGTGCGCGCTGCATCGGGGTGTCCGTGGAGCCGGGGGCCACCACGTTGCAGCGGATGCCCGTGCGGGCCATCTCCAAGCCCAGACACTTGGTGAACATGACGGCAGCGGCCTTGGACGCGGCGTAGGCGGCCATCTGCGGGCGGGGGATGCCCGCCGCGTTGGACGCGACGGTCACGACGCAGCCGCGGCGGCGGGGGGCCATGCGGCGCACCACGGCCCGGGACAGATGGAAGACGCCCGTGGTGTTGACGGCGAAGGTCTCCGCCCAGTCCTCGTCGGTCAACTCGATGGCCGGCGCGGTGCGCAGGATGCCCGCGACGTTCACCAGGATGTCCACCGGGCCGAGTTCGCGCTCCACCCGGTCCACCGTGTCCTCGACCGCGTGCACGTCGGTGACGTCCAGCGGGAAGGGGGTGACGGTGCCGGCCGACGGGTTGTCCTTGAACTCGTCGGTGAGCGTCGAGGCCAGGGCGAAGACGGTGTCGGCGGCCCGGTCGGTCGCGGCGACCGTTGCACCGAGAGCGGTCAGCGCACACGTCACGGCTGCGCCGATGCCCTGTCCGGCACCGGTGACGAGTGCCACACGGCCGGCGAACTCTCCGCCGAACGCTCTGTGGTCAGGCATGAGCATCCTCCTCGTTCTTAGGTGAGCCTAACCTAAGTTAAGCCATTGGCCCACCCCGGTCCTCGGCACGGCTGAAGCAGGATGCGGACGGGCAACTGGCCGGGCGCCCCAAGGGCTTTCACACCTCCGGCACGGAATGGCGCACCCCGGGCACGGGGGGAGAATTCGCCAGCCGGGCGCATCTGGGTGCTCGCAGGCCGATCGGATCCCGCGTGTTCGGGGCGGGGTCGAGCAGGAGCGCGGAGGGCGCGAAGCGGGCCGCGAAATCGGCGGCCACCCCGCGGAGGCGAGCAGGCCCTGTGCATCGCACGGCAGCGGGTCCGGCACCCCGAGGGATGCCGGACCCGCTGCCCGTCCGGTGGCCCAGCCATCCTCGCGGAAGGGGCGTGGGCGCCTTCCCGGTGTCCATGCGCACACCCGTCGCCCGGAACGCACTGTGGCGTGAGTGCCCGCCGACCCGGGGCCCGGAGTCCGTCCCGGGGTGGGCACCCCGGGACGGACCGGACCTCAGCCCGTCCGGGCGGCGCTCAGCGCCGCGTCCAACACCGGCCCGATCACCGCCAACTGCTCCGGTTCCATCAACTCGTCGTGCGAGCAGTCCAGGACGTGTTCCGTGAGCGTGCCGGTCAGATACGACGGCCACACCCGCTGGGGCGCGTCCTCAACCTCCGTCGTACGGGCGGCCGTGAAGAACACCACATCGCCCGTGTAGTGGCGGGACGAACTACGCGAGAGCAACCGGACGCAGTGCACATTGGTGTCCACGATGGCGCCGAGCAGTTCGTCGTCGAACCCGGCCAGGAGCCCCTGGCTGTCCCGGATGGCCGCCATGGCCTCCTCGGTACCGACGGCCCCGGCAGCGGGCTCCCCGTCCGATGCCCCGTCGGCGCCCAGCCCGGCCACCGACAACAGGAACCCGCTCTCCTCCTGCTCCACCTGCTCACGCCACTCGGGGGCGTCCACGAACGCCCAGTCCTCCGTCTCCGGCGGATAGGCGTCCAGCAGCCCGAGGAACGCCACCTCCTCACCGCGTTCCTGGAGCAGCGCCGCCAGCGTGTGTGCCACCGTCCCGCCGAAGGAGTACCCCACGAAGTGGTACGGACCCTCGGGCTGCACCGCCCGGATCTCCTGGAGATAGAGATCGGCCAGACCAGCGACGTCATCCACGTCCGGCAGGGCGCCGGTGAGACCCGGTGACTGCACCCCGTACACCGGACGGCCCGGGTCGAGATGGCGTAGCAGTCCCGTGTACTGCCAGCTGAACCCGGACGCCGGGTGGAAGCAGAACAACGGCTCCCGTGCGCCGCGCTCCCGCAGGGGCATCACCACCCGTAGGGCATCGCGCCGGGCGTCGGAGCCGATCCGCACCGCGATGTCGGCGACCGTTGGCGCGGACATCACCGTCGCGACCTGCACCGGCACCCCCAGTTCCGCCCTGATCCGGCCGACCAGGCGCATCGCGAGGAGCGAATGACCACCCAACTCGAAGAAGTTGTCCTCCACCCCGACCCGCTCCAGGCCCAACACCTCGGCGAAGACCCGGCACAACAACTCCTCCCGGGCGTCCTTGGCTCCTCGGCCGCCTCCTCCGTCACCGAAGTCCGGCAGTGGCAGCGCGGCGTGATTCACCTTTCCGTTGACCGTGAGCGGCATCGCCTCCACGGCGACGAACGCCGACGGCACCATGTACTCGGGCAGTGCCGCGGCGAGCCTCTCCCGCAGCCGTGCCGGCTCGATGTCGCGCGGATCGGCCTCGCTCGAAGCCACGGTGTACGCGACCAGCCGCTTGACCCCCGCGGCGCTGGAGTGCACCACCACGGCAGCCGCGGCCACCCCCGGTGCGTCGGCCACCGCGGACTCGATCTCGCCCAGTTCGATGCGATAGCCGCGGATCTTCACCTGGTGGTCCGTGCGCCCCAGGTAGTCGATCCCACCGTCGGTCCGCCACCGCACCAGGTCGCCCGTCCGGTACATCACCGTGCCCGGCGCGCCGAACGGGTCGGCGACGAACCGTTCGGACGTCAACGCGGGCCGTTCGAAGTACCCGCGCGCCAGCCCGGCCCCCGCGAGGTACAACTCGCCCGGCACCCCCGACGGCACCGGTCGCAACGCACTGTCCAGCACATACGCCCGGGTGTTGTAGATGGGCCGGCCCACACACGAGCGTGAACTGTCCGCCACATCGGCGCCCAGCGCATTGATCGTGTACTCGGTGGGCCCGTACAGGTTGTAGGCCATCGTGCCGTCGGTGTCGGCCAACAGCGACCACAGTGCGTCCGGTACGGCCTCGCCGCCCAGCAGGACCAGCAGCGGCCGGTGCCGGTCCTTGTCCAACAGACCCGCGTCGATGAGCTGCTGTCCGTACGACGGGGTCACATTGACCACGTCGATGCCGACCCGGTCGTAGTGGGCGGTCAGGGCCGTCGGGTCGAGCCGGAGTTCCTCGCCGATGACGTGCACCTCATGCCCGTCGATCAGCCAGAAGAACTCCTCCCACGACATATCGAAGGCGAAGGACACCGTGTGGGCGACCCGCAGCGGCCGATCTGCGGCCCGTGCACCGGCCCGCTCGATCGCCGGGGCGAAGATCCGCTCACGATGGTTGAGCAGCATGTTCGTCAGGCCCGAGTACGGCACGACCACGCCCTTGGGCCGCCCGGTGGAACCCGAGGTGTAGATCAGATAGGCGGGATGGGCGCCGTCGCGCGGCCCGGTCAACTCCGCCTCCGCCAACGGCGTCCCCGGCAGCGCCGCCAACTCGGACACCGTTCGCGCACCGTCCAGGTCCAGTACGGGAACGTCGGACAGGGCCGGGCCACGCGCGTTGGTGATCAAACACAGCGGACGGGCGTCCGCCACCATGGCCGCCAGCCGCTCCACGGGATGGTCCAGATCCAGCGGCAGATACGCAGCGCCCGTCTTGAGCACCGCGAAGAGCGCCACCACGAAGTCCGCCGACCGCGGCAGCCCCAGGGCCACCACCCGCTCCGGCCCTGCGCCCCGGGCCACCAGGGCCCGCGCCAGCCGATTCGCCCGCTCGTCCAACTCGGCGTAGGTGAGCCGTTCCGCGTCGAACACCAGAGCTGTCGCCTGCGGAGTGGCCAGGGCCTGAGCGCCGAAGAGGTCCACCACCGAGATGTCCGGAACCTCATGCCCCAGATCACTGCCCGTGGCGAGCAGGGACTCCCGCTCGTCCTCGACCAACGTCGCCAACCGCCCGACCGGCGCGGCTCCGCCGTCCGCCAACTGCTCCACCAGCAGCGTCAGCCGTCCGGCGAGGCGCTCTGCTTCCGCCCGCTCGTAGAGGTCCGGTCGGTAGGCGAGGCTCAGCTCCAGTGCCCGTTCCGGGGTGACCGCCAACGTGAGCGGATAGTGGGTGCCGTCCACACTGTGCGTCCAACCGATCTGGTGCCGCTCCACGGCCTCCAGCCGGGCCGCGTCGTCCAACGGCGTGTTCCGGAACACGTACAGCGTGTCGAAGAGCTGGCCGACACCGCTGAGCTGCTGGATGGGACCGAGCCCCAGATAGTGGTGCGGCAGCAGGTCCGCGTGCTCCTGCTGGACGCGCACCAGCAGATCGCGCAGCGACTCGGCCGGGCGCAACGAGACCCGGAACGGCAGTGTGTTCATGAACATGCCGATCATCTGGTCCACTCCGGCGATCTCCGCCGGACGACCCGAGACCGTCGCACCGAACACCACGTCGTCGCGGCCCGTCATTCCCGACAGGGCCAGCGCCCACGCCGTCGACAGCACCGTGTTGAGGGTGACCCCGCTGCCGCGCGCAAAGCTCCGCAACCGGTCACTGGTCGTCTCGTCCAGGACGACCTCCACCACATCGGCCGTCACCGGCTCCCGGGTGGGATCGACCGGCGCCACCAGCGTCGCCTGGTCCAGCCCCGCGAGGTGCTCGCGCCACGCGGTCGCCGCGGCCTCGTCATCCGTACCGGCGAGCCAGCGCAGATAGTCACGGTACGGGGTGACGGGAGCCAGTCCCTCGCTGTCGCCGCCTCGCGCGTACAGCGCGAACAACTCCTCGAAGAACAACGACTCGGACCAGCCGTCCGTCAGGATGTGATGTTGTGTCAGGCATAGCATCCAACGGTCCTCGGCGAACTTGATCAACGTCACCCGCAGCAGCGGCGGGTCCGCCAGATCGAACCGGGTGGCCGCATCCGCCAACGAGAACTCCTGCAACGCCTCGTCCTGGGCGTCCCGGTCCAGCCCCGTGAAATCCAACTCGCGCCATGGCACCTCCCAACGGGCCGGCACCACCTGCACCGGCCCGTCCAACCGGTCGTGCCAGAAGCCCGAACGCAGATTGGGGTGTCGACGCAGGAGGGCGTCGAACGACGACCGGAGGGCGGTCGTGTCCACGCTGTGCAGCAACTCCACGAAGTTCTGCATCAGATAGACGTCCAGCGCCTTATCGTCATAGACGGCGTGGAAGTACAACCCCTCCTGGAGGGGGGAGAGCGGCAGGATCTCCTCGGCGTCCGTGAAGGCCGCCTCGACCACGGCGCGCTGTGTCTCGTCCAGGACCACCAGCGGGCCCGAGACCGCAGCCCTCTCCGGCTGCGACGAGGCGGACGCCACCCGGGCCAGCCCCGCCACCGTACGGCGCTCGAACACATCGCGCGGCGTGAGCACCAGCCCTTCCTTGCGCAGCCGGGTCACCAACTGGATCGAGACGATGCTGTCACCGCCCAGTGCGAAAAAGTCGTCGTCGACGCCCGCCGACTTCAGCCCGAGGACCTCGGCGAACACCCGGCACAGCACCTCCTCACGCTCATCGGCGGGCGCCCGCGAGCCCTGCGAACCGGTCAGCTCCGGCGCCGGCAACCGGGTCCGGTCCAGCTTGCCGTTCACATTCGTCGGCAGCTCCGCCACCACCACGACCGCCGCCGGCACCATGTACTCCGGGTGCGAGCCGGCCAACACCGCCCGCACCGCCGACGGATCGACGTCCCCGGTCACATAGCCCACCAGCCGCTTCACCCCGGGTGTGTCCTCACGCACCACCACGGCGGCCGACAGCACCCCGTCCACGGCGGCGAGTGCCGCCTCCACCTCACCGAGCTCGATCCGGAACCCCCGGATCTTCACCTGGTCATCGGCGCGGCCCAGGAACTCCAACTCGCCGTTGCTGCCCAGGCGTACGAGATCGCCGGTACGGTACATCCGGCCACCGGCCGGCCCGTACGGGTCGGCGAGGAACCGCTCCGCGGTGAGCGCGTGCCGGCCGAGATAGCCGCGCGCCATTCCTGCCCCCGCCAAGTACAGCTCCCCGACGGTACCCATCGGCGCGGGACGCAGCGCGGCATCCAACACATACGCCGATGTGTTCCCGATGGGTCGGCCCACCACCGGGGACACACCGTCGGCGAGATCCGCCGCGAGCGCATCCACGGTGTACTCGGTTGGCCCGTACAGATTCACCGACATCACTCCGCTGGCCGCGCGCACTTGCGACCACAGCACGTCCGGCACCGCCTCCCCGCCCAGCAGCAGCAACGCCGGCCGGTGCGCCTCCGCGGCCAACAACCCCCACTCCAACAACTGCTGCGCATAGGTCGGGGTGACATCCATGGCATCGATCCGTCGCTCGCGCACATAGCGGACCACGAACTCCGGATCACGCCGTTCGACCTCGTCGAGCACATGCAACTCATGCCCGGCGATCAGCCAGAACAACTGCTCCCACGAGGTGTCGAAACTGAACGACGCGGTGTGCAGGGCCCGCATCCTCCGCCCCGAGACGGCCGCCACCACCGGAGCGAACACCGCATCCACATGGTTGGCGTAGAGATTCGCCAGCCCCCCGTGAGTGAGCACCACGCCCTTGGGCCGCCCGGTGGAACCCGAGGTGTAGATCACGTACGCCGGACTCTGCGGGTCCACCGGCGAAGGCGTGAACCCGGAGCCGATCGCGGCCAACTCCGCCGTCGTCCACGCACTGTCCAGAACGATCCGCTCCGGCACAACATCGGAAGGCAGCAGCCCGAGCGCCGCCGTCGTCGTCAGCACGCACACCGGCGACGCGTCCTCGATCATGTACGCCAACCGGTCCGGCGGATAGTCCAGGTCGAGCGGCAGATACGCACCGCCCGCCCGCAACACGGCCAGGATCGCCACCACGGAATCCGCCGAACGCGGCACCGCGAGCGCCACCACCGACTCCGGTCCGACCCCCCGCGCCGCGAGCAGCCCCGCCAGGCGCGCCACGCGCTCCTCCACCTCGGCGAACGTCCAGGCAGTTGACCCGGAGACCACCGCGAGCGCATCCGGTGCCACCGCCGCCCGCTCGGTGAACCGGTCCGCCACCGTACCCGCGGGCACGGCCCGCACCGGCCCGCTCCACCCCTTGCGCAACTGCTCCGACTCGGCGACCGTCAACAGGTCCAACACACCCACCGGAGTGTCCGGAGCCGAACCGAGCTGGTCCAGCACCCGTGCCAGCCGATCCGCGATCACCGTCGCCCGGCGCTCGTCGAAGAGATCGGGCCGGTACTCCAACTGGAGGTGCGCCCGGTCCTCCAGGGACACGGCCAACGTCAACGGATAGTGGGTGGCGTCGCGCGCCTGCACATCGGTGACGCGCAACCCGTCCGACAGCGCGGGACGGGCATCCGGATCCACCGGATAGTTCTCGATGACCACCAGGGTGTCGAACAACTCCGATACGCCCGACTGCTTCTGGATCAGGCGCAGCCCCAGATGGTGATGGGCGAGCAGGGCGTTCTGCTCGTCGCGGAACCGGCGCAACAGCCCCGCGACGCTCTCGGCCGGCCGCAACGACACCCGTACCGGAACCGTGGTGATGAACAGGCCGACCATCGATTCCACACCCGGAATCTCATCCGGCCGCCCGGAGACCGTCAGCCCGAACACCACGTCGTCCCGGCCGGTCAGCCCACCGAGCACCAGCCCCCAGGCACCCTGGATCAGGGTGCTCGGGGTGGTCCCGAGCCGCCGAGCCGCCGCCGTTAGCCGTGCGGTGGCGTCCCGCGTCAGCTCCACCCCCACCGTGCCCGGGCGGACCGAGGACCGCGAGGGGTCGACGGGTGCCACCAACGCGGGCTCGTCGAAGGACTCCAACGCCGTACGCCAGGCGGCCTCCGCGGCCGGCTGGTCCTGCCGCTTCAACCACTGGAGGTAGTCGCGATAGGGACGCACCGCGGCGAGGGACGAGGCGTCGCCGTCGCTCTCGTACAGGGCCAGCAGATCGCCCACCAGCAGGGGCATCGACCAGCCGTCGACCAGGATGTGGTGCACCGTGATGATCAGCCGGTGGTCGTCGGCGCCGGTGCGCGCCAGCACCAGCCGCAGCAGGGGCGGACGGTGCAGCGCGAAGCGCTGCGCCAACTCCTCCCGCTCCAGCCGCCGTAGCGCCGCCGCAGGATCCGCGTCCGTCGCGCCACCCGACAGATCCACCCTGGTGAGGGAGATCTTTAGCGCAGACGGAATGAACTGCACCGGCTGGGGCACGCCCTCGTGCCAGAAGCCCGCGCGCAGATTGGGGTGCCGCCGCAGCAGTGCCGCTGCCGCGCGATCCATCCGCTCGGCGTCCACCTTCCCCGCCAGCGCGACCGTCACCTGCACGGTGTAGACATCGGCGCCGTCCGCATCCGGTCCGCCGTACACCGAATGGAACAACATGCCCTGCTGCAAGGGGGACAGCGGAAGCATGTCCTCGATACGAGCCTGCGTCACTGCTGGTCCCTCCACATTGCTTCGAGCATGGTGATCTGATCCTGGTCGAGGTCGACCAGGTCGAGGTCCGATGGGGTGTGTCCCCCGGTGGTGCCCCCGTCCGCCCAGGCGGCCAGGGTGTCCAGCGCGGTCAGCCAACCGTCGGCGATCTCACTGACCGTCGTCTGCGGCAGGGCCTCGCCCGCCCAGATGAAGGAGGCGGTCAACCGGGGCCCGTCCGGGCCGGCGGCGATCTCCGCGTTGATCTCCAGCGCATGGGAGAGCGGAGTCTCGGGATCGGGTCGCGCCGCGATGGCGTCCGACTCATCGGCCGGACCCCACTCGGACGCGGCGGCTTCGGCCGTCTGCCGACCGAGGTAGTTCCACAACAGTTCGGGGCGGGCGCCCGCATCGAAGAGGCGTGCCGTGGATGCGTTGGCATACCGCAGCAACCCGGCCCCCACACCTCCGTCGGGCACGGCCCGCAATAGCTCCTTGACCTCCTTCAAGGCGGCCCCGGCATCCTCCTGCCCCGCGAGCACCGCCACCGGGTCATAGGCGCCAGCACCCAGCCGCAAGGGGTAGAGACTGGTGAACCAGCCGACCGTACGGGTCAGATCCGCACCTGGCAGCGACTCCTGCTCCCGGCCGTGGCCCTCCAACTCCACGGCGACTCCGGTACCGCCGGTCGAGCGTCCGGCCCGCGCCGCCCAGTCGCCTACGGCCAGTGCCAACGCGGTCAGGAGGGTGTCATTGACCGTGCCGTGGAACGCTGAGGGCACCGCCTCCAACAGCGGCGCCGTACGCTCCGCCGACAGCTCCACCGTCAACTCGCGCGCACTGGCGACGGTGTCCCGGTCACCGCGCAGCGGCCGATCAGTCAACAGCCGGTCGCACACGTCCGCGTCCAACCAGCGCTCCACCTCGGCGAGACGCCGCGGATGGTGTGCCTCGGCCAGCAGATGGGTGTTCCAGGCGCGCAGCGATGTGCCCACCGGATCCAGGACGGGGGCCCGCCCGGCCGCCACGGCCTCGTGGGCGGCCCGGAGATCGGGCAGCAGGATCTGCCACGACACCTCGTCGATCACCAGATGGTGGGCGATCACGAGCAATCTGCCGGATTCGCCCGGGCCGCGGTCGAACCGGACGGCCCGCACCATCCGGCCGGCGACGGGATCGAGATCGGCGCCGGCCCGCACCGATGCATCGGCGATCAGCCGACGCAGGGCCTCCCCGGTGAGGGGCACCCCGTCCGCTCCGATCCCCGGCACGGTGCTGAGGCAGGCCGCGGCGTCCACCGAGCCACGGGGGCGTACTTCCGCAGCCCAGACACCCGGCCGCGGGACCGACAGCACCTGCCGCAGCCCGTCGTGATGGTCCAGCACGGCTTGGAGCGCCACCACCAACTGCTCCTCCCGCACACCGGCCGGCAGCACCAACAACCGGGCCTGGCTGAAGCGCTCGAACGGGCCACCGCGCGAGGCGAACCACTGGGCGATCGGCGGCAGCGGCAGTGCACCCACACCGTCGTCCACCGGTCGGGCGGCAGGAGGTGAACCGTCCGCGACCTTGGCGACGGAGACCAACTGCGCGGGCGTCGGGTGCTGGAAGACCTGCCGGGCCGTGATCGTCACCCCGGCCTTGCGGGCCAGGCTCACCCATCGGATGGACACGATGCTGTCGCCACCGAGTTCGAAGAAGTTGTCGTCCGGCCCGACGGCCGCCCTGCCGAGCACCTCTCCCATCAACCGGGTGAGGACGCCCAACGGGCCCTCCCCCTCCCGCGGCGGCGCGGTCGACGCGGGCGTCACCGGCGTCGGGGCCGGCAGCGCACGACGGTCCAACTTGCCGTTCACCGTGGTCGGAAGGGCGTCGAGGGACAAGAACACCGACGGGACCATGTACTCGGGCAACCGCTCGGCCGCCCTCCTGCGCAGCGCGTCGACATCCCACGGCGCTCCGGCGGCCGGCACCGCGTATGCCACGAGCTGACGCACCCCCGGCACGTCCTCCCGGACCACGACCACCGCGTGCGCCACCTGCGGTGCCTCCGACAGCACGGCTTCGATCTCACCCAACTCGATCCGGAAGCCACGCAGCTTCACCTGATCGTCCGCACGGCCGAGGTACTCCAACTGCCCATCGTGCCGCCAGCGGGCCAGATCGCCCGTGCGGTACATCCGACCGCCCGGCACACCGAACGGATCGGCGACGAACCGCTCCGCCGTCAATGCGGACCGTGCCACATACCCGCGTGCGAGCTGATCGCCCGCCAGATACAACTCGCCCCCGACACCGGGCGGTACCGGTCGCAGACCCGCATCGAGCACGTACACCCGGGTGTTCCACACGGGTGCCCCGATCGGGGCCGAGGCGGCTTCCGCGGCCGACGAGCCGGGAGGGCAGGAGAACGCGGTGACGTCCACCGCCGCCTCCGTCGGCCCGTAGAGGTTCTCCAACGCGATCGGCGTGCCCCCGCCCGACGATGCGTGGAACCTGGCCACCAGATCGCCCGGAAGCGCCTCGCCGCTGCACACCACCAGCCGCAGCGACGGGCAGGACAACACCTCCACCTCACCGAGGAACGCCTGCAACATCGACGGGACGAAGTGCAGCACACTGATGTGCTGCTCCCGGATCAGCGCGGCCAGGTACTCCGGGTCCCGGTGGCCGTCGGGACGCGCGATCACCAGCGGGGTGCCCTCGGCGAGCGGCCAGAACAACTCCCACACCGACACGTCGAAGCTCGCCGGTGTCTTGTGGAGCACCCGGTCATGGGCGGTCAGCCCGTAGGCGCCCTGCATCCAACGCAGCCGGTTCACGATCGCGCCCTGGGTCACCAGGACGCCCTTGGGGCGGCCGGTGGACCCCGAAGTGAAGATCACGTACGCGGGGTGGTGCGGCAGCAGCGGCGCGACCCGTTCCGTGTCGTCCAGGTCGTCGCCGGGTAGGGACGCGAGCTCCGCGCCGATTCCCGGCGCGTCCAGGACGATCGGCTCCACACCCGCTGGCAGCACGGCAAGCGCGGTGCGTTCGGTGATCACGCAGATCGGGTCCGCGGTGTCCACCATGTACTCCAACCGGTCGCCGGGCAGCGACAGGTCCAACGGGAGGTAGGCGCCACCGGCGCGGACCACCGCATGGACGGCCACCAGCAGCTCGAAGGACCGCGGCAGGGCGACACCGACCACCGACTCGGGACCGACTCCCCGGCCGATCAGCAAGCGGGCGAGCCGGTTCACCCGGGCGTCGAACTCGCCCCGGGAGAGCTCGACGCCCTCATGGACCAGAGCGGGCCTGGAGGAGGCCGCGGTGGCACCGGCCGACACCAGCGCCGCCAGGGTGCCGGGTCCGCTCAGGACCCTTCGGGTGTCGTTCCAGTCCGAGAGCACGCGCCGGTGCTCCACCGGCTCCAGCACCTCGATCTCACCGACCCGCACGGTCGGGTCCGCGGCCACCGCATCCAGGAGGCGCAGCAGACGTCCGACGAGGGCTTCGGCACCGGAACGGTCGAAGAGGTCGGTCGCGTACCGGATACCGCCCGACAGCTCCCTGCCACCGTCGGTGGCGGCGAACGCCACTTCCAGGTCCACCTTCGATCCACCGATCTCCAGCGGCACTTCCTCCGCGGGCAACCCGAGGAACTCGTCCACCTCGGATGCCACGGCGTAGTACGTCACCATGGTCTGGAACAGAGGATTGCGCGACCGTGACCGCTCTGGGTCCACCGCCTCCACCACCGCTTCCAACGGCAGATCCGCCTGGGCGAACGCGCTCAGGCCCGCGTTCCTTACCCGCTCCACCAGTTCCGTGAAGGTCGGTGCGCCCGATACGTCCGCCCGTACCACCAGCGTATTGAGGAAGAAGCCGATGAGTCCGTCCAGCGACTCGTCGCTCCGACCGGACACCGGGCTGCCGAGGGGGATGTCGTCACCTGCGCCGAGTCGGTGCAGCAGGGCCGCCACCGCCGCGTGCACCACCATGAACATGGTCGCGCCCGACCCACGGGCGATCCTGGTCAGCGCCTCGGTTGTCGCAGACGACACCGTGAACGGCACCACATCGCCGTCCTGGCTGGGTGTGGGGGGTCGGGGGCGGTCGGTGGGGAGGGGGATTTCTTCGGGGAGGTGGGCGAGGGTGGTGCGCCAGTGGTTGGTTTGTTGGTGGGTGAGTGAGGTGGGGTCGTGGGGGTCGCCGAGGAGTTGGCGTTGCCAGAGGGTGTAGTCGGCGTATTGGATGGGGAGTTCGGTGAAGTGGGGTGTGTGTCCGTTGGTGCGGGCGGTGTAGGCGGTGTTGAGGTCGGTGAGGAGGGGGCCCATCGACCATTCGTCGGTGGCGATGTGGTGCATCAGCAGCACGAGGAGGTGCTCCCCGCCGTCCGAACTCAGCAGGAAGACCCTCAGCGGGAGGTCCACCGCCAGGTCGAAGACCTCACGACACCTCGATAGCGCCTCGTCGACCAATCGGTCGGCTGCCACCTGACGCACGCTGAACGGCACGCCCACCTCGTCCGCGCGAAGAATGCGCTGGTGGGGTTCGCCGTCCCGCTCCCCATAGAGGGTGCGAAGGATCTCGTGCCGGGCGACGAGGTCCCGGACGGCGGCTTCGAGTGCCACTGCGTCGACTGCGCCGCGCAACCGAAGGGCGAAGGGCACGTTGTACGCGGCACCAGGCCCGCGGACGCTGTCGATCAGCCATATGCGCTGCTGCGCGGGGGAGAGGGGGAGTGGGTCGGGTCGGGTGGTGGCGGTGAGTGCGGGGCGCTGGACGGTGGACCGCTTGGCGAGCCGGGAGTCGAGAGCGGCAGCCGTCCGGGCCTCGAACACATCCCGGATTCCACACTCCACGCCCAGCGCGGAACGTATCCGGGCGACGACCCGGGTGGCCAGCAGCGAATGCCCACCGAGCCGGAAGAAGTCATCATCCACACCGACCGACGGCATCCCCAGTGCGTCCGCAAAGATGCCCGTCAGGATCTCTTCGCCTGTGGTGTGTGGGGGGCGGGTGGTGGGTGTGTTGGTGTGGGTTGGTGGGGGGAGTTGGGTGTGGTCGATTTTGCCGTTGATGGTGGTGGGGAGGGTGGTGAGGGGGATGATGTGGGTGGGGATCATGTAGTCGGGGAGGGTTTGGGTGAGGGTGTTTCGTAGGGTGGTGGGGTTTGCTGTGCCGGTGATGTAGGCGGTGAGTTGGGTGGTGTGGGGGTTGGGTTGGTGGGTGGTGATGGTGGCTGTGGTGACGTTTGGTTGGTTGGTGAGTGCGGTTTCGATTTCGGTGAGTTCGATGCGGTAGCCGCGGATTTTGATTTGGTGGTCGGTTCGGCCGTGGTATTCGATGTGGCCGTTGGGGCGTTGGCGTGCGAGGTCGCCGGTGCGGTACATGCGGGTGCCGGGTGGGCCGTAGGGGTTGGCGGTGAAGCGTTCGGCGGTGAGGGTGGGGCGGTTGTGGTAGCCGCGGGCGAGTTGTGGTCCGGAGAGGTAGAGCTCTCCGGTGGTGCCGGGGGGTACGGGTTGGAGGTGGTTGTCGAGGATGTGTGTGTGGGTGTTGTCGAGGGGGTGGCCGATGATGGGTGTGGTGCTGTGGGTGGTGTTTGCGGTGAGGGCGTCGACGGTGAATTCGGTGGGGCCGTAGTAGTTGATGGTGTGGGTGTTGGGGTGGTTGGTGTGGAGTTCTTGCCAGAGGGTGTGGGGGACGGCTTCGCCGCCGAGGAGGAGGAGGGGGAGTGGGTTGGGGGTGTTGAGGAGTCCGGTGTGGAGGAGTTCGTGGGCGTAGGAGGGGGTGATGTCGAGGGTGTGGATGTGGTGTTGGTGGACGTAGTGGGTGACGGTTTCGGCGTCGCGTCGGTCGTATTCGTCGAGGATGTGGAGTTCGTGTCCGGCGATGAGCCAGAGGAGTTGTTCCCAGGAGGAGTCGAAGGAGAAGGAGGCGGTGTGGAGTGCGCGGATGCGGTGGCCGAGGCGTTGGGTGGTGGGGTGGTAGAGGTGGCGTTCGTGGTCTCGGTAGAGGTGGGTGAGTCCGCGGTGGTGGAGGACGACTCCCTTGGGGCGCCCGGTCGATCCTGATGTGTAGATCACATACGCGGCCTGATCAGGCAGTACCTCGGCCAGTGGGCCTTCGGTGAGGGCGGCGAGTTGGGTCAGGGTCTCTGTCGAGTCCAGTACCAGGCGGGGTACTCGTGGGGATTCCGGTATGTGATGGGTGGTGGCGGTGGTGGTGAGGATGTGGGTGGGGTTGGCGTCGGTGAGGAGGTATTCGAGTCGTTCGGTGGGGTAGTCGAGGTCGAGTGGGAGGTATGCGGCGCCGGCTTTGAGGACGGCGAAGGTGGCGATGATGGTGTCTGCGTTGCGGGGGAGTGCGAGGGCGACGATGGTTTCGCGGCCGATGCCTTGGTTGATGAGGTGTTGGGCGAGTTGGTCGGATGCGGTGCCGAGTTCGGCGAAGGTCATGCGGGTGGTGCCGGCGACGATGGCGGTTTCGTCGGGGGTGGCGGTGATCTGGTCGGCGAGGATGTCCATGATTGTTGTGGGTGGGACGGGGTGTTCGGTGCTGTTCCACTCGGCCAGCAGGGCTCGTTCCGCCGTGCTGATCAGCTCGAAGTCGGAGATCTTCTGGCCGGGGTCGGCGACCGCTTGCCCCAGCAGCCGCACCAGCCGGTCCGCCAACCCCTCCACCGTCGACCGATCGAACAGATCCGTCGCGAACCGCACCCCGCACGTCATCGCATCCGCACCGCTGTCCGTCCGCACCCGACGGAAGAGAATGTCCAGGTCGAACTTTGCCGCCCCCGAGCGAATGGGAAGTTCGGTGGCTTCGGTCCCGAACAACCTGGTCAGATCCGGGCCACCACCCTCGTACGCCACCATCGTCTGGAACAGGGGGTGCCGGGTGAGCGAGCGCTCCGGGTTCAGCGCCTCCACCACACTGTCGAACGGCAGATCGGTGTGATCCAGGGCGAAGAGGTCGCTCTCCTTGATCCGGTCGAGGAGTTCGGCGAAGGTCGGGGTGCCGGCGAGGTCGGTGCGCAGGACCACCGTGTTGACGAAGAAGCCGATGAGTGCGTCGAGTGCTTCCTCGCCGCGGCCGGCGACCGGGCTGCCGAGGGGGATGTCGTCGCCTGCGCCGAGTCGGTGCAGCAGGGCCGCCACCGCCGCGTGCACCACCATGAACATGGTCGCGCCGCTCTCCTGCACCAACTCATCCATCCGGGCCACCAGGTCGACCGGGAGCGAGACCTCCACCGTGTCCCCCTGATGGCTGGGTGTGGGGGGTCGGGGGCGGTCGGTGGGGAGGGGGATTTCTTCGGGGATGTGGGCGAGGGTGGTGCGCCAGTGGTTGGTTTGTTGGTGGGTGAGTGAGGTGGGGTCGTGGGGGTCGCCGAGGAGTTGGCGTTGCCAGAGGGTGTAGTCGGCGTATTGGACGGGGAGTTCGGTGAAGTGGGGTGTGTGTCCGTTGGTGCGGGCGGTGTAGGCGGTGTTGAGGTCGGTGAGGAGGGGGCCCATCGACCATTCGTCGGTGGCGATGTGGTGCATCAGCACCATCAGCACATGGTCGTCTTCGGCCACCTTCAGCAGGGAGACCCTCAGCGGCAGGTCCTCCGCCAGCGAGAAAAGTTCGGTCGCGGCGAGTTCCACGGTCTCCGTCAGCCAGGCGGCCGGTACATCCACGGCGTTGAACGGTACGGAGACCTCGTCCGGGCTCAGGACGTGCTGGTGGGGCTCGCCCTCGCGCTGACGGATGACGGTACGCAGGGTTTCGTGTCGGGCGATGACATCCCCGACGGCACTCTCCAGCGCACTCACATCGAGGGTGCCGCGCAACCTCATGGCCAGGGGAAGGTTGTAGGTGTCGCCCGGACCTTCCATCTGATCCAGGAACCACAGCCGCTGCTGCGCATAGGACAGGGGGAGTGGGTCGGGTCGGGTGGTGGCCGTGAGTGGGGGGCGCTGGATGGCGGACCGCTCGGCGAGCCGGGCGGCCAGGGCCGCCACCGTCCGGGCCTCGAACACATCGCGCACCGAGCACTCGGCGCCGGTTGCACGAATCCGGGCGACCACCCGGGTGGCCAGCAGGGAGTGCCCGCCCAAAGTGAAGAAGTCGTCCTCTGCGCCCACGGACTCCAGGCCCAACACCTCGGTGAAGGCACGCGCTACTACCCATTCCCCTGTGGTGTGTGGGGGGCGGGTGGTGGGTGTGTTGGTGTGGGTTGGTGGGGGGAGTTGGGTGTGGTCGATTTTGCCGTTGATGGTGGTGGGGAGGGTGGTGAGGGGGATGATGTGGGTGGGGATCATGTAGTCGGGGAGGGTTTGGGTGAGGGTGTTTCGTAGGGTGGTGGGGTTTGCTGTGCCGGTGATGTAGGCGGTGAGTTGGGTGGTGTGGGGGTTGGGTTGGTGGGTGGTGATGGTGGCTGTGGTGACGTTTGGTTGGTTGGTGAGTGCGGTTTCGATTTCGGTGAGTTCGATGCGGTAGCCGCGGATTTTGATTTGGTGGTCGGTTCGGCCGTGGTATTCGATGTGGCCGTTGGGGCGTTGGCGTGCGAGGTCGCCGGTGCGGTACATGCGGGTGCCGGGTGGGCCGTAGGGGTTGGCGGTGAAGCGTTCGGCGGTGAGGGTGGGGCGGTTGTGGTAGCCGCGGGCGAGTTGTGGTCCGGAGAGGTAGAGCTCTCCGGTGGTGCCGGGGGGTACGGGTTGGAGGTGGTTGTCGAGGATGTGTGTGTGGGTGTTGTCGAGGGGGTGGCCGATGATGGGTGTGGTGCTGTGGGTGGTGTTTGCGGTGAGGGCGTCGACGGTGAATTCGGTGGGGCCGTAGTAGTTGATGGTGTGGGTGTTGGGGTGGTTGGTGTGGAGTTCTTGCCAGAGGGTGTGGGGGACGGCTTCGCCGCCGAGGAGGAGGAGGGGGAGTGGGTTGGGGGTGTTGAGGAGTCCGGTGTGGAGGAGTTCGTGGGCGTAGGAGGGGGTGATGTCGAGGGTGTGGATGTGGTGTTGGTGGACGTAGTGGGTGACGGTTTCGGCGTCGCGTCGGTCGTATTCGTCGAGGATGTGGAGTTCGTGTCCGGCGATGAGCCAGAGGAGTTGTTCCCAGGAGGAGTCGAAGGAGAAGGAGGCGGTGTGGAGTGCGCGGATGCGGTGGCCGAGGCGTTGGGTGGTGGGGTGGTAGAGGTGGCGTTCGTGGTCTCGGTAGAGGTGGGTGAGTCCGCGGTGGTGGAGGACGACTCCCTTGGGGCGCCCGGTCGATCCTGATGTGTAGATCACATACGCGGCCTGGTCGGGGTGGATGTTCCCGAGAGGTCCTTCGTTGAGGTGGGACAACGTGGCCACGGTGTCGGGGTCGTCGAGGATCAGTTGTGGAATCGATCCTGGTATGTGGTGGGTGGTGGCGGTGGTGGTGAGGATGTGGGTGGGGTTGGCGTCGGTGAGGAGGTATTCGAGTCGTTCGGTGGGGTAGTCGAGGTCGAGTGGGAGGTATGCGGCGCCGGCTTTGAGGACGGCGAAGGTGGCGATGATGGTGTCGGCGTTGCGGGGGAGTGCGAGGGCGACGATGGTTTCGCGGCCGATGCCTTGGTTGATGAGGTGTCGGGCGAGTTGGTCGGATGCGGTGCCGAGTTCGGCGAAGGTCATGCGGGTGGTGCCGGCGACGATGGCGGTTTCGTCGGGGGTGGCGGTGATCTGGTCGGCGAGGATGTCCATGATTGTTGTGGGTGGGACGGGGTGTTCGGTGCTGTTCCACTCGGCCAGCAGGGCTCGTTCCGCCGTGCTGATCAGCTCGAAGTCGGAGATCTTCAGGCCGGGGTCGGTGACCGCTTGCCCCAGCAGCCGCAGCAACCGGTCCGCCAACCCCTCCACCGTCGACCGATCGAACAGATCCGAGGCGTAGAACACCTCAAGGTCGAGTTCATCGCCATGGGCCGAGTCGGAGAACGTGATGTCCAGATCGAACTTGGTGACACCTGGGTCCACCCGATCCACCCGGGCATCGAGGCCGAACAGCCGTTGGACGTCCTGGGTGACGGTGCTGTGCGACACCATGGTCTGGAAGAGGGGGTGCCGGGTGAGCGAGCGCTCCGGGTTCAGCGCCTCCACCACACTGTCGAACGGCAGATCGGTGTGATCGAGCGCGGCGAGATCCGTGGTGCGGACCCGGTCGAGGAGTTCGGTGAAGGTCGGGGTGCCGGCGAGGTCGGTGCGCAGGACCACCGTATTGACGAAGAAGCCGATGAGTCCGTCGAGTGCTTCGTCGCCGCGGCCGGCGACCGGGCTGCCGAGCGGGATGTCGTCGCCCGCGCCGAGTCGGTGCAGCAGGGCCGCCACCGCCGCGTGCACCACCATGAAGACGCTGCTGCCGCTCTCCCGGGCCAGCCTCCTCACCCCTGCCGCCAGCTCCGTCGGAACCGTCCGGTGCACCATGCCGCCGGCGTTCGTCGCCACGGCCGGCCGTGGACGGTCGGTGGGCAGCGTCAACTCCGCTGGTACTCCGCTGAGTTCGCCACGCCAGAAGGCTGTCTGCCGGGCTGCGAGCGACTGGGCGTCCGTCGGGTCACCGAGCAGGTCCCGCTGCCACACCGCATAGTCGGCGTACTGGACCGGCAAAGCGGTGGTGTTGGGCGATTGGCCGGCGACCCCGGCCGCATAGGCCCGCTCCAGACCGCCGAGGAACGGCCCCATCGACCATTCGTCGCTCGCGATGTGGTGCATCAGCACCACCAGGGCGTACGCCCCGGCGTCGGCGTCCCGCAGCAGGGTGACCCGTAGGGGTGGTTCCACCGACAGGTCGAAGAGATGGCCCAGCGCGATGCGGGACTCCTCGTCGAACCGCGCGGCCGACGTCTCCACGACCCGCAGTTCCACCGCGGCCTCCGCCATGGTGAGGACACGCTGTCGGGGTTCGCCGTCCACATCGACGAAGACCGTGCGCAGCGATTCATGGCGGGACACCACGTCCCAGAGGGCCGCGTTGAGGGCGACGGCGTTCACCGGTTCGTCGAACCGGGCCACGAAGGGGATGTTGTAGGTGGCGCTGGGGCCCTCCATCTGGTCCAGGAACCACAGCCGCTGCTGTGCGTAGGACAGGGGCGACAGTTCCGGCCGGTCGGTGGCGGCCGTCAGGGCGGGGCGGCCGACGGCGGAGCGCTCACCCAGTCGCAGTGCCAGTGCGGCGACCGTCCGTGCCTCGAACACATCGCGGATGGTGCAGTCGGTGCCCAGCGCGGTACGCGTCCGGGCGATCACCCGGGCGGCGAGGAGCGAATGCCCGCCGAGGGAGAAGAAGTCGTCCTCGGGCCCGACTCCCTCCACCCCGAGCACGTCCGCGAAGATCCCGGTCAGGATCTCCTCACGGGCGCCGCGCGGCCCTCGGCCCGTGGTGCTCGTCAACCCCTCTAGGTCGGGCGCCGGCAGCGCGCGACGGTCGATCTTGCCGTTGGCGGTGAGCGGGAAGGCGTCCAGGACGACTACCGCGGAGGGCACCATGTATTCGGGCAGGCGCTCGGCCACCACCTGGCGCAGTGCGGCGGGTTCCGGGGCCGCACCCTCGACAGCGGTCACATAGCCGACGAGATGGTGTACTCCGGGCCGGTCCTCGCGCACCAGGACCACGGCACGTCCCACCGAATCGGGGGAGCCGAGGGCGCTCTCGATCTCGCCCAGTTCGATGCGGAAGCCCCGGACCTTCACCTGGTCGTCCGCGCGGCCGATGAAGTCGATGCGACCGTCGAGGCGCCGCCGCACCAGGTCGCCGGTGCGGTACATCCGGCTGCCCGGCTGCCCGTACGGGTCGGCGACGAAGCGCTCGGACGTGAGTGAGTACCGTCCGAGGTATCCACGTGCCAACTGGGCGCCGGCAAGGTAGAGCTCCCCGGGGCGGCCGATCGGCGAGGGGCGCAGCGCGCCGTCGAGGACGTATGCGCGGGTGTTCCAGAACGGGGTGCCGATGTCGGGGACGCCCGTGTGCTCCGGGTCGAGCGTGTGGGAGGTGGCCCAGATGGTGACCTCGGTGGGGCCGTAGACATTGGTGACCGAACGGGCGGATCGGGCCAATCGTTCGGCGAGGTCGGCGGGCAGGGCCTCACCGCCGACGAGGACCGTGATCCGGTCCAGGGTGGCGGGGCCGCCGTCCTCCAACAGGGCGTGCCACAGCGAGGGGGTGGCCTGTACGACGCTGGGTCGGTGGGTGTCGATGAACGAGGACAGGGCCGCGGGGTCGCGAACGGTGTCCCGATCCGCGAGGACCACGGTCGCACCGCTGATGAGGGGTGTGTAGATCTCCAGTGCGGCGATGTCGAAGGAGATGGTGGTGACGGCGACCAGCCGGTCGCCCGCCGCCATGGCCAGTTCCTCGGCCTGCATCTGGAGGAAGTTGGTCAGCGCCCCGTGCGGGACGACGACTCCCTTGGGGCGCCCGGTGGAGCCCGAGGTGTAGATGACGTACGCGGGGTGGTCGCCGTGGACCGGTCCGCTGGGTACCGGGCGTCGGTCGGCGAGCTCGGCGAGGGTGTCGGGCGCGTCCAGGACCACGGTGTCCACCCCCCGTACGTCGGGGGCGGCTGCGGCGGAGTCGAGGGTGGTCAGCACGCACACCGGACGGGAGTCCTCGACCATGAACTCCAGCCGGTCGGCGGGGTAGTCGAGATCCAGCGGAAGGTAGGCTCCCTGGGCCTTGAGGACGGCGAGTACGGCCACCAGCAGATCGGCGCTGCGGGGCAGGGCGAGCCCGACGATCGACTCGGGGCCAACCCCCCGGGCGACGAGCAGCGCGGCGAGCCGTCCCGAGCGGTCGTCGAGTTCGGCGTAGGTGAGGGTGGTGTCGCCCGCGATGACGGCGGGCAGTTCGCCCCGGGCGATGACCTGTTCTTCGAAGGCGTCGACGACGGTGCGCTCGGTCGTGGGGTGTGCGGTGGTGTTCCAGGCGTCGACCAGCTGGTCGCGGTCGGCGGCGGGTACCAGGTCGTGGCTGCCGACGGGCGCGTCCGCGGGTCCGGCTGCGATCTCGTCCAGGAAGTGCGCGAACTCGGCGCACCGTGCGGCCAGGGCCGGTGCGTCGTACGCCCGGGGGTTCCCGTCGAACTCGAAGCGCAGGCGCCGTTCGGCCGCGTCGTGGTAGAGGCCGAGGGTGAGGTCGTCGACGGGCCCGGCGGCCACGTTGTGGACCGTGCCGGGTGAGTCGGCGAAGTCGAGGGCGTTGTCGAACGCCTTCACATTGACCATGGGGCCGAGGAGGCCCCGCTCCCGGCCGACGAGCCCGAGGTCGCGGTGGATGTCCTCGGCGCGGTAGCGCTGGTGGCGGCGCAGGGCCCTGATGTCCGCGGCGACCTCGGAGACGAGTGCGGACAGGGGAGCGTCGGGACGGACGGAGATCCGCAGCGGCAGCACATTGACGACCATCGCGGGCACCTTGAGCGCGACGGAGCCGAGACGGGCCATGGCCGGCAGCGAGAGCAGGACGTCACGACTGCCGGTGGCGCGGTGCAGATAGGCGGCGAAGGCCGCGGTGACCACATCGGCCCAGCTGGAGCGGGCAGCGCGGGCGATGGCGAAGAGTCCGGCGGTGGTTTCGGGGGAGAGGGTGGCAGTCTCCCGACGGAAGGCGTGGGAGGCGGCGAAGGTGGCTCCGCTGAGCGGCTCCGGCTCGGGACGGTCCGCGAGGCGGGTGCGCCAGTAGTCGCGGTCTTCGGCCCATTGGGACGAGTTCCGGTAGGCGTGCTCCTCCTCGATGACGGAGGTGAGCGGGCCGAAGGGGCTCGGTGCCGGTTCATCGCCGCAGACCAGGGCCGTGTAGATCTCGGCGGTGCGACGGCTGATCAGGGAGAAGCCGTAGGCGTCTAGGGCGATGTGGTGGACGCGCTGGTACCACCAGGTGCGGTCGGGGCCGATGCGGTGGAGCGCGAAGTGGAACAGGGGTTCTGTCGCCGGGTCCGCCGGAGTGTCCATGTCGACGCGCATCGAGGCCAGTGCCGCGGCCACGGGGTCCGCGGCATCCGTGTGGTCGACGACGTCCAGTCCCCGCCAGTGGTGGGCGCTCTGCGGGAGTTGGTGCGGTTCGCCGTCCTCACCGTCGGACTCCTCGAAGCGTACGGTCAGCGCCGTGGTCTCGGCGATCGTTCGGCGCACGGCACGCTCGAAGAGCGTGCTGTCGAGGGTTCCGTCGATCTCGATGTACTGACCGACGTTGTAGACGGGGGAGAGGGCGTCGAGCCGCTGGCCGTACCAGACGCCGGTCTGGGCCCCGGTGAGAGGAAGACGCTGGGAAGCACGCTCGGTCATGGGGATCTTGCTCCAGGGGTCGGACGCGGCGGGATCGGTGGGGGGCGGTCGGGGATGGCCGACGGGGGCGACGGGCATTGAGGCCCCGTGGGTGGGGGTGCGTCGACCGTCCGGAGCGACGCACCCCCACCCGGCCTAGGGGCGGTGTTTCAGGGGCTGTTCGAACTCTTCGTGCGCGGGGTCGAGGCGTTCGGCGACCGTTGCGACCAGGGAGACGGCTGCCCTGCGCAGTTGACGGACCTGACTGCCCGGACGTCGTGCGTCGACTGCGGTGTGCGTACGGGTGCGGAGCACGGGCCCTGCCTTCCTCGGTCCACGCGTCCGGTCGCCCGGCGCGCTCCTGGTGAACTACTGGTGGGGTGGGGCGCACGTTGGTGGCGTGCGGAAAGATCCGATCAGCCGCCGATCGGCCGGGCCTTCTCGACGGTCGTCACCTCAGGCCCGCCCTGGGTGGACCCGCTGCCCCCGTGGTCCCCGTCGGATCCCTCGACTTCACCGGATCCGTCGGCCGCAGGGGGCTCGTCGGGGTCTTCGTCGTCGTCCTCCCACGCTTCCTTGGGGAGCGTCGCCTGGCGCAAGCCCGGTACGGCGACCGCGATGGCCACGGCGGTGATCGCGCAGATCACACCATTGACGACGGCCGCACCCGACGGACTGAACCATTTGGCGATCAGGGCGACTTCCGCGTCGCCGACGATGTCTCCCGCGGTGTCCTGGGTCGTGATGACGCTGACGATGCGTCCACGCAGCCGATCCGGGGTGTTGTGCTGGACCAGGGCGTACTCAAGGATCTCGTAGACCGTGCCCGCGCCACCGCAGATGGCGAGCATCACCACGGCGACGACGATGTTCCCGCTGAGGCCGAAACCGATCATCGAGAGCCCGCCGACGAAGGCGGCGATCAGCAGCAATCGGCCCGGCCGGGCGGCCCGGGTGAGCCAGCCACTGGTTGCGGAGACGATGACGGACCCGACCGCGGACGCGGTGTAGAGGACGCCGAGCATCACATCGCCGCCCCCGAACTCCTTGTCGACCATGGCGGGGAACACCACGACCGGCATGGTGAACAGGGCCGTCACTCCTCCGAGGGTGAGGAGTCCTCCCACGACCTTGTTGCGCCAGGCGTACTTGAACGCCACCAGCAGTGATCCGGAGTCCTCCGCGCCGTGGTCGTCGTCTGCGCCGTCTGCGTCACCTCGAACGGGTGGCAGTGGACGGATGCGGGAGATGAGGAAGGTCGTGATGGCCGTGGTGACGGCCGCGAACGCGAACACCGGCCCCGGCCCCCACAGCGCCAGCAGCACTCCGCCCAGCAGCGGGGCGGCGATGGAGCCGATCTCACCGGTGAGCGAGATCAGGGCGCCGGCGGCCGGCAGTTGGTCGGGTCGTACGAGAGTGGGTGCGACGGCCATCAGGGCCGTCACGCTGACACCGGTGGCAAGGCCGTCCCAGGCCACGCAGAGGAAGATCACCCACACCTTGGGGTCCGGCGACAGGGCGTTCCAGGCCAGTCCGGCGAACGCGAACGCGGCGGCGCCCCGGGCGTAGACGATAAGCCGCTTGCGATCCATCCGGTCGGCCATCACCCCGCCCCACAGGGATCCGATCAACACCGTGACACTCATGATCATGCTGGTCACGGCGATCTGGAAGATGGACTCGGTCAGATCGTAGACCTGGGCTGCGAGCGCCACGCTGGCCATGCCGAGGCCGAAGAGCGAGACGACACGGGCGACGAAGATGGAGCGGAAGTCGGGGCTGGTGCGCAGGGGTTCGATGTCGATGAGGTAGTCACGCACGGACACGGGGGGCTCCCGTCGTGGCGTTATCTCTCGTCGACCCGGCAGCAGCGCGGTGGTCCTGGGCGTGATCCATTGGCTTGTCCGTGATCTTGGTGGAAGCGGTGGTCCGGGTGCGCGCGACGGGCGGCTGAACCGGTTCCCGCCGCAAAGCCCGGCCCAGGGGCAGCACCGGTGGGGTGTCGGTCTCGGGGGCGTTGATGATCCGGCGGCGCAGACCGAAGATGATGGGTCGACCGTCGAGGACGGCTGCGCGTCGGGGCGGGTCGACGATCCGGGCCAGCGCGTGCAACAGGGTCGATTTGCCGCTGGTGTGCGGGCCGGCGATCGCCGTCAGCGATCCTTTGGGGATGCTGGCGCCGAGCCGTTCGGTCGCGGCACTCGGGTCGTACGTCCACAGCTCGTACGTCCGCAGCAGGCCGTCGGCCCGCAGCCTCTCACCCATGATCCGTCTTTCCTCCGTCGATTCCCTGCGGCGTACCCGGGCGGGTGGGCGCAGGCCCGAGCGCTTCCGTGCGAGGGGAGCGGCCGTGGCGCTGGGGGCACTCGAAACGCCTGTCGCAGCCAACTCGTCGTCCGTCGCGGCCGGCTCGTCGTCCGCCGCGGGCGGTGGGCAACGGGTGGGCCGGCCGGTTCTGTCAGGTTCGGCACTGAATCTGACGGTCGGTACCCGAGGTGGTTCGCCGGTGTTCTGACCGGCTGTCGGGGCGTGCTTCAGGCTCCGCCGCCCAGCAGGACGGCCCATTCCTTGAGCGTCGGTCGCTCGGCGAGTTCGACGAAGCTGATCCGGGCGCCGTCGGCGCGCCAGGTCTCGACGAGCGTCATAAGCCGGATGGAGTCGAGTCCCTGGTCCAAGAGGCTCTCGTCGACCAATACGTCTTCCGCCTCGACGTACAGCATCTCGGCGACATCGCGCACCAGTCGCTCCAGAGGGAAGGTGCTCTGACCGGAAGCCTGTGGTCCGGAAGTCTCTGGATGGGCCGTGTCGGCCATCGTCGGTGTTCCTCTCCCTGGCTGGACTCCGCAACCCATGAGCAGAGTTTAGGTTAGGCTTACCTAACTACTTCCGGTCGTCGTAAGTCAAGCCGGCAGCTCGCGCGGACCTCGGCTACGGGCGCCCAACTCCCCTTGCCCATCGGGGTGATGGGATGGACGCGACCGCCGTGTCGTACTGTGGCTGAAAATTAGGGAAGCCTTGCCTAAGTGTCACCGGTCTGTGGGTGAGTGTCCACGGGTGCGTACGGCGTGACCCCGGGCGTTCCGCAAGACCGAGGAGAGGGAACCCATTGACCACGGCTCTGCCGCGTCCCGCCGTCCAGCTCTCGACCGCCTCCGTGCGGCAGGCGAGCGTGCTGGACGCTGCGGCCCTGCACGCCCTGTCCCGGCAGTTCTTCCACTGCGGCGCCCTGCGGGAGCGCCCGCGCGG
This sequence comes from Streptomyces sp. NBC_00690, assembly GCF_036226685.1. Classification (NCBI taxonomy): domain Bacteria; kingdom Bacillati; phylum Actinomycetota; class Actinomycetes; order Kitasatosporales; family Streptomycetaceae; genus Streptomyces; species Streptomyces sp. NBC_00690. The sequence goes on from NZ_CP109009.1 coordinate 6,898,748, forward strand.
CCACTATGCCGCCGAAGCCGCGGACTTCCTGGTCGCCGAACTCCCCACAGACGTCCTCGCAGGCTGTCTGGGGCTGCGCATCCACCCCGACGAGCCCCGGGGGCCCGCCGCGGTGCTCTACAACTTCTGTGTCTCACCGGCCAGTCAAGGCCGTGGTGTGGGATCCGCGCTGCTGCGTTCCGCATTGGCCCAGGCCGCCGCCCGGTCCCTGCGAGCGGTGTTCACGGCGACGACCGGCGGCGGGGAGCTCTTCCTGCGCCACGGCTTCACCCCGATCGCCCCTGAACTTGCCCCCCTCGCCTGGGTGAACGCGCTCGACCCCCGGCGCGGGTCCACCGTGCTCGCCCGCACCCTGCTCTGACGGCCGACTCCCAGATGCGTGCTCCCGGCCCGTGCCGGGACGGGAGCACGCCGAGCGGCCGGTCCGGAAGGGCTCCTTCAGGACCGGCCGCTCGGCATCGGGCGAAGGGTCAGGACCGCGCGACCAGACTCGCCGGGCGCATGTCCGTCCAGTGTGAGTCCACGTACTGCGCACATCCCTCCTTGGTGTCCTCGCCGTGCACGACGGTCCAACCGGGCGGAACCGCGGCGAACGAGGGCCACAGCGAATGCTGGTTCTCCTCGTTCACCAGCACGAAGTAGCTTCCGTCGGCGTCCTCAAAGGGGTTGGTGGCGGTCATGGTGATTTCTCCTCGTGGTGAGTGCTGTACGGATGGGTGCTGACAGGTCAGGCAGGCAGAGCCGGGTCGGCGGAGAAGGGGAGGAAGTGGGTGATCAGCTCGGTCAGCTCGGCCGTCAACCGACGAGCCTCCTCTTCGCTGAAGACGTGTGCGGCCCAGCGCCAGCGCAACTCGGCTCTCGGACCGGGGTCCGAGCCGCCGTTTATGACGACCGTGAGTTCCAGCGGCCCTGTGACCGGTGGTTCGGCCCCGGGCAGAGCGGCCAGTGCGGCCCGTAGCGCTGCGCACTCCGAGATCGGAGCGGGTCTCCAGTCGACAGCGCCGGCCGTGGGTCCGGGGCGCACGCGATGAACCACGCGCACCACGTCGCGAGCCCCGTCGGCCAGCAATGACGCCGTCTGCGCATTGAGGTGCAGCAGTTGTTGGTGTCCTCGTCCCCCGTCGGGTACCGAGGCCAACGCCCCGGCGGTACGGGACAGGGCCTGCCCCACGGCCTCGCGGGTGAGGGAGGCTCCCGGAGAGGGGATGCGGACCGGATGGACCACGCCGAACCCACCTGCCATGCGGGTGGGACGGGCCGGGTCGGAGAACTCCCGTTCCACCACCAGTCCGGGACCCAAGCCGCCCCCACGCAACCGTGGTTCATCGCCCGAGACAACGGCGAGAGCGGTGAGAACCGCGACCTCAAGGCCATGGGCGTCCGCGCCGCGCCGAGCACCGTCGGTGTCGGTGTCGGTGCTGGTCTTGGTACCGGTGCTGCCATCTGAGACGTACGTGGTCAACTCATCGTGGCAGCCCTCCGCAGCGGTCGGGAACGAGTGCGCAGGCCCGGGCGGCAGGGCGATGCCTCGGCGAGCCGACAGCGCCGACCACTCGGGCAGTTCCGCCATGCGCTCGGGCCCGTTGGCCTCGGCCAGCAGCCTCCGCGTCCAGCTGTGCAAGCCCTCCGAGGCCGTTCTGTTGGCTTCGACGCTTCCGCCGCCTCCGCCGCTTCCGTGAATGGGCCCCCCGCCCCCGAGCAGGGCTTGGTAAGAGGCGGCGAGTTCGGGGACGATCACCTGCCATGACGCATCGTCCGCCACCGTCACATGCGCAATCAGCAGCAGCCGCCCCGGCCCGCCGGGCCCCGCGTCGAACCACACCAGACGCAGTACGGTGCCCGTCCAGGGATCGAGCGCCAGGGCGGCCCGCCTTGCCTCACCGGCGATCAGCGCCGACAACTGGGCACCCCTCGCCCGGCCGGTGACCACCCGACGTACCGTCTCGGTGTCGATCACCGCCGGAGCGAGCGCCGACGGCAGGACCTCCTGCGTCCACACCTCGCCGGCGGCCCCGCCCAGCCGGTGCAGCGTGAGGCGCAGCGCCGGATGGGCGCGGGCCAGCCGAGCGACCGCCCGGCGCAACACCACAGCGGAGAGGCCCGCGGGAACCTCCCACAGCGCCGACTCCTGCCGCCGTTCGACGGGAGCGCCCGACTCCCGGAGCCGGTGGGCCACGGGCAGCAGGGGCAACCCGCCCGCCTCCTCGGGTGCCACGTTCCCCGACGGTGGGCTCTTGGCCACCGACAGGCCCGCTCGGGACCGGCGCGGTGCGATCGTCTCCACGACATCGGGAGCGCGCAGCGCCGACAGCGCGCGCCCCGGTTCGCGGCAGAGCTGCCGCAGCAGTCCAACACACTGCTCGGCCTGTTCCGCGAGCCCCTGCGCGTCGTACAGCGCGGGGTTGCCGTCGAAGTCGAGTCTCAGCCGCCCGTCCGCGTACCGCACGGCGGAGATCGAGAGTCCGTCCACCGGACCCGAAGCGAGGGTCACGATGTGTCCGGGCACCCCCGCGAAGTCCACCTCGGTGTCGAACGGCCGCAGATTGAGGAGCGGTCCGGGCCAGTGGGCATCCATACGCCCCGGCCACAGTTCCCCGACGATCTCCTCACCCCGGAAGCGCTGGTGGGTGCGTACGGCAGTGAACTCGGCGGCTATGCGTTCCAACACGGTGGCGAAGGTGTCCTCGTCACCCACCGCCACCCGTACGGGAAGGACGTTCACGGTCATACCCGGGACCCTCAAGGTGCCGGGCGCGGTGCGGGCCATGGCGTACATCGCCAGGACCACATCGCGCGTACCGGTCTCCCGGTGGAGCTGTACGGCGACGGTGGCTGCGATGGTCTCCGCCCAGGTGCAGCGCGACGCCCGGGCCGTGGTCACCACCGCGGCGGCGGTCTGCCGGTCGAGGACCACCGTACGGCGCAGGGCGGTGTCGGACGGCGGCGCGGACCGTCCCCGCACCGGAGTCAACTGCGGGCCGTCGCCGTACCTCGCCGCCCAGTGCGCGCGATCGCGTGCGTACTGCGCGGACGCGGTGTACCGGGACTCGGCATCCACGAGGGTGGACACCGGTGCGAACGGTGAGTCCGGCAGGGGAGTGCCCCGCAGCACGGCCGTGTAGACCTCGGCGATCCGACGGGTCAGCAGTGCCACCCCATAGCCGTCCACCGCCAACTGGTGGAAGTACTGGAACAGGAGGTGGTGCTGCGCACCCACCCGGACCAGGACCGCGCCCGTCAGCGCGGGCGGGCCGGTGCCGGTGCCGGCTGCGAACAGGAGGTCCAGTCGCGGCGGACAGGCGAGTTGCTCACGGACCAACTCCACGGCGGCCGACGTCGGATCGGCCGCTCCCGTGGTGTCCAGCCGCGGTAGCCGCCAGTGCGCCGCGTCGAAGGGGACCGGCTCCTGGAGGAGCCGCCCGCCCTCCTCCCGAATCCGGAAGTGCAGCCCCGGCGCCTCGGCCAAGGTGTGCCGCAGCGCGTCCTGGAGCGCATCGACGTCGACCGGGCCGATCAATTCGATGTACTGGCCGACGTTGTAGCCGGCGTGGTGGGGGTCGGTGCGCTGCGCGGACAGGACGTGCGCCTGTGCGGCCGTGAGTTCCTGCGGCGGTGCCGGGGTGAGCGTCGCGTGAGACATCTCGCCTTCCTGGGGAGTCGTCCGAGCGGGTGGGGTCAACGGCCGGGGGCGACGCCGGCCGCCTCGGCTCCACTCGGTGCCAGCACCTGGTCGTCGAGGAGCGCGGGTGCCTCTGCCCCGGCCTCCACCGGCGGCCCGGCGGGCGTGCGGCTCACGAGCGCGTCACGGATCTCGCCCGAGCGCACGGCCAGCGTCGACAACAGCGAAGAGGTGATGCCGTGGGTGTGCTCGGTGACGGCGCCCTGGAGGTAGACCCCGGCCGTGATCCGCTCATCCGTCAACAGGCGGTGGTCGCGGTCGATGCGCAACCTCCCTTGGCCGTCGGTCAAACAGCGGTCGACGAGCGGCCCGAGCAGTTCCCTGGGGTCATGGGGGCGATAGCCGGTGGCCAGCACCACCGCGTCGGAGTCGAGCGTGAAGCTCTCACCCGTGGTGAGGGACGTCACGACCGCCCGGGCGCCGTTGGGTATCTCCTCGACCCCGGTCAGGGCGGTCGTGCGCAGGATGCGCAGCCGCTCGGTGCCGGCCACCTTCTCCTGGTAGACCGTGCGGTAGAGCTGCTCTATCAACTCGCCGTCCACCACTGAGTAGTTGGTGTTCCCGTGGTACCCGAGCAGTGCGCGCTTCACCGCCTCGGGGGCCTCGTAGAAATCGTCCACGGCGGATGGGTCGAAGATCCGATTGGCGAAGGGGCTGTCATCGGCGGGGCTGTAGCCGTAGCGCGTGAACACCGCGCACACTTCCGCGTCCGGGAAGGTGCGATACAGATAGTCCGCGGTCTCGGCGGCCGACTGCCCCGCCCCCACCACGGTGAACCTCCGGTGCGGGCGCTCCTTCAACTCCTGCGTACGGAAGAGGAGGTCCCGGTTGTGCCAGACGTGCTCGCCCAATGACACGCCCTCCGGCAGCCGTGGGCGCAGCCCGGTGCTCAGCACCACATTGCGGGTCCGCAGCGAGCCTTCCGTGTCCCCCGATGCGCTCCCGGCCGTCCGCAGGGCCACATCGAGGTGCGTCACCCCGCCGTCCTGCTCGACGGGCCGTACGGACAGTGCCTCACAGCCGTAGGACACCTGCTCGCTGAAGCTGGCGGCGCACCAGGCGAGGTAGTCGTGGAACTCGACCCGGGTGGGGAAGAAGCTCTTCTGGTTGATGAAGTCGATGAGGCGTTCTCGCTCGTGGAGGTAGCGCAGGAAGGTGTAGCGACTCCCGGGGTCCCGCATGGTGACCAGGTCCTTGAGGAACGACACCTGCATGGTCGCCCCTTCGATGAGCATGCCGCGGTGCCAGCCGAACCCGGGCTGTCGCTCCAGGAACGTCGACCGCAGCCGCTGTTCGGGGGCGGAGCGTTCGTTGTGTTCCTGGACGGCGATGGCCAGGGCGAGGTTGGCCGGGCCGAAGCCGATGCCCACCACATCGTGGCTGGGGGTCTTCCGCTGTGCGATGCTCGCGTGACCTGCCGGCATGTTCGTCCTCACTCATGGTGGCCTGTGGTACGGGGGGTTCGGCGGAGCTTGTTGAGGCTTGGCGGAGCTTGTTGAGGCTCGTCAGTGCTTGTGAGCGCTTGTGAGTGCTCGTCTGCTCTTCGAAGGGGCCTGGGGCGTCAGCCGAGGATGGCGGGGAAGGCTGCCACCAGTGCGTCCACGCCGTCGGTACCCACGGTCAGCGCCGGCGCCAGCCGCACGGTCGTTGGACTGACGGCGTTCACGAGGAATCCGGCCTCCCGGGCGGCTTGTTGCACCTGTGGCGCCACGGGCCGCTCCAACTCGACGGCCAGGAGCAGTCCGGCGCCCCGCACCTGGCGCACCAGGGGATGCCCGATGGCTTCGATGCCGTGCCGCAGCCGTGCGCCCGTGCTGAGGACATGGGCCAGGAGACCTTCGTTCTCGATGGTGTCCAGCACGGCGAGGGCCGCCGCGCACGCCACCGGGTTGCCTCCGAAGGTGGAGCCGTGCTGCCCGGGTGTCAACAGGGCCCCCGCGGCTCCGAAAGCGAGGGTGGCACCGATGGGCAGCCCGCCGCCGAGCCCCTTGGCCAGTGTCACCACATCGGGGTCCACACCGGGGGACGCCTGGTGGGCGAACCAGTGGCCGGTGCGTCCGGTACCGGTCTGCACCTCGTCCAACATCAGCAACGAGCCCGTGGCGCGGGTGATGTCCCGGGCGGCGCGGAGATAGCCCTCCGGCGCGGGCACCACCCCCGATTCGCCCTGGATCGGTTCGATCAGCACCGCGGCCGTCTCCTCGGTGACCGCGGCGCGCAGGGCGTCCGGGTCACCGAACGGTACATGCGTCACCGGGCCGGGCAGGGGCAGGAAGGGCGCGCGCTTGTCGGGCTGGCCGGTGAGCGCCAGCGCGCCCATCGTCCGTCCGTGGAAGCCGCCCTCGGTGGCCACCAGATGGAGCCGGCCAGTCCTGCGGGCGATTTTGAACGCGGCTTCGTTGGCCTCCGCGCCCGAGTTGGAGAAGAACACCCGCCCCTCGCGGCCCGCGAGCCGCAACAGCCGTTCGGCCAGCGCCACCGGGGGTTCTGCCACGTACAGGTTGGACACATGGCCAAGCCTGGCGACCTGGGTGCTCACCGCATCGACGATCGCGGGATGCGCATGGCCCAGGGCGTTCACGGCGATGCCTCCGGTGAAGTCCAGATACGCCGAGCCGTCCGCGTCCCACACCACACTGCCCTCTCCGCGCACCAGCGCCATGGCGGGAGTGCCGTAGTTGTCCATCATCACGGCACGCCAGCGTCGGGTCAGCGCCGCCGTGCCACCGTGTTGGGACAGGTCGTCGGTGTCATGGGCTCCGGGCGTTGTGTCCGTCGTCATCTGGCGTCCTCCGCCTTCACATCGGTGGGCCGGGGGTCGGGGACACCATCGGCCCGCTGTGGAACGGGGGTCGGCCCCCGGCGGTCCTGTGCATCGGGGACCACGGTGGTTCCGGTGGTGTCGTCGGCGAACACCTCCCGCAGCAGACAGTGCGGCACCCGTCCGTCCAGTACATGGGCCCTGCGCACTCCCGCGCGCACCGCCTGGAGACAGCCCTCCATCTTGGGCACCATCCCGCTCGCCAGCGAGGGGAGCAGTCGCTCCAGGGCGCTCGCCGTCAGTTCGTCGATGACTTCGGTGCTGTGCGGCCAATTCGCGTACAGGCCCTCGACGTCGGTGAGCATCACCAACTTCTCCGCGTCCAGTGCGACGGCCAGCGCGGACGCCGCAAGATCGGCGTTGATGTTGTAGACCTGGCCGTCGTCGCCGCGGGCGATGGGGGAGACCACGGGGATCCGCCCCCGATCGAGCAGCGCCCGGAGCGTATCGGGATCGACCTTGACCACATCGCCGACCAGACCGATGTCGACCGGTTCGCCGTTGACCTGCGCCGGCCTGCGCACCGCCGTCATCGTGTGGGCGTCCTCACCCGTCAGCCCGACGGCGAAGGGGCCGTGGGCGTTGATGAGCCCCACGATCTCCCGCTGCACCTGCCCGGCCAACACCATCCGGACCACCTCCATGACCTCGGGCGTCGTCACCCTCAGACCGGCTGCGAACCGGACCTCCAGATCGAGGCGGCCCAGGAGCGAGCTGATCTGCGGGCCGCCGCCATGGACCACCACCGGTCGCAGCCCGGCGTAGCGCAGCGCGACCACGTCCTGGGCGAAGGCCCGCTTCAGTTCCTCGTCCACCATGGCGTTGCCACCGAACTTGATGACCACGACCTTGCCCTGGAACGTCTCCAACCAGGGCAGAGCCTCGATCACCGTGCGCGCTCGCGGGAGCGCTCCGCGGCGCGACGGAGGAGGGGAAGGAGGCTTCGTCGGATCGATCGCTGCGGCCGTCGTACCCGCTGCGCTCATGAGCTGTACGCGCTGTTCTCGTGGACGTACTCGGCGGTGAGGTCGTTGGTCCAGATCACCGCGGACTCCTGACCGCTGCGCAGGTCGACGGTCAGGGTGATCCGACGCCCGGAGAGGTCGACCTTCTCCCGGGACTCACCCGCCGCTCCGTCGCGGCACACCCAGACGCCGTTGATGGCCACGTCGAGTTGGTCCGGGTCGAACACGGCGTCGGTGGTGCCGATCGCGGAGAGCACCCGGCCCCAGTTCGCGTCCTCGCCGTGGAGCGCGCACTTCAGCAGGTTGTTACGGGCCACCGAGCGCCCCACGGTGACGGCGTCCTGCTCACTGGCCGCGCCCACCACCTCCACCTCGATCTCCTTGCTGGCACCTTCGGCGTCGGCGATGAGCTGTCGGGCGAGATCGAGGCACACGGTGTGGACCGCCCGGGCGAAGGCGTCGGCCTCGGGGGTGATGCCGGACGCCCCCGACGCCAGCAGCAGCACCGTGTCGTTGGTGGAGGTGCAGCCGTCCGAGTCGACGCGGTCGAAGGTCGTACGGACTGTCTCCCGCAGGACGGTGTCCAGGGCGTCGGCCCCGACGTCGGCATCCGTGGTGAGCACCACCAGCATGGTGGCGAGGGACGGCGCGAGCATTCCGGCGCCCTTGGCCATCCCACCGACCGTCCAACCGTCCTGGGAGACCTGTGCCGTCTTCTCCACCGAGTCGGTGGTCCGGATCGCGACGGCGGCGTCCCGACCGCCCTGCGGTGTCAACTGCTCGGTGGCCTCGGCGATCCCGGTGGCCAGCTTCTCCATCGGCAGTCGGGTCCCGATGAGGCCGGTGGAGCAGACCGCCACGTCGTCGGTGCGCAGCCCGAGTGCCTGTGCGGTCAACTCGGCGGTGCGACGGGTGTCCTCGTCGCCCGGCCGACCCGTACAGGCGTTGGCACCACCGGAGTTCAGGACAACCGCCGCCGTCCGGCCGCGGCGCAGCACCCGGCGTGACCAACGCACCGGTGCGGCCTGCACCCGGTTGCGGGTGAAGACACCGGCTGCCGCGTATGCCGGCCCACCGTTCACCACCAATGCCAGGTCCAGTGCACCGGATTCCTTGATCCCGGCGGCGATACCGCTCGCGAGGAATCCTTGGGCAGCGGTCACGCTCACGGGGCGACTCCATTCAGGGGCAGGCCCAGGGTCTCCGGCAGCCCCAGGGCGATGTTCATGCTCTGCACCGCTCCGCCCGCGGTGCCCTTGGTGAGGTTGTCGATCGCGCTGACGGCGATGAGTCGTCCGGTGCTCTCGTCCAACGCCACCTGTACGTGAGCGCAGTTGGAGCCGATGACGGACGCGCTGGCGGGCCACTGCCCGGGGCCGAGGAGACGTACGAACGGTTCCGCCGCGAACGCCTCTTCGTAGGCGGTCCGCAGTGCGGCGGCCGTCGTCCCGGGGCGCACCCGGGCCGAGCAGGTGGCGAGGATGCCCCGGGCCATCGGGGCGAGCGTCGGGGTGAAGGACACGGCCACTGCCTCTCCCGCCGCGCTGGAGAGGTTCTGCACCAACTCGGGTGTGTGCCGGTGCCCTCCGCCGACGCCGTAGGGCGTCATGGACCCCATGACCTCGGAGCCGAGCAGATGGGGTTTGAGCGCCCGACCGGCGCCGGAGGTTCCGCTCGCCGCGACGATCACCGCTTCGGGTTCCAGTAGTCCGGCGGCGTACCCCGGATAGAGCGCCAGTGTGGCGGCGGTCGGATAGCACCCGGGTACCGCTATGCGTCTGGTCTGCCACAACGCCGCCCGCGCGCCCGGTAGTTCGGGGAGTCCGTACGGCCAGACACCGGCGTGGGGCGTGCCGTAGAAGCGCTTCCAGTCGTCGGGGTCACGCAGTCGGAAGTCCGCACCGCAGTCCACGATGAGCGCGACACGGCCCAGGGCGTTCGCGAGGGCCGTCGACTGTCCGTGGGGGAGGGCGAGGAAGACGACGTCGTGCCCGGCGAGCACCTCGGCGGAGTTCGCTTCGAGCACCCGGTCGCCGAGGGAGTGCAGTTGGGGCTGTACGTCACCGAGTCGCTTGCCCGCACTGCTGTGCCCGGTGAGAGCGCCGATCTCCACGTCCGGATGGTCGGCCAGGAGCCGCAGAAGCTCACCCCCGGCATATCCACTCGCGCCTGCCACTGCCACGCGGAACGTCATCTCAGGAGTCTTCTCTTCCGATCGCTGGTGACACGGTGTGCACGCCAGCTCCGCCGACAGGAACTTAGCTTAGCCTAACCTAATGTTCCCGTCGGTGGTTCGAGGCGGCGCTGCCGAAGGCTCAAGAAGACCCCCGCCCCACGGTGCCTGCGGCGGCCCCCGCACCGTCGCGAAACCCTCGGCACAGGCGCCTTCGATGCACCCACCTGGTGGTTCTCTCCCATCCCCACCCCCGGCGCAACGCCCGGTGCCGAGTGCGCACGGCGTACGCCGAGGTGCCCGGCGGATGGCCGACCCACCCCGCCCACACAGGAGTTCGCAGCACGGGAAGGCCCTCCCCGGGCCCCTGGCCCCCGCTGGAGAAGCTGTACAAGGAGAAACAGGCAGGGCCTATACCGCCAGCACCTCGCGAATCCCACGCGCGGTGACGCCGACCGTCCACGACCGTGCCGGACGGGGCGCACCACGAGCGCGTACTGCACCACTCCTGTCCTGCACCTGCCCGAGCCCGGACAGGTGCAATACATCTGCCCCTCGCCCCGCGCATGTGCTTCTCGCACACATCCACGCAGTACAGGGCCATGCGACACCCATGTGAATCGCATACCCGTGCACATGCGCAACTGGTGACAGCAGCGACTGTCCGGCCGCCTTGGACGCATGACACCTTCAGTCACGTCAGCCGGGAACGACGACCGAGACAAGCGGGAAGGAGTACGCATGAACCCCGAGTACGCCACGTACTGCCAGGCGGATCGTGATTTCTACGACGTACCCCACCGCTCCTCCAACGGCGTGGACGGCACCGGCTCCGAAGCCCGGAACGGCTCCTTCGGACCCACCCAGGAGCCCGCCCCCGAGGGGTGGGAGCGCTCCCGGCGCGGAGACTGGCTCTCCTACAGCCCCCGGGGACTTCGACTCCCCCAGCAGGGCTGGAAGATCCATATCTCCGCCACTCTCGACAACGCCGAGTCGATCCTGCAACGCGTCCTCGACTACTGCATTCCGCGGCGCGTCCCGGTGAAGTTCATCCCCTCCCGGCCCCTGCTGCTGCTGCGCAACGCCAAGTACGCGGACCGCGCCGGCAGCGGCAAGTTCCTCACCGTCTATCCGCACTCGGAGGAGAGCTTCCCCGAGGTCTGCGGCGATCTGATGGAACTCCTGGACGGCGAACCCGGCCCGTACATCCTCAGCGATCTGCGGTGCGGCGACGGACCGGTCCACGTGCGGTACGGAGCCTTCGCCCCCCGCTTTTGCCCCGGGCCTGACGGCAGACTCGTGCCAGCCGTCGCCGACCCCTCGGGCACCCTGGTCCCGGATCCCCGCGGACCGTCCCTGCGCATCCCCGACTGGGTGACGCCCCCGGCGTTCCTCCAGCCGCACATCGAAGCCCGCACCACCGTCGGCATGGACCAGATGCCGTACGAGATCAGCGGTGCGCTCCACTTCTCCAACGGTGGTGGGGTCTACAAGGCACGCGACCCCCGCACCGGTGAGGACGTCGTCCTCAAGGAAGCCCGGCCGCACGCCGGCCTGGCCGCTGATGGAGCCGACGCCGTCGCCCGGCTCGAACGCGAACGCACCGCCCTGGAGCAACTGGCCGGACTGGAGTGCGTACCCCAACTCCGCGGCACCTTCGAGGTGGGCGGACACCACTTCCTGGCGCTGGAACATGTGCCGGGCACCACCTTGAACACCGTCTTCGCCCGTCGCTTCCCCCTCTCCGCGTCACAGCCGAGCCGCGAGCAGCTGGCCGAGCACGCCGAATGGGCCGGCAGGATGTATGGCCTGGTGGCGGACGCCGTTCAGGCGGTGCACGAGCGCGGCGTGGTCATCAGCGACCTCCATATGAGCAACGTCATGGTCTCGGACGACGAGTCGAGAGTCGTCCTCCTCGACTTTGAGGCGGCCTCCCGCACGGCCGACCGGTGCCGCCAGGTGGTGGCCAACCCGGCCTTCGTCGCCCCTCGCGACCGGCGAGGCGTGGAGATCGACCGCTACGCCCTTGCCTGCTTGCGTCTCGCCCTGCTTCTGCCGCTGACCACTCTCTTCGCGATCGACCGGGGCAAGGTCACCCAGCTCGCCCGGGGAGCGGCCCGGATCTTCCCCGTGACGGAGGACGAACTCCGGCCCGCGGTGGACGAGATCCTGCGCAACGCCGGTCAGAGCGACAACGCCCCTGCCCATGGCACCACACCGCCCGAGCAGGCCATCCGCTCGGCGCAATCACGGCAGACGTCCGCCGATGACGGCCCCGAGGGCTCGACCGCCCCCGACTCCACCGGGCACCGGCCAACCGCCGGCTCCTTGCGCATACCCGACCCGGGCGAGTGGCCGCTCAGCCGGGACTCCATGGCACAGGCCATTCTCGCTTCCTGTACACCCGACCGTGAGGACCGATGTTTTCCGGGCGACATCGCCCAATTCGCCTCCCCGGCCGGTGGTCAATCCCTCGGCTACGGCGCCGCAGGCATCCTGTACGCGCTCCATGAGACAGGCGCGCCATCCAGCCCCGAGGCCGTGGAATGGCTACTCGCCCGAGTCAAGGAGCCGGCACCCGGCACTCCGATCGGTCTCTACGACGGCCTTGCCGGCATCGCCTGGACACTGCGTCGCATCGGCCACCCCGAGCAAGCCGCAGAACTGGCCCAACTGATCGCCCGCCAGCCCGTCGACGGGCTCACCGCAGATCTCCACGGCGGACACGCCGGCATAGCCCTGGCCCTCGACGACCTCGCCCGCACCGCCACCGGTACGGAAGCCGTCGCACTCGCCGGCACCGCCGACCGCTGTACCGCACTCGCCGCCCGCGCCCTGCTCAGCGGTCCGCCCTCACCCCGGACCGGACTGCTCCACGGCGCAACGGGACTCGCGCTGCTCTTCATCAGACGCTACGAGTCGACCGGCGACCCCCAACTCCTCGACCTCGCGGCCACCGCGCTCCACCGCGACCTCGCCCGCTGCCGTCCCGGTGCGGAAGACGCCCTGCTGGTCCTCGAAGGCAAACGGACCATGCCGTACCTCGGAGCGGGCAGCGCAGGACTCGCCCTGGTGCTCGACGAGTACCTCGCACACCGCCCGGACGACGCCTTCACCACGGCACGCCAGGCGATGCTGCCCGCGCTCTGCTCCGCCTTCTACGTCCAACCGGGACTCTTCCGGGGCGTCGCCGGGCTGATCCTCCAGCTCAGCCGCACCCCCGTCGGCGACCCGGAACTGAAGCAGCGGACCATCCGCCGCCATATCGAACTCCTCGGTCTGCACGCCGTGCCCTACGCCGGCGGACTGGCCTTCCCCGGTGAGCAGATGATGCGCCGATCCATGGATCTGGCCACCGGCACCGCAGGGTGTCTGCTCGCCCTCGGCAGCGCGCTCGGGGACACCCCCGCCGCACTGCCGTTCCTCTCGCCGCGACCGCGGCCCACAGACCGGTCCCAGCCAGGGACCGTGCACCAATGAGAAAACAACCGTCCCCACGGAAGGAAATCATCATGGCGCTTCTCGACCTTCAGGCCCTGGAGACCCCGCAGGATGAGGCGTACGGCGACGTCGCCACCGGAAGCCAGGTCAGCCTGCTGGTGTGTGAGTACAGCTCCCTGAGCGTCGTTCTCTGCACCCCGTGACACCAGGCCGGGGGGTAGGGCGGTAACCGCATTCCGCTCACTGCCCACCTCCCGGCACTCCGTACGGTCCCGCGGCCCCAGGCCCGGGACCGTACGTGCGGGCCGGTGCCCGGCAAGAAGTGGAAGGGACTCCCCGTGACAGGTAGTCGGCCAGCGGTGCCATCCCCGCCGTCGGCGACGTCCGTACGGTTCCTGGGCACTGGCCGCCTCCCCCTCGCGGCCGTCGCCGTCTGCTCGGCCCTCGCCGCACTCGCCGCAGTCGCCCTTCCCGCGGCCCTCGGCATCGCCGTGGACCAACTCATCTCCGAAGGCCGCATCCCCTGGTCCGCCCTGCTGCTGTGCGCGGGGCTCACCGTGGCCGAGGTCCTCCTCGACGCGCTCGTCGCCCTGCTCGGTGGCACCACCACCGCGGCCCTGACCGCCCGACTGCGCACCCTCCTCCTCGATCGAGTGGTGCGCACCGAGCCACGCCGGGGCGGCGCCGTGCCACCCGGTGACCTGACCACCCGACTCACCGCCAACGCCGCCGACGCCGCAGCCGTGCCCGTCACGGCCGCCACCGCAGTCGCCGGCGTCCTCCTCCCCCTCGGCGGGATCGTCGGGCTGTTCCTCATCGACCCCTGGACCGGACTCGCACTCCTCGTCGGCGCACCCTCGTTCGTCCTCCTCCTGCGCACCCTCATCCGCCGCACCGCGGACGCAGCCGCCGACTACCAGCGCGAACAGGCCCTGATCGCCACCCGACTCACCGAGGCACTGGACGGCGCGGCCACGCTGCGGGCCGCACACACCGCCACCCGTGAACACGCGCGCATCACCGAACCGCTCACGGCCCTCGCCGCGCACGGTCGCCGGACCTGGCAGATCCACGGCAGCGCCGCAGGCACCAGCGCCGTGCTCCTGCCACTGCTCTCCGTACTGGTGCTGGCGGTGGCCGGGCTCAGACTCGCCGCTGGGGCGATCAGTGTCGGCGATCTCCTTGCCGTCTCCCGCTACGCGGTCCTCGCCATCGGCCTCGGCTCGCTCACCGGAGCCCTCGGCGCGATCGCCCGGGGACGCAGCGCCGCGGCTCGGCTGGAGCCCCTCCTGACACTGCCACCGGTGCCCCATCTCGCCCGCACCCTGCCCGCCGAGGGCCCCGGCACCGTGGAACTGCGCGACATCGACGTGGTGGAGGACGGAAAACACCTGCTGCGCGGAGTCAACTTCACTGTCCCGGGCGGCACGTCGTTGGCCGTCGTCGGCCGATCCGGATCCGGGAAGTCTCTCGTCGCCGCCGTCGCAGGCCGGCTCATGGACCCCGACGGCGGCACCGTCAGCCTCGACGGGGTCCCCCTGGATACGGTCGACCCGGTACTCCTGCGGCACGAGGTCGGCTATGCCTTCGCCCGTCCCACCCTGTGGGGCGAGACCGTCGAGGACACCATCGCGGCCGGTGCGGTCCGCCCGACCGACACCGGGATCCGCACGGCCGCCCGAGCCGCATCCGCCGACGGATTCATCCGACTGCTCCCGCTCGGCTACCGAACCCCCCTCGACCAGGCCCCCCTGTCCGGCGGCGAGCGTCAACGCCTCGGCCTGGCAAGGGCGTTTGCCCACGCCGGCCGGCTGCTGATCCTCGACGATGCCACCTCAAGCCTCGACACCGTCACCGAACGGCAGGTCCAGCAGGCCCTGGCCCGGTACACGGGCCGCAGCACGCGGATCGTGGTCGCCCATCGCATCTCATCGGCCGTCCAAGCGGACCGGGTGCTGTGGATGGACGACGGCGAAGTGCGCGCGGTGGGACGGCACACCGACCTCTGGGCGGACCCCGACTATCGACAGGTCTTCCATTACACCCCCGCCCCGCCCACTGCCCCGCCCCCGCCCACTGACGGGCCTTCCGGGCGGCTCACGGGCGGGCTGACGGACCCGGGGGCCTTGGAAGCAGCAGCAGCGCCCGTCCCCGTCTCGGCGAACCATCGCCCCACCGAGGACCCCGCGCAACCCGCACCACCCCACCAACGGCGGCGATCCGGACCGGAGGCACCATGACGCCCGACCCGGTCCCCACCGCGGCCGAGCCCGCACGGATCAGAGGCGCCCTGCGCAGGGTCATCCGCGAAGGTGTGCCCTTCCTCCGGGCCCGTACCGCTGCGATGCGCCGCCTCGCAGGCTGGTCGCTGTTGGAGTTCGCCCAGACCTTCATCAGCGGATACGCCGTCGCCCACGCCATCGACCGGGGCTTCCTCGCGGACGCCCCCGCCACCGGACTGCTCTGGCTCGCCGTGGCCGCGCTCGCCACCCTCCCCGCCGCGCTCGCCACCCGCAGGCTGTTCGCCGGACTCGCCGACCTGGTCGAGCCGTTGCGCGACGGCCTGGTGCGACGTTCGACGGCCCGCGCCCTGGCCGGGGCGCTCACCGCGGCCACCCCCGCCACCACCCGTTCGCTCTCCCAGGTCACGCATCAGAGCGAGATCGCCCGGGACGGCTGGGCCGGCCTCGTCCTGTCCTTGCGTTCCTTCGTCTTCACCTCGCTCGGCGCGCTCGCCGGCCTGGCCGCACTCTCCCCGCGACTGCTCCTGGTCGTCCTGCCGCCGCTCCTGCTCGGACTGGCGCTCTTCTTGGCCACGCTCATCCCCATGGCCGCGCGCCAGAGCGCCTACCTCGAATCCGATGAAGCCTTCGCCGCCCATGCGGGCCACACGGCCTCCGCGCTCCGGGACATCGCAGCGACGGGTGCGGTGAGCTCGACCCTCACCCGTGCCGAGCACCTCGCGGACGAACAGGTCGCCGCGGCACGGTCCCTCGCCCGCTGGGCGGCCGTACGCATCGTCGCCCTCGCCGTGTGCTCACGCGTCCCACCGCTGCTCCTGCTCCTCGCCGCCCCCTGGTTGATGCGACAGGGACTCACCAGCGGCGCGCTCGTCGGGGCGTTCGCCTATCTCACCGCTTCGCTGGCGCCCGCGGTGCACGCCCTGCTCAGCGTGCTGGGCACCGTGGGCGGACGGTTGGTGGTGGTGCTCGATCGCTTCACCGGAACCGTGACCCTGCCGCCGCAGCCGGGCACCGCGCCGCCCCCGCCCCACTCGCCGTCCGCGGACACGGCCGAACTGCGCTCCGTGAGCTTCGCGTACGGCCCGGGCGCCCGTCCCGTGCTGCACCGGTTGGACCTCACGCTTCGACCGGGGGAGCACCTGGCGGTGGTGGGACCGAGCGGCAGCGGCAAGTCCACGCTCGCAGCCGTTCTCGCCGCGGTGGTGCCCCCCACCGAGGGGGAAGTGCGCTGGCTGGGCCGGCCCACCGGGGAGTGGGAGCCCACTGCGCTGCGTACCCTGCTGCCCCAGCAGGCGTACGTGTTCACCGGCACCCTGCGCGACAACCTCCGCTATCTGCGGCTCACGGCCGACGACCGCGAACTCATCGGATCGATCGAGGCCATCGGCGCGACCTCCCTGCTGGAGCGGCTCGGGGGACTGGATGCCGCCGTCGACCCACAGCAACTCTCGCCCGCGGAACGCCAACTCATCGCCCTGTGCCGGGCCCATCTCACCACCACGCCCCTGCTGATCCTGGACGAGGCGACCAGCCATCTCGATCCGGCAGCCGAGGCCCGTGCCGAAGTGGCGTTGGCCGAGCGGGGGAAGACCCTGGTGGTCATAGCCCACCGGCTGTCATCGGCTGGCCGCGCGGGACGGGTACTGGTGATGGACGGTACGCACACGGTGTGCGGAACGCCGGCAGAGCTCCCCGCCCAGTCGGCGCTGTACCGCGATCTGATGGGGCACTGGTCCCCGACCCCTAAGGCCCCGGCACCGGACGGATCAGAGGTGTCGGAGTCGTCTGATCCATCGGAACGTGCCGTGAGCACGATGTGGCAGGGATGACCCCGGCCCCGGTGTCGTGCGTCCCTGCGGAAGCGCGACGGAGGGTGTCCCGGGGGCATCCGTTCGGTGTGCCTGAGCGGACTGATCGTCGCCGCCCGGAGACATCAGGGGCTGAGGAGGCCGAGAGCCGGTCCCGCCGTGTCGAACTGGAGCGGGAGAAGTGGCCGACCTGGTCCTACAGCCAGCCGAATTCCTTCGAGAGTCTTATGGCGTCGAGTCTGTTCCGTGCCCCCGTCTTCCGTATCGCCGCCGCCAGATAGTTGCGGACCGTGCCGCTCGCCAGATGGAGTGCGTTGGCGATGGACGAGACCGACTCGCCCTCGGCGGCCATGGACAGCACGTGCAACTCCCTCGGAGACAGTGGTACTTCGGTCGCTTGTAACAGTCCGAAGGCCAGCGACTGGTCGATGTGCCGACCGCCCGCCGCCACCTTGCGCACCACGTCGCAGAGATTGTCCACGGGGCCGAACTTGTCTATGTATCCTCTCGCCCCCGCATCCGAGGCTCTGCGTAAATCACCGGCTCGATCTCCTCTCGCGAGCACCACCAGGGCCGTCTGCTGCTCCGCGGAACGCCGCAGCGACTCCGAGAGGGTGAGGACTTCCACGGAATCCGGACAGTCGAGATCCGTCAGCAGTATGTCTGCGGGTTTTTCGTTCATGGCCGCTCGCACGCCCCCCTTGTCGGTCGTGTGTACCTGGATGCCGTGGTGCTTGCTGAGCAGGCAAGCCAACGATGCACGCCAAAGGGATACCGCGTGTACTAGCAGAACCGTCGTCATGTGCTGCTCCTTCAGCTGTCAACGTGTACGTACGCTGCGTACGTTCGGTGGGCAACTATCACCAGTTCACCGCAGCCGAGCGCCGCGACACTGACGATCTGCCTAATACCCTCGAAGGGGGGACGTGAGGGGGGCGTGAGAGCGCACGGGGACCGTCAGACGTGCGCCCCTGCTGCGTCTGCCCGCGCCCGTGATGACGACACCGAGCAGTCCAACCAGCCAGGGGTGGAACCTCGCCAAATTCCGTTGGCTGGTCGTTCGGGTTCACGAGCTGGGCAGTGCGCGCCCGGAGGTGTGCCAGGGGCACATTCCAGCTGAGGCACGGGGGCGCTCGACACCGGCGCCACGTGCGAAGACATGGGCGGAGTCGTACCTTGGCACACCCCTCCGCCATCTCGGATACCCCGGCGGCCCGTTGCCACCCTCCATCGACCGTCGGGTCGTCGACGCACCTCCGAACGAGCAGATGCCCGCCTTCCACGCCCTGTGGCCTGTGACGAAGCGCCAACACCAGGAGATGGCGGGATATGCACCCTGGTTCCCGGGCCACGAGTCCCGCACACCTGAACCGCGGTCGTACGGCACACGCTCGGATCGCCGTTCGCGCACTGTCGACACGTCACCCGGTACGACACATTGCCAGCCCCACCCGCCACGCCTGTTTGCGGACCGAAGCTGTCCGCAACTCTGACTACCGTGGGGTCATGGCCCTTGCGAAACAGCCTCCCGTGCTCACTGCCCGCGCGCTCAACCGCGCCACCCTCGACCGTCAACTCCTCCTGCGTCGTTCACCGCGGGCGCGGATGTCGGTCCTCGGCGCGATCGAGCACCTCGTCGGCCTCCAGGCACAGAACGTGAAGCCCCCGTACGTCGCCCTCGCCGCCCGACTTGCCGACTTCGATCCCCAGGAGCTCTCTGCATTGATGGCCTCGCGTGAGGCGGGGCGGCTGGTGACAATGAGATCGACCATCCACACCCACTCCGCGGCGGACTCCCTGGCCCTGCGTCAGCTGGTCCAAAGCGGCGGCCCCGCCCGTGAGCTGCGGATGTTCCAGGGCGGGCTCCAGGGAGTCGATCTCGACCAGTTGGCCGTCCTGGCCCGCGAACTCGTCGAAGACGAACCCCGAACCATGAAGCAACTGCGCGAAGCGCTCCTCGTCCGATGGCCGCACGCCGACCCGCAGTCCCTCTCCATCGCCGCCCGCTGTCTGCTCCCGCTGGTGCAGATCACGCCCCGCGGCCTGTGGGGCAGCAGCGGCCAGGTCACGTTGACCACGGCGGAGCACTGGTTCGGACGGACCGCAGATCCCACGGCCACCGCGGACGACCTGGTGCTGCGCTACCTCGGCGCCTTCGGGCCCGCTTCCGTCAAGGACATGCAGACCTGGTCCGGGCTGACCCGGATGCGGGAGGTCTTCGCCCGGCTGCGCCCCCAGCTGCTGGTCTTCCGCGATGAGAAGGGAGTCGAGCTATTCGACCTCCCCGACGCGCCCCGCCCCGACCCGAGCACCCCGGCACCGCCCCGCTTCCTGCCCGAGTACGACAACCTCCTGCTCTCGCACGCCGACCGCAGCCGGGTCGTCGCCCAGGACGAACATAAGTCGCTGACCTGGCGCGGCAACCAGTCGTACCCCACGCTGCTGGTGGACGGCTTCCTCGCCGGGATCTGGCAGCTCGCCCAGACCGACGACAGGACCGGCAGCGACGCCAGGGCGACCAGCCAGGCCCGGGCGAACAGGGCGACCCTCACCGTGCAGCTCTTCGCACCCCTCGGCAAGGCACAGCGAGCAGAGGTGGCCGAGGAAGCCGAGCGGACACTCAGCGCCCTGACCTCGGCGGCGACGTACGACATCCGCTTCGGTCGGTTCCTCGACTGAGGACGATGGACCCCGTCGTCTCAGGCGCCGGGGCGCGAGAACTCACCGGCGGCCGGAGCCACGCGCAAGGCCCCTTCCACCGCGAGCCCCTCGCCGGGCGCGTCGATCAACCGACGTACGCACGAAGGCGTCCCGGGCCCCTTCGCCACGGTCCGCGCCGGGCCCGGGGCCGTCAGCTGCGGATCGACGGTGAGGGTCAGTACGCCCAACGGTTCGGCGAGCGCACGTACGACCGACTTCGCGAGCCTGATCCACGGCTGCTCCGCTCCGAGAACCGCGGCGAGCCGCTCACGGCTGGTGAATCCCACGGCGGTCCGCACCCCGAGCGGCGTACGAAGGAAGCACAGGTGATGGCCCCCGACCCGACCGAACCGCACCGGGACGTAGAGCACCGCTGCCGGCCCCGGACGATCACCCTCACCGTCATCTGCTGTGTACATGGTTCTCCTTGCAGCTCTCATCGCACCGAAGACGACCACGACCCGGCCCAGCAGGCCGGGGGCCGTCTCCCGGTCGACGCACGAACGTCGACCGGTCAGTGCGACGCTAAGCCGAATCGGATGCTCCGGGTACAGGCCCTGATGCGCCGCTGACGCCGAAGCCCCCGTCCTTGACGACTCCCCAGCACCCGGGCATGGGTGGCCAGCATCCGCTGCGCGGCGCTCCGCCGACTCTATGGCAGCACGCCGGCCCGTCGTGCCGCCACCACCGCCTCCAGCCGGGTGTGCGCCCCCAGTTTCCGCATGGCCGCGCGGAGATAGCCCTTCACCGTCTCCGGTCGCAGCCCGAGCCGCTCGGCCGCCGCCGCGTTCGTCGCCCCCGCCGCGACACAGGCCAGCACGTCGACCTCGCGGGGGGCGAGCCCCACCGACTGCGCGGACCGCCTGGTGCTGCCGCTCGGCGCGGCATCGGACCGCACCCCCGCTTCGGCCAGCCGCCCGCAGACCGCCAGCAGCGTCTGCCGAAGCTCCGGGTCGGCCACCTTCGGGGCCAGTGCGCGCAGTTCACCGTGCACCTCACGGACCTCCTCCCACGCCCCACGCCCCGCCACCGGCTCCCGGGCCACGGCCAACAGCCCCTGGACCTCGTCGCGGACCACGAGGGCCTGCTCCACATCGCGGGCGGCGGCGACCGCCGCGTCGAAGGTCCGGTCACCCAGCGGCACCGGCCGCCGCAGCGCCCCGTACAACACCCCCCGAACGCGTCGGCGGACGACCACCGGTACGGCGAGGACCGAGCGCAGGCCCTCCGTCGACACCGCGGAGTCGTACTCATGACTGATGTGCCGGGCCTCGCGGTAGTCGGTCACCGCACAGGGCCGGGACAGGGCCATGGACTTGCCGCCCAGACCATTGCCGGTGCAGATCGACAATCCGTGCAGCGCGCTCGTCTGCGCTCCGCTCAGTTGGGCGATCCTCAGTCGTTGGGCATCGTGCAGCAGTCCACCGAAGGCGATCGGCAGACCCGTCGCGCGGCGCAGGCGCACCAGCGCCGCCCGCATCTCCACCGCCTCGGTCGGCTCGGACAACACCGTTCCACTCCCTCTGTTTCCGTCTCACCACCCCCGATCGGGGGTGGTGAGACGTAGGTCACTGCTAACACGATGCTACTGAGTGGTGTGGCAATGAGGAGGGCACATGGCTGCAAGCAGCACGACCGAGGAGTTCCGGGTGGCCCGGGACTTCCTGCTGCGGCACCGGGAGGAGTACCAGCACGCGTACGACGGCTTCGTCTGGCCCCGGCCCGAGCAGTTCAACTGGGCCCTCGACTGGTTCGACGCTATCGCACGGGGCAACGACCGGACCGCGCTCCACATCGTGGAGGAGGACGGCACGGAGACCCGCCTCTCGTTCGCCGAACTCTCCGTCCGCTCAGCCCGTACCGCGAACTGGCTGCGGACCAAGGGCGTCCGGGCAGGTGAGCGGATCGTCGTCATGCTGGGAAATCAGTACGAGCTGTGGGAAGTCGCCCTCGCAGCCATGAAACTGCGGGCCGTCGTCATCCCTGCGACCCCTCTGCTGGGCCCGGCGGACCTCCGCGACCGCGTGGAGCGGGGTCGGGCCGGGCATGTGCTCGTACGTTCCGAGGACACCGACAAGTTCACCGATGTGCCGGGCGAATACACCCGGATTGCGGTCGGCGCGCCGGTCGACGGCTGGCTCCCCTACGGGGACGCGAGCTCCGCCGACCCCGTCTTCGTACCGGACGGTGTCACCCGATCCGATGACACGCTGATGCTGTACTTCACCTCCGGCACCACCGCCCGGCCCAAACTGGTGGAGCACACCCACAGCTCCTACCCCATCGGCCATCTCGCCACGATGTACTGGATCGGGCTCCAACCCGGGGACGTCCACCTCAACATCTCATCGCCTGGCTGGGCCAAGCATGCCTGGTCCAATCTGTTCGCGCCCTGGAACGCCGAAGCGACCGTCTTCATCCACAACTACACCCGGTTCGACCCGGCCCGATTGATGTCCGAGATGGACCGGGCGGGCGTCACCAGCTTCTGCGCCCCGCCCACGGTCTGGCGGATGCTGATCCAAGCCGACCTCACCCGACTGGAGAACCCGCCCCGGGAGGTGGTCGCGGCGGGGGAGCCGCTCAACCCCGAGGTGATCGAGACCGTCCGCAGGGAGTGGGGGGTCACCGTGCGGGACGGCTTCGGGCAGACTGAGACCGCCGTCCAGGTCTCCAACAGCCCCGGACAACTCGTCAAAGCAGGGTCGATGGGCCGGCCCAGTCCCGGCTACCGGGTCGAACTGCTCGACCCCGTCACCGGTGCACCGGGCGCAGCGGAGGGAGAGATCGCCCTGGATCTGACCACCGCTCCGGTCGGCCTGTTGGCGGCCTACCACGGCGACCCCGAACTCACCGGACAGGCCATGTCGGGCGGCTACTACCGCACCGGTGACATCGGGGCGCGCGATGTCGACGGATACATCACCTACATCGGTCGTTCGGACGACGTCTTCAAGGCGTCCGACTACAAGATCTCGCCGTTCGAGCTGGAGAGCGCCCTGCTGGAGCACCCGGCGGTGGCCGAGGCGGCGGTGGTCCCCGCACCCGATCCGCTGCGGCTCGCGGTTCCCAAGGCGTACGTGGTGTTGGCCGAAGGCTGGGAGCCGGGCCCCGAGACGGCGAAGCTCCTCTTCGCCCACTCCCGCTCGGTGCTCGCCCCGTACAAGCGGGTGCGGCGACTGGAGTTCGCCGAACTGCCCAAGACGGTCTCCGGGAAGATCCGCCGCATCGAACTGCGGGAGCGCACGGCGAAAGGTTCCATCACCACCGAGTACGACGAGGGAGATTTCCGATGAGTCTCACCGAGGCACCCTCCAGGGAGCGGGGCGTCGCCGACGCCCCGCTCTCGTACGCCCACGGCACCGGAGCGACCCCGCTGCTCGGGGAGACCATCGGGCAGAGCCTCGACCGGGCCGTCGCCGCCCGCCCCGAGGGGGAGGCGTTGGTCGACGTGGCCAGCGGCACCCGTTTCAGCTACGCCGAGTTGGGCGCCGCGGTCGACCGGCTCGCGCGGGCCCTCATCGGCATCGGCGTCAGCAAGGGCGACCGGGTCGGTATATGGGCCGTGAACTGCCCCGAGTGGGTCCTGGTGCAGTACGCCGCGGCCCGGGTCGGGGCGATCATGGTGAACATCAACCCGGCCTACCGTGCCCATGAACTGGAGTACGTCCTCCGGCACGCCGGCATATCCGTGCTGTGCGCGTCACAGCACCACAAGAGCAGTGACTACCGCGCGCTCGTCGCCGAGGTCCGCGACCGCTGTCCCGGACTGCGCGCGGTCCACTTCATCGGCGATGGATCCTGGGACGCCCTGCTGAACGCGGCGCAAACCGTGGCGCCCGAGCAACTGGGCCAACGCGAAGCGGAGTTGTCCTGCGACGATCCGGTCAACATTCAGTACACCTCGGGAACCACCGGATTTCCCAAGGGGGCCACCCTCTCCCACCACAACATCCTGAACAACGGCTACTCGGTGGGCGAGACCCTCGGTTGCAACGCGCAGGACCGGATATGCCTTCCCGTCCCCTTCTACCACTGCTTCGGGATGGTGATGGGCAATCTGGCGGCCCTGACCCACGGGGCGTGCATAGTGATTCCCGCACCCACCTTCGACCCCGGGGCGACCTTGCGGGCCGTGGCCTCGGAGCGCTGCACCGCCCTGTACGGGGTTCCGACGATGTTCATCGCGGAGCTGAACCTCCCCGACTTCGCCTCGTACGACCTCACCTCCCTGCGCACCGGGATCATGGCCGGTTCGCCCTGCCCGGTGGAGGTGATGCGACGGGTCGTCAGCGAGATGCACATGGGTGAGGTATCGATCTGCTACGGCATGACGGAGACCTCCCCGGTGTCCACCCAGACCCGCCGCGATGACGATCTGGAGCGCCGTACGGCCACGGTCGGCCGGGTGATGCCCCATGTCGAGGTCAAGATCGTCGATCCGGCGACCGGGACGACCCTGCCCCGGGGTGAGGCCGGTGAGCTCTGTACCCGTGGCTACAGCGTGATGCTGGGCTACTGGGGCGAACCGGAGCGGACCGCCGAAGCCGTCGATCCGGGGCGCTGGATGCACACCGGCGACCTGGCGGTGATGCGGGACGACGGCTATGTACAGATCGTCGGCCGGATCAAGGACATGATCATCAGGGGCGGTGAGAACGTCTATCCCCGGGAGATCGAAGAGTTCCTCCACACCCATCCGAAGGTCGCCGACGTACAGGTCGTGGGCGTCCCGGACCAGCGGTACGGCGAGGAGATCCTGGCCTGCGTCATACCCCACGACCCGACCGATCCGCCCGCCCTCGACGAGCTCACCGCCTACTGCCGCGACCGGCTCGCGCACTACAAGATCCCGCGCCGGCTCCAGATCCTGGACGGCTTCCCGATGACCATCAGCGGCAAGGTGCGCAAGGTGGAGCTGCGGGAGCGGTACGGCTGACCAGCTCCCCCGGCCCGTTGCCCGCAGCACCTTCCAGCACCTTTCAGCACCTTTCGGTCCGTTGCCCGCAGGGGGCCTTCTCTCTGGGCGAGGTGATTCAGATGGCCCGGCGCATGCAGACCCTTGGCCAGCGGTCGAGCCCTAGTTCCCTCTCCTGACGCCTGATCCGCCGGAGTCCCTCGCTGAGTTCCGCCTCCTGGAGCGGGCGAAAGCCCAACCGCGCGTAGTACGGGGCGTTCCAGGGGACCTCGGCGAAGGTCGTCAGGGTCAGCGCGGTCAGTCCGGCGGCGGCGGACCGTTCGGCCAGTGCCTCGATCAGCAGCCGGCCGAGCCCTTGCCGTGCGGCGCTCGGATGGACCGACACCTGCTCGATGTGGGCCGCGCCGTCCACCACCTCGTCCAGGAGGTACGCCAGGGGTGGGCCCTCGCCCTCGACCGTGACCCAGGCGCCCCCGGCCCGTCGGTGGCGCTCCAGCACCTCAAGGCTCGGGGGATCGTCGTCCGCGATCTCCGTCATCCCGAGGGCGCGGAACGGCTCTCCCGCCGCCCTCTCGATGTCCTGGAGCCGGGGGAGCTCAGCGGCCGTGGCGGGGCGGATGCGCATGGGGGAAGTATCGCTGAGCGCGGGGGCGGCGCGGTCTGCGGGTGGGGCCCGGGCCCCACGGCCGGGCGTGCCCGAGGCCGTACCGTACGCGCCCACCCGCACTGCCTGCGCTCGGCCATGCACCCATGGCCCTTCCATGGCCCTTCCGGTGTCAGACCCCGGTGGAGACCAACTCGGCCGCCTGGGTGTTGACCGGCTGGGGGCTACCGGTGAGGTCCATGCTGAAGAGGGCGACCCCGAGGTCGTCGGCGCGCGTGCGCGCGTCGCCCGCGTAGCCGGCGAGGGAGAAGTAGACGGTGGTCTCCGCCGCCGCGGTCAGTCCGGTCAACCAGAGGCACTCCACATCGCGCGGTGCGGCCGGCTGGGTGGACGGATTGACCTGTGCCGTGAGACCCGGGCCACGGAGGTCTATGGCCGGCGCGAGGGGGGTGTCGACGGGGGGTTCGGGCCGGGCCTCAGGGAGGTGGATGTCCTGCTGGACCACCTCGCGGAAGCCCAGCCACTTGAGATAGAGCTCCGCCATGGTCACGGCGTCGCGCGCCGTGCGGATGGCGATCGGACGGAAGGCGGGCCGGGGTGAGTTCGCGGTCCTCGGAAGCGGTATATGCGAGGGCTGGGGAGCGCTCTGGGGCGCCCCGGACGAGTCCGTGTCGACTGCGTCCTCCGCGGACCTCACGGGGATGCGTAACAGCGTTCCGCAGGGGCAGCCCAGTTCCGGCTGCGGCCAGTGGTCGAGCCGTCCGCACTGCTCACAGCGGACCTGTACCCAGTCCTCGGCCCAGGTGCGACGGAGGAACCTCTCGGGCGCGGCGCCGTGCAACAGGGGTGGGGAGAGGGAGGCCCCGCAGACGCACGGGTAGACCGGTGCCGCGAACTGGTGGTCCCGCAGGCACGACGGACAGCGCACCCGCAGTGATTCGGCCATCGAGTTGCCCCCAGATCCTGGCTCATCCCGGCAGTTGCCCTGCAATGTGCTCGTCCATCGTCCACCAGTAGAGGGGGGTTTGGGGAGGGTCTCGGCCATCCCTTGACTCGGAAGCAACCACATTCTTACGTTGCCGTCCGAATGGCGAGTCTTTTCTCCCGTATGCCGGAATGATGGTGGAGATCGCGGGGGCGTTGACGCCGTGGCAGACCGGAGGCCCTTCCCGGACAACGGCCCTGCTTCGAGGTGTCCAACGTGAGGAAGCGGGGGACGGTTGCGCCGGAATCGGCGATCGGGCGGACACGCCGTGCTCCGTGCCGGTCCGGACCGGGTGATGCGCTCTCGCGGGTCCGCTGCTCGCCGGGACGATTCCGTTATGGTCATACGCGAACACCCCCGGGTGCATCGTCGCCGTGACGGTGTCGACCGCCCTCCATCTGTGGCCTGCCACCGGGGCGTGGTGGGTCGGGCAGGGACGTCCCGGAGCGCTGTCCGGTGGGAGCGGCCCCGCGGAGCCCTCCCGTTGGAGTCGCCGGGGGAGAACGAGTGGTCGGCATGGATGCAATGGGGGCACAGTGCGACTGAGGGTCGAATTCACCACCGAACCCTTCGACTTGGACGAGCCACCCGCTCATGCATCGGTCGCCCGTGCGGTCATAGAAACCGCTCCCTTGGATGTGGTGGAGGTCGGGCCGTTCGGCAACACGGTGGAAGGCGCATCGGATGCGGTCCTGGCCGTGCTCGACGACGTACTGCGCCGCACCTTGGCAGCGGGGGCCACCCGGGTCTCCGTTCAGCTCAACGTCGTACGGGAGGCGGGCGAATGACCGGGCCGGCCGAGCATCCCCTGCTGGCCGCGGTACGACCACTCGTTGATGCCCTGGGCGCCGAGCTCATCGTCCCCGCGCGGGCCGCTGCCGACGATGTGCTCCTCGCTTGGGAGGGTGAGGACGTCATCGCCGTACGGCTGCCGGGGTTGTCCGAATCGCTCGACCGCATCCTCGCGGCTCTGGAGCGTCACCACGGACGGCCGTTGTCCGAGTTGGACCGCAAGACCAAGCAGGACGTGGTGCGGACCTTGGAGACGCGGGGCGCCTTCTCCGTGCGGCATGGCGTGGAGACGGTGGCGAGTGCGTTGGGCGTCAGTCGCTTCACCATCTACAACTACGTCAACCACGCCAATGAGCAGCGGGCCAAGGCGCGGGGGGCGGGGGAGGCCGCGCCGCGAGGCGACTGATCGGAACCCGCTCCTGAGGTCCGCGCCCGGCAGGAGTGCTGCGGTGACATTGCGGTCATCGCTGGCATCGGGCGGCCTATCAGGCGTTTCGCATGGTCGCAGGATGGGCGGGATCGCGACGACGGGTCCTCGCCCACCCTCCGTCGCCGTACGGCCATCCTCGCCAATTTCAACAAACTGTTGACGCCCGTCGGTCGGGGGCGTTAGCTGTGCGCACGCCGGTTCCATGCTCCTGCGAACGACGTCCAGGGAGACCTCGTGCCATCGAGCCCACTGCGCCCTCCGGAGAGAGCGGCATCAACGCAGCCGCCGGGACTCACCCGGCTGAACACCCTGGCGACACCCGAGGCGCTCGACCTCCTGCGCGAGGTGTGTGCAAGCCCCCGCTGGGCAAGCGGGATCATCGCCGGGCGCCCCTACCCGGATGCCGAAGCCCTGCTGAGCGCCAATGACACGATCACCGCGAGTCTGACCGTCGAGGACCTGTCCGACGCCTTGGCCGGACACCCGCCCATCGGCCGACCCACGCCGGCAGATCCGGTGTCCGCGCGGGAGCAACGGGGCATGGGCGAGGCGAGCGACGACCTCAGAGCCGAGATGGTAGAACTCAATCTCGCCTATCAGAAGCGGTTCGGTCATGTCTTCCTGATCTGTGCCACCGGGCTGAGCGGCGAACAGCTGAGAGACGCCCTCCGCGCCCGGCTGGCGAACGATCGAGAACAAGAACACGACGTCGTACGAGCCGAGTTGGGCAGGATCAACCGGCTTCGGTTCCTTCGGCTCACGGCCTAGAGCTGTCGCCCGGACGGCAGCCCCACCAGCTCAGTTTCCAGCCTGGTCGGCGACGCACGACGGTGGTGCTCGCGACGCCCGGCCAGAGACCCGAATCGCGTAGGGAATGAGGGGCGATGAGGAGCGAATCCACTGCCTTGGTGTCCACTGCCTCGGTGTCCACACACATCCTGGACACCGCCATCGGACGTCCCGCACAGGGCGTACCCGTGGTGCTGGCGGTCCGATCGTCGGCGAACGGCGCTTGGCAGGTGTTGGGCGGGTCCACGACCGATGGGGACGGCCGCTGTCAGGACCTTCCCGTTCCACCGGCGGGCACGACGCACGTCCGCCTGGAATTCCGGACCGAGGAGTACTACGCGGGTGAACCCGCCCCGAAAGACACAGCCCTTTCCGGCACCGACCGGAGAGAAGCCGTGTTCTTCCCGGAAGTGACGGTGGCGTTCGCCGTCAACGCCGGGGAGCACCACCACGTACCCCTGCTCCTCAGTCCCTTCTCCTATTCCGTTTACCGA
Source organism: Streptomyces sp. NBC_00690 (assembly GCF_036226685.1). Taxonomy (NCBI): domain Bacteria; kingdom Bacillati; phylum Actinomycetota; class Actinomycetes; order Kitasatosporales; family Streptomycetaceae; genus Streptomyces; species Streptomyces sp. NBC_00690. Next base: position 6,927,590 of record NZ_CP109009.1, read on the forward strand.
GGGAGCTAGCACCGATGCCCGTTCTCGGCCAGAACCAGTACGGAAAGGCGGAGGTCCGAGTCGTTCGCGTGGTGAGGGAAGGTGCCGTTCACCATCTGAAGGACCTCAACGTCTCCATAGCCCTCTCCGGCGACATGGCGGACGTGCACCACTTCGGTGCCAACACCCATGTGCTCCCCACGGACACCGCGAAGAACACGGTGTACGCCTTCGCCAAGGAACATGGAATCGAATCCGCCGAACAGTTCGGCATACGTCTTGCCCGGCACTTCGTGAACTCTCAACCGCCCATACACCGCGCACGCATCCGTATCGAGGAGTTCGGCTGGGAGCGCATCGGGGCTTCGGACATCGGCGACGATGCGACAGGCGGTCACTCCTTCGTCCGCCGCGGCTGTGAGACCAGGGTCTGCCAGATCACCTACGACGGCGAGCGCTGGCAGGTCATTTCCGGCCTCCAGGACCTGACGGTGATGAATTCGACGGACTCCGAGTTCTGGGGCTACGCCAAGGACGAGTACACGACCCTCCAAGAGGCGTACGACCGTATGCTTGCCACCGAAGTGTCCGCCCGGTGGCGCCATTCCTGGGAATCCGATGAACAGCCCGTGCCGTCGTGGGACGACTCCTATCAACAGGTCAAGAGGAGCATCCTCCGGGCGTTCTGTACGACCTACTCCTATTCGCTCCAGCAGACGCTGTACGCCATGGGCGCCTCGGTCATCGAAGAAAGCCCGGGCATAGAGGAGATCCGGTTCTCGCTGCCGAACAAGCACCATTTCCTGGTTGACTTGGAACCCTTCGGCCTCAGCAATGACCATGAGGTCTACTTCGCGGCGGACCGCCCCTACGGGCTCATCGAGGCCACGGTCCTCAGGAACGGGGCCGTCGCGGCGATTCCGGTCGATCTGCCGGCCGGGTGACGGGCTGCCCTCCGCATACCCGGGGCCAACGGCGGAGGTTCAAACAGTTGATCAACCCCTGATCCTGCCCCGACAGCGTCGTGTGCACCGGTCAGGGTGGGTTCTTCAGGTATAGAACGGCGAGAACCACAGCAGAGAGGACAAGGCCGTATGGCGGCTTTCCGCATCGTCATCGAGAACTGTGCCATCGCCACGGTGGATCCGGTCGACACCGAGTACCCGAAGGGGCACATCGTGGTCGCGGGGAACCGTATCGAGGCGATCGGCACGGGAGCCGCGCCGGCAGGACTGCGCGATGTCGTCCGCCGCATCGACGCCACGGGCCATCTCGCGACCCCGGGCCTCGTCAACACCCACCACCACTTCTACCAGTGGATCACCCGTGGTCTGGCCACCGACCACAACCTCTTCGACTGGTTGGTCGCCCTCTACCCGACCTGGGCGCGGATCGACGAACAGATGGTGCGGGCCGCCGCACGGGGCTCGCTCGCCATGATGGCGCGGGGCGGGGTCACCACCGCGATGGACCACCACTACATCTATCCACGCGGCAGCGGCGACCTCTCCGGTGCGATCATCGACGCCGCCCGGGAGACGGGCGTCAGGTTCACCCTGGCCAGGGGTTCGATGGACCGCGGGGCATCGGCCGGCGGACTGCCCCCGGACTTCGCCGTGGAGACGCTCGACGCCGCACTCGCGGCAACCGAAGAGACCATCGACCTCCACCACGACGACGCGAGCGACGCCATGACGCAGATCGCCGTCGCCCCCTGCTCTCCCTTCTCCGTCTCCACCGACCTCCTGCGCGAAGGCGCACGCCTCGCCCGGAGTAAGGGCGTTCGTCTGCACACCCACGGCTCGGAAACGGTGGAGGAGGAGCGCTTCTGCAAGGAACTCTTCGGGATGGGGCCCACGGACTACTTCGAGTCCACCGGCTGGCTGGGGCCCGATGTCTGGATGGCGCACTGTGTGCACATGGCCGATGCGGATATTGCGGCCTTCGCACGTACCGGCACCGGAGTGGCCCACTGCCCCTCCTCCAACGCCCGACTGGCCGCGGGGATAGCGCGGGTGCCCGACATGCTGGCGGCTGGTATCGCCGTGGGGCTGGGCGTGGACGGGACCGCGTCCAATGAATCGGGCGAGCTCCACACCGAACTGCGCAACGCCCTGTTGATCAATCGCCTCGGCCGCCGCGGCGAGGCGGCACTGACGGCCCGTCAAGCGCTGCGGCTGGGCACGCACGGCGGCGCCCGTGTCCTCGGGCGCGCGGAGCAGATCGGCTCCCTGGAGGTGGGGAAGCTCGCCGACCTGGTGCTGTGGAAGATGGACACGCTCGCCCATGCCTCGATCGCCGATCCGGTGACCGCGCTGGTCCTCGGTGCCGCAGCTCCCGTGACGCTGTCGCTCGTCAACGGGAAGCCGGTCGTCGAGGACAACCGGCTGATCACGGTGGACGAGGAGGAGATCGCGCGCACCACCCGTACCGAGGCGCAACGCCTGATGAGCATCGCAGGACCTCGTTGATCCGAGGTGGGCCAGGTGGACCGAGGTGGGCGGGTGCAGCCCGTCCCGGGCGGTTCGCACGGCCGTCCGGCCGGACGATCCGCCACGGGCCGCACTGTCAGACCCCCGTGCCATCCTCAAGGCATGGATCTTGAACGGGTTTTCGCAGATCTGGACGGCGTGCCCTGGGCCGATCTGGACCATGCCTACGGGCAGGCGGACGACCTACCGGACCTGCTGCGCGCACTCACCGGCGACGAGGAGCAGTCAACCGAGGCATGGGGGGAGTTGGGGGCCAGCATCCTGCACCAGGGCACGGTGTACGGGGCGACAGCGGCGGCCGTGCCCTATCTGGCGCGTCTCGCCGCGGCGGACGTGCGCACCGTGGAAATGCTGCTGCTCCTCGGCGGAATAGCCGAGAGCGAGGACGAGTTCGCCGCGCCCCTGCCGGGTGCCTGCCGGGCGGCCGTGGTGGAGCAACTCCCGTTGATCCTGGACCTGCTGGCATCCGACGACGTCCATGTGCGCCGGACGGCGGCCTGGGCAGTCGGCCGCACCGGCTGTGTGTCGGCGGCGTCGGCGCTGCGCCGTCTGTGGGCCGACCCGGACGAGCGGCATCCGGGCGTCCGCGCGGAGACCCTGGCGGCCCTGGCGCAGCTGGAGCCGGAGGGCACCCGTCCAGAGCTGCTGTCGGCCCTGGCCGCGGCGGAACCAGCGGTGCTGCGGGTCACCGCCGTCATGGCGGCCGTCGACGCCGGGATGCCGTTCTCCACCACGCACCAGAACGTTCTGGTGTCCCTGCTTCCGGCGGCACCGCATATCGCGGACCGCTGCGACCAGGAACGGACCGAGCCCCTGCGCCAGGTGGTCGACGTTCTGCTGCGGCGTGACACCGACGATGACCGTGCCGCGGCGTTCGCCCTGGTCGAAGCCGCGCTCCGACTGACGGAGCCCGCGGCGAGGGACGAGGCGCTGTGGGCCGCGGAGCACGCCTGCACGATCTCGCGCAGCGCCCCGGGACGGCTCGCCCCCGCACTGGTGCCACTGCTGGGCGACCCCTCGTTCCACCGTGTCGCGTCCCTGCTGCCGATCCTGGACCAGCTCGGCAGCCATGCCACGCCCGCCGCGCCCGCACTGGCGGAGCTCGCTGCGACGGACGGCGACCTCGGGGACCGGGCGCTGGCGGTGCTTGCCAGGATCGCCCCGGAGCAGGCCGCCCTGCTGCTCGCTCGGGACCTGGAGAACCGCACGATCACCCTCGCCTCGGTGACGGGGGCCCGAGGGCGCCGACCCGGACTGCGTCTGCCCTATGCGCCCGAGCTGTTGAACGCGATCCGCATCAGCCTGTCCCATCTGGCGACGGCGGACGAGGCACCGAGCCGCGGACCCGTGGACCTGCTCGAACTGCTGGCGGGCTGGGGGACACGGGCCGCCGCAGCCCTACCGGAACTGACCCGGGCCCTGGACGCGTTCCCCGCATCGGTGCCGGCCGCGCTCGTGGCGATCTGCCCGCCGAACCGCACCTCGGCAGTCGCCGAACTGCTGCGTCGAGCGGCCGGGGCCGGTGAGGTGGAGGCCCGCTGTGCGGCGGCGGAGGCCCTCTGGCGGCTGACGGGGGAGACGGGCCCCTTGGTGGTCGCCCTGCAAGCGGCCCTGAGCGAGGGCAGCCCCGCCCCACATCTGGTCGAGACCGCCGGACGGTTGGGGGCGGCGGGCCGTGAGCTCGTCGCGGAGCTGCGGTCCGCCCTGACCTCCGCTGGTGTCGGGCGAACAGACTTCGAGTTGGAGACGGACCTACAGATCGCCTTGGCGCTCTGGCGGCTCACGGACGACGGCGACCAGCCCGTCCACGTGGTCGGAGCGGTGCTGGCGGAGGCCGCGGAGAGAATGTGGAGCGGCAGGACACGGACGATTGCGGCGCGGGCCGCAGCCGAGATCGGACCGGCCGCCAAGCCGCTCATCCCCGCCCTTGAAGCGCTGCTGAGCGACCCGGTGCAGGTCCCCGGGGCGGTGCTGGCGCTCCGGGCGGTGGGCCACCCGCTCGATGAGGACCGGGCCGCCGATCTTCTGGTGACCTCCGCCGAGCTCGACGCGGACCCGATAGGCGCCCTGGAAGCCCTTCGAGCGCTGGGGCCAGGGGCCCTTGCTCCGGCAGTGATCACCCGGCTTACGGCCCTGGCCGACGGCGATCTCAGGGTGGCGGGCTCCAGCCGTCGGACGGAGATCGTCGCCGCCGACGAGAGGCTGCGGACCTCCGCCCGAGCACTGCTCCCCGGATGACCTCATGACCGCGGCCCCCTGAAGGGGAAGCGATGACCTGCCCCGTATCCGTATCCGTATCCGTGATCGGGACCGCCCCTGTGACAGGGCACGCAGGGCCCCCGGCGGTCGAGAGCCCTGCCCGTACCGCTGGTTGTGGCCGACCCATCAGCTAGGTGATGGGTCGGCCAGTGCCGCCACCCACGGGGGAACCCGCCCGGTCTGCCCCGTGCCGGACCGGGCGGGAGAATGACTCCTCTTCATCGAAGAGGCAGCTACGGTCGCGGTGCGCCCCACGACACCCCGGCCGTGCGGTCACACCTCGGGATGCCAGTCGGGGCGCCGACCGCTGCGCCCCACCACCTGATCCAGCAGTGGCGCGTCTTCGGGCACGTTGACCGCCGGGCCGAAGATCGTGTCCCGGCCACCATCTCCGTCGGTGGGCTCCAGCAGCGCGTACGACACGCGCAGGCTCGCCTCGTCCGGCGCATAGGGCTGACCGGTGGCCCGAGCCAGGTCCCAGCCGTGCACGACCAGTTCGTTGAGGGCGACCTGACCTGCGATGGCCGCAGGCAGATCGATGCCTCCGGCACGGGTCTGCCCCTCCCAGGCCGACGGCTTCGACCAGGCCCGGGACAGCTCGTCGAGCCTGTGCGGCAGCGCGGTCCGCCAATCGTCCGGCAAGAGGGGCAGCGCCGACTGGGGGTCGGTGTCCGTCGTGGCCCCCAGCTCCTTGCGGGCGGCGTCACGGAACGCGCCCGCAAGGCCGATCAGATGTCCCAACAGTTCCTTCACGGCGTAGTCCGGACAAGGGGTCGGATCGTCGAGACGTGCGTCCGCGACGCCTTCCGCCAGCCGGGCGACCGCGTCGGCCGCGGGGTGGAGATCGTGCAGAGGGTTCGCCGGATTCGTCGTCATGCAGAGAAGACTGTTCGCACCGCTCGAACTCATCGCCCGGCTGCCGATCGACCGATCGACCGATTACTTTCAGACACGGCCTAAGCCGACGTGCGACGCGGCTGCCCCTGTGATCCATTGAATCCCGGTACCCGCACTCCATCGACCAGCCGCGGGGCCGGGACAGAGACGGGGCCCCGAGCGATGAGTCCGGAAGCCGGAACCGATGGCTCTGATGTCTGCGCCGCCCGCACTGGGTTCGCCGCCCGCACTGGGTTCGCTGTCCGCGCTGCCTTGCCGGGTCGCGAAGTTCTTGTAATTCGCACAGTTCCGGCAGTACCCGCAGTTCTCACAGTTCGCGGTGTCTCCGTCGTCCAGTTCCGACCGTTGACGCACGGCCCCGGCCGAGTGTTGCAATGAGTACTTCCGAAGTCCGGGAATCTGCCGCAGAGCCACCCGATGGACCCGAACCGAAGCGGCGGTTCGCCTTCCCGAGCGCTCTCACCGTCCTCGCTGTGGTCACCATCGCGGTCTGGGCACTGGCCTTCGTCATTCCGCCCGGTACCTATGACCGCACGGACGACGGCGCGCCCATCGAGGGCACCTACCACCGCGTCGACAGTGGACAGAGCTTCGTCGACCGTCTCAACGACCTGTTCCTCGCACCCGTCAACGGCCTCTACGGCATCCAGGACCAGTCGACCGGCGTCGTCGGCCCCGATCTCGCCGGCGAACTGTACGGCAGCGCCGGAGTGTTCCTCTTCGTTCTGGCCATCGGCGCCTTCATCACCGTCGTTTTCGCGACCGGAGCCCTGGACCGGGGCATCGCACGGCTGGCCCATCGGCTGCGGGACCGCGGGGCGCTGCTGATCGCCGCGGTCATGCTCGTCTTCTCCCTGCTCGGAACCGTCGAGGGCTTCGCGGAGGAGACCCTCGGCTTCTACGGGCTGATCGTCCCCCTGATGCTGGCGCTGGGATACGACCGGATGACCGCCACGGGAACGATCATCCTCGGCGCCGGTGTCGGAGTGCTCTGCTCCACCGTGAACCCGTTCGCGACGGGGGTCGCCTCCTCGGCGGCGGACATCTCCCTAGGTGACGGCATCGCCTTGCGCGCCGCGATGTGGCTGGTGCTGACCGCCGTGACCATTGCGTACGTCATCCGCTATGCGCGCCGGGTGCGCAGGGACCCGAGCAGATCGCTCTCCGGATTCCTGCCCGGCGACCGCGAGCGGGCGAGGGCCGAGACGTCCGAACCGCCGGACCTCACCGCACTCCACAAGACCGTCCTGGTGGTCGTCACCCTGGTCTTCACCTTCATGATCTTCTCCGTCGTCCCCTGGGCGAGCGCACTCACCGGGGATGCGCAGGCCACTCCGTACGGTTTCGAGCTCGGTTGGTCCTTTCCGGAACTCGCGGCGATGTTCCTGGTCGCCTCGGTGCTCGTCGGGCTGGTCGCCCGGATGGGGGAGCAGCGGCTCAGCGCCACGATCACCCAGGGCGCGGCCGACTTCATCTCCCCGGCCCTGGTCATCGTGCTGGCCCGCGGAGTCACCGTGATCATGAACAACTCGATGGTCACCGACACCGTGCTGCATTCCATCGAGGGCGTCGTACGGGGAACGTCGTCCGGCGCCTTCGCCGTGATCGTATTCGTGGTGAACCTGCCCCTGGCGTTCCTGATCCCGTCCACCTCGGGCCATGCCACCCTCGCCATGCCGATCCTTGCCCCGCTGGCTGATTTCGCCGGGGTCTCCCGTGCCGTGGTGGTGACGGCCTGGCAGTCCGCGAGCGGTTGGATGAACCTCTGGGTGCCCACGACCGCCGTCACCATCGGTGGCGTTGCCCTCGCCAAAGTCGGCTACGACCGCTACCTTCGCTTCGTCTGGCCGCTGCTCGCCATCCTGGCCGTACTGATTTGCGGGTTCCTGGTGGCCGGCGCGGCGCTGACCTGATCGACGGCGGGTTGCCCGTGCTTCAACGACGCGACGCGGTCTCAACGAAGCGGAAGCGATCCCACCGGAGGGCGGTCATCGAGCCAACGGACATAGCCGGACCGATGCCCTGCAAGGCCCTCAGACTGTGCGGGTGCATTCCCCGTTGAACGTCAATCGGGCTTGAAAACGGCCTCTCACCATGCACTATAGGTCTGGACCATTCGTCTCCTTGCGGAGGTTAGACCGTGCAACGTCCCCCCACACTGCCCGCGTTGGTCTGCGCGGCGGCACTCGTCCTCACCGCCTGCGCCGGCGAGGACAAGGACTCCAAGGCCCCCACCACACCCTCCGGGGTGACCGCGCAGGCGAGCAGCGCCACGTCCGTCCACGTCATGTGGGAGAACTCCTCCGATGACAAGGCCGTCACCGGTTATGAGGTGTTCGAGGGCGAGAAGCGGGTCAAAGAGCTACCCGCTGCCAAGAACATGGTGGACATCAACCGCCTTACCCCCAAGACCGCCTACAGCTTCACCGTCCGCGCCCGCGACGCGGCGGGCAACCTCTCCAAGCCGAGCCCTGCCATAGCCGTCACCACCCCCGAGCCGACACCCGAGGACAAGCAGCCCCCCACCAGTCCCCGCAAGCTCACGGGCGCACTCGACGGCAAGACCCAGGTCCGGTTGGACTGGCAGGCAGCCAGCGACAACACCAAGGTGACCTCCTACGACATCTACCAGGAGGACTCCCGCATCCACAGCGTGCCGGGTACCGAGACCAAGGCCCTGGTGCCCGGATTGCGGCCGGGTACCGTCTACTCCTTCACCGTGCGGGCACGCGACGCCGGGGAGAACTCCTCGCCCGACAGCAACCCCGTCGATCTCACCACTGCGGCGGCACCCGGCAAGGGCGCCAACACGGCACCCACCGATCTGAAGTTCACCGTCCGCAAGGGCGTCGTCGATCTGAGCTGGATGCCACCCAAGGCGGACGGGCCGATCGAGACGCACGAACTCCACATCAACGGCAAGTTGGCGACGACGATCGTCTGGGGCGTCATACCGGAAGGCAAGACCGTGACCCATGAGATGGTCGTCCCGGACCCGCCCGGCACCCGTCTCAGCATCAAACTGCGGGCCAAGCTTCCCGACGGCAAGTGGGGTGACTTCTCCGCGCAACGGACGGTGATCGTGCGCTGATCCGGGCCGTCAACCCGTAGGCGTGCCGGCGGGGTGTTCGACGACCGTCGTTCCGCCCTCGAAGGGCGGGCACCCTGCCCCCGCATTTCCGTACGACGCGCCGGACGCCGGCCGAACGGTGGGTCGTACGCGGCGGTGCCGGCCCATTGGTCGTGGTGGAGCGATGCCCGTGCCCGAACGGTCCGCTGCGCCGCTGCGCCGTTCGTCGGTTCCTCAGTACCGGGCGGCGAACATCACGAAGGCCGCCCACCCCTTGAGGGAGAGGGAGAGGACCGGGCCCGCGGCGTCCTTGGAGTCCCGTACCCGAACCGTTCCGGGGCAGGCCGCCACCTCCACGCACTCCCCACCGCTCCCACTGCTGTGACTGCTCTTGAACCAGATAGGACGGGTCACGGTGCACACAGTCGCTTGGACATCCATCTCTCTCCCAGCAACTTCTCCAGAAAGGCCAGAGATTCGCCCGGGCTGAGCGCCTGGGCTCGCAGCAGTCCGTATTGCTCCTCGAACTCCCGGACCGCCTTGCGCTCCGAGTGGATTCGGCTGTCGGGATACGCCTCGACGTAGGCCACTCGGTTTCCTTCCCTTGCCCCGATCAGATTGAAGGGACCACCCAATCCGGCGTGTTCTTCCCGGTCCGTCGGCATGACCTGGATCTCGACATGGCGCTCACGGCCGCGGCGCAGGATCTGTTCCAACTGGCCGCGCAGCACCTCCACCCCGCCCAGGGGTCTACGCAGGACCGTCTCCTCGATCACAAAACTGAGCATGGGCAACGGGAGGCGGGAGAAGAGTTCCTGCCGGGCGAGGCGGGCCGAGATCCGCTGCTCCATGACCTCCTCACCCAGGAGCGGGCGCCACATGGCGAACACCGCCCGGGCGTAGTCCTCCGTCTGGAGCAGACCGGGGACCGCATGGGTGGCGTACACATGGAGATCGGCCGCTTGTGCCTCAAGTCGAGCAGCGTCCCGGAAGAACGCCGGATACTGGGCCCGGGCGACTTCGTCCTTGCTGGCTTTGAGGACCCCACCCGCATTGAGCACTTCATCGGCCCGGTCGATGAACTTCCCGGGCGGAATGCGCCGGCCCTGCTCGAAGGAGGCGATGGTGGATGCCGAGTATCCGGTCAGCCTTCCCAATTCCGGTCGCTCAAGCCCTTCCCGTACCCGGAGCAATTTCAGTTGTTGTCCAAAGACACACAGGATTCCGGCTCCCGGCTCGCACTCGGAATCGCGCTCCGGCTGCTGATCGTTCATGACCCCCGAACCTCCCGCCCCGGAGCCGGTCCCGCTCCGCGTCGCTCACAACGGCGTTCCCGACGGGTACGGCCCGTGTCTGCCGGGGCGTCCCTCGGGGCCAAGGTACGCACGCACCAAGGGGGTTTTCCGTATGAAGCGAGCAATTCCCCCTACCGGGGGCGTCCCGTACATATAGCAGCACCCCGGGGTCTGGCGGCTGCTCGTGCAGACGCACGAGCAGCCGACCCTGCCGACCCCGGAATGCCTGATCACCGCCCGATCCGTCCGGTGTCCCGGGGAGCGCGGTGCCGTCGCGCTTTCCAAGTCCGTGGGGGTGATTGAGCCGTTCGATACCTCATACCCGTCACAGGGGCAGGAAAGTGCCCGCTTCTCTGGTTCTGCGCACATGGGTGGACTTGTGGACGGCGAGTGACGGCGGGCCGCCTCCGGATGAATGCGTCCACTCCTGCGGCCGTGGGTGCTCTACTCGTCCCGATGCGCTGGTGGCGGTCGCGGTGGCGGCGGTGGGCCATGGCCCGGGCAGCCCTCGGAGCGCCCCGGCCGCCCTACTTCTTGAGCTGGCGTCCCCCGAACACCCCGGCCGCATCCGCCCGGTGCCACCACGCGTCGAGTTCGCTACTGCTCAGCGCGCCCCACTCCGGGGTGGCCTCGACCAGTGCCCGCCCCAACTGCCTGCCCAGCCCCACCATGCTGCTCCCCGCCGCTGACCGTGCGGCGTCGTACCGACCCAGAGCGCCGGACAGATCCCCATCGGCGCCTCGGAGGGCCGTCTCCAGCAGGCTGGCGTCCTGGAGCGCCTTCACCGCGCCCGCGCCGGTGTGCGGACGGGCGACGGTCGCCGCGTCCCCCAGCAGAGCCAGGCCGCCGCGCACCCCCGGCGTCGCCATGAAGTCGTACATCGGCTGGACGAAGAGTTCCTCGGCGCGGGTGAGGGTGATCAGGGTCGCCCAGAACGGTGGCAGGCGGGTCTTCACGAGTTCGTACAACAGGGTCCGTGCCGACCCATCCAGAGCTCGGGGCGGAACCGAGGAGGGATCGTCGCGGCGGATGCCCGGGCCGACGGGCGCCGAGGTGTAGAGGACCCAGTTGACGCGTACATCTCCGTCTGCCCCTGGAATGCGGTAGATGACGACGTGGCCCCCGCTGAAGACGACGTAGGCGCACGAGTGCTCCGGCCAGGATTCGGAGTCGGGAAGCCGGCTCTCCGGGTACGCCCCGCGCCAGGCGAGGTATCCGGCGTACCGTGGCTCCACTGCGGGGCAGACAGTCGCACGGACGACCGATCGATATCCGTCGGCGCCGATCACCACGTCGTACGGTTCGCTCCCGTCCTCGGTGTGAACGGCCGCCCCGGCGCCCGACTCGGCGACGGAGAGCACGGGCGTTCCGCTGCGGAAGTGCACCCCCTCCGGGACCCGCGCCCGCAGTTCGCGCCAGAGCGGGCCCCAGTTGTAGGTACGGAAGGGGAAGGCGTTGCTCCCCAGCATCCTGCCGAGGGGGGCGCGCTCATCGCGCACGTACCAGTGGCGCTCGGCCAGTTGGACGCACGGCATCGAGGCGTCGAGATAGCCGGCCGCTTCCAGTTCCGCGTAGCGCGCCGTGTGCACGGCCACTCCGACTCCGCGGTCGGCGAGGGCACCCGTGGTGCGTTCGTACACCGTGGTGTCCCGGCAGCCGGCCCGGTGCAGGGCCAGGGTCGCCGCGCACCCTCCGATACTGCCGCCGACCACGGCGGCGCGTAATCCCCTGAGTGCGTTCGATCCGCTCATGCCGCACATCATGGCAGCGCGTCCGGCCCTGCGGGCGGTGTGACTCAGCCGCTCAGTTGCTCGTACGCGGGCAGGGTGAGGAAGTCGGCGTAGCTCTCGTCGAGGGCGACATGGAGCAGCAGGTCGTGGGCTTGTTGCCACCGTCCTGCCCGGAAGGCTTCGTCACCCAACTCCGTGCGCAGACTGAGCAGTTCGGCTGCCGCGACCTCGCGCGTCAGCTCCGCGGTCGCCGTCTCGCCGTTGTCGAAGACGACTCCGGCGTTGATCCACTGCCAGATCTGGGAGCGGGAGATCTCGGCGGTGGCCGCGTCCTCCATCAGATCGAAGATCGCCACCGCGCCCAGACCCCGCAACCACGCCTCGATGTACCGGATGCCGACCTGGACCGCATTGCGCAGCCCGTCGAACGTGGGCGCGGCCTCCAGGGAGTCGACGGCGAGCAGTTCGGCGGCCGTCACCGAGACCTCATTGCGCAACCGGTCCTTCTGGTGCGGGCGGTCACCGAGCACGGCGTCGAAGGAGGCCATCGCGACGGGCACGAGATCGGGGTGAGCGACCCAGGAACCGTCGAAGCCGTCACCGGCCTCGCGGTCCTTGTCCGCGGTGACCTTCTCCAGGGCGATCCGATTGACCTCGGGATCGCGCCGGGAGGGGATGAAGGCGGCCATGCCGCCGATGGCGTGTGCGCCGCGCCGGTGGCAGGTGGCGACGAGCAGTTCGGTGTACGCACGCATAAAGGGGGCCGTCATCGTGACCGCGTTGCGATCGGGCAGGACGAACCGCGCACCGCCGTCGCGGAAGTTCTTCACGATGGAGAAGAGATAGTCCCAGCGGCCGGCGTTCAGCCCGGAGGCGTGGTCGCGCAACTCGTAGAGGATCTCCTCCATCTCGAAGGCGGCGGTGATGGTCTCGATCAGTACCGTGGCCCGGATGGTGCCCTGCGGGATGCCGCAGTGGTCCTGGGCGAAGACGAAGACATCGTTCCAAAGCCGAGCTTCGAGGTGCGATTCGGTCTTGGGTAGATAGAAGTAGGGCCCCTTGCCGAGGTCCAGTAGCCGCCGGGCGTTGTGGAAGAAGTAGAGCCCGAAGTCGACGAGGGCACCGGGCACCCGGCGGCCTTCGGTGTCCTGGAGGTGGCGCTCCGGCAGGTGCCAGCCGCGCGGGCGCATCACCACGGTGGCCAACTCCGCGGCCGGCCGTAGGGCGTAGCTCTTTCCGCTGCGTTCATCGGTGAAGTCGATGCGGCGCCGATAGGCGTCCATCAGGTTCATCTGTCCGCCGATGACGTTCTCCCAGGTGGGGGAGGAGGCGTCCTCGAAGTCCGCGAGCCAGACGCGGGCTCCGGAGTTGAGGGCGTTGATGGTCATCTTGCGGTCGGTGGGGCCGGTGATCTCTACCCGCCGGTCTTCGAGTGCCGGCGGCGCGGTGGCCACCCGCCAGGTGCGGTCGGCGCGGATCGCCGCCGTCTCGGGGAGGAAGTCCAGCGTCCCGGTGCGGGCGGTCTCCGCGCGCCGCTGCGCCCGCAGTGCGAGCAGTTCGTCACGGCGGGGCGTGAAGCGGCGGTGCAGTTCGGCGATGAAGGCGAGGGCCTCCTCGGTCAGCACCTCGTCCTGACGCGGCACCGGCCCGGCGTCGACGACGGCCAGCGGGGATGTCGCTGGTGTGGACATCGGCTGTCACTTCCTTCGGCGAGGTGGCCCCGAGCATGGGCGACTGGCTCGGGAGAATCCAGATCTACGGGCAATTTCTGGATAGTAGTTTCCTCATCGTGGAAGTACAAGATTCTTTCTCGTCCCTCGACGGGCGGGATGCAGCTCGTTCGGTCCGCGTTCGTCGGGGCGTGCCCCCTGTGTGTGCTGGTGCGCTCCCGAGTTCATTCCAGCCGGAACAGATCCGCCTCCGTGTCGATGTCATCGGGGGTTGCGATATCGCCGCACTCCACCAGCGTCAGGATGGCTGAAAGGGCGGACAGATAGCCGCGCGCGCCCTGATCCCCCACGGCCGCCGCCGATGCGGGGGGCCAGTGGGCGGCGCCCAGCAGTACCGGGTGCCCACGCCGACCGTCGTACGCCGCTGCGGCCAGGGTGTCGTGCGAGCCGTAAGCGGACCGCACCCGCGCCACGGCCGCGCCGCCGATGCCGGGCTGGTCCACCAGGTGCACCAGAGCGGCATCGGCGCCCGCGAGGGCCACGGATGCGAGGCCGGCCCGTAGGGATGAGCCCATGCCCTGCTCCCAGTATTCGTTGTCGACCGCCGTGCAGCCGTCGAGTGCCCCTTCGGCGCGCACCTGGGTCGCCGCCGCGCCCAGCACCACATAGATCGGTCCGCACCCCCCGTCGCGCAGTGCCGCCACCGCGTGGTCGACCAGTGGGCGACCGCGATGGCGCAGCAGCGCCTTGGGGCGTCCGCCCAGCCGCCGCCCGCCCCCCGCGGCCAACAGGAGTCCGGCGATGACTGGGGGCTCCCCTGGAGGTGTCATGGCGACTGCATATCGCATTCCGGCCGCCGCCACGCCCCCAGACGGAGCGTGCTGGCAGGTTCGGGGTGCCGTTGTGACCCTTTCGCGCCATGTCATGGGGTAGTTGCAGCCGGATTTACCAATTCGCCGCCCTGGGTGGCGCGCATGGCACGGCATGGCGTTAACTTGCCCGCAACTCTGGGTGGTTGACCGCGGACTTACCGTTGTCGGATCGGTCCCGGAGGGTATGAGGGGGGAGTGCTGTGTTGCGGGGTGTGGAGCAGTCACAGATGGCGGTACGTGAAGAGGACCCGAGGGTCTCCGCGCTGGGCGTGGCCGTGTCGCGGTTGCGCCGAGAGCTTGCCGGCCATCCGGCGCAGTTCTCGGATCGGGACATCGCGGAGGACGAGTTGGCGGTACTGGCGGCGATGGTCGCCGAGCATCGCCCCGACGTCGCCCGGATGCGGCGCTCCCTCTTGCTGATCGCGGGGGCGATCGGCTCGGTCAGCGCGCTCGGTCCGGCCCTGATGGAGGTGCGCTCGGCGGTGGACCTCTTCGGCGGGGTGCCACGGTAGTGCAGTGATTCAGCGGGGTGCCGTGATCAGGCGGGGTGTCACGGTGGTTCACCCTGGCCCGATGGCGGGGAGCCACCCGTCGCTCTAGCGTGGAGGAATCGTGTCAAAAGCGACTCCCCACAACACTAGGGAAACCGATATGGCCGACAAGCCGACCGTCGTTCTCGTGCACGGGTTCTGGGGCGGAGCCGCCCACTGGGGGAAGGCCGTCGTCGAGCTGCGCAACCGCGGCTACGGTTCGCTACGCGCGGTGGAGAATCCGCTCACCTCGCTGGCCGACGATGCCGAGCGCACCCGCAAGATGATCAAACAGGTGGACGGTCCGGTGCTCCTCGTGGGCCACTCCTACGGCGGTGCGGTCATCACCGAGGCGGGGGACCTGCCCAATGTCGTCGGACTGGTCTACATCGCGGCGTTCGCACCCGATGCGGGGGAGAGCCCCGGACAGATCAGCCAGGAGCTGCCGCCGGCCGCGTTCGAGAACCTCGCCCCGGATTCGGACGGCTACCTCTGGGTCAAGCAGGACAAGTTCCACTGGAGCTTCGGGCAGGACCTGGACGACGATGAGGCGCTGGTGATGGCCGTGACCCAGAAGGCGCCGCTGGCCTCGACCTTCGGGGACAACGTGACCGATCCGGCGTGGCGGAAGAAGCCCAGTTGGTATCAGGTCTCGACGCAGGATCGGATGATCCACCCGGACAACGAGCGGCGGATGGCCGAACGGATGTCACCACGCAAGATCATCGAGCTCGACGCCAGTCATGCATCCCTCGCATCGCAGCCCAAGGCGATCGCCGATCTGATCGACGAGGCGGCGAACGGGTCCGCCTGAGCCCGCGCGTCCGCCCGGGCGCGGGGTGTTTCAGCCGGTGGTTCCGGAGGTGGCCAGGGCCGTGGACAGGTCCTCGGCCACCTGCTGGAGCACGGGCACGATCCGCTCGGTCGCAGCCTCGGTCACCCGTCCCGCGGGACCGGAGATGGAGATCGCCGCCGCCGTGGGGGAGTTGGGGATTGAGACGGCCAGGCAACGCACGCCGATCTCCTGCTCGTTGTCGTCCATGGCGTACCCCTCGCTCCGCACCCGCTCCAGGGCGGCGAGAAAGCCCTCGGGCGTCGTGATCGTCTTCTCCGTCGCCGCGGGCATGCCCGTCCGGGCGAGCAGCGCCCGCACCTCGTCGGGGGGTGTGTGGGCCAACAGGGCCTTGCCGACGCCGGTGGAGTGCGGCAGCACCCGACGGCCCACCTCGGTGAACATGCGCATCGAGTGCTTGGACGGCACCTGCGCCACGTAGACGATCTCATCGCCGTCGAGGAGCGCCATATTGGCGGTCTCGCCGGTTTCCTCGACCAGTCGGGCCAGATGGGGGCGCGCCCAGGTGCCGAGCAGCCGCGCCGCCGACTCGCCGAGGCGGATCAGACGGGGGCCGAGGGCGTAGCGGCGGTTGGGCTGTTGACGTACGTAGCCACAGGCCACCAGGGTGCGCATCAGGCGGTGAATGGTGGGCAGCGGCAGACCGCTGCTGGCGGAGAGCTCACTCAACCCGACCTCGCCCCCTGCGTCGGCCATTCTTTCGAGCAGATCGAAAGCGCGCTCCAGGGACTGGACGCCCCCGCTGCTCGCGGTCTTGACGGCGTCGTTGGTGCTGGCGCTGGACGTCGGCACGGGTGGCGGTCCTTTCGGGCAGACGGGCAAGTGAGCAGCCTACCGGGCTGCTCCGGCCGGGCGGCTCGCCGTTCGAGCGGCTTCGGCGCCGGTCAGGGAAGTGGCGGACGGGTCCGTGGCTTTCGGCGGGAACAGATGCGAAGGGACTCGATGCCCCGCCTTCCGTGCGGTGATCCGTTGGGGGAACTGGTCCATGCCGTCTGGGTCCGGCGGTTCCTCTGGTTCCTTCCGATTGCGCCACGGCAGCTGTGCTCATGGTCTTCTGCTGGAAGCTCGCTACCACCTCCCATCTGGCCGCCCAACCCCGTCGTACGGCTGGTTCCGGCCGGGTGGGCAAGGCGTCGGCAGTGAAGGCCGGATGCTTTCACTCGGTGAAATCCCTCTTTCACTGAGCAGAACACGAAGTCTTGACGATCGACATCTCCCCCATGAGGATTCGTTCAACATTTCGTTGAAGCTCGCCGAGGGGGATGAGCATGGACGACGGGGGAGCCGACCTCTTCCTGCGCTCGACGCGGGTACTCACCCCCCGGGCGATCCGACCCGCAACGGTGGCCGTGGCCCGGGGCGCGATCGTGCGCCTCCTGCCCCACGACGCCCCGGTCCCACCGGGCGTACCGAGCGAGGACTTCGGCGACGACGTCCTGCTGCCCGGTCTCGTGGACACCCACGTCCATGTGAATGACCCCGGTCGCAGCGAGTGGGAGGGGTTCGCGACCGCCACCCGTGCCGCGGCTGCCGGCGGCATCACCACCCTGATCGACATGCCGCTCAACTCGCTGCCACCCACCACCACCGTGGCCCATCTGCAAACCAAGCAGCACACCGCCCGACCCCTGGCCCATGTCGACGTCGGCTTCTGGGGTGGTGCGATCCCGCACAACACCGCCGACCTGAAGGAGCTGCACACCGCGGGGGTCTTCGGCTTCAAGTGCTTCCTCTCGCCCTCGGGAGTGGAGGAGTTTCCCGAACTCGACGAGGAGCAGTTCGGTCGAACCATGGCCGAAACGGCAGCCCTGGGAGCGCTGTTGATCGTCCACGCTGAGGACCCGGGGCAACTGGCAGCCGCACCCCAGCGGGGCGGACCCCGCTACGACGACTTCCTCGCCTCCCGCCCCCGGACCGCGGAGAACGCCGCCATCGCCATGGTGATCGCCCATGCGCGGCGCCTCGACGCCCGGGTGCACATCCTCCATGTGTCCTCCGCGAGCGCACTCCCACTGATCGCCGAGGCCAAGGAGGACGGGGTCAGGATCACCGCCGAGTCCTGCCCCCACTTCCTCACCCTCGCCGCCGAGGAAATACCCGACGGGGCAACCGAGTTCAAGTGCTGCCCGCCGATCCGGGAGGCCGCCAACCGGGACGCGCTCTGGGCCGGTCTGTCCGACGGCACCATCGACTGCGTCGTCTCCGACCACTCCCCGTGCACCGACACCCTGAAGACCTCGGACTTCGCCACCGCCTGGGGCGGCGTCTCCTCCCTCCAACTGGGACTACCCGCCCTGTGGACCGAGGCCCGCCAGCGCGGCCACACCCTCTCCGACGTCGTCCGTTGGATGGCCGCGGGGCCCGCGGCGCTGGCCGGGCTCGACCGCAAAGGGGCCATTGCCATCGGCAAGGACGCCGACTTCACGGTCTTCGCACCCGACGAGACCTTCACCGTCGACCCCAGGCGGCTCCACCACCGCAATCAGATCACCGCTTACGCCGGCCGCACCCTCGCAGGAGTGGTGCGATCGACCTGGCTGCGTGGTCGCCGCATCGACACCGGATCGACATCGGCAGCGTCGGGCCGACTGCTCGACCGCCGCACCCCGAACTGATCGACAGAGCCCACCTGCCGCGACCGCTCCCACCACAACGGATCCAGCCATCGCAGAAGGGAACCGGAACGTGCCCGACGCGACCTCCCAGCCCCCAGAGCCGCCGCTGCCCGTGTACACCGGCGCCGCCGCGCCCTTCCGGGGCGGCGATCCCTACGCCGACTACCGCACGGCCGACCACCCCTTCCTCCAGCACCCGGACCTGGCGGCACGGGAACTCGGCGGCGCGGTCATCGCCGCCAACGACGAGTTCTTCGCCGAACGGGAGAACCTGCTCAATCCCGGTCCGGCGGAGTTCGATCCCGCCCGCTTCGGCCACAAGGGCAAGGTCATGGACGGCTGGGAGACCCGTCGTCGTCGCGGTCCCGACGCCGGGCGACCGCACCCCGTCGCCGATGACCACGACTGGGCGCTCATCCGGCTCGGTGCCCCCGGAACCATCCATGGGGTCGTCGTGGACACCGCCCACTTCCGGGGCAATCACCCCCAGGCGGTCAGCGTGCAGGCGACCGCAGTCCTGGGCTGCCCCGGCCCCGAGGAACTCCTCGCCGACGGTGTGACCTGGACCGAACTCGTGCCCCTCACGCCCGTCGGCGGACATGCGGCGAACGCCTTCCACGTCCGGGTCGGACAGCGCTTCACCCATCTGCGGCTGAGGCAGTATCCCGACGGCGGCATCGCGCGCCTTCGGGTGTACGGCGAGGTCGTCCCCGACCCTGCCTGGCTCACCGCGCTCGGCACCTTCGACGTCGTCGCCCTGGAACACGGCGGTCGCATCGAGGACGCGTCGGACCGCTTCTACTCGCCGCCCGTCCACACCATCCGTCCCGGTCGTTCGCGCAAGATGGACGACGGCTGGGAGACCCGCAGACGTCGTGACGACGGCCATGACTGGATCCGCTACCGACTCGTCGAACGGGCCGAGGTACGGGCCGTGGAGATCGACACCGCCTATCTCAAGGGGAACAGTGCGGGTTGGGCCGAGTTGTTCGTCCAGGACGGGCCCGACCAGCCATGGATCGCGGTCCTGCCGCGGACCCGCCTCCAGCCCGACACCAACCACCGATTCGTCCTCGCTCACCCCGTCGTCGGCCACCGGGCACGGCTGGACATCCACCCCGACGGCGGGATCTCACGGCTGCGGCTGCACGGCGCCCTGACCGCGGACGGCGCCGCCCGTCTCCTCACCCGCCACCGGGAGGCCGGCGGCTGAATCCGGCCGGGGACGATCGACCCCCGGTCCATTCCTGGGGCGCACCCGTTCGGGTTCCAACGTGATGCCGGTCGGCGACCACCGATGAATTTCGGGCACGTATTCGGTCTCTGTTGATGACCACATCACCACCGGCATCGCCGGACGCGCAAGGGAAGCGGGAACGCACCATGGCCAAGCTCTCGATCACCACCTTCCTCACCCTCGACGGCGTCGTCCAGGCGCCTGGTGGGCCCGGCGAGGACACCAGCGGCGGGTTCGACCTCGGCGGTTGGTCCGTCCCCTACGGCGACGAGGACTTCGGTCGCTTCGTGACCGAGGTGTTCGACCGCTCCGGTGCCTTCCTCCTCGGCCGCCGCACCTACGACATCTTCGCCGGGTACTGGCCCAAGATGACCGACCCGAACGACCCGGTGGCCTCCCGGCTCAACTCCCTGCCCAAGTACGTCGCCTCCACCACACTGGAGCGCGCCGACTGGGACGGCACCACCGTCATCGGCAAGGACATCGCCCGTGAGGTGGCCGACATCAAGCAGCGCACCGAGGGAGAACTACAGATCCACGGCAGCGGCACGCTCGCCCAGAGCCTGATGGCACACGATCTGATCGACACCTTCCATCTGTTGGTCTTTCCCGTGTTCCTGGGCAAGGGGCGACGATTCTTCGCGGACGGTGCCGTTCCCACCGCCCTGCGCCACACGGACGCCCGGACCACCAGCACCGGAGTGGCCATCCACACCTATGAACTGGCGGGCCGTCCCACCTACGGCACCTACGAGCTCTGAGGGAACGGGCACACCGCACGGGCACCCTCACCCGACAGCCCTCACCCGACAGTGGGGGTGCCGTGGCCCGTACCCCTGTGGTCTGGGGACGGCACACCCTTGGGACGGCATACCCCTGGGATGGTGCACCTTGGGGACGGTACAGCCCGTACTCCACCGGGACCCGGGCGCCGAGCCGCTACCCGAGCCGCTCCGCGATCATGCACATGGCGAATCCCACTACCGCGATCACCAGGTTCACGAACACCGCCTGATCGTCGAGGAACCCGACGTTCTCCGTCAGCAGCCGGGTGGGGGCCACCTTGTCGAACCAGCCCGTCAGCTCGTGCAGGACTCCGCCCCCGCCGAGAAACACCAGGAGCCCGCCCACGCCATCGAGAATCTTCTTCATGGCGACGATCGTGACGTTGCGGTCGAAGCCGCCGCATCAGTCGGTGGCATCACGCGGACCATCCAAAGTCTCCTCCGCCACGACTTTGGTCGCTGTCGTCCTCCGCACCCTCCAACCCCCTCGATCCGGTGCGTAGATTTGCCGATATGACACGAACGGAATACCGCTGGCTGCTGCCCTCCGCCATGGCGGGCGGCCGTGAAGCGGAGCTCGTGGGGGAGCGGCCCGGCATCGACGCCGGGCCGCCGCGAGCCAGACCCCGGCGCACCGTGCGCGACTGGATCGTCGACACCGTGCTCTTCGTGCTCGCGGCCTTCGTCGGCATGGCCGCCGCGGACGTCAGCGATCAGATCAACGACTCCGACATGGTGGTGCTGGTCGACCAACTCGTCGGGGCCGCCGCCTGCTGCGCCCTGTGGCTGCGTCGTCGCTGGCCCGTACAACTCGCCCTCGCCCTGGCCCTGACGTGCTTCCTGGTCCCCGTGGTCGGCGGGGCGTTCCTCGTGGCCGTGTTCAGCCTCGCCGTGCACCGTCCCTTCCGGCCGGTGGGCGTGATCGGTCTGCTCTCGCTCGCGAGCGCCTGCGTCAGTCCCCTCATCCGCCCCGATCCGACGGCCGACCTCTGGGCCTCCGTCATCGGCGGAAGCGTCCTCGTCCTGTTGGCGCTCGGCTGGGGCATGCTCGTACGCGCCCGTCGTCAACTGGTCGTCGTCCTCCAGGAGCGCGCCCGCCGAGCCGAGACCGAAGCCGAACTCCGGGCCGAGCAGGCACAACGGCTGGCCCGTGAGGCCATCGCCCGCGAGATGCACGACGTGCTGGCACATCGGCTGACCCTGCTGAGCGTCCACGCCGGCGCCCTGGAGTTCCGTCCCGACGCCCCGCCCGCCGAGGTGGCCCGGGCCGCCGGGGTGATCCGCGACAGTGCCCATGAAGCCCTCCAGGACCTGCGCCAGATCATCGGAGTCCTCCGTACACCGGGTGACCACGAGAGCGGAGACCGTCCCCAGCCGACCCTCGCCAGCCTGGACGCACTCGTCCACGAGTCCCGCGAGGCCGGGATGACGGTCCGACTGGACCAGCGCATAGCGGAGCCCGTGGCCGTACCCGGCGTACTCGGCCGTACCGTCTACCGGATCGTGCAGGAGGCCCTGACCAACGCCCGCAAGCACGCTCCGGGTGCCGAAGTGACCCTCACCCTCGCAGGTGCGCCCGCTGACGGGCTCACCGTCGCCGTCGACAACCCCGCACCCCGTTCGCCCCGGCCGATCACCGCCCCACCCGGCTCCGGCCAGGGACTGATCGGACTGGGCGAACGGGCGATGCTCGCCGGTGGCACCCTGGAGCACGGAAGGACGGGGGACGGCGGTTTCCATGTCCGGGCGTGGCTACCGTGGGCCGTATGACAATCCGGCTGCTCATCATCGACGACGACCCCCTGGTTCGCGCCGGTCTCTCCCTGATGCTGGGCGGGGCACACGATCTGGAGATCGTGGGGGAGGGGAGCGACGGCAGCGCGGTGCCCGAACTGGTCGCTCGCCTCGCCCCCGACGTGGTCCTGATGGACATTCGGATGGAGCAGGTGGACGGGCTCACCGCCACCGAGGAGTTGCGGCGTGGCCCTGGGGCACCGGAGGTCCTCGTCCTCACCACCTTCCACGCCGATGAGCAGGTGGTGCGCGCCCTGCGTGCGGGTGCCGCCGGTTTCGTCCTCAAGGACACCCCGCCCGCCGAGATCGTCGCCGCCATCCGACGGGTGGCCGGCGGTGATCCGGTGCTCTCGCCCGCGGTGACCCGCCAGCTGATGGACCGGGTCGCTGACCAGAGCCACGAGCGCGCCGCCGACCCCCGGCGAAGGGCCGCCATCGCCCGCCTGGAGACCCTCGCCGAGCGCGAGCGGGAGGTGGTTGTCGCCGTGGGCCGGGGCCAGTCCAACGCAGAGATCGCTGGCACCCTCTATCTCAGCGTGCCCACCGTCAAGACCCACGTCTCCCGTGTCCTGGCCAAACTCGGGCTGAACAACAGGGTGCAGATCGCCCTTCTCGCCCATGACGCCGGGCTGTTGGACGAGGAGCCGTAGGGCCAGGCGCGGAGCCGTACGGGCCCGCTCACCTCGCTGCCACGATCGGCCCCCGCCGTACGGTGCTTCGACCCGCGCGGATCGTGCCCATGCGGATCGATGGTGCTCACGGCGGTGCCGATGGGGTTGCCGGCCTGGGTTGCCGACGGCCGCATCGGGCGCGGCAGGGGGCACTCGGGTGCGGGCCGTGATCTTCTTGCACCCGATTCGGCCGACCGGGTGATGCCAGGGGGCGACCTCGACGGTCCGGGCGGTGCCCCGAGGCCGTCCCGGACGGATCATTCGATGCGGATCTCCTCGATGCGCACCGGCCGGCGCTCGCGCCGGGACAGCTCGCACGCCTCGGCGATCCGCAAGGCCGCCAGTGCCTCCCGGCCGTCGCACGGGTTCTCCCCCTGGCCCACCACCATCCGCAAGAAGGCGTCCAACTCGGCCTCGTAAGCGGGGGCGAACCGCTCCAGGAAGCCGGGCCACGGTCGGGACGCGGCCCGTGGCCCTTTCGGCTCGGTCGAGGTGATCGGCGTACGGTCGTCCAGGCCGACCGTCACCTGATCGAGCTCCCCCGCCAGCTCCATCCGGACGTCATAGCCCGCGCCGTTGCACCGCGTCGCCGTCGCCGTCGCCAGTACGCCGTCGTCCAGGGTCAACACGGCCGCAGCGGTGTCCACATCCCCCGCTGCTCGGAACATCGCAGGTCCGGCGTCCGAACCCGTCGCGTACACCTCCACCACCTCGCGCCCGGTCACCCAGCGCAGCATGTCGAAGTCATGGACCAGACAGTCGCGGTAGAGGCCCCCGGAGAGCGGCAGATATTCCGCCGCCGGTGGAGCCGGGTCCGAGGTCATGGCGCGCACCGTGTGGAGCCTGCCCAGCCGTCCGGACTCCACCAGCTCCCGAGCTGCCCGGTAGCCGGCGTCGAAGCGGCGCATGAAGCCCAACTGGAGCTGGGTTCCCGCGGCTTCGACCTCGTGCAGCGCCGCGAGCGTCCCCGGCACATCCGCCGCTATCGGCTTCTCGCAGAAGGCGGGCAGCCCCGATCGCGCCGCCCGAGTGATCAACTCGGCGTGGGAGGCCGTTGCGGAGGCGATCACCAGCGCGTCCACTCCCCAGGTGAAGATCTCCCGCGCGCTGGGCGCCGCTGTGGACCCGGTGCGTTCGGCCACCGCCGCCGCCCGCGCCGGATCGGCGTCCGCCACCACGAGCGCCCCCACCTCTCGGTGGCGACTGAGCACGTTCGCGTGGAAGGTGCCGATACGTCCCGTACCGATGAGTCCGATGCGCATGGGGAAAAAATGAGGGTGCCCCCGCCATCGTGTCAAGGCTTTGTCCTGACAACCGGACGTTCTCGTGTTCCGTCCCTTCCCGTTCCCGAGGGCCGGCGACTACGCTCGCTCCGTGCCCAAGCAGCCCAGACCCGGGACGGACGCCGTCCTGTCCCTCCAGCTGAGCGTGGACCGCACCAGTCCGGTTCCGCTCTACTTCCAGCTCTCCCAGCAGTTGGAGAGGGCCATAGAGCAGGGGGTCCTCACTCCCGGCACACTGCTCGGCAACGAGATAGAACTAGCAGGTCGGCTGGGTCTGTCGCGGCCCACCGTGCGTCAGGCCATCCACGCCCTGGTCGACAAGGGACTGCTGGTGCGCCGCCGCGGCGTCGGCACCCAGGTCGTGCACAGCCAGGTGCGAAGGCCGCTGGAGCTCAGCAGCCTCTACGACGATCTGGAGGCGGCCGGACGGCACCCCGCCACCACGGTCCTGCGCATGTCCACCGAGGCCGCCGCCCCCGCGGTCGCCGACGCGCTGGGCCTCGGCGAAGGCACCGAAGTGCAACGGATCGAACGGGTGCGGTACGCCCACGGGGAACCCATGGCGCTGCTCACCAACCATCTGCCCGTCGGACTGGTGACCTGCGGCACTCCCGAACTGGAGGCGACCGGCCTCTACCGCGTGATGCGGGCCGCCGGCATAACCCTGCACAGCGCGCGCCAGTCGGTCGGGGCCCGGGCCGCCACCGCCACCGAGGCGGAACTGCTCGCCGAACGGCCCGGCGGTCCGGTGCTCACCATGGCACGCACCACCTTCGACGACACCGGGCGCGCCGTGGAACTCGGCTCCCACCTCTATCGCGCCTCGCGCTACACCTTCGAGTTCCAACTGCTCGTACGCCCCTGACCATGTGCGTCCCACCCGGCACCAGGAGTGTCCGATGACCTACCCGGCGTACCCGATGCCCACCCTCCGACCAGCCGTGACCCATACTTGGGCGGCCGGGATGTGTCATTCCGCTTCCCGGTTACCGCGAGAATCAGCAGGGCAAGAAGGACAGGGGCACGGCGTCGTGGCAAGGGCAAGGACAGGGGTACGCGTCATCGGCGCGGTGCTGGCGGCGGTGCTCGGGGCCTCCCTGGTGGGATGCAGCAGCACCGGCGGCAAGCGCGCCGAGGACGCCCGCAAGGCCCAGGCCGCCGCCGGGAAGGCCGCGGTCAGCACACCCCGCTGGACCTTCGCCATGGTCACCCACTCGGGCGACGGGGACACCTTCTGGGACATCGTCCAAAAGGGCGCCCGGGAGGCCGCCACCAAGGACAACATCAACTTCCTCTACTCCAAGAGCGACGAAGGACAGCAGCAGGCGCAGCTGGTCCAGGCCGCCATCGACAAGAAGGTCGACGGTCTCATCGTCACCCTGGCCAAGCCCGACGCGATGAAGGCGGTCGTCACCAAGGCCGTCGCCGCGGGCATCCCCGTGGTCACCGTCAACTCGGGCTCCGAGCAGTCCAAGCAGTACGGGGCGCTCACCCACATCGGCCAGGACGAGACCATCGCCGGCGAGGCGGTCGGCGAGGAGCTCAACGAACGAGGCCGGAAGAAGGCGCTCTGCGTCCTCCACGAACAGGGCAACGTGGGACACGAGCAGCGCTGCGCCGGAGCCAAGAGCACCTTCGACGGCGAGATGCAGAACCTCTACGTCGACGGCACCAACATGCCCGACGTCCAGGCGACCATCGAAGCGAAATTGCAGACCGACCGCTCGGTGGACGCCGTCGTCACCTTGGGCGCGCCCTTCGCGGACACCGCCGTCAAGGCGAAGCGGACCGCGGGCAGCAAGGCAGAGATCGACACCTTCGACCTCAATGCCAAGGTCGTGGCGGGACTCAAGGACGACTCCCTGGGCTTCGCCGTCGACCAGCAGCCCTACCTCCAGGGCTACGAGGCCGTTGATCTGCTCTGGCTCTACCGCTATAACGCCAATGTCCTCGGCGGCGGGAAGCCCGTGCTCACCGGACCGCAGATCATCACCAAGTCCGACGCGGCCAAGCTGGAGGACTTCACCAGGCGGGGCACCCGATGAGCGCGACCGCACCCTCCGCACCCACCCGGGAACCGGGTGCGCCCGACGAACGCCTGGTGCACACCTCCGTACTGCGCACCCTGATGGGCCGGCCCGAACTGGGCTCGATCGTCGGAGCCCTCGCCGTCTTCGTCTTCTTCTCGTTCGTCGCCGACTCGTTCCTCCAGGCGTCCAGCCTCTCCACCGTGCTCTATGCCTCGTCCGTCATCGGCATCATGGCGGTGCCGGTGGCGCTGTTGATGATCGGCGGCGAGTTCGATCTGTCGGCCGGGGTCCTGGTCACGAGTTCGGCCCTGGTCTCGTCGATGTTCAGCTACCAGATGACGGCGAACGTCTGGGTCGGAGTGTTCGTCTCGCTGCTGGTCACCCTGGCCGTGGGGGTGTTCAACGGGGCGATGCTCACCCGGACCAAGCTGCCCAGCTTCATCATCACGCTGGGCACGTTCCTCATGCTCACCGGTCTCAACCTCGGCTTCACCAAACTGATCAGCGGTACGGTCTCCACCAAGTCGATCGCCGACATGGAGGGCTTCACCTCGGCCAAGGCCGTCTTCGCCCATGAGTTCGTCATCGGCGACGTCACCATCAAGGTCACCATCTTGTGGTGGATCGCCCTCATCGCGGTCGCCACCTGGATTCTCCTCCGCACCCGCTTCGGCAACTGGATCTTCGCGGTCGGCGGCGGGGAGCACGCTGCCCGCGCGGTCGGCGTACCGGTCATCCGTACCAAGATCGGCCTCTATATGGGGGTGGCCTTCGCCGCCTGGGTCGCGGGCCAGCACCTGCTGTTCTCCTTCGACGTCGTGCAGTCAGGCGAAGGCGTCGGCAATGAGTTGATCTACATCATCGCGGCGGTCATCGGCGGCTGCCTGATCACCGGTGGGTACGGGTCCGCCATCGGGTCCGCGATCGGTGCACTGATCTTCGGCATGACCAGCAAGGGGATCGTGTACGCGGAGTGGGACCCGGACTGGTTCAAGTTCTTCCTCGGGGCGATGCTGCTGCTGGCCACCCTGCTCAACGCCTGGGTGCGCAAGAGGGCGGAGGCGACCCGATGACACAGGTCTCGCTGGTCGAACTGGAGAACGTCAGCAAGTTCTACGGGAACATCCGCGCCCTGGAGGGCGTGTCCCTGACCGTGCACACCGGTGAGATCACCTGTGTGCTCGGCGACAACGGTGCGGGCAAGTCCACTCTCATCAAGATCATCGCCGGGCTCCACCGACACGATTCCGGCACCTTCTCGATCGACGGCGAGGCGACCCGGCTGTCGAGCCCGCGCGAGGCGCTCGATCGGGGCATCGCGACCGTCTATCAGGATCTGGCCGTAGTGCCGCTGATGCCGGTGTGGCGCAACTTCTTCCTCGGCTCGGAGCCCACCGTGGGCAAGGGGCCGTTCCGTCGGCTCGACGTCGGCCGGATGCGCGAGACGACCCGCTCCGAACTGCTGCGGATGGGGATCGACCTGCGCGATGTCGACCAGCCGATCGGCACCCTCTCCGGTGGCGAACGACAGTGCGTGGCGATCGCCCGCGCAGTCCACTTCGGTGCCAAGGTGCTGGTTCTCGACGAACCGACGGCGGCACTGGGCGTCAAGCAGTCGGGTGTCGTGCTCAAGTACGTCGCGGCGGCCCGGGACGCCGGTCTCGGCGTGGTGCTGATCACGCACAACCCGCACCACGCCTATCTGGTGGGGGATAGGTTCGTCCTGCTCAAACGGGGTGTGATGGCTGCCAGCCATACCAAGGACTCCGTCACCCTGGATGAGCTGACCCGTCAGATGGCCGGTGGCAGCGAACTCGACGACCTCCGCCATGAACTGGAGCGGGCGCCGAACCCCCCGGGCCTCGACCCCGCCTGAACTCCCGGCTCCGCCCCGCCTCGGCCGGGCGGAGCCGTCCTGTGCGGCCGTCCTGGCTCGACGGCTTTCCGCATGGAGGACCGCTTCGGCCCCCTGCGGAGCCGCTAGAAGCGACGTACGACCACCCCCAGCACCTGGTCCACCGGGCAGGGGCCGTACTGCTTGGAGTCATGGCTCAGCGGATGGTCTCCGATCGCCACGAAGTGCCCGGGCGGTACGCGGGGAGCCCGACGCACCACCCCGTCCGGCATGGCGTCCCCCGCCACCGCCACCACGCGCTTGAGGGACCAGGGAACGGCGGAGAGGTCCTTCGATGCCGGGGGATCCGTCCGCCACCCCCGTGCGGGGCCGGGGCCGGGGGCAGCGACCACGGCGACGGCGCCGGGCCGCAGCCCGGCCGCGCCGAGCCGGATCAGTACCCGGTCGCCGGGCAGCAGCGTCGGCGCCATGCTCTCGCCCCGTACGGTGACCGCCACGAATCGGCCGTGCAGGTACCAGGCGCCGGCCGCCATCAACAGCGAGCCGGCGCCGCCCATCGTCCACCGACCCCATGAGGTCAACACCGTTCCTCCGCCTCTGTGTGCCGTCAGACGCCCGGCGCCGAGGGAGCGGGGCTCAGATGCCCGCGCGCTCCATGTCGGCGAGGGGTCGGGGGCCGGTTTCGGTACGGGCCACCTTGCCCTCGGCGTCGACGAGGACCGTGGTCGGAGTGGTCGAGACGCTGAAGGCCCGGGTCAGTTCGCCCACGGAGGGTTCGACCACCACGCTCGCCACTCCGGCCAGTGGTTCGGCCAGTGCCTCGGCGGCCGATTCGTCGCCCGCGATCACCACGACCATCCGGTCGGCCGTGAGACCGGTTGATCGGGCGTGCTCCACCAGATGGGGCACGAGCGTCGGGCACGTCGGGCAGGAGGTGGAGAGGAAGGCGAGGACTGCGGGCCGACCCAGGAGATCCGCCCGGCCGATGGTCCGTCCCGACAGGGTGGTGGCCGAGAAGTCGGGCATCGGCCGGCCCGGTTTGGGCCCGCTCAGTTGTCCTCCCCGTCCGCGCAGTTTTCGCCTGATCCCGGTGAGCAGAAGGAGGTTCACCAAGCAGAGCGCGCCGACGAGGACGAGGCCGGCAATGACGAAAGCCATGACTCAACTCCAGTTTGGGGTTGGGGGCGCGAGGCATCCGGGACGAACGGGGGAGCACCCCAGAGGTCGCGGAGTACCGCGCTTCGGTGTGGGGGGTTCAGTCGCCGGATCTGCTGATCCGGGCGCGAAAGCCACGGTGGAGGAGGGGGCGGTCGCCCACCGCGGGGGCCGTTGTGCACCGGGGCCGCATCACCCGCGGACCTGGCTGGATCGCCTGCGGACCTGGCCGGATTGCCTGCGGCGCGGGGCCGTACGAGTGCCGTGGGACCTGTTGGCCCGCGGCATCTCGTCCGGCCCCGCAGTCGTGCGCCCTCGGCCTGCGAGGTGCGCGGACGGTGGCCGGCAGGCGGGCAGACGTCTGACGCCCGCCTCGGGACTCGTGCCGGTGCCCGCAGCCGGTGGACAGGCCAGGGCGGGGATCGCGGGGGAGCGAAGGGCCGCGCCGCGACCCCGTCCGAAGCGCGCACCGCACGGCCTGAGCGGATGTGCGGAGCCTCGCACGGTCTTCGCAACTGCATCAGACGGCGGCAGGTCGGACGGCGCTGCGGAGTCTTCGGACCGCAGCGGGACCACAGGCGCTCCCGGCATCACCGAGGTGTGGTCACCGGGCGAGCCGAGGGATGCGCCCCGGGTGTCACCGGGGGATATCCACCATTCCGCTTTCCTCGCCGTTGGCTTCATCGGCCTGTGCCGGGCTGCGGCGCCGTCACCCGGCGGCGACCCGGCAGCCGTGCCTAGCACCGACCTGTGTGCTGCTGGCCTGCACTGGAGCGCCGGAGGTGGGAACAGTGGCGTACGGACCTGCTGACCGAGCGGTCGCAGCGGTGTCGCCTGTCCGTACGGCGGCGGGCGCCACAGCTCGTCGCCCGGGCCTCCGCTTCAGGTCCGTCCTCGGTCAGCGGTAAATCGCCGATCTTCCGCAGGGCGTTCATGGGGTCCTCCTGTCGGATACGGAGCGTGTGTAGTCGATCACTGGACTAGACCTATTTGCAATGTGCTCCTGTGATTTGTGACTCGGGTCACATGGGGTGTGTGGGTGGAAATCGGCCACCCCCGCTCCCCATGTCGCTGGCGCCCTCAGGTGGCAGAATCGGCCACGGCGGGCGACGTCCGCCGCCGGGCCCGGGGTGAAGCAGCTCATCGCGTGCCGACCGGCCCCCACGACTCCAGGAACGATGCGACCCGTGCGAGCACCTGCCCCCATCCGCACGACACCCCAAGGCGGCGCCCGGTGAGCACCTACCGCGATTTCGCCCACCGCGGCTCGGCCCGCGCCACCGTCCTGCGGACCGTCGGCACCCGTGAGCGCCGCTCCCACCTGACCGCACCCCGGGTGCCCACGGTCGGCATCGACATCGGCGGTACGAAGGTGATGGCCGGGGTCGTCGACGCCGACGGGATCATCCTGGAGAAGGTCCGCACCGAAACCCCCGACAAGTCCAAGAGTCCCAAGGTCGTCGAGGACACCATCTGTGAGCTCGTCCTCGACCTCTCGGACCGCCACGATGTGCACGCGGTCGGCATCGGGGCCGCCGGCTGGGTGGACGCGGACCGGTCCAAGGTCCTCTTCGCGCCCCATCTCGCCTGGCGCAACGAGCCCCTGCGCGACGCCCTGTCGGCCCGGCTCGCCGTCCCCGTCCTCGTGGACAACGACGCGAACACCGCCGCCTGGGCCGAGTGGCGTTTCGGGGCGGGCCGCGGCGAGGACCATCTGGTGATGATCACCCTCGGGACCGGGATCGGCGGCGCGATCCTGGAGGACGGCCAGGTCAAGCGGGGCAAGTACGGCGTCGCCGGTGAATTCGGACATATGCAGGTGGTGCCCGGCGGCCATCGTTGCCCCTGCGGCAACCGCGGCTGCTGGGAGCAGTACAGCTCCGGCAACGCCCTGGTCCGCGAAGCCCGGGAACTGGCCGCAGCGGACTCGCCCGTGGCCCACAGTCTGATCGACCGCGTCGGCGGCAACATCGGGGACATCACCGGTCCGCTCATCACCGAGCTGGCCCGCGAGGGCGACGCCATGTGTGTCGAGCTGTTCCAGGACATCGGGCAGTGGCTCGGAGTCGGCATCGCCAATCTGGCAGCCGCCCTCGACCCTTCCTGCTTCGTCATCGGCGGGGGCGTCAGCGCCGCCGATGACCTCCTCATCGGGCCGGCCAGGGATGCATTCCGGCGCCATCTCACCGGCCGTGGCTACCGTCCCGAGGCGCGCATCGCCAAGGCCCAGTTGGGGCCCGAGGCCGGGATGGTCGGGGCCGCCGACCTGGCCCGGCTCGTCGCCCGCCGCTTCCGTCGCGCCAACCGCCGACGCGTGGAGCGCCACGAGCGGTACGAACGCTATGCACAGGTGCTGCGGAACTCCGCCTCGGTACGCCCCACCGAGGAGCCCTGAGAAGCCCTGCGCCCGAAGTCTGGGGTCGAGGTCTGGGGGCGTCCCGAACCAGCGCTGCGGAGCAGCCACCCGAGCCACAGGGCCACCAGGGTCGAGGACCGTGGACACCACCCTCGGGGCTGATCGGGGCTGATCGGGGCGTGCGGGTGGTCGTCGCGCCGTGCACTCGACTGCTCCGATCGGCCCCTTCGCGCTGGCCCCCTCGATCGGATGGTTCTGAGCCCCGCCACCCCGGGGCTGCACGAACGCGCAGGACCGCCGTGGCCGCCCTGTCCGTACCCCCGCTACGCGGGAACCGAGGAGTCCGCTTCCGTACCCGGCCGTTTCGGGACCGTACACTTCAGTTCCGACCGAGCCCCACCCAGGAACCGACTTTCATGACCGTGCCCCGCCAGCCCACGTCTCCGGACGAGAGCTTCCGGCCCCCCGAGGGCAGGGGGCACATGATCTTTCGCCGCTGGTTGACGGCGATCATCATCGTGCTCCTCGTCGGAATCCCCGCCGGCTATCTGGTGATCTCCGCCGAGCAGAGCCGCGACAGCGGACGCGACAAGGCGGCCGAATCATCGGCCCAGGGGCTGCGCGACAGTTGGCCGTCCCAGATGAAGCGCCGCATTTTCGAGGTGCCGATTCCGCCGGAGTCCACCAAGGTCGCCTACTTCGAGACCAGCAACTGGAAGACCAGCCGGTTGTACGTTCAGTTCAGAACCACATCGGCCGGGCTCGACCTGTTCCTGGAAGAAGTCGGCACCAGCCGCGCCGAACTGATGTACGGGCAGGTCACCATCGGAGCCAAGGATGCCCGGACGGTCGGCTGGGACTTCACGTCCGAGAGGATCTGGGCTGGCACGAGCCATCCGGGCACCCGCCCCCGGCCCAGTCAGGACATCACGGTGGACATGACCGATTCCACCCGCCCCAGGGTGTATGTCGTGTCCAAAACCACCCCCTGATGCTCCTTGATCGGACTCCTTGTGGGGGGACCGTACTTTCCGCACCGTGAACTCACTACCGTGGAGCGGGTGAGTGAGACACAGCCTCCCCCCGACCAACAGACCCCCACCGGTGAGCAGACCCCTGCCGCGCCCCCCTCGACGGACGGCGGACGGGCCCCCCTCGACGGACCCCTCCCCGTGGCCGATCAGGCGCCCTCCGAGGTCGCGCCCGGCATTCCCGCCGAAAACCCACCCCCACAGACCCTTCAGTACCGTATGGACGGGCCGGACGACGCACCTGTCCTGATCCTGGGGCCATCCCTCGGTACCACCTGGCATATGTGGGATCGACAGATCGAGGAACTCTCCCGCGAGTGGCGCGTCCTGCGCTACGACCTGCCCGGCCACGGGGGTGCACCGGCCCAGCCCGCCGCCTCCATCGGTGAACTCGCCGAACGCCTCCTCGCCACCCTTGACGGGCTTGGCATCCAGCGCTTCGGCTACACCGGGTGCTCCATAGGAGGTGCGATCGGCATCGAGTTGGCGCTCACCCACCCGCACCGAGTCGCCTCCCTCGCCCTCGTTGCGGCATCGCCCCGGTTCGGCACCGCCGACGAGTTCCGGCGCCGTGGTGTGGTCGTCCGCACCAACGGCCTGGAGCCCATGGCCCGCAGCGCACCCGAGAACTGGTTCACCCAGGGTTTCGCCGCCGCTCAGCCGGCGATCGTCGAATGGGCCGTCCAGATGGTTCGCACCACGGACCCGGGCTGTTACATCGCCGCCTGCGAGGCCCTCGCCGCCTTCGACGCCCGGACGGAACTGGGCCGCATCGGGGTCCCGACCCTGGTGCTCGTCGGCTCCGAGGACCAGGTCACGGGCCCCGCCGAGGCTCGTACCCTGGTCGCCGGAATACCGGATTCGCGACTGGCTCTGGTGCCCGGCGCCTCCCATCTGGCACCCGTTGAGCAGCCGTCCGCGGTGACGGACCTGCTGATCCGTCATTTCGCCGGGGTGGCGCAGGACACGCTGTCCGCGATTCCCGCGCCACAACTCGTACCGATGGCCCCGGCTCCGGTCGCCCCCGTCGCCGAAGTCGCACCGGTGGTCGAACCGGCGTCCCCCGGCCGGCCCGATCCGTACGAGCCGGGCGTCAAGGTGCGCCGAGAGGTCCTCGGCGACGCCCATGTGGACGAGGTGACCGCGCGGGCCGACGCCTTCGGGGACGACTTCCAGGAACTGGTCACGCGCTATGCCTGGGGCGAGGTCTGGAGCCGGGACGGCATCGATCGTCGAACACGCAGCGTCATCACCCTCACCGCACTGGTTGCCGGCGGTTACCGCGAGGAGTTGGCGACCCACACCAGGGCCGCGCTCCGCAACGGCCTGACGCCCCAGGAGATCAAGGAGATCCTGCTCCACACCGCCGTGTACTGCGGCGTTCCGGCAGCGAAC
Source organism: Streptomyces sp. NBC_00690 (assembly GCF_036226685.1). Taxonomy (NCBI): domain Bacteria; kingdom Bacillati; phylum Actinomycetota; class Actinomycetes; order Kitasatosporales; family Streptomycetaceae; genus Streptomyces; species Streptomyces sp. NBC_00690. Next base: position 6,961,444 of record NZ_CP109009.1, read on the forward strand.
TCCGCCTTCGCGGTGGCACGTGAGGTCATTCGACAGGAGACGGCACCGGGCCCGTAGCAGGATGTGCTCATGGAGCTGACGAAGAAGAAGCACGCCTGCATCCGCCTGGAGAAGGACGGGGCGGTCCTGGTGATCGACCCGGGGGCCTTCAGCGAGCAGGACGCGGCTGAGGGCGCGGACGCCGTTCTGATCACCCATGAGCACCCCGACCACTTCGACGAAGGGCGGCTGCGCGCCGCCCTCGCCGCCGGAACCGAGGTGTGGACGCTACGGAGCGTCGCCGAGAAGCTCACGCCGGCCTACCCCGGCCGCGTCCACACCATCGGCCACGGCGACGCATTTTCGGTGGCCGGTTTTGATGTACAGGTACACGGGGAGCTCCATGCCGTGATCCATCCGGACCTGCCGAGGGTCACCAATGTCGGCTACCTGGTGGACGGCTCCGTCTTCCACCCGGGTGATGCCCTCATCGTGCCGGGGACGGCCGTCGACACCTTGCTCCTGCCCGTCCACGCGCCCTGGAACAAGATCGCCGAGGTCATCGACTATGTGCGCGAGGTGGCGCCCCGGCGGGCCGTCGATGTGCACGACGCCCTGCTCACCGACCTCGCCCGGCCGATCTACGACACGCACATCGGCAATCTCGGCGGCGCCGAGCACACCCGGCTCGGTGCCGGCGAGAGCATCGCGGTGTGATGGGGGCCTTTTTCGGTCATTCACTCGACGAACGCCCGACCGGCCCGTTGCCCTGCGGAGCCCGGAGTGTCACACCCCGGCATTAGGCTTTCCCCATGCGCATCGCCACATGGAACGTCAACTCGATCACCGCTCGGTTGCCGCGGTTGCTCGCCTGGCTGGAGAGCAGCGGCACCGACGTGCTCTGCATCCAGGAGACCAAGTGCACCGAGGAGCAGTTCCCAGCGGCGGAGCTGCGGGAGATCGGCTATGAGTCCGCCATCCACGCCGACGGGCGGTGGAACGGCGTGGCGCTGCTCTCCAGGGTCGGTCTGGCCGATGTGGTCAAGGGGCTGCCGGGCGGTCCTGAGTACGGGGGAGTGCAGGAGCCCCGTTCCATCTCCGCCACGTGCGGCCCGGTGCGTGTCTGGTCGGTCTATGTCCCCAATGGCCGAGAAGTTTCGCACGAGCACTACGCCTACAAGCTGAGCTGGCTGGCAGCGCTGAGGACCGCGGTCGCCGAGGATGCGGCGGGGGAGCGGCCCTTCGCCGTCCTGGGCGACTTCAACATTGCCCCCGCCGACGAGGACGTCTGGGACCGGTCCGCATTCGAGGGCAGCACCCATGTCACCGAGCCCGAGCGGGCCGCGCTCGCCGCTCTGCGGGAGACAGGTCTGGGCGATGTGGTGCCGCGTCCACTGAAGTATGATCATCCGTTCACCTACTGGGACTACCGTCAGCTGGGCTTCCCGAAGAACCGCGGCATGCGCATCGACCTCGTCTATGGCAATGGGCCCTTCAGGGAATCGGTCAAGGACGGCTACGTCGACCGTGAGGAGCGCAAGGGCAAGGGAGCATCGGACCATGCCCCGGTCGTGGTCGACCTCACCGTCTGACCATCGGCCATCGATCGACCGACGTCGTCCGACGACACCGATGACCGCCGTCGCGTGCCTTGTGGTGCGGCTGGCTGAGGGAATGCGAGGGTGAGTGGTGTGAACATCCCTTTCTTGGACCATTGGCTCAAGCGTCAAGGCGCTGACGAGGAGGAGCAGCAGGCCGCAGCGGAGAGCGACCCGGAGCGGGCGGCTGCCATCGCCGAACTGCTCTCGGAGTGCGAGCTCCTTCGGGTGCGGGCCGAGCGGCTCGGGCTCGAACTGGATGACAGCCCGGATTCGTTGGCCGCACTCGATCAGCTCCCGCCGCGCTGGCGCGACGATCCCGAGGAACTGCCCTGGGTGGGCAATGACGCCGGTCTCTATCTCGGCACGGTCATCGTGCGCACGGTTCCCGGGGCCGTCTGGCACATCTGGCCGGGTGGTCACCCCGTGGTGCGTCTCGCCTCGGGTCGGGAGATCGGTGTGGTCGAGGCGGGTCTGGACTGGGCGGTCCACGGCGCACCGGAGTTGGCGCAGGTGTACGCGGAGGCGGCCGAGGCTTAGACCCTGCCGGATTCGATCGTCCCGCGCCGGGCGGGAGGTCCGGAAACCCACTTCGATAAATACGGCTTATGCCCTATTTATGCGTGTCGTGCGTGAAGTCCCTTATCGGGATGGATAGTTTGCGCTGACCTCGACACAGCGATGAGTGGGTAGGGCAGCGTATGGCCGTCGTCGATCCGTTGATCGAGCTGCGGGACGTCAATAAGCACTTCGGACAGTTGCACGTTCTCCAGGACATCAACCTCACCGTCGGGCGCGGGGAGGTGGTGGTGGTCATCGGGCCGTCGGGCTCGGGGAAGTCGACTCTCTGCCGGACCATGAACCGGCTGGAGACCATCGAGTCGGGCACGATCACCATCGACGGCGAACCCCTGCCGGCGGAGGGCAAGGGCCTGGCCAGATTGCGGGCCGACGTCGGGATGGTCTTCCAGTCCTTCAACCTGTTCGCCCATAAGACCGTCCTGGCCAATGTCTCCCTGGCGCCGATCAAGGTCCGCGGCCGGAAGAGAGAAGAGGCCGATCGGCGCTCCCGGGAACTGCTGGACCGGGTGGGGTTGGCCTCGCAGGCCGACAAGTATCCCGCGCAGCTCTCCGGCGGACAGCAGCAGCGCGTGGCCATCGCGCGAGCGCTCGCCATGGAACCCAAGGTCATGCTGTTCGACGAGCCGACCTCGGCGCTCGACCCGGAGATGATCAACGAGGTCCTTGAGGTGATGCAGCAACTCGCCCGGGACGGAATGACCATGGTCGTCGTCACCCATGAGATGGGCTTCGCCCGTTCGGCGGCCAACCGCGTCATCTTCATGGCCGACGGCCGCTGCATCGAGGACCGGACCCCCGAGGACTTCTTCACCCATCCGGAGAGCGAGCGCGCCAAGGACTTCCTCTCCAAGATCCTCAAGCACTGACGGGGGCCGACACATGCGGATCAGACGTGCCCTGACGGCGCTGGTGCTCGCGGTCCTCGCCGCCACGGCCTGCGGCAAGGAGGGCAGCCCGCCCGTCAAGGGGCCACAACCGGACCAACTGCCCGAGTACCAGGTCAACACGGCCTTCCAGTTGGAGGATTCACCGACCTGGCGCAAGGCGAAGCGGCGCGGTCACTTCGTGGTCGGCGTCAAGGAGGACCAGCCCTACCTCGGCGAGAAGGACCCCGCCAGCGGTCTGTACTCGGGCTTCGACATCGAGATCGCGCGCATGGTGTCTGCCTCGCTCGGGCTCGACCCCCAGAAGATCGCCTTCCGCACGATCGCCTCCGCCAACCGTGAGACGGCGCTCCAGAACGGGCAGATCGACTACTACGTCGGCACCTACACCATCAACGACAACCGCAAGAAGCTCGTCGGCTTCGCCGGCCCGTACTACATGGCCGGCCAGGACCTGCTGGTGCGTGCCGACGAAGAGGACATCAAGGGCCCCGAGGACCTCGCCGGCAAGAGGGTCTGTTCGGCCTCCGGGTCCACTCCGTACCAGCGCATCCAGGCCGACTACCCGAAGGCCGATCTCGTCGCCTACGACACGTACTCCATCTGTGTGGACAACCTGCTCACCTATCAGGTCGACGCGGTCACCACGGACAACGCCATCCTCACCGGGTACGCGGCCAAGGCGCCGGACGAGTTGAAGGTCGTCGGAAAGCCCTTCTCCGAGGAGCCCTACGGAATCGGAGTGCCGCGCAACGACAACGCCCTGCGCCTCGCCATCGATGACGCCCTGGAGGCCAACGAGAAGAACGGCAACTGGAAGAAGGCGTACGAAGCAACGCTCGGTCTCTCCGGGGTCCCGGCACCCGAGCCGCCCCCGATCGACCGCTACCCGGCGAGCTGAGGACTGAAGTGAAAGTACTCACCGATAACTTCTCCACGTACGGAGAGGGCTTCCTCGGTACCGTCGAACTGACGGTCTACTCCTCGCTCCTCGCGCTCGCCCTCGGATTCCTGATGGCCTCCTTCCGGGTGGCGCCCGTCGGCTCCTTCCGGGTGATCGGCACGGTCTGGGTCACCGTGCTCCGCAACACCCCCCTGACCCTGCTCTTCTTCGCCGTACTCCTCGGACTGCCCCGATTCGGACTGGTCCTGCCCTTCAAGGTGTTCGCAATCCTCGCCCTGGGGTGCTACACCTCCGCCTTCATCTGCGAGGCGCTGCGCTCGGGCATCAACACCGTTCCGAAGGGGCAGGGCGAAGCCGCCCGCAGTCTGGGCATGACGTTCGGCCAGACCCTCAACAACGTGGTGCTGCCGCAGGCATTCCGCAGCGTCATCCCACCGGTCGGTTCGACCATCATCGCCCTGGCCAAGAACTCCGCGATCGCCGGCGCGTTCAGCGTCACCGAACTCCTCGGCACCTACAAGACGCTCAGCGAACTCGGCTACAACATCATCTGGACCTTCGTCTGGATCGCCGTCGGGTATCTGATCATCACCCTGTCCATCAGTGCGCTGTTCAACGTGCTGGAGAAGCGCTATGGAGTCGCCCGATGACCGATTCCACCGCCCTCTACGACATCCCCGGGCCCAAGACCCGCAAGCGGCACCGCCTCTACGGGATCGTCTCGACCGTCGCCATCGTCGCCCTGCTCGGCTGGATCCTCTATCTGCTCTTCGACACCGGGCAGTTCACCGCCGCCAAGTGGACCCCCTTCGAGTACAAGGGCATTCAGGAACTGCTCCTGCGCGGCCTGGGCAACACCCTCAAGGCATTCGCGTACGCCGCCGTGCTGTCCCTGGTCCTCGGGACCATCCTGGCCTGTGGTCGTCTCTCCGACCACAAGCCCGTGCGCTGGCTGTCCACCCTGCTGGTGGAGTTCTTCCGAGCGATGCCCGTACTGGTGATGATCTTCTTCATCTTCGTCGCGTTGAAGGTGCAACCCCTTCCCGCCCTGGTGGCGGGGCTCACCCTCTACAACGGTTCGGTCCTGGCCGAGGTCTTCCGTGCCGGCGTCAACTCCGTCGACCGTGGACAGCGCGAGGCGGCGTATGCCCTGGGGATGCGCAAGACGCAGGTCATGACGCACGTACTGGTGCCCCAGGCGGTCCGCGCGATGCTGCCGACGATCATCAGTCAACTCGTGGTGGCGCTGAAGGACACCTCGCTCGGCTATCTGATCACCTACGAAGAATTCCTTCACGCGGGCAAGCTCATCGCCTCGAACCTCGATTACGATCTGCCCTTCATCCCGGTGGTGATGGTGATCTCGCCGATCTACATCGGGATGTGTATGTTGCTCTCTTGGTTCGCCAACTGGGTGGCCAGGCGGCAGCGCCGCAATCCAAAGACGGAGGCCGTGGAGATCACCCCGGCCGATCCAGGGACACTGCTGTCCGGGGGTCCCCCCAAGCCGTAGGAGGCAGGGCAGCAGTACATGGGGCATGACCCGGAGCCCTAGACGGGGCTCCGGCCGCAGTCGGTGATCACTTCTGGCGTCGCGACACCCACGGATGACGAGGGGCGGTCGCGAACGAGGAGAAGGTCAGCTGCGCCGGCAGGGTCGTGCTCGATGGACAGAGCAGGTCGAGGCGTCCAGACCACGGTGACACGGGTGCGGGCCGGCACTTCGCCGGAGTGGAGAACCACTCCGCATCGAAGTGCTGGGACCACCAGGGGTCGGTCCGTGGGTGTACCGGACGCTTGACGGACCCGCTTGCCGAGGCCGAGCGGGCCCGCGTCGAAGCCGCACACGACGGGGGCGCCGCTCTCCTTGGTCATCCCACCCTCAGCGGCACAAGAACCCCGACCGGGTTTCTCCCGCGGTGGACGGAGCGGTGAGCGGCCCCACCGCCGGCAGTCCCCGGTCGCTGTGCCAACCGCGTACGGCGCCGGCTCATCCCGCGGCGGCGCCCGAGGGCAGCGGTGTCCTGGCCGCGACGGTCACGTCAGCGACCACCTCGACGACGTCCGGGCCGTACGCCTGGGAGTTGACCACCTTCAGCAGCAGGCAGAACGAACTCCGTCCGTGCTTCTTCGCCAGCGTCTCGTGGTTCCGGGCGAGATAGCGGGTGGCCGCCTGATTGGTGATGGCGCGCTGGCCGCAGAAGAGGAAGACCGGTCGGGCGTCCGGCTGGGCCGTCAGCCGAGCCAGGAGCACGTACTCCGCGGCCCCTGCCTCCAGTCGATAGCGGTCCGAGCCGATCTGGAACGCGCCCTGGTCCGGACCCGGCTGCGGGTCGACATTGACGCGCACTCCGGGAAGCAGATGATGGAGATGAGCGGCCATCCGTCGATTCGAGTACGGGCCACCCACGCAGAATTCCGTACGTTCACCGAAGCCCTGCCGGGCGATGTCATGCCAGACGATCTCCGCCTGGGCCTCGCAGTCCTTGATCAGCGCGGCCAACTCCAGCAGGGCAAAGACGTCAAAGCGGTGCACGGACCCGTCGCGGCCCGCCTCACGGTTGACGACCAACAAGGACTCCGAGTTCGACGGCAGTCCGAAGAAGGTCTGCTTGCGCAGCAGCTTGCGCCGCAAGAGGTAGGTACGAGCGAGCCAACCGAGCGTGGCACTGATCCCGGCGGCCACCACACCGAGCACGATGTTGCGTACGTCGTCGTTCATGGGCGCGCAGCCTATCGCTGCCATCGCACCGCCGTTCGATGCAGTCCCGGCCAGGTGTCCTGACGTCCGCGGCCGGGTGAAGTTACAGTGCGCGGACGTATGTTGACTGGAGGTATCCACATGGGCCGAACCGCCGCCCGCAGCGCGACCGTTCTGACCGTCGCGGCAGCGATGGTCTCGCTGGGGGCCGCCGCGCCCTCCCACCCCAAGCCCTTACTGAAGACACCCGCGAAGTCACCGGTGGCCGTCGGCCACGGTGGCGCGGTGGCCAGCGTCGATCCGGACGCCTCGGCCGCCGGCATCGACGTGCTCAAACGAGGCGGCAACGCCGTGGACGCGGCGATCGCCACGGCTGCCGCACTCGGCGTCACCGAGCCCTACTCGGCGGGCATCGGCGGCGGTGGCTTCTTCGTCCACTACGACGCCCGGTCCCGTACGGTCCACACCATCGACGGCCGGGAGACCGCGCCGCGCTCCGCCGGCCCCGGTCTCTTCCAGGAGAAGGGCCAACCGATCCCGTTCGCCGAGGGCCAGACCAGCGGCCTGGGCGTGGGCACCCCCGGTACGCCGGCCACCTGGGAGAGTGCGCTCGATAGTTGGGGCAGCAAGCCCCTGGGCGAGTTGCTGAAGCCCGCCGAGCGGCTGGCGCGCGACGGGTTCACCGTGGACGCCACCTTCCGCTCGCAGACCGAGGCCAACCGGGACCGCTTCGCCGACTTCCCGGCCAGCGCCGAACTCTTCCTCCCCCGAGGAAAGCTGCCCGTGGTGGGTTCCGTCTTCAAGAACCCCGATCTGGCGCGCACCTACAAGGAGATCGGGCGGGAGGGTACGCAGGCGCTGTACCGCGGTGACATCGCCACGGACATCGTGCGCACGGTCCGCAAGCCACCCGTCGGCGAGGGTGTGACCCGCAAGGTCAGGCCCGGTGACCTCACCGCCAGGGACCTGCGGACGTACGACACCATCCGGCGCGCACCCACGAAGATCTCCTACCGGGGCCTGGACGTCTACGGCATGGGCCCCTCCTCATCGGGCGGCACCAGTGTCGGCGAGGCGCTCAACATCCTGGAGCGCACCGATCTGGCGGACGCCAGCAAGACCCAGTACCTGCACCGCTTCATCGAGGCCAGCCGGATCGCCTTCGCGGACCGGGGCCGCTGGGTCGGTGATCCCGCCTTCGAGAACGTTCCCGTCAAGGAACTCCTCTCCCAGCGGTTCGCCGATTCACGAGGCTGCCTGATCAAGGACAACGCGGTACTCACCAGCCCGCTGGCCCCGGGTGACCCCCGCAGGCCCGCAGCCTGCTCCAACAAGGGCAAGACCGCGCCGACCACGTTCGAGGGCGAGAACACCACCCATCTGACGACCGCGGACAAGTGGGGCAACGTCGTCGCGTACACCCTGACGATCGAGTCCACCGGCGGCAGCGGGATCACCGTGCCGGACCGGGGGTTCCTGCTGAACAACGAGTTGACCGACTTCTCCTTCGCACCGGCGAACCCCGCCGTGCACGATCCGAACCTGCCCGGTCCGAGCAAGCGTCCGCGTTCGTCCATCTCGCCGACGATCGTCCTCGACGAGGGACGTCCGGTGCTCGCGCTGGGCTCTCCTGGCGGGGCGACGATCATCACCACGGTCCTCCAGACCCTGACGGGTCGTCTGGACCGGGGACTTCCCCTGGTGGAGGCGATCGCAGCCCCACGGGCCAGCCAGCGCAACCAGACCACGACCGAACTGGAGCCGGGACTCTGGGACAGCTCACTGCGCGCGAAGCTGGAGAAGATCGGTCACCGCTTCCGCCTCAACGCGGAGATCGGAGCCGCGACCGGGATCGAGCGGCTCCCTGATGGACGATGGCTCGCCGCCGCCGAGAAGGTGCGCCGAGGGGGCGGTTCGGCGATGGTGGTGCGGCCCAGCGGCAACCCCTAGCAGGTGTTGCCCAAGCCGGGTTCAGGCAGGTCGGCCGGGTGTCTGGCCTGCCGGTTCACCCTGGCAGGGTGAGGTGGTGCAGGGGGCGAGGGGCAGTCGATCCGCGGCGGCGGACAGCGCTTGAGGGCGATGCCGCCGCTCGGACGGGCGTACTCCGTCCGGCCCCTCGTTCACCCACGGCCCGTTCGGCATCAACTGTCGGACGGGCCGCCGTTGTTGTACGAGGGTCTGCCCCGATGTCCCCGACAGCGGGGGATCAGTTCTGTGTGGGAGCGGGTATGGACGCATTTCCGCACAGAAAGGTGATCTTCCCATGCGCTCATCCACCCTGCTCCCCGCTTTCGTCGCCGCACTCTCGGGGGCTGCCCTGCTGAGCTCCGCCGCCCTGCCGGCCGCGGCGGAGACGGTTCAGCGGGTCGTCACCCCCGATGCGTACGGTGTGCGCGAGGGCACCGTGGGGGCGGCCGAGCTGCTGGCCAGGACGGGGAGCTGTACGCAGATCTCCAGCGGGAAGTACGCCAAGGACGCCGGGGGCTCCAAGTCCGTCCCCGTCTGCGGCACCGATGAGGCGGTGTTCTGGACGGCCGATCTGGACATCGACTGCGACGGCCGGGCCACCACTCAGTGCAATGCCCAGACCGACCCCTGGTTTCTCCCCGATACCGCCTTCCACCAGTCGGACGGCAGACCGCTGAGCGCGGAGGAGTTGCCGTTCATCGTGGTGCCCAGTCCCAGCTCCACCTGGCGCTACACCGACTTCGGGATCAAGGGTGGGTCGGTGGTGGCCGTGGTCCACGACGGCAAGGTCCGGTACGGAGTCGTCGGGGACACCGGGCCCACCGGCATCATCGGCGAAGCCTCCTACGCCATGGCCGAGTCACTCGGCATCGATCCCGACCCGGCCACGGGCGGGATCGGGTCGGGCGTCACCTACATCCTCTTCAAGAACTCCAAGGTGTCCCCGATCGAGAGCCACAGCGCCGCGGTGACACTGGGGAACTCGCTGGCCAAGGAGTTCGTGGCGAACGGCTGACGGGATCTGGTCCGGCAGCCATAAGGCAGCCATAAGGCAGCGACGGGGCGTGGTCTGCCCGTTCCCGTAACGGGGTCACAGGGTCACGGGGTCGCTGGGCGCTGACCGTCCCGGTCGACCCATTCACAGGACGGTGAGCACGCGCGGTCCTTCATCGGTGATGGCCACCGTGTGCTCCGCGTGGGCGGCCCTGCTGCCGTCGATCGTGCGGACCGTCCAGCCGTCCTGGGCGGTGTAGTGGTCGTCCGTGCCGCCCGCGATCACCATGGGCTCGATGGCCAGCACCATGCCATGGCGCAGCACCATGCCCCGGCCCGGTCGGCCCTCGTTGGGGACGCCCGGGTCCTCGTGCATCCGCCGCCCGATGCCGTGGCCGCCGTAGCCGTCCGGAATGCCGTAGCCGGCCGAGCGGCACACCCGGCCGATGGCATGGGCGATGTCGCCGATCCTCCGGCCGACCACGGCCGCCGCGATGCCGGCCTCCAGCGCCGCCTCGACCGTCTCGATGAGCCGGAGGTCCTCGGGCCTGGCGCGGCCCACGGTGAAGCTCACCGCCGAGTCACCCACCCAGCCGGCGAGAATCGCGCCGCAGTCCAGACTCAGCAGATCGCCGTCGCCCAGTCGGTAGTCGTCCGGGATGCCGTGCACGATCGTGTCGTTGACCGATGCGCACACGACGGCCGGAAAGGGAACGGGGGCCCACGAGGGGTGATAGCCGAGGAAGGGCGATCGGGCCCCTGCCTCGGTGAGAACGGCCCGCGCTGCCGCATCCACGTCCCGCAGGGTCGCTCCTACGGTCGCGACTTCACGGGCCGCCGTCAGTGCACCGGCAACGACCCTGCCGGCCTCACGCATCGCTTCGATCGACTGATCGGTTTTGATCTCAACCATGCCAATTACTATACCGGTCCTGGCGGTATTCCAATACCGGCATTAGAATAACGCCATGGTTCGTACCCCCCTCACCCCGGAAGAGCGCGAACGCGGCGAGCGCCTCGGTCGCATGCTGCGTACGGCGCGCGGCGAGCGCAGCATGGTCGAGGTCGCGCTGGTCGCCGGGATCTCGCCCGAGACCCTTCGCAAGATCGAGACCGGTCGCGCCCCCACCCCGGCGTTCTTCACCGTGGCCGCCCTTGCGTCCGCCCTCGGGCTCTCCATGGACGAGCTGGTGGTCCGCTGTGCTCTGCTGCCCGCAGCCTGAGCGTGCCCTAGGCTCGTCCCGTGACCGCCGCTGACTTCGCCTCTGCCCGCTATCTGAGCGTGACCACCTTCCGCAAGAACGGGACCGGGGTCGCCACGCCCGTGTGGTTCGCCGAGGACGGCGGAAAGCTCTACGCCTGGACCCGCACCGATTCCTACAAGGTCAAGCGGCTGCGCAACGACTCCCGGGTCGTGGTCTCCGTCTGTGACGCCCGAGGGCGGATCGCCGAAGGCGCCCCCGCCGCGGAGGGCACGGCCGAACTGCTGGACACGGAGGGCACGGCACGGGTGCGCTCCCTGCTCGCCCGCAAGTACACCTGGCAGTTCTGGCTCGTCGACTGGCCGGCGATGGTGGCTCGGCGTGGCAAGCGTCCCCACACGGGCATCGTGGTGACGCTCTGACCGAAGGCTTCCGGGCTGGCGCGCGGTGCGTCGTGGCTGTCGCTACCCTCCGCCCGGTCGACCGCCGATGCTCCTCGGCGGTCCTTCCCCGGTTACTTCACCGACTCGTCCAGTCGACCCGTGAGCGGTCATTTCCGGCCCCTGTCGCTGTCCTGACGGTGTATCCGGGTGCAGGTGGGGCCGGTTGGGTCAGTGGTGAGCCCTGTTGTTGCTGGGCTCGTCCTCCGCTCGGGTGAAACAAGATCGATTCTGCGGGTTGACTCCGATGGTCTTGCCCCGATGTGTGACGGGGCTTACGTTCTCCCTCTACGTACCGTGTCTACGTGCGTAGAGGCTCGCTGACGCCCGGCCGAAGGAGCAGCCCATGGCCAATGTCGTACGCGCCGCACTGGTCCAGGCGACCTGGACAGGCGACACCGAATCCATGATTGCCAAACACGAGGAACATGCCCGTGAGGCGGCCCGGCAGGGCGCCCGGGTGATCGGATTCCAGGAAGTCTTCAACGCCCCCTACTTCTGCCAGGTGCAGGACTCCGAGCACTACCGCTGGGCCGAGCCCGTCCCGGACGGTCCCACCGTCCGACGGATGCAGGAACTGGCCCGCGAGACCGGGATGGTGATCGTCGTCCCCGTCTTCGAGGTCGAGGGTGCCGGGTTCTACTACAACACCGCGGCCGTGATCGACGCCGACGGCACCTATCTGGGGAAGTACCGCAAGCACCACATCCCCCAGGTCAAGGGCTTCTGGGAGAAGTTCTACTTCCGTCCAGGCAATGCCGGCTGGCCCGTGTTCGAGACCGCGGTCGGCCGGGTCGGCGTCTACATCTGCTACGACCGCCACTTCCCCGAGGGCTGGCGGCAACTCGGCCTCAACGGTGCCCAACTGGTGTACAACCCCTCCGCCACCTCCCGGGGGCTGTCCGCCTACCTGTGGCAGTTGGAACAGCCCGCCGCAGCCGTCGCCAATGAGTACTTCGTCGCCGCCATCAACCGCGTCGGCCAAGAGGAGTACGGCGACAACGACTTCTACGGCACCAGCTACTTCGTCGATCCCCGCGGCCAGTTCGTCGGAGACCCGGCCAGCGACGACACGGAACAACTCCTCGTCCGCGACCTCGACTTCGACCTGATCGACACCGTCCGCCAGCAGTGGGCGTTCTACCGGGATCGCCGACCCGACGCCTACGAAGGGCTGGTGCAGCCGTGACCCTCCACGACCGACACCGTGCCGTCATCCCCGACTGGGTGGCCCTCTACTACCAACAGCCCCTCGAACTCACCCACGGCGAGGGTCGATACGTCTGGGACGCCGACGGAAATCGCTACCTCGACTTCTTCGGCGGCATCCTCACCACGATGACCGCCCACGCCCTGCCCGAGGTCACCAAGGCGGTGGCCGAACAGGCGGCGCGGATCATCCACTCCTCCACGCTCTACCTCAATCGGCCCATGATCGAACTGGCCGAACGCATCGCCGCACTGTCCGGCATCCCCGACGCGCGGGTCTTCTTCACCACATCGGGCACCGAAGCCAACGACACCGCCCTGTTGCTCGCCACCGCCTACCGCCGCTCCAACCAGGTGCTGGCCATGCGCAACAGCTACCACGGCCGTTCGTTCTCCGCGGTCTCCCTCACCGGCAACCGCGCCTGGACCACCACCACGCTCTCCCCGATCCAACCGCTGTACGTCCATGGGGGAGTGCGCACCCGGGGCCCCTACGCCGAACTGTCGGACGAACGGTTCATCCGTGCGTGTGTCGCAGATCTGGAAGACCTCCTCGGCCACACCCGCGACGTGGCGGCGCTGATCGCCGAGCCCATCCAGGGCGTCGGCGGCTTCACCTCACCGCCGGACGGCCTCTACGCGGCCTTCCGCGAGGTCCTCGACCGCCACGGCATCCTCTGGATCGCCGACGAGGTGCAGACCGGCTGGGGGCGAACCGGAGACCACTTCTGGGGATGGCAGGCGCACGCGGAGAACGGGCCGCCGGACATCCTCACCTTCGCCAAGGGCATCGGCAACGGCATGTCGATCGGCGGAGTCGTCGCCCCCGCGGCCATCATGAACTCCCTCGACGCCAACTCCATTTCCACCTTCGGCGGTTCCCCCGTCACCATGGCCGCGGGCAACGCCAACCTCAACCATCTGCTGGAGCACGACCTCCAGGGCAATGCCCGCCGGGTCGGCGGGCTGCTGATCGAACGGCTGAGGGCGGTCAGCGCCCAGGTGCCCGCGGTACGGGAAGTACGCGGCCGAGGGCTCATGATCGGGATCGAGTTGGTCAAACCCGGTACCGACGAGGCGTACCCCGAGGCTGCCTCCCGGGTGTTGGAGGCGGCGCGCGAGAGCGGGCTCCTGATCGGCAAGGGCGGCGGACACAACACCAGCGCGCTCCGGATCGCCCCACCGCTCTCGCTGACCATCGCGGAAGCGGAAGAGGGCGCCGCGATCATGGGGCACGCCCTGCGCGCCGCTGCCTAGGACGACGATCGGCGACGGGCCTGAGCAAGGCGGCCCGAGAGTGTCCTGTCCGGTCCGGGCCCTGCGGTGCGCAGGGCCCCAGCGAGCCGTCCGCCCCGTGCCGACACTCCGCACCGACACCCCGACCGACGGCAGGCGCCCGTCGGACGCACTCCGGGAGACGGCACACCGGGAGCGGGCCACGCATCGACCACGTACCCACCAGTAGGGAGCGCAGCAGCACATGAGCAGCACTCGCACTCTCATCCGCGGCGGTCTCGTCATCACCGCGGCGGACGAGGTCCACGCCGACGTACTGATCGAGGACGGTCGGATCGTCGCACTCGCCGCACACGGCTCTGCCGTCGCCGAGTCCTGGACCGCCGAACGCACGATCGACGCGGCCAACCGCTACGTCATCCCCGGCGGTGTCGACGCCCATACCCACATGGAGCTTCCCTTCGGCGGCACCTTCGCCTCCGACACCTTCGAAACCGGCACCCGGGCCGCCGCCTGGGGAGGTACCACCACCATCATCGACTTCGCCGTGCAGTCCGTCGGACACCAACTGCGCGAAGGGCTCGACGCCTGGTACGCCAAGGCCGACGGCAACTGTGCCATCGACTACGGCTTCCACATGATCCTCTCCGACGTCAATGAGTCATCACTGCGCGAGATGGACCGGCTGGTACAGGAGGGGGTCACCTCCTTCAAACTGTTCATGGCCTACCCCGGCGTCTTCTACAGCGACGACGGCCAGATCCTGCGCGCCATGCAGCAGTCCGCCGACAACGGCGGACTGATCATGATGCACGCCGAGAACGGCATCGCCATCGACGTCCTCGTGGAGCAGGCCCTCGCGGCAGGACGCACCGACCCCCGGTACCACGGTGAGGTCCGCAAGGCCCTGCTGGAGGCCGAGGCTACCCATCGCGCCATCCAACTCGCCAGGGTCGCCGGTGCACCGCTGTACGTCGTCCACGTATCGGCCGAGGAAGCCCTCGCCGAAATCGCCGTCGCCCGTGACAAGGGCCTGAACGTGTTCGGCGAGACCTGTCCGCAGTACCTCTTCCTCTCCACCGACAACCTTGCCGAACCGGACTTCGAAGGCGCGAAGTACGTGTGCAGCACACCGCTGCGCCCCCGGGAACACCAGACGGCGCTCTGGCGCGGGCTGCGCACGAACGACCTCCAGGTCGTCTCCACCGACCACTGCCCGTTCTGCTTCACCGGCCAGAAGGAGTTGGGACGCGACGACTTCTCGAAGATCCCCAACGGGCTGCCTGGCGTGGAGAACCGGATGGACCTCCTCCATCAGGCCGTGCTCGACGGACACATCACTCGCCGCCGCTGGATCGAGATCGCCTGCGCGACGCCGGCCAGGATGTTCGGCCTCTACCCCAAGAAGGGCACCATCGCGCCGGGGGCCGACGCGGACGTCGTCATCTACGACCCGCGACAGCAGCAGACGCTCTCGGCCGAGACCCACCACATGAACGTCGACTACTCCGCGTACGAGGGCAGGAACATCACCGGCCAGGTGGAGACCGTGCTCTCGCGCGGAGAGGTGGTCATCGACCGGCGCGAGTTCACCGGCCGCGCCGGGCACGGCCAGTACGTCCCGCGGGGCACCTGCCAGTACCTCGGCTGATCGCCGCCCGATCGGCCACCCCAGCCACGGACCGCGAGCACCGCGGAGCAAGGAGCCCTCGACACATGGACTTCGGACTCGTCCTCCAGACGGACCCGCCGGCATCGGCCGTCGTCGAGCTGATGCAGCGCGCGGAGCGCCAGGGGTTTACCCACGGCTGGACGTTCGACTCGGCAGTGCTCTGGCAGGAGCCCTTCGTCATCTACAGCCGCATCCTGGAGCACACCCAACGCCTGGTCGTCGGCCCCATGGTGACCAACCCCGGCACCAGGACCTGGGAGGTCACCGCCTCCACCTTCGCCACGCTCAACGACATGTACGGTCAGCGCACGGTCTGCGGCATCGGGCGCGGTGACTCGGCGATGCGGGTGGCGGGACGCAAGCCCAACACCCTGGCCCGCCTCGGCGAAGCGATCGACGCCATTCGCGATCTCGCCGAGGGACGTGAGGCGGAGGTCGATGGACAGCCGTTGCGAATCCCCTGGGTGAAGGACGGCAAGCTGCCCGTCTGGATGGCGGCGTACGGGCCGAAGGCGCTCGCACTCGCCGGGCAGAAGGCCGACGGCTTCATCCTGCAACTCGCCGATCCGTATCTGACGGAGTGGATGGTGAAGGCGGTGCGTGCGGCAGCCGCCGAGGCGGGGCGCGACCCGGCGTCCATCAAGGTCTGCGTCGCGGCTCCTGCGTACGTCGGCGACGATCTGGCGCACGCCCGTGAACAGTGCCGCTGGTTCGGCGGGATGGTCGGCAACCACGTGGCGGACCTGGTGTCCCGCTACGGTGAGCACTCCGATGTGATCCCGGAGGCCCTGACCGCGTACATCAGGGAGCGGCACGGCTACGACTACAGCCACCACGGTCGCGCCGGCAACCCGTCCACGGACTTCGTCCCCGACGAGATCGTGGACCGCTTCTGTCTGCTCGGTCCCGCGGAGGCGCACATCGAGAAGCTGAGGGTCCTGCGGGATTTGGGCGTCGACCAGTTCGCCGTGTACAACATGCACGACGCGAAGGAAGCCACGATCGACGCCTATGGCGCGCAGGTCATTCCCGCACTCAACGGCTGATCCTCCCGGGCGTAGCACCGCCGGTGGGCGTACCCTTCCCCGCGGTCGCTCCGCCCGGCAGCAGTGACGGGTGGGCCGAGCACCGTGTGCGGCGGTGGACTCACCAGACGGGCCGCAGTGGCGGGATCGACTCCCCGGCGAGCGTCCGGATGATGGCTGCGAGCTCGGCGCGCGGAACCTCCAGGCCGACCTCGTGGAGCTGCTTGGTCAACTGGGCCTCCAGTCCGTGCAAGACCCGGCCGGCGACGGCCAGATGCTCCTTCGCCTTGGTGGTCAGGACGACGAGCTTGCGTCGACCACCCGCGGGGTGCGGTTGGCGTTCGACGTACCCCCGCTTCTCCAGGTCGTCGATGATCTGGCCCGCGGCCTGCTTGGTGACCCCGAGCTGCTCGGCGAGCTCGCTGCTTGTTGCCCCGGGACCCTGAAGCACCTGGAAGACCAGGCCGTGCATGGGGCGGAGCTCGGCGTATCCGGCTGCGTCCAGGCGGCTCACGAACTCGGAGAGGACCAGCTGGAAGGCCATTCCGAGCAGGAAGGTGATCTCCGTGGGCTCAAGTGGGTCGTGGGTCTCCATCGGCTCATCTTGACACACGCCTATAAAGTGGCTTTACTCACTGCAAGTAAAGAAGCTTTACACAGGAGGTTCCATGTACGTGGTCAGTGAGACCGAGCAGCGGACGACCACCACGCCCGCCGGATCGATGTTCGGTCTGGCAGGTCCCAGTCAGGGCAGTGCCGAGGTCAGCACCTGGCGCGTGGAGCTTGAGGCCGATGCGTCTACTCCGGTGCACATCATCGACCGCGAGCAAGTGTGGATGCCCCTGTCGGGCGAGTTCGAGGTCGAGGTGGACGGCAAGACCGAACAGGTCAAGGCCGGACAGGCGCTGATCCTCTCCGCCGGGGCGGTTCGGCGGCTCACGGCCGTGGGCAGCCCCGCCGAGGCGTTGGTCGCCATGGTCGTCGGGGGCAAGGCGATGCTGCCGGGCGGCGAGGCCAAGATTCCGCTGCCCTGGGCGGAGTGACATCCCTCCCCTGACCGGCCCGACCAGGCCAACCCCCGATGGATCTGGTCGGGCCGTTCGCTGTCCAGGACCTGTGCTGCTCCCCGAACGCGAGCGCGAAGCCGGGGAAATCCAACATCAACCGCAACTCCATCGAGGACAGTTATGAACCCCGAAGTCAGTAGCGGGCGCCGCCGGGCGATCCTGGCTCTGCTCGCCGTCACCGTACTGATCGTGGTCATGGACCTCACGATCATCAACGTGGCGCTCAACCCGATTCAGCAGAGCCTCGATGCGACCAACGCCGAACTCCAATGGGCTCTCGACTCCTACTTGATCACCTTCGCGGCCTTCCTGTTCACCGGCGGTGTGTGCGCGGATCGATTCGGCCGTAAGAAGACCCTGATCGTCGGACTCATGGTGTTCGGCATCAGCTCGGTCCTGGGCGCGTACGCCGGCACCGTCACGGAACTCATCCTGTGGCGCGCTGTCATGGGCGTGGGAGCGGCCGTGGTGCCCACCGTCACGCTCGCGATCATCCTGAACGTCTTTCCGCCGATGGAGCGCCAGAAGGCCATCGCGGCCTGGGCAGCGGCAGCCGGAGTGGCCTTCGCCGTGGGGCCGGTGCTCGGGGGTCTTCTGCTTGAGCAGTTCTGGTGGGGCTCGATCTTCCTCATCAACGCCCCGCTGATCGTGGCGGGCATTGCCCTCATGCTGTGGCTCGTCCCCGAGTCCAAGAACCCTTCCCCCGCCAAGTTCGACCCCATAGGTGTGCTGCTGTCCATCGTCGCGGTGGCTCTGCTGGTCTACGGCATTGTGATGGGGGGCGAGGACAATGAGTGGCTGAGCGCCGGCACGCTCGGGGCCATTGTCGGTGGCGTGGCGCTGCTCGCACTCCTCGTGGTGATCGAGGCCCGGATGGCGGCGCCGTCGCTGGATGTCAGTCTGTTGCGCAACTCCCGCTTCTCGGCGGGTTCGGCCGCCATCGCGTTCTGCTTCTTCGCCCTCATCGGCGCCATCTTCGTGACGCAGTTCTACTACCAGGCCGTGCTCGGCTTCTCTCCGATGGAAGCCGGTCTGTTGATGCTGCCGATGGGGGTGGGCTCGATGGTGATGTCGGCCCGATGCCCCAAACTCGTGATGAGGTTCGGTCCGCGCGCCGTGGTGACCGCGGGCTCGGTCGTCATGGCGCTCTCCTTCGTGATCATGAGTCAGTTCACGGCCGATACGCCGACCTGGCTGTTGGTCGTGGCGCAGTTGGTCTTCGGCCTCGGCTGGGGCTGCATCATGGCGCCGGCCACGGCCTCGTTGATGTCCGTGGTGCCCCCGGTCAAGGCCGGTGCCGGGCAGGCGGTGTCACAGACGATGCGTCAGGTCGGTGGGGCCCTGGGGGTCGCGGTCATCGGCAGCATCCTCGGGGTGGTGTACCGCTCCGACATGGAGAAGTCGGTGGAAGTGCTTCCGGAGGCCCTCCGCGAGGAAGCGGCCGGGTCGATCGGCGGGACCCTGCGGGCGGTTGATGCCGCACAGCTCGGTGATCGGGCTCCCGCGCTGATGAGCGACGCGGTCGACGCCTATCTCTCGGGGATGGAGGTCACCATGCTCGTGGCAGCGGCCTTCGCCCTGCTCTCCGCTGCCGTGGCCCTGCGCTGGCTCCCGAAGACCGCGCCGAAGCCGCCCATGCCGCCCGCCCCCCAACCGGCTGCGAAGGCTGCCGATACGCCGGGTGCGCGGGCCTGATGGCCATGTGACCCCCCTGTGGCACGAGGGTGCCCGCCGGTACGTACACCGGCGGGCACTCTTGTGTCCGGAGACTGGGGGGAATCGTCACAGAGATTTCACAGCCAGGGTTCACGGCGCGTAGTCATGACTTTCCGTTACTGCGTTATGGCACCGTTAAATGCTGGCGAATGCGGCGGAATCAAATACTCCGAATTCATTGCCTTAACCAAGAGTAAAGGTCCTTGACTTAGTCTCTTCCTCGTACGTAGTGTCTGCGTGGCTGGCAGTTCGGCCTAGTCTCCATGGATGCCGCCACAGCTTTCGTTCGGACGAAAATCCTTCTTCTGCCAATAATTCATTTCCTAATGTGGGCGCTCGGCGCCCGGCGTCGTTAGGACGGGGGTAAGCGGTGTCATTGCGTGATACCGAAGGGACGGCGATCGGTGGCCCGGTGACGCCTGAGGGCGTTGCCGTGTGGCTTCGTGATCGGGTGGCCGCGCTGGTGGGTCGGTCGACGGGCGAAGTGGGTGACGATGAGCTGCTCGCCAGGTTGGGGGTGGACTCGATGCGTGCCACGGCCCTGATGGCGGAGCTCTCTCGTGAGCTAGGAAGACATCTTTCACCTGCGCTTATGTGGTCTCACCCGACCATTGGAGCGCTGGCTGCCAGGGTGGTGATGGGTGAGGCCGCCGAGGCGGCCGGCGCAGTGAGGCGCCCGATGGGTCGAGGTGATCGCCGCCAGGACGAGGTCGTTGCGGTCGTCGGCATGGCGTGCCGCTTCCCTGGTGCCGGCGATATTGAATCTTTCTGGCGGCTGTTGGAATCCGGGGTTGATGCGGTAAGTTCCGTTCCTACTGGAAGATGGGACACGCGTCCTCCCGGCAGCGAAGATCACGTGGCTTCCGGTGATATGACGACGATGGCAGCCGGATTCCTCGATGGTCAAATAGATGAATTCGATCCGCTCTTCTTTGGGATTTCCCCGCGGGAAGCCCAGGAAATGGACCCCCAGCAACGATTGTTCCTTGAAGTCGCCTGGGAGGCATTGGAAGACGCCTCCATCGCTCAGAGTAGTCTCATGGGCACCGACACCGCAGTGTTCGCCGGGGCGATCTGGCACGACTACGCGGACCTCGCTTGCGGCGATCCAGCGAGCCTGTCCTCGCACTCGGCCACCGGGCGGGCGCTGAACATGGTCGCCAACAGGCTGTCCTACGTCCTCGGGCTCCGCGGCCCCAGTGTCGTCCTCGACTCCGCGTGCTCGTCCTCGCTTCTGGCCCTGCACCTCGCCTGCCAGAGCATCGTGAGCGGTGAGTCCTCGATGGCCATCGCCGGGGGAGTCAACCTGCTACTGAGTCCCGAGACCATGGTGTCCCTCAGCAGGTTCGGCGGTCTGTCCCCGGACGGCCGTTGCAAGGCCTTCGACGCGCGGGCCGACGGCTTCGGCCGTGGCGAGGGATGCGGGGTCGTCGTCCTCAAGCCGTTGACCAGGGCGCTCGCCGACGGCGACGACATCTGGTGCACGATCCGCGGTACCGCTGCCAACAACGACGGCTTGAGCAACGGACTCACCGCGCCCAACCCGGTGGCGCAGGAAGAGGTGCTGCGAACTGCCTACCACCGCGCTCGGGTGGCACCGGACGAGGTGCACTTCGTCGAGACGCACGGCACGGGGACCGCGCTCGGAGACCCCATCGAAGCCATGGCGCTGGGCGCGGTCCTCGGCACAGGGCGGGCGGAGGACCGCCCGCTTCGCATTGGTTCGGTCAAGACCAACCTGGGCCACTTGGAAGCCGCGGCCGGAATCGCCGGCTTCATCAAGACCGCCTTGACGCTCAAACACCGCAAGGTACCGCGGAACCTCCACTTCGACACCCCGAACCCGCACGTTCCCTTCGATGACCTGCGGCTCAAAGTGCCCACGGAGACCGAGCCATGGCCTGCCACGGGCCCTGCGTACGCGGGTGTGAGTGCTTTCGGCTGGGGCGGTACCAACGTCCACGTGGTGGTCGAGGGCCATCGGGAACCGACCCCCGTCGTGCTGCCCGATGTCACCGCACGAGGCATTCTGGGACGGCCCCGGGTCGCCTTCGTCTGCTCGCCGTACGGGCAGCAGTGGGTCGGCATGGGACGCAATCTCTTCCGTACCGAGCCGGTCTTCCGGTCCGTTCTCATGGAGTGCGACCGGGAACTCATGCAGTACACCGGGTGGTCCCTGGTGGAAGAGCTGTTCCTGACCGAGGAGTGCGCCCGCACCGATGACGTGGGCGTCATGCAGCCCATCGTCTTCGCGATCCAGGTAGGGCTGGCCACTTGGCTGGAAGCCGCCGGAGTCCGGCCAGGTGCCGTCGTCGGCCACAGCCTCGGGGAGATCGCCGCGTGCGTGATCGCGGGTGTGCTCGACCTGCCGGACGCCGTACGACTGGTCCACCACTACAGCGATCAGCAGCGCCGGGTGGCCGGCTCCGACCGGGGCATGGCCGTCTTCGAACTCTCGGCAGTCGAACTGGAGGAACGTCTGGCCCGCTCGCCCTCCTCGGTGTGCGTCGCCACCCGCAACGGACCGCGCAGTACGGCACTGGCGGGCGATCGCTCGGAACTGGAGGCGCTCGTCGCCCAACTGAAGACCGAGGGGGTGCTGTGCGCCATGATCCGTGTCGATCTGCCCGCCCACACCGCCGCCATCGACCCGATCACGGCCGATCTGGAGCGTGCCATCGAAGGACTGACCGGGAAGCCAGGTCGCATCCCCGTCATCTCCTCCGTGACCGGACAGCCCCTGGACTGGCGGGACGTCGGCCCGGCGTACTTCGTCCGGAACCTGCGCGAGCAGGTCCGGCTCGCCGACGCGACGGCCCATCTGCTCAGCGAGAAGTTCGATGTCCTGGTGGAGATCAGTGCCAATCCGGTGCTCGCCTCCGCCCTACAACAGAGCGTTGAGGACTCCGGCAGGACCGCGACCGTCATGACCACGATGCGACGCGACGCGGACGATCGCACCGGACTGGTCGAGACACTGACGGCGCTCGCGCGGCTCGGGACGGCGGTACGCCTGCCGGGCGCGGACGCCGAGCCGGTCGGCGAACTGTTCACCCTGTCGGCCAAGTGCCCCGAGGCACTGCGCGACCTCGCCGGCCAGGTGGCCGAACGCCTGACGTCATCCGGTTCCGACCCGGGCGACAGGACCGGGGGACTGCCGGCCCTGGCACAGGAGGCCCTGCGCAGGGGCCACCATTCCCATCGACTCGCGCTCCCCGTGCGAACCGAGACGGAACTCGTCGAGGCCCTGTCGGCTCACGCCCGCGGTGAGAACCACCCAGCACTCCACACCACGGGCACAGCCGCGCAGAGCAGGCCCAGGGTCGCGTTCGTCTTCCCCGGCCAGGGTTCCCAGTGGATCGGCATGGGCAGGGAACTCATCCGCAGCGAGCCGGTGTTCCACGCGGCCATCCGCGCGTGCGACACGGCAGCACGCGCCCATGTCGGCTGGTCGATCGAAGCCGAGCTGACATCCGGCGACACCGACCTGATGGTCGACCGCATCGATGTCGTCCAGCCCGTTCTCTTCGCCGTCGAAGTCGCGCTGGCAGCCCTGTGGCGCTCCTGGGGCGTGGAACCGTACGCCGTGGTGGGACACAGCATGGGAGAGGTGGCCGCGGCCCATGTCGCCGGCGTGCTGGGCATCGAGGACGCGGCACGGATCATCTGCGTGCGCAGCCGCCTGCTCCGCCGCACCAGTGGACTGGGCGCGATGCTCGCCGTCGAACTCACCGTTGACCAGGCGCGGGAGGTCCTCGTGGGCAGGGAGGACAAGGTCTCCGTCGCCGTCAGCAACAGTCCGCGCTCCACGGTCCTCTCCGGCGACCGCGAGGTCCTGGCCGAGATCGCCGGACAACTGGAACGCGGACAGGTGTTCTGTCGGTGGGTCAAGGTGGACGTTGCTTCCCACAGCCCCCAGATGGACCCGCTGCGCCCGGACCTCCTGGCAGCCCTGAAGGGCATCGCCCACCACCCGGGGACCGTACCCGTCTACTCGACCGTCACTGGAGCCGTCCTGGACGGCACCCAGTTGGACGAGAACTACTGGGCCGACAACCTCCGTGAACCGGTCCTCTTCGGCGCCCAGGTGGCCCGTCTCGTACGGGAAGGGGTGCACGCCTTCGTCGAGATGAGCCCCCACCCCATCCTGCTCCCCGCGGTCGAGCAGGTCGCTGCGGAGAACGGTGGCGCAGCGACGGTGATCCCTTCGTTGCGCAGGAACGAGAACGAGCGGGACACGCTACTCGCCTCCCTCGGCAGGCTGCACGTACTGGGGGCGGCGACGCGTGTCGACCGGGCGGTGACCCCCGCTCGGCGCGGCCGGCGACTGCCTCCCTACGCATGGCAGCGGGAGCGCTTTTGGCACGAGCGGTCCGACCGGGCACCTCGCTCGGGTGCCGGACTCGTACCGCGTCGTGGACTGCTCGGTGAACGGATCGACTCGGCCGTACAACCGGGCACCCACTACTGGCAGATGGAGTTCGTCGCCGATACCGCCGACTTGGGCGACCACCGGATCGGCGGGGCCGCCGTGATGCCCGGTGCGGGATTCGTCGAGATGGCCCTCGCGGCTGCCGGCCAGGTGTGGGACGGCCCCGGGCACGTGCTGTCCGACGTGCTCTTCCAGCAGGCGATGGTCCTTTCTCAGAGCCGACCCACACGGGTTCAGGTGGTACTGGAGGGGACCCAGGAACGGGAAGCCCGCATACGCTTCTTCGTCCCGGAGGACAACGGTCCGGTCTGTGTCGCCCAGGCGTCGCTGTCCACGGCCGACTCCGGCCGACGAGCCGAACCGACCGACATCGAACGCCTGGCCGGGCGGATGGCCCAAACGCTCGAAGGATCCGACTACTACCGGGCGCTGGCCGCCTGCGGTCTCGACTACGGCCCTGCCTTCCGCGGCATCCAGGACATCGCGCGCAACGACGACGAGGCCCTGGCGAGGATTCGTCTCGACACCCGGCCCGAGCTCCCCGGCACCGGCTACCTCGTCGCCCCGGCACTGCTCGACTGTGCCTTGCAGTCGGCCCTGGCACCGCTCCTCGACGGTGAGTGGCGGGCATCGGGCGGCTTCCTCAGTGAAGGCATGGGGAGGGTGACCGTCCACGCGGCCCTCCCCGACGAGATGTGGGCACACTCCACCTGCCGTGCCACCGCAGACGGTCAACGCGAAGCCGATGTCCGGGTGTACGGCCCGGACGGCACTCTGCTCATCGACGTGACCGGTCTGCGCATCGTGTTGCTGCGGTCCGTGCCCGTCCTGGCCGCGCGGCCCGGGGCGATCGCGACGGACGGCCAGGTCCCGCTCGCTGCCACGACCGGTGGACTGCGCGCGACCATCGCCGCGCTGCCGAGCGGTCCCGAGCGGCGCGCCGCCCTGGAATCGGCGGTGCGGGAGAACGTCGCGCAGGTGGTGCGACTGCCCGCGCGCAGGGTCGAGACGGACCGCCCGCTGAAGTCCCTGGGAATCGACTCCTTGATGTCCCTGGAGCTGCGGAACCGGCTGGAGGCGGTCTTCGGGATACCTCTGTCGGCCACGCTCATCTGGAACTACCCGACCGTTCGTGAGATCGCCCCCTTCCTGGCGGAGAAGCTGTGCCTGGAGCTGGACGACGCGATCGTGCCCGCCGAAGGGTCCCCGCCCGCCCCGGGGGAAGGCGCACGCGGCGGTACCGGTCCGCAGCCGGCCGCGGGGACCCCAGAGGAACTGCTCGAACGTGAACTGGCCGAGCTCAACGAGCGGATGGAGACCATCTGATGAGCGGCACACCGGGCCCGACGACGAACGCGGCGACAGCCGCAGCGGACGCCACCGTCACCCATGCCCTCGCGGCCGTACGACAACTGCGCGGCAAGCTCGACGTACTGGAACGCGCGAAGCGGGAAGCCATCGCCATCGTCGGGATGGGCTGCCGCTTGCCGGGTGGCGTGTCGTCGCCCGGGGCCTTCTGGAAGGTGGTCTCCGAAGGAGTCGACACCATCGGGGAGATCCCGGAAGAACGTCGGGAGCTTCGCGGGCGAGGCGGTGCGTCGGCGCAGGACGGAGTCGCTCCTGTGTACGGCGGGTTCATCGAAGGCGTCGACCGTTTCGACCCCTACTTCTTCGGCATATCGCCGCGCGAAGCGGGCCGAATGGACCCCCAGCAGCGGCACTTCCTCGAAGTGGCCTGGGAGGCGTTGGAGGACGCCGGGCTGACCCGGGAGGAACTACGGGCCAGCGAAACCGGTGTCTTCGTGGGTGCCAACGCCTCGGACTACCTCCAACTCCAGGTCCAGGACGTCACCGCGATCGACGACTACACCGTGGTCGGCGGAACCAACTGCATCATCTCGAACCGCCTCTCCTACCTGCTGGACCTGCGCGGGCCCAGCCTGACGGTCGACACCGCCTGCTCCTCCTCCCTCGTCGCGGTGCACCTCGGCTGCCAGAGCCTGCGCACCCGGGAATGTGACACGGCGGTGGTCGGCGGCATGAACCTGATCCTGTCGCCCAACATGGCCCTGGCACACGCCAAGGGGTTGCCGCTCGCCCCCGACGGCAGGTGCAAGACCTTCGACGCGCAGGCGAACGGATACGCCCGTGGTGAGGGCGTCGGGACGCTGGTGCTCAAGCGGCTCTCCGACGCCACCGCAGACGGCGACCGGATCTGGGCCGTCATCCGCGGCTCGGCCGTCAACCAGGACGGTCTGACCAACGGCCTGACCGCCCCCAACGGACTGTCGCAGCGCGCCGTGATCAAACAGGCCCTCCGCAACGCCCGCATCGAGCCGTCCCAGGTGACGCTGTTGGAGGCGCACGGCACGGGAACGGAACTCGGCGACCCGATCGAGGTGGAAGCGCTCAGCGCGGTCTACGGTGATCCGAGCGGGGGAGCGTCCCCGTGCGCCCTCGGCTCGGTGAAGACGAACATCGGCCATCTGGAAGCCGGCGCTGGCATGGCCGGACTGATCCGGGCGGCGCTCAGCATCCACCACAGCGCCATCGCCCCGCATCTGCACCTGTCGACCGTCAACCCACACATCGACCTCGACGGGACCCGGCTGTCCATCCCGACCTCCCTGCGTACCTGGGAGGTTCCCGACGAGCGGCGCCACGCGGCGGTCAGTTCCTTCGGCGCGGGCGGTACGAACGCCCATGTGATCCTCGGCCCGGCTCCGGCGGACACCGATGGCGAAGCGGCGAGGAACCCGTCCGAGGAGGGCCCCTGGCTGTTGCCGGTGTCCGCGGCCACGGCCGACGCACTGGCGCCCATGGCGCGGGCCTACCGCGACCACCTCCTCTCGTCCGAGGGCCGTGCTCAAGACTTCGCGGACCTCGTCCATACGGCCACGGTCCGCCGCACCCGTCACCAGCACCGACTTGCCGTGGTGGCCGGATCGCATCAGGATGCGGCGGCCCGGCTGACGAACTGGCTGGAGGGGGAGGAGCCGGCCGGAGCCGTCACGGGTCACGCCGGAAGCTCCGTGGCGGACGGAGTCGTCTTCGTCTTCCCGGGCCAGGGGTCCCAACGAGCGGGCATGGGTCGGGAACTGCTGGCGGTCTGCCCGGTGTTCCGGGCTGCGGTGACCGAGTGCGATGACGCCATGCGCCGCTGGCTCGGCGGACGTTCGATCATCGACGAGGTCATGAGGATCGACGAGGCGGCGACGCTCGACCGCATCGATCTGATCCAGCCTGCGCTGTTCGCCCTCGCCGTGGGTCTCGCGGCGCGATGTCGCTCCTTCGGCCTGGAACCCGACGCGGTGGTGGGGCACAGCATGGGAGAGGTCGCGGCGGCCCATGTCGCGGGAGCGCTCACCCTGGAGGACGCCGCCCGCATCATCTGCCGGCGCAGCGCCCTGCTCCGCCGCATCAGTTGCCAGGGAGCGATGCTGGTCATCGCCCTGCCGCTGGACGAGGCGGACCGGCTCATCGAGGGATGCCGCGACGAGGTGTCCGTGGCCGTCAGCAACAGCCCCACGTCGACGGTGCTGTCAGGTGATCCGGGGACTCTCGTCGACCTGGCGGAGGAGCTGCGCGGGCGCGGGGTGTTCTGCCGACCGGTGAAGGTTGACGTCGCCTCCCACAGCCCGCAGGTCGATGTGCTGCGGGACGAACTCCTCGCGGATCTCGCCGACCTGCGACCCCAGCTCTCCCGCATACCCATCCTGTCGACGGTGACGGGAACGTGGTCCGACGGCTCGGAGTTCGACGCGGACTACTGGATGCGCAACCTCCGGGAGCCCGTCCTGTTCTGGGATGCCGTGCAGGGCCTCATCAGCCGGGACCACGGAGTGTTCCTGGAGATGAGCCCGCACCCCGTCCTGCTGTCCGCGGTGGAGCAGGCCTTCGACGTCCGTGAGCGGGACGGGCTCGCCTTGCCGGCCATGCGGCGCGATGAGCCGGAGACCCACGGGACGTTGGAGATCCTCGGTGCACTGCATGTGCACGACATCCCGGTGAACCTGCCCGTACCGATGCGGGGGCGCTCGGTTCCGCTACCCGGTTACACGTGGCAACACGAACGGTTCTGGTTCCGTGACACCCGTGCGAGAAGCACCGTCGCCCCATCCGCGCCCGCACGGGGGGCGGACTCCCCACGGCCGCAGCCGACGGCCCCGCGCAGCCAACCGGCGGTGCTGCTCGACCGACTGCTGCCCACCACTGGCGCCGGGCGGCTGACCATGGTCCTCGCCTTCGTGCGCGACGCGGTGGCGGACGTCCTGGAGATGGCCCCGGAGCGCATCGAAGCGGACGCGGGCTTCTTCCAGATGGGCATGGACTCGATGCTCGCCGCCCGCGTCAGGGTCCGGCTCGAATCCGGGTTCGGACGCAAGCTGCCCGCGCCCATCATGTTCGAGCACCCCTCGGTGGGGGCGCTCTCCGCCCATCTGCTCGGACTCGCGGAGCGGTTGCTGGGCACGCCGACGGCCCTGCCCGACCCCGTGCCAACGCCCTCACAGCCCCCGCCCAACGAGGCCCGGGCCAGGGAGGCAACCGTTCCCTCGCGCACTGTCCTGCCCGACACGGACGCCATGGGCGATCTCCCGGAAGACGAACTGCTCGCCCTGCTGGCCGAAGAGGTCCGCGCGTCGACCCGTACCGCAGGAGGTTCCCGATGACAGACGACGGTGCGGAACGGCAGTCCGTCCTCGCCCAGAGCGTGCGCGAGATACGCAGGCTGCGCGCCGAACTCGACGAAGCGGAACGGGCGAGGACGGAGCCGATTGCCATCGTCGGCATGGGATGCCGGATGCCCGGGGGCGCCAACAGCCCAGGGGCCTTCTGGGAGTTCCTGGACAGCGGCGGAGACGGCACCGGAGAGATACCCGCCTCCCGTTGGGACGTGGAGGGCTTCTACGACCCCGCCCCCGACGCACCCGGGAAGATGTCCACGCGACGAGGAGGCTTCCTGAACCAGGTCGACCAGTTCGACCCGGCGTTCTTCGGTGTCTCCCCCCGGGAGGCCGCCGCCCTCGACCCCCAGCAGCGTCTGCTGCTGGAGGTGAGTTGGGAGGCGCTCGAACACGCAGGCCAAGCACCGGCCGGACTCATGGGCTCGGACACAGGGGTCTACTTCGGGGTCACGACCTACGACTACATGCAGGCACAGATGCAACAGGTCGACCCGGTCGACCTGGACGCCTACGGACTCACCGGCAACGCGTCCACCTTCGCCGCCGGCCGGCTCTCCTACTGGCTCGGGCTCAACGGCCCCAGCCTCTCCGTCGACACCGCCTGCTCGTCCTCCCTGGTGGGAGTGCACCTCGCGTGTCAGAGCCTGAGATCGGGGGAAACCGACCTGGCCCTCGCCGGTGGCGTGAACGTGCTGCTCGCACCCGAGTGGTTCGTCGTGGCGTCCCAAGCGCACATGCTCGCGGCGGACGGCCGCTGCAAGACGTTCGACGCGCGCGCCGACGGCTACGTGCGCAGCGAAGGCTGCGGAGTCGTCGTACTGAAGAGACTCTCCGACGCCCGTGCCCACGGCGACCGGATACTCGCACTCGTCCGAGGATCAGCCGTCAACCAGGACGGGCGCAGCAGCGGAGTAACCGTGCCCAACTCCGCCGCCCAACAGGCCGTGGTCCGGCAGGCCCTGCGAGCGGCGTCCGTGGAGCCGGCACAGGTCGACTACGTGGAGACGCACGGCACGGGAACCCCGCTCGGTGACCCGCTTGAGCTGCGCGCCCTGGACGCAGTGCTCGGGAACCGCGGCGCGGCAGGCCCGCTGCTCGTCGGATCGGTCAAGACGAACGTCGGCCATCTGGAGCCCGCCGCGGGCATCGCAGGCCTCATCAAGGTCGTGCAGTCCATGCGGCACGAGCGCATACCGCCGCACCTGCACCTGTCCGAGGTCAACCCGGAGATCGGCATCGAGGACCTGTCCCTGGAGATCCCGACGCGCGGAGTGCCGTGGCCCCGCGGCGAGAAGGTCCGCATCGCCGGGGTGAGTTCCTTCGGAGCCAGCGGCACGAACGCCCATCTCATCGTCGAGGAGGCGCCCGCAGAGCCCGCGCCGGAAACGCCGGCCTCCGTGGAGCGCACCGCGCAACTCCTCACGCTCTCCGCCAAAAGTCCCACCGCGCTCACCGCTCTCGCCGCCAGCTACGGCGAACGCCTCGCGACCGCCACGAACGCCGAACTCGCGGACATCTGCCACACCGCGGCCACGGGCCGGTCCCACTTCCCCCACCGGCTCGCGGTGACCGCTTCATCCGTGGAGGAGATGGGACAGCGGCTGGCCGGATGCGCCGCGGGCGATCAGCCGGCGGGCAGCCGCCGCGGGCACGTCACTGCGGTGTCCGATCCGCGGGTGGTCTTCCTCTTCACCGGACAGGGCGCACAGTACGCGGGCATGGCTCGCTCCCTCTATGCGACCGAACCCGTCTTCCGACACGTCGTCGACCACTGCGCCGAGGTGCTGCGCCCGCTGACGGACCGCCCCCTGCTGTCCGTGCTCGACCCCGTGCCCGAGGACGCCGACCTCATCCACGACACGTGCTGGACGCAACCGGCGCTGTTCACCGTCGAGTACGCACTGGCCCAACTGTGGCGCTCCTGGGGCATCGAACCCTCCGCCGTACTCGGACACAGCATCGGGGAACTGGTGGCGGCCTGTGTCGCCGGTGTGCTCGACGTCGACGACGCTCTGCGGCTGGCCGCCCGCCGAGGACGGCTGATGCACGAGCTCACCCAGGAAGGGGCCATGGCCGCGGTCTTCGCGGCACCGGAGCAGGTGGCTTCCGCGCTGGAGCCCTACGCGGCGGAACTCTCGATCGCGGCGATCAACGGACCGCAGAGCGTCGTCGTCTCGGGAACCGAAGGAGCCGTGGGCGCCCTGCTGTCGGTCCTGGCCGGACAGGGCGTCCGAGCGAAGCGGATGGCCACCAACCGGGCCTTCCACTCACCCCTGATGGAGCCGGCACTCGACGCCTTCGAACGGGAGGCGGCCGAAGTGACCTTCCGCGCCCCCCGCATCCCGCTCATCTCCAATGTCACCGGGCAGCCCCTGACGGGGGAGCGGGCATTCACGGCCACCTACCTGCGCGAACACGCGCGTCGAGCCGTCCGCTTCCACGACGGCATGACCACCCTGTACCGGCAGGGCTACCGGATCTTCCTGGAGCTGGGGCCCGCTCCCACCCTGAGCGGCCTGGCCAAGCCCTTCCTGACGGCCGGATCGGGTGGCACGGACGAAACCGGGCAGGGCAGTGACCGTCCGCCGGTCTTCCTGCCGTCGCTGCGCCCGCGCCAGGACGACTCGCGGGTTGCGCTGGACAGTCTGGGTGCCCTGTACGCGCTGGGCGTGGTCGTCGACTGGGCGCAGTACGACGTGGGTCGCGGCCGACGCCTCGCGGAACTGCCCACGTACCCCTTCCAGCGGAGCCGGTACTGGTTCAAGGCGAGTTCCCGAGCTCTGCCCGCCGCGGGAACCGCTCTGCCGTCGGTGGCCGGTCCGTCACGGACGCTGCTCGGTGAGCGGGTGCCGTCCCCGCTGCCCGCGGTGCAGTTCTCCGCCCGGATCGGCGCCGATGCACACCCGTGTCTGGGCGACTGCGTGATGGACGGACTCCCGGTCGTCAACATCGGCGTCTACCTGGAGACCGCGTTCGAGGCGGCCCGGGAGCTGTACGGCACGGGGCCGGTGCAGGTCGAGGACTGCCTGGTGCTCCAGAGCATGATCCTGGAGCCCGGCGAGCAGGCTGACGTTCAACTCGTGGTCGATCGGGACACCGTCGGTCAGGAGCGGTCCACTTTCCGGTACTTCGCCGCCGGACGCCGGGGCGACGAGGCAGCACCGTGGGCCCTCCACGCACAGGGCCGCATCGGGCCGGCCCGCGCGGTGACCGGGGCCGTGGAGGACCTGGACGCCGTCCGCAGTCGGCTCACCACCGAGACCACCGGAGACGACTTCTACCGCCGCATGTGGCGGCGCAAGCTCTATCT
This sequence comes from Streptomyces sp. NBC_00690, assembly GCF_036226685.1. Lineage (NCBI taxonomy): Bacteria > Bacillati > Actinomycetota > Actinomycetes > Kitasatosporales > Streptomycetaceae > Streptomyces > Streptomyces sp. NBC_00690. The sequence continues at coordinate 6,993,047 of NZ_CP109009.1, forward strand.
CGGCCCCTCGGCGCAGTGGGTCGAACACATCCACACCGGTGGGGGCGAGGCGCTCGCCCGCATGAGGTCACCCCGACCGGGGGAGTCCGATGCCTACCGCTTGCATCCCGGGCTGACGGACGCCCTGTTCCAGACCCTGTTCGCCTGTCTGCCCCCCGAGAGTCCTCCCGATGCCACGTACATGCTGGTGGGCATCGACCGCTTCCTGCTGCACGGCCCCGGTGACACCGGTCCGACGTACTGCCGGGTGAGGCTGCTGCCGTCGTCGGACCCCAACTCCGTGCTCCTCGCCGAAGCCCGGCTGTACGACGACCGGGGTCGACTGCTGGCCGAGGCGGACGGGGTGTGTCTGAGGCGGGCGGAGCGCGATCACCTGCTGCGCGGCAACGCGCGGGAACCGCAGCACGTCGAAGGGAGTGCGCGGCAGCACACCGCAGCGGCGGCCGATGTCGCCTCCGCAACGCCCCAGAGCCCCGGAGAGGTCCGGGACTTGCTGGTGCGCACCGTGGCCAGGGCTCTCGGCGCCGCCGAAACAGAGCTGGACGTCCACGAGCCACTTCAGAACCTCGGCCTGGATTCGCTGATGGCCTTGGAGGTGAAGGAGGCACTCTCCGTTGGACTGGGCATCTCCCTACCGCTGGTGATCTTCCTGGACGGCCGTAGTGTTCACACGCTCGGCACGGAGATCCTCGGTCTGCTCGGCCGGGACGCCTACGACGAGACCCCCGAAACGGACGGTGGGCCGATCCCCGAGGGCGGCCGACTCCCCGTACTCGTCCCGGACGACGCCGCTCGGCACGACCCCTTCCCGCTGACGGATCTCCAACAGGCGTACCTCGTGGGACGGTCGAGCGCCTTCGAACTCGGCAACGTCTCGACGTACTTCTTCATCGAGGTCGATGTGGAGGGCGTCGACGTCCCCCGACTGACCGGTGCATTCCAAGCGATGGTCGCGCGCCACGACATGCTGCGCGCGGTCATGACGGAGGACGGCCACCAGCGGGTGCTGGCTGACGTCCCCCCGTACGAGGTGCGCACCACGGACCTGCGCTCTCGCGGCGAGCAGGAGCGCGACCGAATCCTCCGGGAGATCCACGAGGACGTCAGGGACCAGGTCTTCGACACCACGAGCTGGCCGCTGTTCGACGTCCGGGCCACACTCGTCGACGAAGGGCGCACCCGGCTGCACATCGGCCTCGACGCGCTGATCATCGACGCATGGAGCACCTCGCTCCTGTTCCGCGAATGGGCCATCGCCTACCGCGAAGGCGCCGCAGTGCTCCCCGAGGTGCCGATCACCTACCGCGACTACGTAGTGACCGCACGGTCCATCGAGGGCACGGAGCTGCACGCCGCCTCCCTCGCCTACTGGCGCGGGCGCGTGGAGTCGCTGCCGCCCGCACCCGAACTGCCCCTGGCCGAAGACCCCGCTACGCTCGACCGACCGGCCTTCACCCACCGCTCCGACCGGATAGCGGCAGAGGACTGGGGGCGGTTCAAGAAGTACGCGGCGGCGGCCGGCGTCACACCCTCGGCGGCCCTGTGCACCGCGTACGCGCAAGTCCTCGCCGCCTGGAGCAAGACCAGCCGGTTCACCCTCAACGTCCTCTTCTTCAATCGGCTTCCCCTGCACGCGGAGGTCGGCAGCGTGGTGGGGAACTTCAGCGCCACCACCCTCCTGGAGATCGACAGTGCGGCGACGGACGGCTTCGCCCTGCGCGCGGACCGGGTGCAGAGACAGCTGTGGAACGACCTCGAACACAGCCATGTGAGCGGGGTCGAGGTGTTGCGCGAACTCCAGCGGGTCCGGGGCGGCGCCGGACGGGCCGCCATGCCGGTGGTGTTCGCCAGCACGGTCAACTTCGCCGCCAAGGAGGACTCCGCGGCTGCCACGGGCCTCGCCCAGCATCTGACGGCCCTCGGACAGGGCGGCCGTGAGGTCTCCAGCTCCATCCGCACCCCCCAGGTCTGGCTCGACCACCAGGTCGTGGAGGATGCCGGTGCGCTGATCGTGAACTGGGACGTCATCGAGGAGATCTTCCCCGAGGGCATGATCGACGCCATGTTCGCGGCCTACGTGGACGTCCTGCGCGGTCTGTGCCACGACGAACGGTCCTGGCAGCGCCCGGCCCCCGTCCTGGTACCCGAGACCGACCTGATGCAGCGGCAGGTCGTCAACGCGACCTCCGCCCCACTGCCCCCCGGCCTCCTCCACGAGCCGTTCACCGAACAGGCGCTCGCCCACCCGGAACGCACCGCCGTGATCGCGGTCGACCGCACCCTCACCTACGGGGAACTGGACGTCCGCACCGAGCGGCTGAACACCTGGCTGCGCCGCCACGGCGCGCGCCCGGGCGTGCTCGTCGGCATCGTCATGGAGAAGGGATGGGAACAGGTCGCCGCCACGATCGGCGTGCTGAAGTCAGGAGCGGCCTATGTGCCCATCGACGCGGACATCCCGCCGGAGCGCCTGGGACTGCTGCTGGAGCGTGCGGAGATCACCCTCGTCCTGACCCAAAGTCGAGTGGCGGAGCGCACCGCCTGGCCGGAGGGAACCCTGCGGCTGAGCGTCGACGGGCCCGCGGCGGACTCGGTGGACGCCGATCCCCGCGAGCCCTCCACTGCCCGCCCCGACGATCTGGCCTACGTCATCTTCACCTCTGGGTCGACCGGCACTCCCAAGGGCGTGATGATCGAGCACCGCGGTGCCCTCAACACCGTGCTCGACGTCAACGAGCGCTTCGGCATCACCGAGGAGGACCGGGTACTCGCCCTGTCGGCGCTCAACTTCGACCTGTCCGTCTACGACGTGTTCGGCATCCTCGCCGCGGGCGGCGCGATCGTACTGCCGGAGCCCCAAGCCCATCGGGAGCCCGCACGTTGGGCCCGGCTGGTCACCGATCACCGGGTCACGCTGTGGAACAGCGTCCCCTCGCTGATGGAGATGTTCGTCGAGCACCTCTTGGGCGAGGGACACCGCGACACACCGCCACTGCGCACGGTGATGATGAGTGGGGACTGGATACCCGTCACCCTGCCCGATCGCATCCGCGCCCTGGTGCCCGACGCCGCGGTGTGGAGCCTGGGAGGTGCGACCGAGGCATCCATCTGGTCGATCGTGTACCCCGTCGGCGAGGTCGCCCCCACCTGGACGAGCGTCCCCTACGGCACGCCCATGCGCAGCCAGCAGTTCCATGTGCTCAACGAGGCCATGCAGCCGTGCCCGGTGTGGGTGCCCGGCCACCTCCACATCGGCGGGGCGGGTCTCGCACGCGGCTACCTCGGGGACGAGGCCAAGAACCGCCTCTCGTTCCTTCGCCACCCCTCCACCGGCGAACGGCTCTACCGGACCGGTGACCTGGGGCGGTACCTGCCCGACGGCAACATCGAGTTCCTTGGCCGGGAGGACTTCCAGGTCAAGGTTCAGGGTTACCGCATCGAACTGGGCGAGATCGAGGCCGCGTTGTTGCAGTGCCCCGCAGTGCGCGCTGCCGTCGTGTCAGCCCTGGGCGATCCCCGCGGGGCCAAACAACTCGTCGCGTACGTCGTACTGGACGAGGGGCACGATCCGCTCGATGCGCCGGGAGCGCTGCGGGAAGCACTGGGAAAGACACTGCCCGCGTACATGGTGCCCCAGCACCTCCTCGTACTGGACGAACTACCGCTCACCGCAAACGGCAAGGTCGAGCGGGCCGCACTGCCCGCCCCGGGCGCCCGTCCCGATGACGATGCGACCACCATCGCGCCGCGGGACGTGGTGGAGCGGGAACTCGCCAACATCTGGGCGGAGTTCTTCCCCGATGCTTCCATCGGGGCGCACTCCGACTTCTTCGCACTCGGAGGCAACTCCTTGCTCGCCGTGCGCCTCATGGCGCTCGTCCACACCCGCATGGGCTGCTCGATCCCCCTGTCCACCCTCTTCGCCCGTCCGACGATCGCCCTGCTCGCAGAGGTCGCCCGGAACGCCGGCACCACGGTCCGACGCACGACCCTCGTGCCGATCCGTACCGAGGGCAGCAGGCCACCGCTGTTCTTCGTGCACCCGGTGGGAGGCGATGTCCTCTGCTACGCCGAGCTCTCACAACTGCTGGACGACGAGCAACCGTTCTACGCCCTCCAGGTGCCCGACGGAACCGTGTCGACCACGGTTGAAGAACTCGCGGGCCAGTACGCCAAGGCCATCAAAGCAGTCGTCCCCGATGGTGCCCTCAGGCTGGGAGGCTGGTCCATGGGCGGTGTCGTGGCCCTGGAGATCGCCCGACAACTCGGCGCTGCGGGGCGTGCGGTGGAGAGCCTGTCCCTCATCGATCTGATGGAAGCGCCGGGACCCACGGACGACGGACACATCGATGACGCGGTCCTGCTGTCCTGGTTCGCCCGTGATCTCGGCGGACTCAACGACAGGCCCTGGGAACCCGGCGCCGAGTTCTTCCGCGGGGTGGGGGACCACACCCGGGCCCTGGAAGTGCTGCACGCCGAGGCACGCCGACTGTCGGTGCTGTCGGACGACATCGACGTACAGACCCTCGGCGCCATCTTCGGACGTTTCGCCCGAAACTACCGGGCCCTGCTCAGCCACCGGCCGGCACCCTACGAGGGCCCGGTCCGCTTCTTCCGGGCCGTGGACGGTGCCACCGAAGAGGTGGTGGCTGCCTGGCGGGAACTGCTCCCGCCCGCCTCGCACGTCGTCGAGCTTCCCGGTGACCACTACGCCGTGATGCAGCAACCGCAGTTGAGCCGGCTGGCGGACGCACTGAATGCCTGGCTCGACGACTCCTCCACGACCCTCACGCACCCACGACCCAACGACGAAGGACACCAGCGATGACCCTCCGTTTCGGCGCGTTCATCCCGCCGTTCCACTCGCTCGACGAAGACCCCACGACCGCGTTCTGGCGAGACCTGGACCTGATCGAGTGGCTGGACGTGCTCGGCATCGAAGAGGCGTGGGTGGGTGAGCACCACTCCGGTGGCTGGTCCACCGTCAGTTCACCGGAGCTGTTCCTCGCCGCCGCCGCAGAGCGGACCCGGCGGATCAAACTCGGTACCGGCGTGGTCAGTCTGCCGTACCACCACCCCCTCACCACCGCGAACCGAATCGTTCAACTCGACCACCAAAGCGGTGGGCGGGCCATGTTCGGCATGGGCGCAGGGGTGTCGCCCGCGGACGCGCACATGATGGGCATCGCGGCCGGCGACCAGCGGCGCATGATGGGGGAGTCCCTCGACGCCCTGGTGCAACTGCTGACCGATGACGAACCGGTCACCGTGAAGACCGACTGGTTCGAACTACGGGATGCCCGCTTGCACCTGAGGCCCCGTACGAAGCCGTGCTTCGACATGGCCGTCGCCAGTGCCGGCTCCGAGAGGGGTATGCGGCTGGCGGGTCGGTACGGCCTGTCCTCGCTCACCTTCGCCGGACGACCGGGGATGGAGGAGCCGCCGCTCGCCCGGTTGTGGGCCGCGGCGGAGGACGAAGCCACCAAGTACGGCAGGAGCGTGGACCGGGCGAAATGGAGGGTCGCCATCTGCGTGCACATCGCGGAGACCCGGGAGGAGGCCCTCAGCCAGGTCCAGGACGGAATGGCCCGTTGGTTCCGCGAGTACGTCCGCGACACGGTCGGCGCAGCCGCGACCCTGCCGGAGGGGCGGGAAGCAGAGGTGGCGGTGGAGACGCGTACGGCCATCATCGGCTCGGTGGACGACGCCATCGAAGCGATCCAACGAATGCTCGACGAAAGCGGCGGGTTCGGCACCCTGCTGGTCAACACCCAGGACTGGGCCACGCGGGAGCAGACCAAGAGAAGCTACGAACTGCTCGCCCGGTACGTCGCACCGCACTTCACCGGTGCTCTGGAGAGCCGGCGGGCATCACAACGATGGGTCTCGGAACGCCGCAACGACTTCGCGGCCCAGGCGCGCGAGGCCGCCTCGCAGTCCTCGTCCGGCCGATAGTCCTCAGCGGGAGGTTCGTGTGGTGAGCACCCAGGTCAAGGGAAGTCCGCAGGCCATGGAGAGCGAGGAGTTCCGCGATGCCATGTCGTTGCTCGCCGCGCCGTTGACCATCGTCACTGCGCGGGACGCCGAGGGGCGCCCCTGGGGGTTCACCGCCAGTTCGGTGACCTCCGTCTCGTTGGAGCCGCCGCTCCTCCTCGTCGGCATGTCACGTACGTCCAGTTGTTTTCCGGCGCTGTCCGAAGCCGACGAATTCACCGTCAACGTCCTCGGAGACGGTCATCGAGAGCTGGCCCGGACCTTCGCCAGTTCCGGTGTGGACCGGTTTGCCGGTGTGTCCATCGGGGACTGGGGCGACTCGAAGGTCCCCTATCTCACCGATGTGTCAGTCGCATTCAGGTGCTCCGCGAGCAGCCGGATACCCGTGGGCGACCACACGCTGCTGGTCGGTGAGCTCACTCAGATGAGGGGGCACGGGGTCACCGCATCGCCGCTCGTGTGGTACCGCCGGGACTTCCGGATGTCCGTCTGACCCTGGGGAGCACTTCCCAAGCTTCCGGGTCCGCGCACCAACGGACCAGGGCCCAGGGCGCCGCCCCCATCGGACGCGATCCGCTGATGAACGGGGCTAGGGCCGTTGACCACCAGCCGATGGCCGGGCGCCACCATTCTCCGGCCGGGCACTCCCACCCGAGTGCCCGGCCGGGGCTCGATCGCGCGACGGCCGCGCCGGACCCCCGCCACGCACCTTGACCGGGTCCTCTGCCCGATGACTTCCTCGCAGGGGACCCGTCCGTTGTCCAAGAGGTGATGCACAGGGCCCCGGTCGCCGAGATCATGCCGCGTTAGCGGCAGTTGGCCACGCACGAGACCGTCGAGAGGACTGGTCCGCACGACGTGGTGACGATCGCCGGCCGCGAGGCCGAGGAGCATCGGACGGCCTCCCTCACCGCGCCACCGTTCCCCACCCCCGACCTCCGGCGGATTCTGGGCTTCTCGGCATGGCCACCGGTGGCCATGCGGTGTCATCGATTGAACGTGGCCTGAACACATCTCGCCCGAAGGGGTTGTTCGGGGAAGGATGATCGAGTCGACATCGCATGGCTGTTCGATCCAGTGAGTGGGGGCATCGGGGGACAGGTGGACGACGGGACGACTTCCCCACCGCAGGGAGCGGTGTGATCGGGGCTGGTGCAAAGGGGTGTGAACCCATCTTGCACGCCATGCCCGTGCTCCAACGGCGATCGTTGGCACGGCCGCTTCACCCGCGTGGTCAGCCGACGTGGGGGGCCGGTTCGACGGGAGCTGGGCGCGCCTCTGCGCAGGGGCCAGGGGCCGTTCGGAGACGCTGGCCGCCATGACGCGGAACGGGGAGGCACGGGGTCATGTTCCGGCCGCTCCCAGCCGGGACCGGAAGGCGTCCTACGGGCCCGCTCCCACCAGACCTTCGGTTGCGCCGGCCCCCCCTCCGCTTCCCAACACTCCGTGCCTGCCGCACCTCATGGCGACGTGTCTGCAAGGACCCATCGACCGACCTGGGGCGCCTGACGCATCCCCGTGCGGGTGTGAACACCTGCGCCCCACGATGTAGTCGCCCTCGCCCGGACCTTTCCGTCGATTTCGCTGCGTTGCTGTGCACAGCATCCACCAACCCCAGGGAGTCGCTGACCCCATGCCCCGTACCACCACCCCACGAGAACTCCCCACTGCCGGTTCCCGGGACCTGCTCGGGGGAGCCCTCGCCTTCAGACGTGACCAACTGGGCTTTCTCGCCGACAATGTCAACCGTCACGGCGACCTCTTTCGGTTTCGCCCCCTGGGCTTACCGATGGTGCTCGCCAACCACCCCGACCACATCCAGCACATCCTCGTGGACGGCGAACAGCGCTACGACAAGAACGCAACCATCTTCAAGGTGGTCAGACCGGTGCTTCGCGACGGTCTGATCGCCATCGCCGACAAGGAACGATGGGGCCGCCAACGGCGCATGATGGCACCGCTGTTCACACCGCGGACCGTCGCCGGATTCACCGAGAACATGACGGACGAGACGGTGCGGATGCTGGATCGCTGGGACCGCCGTTCGGCGGCTGACGCACTGTTGGACATCACCGACGAGGTCGGACAGTTGGCGCTGCGGATCGTCAACCGCTCACTGTTCAGTGCCGATGTGAGCGCCGCCGCCCAGAGCTTCGAGCGGGCCTTCGCCACCGCCAATGACGTACTCGGTTCCTTCTTCCGCTTTCCCTTCCCTCCGCTCAGTTGGCCGACGTTGCGTCGTCGCCGACTACACCGCGCCATCGATGACATGGACCGCTTCGTCTCCGGTGTGATCCGTCAACGCACCGAGGGATCCGATCCAAGTCAGTCCCAGTCGCCGGACCTGTTGTCGCTGCTGATGCACAGCACGGACGACGACGGCAGCGTCATGGAACCGGAGCAACTGCACCACGAGGTCCTCAACCTCTGCATCGGGGCCTTCGAGACGACCACCAACACCCTGTCCTGGGCCTTCTACCTATTGGCCCGACACCCTCACATCGAGGAACGGTTGCACGAGGAGGTGGATCGGGTACTCGCCGGACGCGTTCCGCGATTCGACGATCTGCCGCGGCTCACCTACACCCGAATGATCATCGACGAGACCTTGCGCATTTACTCTCCCGCGTACCAGACCATGCGGCACGTGTGCGAAGAGGACATCGTCGGCGGCTACCGCATCCCGGCAGGTAGCAACATCCTCATCAACAGCTACTTGCTGCACCGGCACCCCGAGTTCTGGCCCGATCCGGAGACCTTCGATCCGGAGAACTTCACCCCTGAACGGGTGGCCGCCCGTCCGAAGCATGCGTACATCCCCTTCGGCAGCGGTCGACGCGTATGCATCGGCAAGCACTTCGCGCTGGCCGAACTCACCCTGGCACTGGCCACGGTGGCGCGCGGCCATCGGCTGCTGTTGCCCCCGGGTGCGCCGCTCGTAGCGCCGGAACCGCTGATCACGCTGCATCCGCGGGGCGGCATCCACCTCCGTCTTGCGTGTCGCTGACCTCCCATCCCGTCCCTGGAGTCTCCTTGATCGACATTGTCTGTCCGTTCCCCTTCTCGGTCAGCCCGCATGTGGACCAGGCCCGCCAGCACCTGGCCGTCTGGACACGGGACCACGGTCTGATACGCAGTGCCCGGGCGCGCGAGCGCTTCGAACGGGCCGACTTCGGATGGTTCGTCGCGCTCGTGCATCCGACGGCCGATGCGGACGCGCTCGATCTGATGGCGGATTGGTTCGCTTGGCTCTTTCTGGTCGACGACCAACTGGACGACGGTTCCTTCGGTCGCTCTCCGGAACGCATGGCACAGGCCGTTGGGTTGATGCGCAAGATCCTGAACGACGACGCGACCTTACCGGTGGCGGGTGACTCACTCACCTCACCCGTCGCCTCCGCGCTGATGGATCTATGGCGGCGCACGGCCGCCCGGACGTCGACGGCCTGGCGAGGCAGGTTTGTCCACCACCTGGAGCAGTGCCTGGCGACGGCCACCCTCTGGGAGGCCGAGAATCGCGTCCGCGGAACCGTTCCGTCCGAGGAGTCCTACATAGCCAACCGGCGTCACACCGGTGCCATCTACGTCTGCATGGACCTCATCGAGATCGTCGCGAACGTCGAGGTCCCCGCCGCGTGCCACCGCGGTCCCGCCTTCCGCGCGGCCCTGGATGCCGCCTGCGACGTGGTGTGCTGGGTCAACGACGTGTACTCGTACCCAAAGGAACGCTCGCTGGGCGAGATCCACAACCTGGTGCACGTCGTCGGTCACCACCGGCGGTTGGACGAATCCCGGGCGACGGCGGAGGTGTGCGCCGCCGTCTCCGCACGTACGGACGCCTTCCTGACCGCGGAGAAGGCTCTGCTGCGGCGCCATCCCGGAGATGCGTTGTGGTTGGATCCCACGCTGGCGGGGATGCGGTCGTGGATGCGGGGCAACCTCGACTGGTCACGAAGAACCGAGCGCTATACGAGCGGACTCCCGAAGGGCGGCCCCACCGCCTATGTGGAGGCGGCGCTGATGGAAGCGGGCCGGTGACCGTGCCGGGCCGTTCGGAATCCGACGTATGGGAAGTGTTGTGTCGGTCACGGCAGCTGACCGAGCCCGTCCTGCGCAAGGCCGTGAGCAGGATTCCGGAACCGAGCCGTTCTGTTGCGGAGTACCACTTCGGCTGGCAGGACGGCGGAGGCAACCCGGCCGCCGGCGACTGGGGCAAGGGGATGCGCGGTGCACTCGTCCTCGCCTCCGCCTCGGCCATGGGCGGGGTGCCTGACCAGGCTGTGGCCGCAGCGGCCGGTGTGGAGTTGGTCCACAACTTCTCCCTGCTCCACGACGACCTCATGGACCGGGACGAGACCCGTCGCAGTCGGCCCACCGTCTGGTCCCACTTCGGAGATGCGCAGGCCGTACTGACCGGCGACGCACTGCTCGTCGTGGCGATGGAAGGGCTGGCCGAAGCGCCGCCCATGCTCCAGGAGCTCACTGACGCCCTGCTCTGCCTGGTCTCCGGGCAGGGGGCGGATCTGGCCTTCGAGCAGCGCACGGACGTGAGTCTGGATGAGTGCCTTGCGATGGCGGCCGGGAAGACGGCCGCGCTCATGGCGAGCGCCTGCGCACTCGGCGCCCTGGCAGCGTGCGCCCAGACCGGGCAGATCAAGGCCCTGCGTCGGTTCGGCCACCATGTCGGGCTGGCCTTCCAACTCGTCGATGACCTGCTGGGCATCTGGGGCCGTAGTTCCGAGTTAGGCAAGCCCGTCGGCGCGGATCTGCGTCGCCGCAAGAAGTCGCTGCCGGTCGTGGCGGCGCTCTCGGCGGATGGGCCCGAGGCCCGGCGACTGGCTGCGTTGTATCTGGACGACGACGGACCGTTGACCGAGGCCCAGGTGTGTGAGGCCGTCGACCTGGTCGACCGGGCGGGCGGCCGGGCGTGGGCGGAGCGAGAGGCACAACGGCAACGCGAAGAGGCCCTTGCCGCGCTGGCCGCCGCGGACCCGGCTCCCGAGGGTGCCCGACAACTCTTCTCGCTCGCTCACATCATCACCGAGCGCCGCAAGTGAGGTGAGACCGGTCGATGGCCGGGCGATGGGGGTGCCCTGCGGTGGAGCAACACCACACCGCACGGGCACCGCCGCTCACTTGCTGAGTTCGTCCGCCCGCTCGGGCTCCCACGCGGCGATCTCCTGCAAGGCGGCGAGGTGGCCCGTGAACGCGGTACGGCCCTTGCGGGTGAGGGAGAGCCAGGTCCGCGCCCGTTTGCCGACGAATGCCTTGCGGACCTTCACGTACTCGGCCTGCTCCAACAGGGCGATCTGTTTGGACAGGGCGGAGTCCGTGACTTCGATCGTGTCCCGCAGTGTCCTGAAGTCGGCTTCGTCGACCGAGGCCAGAGCCGCGGCGATGGAGAAGCGCACCGGGGCGTGGATGAACGTGTCGAGGGACTTGCGTGGATGTGTCACGGTCCGACCACGGGGGTGTGGGCGGCCTGGCGGTCGAGGACGCCGATCACGAAGAAGGGCACGCTGCACAACACCGCGCCGGGCAGCCACCACAGCGGTTCGCCGGAGAAGAAGGCCGAGCCGAGGGTGACGGTGAGCGAGTAGACGGCCGCACCGATCCCGGTGGTGGCGGCGTACTTGATCCGGTGGTGGCGGGGCAGGACCGGACGGGTCGCCGTGTAGATCACGAGGGCGAAGAAGGGAACGAGCAGGACCGCTGGCACGGCGTAGGGATGGTCGGGCTGCACCAACAGGCCGTACGCAGCCGTCATCACCAGCATGGCCACTCCGAGCAGGAACACGATGAGGCCGGGGCGCGGGCGCTGCCCCTGCATCCGGTTCGCCAGTACGTCCGCGGACGCAAGGGACTCCCGAGCTTCCTTCTTATCCATCGTGACACCCTCCTGGCGGTACTGGAACAAGAGAATACGGTCGCACGCCGGTGCTCATGCCGTCTCGCCCTGGTCCCACTTGAACGTGCGCACGGCGAGGAAGACCACCACGACGGTGGTGGCGACGACGACGAGGATGGACAGCCAGATCGGATGCAGTGCGTCGCCCTCGGACATCTGTGTGAGCATGAGGTCCGCGAAGAACGAGGTGGGCAGCATGCTCAAGGTGGTGCGGACCGTGTCGGGCATGAGCTCCAGGGGGAACGCGAGGCCGCTGAGGAACAGCGCGGCCAACTGCACGAGCGTACCGACGTTCGTGGCGGCGTCCGGTGAGGACAGTCGCCCGCCGATCAGATAGCCGATGCCTCCGAACATGGCGAGGCCGAGGAGCGCGATGCCGAAGAGCGCGGGGAGCCGGCTCAGCTCCACCTTGCCGAGGGAGACCGCCAACGCGAGCAGGACCGCCGCCTGGGCGGTGACCATGAGGATCCTGGCGATCATATGGGTGTAGATCAGCCGGGCCCGCCCCACGGGGGTGGTGCCCAGCAGCCTGAGGGTGCCTTTGGTGCGTAGGCTCGCCAGCGGTCCGGCGGTGACGGTCAGCGCGGCGCTGGTCACGGCCAGGAAGATCGACATCGGGAAGACCAACTGGAGGAAGTCCGGGGCGTCGGGGTCGTCCGGCATGGCGAATCCAAGACTGAGGAAGATGGCCAGCATCCCGAACGGGAAGAAGAGGGCGAAGTAGAAGTACTTGGGGTCACGGACGAGTTCCCGGCCGTGCATCAGGGCCAACTCACGCGCGGGCGAGGACTTCATGCCATCACTCCTTCGGACTTCGTCGGCTGCGAGCCGTCGTGCTCGGCGGACTGGTCCGTGCTGTTCGCCTCGTGGAAGTCGACTCCTGTGAGGATGCGGAAGACCGCTTCGAGACCGGCTTCCTTGATCTGGATGTGGCGGGCTCCGAGCGGACCTGCGAGCAGGCCGAAAGCCGCGTCGGAGTCGCTCGTGCGCACCACGACCCTGGTGTCGGCGCCCGTGTCGTGGGTGTCGACGTGGGACACCCCGGGGGTGGATCGCAACTGTGCGAGGTCGGTGCCGACCGGCACGGTGAAGTGCACCTCGCGGTCCGGTGCATGGGTGTTGATCAGGTCCTGCGGGGTCCCACAGGCGGCGACCTGCCCTTGGTGCAATACGGCCACCCGGTCGCAGAGCATCTCGGCTTCCTCCATCGAGTGCGTCGACAGCAGTACGGTGCCGCCCGACGCGCGGTGCGTGCGCACCGCATCCCACAGTTCCTGACGGGCGTTGGGGTCCATGCCCGTCGACGGCTCGTCGAGCACCAGGAGGCGCGGACGCGAGATGAGGGCCGTCCCGACGAGGAGCCGTTGGCGCTGTCCGCCGGAGAGCTTGGACACCCGGACATCGCGCGATGCCGTTAAGCCCATCATCTCGATGATGGCGTCGGGGGTCTCGGGGTCGGGGTAGAGGGACGCCCAGACCCTGAGCAGCTCCGCCACCGTCTGCTGCTCGAACACGGCCGCGTGCTGTGGCTGGATCGCCACGCACTTGCGGATCTCATCGCGTTCCGTGACGGGGTCGTGGCCGAGGACCCGGACCGTACCGCTCGTGGGGCGGCGCAGACCGGCGAGGGTCTCGATGGTGGTGGTCTTGCCTGCTCCGTTGGGGCCGAGCAGGCCGAAGATCTCCCCTTGACGCACGGAGAGGTCGATCCCCGCGAGGGCCACGATGTCTCCATGAGGGCCCGGATACCGCTTGATGACGTGTTGGAGCAGGATCGCCGCGTCGTGGGACGGGCTCTGTTCAGCCATTCCGCATCTGCCTCTCATCGGATACCGCCGAGGTCCGAGCATGCGCACTGCTGTTCATTTCAGCTGCCATCGTGGCATCCACTTTCCAAGTCGTCAAGTGGATGCGATGTGGGCAAGCAGTGCTGTTGCGGGGGCAGTTGATCGGGCGCGGAAGGGCCACGGCCCAGGTGGAGGCAGCGCCGGGCAGCAGGCGATCGAGGCGCGGCGCCACCTCCTGAGGGCCCGTCACTCCGCCGAGGCGAGCACCCCGAGCAGACTCTCCTCGGCCGGCACGAAGCCCCAGCGGTTGAGGTCCATGTGCAGATAGTTGAGGAGCAGTACCTCCCGCCGCACCGGGTTGTTGTCGAGCGCCGCCGCGTCGAGGGTTCGAACGACCGTCGCGACCTGCGTCGTCACGCTCTCCCGCAGTGGTTCACCAAGGCTCTGCGAGGCTTCGCCCACACCCTTGGCCGCGCGGGACAGAAGCCCGCGCAGCTCGTCCTGAACCGGCGCGGCCATCCTCAACTGCCGTCCCCACTGCCGACGATGGGCGGTCCAGAAACCCTTCCGCGCCTGGCTTTCGGGAAGCGCCGTTCCGACCAGGGCGCGCATATACGAGACGGCCAGGGCCGCCCGTTCGTACAGCGGAGGGAGAGCGCCGATCCGTTGGTCGTCGTACCAGCGGCAGGAGGCCGTGAACAACTGTTCCGCCCTGCTCACCCCCTGCGCACCTCCGTACTTGGCCAACTCCGGTGCGTAGAGGCAGGTGCGGGCCAGTTTGACCCGCGGGAGGCCCTGCGGCACCGAGCCCGGTACCAGGCGTTCCGCAGGGCCGGGCCTGTCCAGCGAGTTCAGCAGCACCACAAGTTCGGGCAGACGATCGTGGATGCGATCGATCCCGTCGGCCGAGCAGGCGAGACGGAGCCGCAGATGGTGGCCGCTCATGTCCCAGTAGCGGGTGAAGAACCAGGCGGGGGCGTCTTCTTCGACTGCTCGGGCGGCCAGCCACGGGATCAGTACCCGGGTGGCGTCGTCCATCGAGTCCTGGTCCCCGGGGTAGGCGCGGACGTACCACCAGTCCGTCTCCCGCACCCCGTCCGCATGCTCCGCTCGATCCTGTGTGAGCGGCAGCGGGGTCATCGGCGTCATCGGGTCTCCTCGGGCCAGGCCAGCAGTGCCACGTGCTCGGTGACCCTGGGCCGGCCGAGTGCGTCGCGCTGGGAGTGCAGGGAACGCTCGGGAAGCACCTCCACGAGCCGTAGATGGCTGGTCTGTGGGCTGAGCCAGTGGTGCAGTACTCCCACCGAGAGCGGCGAGGCCAGGGAAACCCACATGGGCTTGCGGTCGGCCGACATACCGAGGGCGCCCCCGGCTCCGCCGAGTTGATGGACGAAGACCTCCTCGGGGATGCCGTGCTCACGACGGAAGTCATCGAGCCGAACGGCGAGGGCGGCCTCGTCCGACTCGCCGCCCTCCGGTCGGGGGATCGCCGCTGCGGGCACGATCCACGAGGCGCGGCGCGTGACCAGCCGGCCGCCGGGACCATCGGTGACACGCGGCAGTTCGGCCACGCCGTCACCACAGAGCGGGCCCAGTTCGTGCGCCTTCGTCATCGTGTAGTCGGAGTGCGGCGACCCGTTCACCCAGGGGTCGGCCAGTATCGCGAGCAGTCGTACGTACGACTGGAGCAGATGCTGGGGGATGAGCCCCAGATAGGCCAGACCGACCGGGTCGCCGTGCCGGTCGAACAGGGACAGCGTGTCGGTATGGGCATCATGGACGAGCGCGAGGTCGTCCAGGGTGATCCCGTTCGCGGCCTCCACCTCGCCCGGCAGCACCAACGGGGGCAACAGCCCACCGCACTCCGACTGCACGGTGTTGCAGTCGGTCCACACCACCAGCTCGCGGCAGGACACACCGGGCCAGCACTGGTCCAGGTACGCGGTGAGCCGGTCACGGAAACCATCGCCGAGGAGTCGGCTGAAGCGGCTGAACAGGGCGCCGGTGCCCGCGCCGTACTGGTTGACGACGAGTTGATGCCGACCGGCCTCGGCGTCGGCCCGGCTCGCGGCCTCCACCTGGAAGAAGACACCCGCATTCGGCGGGGCGCTGGTCGGTCCCACCGGAAGCCAGGCCCGGTCCCCGGGGTCGCGCCTGCTCGTCATATCGGCGAACAGGGCCCGATCCAGCGGCGGATTGGCGTCCCGGTCGACGGTGAGTCGCATCAAGAACCCCAACGGGTCACGACAGACCCCGCCAGCGCCGAACTCCGCAGTGAAGCCCTCCAACAGGAAGTCGTAGAGGTGCGATCGGAACAGATACGGCCGCACCCGCTCGCCCAGTGCCGTGAGGTCCGCCCGGACCTCGGGCACGCTCAAGGGGTCGGGGAGGTCGAGGCCCGTCTCCCGGTCCTCGTAGATCAGCCCGCTGGGTTTGCGTTCGCCCCGGTCCCGGTGTTCGTTCCAGTCGGCGGTGAGGTCCCGGAGTTCGGTGGCGGCGGTGATCCGACCCTCGGTGTCCGCCCGACTCGCGCCGTCACCGAGGCGGTGGGCGAGTGAGAGATCGCGGCGCGGGATCGGGGAGGCGCTCGCGTCGTTCTCCAGTAGCGCGCACAGCGCGGGGAACGGCGCTTCGCCCTTGGCCCAGGGCGGCACGGGTTGCACGATGCCGGCGTCGAGCAACCGGACGAACCGGGTGAACGGCCGGGCACCGCCGACGGCGGTGAGGAGTTCGTCGAACGTCGTGGCGGAGCGTAGCCCAGGGGTCATCGAAGGCAGGGCGTAGTCGGCCTCGACCACCCGGTCGTTGCGCCAGACGACGCCCTCGGTGATGGTCACCTCGCCGTGCAGCAGCAGCCCTTCGGGCTCGGTGGGGGTACCGGGGTGTACGGGCGCGACGCGGTAGCGCAGCAGTCCGGCCGTCGCCGGGTCATGGGCCAGCCGGCGCAGCGCCAGATACGCGGTGGTCGCCGAGGTACGGCTCAGCCCCCGGCCCGAACCCTCCACCCCGGCTTCTCCCACGGTGGTCAGACCGGAGAAGGGGCTCGTCTTGACGGCGGCGCGGGCGACGTACGAGTACAGCGTCTTCAGCTTCTTCGCCGACCGGGCCTTGCGGTCGCGGTGTCGCACCCAGTCGGGGGCGGCGATCGCCAAGGACTCGGCGAAGCCGCACTCCGCCACCCCGCCCGCGGGGTCGCCGCCTGGCAGCAGGGCCAGGTGCAGGGCTTGCACCGCGTGCTCCCGGTCCTGGGCGAGCTGGGCACCCAACTGCGCCAGCACACCGCGCTGTTCGTCGACGAGACGCCCCCATTCGTCCAGCAGGGGCGCGGCATCGACCGGAAGCCGCGCCGCCACCCGGCTCCGTACGTCCGTGTCCCACGGCAGCGGATCCAACCGGTTGACCGATCGTTTGGCGGCGAGGACCTTCCGGCGCAGCGGTACGTCGTCATCGAGTCCGGGGACGAGCGCGAAGAGGACATCGGTGAGTTCGGGCGCCAGGGTGCCGAGCCGTTGGGCTGCGGCGCCATGTTCGGCGAGCAGCTTGCGCGTGGCGGGCGTGACCAGATCGAGGGCCTCGGACGGCAGCCCCGCCACCCGGGTGAGGACGACCGGCGAGACGATGAAGGAGGTCATCGGCCCACCGCCGAGAGGGAGAGGTCCACGGTGACGGGGACGGCGTGGAACATGGCGTAGGCGAGAAGGCAGACGTAAATCACGGAGAAGACCCCGTACGCCATGTGGCCCCGACGGGCCGCGGTGCCGAGTTGGGCAAGGTGCGCGGGGAGCTCTTGACGGCGGATGGTGTGCCGCAGAAGGGAGAAGGCGCGCGCCCGGGCATTGGTGAGTCCGCTCGCCGCTTCGATCGCGGTGTATCCGTCACTGGGCATCAACGGGTTGAGGTTGACGATCAGCATCAGGAGTTGCATGCCCAGCAGCAGCGCAGCAGTGTCCCGCAGCAGTCCGCTGGAGTTCAGGGCGAGGACGGCCGACAGCCCGCAGAACACACCGTCGCTGATGACACCGGCCATGGCCAGGACGACCCGGCCGCCACGCCCGCGGAAGCGGTAGGCGTCCGTGCGGTCCACATAGGCGACGGGCACGAAGTAGAAGAGCAGCGCCACTCCCAACCCGCGTACGGGCGTTCCCAGTATCTGGGCGACCAGCGCATGGGCGGACTCGTGCAACAGCACGTACAGCAGCATCACACCGGTGGCGATCAGGAACGCGGGCCCGGCGAGGTCCTCGGCCGGTGGCATGGCGGTGAAGAGGGTGTGGAAGCCGAACGAGTAGCCCACCAGCGCGCAGAATGCGGTGATCAGGACCAGCAGCTTCGGGGGCATCCTGCGCAGGACGGCGGCCAGGGGTTCGAGCAAGCGCGGAAGGGAGCGGGTGAGGACGATGCGCGGCATCAGCATCGAGGTGCGCACACGGCCCGACTCCTGGGGCCTCTCCGGGAGCGCGGAGCCTTCGAGTAGGCCGCTCTTGTCCAGGGCGGCGAGAAAGGTGTCGATCTGACCGGTGAGCGCCTCGGCCCGCGCCTCGTCGGCGCGCGACAGGAGGACGACGAGGTCCTCACGCGTGCGGGTGCCGTCCAGAAAGGTCAGGACGACTTCGCCGGCACGGGTGATGCGATGGTAGTTGCCGGTGACCGGATCGAAGATCAGAGGGATGTCGTCCATTCCACGGATGACCTCCAGCTCGTCTCGGAGCTTCGGTGGCGAACTGATCACTTTCTCTACCTCTCCTGTACTCCTGGACGCCCAGGGGGCCATGCGCCGCGACACGTTGACCCCGGGCCCTGCGTGCACGATGCTTCGAAATGAGAAAGCCGCCTTCCAGCGGCGCCGGTGACGACGCCGCTGGAAGGGAGGAGCCGAGCCCGGCGGGCAGATGCTGGAACGGTGTCAGCCCATACGGCACCGCCTGCCGGGTCCGGTCATCCGTACGTCGAAGCCGTGGTGGCGCTGCTGGCCGAACTGACCGGACAGGACAGGCACGCGGCGGACGTCGCCGTGGAGAACGAGCCGAGGGCATTGCCCTGCGGCAGCTCCTCGACCGACAGTTCGCCCTCCAGGGCGTACAGGTCGAACGCGTACGGCTCGACTTGCAGTTCGTTCATGAGGTGTCACCTCTTCCATTTGATTCGTGTGGCCGACTTCCAGGTGGCTGGAGCAGATCAGCCGACGCAGGAGGCCGTGGTGGCGCTGCTGGCCGAGCTGACCGGGCAGGAGAAGGAACTCGCCGATGTGGCCGTGGAGAAGGAGCCGAGGGCATTGCCCTGCGGCAGCTCTTCCACGAGGAGCTCGTCTTCCGTGACGTACAGGTCGATGGCCTTTTCGGTGCTGTGCTCGCCCATGGAGGACGTCCCTTCTGAGAGCGGTCGTGACCGTGCGAGGACGGTCAGCCGAAGGTCGAGGCGGTGCCGACGCAGGAGGCCGAGGTCGCCGGGCAGGAGGCGGTCGACGCCGTGGCGGCGGTGAACCAGCAGCCCAGCGCGTTGCCCTGCGGCAGTTCCTCGACGGTCATGTCGCCGTCCAGGGCATAGAGGTCGAATGCGGCCTCGTTGGTGTCCATGGATCGTTTTCCCTTCGAACGGGGTGCTGGATGGGGTGCGCGGCGAAACCGCGCGGGCCTGTCAGGTGTAGGTCGAGAACGAGGTGAAGGAGGAGGCGGTGGTCGCCGGGCAGGACGCCGAGCTGGCCGTTCCCGCGGTGGACACCGACGCGAGGGCATTGCCCTCCGCCAGCGTCTCCAACTCCATGGAGTCGTCCAGGATGTCGTCGAGGGCGTAGAGCTCAAGTTCGGGCATGGTGTGCTTCCGTTCTTCCGGTGGGGCCGGTCAGCCCGCGGATGCGGCGGTCATGACGGTCGACGCACTGCTGATGGGGCAGCTGGCCGTGGTCGCGCTGGAGGTGGTGCTGTAGGTGGCCAGCGCCACGCCCTCGGGGACGTACTCGACGGACAGGTCGTCACCCAGGTCGATGCTGTGGAGGTCCAGTTCCCACGCGTTGGCGTCGGTCATCGGATCACTTCCTTCTGTTGCTTTGGTGCTTGGATCACCGGTCGCCGGTCGGCTCCGGAGCTATGGGGGGCGGTACGGGTGCACCACCCAGGGCCAGGGCGAAGAGCTGATGCCGGCTGGCCCCGTCACTGCGCAGCGGCAGTCGTACGGAGGCGGGGATGAACCCCGCGAAGACGGTGCCGACGAGACCCAGGGCCACGGCGTCGAGCCACATCGTGTACGCGGCTGCCGAGGTGCGGGTCATCAACGTCCGGTAGCCGTGCGCACCGTAGAGGTCACTGGCCCGGTCGAGGTCCGCGGCGAAGGAGATGATGGCCGGAGAGTCACAGAACTCCCGCTGCACCGTCAGGCTGTGCAGGGCTTCGCCTTCCGGCAGCGGTGCGACCGGGACGTAGGAGCGTGCCGTGTCGCCGACGGTGTCGAGGCCGTACATTCCCGGCTCCAGACCCGAGAGCCTGAAGGCCACCACACTCACCTGGAGCGGTAGCTGCTCCGACTCCTCCGGCCAGGTCTGACGGTCCGCCTCGATGCCCCGTGCGACCACGTCGGCCACGAGTGAGGCATCGATCTGTCCGGGGTCGAAGAACCGTATGGAGCGCCGCTGCTGCAACACGCTGAGCAGGGGTGCCCTGTCCCGGTGCCCGGCGTCGAAGCGGACCGGCGGACCCAACGGTACGGGCGGCTGGGGCCCGGGCCGGGTGGACTGCGGCGCGGTGGCGGTGCCCGCGACGGGAGCCGGCGACCTGAAGGCGGTGAGGAGTTCCGCAGCGAGGTCGTGCGGGCTGCTCATATGGCGCCTCCCAGGTCGATGACGGCCGTGATCGGTTCCATGTCGGGGTTGATGCCGAGCGCCGCCGCGATGGCGTCGTCGTCCCAGCGGGGACGCAACGCGAAACCGACACCGAGGACATGGGCGGCCTCGCGGGCGGTGGCCTGGGCACAGCCGCTGTCGAGCAGCACGATCCGCAGCGCGAAGGCGGAGTACTTGCGGGCGACCTTCGGGAAGTCTCCGGTCAACACGATGCTGAGCGGCTGGTCACCTGGGACCGCGTCGGAGCGGGTGGACAGTCGGGCGAGCCGGTGCTCGGCGGGGACGTAGCCGTAGATGCCGGGGTCGATGCCCGGGACGTCCCGGATGACCGTGTACGCGGTCACCGACCCGATGTTGCCGCCGCTCGCCGTCCAACGGGCCACCTTGTCGGGGTAGTCGGCCTTGATGCCCGCGGTGACGGACAGGAGCAACGACAGGGTGTTCAGTCCGGGCGCGGTCGTCGCCGCCCGGCCCGGGCCGCCGTCGAGCCGGTCGTGCTCGGGCGTCGGCAGTGCGACGGCGGGAGCGACCGGCCAGGTCCGCGAGACGCGCTGGAGCGCCAGATTCGACGGCTTGTAGTGCATCTGGTGCGCCTTGATGTCGGCGAACTCCTTCGGCGGCATGGCGACCGAAGCCTCGAACCGGGTGGCCGGTGCGGCGCGTTCCACCAGCGGCCCTTCGGAGACCGAGCAGCGTCGACAACCGGGCCGGGTCGCGGATGAGGTGTCCCGCTGGCTGAGGGTTTCGAGGTCCAGCAACCTCCAGCGCATCGGCAGCGGGGAGGGCGTCGTCCGGGAGACCACGGAGAACACATCGCGGGCGAACAGCGAGGCGGCGAGCTGGTGGTCACCGTCGATCGGCGCACGGTCGTCGTCCCCGTGCTCGTCGACGGCGGTGAGGCAGTCGAGGCACGGCGTCGAGCTGGGGTCGACCAGGGGCCCCAGTGCGGCGCGCCGACCGTGCACGCTCAGCCGCAGCAATGGGACGCCCTTGTTCCAGCAGTGCTCGGCCAGGGTGTGCCGGGCGCTGCCCGCACTGGTCCCGCCCGGAGTTCGGGCACCGGTGTCGGCCCAGACCACGAGGGTCGCGCGTTCGGTTGGGGCATCGCCCGTACCCACAGTGACCGGCATGGAGCCGGCGAGTTCGTCCCGCAGCAGTGCACACAGCGTCGGGTCGCCGAAAAGTTCGATCCGGGCGTGGTGCAACCGGGCGGCGGCCTGCTCCCAGCATGGATTCACCTCGGTCGCGCTGCCCACCCGGGACAGATAGTCGGCGAGGCGGTCGTCGATGTCGGTGGCGCCCTCCGGCAGGGCGTCCCGGGGCGGGCCCTCCTCGATGACACCGCAGGTCCACAGGAGCGAGAGCGCCTTGAACACGACCTCTTCGGGTAACCCGAGTTCCGTGGCGAGGAGGTCGTGGGTGCGTTCGCCGTCGAGGAGGTCGAGCAGCCGGGGCAGCATCTGGGTGGCGGATCTGCCGCGGAAGAGCTGCTTCTTGGGCGGGCCCGTCACGACCACCTGGTCGGCCTCGGTACTGATCACGAGGCCCCGGCGCAGTCGCGGCCGAAGGGGGATCCGCAGCTGTGGGTCGAACCGTGCGGCGGAGCCGACGGTCTCGGCCGTCATCATGGATCGGTCGTTCACACTGTCCGCCCTTCGTCGATCGCGGCGAGCTGACCCCACAGGTCGTCGCTCGTGGCCGCGGTACGACATCGCGTACATCGATGGACCGCGGTGACGGTGGCCCTGCTGGTGGCGCCGGTGATCTGGTCGAACTTCCGTACCGTGCCGCCGATCGGCTCGTCGTCCTCGGCCGGACGCAGCGCCTCCGCCACCGCCTGGCGGGCGAAGGCGGCGGCCATCCCCACGTGATGCACCGGATAGCCGCTCGGGTAGCGGTCCCCGGTGTCTGCGGCGGGGTGCTCGGTCCGCTTGTGCTGGTTGCGGCGCCGGTCGTAGCACTGGTGGCAGGCCGTGCGGCCGGGTATCACCACGGGCCCGCACAACACCTCGGTGGCCGTGGTGTGCACCCCGAACCAGGGCGTGCCCCAGGCGAAGGCGGCCCGGTCCGTCGCCTCGTTGATCCGGGGCCGCTCCTGGGCGGTGGCCACCATGATCAGATCGGCGCGGGGCCAAAGGCTCGGATGGGTTCCGTTGTCCATCTCCAGCACGGTGATGTCGTGCCTGGTCTGCTGCGGGTCGTGTTGCAGGCGTTGTGCGACGTCCTTGCCGAACGCCCCGGAGGCGAGAATGAGCAGTTGACGGTTCATGACACCCACCTCAGGCGAAGGGCTGCGGATTGGGATTGATGCCTGCCTCGTCGTGCACGGGGTGCCCCATTGCGCGAGGGGCGTCGTACAGACGCGGATGCGCGAGGTAGCGGGCCCGGTGGGCGAAGGAGAGGGGCATCAACTGCGGCACCATGACCCGTACGACGGTCGCCCCCACCTGCCGGGCCTCGTCGGTCGTGATGTCGACGACCACGGCTTCGCAGCCCGCCCGGGACAACCGTTGGAGCAGCCAGGGCAGTTCCTGCGCACCCTGCGGCGGTCGCGGCAGATCGGCGAACCGCCGTACCGGGCGATCACCCTCCAGCAGGAAGTCGAACCGATCGCGCTTGTCGGGCTTGCCTGCGAGGAGTGCGCCGCCGATCACACTCACGATGTCCTTCTGGTCGTCCGGGTTTGTGTGACGGCTGGCGTGGGAGCGGAGCGCGATGCGCAGCGAGGCGGCTTCGCGGTGCAGTTTGGCGATGGCCTTGCCCGGGTCGGTGTCGCAGGTGGCGACGACGAGTTGGGCGAGATCGGCGTCGTGGTCGGCGAGTTGCACACCGTAGATGACGGGGATGCCCAGGTCCGTGGTGGCATCGAAGAGCAGGGTGCGGATGTTCTCGTTGGCCGCACGTTCGACGAACGCCCGGTGCTCGGGAGCGAGGTCCGAGGGTTCGAACTCCAGTCGGGGCAGCCGTAGGCGCTGGAGCCAGGTCAGGGCGATCGAGTCCCGTTCGACGACCTCCGTCAGTCCGTTCGCCACGGCTGCCAACGGGTCCGCGTGGGTTGCGCACCCCGTGGAGACCGGGTGCACGAAGCGTTCGGCGATCGAATCCGGTGTGCACTTGAGATAGACCAGGACGGCCGGTACGTACACCTTCCGGCCTCGTGCGAAGGACCAGCCCTCGACCCAACGCAGGGGCATCCGCGGGTCGGTGGGCACCAGACCGCAGCGGGGATCGGCCAGTTCGGTGGCCGAGAGGTTCGGCCACTCCCAGGGCGGTATGGCGTCATCGCCGAGTTCTTCGGCCGTCGCCCAGATCATGTCCTCGGGCGACCAGGCGCACGACGAGTACCGTTCCAGCGATTCCGCGGTCGCGAGGTGCGCCGCCGTCTCGCGGTCGAGGGCGCCGCCGGCACCGTCGAAGTTGCCGGAGGAGGCTTCGTGCTTCCACTCCGTCTGGGTGGCGAAGACGGCCCCGGGATTGCCGAGCGATCCCGTGTAGACCGCGAAATCCGGTTCCCCCTCGGTGACGGGCAGCCAGGTGAGCCGGGACACCAGCCCGTACGGCGACACCAACTGCCCGATCCGGCGCAGGGACTCGGGGACTGCGACGCCCTGGGGCGTCGACTGGAGTGTCGTCATTCCTCACCCTCCTCGGTGATCGGAAATCCGGCCGGGTCGCCGAGACCTCTTCCAATTTGCATCCGTTGAGACCGCAACAGGAAATCCCTTGTTCTGGACGGTGCAACTCCGCTTCACACCATGGCTGGAACATTTGCAAAACATGTTGCTTTGGGACCACTAGCGAGAGCGCAGGCGACGTGTTTGACTCCGTTGGGCGCCGCGAGGGCCCGGATTTCCGACCGTTACGATCGCCTCCAGACCTCTACACGTGTTGGACAGGTCAGGACGCTGTTCGCTGAGACGAAGGAATTTTTTCAACCGGGGGTGAACGGATTGGACGAGGCGCGTGAGGAAGGCTTCGCACGGTACGTCGTGGGGGCTCGCCCAACACTCAGACGCAACGCTTTTGTGCTGGTGGGGGACTGGTTCGCCGCTGACGATCTTGTGCAGCAGACGCTGATCGCCTTGTATCGGAGCTGGGAGCGGCTGGAACGCCACGATGCTCTGTGTACCTACACCCGCACGGTGATGGTGCGGTTGTTTATCGATGAACGACGAAGGCACCGCTGGACCCGCGAACTGCTCCAGGACTCGGTACCCGAACCGGTGCCCGAGCCGGAGGACGCAACGCGGGTCGGGGACAGGCTCGTCCTCCTCAAGGCGTTGTCAGCACTCTCCGTTCGGCAGCGAAGTCTCGTTTACTTACGCTACTGGGAGGACCTCAGCATCGACGACGTCGCGCGGATCATGGACTGCTCCGCCTCGACTGTCCGCAGTTCCACCTCGCGAGCGCTCCGGATCCTGCGGGACCGGCTCGGCGGCCTCGGCGCCCCGCTGCGAGAGGACGACTCAGTGTGAACTCGACGTCTCCGCACTCCGGCGACGCCCCATCTTCCTTGAGCTTCCCTGCACCACCTGGTGAAGCGTTTTGGCAGTGGATTGACCCTCAGCGGAGTCGACGGCGACCTCCCGCTCCCCACCCTGAGACGGAGCATGACTGGTAGCGCGCCCAACCGTGTGCTCCCCGTGCATCTTCCACCCCCCCGGCGCGTGTCGTGCCGACCGCAACTCGCGCCGGGGGAGGGGAAGGGTTTCGGGTGCGCCCGCTCGGTTCCCCTGTGCAATGGCAACGACCATCTGGAACCCGCACTCCCTCCAATGACGTAGGGCGGATTGTCCACCCGGGCCGGTCGTGCGGAGTCGACCACGCTGCTGTCGTCGACCGTGTCCCCGCCCGACGCGGCAGCTCGGTCTGCACGCGTGAGCTCGACGGGTCCCGACCGGGGCGGGTCCGGTCGCCCGCCGAGTGGACGGGTGCGGTGCGAAGGGGACCGATCACAACGACGGACGGATCCACTGCCCTGCGGTGGCTGGACCAGACCTGACGGCAGGGGTCTGATCAGCATGTTCTACTCCACCGAATTCCACGGGGATGACGCGCATGACCCCATGATGTGGAAATGCGGGTTGGGCGCCGGTTCAATCTGCGATCGGACGACGCCCTTGCCAAAGATCTGACCGCCCGGCAATCTTGCTGGGGTATGTACGGCATCAACTCTGCGGTATTTGCCAGAAGATATCCAAAGGGAACCTTGCCAGGATTCCAGTGAGGCTCGATGAGTTCTGCATATGCTGGTCGAGCCAAACTGTCTGCGTCACTATCTCCATGGGACTGAGTCATGAGTGAAGTCGGGCGAGATCACACTTCGGAAAGCGACCGGGATGCTTCCGAATCGCTTCGCGACGCCCTGCACACACTCCTGTGTTCGGCCCCGGCCCCGCCTCCTCGACTGAGCGACCTGGAACTCCTCCAGGAGATCCGTGATGCTGCCAATCGGGCGCCGGAAGGCTTTGAATGAGAGAAATCGCCATCCGCGTACCGATCTGGGCTGGTCGTGCCCGAGCTGGGTCGTCGCGGCTGCCCGGGATGAAGGGGTCGGGCGGGCGCAGCAGCAGGTCGTCCGGTTCGTCGAGGATGTGACCGCGATCACGGCGCTGTTCCACGACGCATTCGGGATCGACCCTCGGCAGCCCTGAGCTGGTCCCTGGTGATCGCCCGGGCCTGTGCAAGGCGTACGCCGGCGGGGATGGCCCCCGGCACGGCCGTCTCCCGGTGGAAGCGCTTCCCGGGCCGATACCCGAGGGCCCGTGCCGTCGTCTCGACCTGCGGCTTCGAATCGGACCCGGCGTCGGGCCTCCCGGTGCCCGTGCTTAGCTGGTCCTATGATCGATGACTTTCTCGCTGGGGACCTGTCCGTTGTCGAAGAGGCGATTCGCAAGGCCGCGGCTGCCGAGATCATGCCCCGTTACCGGCAGCTGGCCACGCACGAGATCGTCGAGAAGAGTGGTCCGCACGACTTGGTGACGATCGCCGACCGCAAGGCCGAGGAGCATCTGACCGCCTCCCTCACCGCGATCCTGCCCGGCTCGGTCGTCGTCGGTGAGGAGGCGGTGCACGCCGACCCCTCGGTGTACGAGGCCCTCGGGCGTGACGCCCCCGTGTGGATCGTCGACCCGGTGGACGGGACCCGTCAGTTCGTCCGTGGTGAGACCGGGTTCTGCACCCTGGTCGCCCTCGCCGTGCAGGGCGAGGTGTTCGCCTCCTGGACCTATGCACCGGTACGCGAGGAGATGGCGATCGCGGTACGGGGAAAGGGCGCGCGGCTCGACGGTGTGCCCCTGCTTCCGGGTGAGCCGGCGCCCGGTGCCGTGCTCCGGGTGGCCATGTCCCACCCCGACTACACCACCGACGCCCAGAAGCGGGCACTCCTCGGTCTGAACACCGAAGGGGTCGCCGCGCGCCCTTGTGGGTCGGCCGGACTGGAGTACTTGGCCGTGGCCCGGGGAGACCTCGACGCGGTCGCGTTCTCCTGGGAGCAGGCGTGGGACCACGCTGCCGGGCTGCTGCTGGTGGAGGAGGCCCAGGGAGCACAGCTGACCCTGGCGGGGGAGAGGTTCCGGATCGGCGGCCCCAACGCCCTGCCGTTCACCGCCGCACGCACCGCCGCAGTCGCGGAGCGGATCCGCGGCCTGCTGGCCTCCGGATAGCCCGAAGGCGGCGCGCCAGGTCAGTTGCAGGAAGGATCGGCGCGGCCGACCGGCGGTACAGGCACTGCCTGCCCCCGGCGGCGCCGCCCTTGAGGGTCCGATACCCGGGTCGGCACTCACGGTCCGTGCCGACGTGGGCAGTCGTCCGCGCCACCGGTCCCCACCCGCTGACACCCGGCGGAATATCCTGGTGGCCTGCCGTCGTCTGACGAAGGAGCCCGAACGTGTCGTCGATGCTCGATGCCGTGGTCGTGGGGGCGGGCCCCAACGGACTGACCGCCGCCGTCGAACTGGCCCGCCGAGGATTCTCCGTCGAGGTCTTCGAAGCGCGGGACACCGTCGGGGGTGGTGCCCGCACCGAAGAGCTGACCCTGCCCGGTTTCCGCCACGACCCGTGTTCGGCGGTGCATCCGCTCGGCATCGGGTCCCCGGCCTTTCGACGCATGCCGCTCGCGCGCTACGGCCTGGAATGGCTGCACCCCGAACTGCCGATGGCGCATCCTTTCGACGACGGCACCGCGGCGGTGCTCTCCCGGTCGGTCGCCGAGACCGCCGCGTCCTTCGGAGCCCGTGACGCAGGAACGTACCGCCGGCTGATGGCCCCCTTCCTGGGGCGCTGGGACACACTGTCCCAGGACTTCATGGCACTGCCACTGACCACACTGCCGCGTCACCCCTGGCAACTGGCCCGCTTCGGAAGCGTGGGTCTGACCCCCTCCACCCTGCTGATGCGCCGCTTCCAGGACGACCGCGCGCGGGCGCTGATCGCGGGTCTGGTGGCGCACGTCATCGCCCCGCTCAACGGAGTGGCCACGAGCGGGGTGGGCCTGTTGTTCGCCCTCGCCGCGCACGACAAGGGTTGGCCGTTGCCGAGGGGAGGCTCGCAAGCCATCTCCGATGCGCTCACCGCCTATCTTGAAGACCTCGGGGGCGCGGTGCACACCGGCTTCGAGGTCAAGCGGCTCGATGATCTCCCGCCCGCCCGGGCCTATGTCTTCGACACCTCACCCACGGCACTCGCACGCATCGCCGGGCTGGGTCGTGCCTTCGACCGGTACCGCTATGGCGCAGGCGTCTTCAAGATCGACTATGCCCTGGACGGGCCGGTGCCGTGGACGGCACCGGAGGCGCGCCGGGCAGGCACCGTGCAGATCGGCCCGTCCAGCGCCGAGATTGGTGCCGCGCTGAACCAGGCCGTGGCCGGCACCCCACCCCGCAAGCCGTTCCTGATCACCGCCCAGCCCAGTCTGGTCGATCCGTCCCGCGCTCCGGCCGGTCGGCAGGTGTTCTGGGCGTACGGACACGTCCCCCACGGCTGGGAGGGAGACCTCACGGATGCCGTCGAGCGGCAGATCGAGCGTTTTGCACCGGGGTTCCGCGATCGGGTACTGGCCCGGGCCACGGCCGGACCGCCGCAACTCGCCGCGCGCAACGCCAACTACGTCGGCGGTGACATCGCGTGCGGCACCACGGGCGGTCTGGGACTGCTGCTGCGTCCGGGACCCACGCTCTTCCCCTATGCGACCCGGCATCCGGCGGTGTTCCTGTGCTCGTCGGCGACCTGGCCCGGGCCGGGTGTCCATGGAATGTCCGGTCACAACGCGGCCAAAGCAGTGTGGCGTGCACTGCGCCGTGCCCCGCGCCGCTGACACCGGTACCACCTCAGCTCGGATCGGGAAGCGCACAGGGCAGCGGCTGGCTGTGCACGATGTGCAGTCGTGAAACCGCGCGGGTCAGCACCACGTAGAGACGGTGGAGACCGCGTCGTTCGGCCCGTGCGATGGCCGCCGGTTCGACCACGACCACATGGTCGAACTCCAGCCCCTTGACCGCGGACGCCGGGAGCAGGCTCACCCGCTCCTGCCCCGCACCCGGTTGCGGCACGGCCATCCCGGCAGCCGTGAGCGCCTGCCGCACCAAGCCCACCTGGGCGTCCGCCGCGATCACGGCGATGGAACCCTCCCGGAGCAGCGCGGCCCGTACGGCACCGACGACCGCGGTCATGGTGGCTGCGCTGCCGGTTGCGGCTGTGCCGCGGTCGGCTCGCTCGATCCGCACCTCACCGTCCCGCCGTAGTGAGCGCATGGGCGGCACGGCCACATCGAGTTGCTTCAGCAGACAGTTCGCGAGCTCCGCGACTCCCCGGGGGACCCGGAACCCGGTGTTCAGCACCACGACCGGGGCTTGCGGTCGCCCGAGATGGGTCAGTGTGTCGCTCCAGTTGCGGGCAGCCCATGGCGTCGTGCCCTGCGCCAGGTCTCCGAGCACGGTGAGCGAGCCGAAGACACAACGGCGGGCGATGGCCCGGCACTCCATGGGCGACAGGTCCTGTGCCTCGTCGACCACGATGTGCCCATAGCCCCGAGGGTGCTCGATCAAGCCCGCGAGTTCATCGAGGAGCACCGCATCCGCCGCGGTCCAGCGTCCCGACGCGGCCCTCCCCTCGGGGTGCGCCCAGTGGAGCGCATCTTGTTGCTCCTTGCTCAGGAGGTTGTCGGCCGCGCGCTCCAGCACCGCCCGCCGGCCCAGTAGTTCGGTCAGCACCGCCTCGGGCGAGACCTTGGGCCAGACCGTGTCCAGGAGTGCGGACAGGGCCCGTGACCTGGTCGTCTTCTGCACCCAGACGGAAGGACGGGGCCCGGCCCGCCGCTCGGCCTGCTGCTGGGCGAGGTCCACCAGCCTGGTCCGTACCCGCTCCCGCCCCACGGCGTAGGGGAGTTCCTCGGACAGGGTCACTCGGACGCAGTGCTGAACCTCCTCCGGCGCGACGCGCCAGCGCGCTGAGCCGTCCTTCACCACCAGGCCATCGGCGCGCTCGGGCCGTACCCGGGCGTACAGCGCGCGCCGCAGGACGCCTGCCATGCGGACGTCGTGCTTGACGACCGCCGTCTCTTCGCCGTCCTGTGCGCCCACCGGACGGCGGGCGATCTCGTCCTTCAGGGTGGAGTGCCGCACCTCGTGCTCGCCGAGCGCAGGCAGCACCTCGCGGACATGGTCGAGGAAGACGGGGTGGGGGCCCAGGACGAGCATCCCGCTGCGCTGGATGCGTTGGGGGTGGGCGTAGAGGAGATAGGCGGCGCGGTGCAGCCCCACGGCGGTCTTCCCGGTGCCGGGCGCGCCCTGTACACACAGGGACGCGCCGAGTTCCTGCCGTACGAGGTGGTCCTGCTCGGGCTGGATGGTGGCGGCGATGTCCCGCATGGGCCCGATCCGCGGGCGCTCGATCTCCTCGGTGAGCAGGGTGCTCGCGCGGGTGTCACCGGCGAGTAGGTGTTCGTCCTCCCAACCGGTCAGATCGGTGGAGTCCCCCGCACTGCCGGGCCGCCAACCGAACCGTCTGCGGACGGCGATGCCTTGGGGGTCCTGCGGACCGGCCTGGTAGAAGGCGCGGGAGATGGGTGCGCGCCAGTCCAGGACCAGCGGTGGTTCGCCGGGCTGCGGGGTGATGCGCAGCCGGCCGATGTGATAGCTCTGGCCGGCGTGTTCGGTCGTCGCGGTGGTTTCCGGGGCGAAGTCGAGGCGCCCGAAGAACAGCGGACCGGGCGGGATGGCCCGCAACTCCGCGGCCCGGGTGCGCAGTTGGTAGCCCAGGACCTCGGCGTCCGCGCCGGAAGCCGAGGCGTTCTCGCCGATGACCAACTGCTGGTTGGCGTCATCGGTCATGGCGGTGAGCGCGGCGCGGCATCGGTCGTGGTGGGCACGTTCCCGGTCGAGGGCGTCGAGGGCGTCGAGCGCATGGCGGCCGGATGCGTCGGGGTGCGTCATCCCGGCAGAATAATGGAACTCGGAAAGATTTGTAACTCGGTTAAATTATATGGTCACCCAAGATGGGTCAGACCGTTCTCCAACTGGGCGAACGCCGCCTCCGCGGCTGCCACCGCCTCCGGCCAGAGGTCGTCCGCCCTCGCACCCGCCGAGATCCGCCGCCAGTTCTCCTGGGCCAGGATGCGGCGGACCGCCACGATCTGCCCTGCCGCCAGCAGTCGCCCGACACCGTCCGACTCCCCGCCGAGAGCCGCGGCCAGCGCGTTCTCGTCCCGCTCCACATGACCATGGAGCCGCGCCAGCAGCGAAGGAGTCCCGTAGAGCAGTCGATGGAAGGCGAGCACCTCGGCCTCGTCGTTCAGGCCGGTCACCGGATCCCGCCGCTCCAGCCCCGCCAGGAAGTGCTTCAGTAGCGCCTCCAGCACCGAACGGCCCGCGCCCCGGTCGGCCACCACCCGGGCCGCCTCCCCCTGGTGGTCGACCAGGCGGTGCAACACCAGGTCCTCCTTCGTGGGGAAGTACCGAAAGAGGGTCGGTTTGGACACGTCGACCACGGCCGCCACTTCGGCGACGGTCACCTGCTCAAAGCCCCGCTCGACGAAGAGGGCGATGGCGGTGTCCGAGAGCCGTCGGTACATCTGCTGCTTCTTGCGCTCCCGAAGACCGCCCGTGTCACCCATGGGCAAGGAGCGTACGCCCCGGATCACCAGGCCCACGCCCGCACGGGCTAAAGATCGAGTTAGGGTGCCCCTCGGTCGACGCCCCGCTCAGTCGGGGTGTACGACAGCCACCGCATCGGGCTGACGCGTACATCACAACCCGTACATCACAACCCCAGGCAGTCGAAGGTCCATGTCGTTTTCTCGCCAGCCGCCGACCCTTCCCGTGACGGATGCTTGAGTCATGCACACCGACACCGAGCGCTGCGTACGCGCCGTCCAGTCGAAGGACGCCCGCTTCGACGGCTGGTTCTTCACTGCCGTGCTCACCACCCGGATCTACTGCCGTCCCAGCTGCCCCGCCGTACCGCCGAAGGTCCAGAACATGACCTTCTACCCCAGCGCCGCCGCCTGTCAGCAGGCCGGCTTCCGCGCCTGCAAGCGGTGCCGGCCCGACACCAGCCCCGGCTCGCCCGAATGGAATGCCCGCGCCGACACCGTCGCCCGCGCCATGCGGCTGATCGGTGATGGAGTGGTGGACCGCGAAGGCGTCCCGGGACTGGCGACCCGGCTCGGCTACTCCACCCGCCAGATCGAACGGCAACTCAACGCCGAACTCGGCGCGGGCCCGCTCGCCCTCGCCCGGGCCCAGCGTGCCCAGACCGCCCGCGTGCTGATCGAGACCACGGCCCTCCCCATGGCCGAGGTCGCCTTCGCCGCCGGATTCGCCTCCATCCGCTCCTTCAACGACACCGTGCGCGAGGTCTTCGCCCTCACCCCGGGAGAGCTGCGCACCCGTGCCAGCCGGCGCACCGGCGATGACCGGGTCTCCCGCACCCCCGGAGTGATCTCCCTACGGCTGCCGTTCCGCGCCCCCCTCAACCCCGAGAACCTCTTCGGGCACCTCGCCGCCACCGCGGTCCCCGGTGTGGAGGAGTGGCGGGACGGTGCCTATCGGCGCACCCTGCGCCTACCGCACGGCCAGGGGATCGTCTCCCTCTCACCCCGCCCCGACCACATCGCCTGCCGGCTCTCCCTCACCGACTCCCGCGATCTGCGGATCGCCATCAGCCGCTGCCGCTGGCTGCTGGACCTCGACGCCGATCCCATCGCCGTCGACGACCAACTGCGTACGGACCCGCTGCTCGCCCCGCTCGTCGACAAGGCCCCTGGACGACGGGTGCCGCGGACCGTCGACGCGGCAGAGTTCGCGGTCCGGGCCGTGCTCGGTCAGCAGGTGTCCACCGCAGCGGCCCGCACCCATGCGGCCCGGCTGGTCACCGCCCACGGCGAGCCGATCGAGGACCCCGAAGGCGGACTGACCCATCTCTTCCCGACTCCTGCGGCCCTGGCCGGCCTCGACCCCGAAGCCCTGGCGCTGCCCCGGAGCCGGCGCACCACGCTGACCACCCTCGTCGGCGCCCTGGCCGACGGCTCGCTCCGACTGGGCCTCGACAGCGACTGGGACGAGGCCCGGGCGAGACTGTTCGCACTGCCGGGCTTCGGCCCCTGGACGGTCGAAGTGATCGCCATGCGCGCCCTCGGTGATCCGGATGCCTTCCTCCCCGGCGACCTCGGCATGCGTCGAGCAGCAGCCGACCTCGGCCTGCCCGCCACCCCGGCCGCCCTCACCGCCCATGCGGCGGCCTGGCGGCCCTGGCGGGCGTACGCCGTCCAGTACCTCTGGGCCACCGACGACCACCCCATCAACCACCTCCCGGCATGAGGCGTGAGACCGCACGACCTGGGGAGACGGAACGACCGCGGAAGACGAGGAAAGCACCATGACCAGAGCGCACACGACCATCGAAAGCCCCTACGGTCCGCTGACCCTGGTGGCGACCGACGGCGTGCTGAGCGGCCTGTACATGACCGAGCAACGCCACCGGCCAGCCCAGGAGACCTTCGGCGATCCGGACGCCGCACCCTTCACCGAGGCCGCCCGGCAGTTGGAGGCGTACTTCGCCCGGGAACTCACCGAGTTCGACCTGCCGATGCACCTCGACGGAACGCCCTTCCAACGCAGCGTCTGGCAGCGGCTGTTGGCGATCCCCTATGGACAGAAGCGCACCTACGGCGAACTGGCCCAGGAGTTGGGCAACGCCAATGCCTCCCGGGCCGTCGGCCTCGCCAATGGAAAGAACCCGGTCGGGATCATCGTGCCCTGCCATCGGGTGATCGGTTCCTCCGGGAACCTCACCGGGTACGGCGGCGGGCTCGGGCGCAAACAACAACTGCTGGAGTTCGAATCGGGACCCCCCGGGGACTCCCTCTTCTAGGACACGGCCCAGCAACCGGATGCGGGCACCGCAGGGGCCCGCATCCCTGGAACAAGTCTCCTGCCGTCAGTCGAACTGCTCCAGGAGCCGGGGGAGCGAGGTCCCGATCGGCTCGCGGATCACCTCGTGCGCCAATGCGTCGTACGGCGTCGGTTCCGCGTTCACGATCCACAGCCGGGCTCCGTGCTCGGCCGCCAACCCGACCAGGGAGGCAGCGGGTTGTACCTGGAGCGTGCTGCCGACCGCGATGAACACCTCACTGGCCTTGGCGATGCTCATCGCCGCGGCCAACACCGACGGGTCGAGGTGCTGACCGAACATCACCGTCGCCGACTTCAGGATCCCACCACAGGCGAGGCAAGCAGGGTCCTCCGCACCGGCGGCCACCCGCTCCAACGCCTCCGCCATCGTCGAACGGGCCGCGCAACGGGTGCAGACGACGGTATGAGCCGAACCATGCAGTTCCAGCACCTTGCGCTCGGGCGTACCGGCCTGCTGGTGAAGGCCGTCGACATTCTGGGTGATCACCCGGACGGCGTGTCCCGAACGCCCCTCCAGCCGGGCCACCGCCCGGTGCGCCGCATTCGGCTCCGCCCGCCAGGTGCTGCTGTCGCGGCGCATCAGCCAGGAGCGCCGACGCACGTCGGGGTCTGCCATGTACGCGTCGTACGTGACGAGCTTCTGGGCCTCGGGGTCGCGCCGCCACAGCCCGCCAGGTCCGCGGTAGTCCGGGATGCCGGAGTCCGTGGATATGCCGGCACCGCTGAGGATGGCCACGAGAGTCATGCGGCGAGCGTACGCAGCGCCCCGGGGTGCCGCGAGCCCATTTCGGCCCCCTTGCCGAGCCTGGAGTGCGGCGATCCCACGGCCCGCCACACTCCAGGCCCGACACCGGGTTCCGCGGTGCCGGAAGGTGCCACCAGGTGCCGGATAGGGTCGGCAGCGACGCGGCTGCCTGTGCAACGGCAAGGGATGCGAAGTGACGAACGGTGCGGTGGTCCGACCACCATGGGTGCTCGTCGCGGCCGACAAGTTCAAGGGCTCGCTCACCGCGGTGGAGGTCGCCGAACGCGTGGCGATCGGGCTGCGGCGAGTCCTTCCGGACCTCATCGTCGAGGCGCTGCCCGTCGCCGACGGCGGCGAAGGCACCGTCGCCGCCGCGATCGCAGCCGGATTCGCCCCGCACCACGCACGGGTCTGCGGACCGCTCGGCGATCCGGTGATGGCGAGCTACGCCCTGCGGGACGGCACCGCGGTCCTGGAGATGGCACAGGCGTCGGGCCTCCAGCGACTCCCCGCCGGGGTCCGCGCGCCGATGACGGCGACGACCTTCGGTACCGGGGAGCTCCTCCGGGCCGCCGTGGACGCGGGCGCGGTCCGCATCGTCCTCGGAGTGGGCGGCAGCGCCACCACCGACGGCGGCATCGGCATGCTCACGGCACTCGGCGCACGCTTTCGCACCCGGGACGGCGCCCCGCCGGGGCCGGGCGGTGGAGCGCTGAGCACCCTGGCCGACGTCGACCTCCATGATCTCGACCCTCGAATCCTCGCGGCCGAACTGATCCTCGCCAGCGATGTGGCGAACCCGCTCACCGGCCCACAAGGGGCCGCCTACGTCTACGGCCCCCAGAAGGGAGCCACCCCCGATCAGATCGCGGCCCTGGACGCGGGCCTGGTGCACTATGCGTCCCTGCTCGGGCCTGCGGCGGTGGACACGCCCGGTGCGGGCGCGGGGGGTGGCGTCGGCTATGCGGCTCTGACCGTGCTCGGGGCGCGGGTCAGGCCGGGCATCGAGGTGGTTCTCGATGTGGTCGGCTTCGACGGGGCACTGTCCCGAGCGACGCTGGTGATCACGGGCGAAGGTGCACTGGACGCGCAGACCCTCCAGGGCAAGGCACCGGCAGGGGTAGCTGCGGCGGCACGCGCCGGGGGCGTCCCGGTGGTCGCCGTCTGCGGTCGGCTGGAGCTGACCGCGGAGGAACTGGCCGGGCTGGGCATTCAGCGGGCGTACTCCCTGCTGGAGCGCGAGCCCGACCCGGCGCGGTCGATGCATGAGGCCGGCCCGCTCCTAGAGGACGTGGCCGCGACGCTGGCGCGGGACCTGCTGAGCTGACCCCCGGCGCCCCCAGCAACGGGTTGCGGTCGGCACAAAGGGTGCCCCGGACATGGGTGAGGGCCCGGACACCTGGTGTCCGGGCCCTCACCCTCTGTGCAGTACGTACTAGAGGTGCTGTGCCGCCCGTGCCTCGCGGCGATTGTCACGGAAGGTGTTGACCCGCCGCGCGGTGGCGAAGAGCGGTATCACCGCACCGAGCACCACCTGAAGCGCACAGCCCGTCTGGAGCAGCAGATGTCCGCCCGGCGCATCGAAGGCCCATGCGGCCAGCAAGCCCATCGCGGACACTATCCAGCCCAGCATCGCCACCGCGAGGACTCCTCGCGGCTTCGGGTACTCGACCCGGCTCACCATCAGCCACGCCGTACCGATGATCGCGAGCAGCGTCGGAATGAACGGGAGCTCCAGCAGGACGATGGAGACGACGGTGAGTGCACCGAAGGGACTGGGCATCCCCTGGAACATGCCGTCCTTCATCGTCACGCACGAGAACCGCGCGAGCCGCAGCACCACCGCCAGGAGCACTACGATCGCGGCCACCGCCGAGACCTGTGGGTGGGCGTCCTCCGCGACCATTCCGTACACCAGCACGAAGTAGGCCGGGGCCAGACCGAAGCTGATCAGATCGGAGAGATTGTCCAGCTCCGCACCCATCGGCGAGCTGCGCAGCTTGCGAGCCACCAGTCCGTCGAAGAGGTCGAAGATCGCGGCCAGCAGCATCAGGATCACGGCGGTCGCGGCACTGTGCCGCGCCATGCCCGATTCCTGGCTGCCGGTGAGATGCGGGATGAGGATTCCGGTGGTGGTGAAGTACACCGCCATGAATCCGCAGGTCGCATTGCCGAGTGTGAGGGTGTCCGCTATCGAGAGCCGCAGTGAGAGCGGCATCTCCTCCGCGTCGTCCTCGTCCTCCGCCTCGGCGACCCAGCCGGCCTGTGTCTCTGGATCAATCACGGTCAATGCGAGTCACCCCCGCGGTCGTGGTCTGCCCGACTTCGACCGCGACGTCGACACCTTCGGGAAGGTAGATGTCGACGCGTGACCCGAAGCGGATCAGACCGATCCGATCGCCTTGCTCGACCTTGGTGCCCTGGGGCACGTACGGCACGATGCGACGGGCCACGGCCCCCGCGATCTGCACCATCTCGATGTCGCCGAGTTCGGTGTCGAAGTGCCAGACAACGCGTTCGTTGTTCTCGCTCTCCTTGTTGAACGCGGGGACGAAGCCGCCGGGGACGTGCTCGACGGATGTCACCGTTCCGGCCAGCGGCGCGCGGTTGACATGAACGTTGAGCGGGCTCATGAAGATCGCGACGCGGGTGCGGCCGTCCTTCCACGGCATGATGCTCTGCACCACACCGTCGGCGGGTGAGATGACCCTTCCCTGGGTGATCTCACGCTCGGGGTCGCGGAAGAACCACAGCATCCCCGCCGCAAGCGCGGTGGTGGGCACGGCGATGGCGGCGGCGCGCCGGGAGTGGCGCGCACGGGCCAGGCTGAGTGCGGCAGTGGCGACGGTCGGCAGAAGCCACGGCGATGCTCCGCGTGCGAGGCGGACACGGCCGCGAGGTGCAGAGGTTTGGCTGTGGGGCATGGATGACCTTCGTAGCGGATGAGGCCGCGCTGGCAACGGGGATGGCGGCTTTCCGTCGATGCTATCGGTTGCGAGCCGCAACTGGGAAAGCCAGCAGCCGAGTCGACGATCGAAACGTGTTGATCAGGTGTGATCTTGTTTGCGAACGAATCAACCCAAAAGCGACAATTACCCCTGGAATCGGTACTCCTCAAGCAGTCGACGACCAATGATCATTTTTTGAATCTCGGCGGTGCCTTCACCGATGAGCAGCATGGGCGCCTCACGGTAGAGGCGCTCGATCTCGTACTCCTTGGAGAAGCCGTACCCGCCGTGGATGCGGAAGGCGTCCTCGACGACTTCCTTGCAGTACTCCGAGGCGAGGTACTTCGCCATGCCGGCCTCTAGGTCGTTTCGTTCCCCAGAGTCCTTTTTGCGTGCTGCATTCACCATCATCGCATGGGCCGCTTCGACCTTGGTGGCCATCTCGGCCAGCTTGAACTGAATCGCCTGGTGCTGGGCGATCGGCTTGCCGAAGGTATGCCGCTGTTGTGCGTAGGAGATCCCCAGCTCGAAGGCGCGCTGGGCGACCCCACAACCACGCGCTGCAACATTGACCCGGCCCACCTCGACCCCGTCCATCATCTGGTAGAAACCCTGGCCGGTGGCCCCTCCCAACACACGATCCGCAGGCAGGCGCAGCCCGTCCATGATCATCTCGGTGGTGTCGACGCCCTTGTACCCCATCTTGTCGATCTTCCCCGGGATCGTCAGTCCCGGACGGACCTCGCCGAACCCGGGCTCCTTCTCCACCAGGAAGGTCGTCATCGACTTGTGCGGCGCCGCGGTGGCCGGGTGTCCTTCGTCACTGCGCACCAAAACGGCCACCAGGGATGACGTACCACCATTGGTCAGCCACATCTTCTGGCCGGTCAGCAGATAGTCGTCGCCGTCCCGCACCGCCTTCGACGTGATGGCCGACACATCCGAGCCGAGCGCGGGTTCCGACATGGAGAACGCACCGCGCACCTCGCCCAACGCCATCCGTGGCAGGAAGGTCGCCTTCTGCTCCTCCGTGCCGTGCTGCTTGAGCATGTACGCCACGATGAAGTGGGTGTTGATGATCCCCGACACCGACATCCAGCCCCGGGCGATCTCCTCCACGCACAGGGCGTACGTGAGCAGCGACTCGCCCAGACCGCCGTACTCCTCGGGAATCGTCAGGCCGAACAGACCCAGGTCCTTCAACCCCTCGACGATCTGCTGCGGGTACTCGTCCCGGTGCTCCAACTCCGTCGCGACGGGAAGGATCTCCTTGTCGACGAAGTCACGCACCGTCGCCAGGATCTCCTCCTGGACGTCGGTGAGCCCGTGCGTCTGGGCGAGTCGGCTCATGGCGTCACTTCTCCGTCTTCTCGGCGGTGGCCGCGGGCTTGTCGATGGGGGAGAGGGGCACGGGACGGCCGGGCTGCTCCCCGCCGCGCTCCTTGATGTACGCCTCGGTCGGGACCATCACCTTGCGTCGGAAGACGCACACGAGGGTGCCGTCCTGCTTGTGGCCGCGGGTCTCCACCGAGACGATCCCGCGGTCCGACTTGGACTTCGACGGCGTCTTGCCGAGGACGGTCGTCTCGCCGTAGATCGTGTCCCCGTGGAAGGTGGGGGCCACATGTCGTAGTGACTCGACCTCCAGATTGGCGATCGCCTTCCCCGAGACATCGGGCACGGACATGCCCAACAACAGTGAGTAGACGTAGTTCCCCACGACGACGTTCTTCCCGAAATCGGTGGAGTTCTCGGCGTAGTGGGCGTCGAGGTGGAGCGGGTGGTGGTTCATCGTGAGGAGACAGAACAGGTGGTCGTCGTACTCGGTGACCGTCTTCCCGGGCCAGTGCTTGTACACATCGCCGACAGTGAACTCTTCGTAGGTCCGGCCGAACTGCATGGGCTCATCCCTCCGGAGCTTCGAACACGGAAGTGCGGCTCAGCCCGGCGGCACGGCCCTTCCCGGAGATCACCAGGGCCATCTTCCGGCTCGCCTCGTCGATCATCTCGTCACCGAGCATCGCGGAGCCCTTCCGACCGCCCGCCTCCGAGGTGTAGTGGTCGTACGCGTCCAGGATCAGTTCGGCGTGGTCGAAGTCCTCCTGCGACGGCGAGAAGACCTCGTTGGCCGCTTCGACCTGCCCGGGGTGGAGCACCCACTTGCCGTCGAAGCCCAGGGCGGCGGCGCGCCCCGCCACCTCGCGGAAGCCGTCCACGTTCTTGATCTGGAGGTAGGGGCCGTCGATCGCCTGGAGGTCGTGGGTCCGAGCGGCCATCAGGATGCGCATCAGGATGTAGTGGTAGGCGTCCGCGGGATAGCCGGGCGGTTGTTCACCGACCACCAGGGACTTCATGTTGATCGATGCCATGAAGTCGGCGGGGCCGAAGATGATCGTCTCGATGCGCGGGGACGCAGCGGCGATGGCGTCCACGTTCACCAGGCCCTTGGCGTTCTCGATCTGCGCCTCGATGCCGATCCGGCCGACGTCCAGGCCCATGGTCTTCTCGATCTGCGTGAGCAGGAGATCGAGCGCGACGACCTGCTGGGCGTCCTGCACCTTCGGCAGCATGATGCAGTCCAGGTTGTGGCCCGCGCCCTCGACGACGGTCACCACATCGCGGTACGTCCACTCGGTGGTCCAGTCGTTGACCCGTACCACCCGGGTCTTGCCGGTCCAGTCGCCCTCGTTGAGGAACTTCACGATGGTGTGGCGCGCCTCCGGCTTGGCCAGGGGAGCACAGGCGTCCTCCAGGTCGAGGAAGACCTGGTCTGCCGCGAGCCCCTGGGCCTTCTCCAGGAAGCGCGGGTTGGAGCCGGGCACCGCCAGGCACGAACGACGCGGACGCAGACGGTTCACGGACCGGGTCATGCGGAAACCTCCAGAGGGTCGAGCTTGTTCGCTTTTCGGATCACATCGACGATACGGCCGATGATCTCCGTAATGCCGAAGTCCTTCGGTGTGAAGACCGCGGCCACTCCCACCGCCTTGAGGGCGACCGCGTCCCCCTGCGGGATGATCCCGCCGACGATCACCGGAATCGGAGTGTCTCCCGGTCCGCCCGGCCCCGGGGTCGTGGCGCCCGCGGCGCGCAGGCGCGCCAGCACATCGGGTACCAACTCGGTGTGCGATCCGGAGAGGATCGACAGCCCCACGCAGTGCACGTCCTCCGCCAGGGCGGCGGACACGATGTGCTCGGGCGTGAGACGAATGCCTTGGTAGATCACCTCGAAGCCGGCGTCACGAGCCCGCACCGCGATCTGCTCGGCGCCGTTGGAGTGTCCGTCCAGCCCGGGTTTGCCGACCAGCAGCCGCAGCCGCCCCACCCCCAGTTCATCGGCGGTCAGGGCCACCTTCTCGCGTACGGCCGACAGGGCGGGTCCCAACTCCCCCGCCACCGCGAGGGGGGCTCCCGCCACTCCGGTCGGCGCCCGGAACTCCCCGAACACCTCGCGCAGGGCCCATGCCCACTCCCCGGTGGTGACACCGGCCCGGGCGCACTCCACGGTGGCCGGCATCAGATTGTCCGTCCCCGCTGCGGCCTTCTTCAGCGCAGCCACGGCCGCGGTGGCCCTGGGTTCGTCGCGTTCGGTGCGCCAGGTGTGGAGCGCGGCGACGACGCGTGCTTCGTTCGCCGGGTCGACCGTCATGATCGCGGCATCGAGATCGGCGGTGAGCGGATTGTCCTCGGTGGACTCGAAGATGTTGACGCCCACGATCTTCTCTTCGCCGGCCTCGATCCTCGCCCGACGTTCGGAGTGCGAGGCGACGAGTTGTGACTTGAGGTAGCCCGACTCAACGGCCGCCATCACACCGCCCATCTGCTGGATGCGGTCGATCTCGATGGAGCACGCCTCCTCCAGTTCGGCCACCTTCGCCTCGATGACGTGCGAACCGGCGAAGATGTCCTCGTACTCCAGGAGGTCGGACTCGTGCGCCAGCACCTGCTGGATGCGCAGCGACCACTGCTGGTCCCAGGGGCGCGGCAGACCCAGCGCCTCGTTCCAGGCGGGGAGTTGCACCGC
Source organism: Streptomyces sp. NBC_00690 (assembly GCF_036226685.1). Classification (NCBI taxonomy): domain Bacteria; kingdom Bacillati; phylum Actinomycetota; class Actinomycetes; order Kitasatosporales; family Streptomycetaceae; genus Streptomyces; species Streptomyces sp. NBC_00690. Next base: position 7,034,694 of record NZ_CP109009.1, read on the forward strand.
GCGGGCCCGTGCGTCCTTGGAGAGGGTCACGGCGAGCATCTCCAGGACGATGCGCTGCACGTTGTTCTCCGGCTGCGCCTCGGTCAGGCCCAGCGAGTTGACCTGGACGCCGTAGCGGAAGCGGCGCTGTTTGGCGTTCTCGATGCCGTAGCGCTCCTGGGTGACGCGGTCCCAGAGGCGGGAGAAGGCGCGCATCTTGCACATCTCCTCGATGAACCGCACGCCCGCGTTCACGAAGAACGAGATGCGGGCCACCACGTCGCCGAACTGCTCCGGTGCGACCTGTCCGGAGTCCCGGACCGCGTCCAGTACGGCGATGGCCGTGGACATGGCGTAGGAGACCTCCTGGACGGGCGTGGCCCCCGCCTCCTGGAGGTGGTAGCTACAGATGTTGATGGGGTTCCACTTGGGAATGTTGGCCACCGCGTACGTGATCATGTCGGTGGTCAGCCGGAGCGAGGGGCCCGGTGGGAAGACATGCGTCCCACGGGACAGGTACTCCTTCACGATGTCGTTCTGCGTGGTCCCCTGGAGCCCGGTGACCTCCGCGCCCTGCTCCTCCGCGACCACCTGGTAGAGGGCCAGCAGCCACATGGCGGTGGCGTTGATGGTCATCGAGGTGTTCATCTGCTGGAGCGGGATGTCGTGGAAGAGCCGCCGCATGTCCCCCAGATGGGAGACGGGCACTCCGACGCGTCCCACCTCGCCGCGGGCCAGGACGTGGTCCGGGTCGTATCCGGTCTGCGTGGGCAGGTCGAAGGCGACCGAGAGTCCGGTCTGTCCCTTGGCGAGGTTGCGCCGGTAGAGCTGGTTGGAGGCTTCGGCGGTGGAGTGGCCGGCGTAGGTGCGCATCAGCCATGGCCGGTCCTTGCGACGATCGGTCATCAGCGACCTCAGACGTTGCGGAAGCGGTTGATGGCGTCGAGGTGCTCGGCGCGCAGTTGATGGTCGCGGACTCCGAGACCTTCGCGGGGCGCGAGGGCGAGGACGCCGACCTTGCCCTGGTGAAGGTTGCGGTGCACATCGTAGGCGGCCTGTCCGGTCTCCTCCAGGGAGTAGACGCGGGAGAGCGTGGGGTGGATCTTGCCCTTGGCCACCAGTCGGTTGGCTTCCCAGGCTTCGCGGTAGTTGGCGAAGTGGGAGCCGATGATCCGCTTGAGGGACATCCAGAGGTAGCGGTTGTCGTACTCATGGGTGTAGCCCGAGGTCGAGGCGCAGGTGACGATGGTGCCGCCCTTGCGGGTGACATAGACGGAGGCGCCGAAGGTCTCCCGGCCGGGGTGTTCGAAGACGATGTCGACGTCCTCGCCGCCGGTCAGTTCACGGATGCGCTGGCCGAACCGCTTCCACTCCCGTGGGTCCTGGTGGTGCTCGTCCCGCCAGAACCGGTAGTCCTCGGCGGTGCGGTCGATGATCGCCTCGGCACCCATGGCCCGGCAGATCTCGGCCTTCTGATCGCTGGAGACCACACAGATGGGGGTGGCCCCACCGGCGAGGGCGAACTGCGTGGCGTACGAACCGAGCCCACCGCTGGCGCCCCAGATCAACACATTGTCGCCCTGCTTCATGCCGGCGCCGTTGCGGGAGACCAACTGCCGGTACGCGGTGGAGTTCACCAGACCGGGAGCCGCGGCCTCCTCCCAACTGAGGTGCGCGGGCTTCGGCATCAGCTGGTTCGACTTGACGAGAGCGAGTTCGGCGAGGCCGCCGAAGTTGGTCTCGAAGCCCCAGATGCGCTGTTCGGGATCGAGCATGGTGTCGTTGTGTCCGTCCGACGACTCCAACTCGACGGAGAGGCAGTGGGCCACGACCTCGTCGCCCGGCCGCCAGGCATTCACCCCGGGCCCGGTGCGCAGCACCACGCCCGCGAGGTCGGAGCCGATGACGTGGTACGGCAGATCATGCCGTCGTGTCAGCTCCGAGAGCCTTCCGTACCGCTCTAGGAAGGCGAAGGTCGCCAGTGGTTCGAAGATCGACGTCCAGACAGAGTTGTAGTTCACCGACGAGGCCATCACGGCGACCAGCGCCTCGCCCGGGCCCAGTTCGGGCACTGGCACCTCATCGAGGTGGAGCGACTTGCGGGGGTCCTTGTCCTTGGTCGCCAATCCGGCGAACATCTCGGTCTCGTCCTTGCGCACGGTCACCGCGCGGTAGGACTCGGGCACGGGCAGCGCGGCGAAGTCGGCCGGCGTGGTGTCCGCCGACTGGATCGCGTCCAGGATTTCCTTCACGGTGTTGCCTCCGGCCAAGCGCATCGGGGAAGTCCAGGGGGAGATGCCCCGCGGAATGCGGAATTGAGGGCGTTCTGCTGTGGAGGTGTGCCGTCGGTTCGGCGGGTGGTGCCTGGGGCAGCGCGGGTGGGCGCGGCGGGAGCCTGTGACGCAGGCGTCCGGGCGCTAGCTCGATGGCTTGCTGGGACAGCCGGCGTACGAAAGGTCTCTGCACGCCGGCCGCCCGGACGTTCTTCACGCTATGGCACGGTGTGCCAAGTGACAAGACACTGCGTGCCACTAATTTCTCTCAAGTGTCATCCCGGCGACACGAATGAGCAACAGCAGGGGCCACCCCTGGTGGGATGGCCCCTGCTGTGTGTCTGGAAGGTCATAGGCGACGCACTGGTCGCCGGGTGGGTCAGCGGCCCGTACGGGCCGCTGATCAGCTCCGATGCTCCAGGAGAGCGCGCTCGATGGTGCGCATCACATCGTCCAGCGGGGCATCGGTCCTGGCCACGGCCACCAGCACCTTGTCCTGGCCGGTCACCACGGCGGACGCCCCGCCACGGGCAGTGGCACCTTGCTGTGCGTGCGTCCCCGAAGCCGCGTCCGCGGCGGTGTCCGCCCCCGGCTCGCCGACCTTGGCTCGCCCGGCTCCTATCCCCGAGCCGAATGTCTCCCGGACGATGGCAAAGGCGTGGTCGAGTTGTGCTTCCACATCGCCCTCGCCGCCCGCGCGCAGCCAACGGCGCAGCACATGGTTGTGCGCGGTGACGACCGCCGAGGCGGCGACCTCGGCCAGCAGGGGATCGTCATTGCCGTCGTGGTGGTCACGCTCGTCGAAGTGGCCCAGAAGATAGCGCGTGAACAACCGCTCGTAGCGGGCCACCGACGCGATCTCCCGCTCCCGCAGGGTGGGCACCTCGCGGGTCAGTCGATAGCGCTCCACGGAGACGGCGGGCGATGCCGCGTACATCCGCATGACTTCCTTGATCCCCTGGCACACGGTGTCCAACGGGTGCTCGTGCGCCGGCGCCGCGTTCAGTACCGCCTCGGCCCGCACCAGGGTGTCGTCGTGGTCCGGGAAGATGGCTTCTTCCTTGGATCGGAAGTGCCGGAAGAATGTGCGCCGGGCGACTCCCGCCGCAGCGGCGATCTCGTCGACCGTGGTCGCCTCGTACCCCTTGGTCGCGAACAGTTCCATGGCCGCGGTCGCCAGTTCTCGACGCATCTTGAGCCGCTGGGCGGCAGCGCGGTTGCCCGCGGCACTTTCGGGAGCGTCTGCGGCGGACTTCGGACGGGGTGACCGACGACTGGGGTCGGAGGGCTGGGGCATGCCCCGAACGTACTGCATCCGCGCAGGAGGGCGCGCCTTCGGGAGGCCCGTGCGGACGCCCTCGGCAGGCCCCCGCGAAGGACTCACGGAGGCCGCCGGTGGCTGTGTTCCGGACGGTAGTGAAAGGGTCCGCCCCCACCGGTTCGAAGATCAGCGGCGGGCATGTTCGCGAAAGCCACGCCCCGACTTGCGGCCGAGGCACCCCGCGGCGACCAGGTGTTCCAGAAGCGGCGCGGGCGCGAGCCCCGGATCGCGGAACTCCCGGTGCAGCGCCTTTTCGATCGCGAGGGACACGTCGAGCCCCACCACGTCGAGCAGTTCGAAGGGGCCCATCGGATAGCCGCCGCCCAACTTCATGGCCGCATCGATGTCGTCGGGGCTCGCATAGTGGTCCTCCAGCATCTTGATCGCATTGTTGAGATAGGGGAAGAGCAAGGCGTTCACGATGAAGCCCGCCCGGTCGCCGCAGTCGACGGGATGCTTCTTGATCCCCGCGGTCACCGAACGCACGGTGGCGTGGACCTCGTCCGATGTGAGCACCGTACGGACGACCTCGACCAGCTTCATGGCCGGCGCGGGGTTGAAGAAGTGCATCCCGATCACATCCTGCGGTCGGCTGGTCGCCTTTGCACAGGCCACCACGGACAGTGATGAGGTGGTGGTGGCCAAGATGGCGCCCGGTCGGCAGATCCTGTCCAGGGCGGCGAACAGTTGCCGCTTGACCTCCAGGTCCTCGGCGACGGCTTCCAGCACGAGATCCACTTCGCGGAAGGAGTCCAAGGAGCCCGAGGGGGTGATCCGTCCCAGGGTGCTGTCCCGGGCCTCGGCCGTCATCCGTCCCTTGTCGACGGAACGGGACAGGGACCCTGCGATGCGGGCCTTGGCGTTCTCGGCCTTCGCCAGGGAGCGGGCGGCGATCACCACGTCGTGTCCGGCCCGGGCGAAGACCTCCGCGATCCCGCTGGCCATCGTGCCCGAGCCGGCCACTCCGACCGAGCGGACCTCGCGGCCCACCGGTTCCCTCAGCCCGGGCCGCACGGTCAGTGCGTCCGGGACCACCGTGGAGGCATCGGGGTCACCCGTCGTCTCGGCAGCGGTGTAGGTGTAGAAACCGCGGCCCGCCTTGCGCCCGGTCAACCCCGCCTCGGCCAACTGTCGGAGGATCGGCGCCGGGGCGTGCAACCGGTCCTGGGACTGTGTGTACATCGCCTCCAGCACCGTGAGGGCGGTGTCCACACCGATCAGGTCCAGCACCGCGAGCGGTCCCATGGGCAGCCCGCAGCCCAGTCGCATCGCCGCGTCGATGTCCTCGCGGGACGCGTACTTCGACTCGTACATCGCCGCGGCCTGGTTGAGGTAGCCGAACAGCAGCCCGTCCGCGATGAAACCGGGCCGGTCTCCGATGGAGACCGGCTCCTTCCCCAGTTCGCGGGCGAGCGCGGTGACGGCTTCGACGGCGGCGGGCGATGTGAGTACCGACGAGACCACTTCCACCAGCTTCATCGCGGGCACCGGATGGAAGAAGTGCAGGCCCAGCACCCGTTCGGGGTATCGCCCTGATTCGGCGGCCAGTTGGGTGACCGACAGGGCGTTGGTTCCGGTGGCCAGGATCGTGGTGGGGCGCACCAGACCGTCCAGGGCCCGGAGGACCTGACGCTTGACCTCGTACGACTCGGACACGACCTCGATCACCAGATCGGCGTCAGCCGCGGCTTCCAACTCGTGGAAGGTCCGGAACCGGGCCAGGACGTCCTGCCGTTCGGCCTCGGTGATCCGACCGCACCGCACCGAGCGGGCCGTGGAAGCCTCCAGCCGGGCCACGGCCCCGAGGGCGGCGCTGGGACTGATGTCGATGCCGATGACCTCGCGGCCGGACGTGGCGAGGAGTTCGGAGATGCCGGTGCCCATGGTGCCGAGGCCGACGACGGCGATGGTGCTCAGGGGGGTGTCCATCGGGGGGACTCCAGGTGAGTGACGACTGAAGGGGCGGGTGCGCGCAGACCAGCTGGCACGAGGTGCCGGGGGAGGCGCGCGAAGGTGTTGGGGGTGCCCCGCCGTGCGATCGCAGGATGAAAGACGTACCCAGCGAAAGACATACGGGAGGGAAGACGTACCGAACGAAGGACGTACGGAACGAAGGTCGTGCGGGGGAATCGACCAAGAGCTTCAACTGGGCGACGGCATGAGCCCGTCGCCAGCAGGGAAGGGTCGACGGGCTCTGTCCCGGAGCCTCGTCGTACCGCGGTGCATGACCGACTCATGCACCGCTGGTGCTTGCCGAACCGACTGCACTCGCGGTGGCTGCGTCACCAGGCCACCGGGAGAATGCGGGGGTTACCCGCTCACTTGAGATTAACTGGCGAGTAACGAGCGCGCCAGCCCCCAGCGACTGTGATCTGGGTCGCCAGCGAACCGATTCTTCGTGGCGCTACGCTGATGCCCCATGGACGAAGAGTTACGTTCGCTGGCCAGGCGCCTACGGTCCGAGTCCGGGGGATCGCCGGCCTTCGAGCAGCTGCTGACCACTGCGGACCGCGAAGAACTGGCCCGGGTCCTCATCGAATTCGAACGGCCTCTGTGGGCCAGGGAACTGGCCGCCTTCCGGCTGGGATGCGGAGAGGACCCCAGAGCGTTCGAACCGCTGGTCCTCCTGCTGAACCACCGCGACCCCGACCGCTGTGTCGCGGCAGCCCACGCACTCGCCAAGCTCGCCGACCCCCGCACCCCCCGCGCCGCCGCAGCCCTCGCGACCAACGAGCGCAGGGTTGCCTACGCCCTGGTGCCCGTTCGACTGTTGACCCGGCTGCGCGCACCGGAGTCCGTACCGGCCCTGATCACCGTGCTGCGGCGCAGACTCGCTCCGCGAGATCCCCATGTGCGGGTGGCGCTGGCCTGTGTGGAGGGGTTGGGGGCTCTCGGTGACGCCCGGGCGAGGGCGGTGCTGGAATCGGCCCGCTGGCATCCGAGGCTCTCGGCGGCGGCCGAAGCGGCACTCGCCCGACTGCGCTGACGCGACCTCATGTTCTTTGTGTCCATGGCGGCCGTCCCGCCGACATGGCCGGCCAGGGGAGGCGTCCCACGTACAGTGCCGCGGGCTCCGCAGCCGCCTTCGCGGTGCGGAGCCCGCGGCTCCCCCGATTCCCCCACCTAGACCGGAAGACCGGCGGTGGGGGCGTTGCTGCCCCTCAGCGGGGACGTGCCTAGTAGAGCTTGGCGACCGCGGTCTGCGTGGTCTTCTTGAAGCCCGCAAGCGGCGCACCGCTGAGGTCGCCCAACTGGCTCCAGCCGACGACGGTCACCGTGCGGCCATCACGCCCCACCGAGTAGAGCGCGATGTCCGTCGAGCCGACCCGGGGATCGGCGGTGTCCACGCTGTAGACGTGGGCACCCTCCTCCACATTGATCTTCCCGTGGTACTTGGAGGTGCCCTTCAACCCCGGGTACTCCTGCTGGAGGCGCTTCAGGCAACCGTTGATGGAGTTGCGCAACTGGGTCACCAGCGTCTTCGCCTTGGCCTCCGTGGCGGCGACCGTGATCGTCTGGTGAGCGCTGGTGTCCAACTCCGTCTGGAACAGCCGGTGCTTGCTGGACGCCTTGGGAGCGATCTTCTTGGTGCAGAAGTCGGCAGCGGCACCCGACTTGATCGCACCGGCCGTCCACGGGGTGAGCGAGGCGGGCAGTTGCTTCGCCGTCAGGAAGGCGGGAGCGGGAGCCGCGCTGGCCGCGGACATCGAGGCGATCGTCATCCCGATGGCTGCGGCGGTCACGGCAGCGGTACGGAGCATGTTCATGGAAGTGCTTCCCCCTGATGATGGTTGGTGGAACGGCCCTCAGCTTCAACGGCCACTCGACCGATCGGCAAGCACTCTTGCCGGGGGTGACACGATGGAACCATTCCACCCCCACTGACGTGGGATTACTCGGGAGGGTGGAACGCCGTCCTGGAACAGACCGGGGAGCTGTACGGGTGAGCACAGATGACACGGAGGCGTTCGCGCAGCGGCTGCTGGAGATGCGGGAGGCATCGGGACGCAGTTACGGGGCACTGGCGCGCCGGATGGCCGTGAGCGCATCGACCCTGCACCGGTACTGCTCCGGGCGCACCGTGCCCATGGAGTTCGCCCCCATCGAGCGACTGGCGCGACTGTGCGGATGCCGAGGCGATGACCTGGTCGCACTGCACCGCCTCTGGGTGCTCGCCGACGCCGAACGCACCAGACGCCAACTGGCTCCGCAGGGAGCGCCGAATCCCGAGCCGGGCGGACGGCCGTCGGGTCAGGACACGGTTCCGGCACCGGGGGACCGGTTGGAGCGTCCGGCCCCGCCCTCCGGCTCGGACGCGGCTTCGGAACGGGCCGCCGAACGGTCCGCCACGGAGGACGCCGCTCCGGCCGAGTCCTCGGAGGCTGAAGCCGAGCAGTCGCAACCCCCCCACCAACGAGCGGCTGCGGTCGAGCAGTCCGCCCCCGACGAGGGCACATCGGCAACGGACCAACCCAAAGCAGGCCACTCCAGAACCGATCAGAACACAATGGATCGGTCGAGAACCAACCGATCTGTCGTCCATGACTCCGCGGTGCCGCCCCTGGTCCCCGAAGCCACCGAAGTCAGCGAGCCGGCTTCCGAGGCACCTTCGGACGGTCGTACGCCAGAGACGACTGTGGTGCTCGGAGCGCGTCGGCCACGGCGCCACCACCGGGCCGTGTACGCCTCGGCCGCACTGGTGTTGACCGCGGTCGGTCTCGTTCTCCTGCTGGCTTTCGACCGTTCCCCGTTCTCCCGCGCCGATCGACAGCGCACCACGGTCGAGCAGCCGGACGACACCCGGACCGGCCGGCCTTCGGCAACCGCCCCCGACGGTCGCCCGAGCGCCTCGACCCCGTCCCCTTCTGCGTCCGCTTCCGTCCCGTCCTCGGGTGCTCCCAAGGGCGGACCGCCAAGGGTCGGTACGGGCGTGAGCGGCTCCCCGACTGCCCCCAAGGGGCGGACCACCGCCCCCGCGGCCCCGGTCGGTACGCCGTTCTCCTGGACCCTGGACCAACACGTCTGGAAGAACGAGTGCGACCACGCGTATCTCGTCGATCGGGAGCCCTCCCGGGTCCCGCCGCCGCCGGCCGAGTCCGACGCCGCGCCCTGGGCCGGCTCCCTCGGAGCGGTGCACGGCGGCGAGACCATGGTGCGGGTCTCCGTCCAGGGCAAGACCGATCAGGCGGTTGTCCTGCAATCGCTCAGTGTGCGGACCGTGGCCCGTCGGACGCCCCCGCAGGAGAGCGTGTATCTGATGAGCGTGGGGTGCGGCGGCTCGCTCACCCCGAGGATGTTCGACGTCGATCTCGATGCTCCGCGCCCTCTTGCCCGGTCGGTGGCCGGCAGCGACGCCGGGGTGGAGATTCCCGCGGTCTCGTTCCCCTATCGGGTCTCCGCCTCTGATCCTGAGGTCCTGTTGATCACCGGTCGCGCCGTCAGTTGTGACTGCGACTGGTACTTGGAGTTGGAGTGGAGCAGCGGCGCACAGAGTGGAACGGTACGGATTGACGACCGCGGACGCCCGTTCCGTACCAGCGGGATCCCGGGCCTGCCGACCTACGAGTACGACACGATCGGGCGTGCCTGGCGGCTCGTGAGCGCGAGCGAGGGCAGGGGCGGGGCGGAAAGCTCCTCGCCGCAGCCCTGAACCACTGGCCGCAGGGCACCCAGGCGTACCGGCCTCGCATCGGTTCACCTACTCCTAGGAGTAGGTGATCGCACGTAGTGCACGGCGATAGCGAAGCTCCGGAATCTGTACCCCCGCCATCTCGAAGGGTTCCTCCAGGCCGTCGGGCTCAAAGCCCGCCCTGGCGTAGAAGCGGCGGGCCCTGTCGTTTCCCTCGACCACCCACAACAGGAGTTCGTGCAGTCCCTGGTCGTGCGCCCGGGTCGTCAGCTCCGCCATCAGGGCGCGCCCCACTCCGGTCGACACCACCTCAGGGTGTGCGTAGAGCGCATAGATCTCGCCCTGCTGCGATGTGGTGCCTTCGTCCCGACAGGGGCCGAGGCAGGCCCACCCCACGACGTCACCCGCGCGCTCGGCGACGAGATGCGTGACACGGCTCGGGCCCGCGGTGCTCAGCCAGCCCCGGACCTTGACCGCCATCTCGGCGGTATCCATCGCGTCCAGATACGACTGCGGCATCAGCCCCGCGTAGGCGTACTGCCATCCGCGCACCCGGATCGAGGCGACCGCGTCACAGTCCTCGATGGTCATGTCCCTGATCTGTACGGTCATGGCCCTACCGCTCCTCGTCCCGGACCAGGGCGTACGCCTCGATCTCCACGAGCAGCTCCGGCAGGATCAGCGCGGAGACCTGGACGGCGGAGCTGGCCGGCAGCCGGTCGGGTGCGAACACCTCGTCGCGGGCGGTGCGGATGCCCGTGAGATGTTGGATGTCCGTCACGAAATAGGTGAGTTTGACCATGTCTTCCAGGCTGGCACCCGCTGCGGCCAGGCACCGCCTGATGTTCTCGAAGACCTGCCGTGCCTGCACCTCGGGGTCATCGATGCCCACCACTGAGCCGTCCTCGTCGAAGGCACACTGCCCGGAGACGGCGATGAACCGGCCGGTGCCCCAGACGACATGGCTGTAGCCCCGGCCCGGGGCGACGCCTTCCGGAGCAGCGACATGGGTGAGGTGAGAATTCATCCGCTCATCCTTGCCTATGCCACTGACACCGATGGATCGGCGGTTGGTCAGACCGGCAGATCAGCAGGCCAGCGGGTCAACAGGTCTAAGGGTCAGGGGGGCGGCAGGTCTACGGCGCGCGGCCGGGTCAGAGCAGGGTGAGCTGCGTCTGTTCCGCCCCGGCTTCGGCGTCCGGGGGCGAGGGCCGAACCCGTCGTGGCATTCCGGGTCCGGTGGGCCCGATGCCGAACTCGGTCGCCAGTTCATGCACCTGGCGGGTGATGCGCCGCTGGTACCAGGTGGGCGCGTACGCCCCGTCCGCGTACAGCCGCTCATATCGGCGCAGCAGAAACGGATGGTGTTCTTCCAGCCAGCTCATGAACCACTCGCGCGCCCCTGGCCGCAGATGGAGGACGAGCGGGGTGACCGAGGTGGCACCGGCCTCGGCTATCGCGCGAACCGTGGCCCGCAACTGGTCGGGGTGGTCGCCGAGGAAGGGGATGACGGGTGCCATCAGCACCCCGCAGGCGATGCCGTGGTCGGTCAGGGTGCGGACGACGTCGAGACGTCGCTCGGGCGCCGGAGTGCCCGGCTCCACCGTTCGCCAGAGTGCTTCGTCGATGAATCCCACCGAGACGGAGATGCCCACATCGGTCACATCCGCCGCCTCTACCAGCAGGTCGAGGTCGCGCAGGATCAGCGTTCCCTTGGTCAGGATCGAGAAGGGATTGGCGTAGTCGCGCAGGGCAGCGATGATGCCGGGCATCAAGCCGTACCGTCCCTCAGCCCTCTGGTAGCAATCGACGTTCGTGCCCATGGCGATGTGGGCGCCGCGCCACTGGCGGGAGCCGAGTTGGCGGCGGACCAGTTCGGGCGCGTTGGTCTTCACCACGATCTGGGAGTCGAAGCCGAGGCCGGTGTCGAGGTCCAGATAGCTGTGCGTCTTGCGGGCGAAGCAGTACACGCAGGCGTGGGTGCAGCCTCGATAGGGGTTCACCGTCCATTCGAACGGCATCCGGGAGGCTCCCGGCACCCGGTTGATGATCGACCGGGCCCGTACTTCGTGGAAGGTGATCCCTCTGAACTCGGGGGTGTCGAAAGTCCTGGTCGTCACGGCCGACGTGGCGAAGAGGGCGGCGTCCTCCGTGGTCCGCGGCGCCGAAGGGGTCTCGGCCAGATGGTCCCAGCGCATGGTCGCCTCCTGAGTAGTTCTGTCCCCCATACCTAGAATAGAACAACTGTTCGCATGTGAAGTGCAAGCCTTTCGCTCCACGTCATGGGTCGACCTCGGATTCGGGGTGGGTCGGCCCCGGATTTGGGTCGCCGCACGCAAGGTGATTGGCTAAGGCGCCCCTGGAGGCACCCCCGAACAACCGAGTGCTGGAGGAACAGCAATGGCGCAGGTCGAGTCCACGACGCAACGGACCATCGCGGCGGACGCGGCGACGGTGTTCGACACACTGGCCGACTACGAGAACACCCGTTCGAAGCTGCTGCCCGAGCAGTTCAGCGAGTACGAGGTCCGCGAAGGCGGCGACGGCGAGGGCACCCTCGTCCACTGGAAGCTCCAGGCCACCAGCAAGCGGATCCGGGACTGTCTGCTCGAAGTCACCGAGCCGACCGACGGCCAGCTGATCGAGAAGGACCGCAACTCCTCCATGGTCACCACCTGGACGGTCACCCCGGCCGGTGAGGGCTCCTGTCAGGCCGTCGTCACCACGGTCTGGACCGGCGCCGGCGGCATCGGCGGATTCTTCGAGAAGACCTTCGCGCCCAAGGGCCTCGCCCGCATCTACGACCTGATGCTCGACAACCTCGCCACCGAGGTCGAGAAGGAGGCGAAGCGGTAGCCCTCCCGTTCGGATCGTCGTAACACTCATTTCTTCGAGTGGTTTTCCCGCGGGGCCGTGCTGCGCCGGGTGCGCCGTGGACCGCGGGAAAGCCTCTGTCGGCCCCTCGTGCGCACCGGGCCGATCCGGTTTCCCCGCCCTTCGCCCCTGGTAGAGCCTCCGTGCCCGTGAAGGGGCCACAGGGCGACAGGACGCAGACGCGCAAGGTCCTGACCCCAGGATCGCGGGCCGTACTCCCGGGCCTGCCCTCGTTCGCCGTGGGAGGCGTCTATGATCCTCCCGGGCAGCTCACTGCCGACGACCGCCCGCCTCGATGGCCCCGGTAAGTCGGGTGACGGTTCGTACCGCACACTTGCCCTGGGAACGCACAGGCGATAGACCCCTGTTGACGTTTTGTCATATCCCTGGGGGGCTGGCCATGAGCGTGACGAGCCGATATCGGGATGCCTGGGAAGGATTCTGGGCCGAGGTGCCCGATGAGCCGGGAGCCGTCTTCTGGGACGCCGAGCCCGCGCTGACGGCGAGCCGCCATCTGGCGCGCTACGAACCACTGGTGGAGGACGCCGGCCTCACCATGGTCGACCTGGGCTGCGGCAACGGCACCCAGACCCGTTTCCTCGCCGACAGATTCCCCGCAGTACTGGGTCTCGACCTCGCGGACGCGGCGATCGACCTGGCTCGGCGGCAGCAGGAGAAGGCCCGACCGTCCCGGTGTTCGGGACTGCTCTCCTTCCGGACGTTCGACGCCGTGGACATGGAGTCGGTCGCCCGGTTGCACGAGGAGGTGGGCGACTGCAACGTCTATGTGCGCGGGGTGCTCCACCAGGCAGACCCCGGAGATCGGCAACATCTCGCGGAGGCGGTCGGCGTGCTGGTGGGCAAGCGGGGACGCGCCTTCGTGGTGGAGTTGACGGAGGTCGCCGGGACCCGGCTCGCCCAGCTCGTCAGTTCGCCGTCGGGGCCGCCGGCCAAGCTCCTGCCGGTGTTCCGGCACGGGATCGTGCCCGGTGCACTGCCGGACGAGGAACTGATCGAGCTCTTCGCCCGGTCCGGGCTCTCGACGTTGGCGAGCGGGGATCTGCCCCTGATCACGACGGAGTACGAACTCGACGGCTCCCGCGTCGAACTACCGTCGAAGTGGCTCGTCCTGGGGCGTCCCCGCTGATCGGCCGTGGCAGGTCCCGTCCGTCGGGCGGGACCGTCGTTCCACAGACGGGTGTCGATGGATGTCGTGCATCGAGGTGCGCCGAGCTCGCCTGACCTGGACCGGGCCTGGTCGTACGGGCACTCTGCTCCCGTACGACCAGGTTCCGCCCCGCCCGGTGCGTCTATGGACTGCGTCGATCCGCGGCCACGGCGAGACATGCGGCGATCAGCACCACGTTCTTGATGATGTACTGCCCCTCCAGGGTCGGGGTGCCCATCTGTCCGTTCCACATCTCGTCCGGCAGGATGAACAGCGCGGCGAAGACTCCCGTCATATGGAGGAAGAACGCCGTCAGGACCAGGCGCAAGAGGACTCCGGATATCAGTCCCACGCCGATCGCGGTCTCGAAGAGCGCGAGCAACGGCCTGGAGAACTCCGGTGGTACGAGATCGAAGGTCAGCACGCTCATGGTCCGGGTGGCGACGTCCTCCGCCGGACTCGCCGCCGGCACGAACTTCATCACTCCGAACCAGAAGAAGACCAGTCCTACGGAGATCCTGAGCACGGTGGTGCTGTGTACCTGATAGCGGGCCAGCGCGGCGCCGATTAGGGGTTTGCTCCGTCGTCGTCTCCCCGTCGGAGTCATCACCAGGGGCCGTTCGGCCATCCGCCGGGTGGTGCTGCTGGTCCGTTCGGTGTAGCTCATCGTTGTCCGTCCTTCCCGATGGCGCCGTCCCGGCTCCCGATGTCCCGAACTCACCGTGGGGAGCGGTCCGCCAACGCCTCGGTCTCGTGTCATTCCTGACGATCGCTCGTGGGGTGCGACCGCCGGTCTTGCGCGCATGGGAAACGGCGACTGCCCTGCTGCCGATCCGGCTGGTCCGTCCGGTCACCGGCAGGGAACCGGAGGGCGTGACGGCTATGGCAGGGCGATCCCGCGGTGATGCGCTGTGTGCGTGTTTCTGGGGCTAGATGGCGCCCTTACGGATCGGTGGCCGGGCAGAGCGGCGGCGGTGGGGGCCGCCGACGCCCTGCGATGGCCACGGTGACGACCGCCCGGAACGAGGGGCTCGCGCAGGAGCCGGGGCGGGCGCCGTGGGTGACTGCGGTCTCGCAGTGGGACGCGGTGGCACCCGGGGATGTTGGGGGAGTGCCGCCGTACCAGCGCTGATCATGTTGGGGGCATGACATTCAACGGTGTGTCGGCCAGGGGTCCATAGTGAGGGGGCGCATGGGGGCGCCGATCGGCTCTGTGTCAAACGCATGGTTCCTCGTGGGGGGTGGGGGGATGTGACTGAGCTATGCGTTCGAATCTGGCGTCACGCTATAAGCTTCGGCCCATGTCCGTAAAGGTCTGGACCAATACCCGTTCCTTGTGTGCGTCGACCAGTTCGCGTCGACACCGCACCCGTAGGACTCCAGACCGCCTCCAGTCCGGCCGTCGGACGTCGTCCCAACGCATCCGCCCATAAAACCCCATGCCTGTTCATCCCGGGTGCCGCTGAACTCCCCCCGGTGCGGGGGCGGTTGCGGCGGAGTGGGAGGGCGTGGGCCAGCGCCGCCCGCATCGACACACACCATCGACGTACCCCCGATGGGCTCGCGGTACCGGGTCTGCGTACGCGATGGCCCGTGGTTCATTGGACCGTCCGGTGCCATCCAGATGCCGCAACGCGTCTACGAGCAGGTCGTCACCGATCGGGCCGCTGCCAGGTGTCGACGAGAAGCTCTCCGCGGCCTAGCGATGAGCAGGCCCGCCTTGTCAGGCCCGGCCCTCCCTGTTGAGGTACGCATAGGATTTTTCCCAGGTCAAGGTGCCATACCGTCGAGTAGGCCGGGATGGAACAGCCTCCCGGGCGACTTGCTCGACCCCGCCGTGGCCTATTGGCTGGATCGGGCGATCGGGTGCCGTTCGGGTCATACCGCCTCCAGCGGTCGCGCCAGGACACGGCACGGGCCCAGCGCCCACCTCGGACGGTACGGATGGTCTACTCGAAGCCGATGCGACCGATGCCAACGACGGAGGTCGGTGGGTCAGCGGACCCCACCGATCCGGGAAGAGCAGGGCGAGCTGTGAAGATCCTCATCAGCGCCGACATGGAGGGCGCCACCGGTGTCACCTGGCCGGCCGATGTGCTGCCCGGCACACCCCAGTGGGAACGTTGTCGCACCATGTTCACCTCGGATGTGAACGCGGCGGCGCTCGGCTTCTTCGACGGCGGCGCCGACGAGGTCCTGATCAACGAGGCGCACTGGTCCATGCGCAACCTGCTGCTGGAGCAGTTGGACGAGCGTGTGGAGATGCTGACGGGCCGGCACAAATCCCTCTCCATGGTGGAGGGCGTCCAGCACGGCGATGTGGACGGGATCGCCTTCATCGGCTATCACACCGCCGCCGGCGCCGAAGGAGTGCTCGCCCACACCTACCTCGCCAACTCCATCACCGGTGTCTGGCTCAACGGCACCCGCGCCAGTGAGGGCCTGCTCAACGCCCATGTGGTCGCCGAGTACGGAGTCCCGGTCGTCCTCGTCACCGGCGACGACCTGACCTGCGTGGACGCCGACGGCTATGCACCGGACGCCCGCAAGGTCGCCGTCAAGGACCATGTCTCGCGGTACGCGGCCGTCTGCCGCACCCCCACCCGGACCGCCGCCGACATCCGCGCCGCCGCCCACCAGGCCGCAGCTCTCGCCGTGCGGTACGCACCGGTGCCGGCCGGACCCTTCACCGTGGAGTTGGAGTTCGACGCCGAACACCTCTCCGCCGCCGCCACCGTCGTCCCCGGTGTCGCGACCGACGGCGAGCGCCGCGTCTCGTACACCAACGAGACCATGTACGACACCATTCGCACGTTCAAGGCGGTCACCACCATCGTTTCGGCGGCCGTGGAGGAGCAGTATGGCTAACACGAACGCAACCGCCCAGGGCCGCGAGCCTGCCGACGCAAGTCCCGTCGATGCGCAGGCCCTGGACGAGGTGGTGACCTTCACCTCCGAGTTGATCCGGATCGACACCACCAATCGGGGCGGCGGAGACTGCCGTGAGCGTCCCGCCGCCGAGTACGCGGCCGAACGGCTCGCCGCCGCGGGGCTCCAGCCCGCGATGCTGGAGCGCACCGCCGGTCGTACCAATGTCGTCGCCCGCATCGAGGGCACCGATCCCACCGCACCCGCCCTGCTGGTCCACGGCCATCTCGACGTGGTCCCCGCCGAGCCGGACGACTGGACGGTCCACCCCTTCTCGGGGGAGGTCCGCGACGCGGTGGTCTGGGGGCGCGGCGCCGTCGACATGAAAAACATGGACGCGATGATCCTGTCGGTCGTCCGGGCCTGGGAACGGGCCGGGGTACGACCCCGCCGGGACATTGTGGTCGCCTTCACCGCCGATGAGGAGGCCAGTGCCGAGGACGGCTCCGGCTTCCTCGCCGAGGAGCACGCGGACCTCTTCGAGGGGTGCACCGAAGGGATCAGCGAATCCGGTGCCTTCAGCTTCCACGCCGGCCCCGGAATGACGCTCTACCCGATCGCCGCGGGCGAGCGGGGCACCGCCTGGCTCAAGCTCACCGCCCACGGCCGGGCGGGACACGGCTCCAAGGTCAACCGGTCGAACGCGGTCAGCAGGCTCGCCGCCGCCGTCGCCCGCATCGGCGACCACCGCTGGCCGGTCAGGCTCACCCCCACCGTCCGTGCCGCACTGGCAGAACTCGCCCGGCTGCACGGCGTACCCGCGGATGTGCACGCCCCGGACTTCGACGTGGACGAGTTGATCGGCAAGCTCGGACCCGCCGCCGCACTGGTCGAACCCACCGTGCGCAACAGCACCAACCCGACCATGCTGGATGCCGGCTACAAGATCAATGTGATCCCCGGCCATGCCACCGCCTACATCGACGGACGCATGCTGCCCGGCGCCGAGGACGAGTTCGCACAGACCATGGACCGACTCACCGGACCCGATGTGGAGTGGGAGTTCGACCACCGTGAGGTGGCGTTGCAGGCACCGGTCGACTCCCCGACCTTCGCCAAGCTCCGCGAGGCCGTCGAACGCTTCGACCCCGACGGCCACGTGGTGCCCTACTGCATGGCCGGCGGCACCGACGCCAAGCAGTTCTCCCGGCTCGGCATCACCGGCTACGGCTTCTCACCGCTGAAGCTCCCCGCGGGATACGACTACGCGGCGATGTTCCACGGCGTCGACGAGCGGGTACCCGTCGAAGCCCTGCACTTCGGCGTCCATGTGCTCGACCACTACCTCCGATCCGCGTGAACTCCGAGTGAAACTGCTGACAAGGGAGTCGGACATGGCACCCACCGCCGCCTTCGGTACCTGGCCGTCACCGATCGACGCCGCGCTCGCCGCCTCGCACGACGGTCGGCCCGAGTACCTCGGCACGGTCGGCGACGAACTGTGGTGGACCGCACCCCGGCCCGCGGAGGGAGGCAGACGCGCCCTGGTGCGGAGGCGAACCGACGGAGCCGAGGAATCGGTGCTCCCCGCGCCCTGGAACGTCCGCAGTCGGGTCATCGAGTACGGGGGCCACCCCTGGGCGGGCGCCCTGCGCCCCGACGGCACCCCGCTGGTCGTCTTCGTCCACTTCCCCGACCAGCGGCTCTACGCCTACGAACCGGACGTCCCCGGTGCGGAACCGAAGCCGCTCACCCCTTACTCCCCGGTCGGCGACGGCGCACGCTGGGCCGATCCGCAACTGCACCTGGAGCGGGGCGAGGTGTGGTGCGTGCTGGAGGAGTTCACCGGTGCGTCCCTCACCGACGTACGCCGGGTGATCGCCGCGGTGCCGCTGGACGGCTCGGCCGCCGACGACCGCAGCGCCGTGCGCGAACTCACCGACGACCGGCACCGTTTCACCACCGGCCCGAGGCTCTCCCCCAACGGGCGGCAGGCCGCCTGGATCGTCTGGGACCATCCCCGCATGCCCTGGGACGGCACCCTGGCGATGGTGGGCGATGTCGCCCCGGACGGCCCGTTCACCGAGTTGCGCGCGGTCGCCGGAGGCACCGAGGAATCCATCTGCCAGGTCGAGTGGGCCCCTGACGGCTCACTGCTGTTCCTGTCGGACACCACCGGCTGGTGGGAACCCCGACGGCTGACCCCCGACGCCCTGACAGCGTCCTCGGCACAGTCCTCTCCCGTCGCGGGCGCGGGTGAGGCCCTGTGCTCCGGACGCCGCGAGGAGTTCGGCGGACCGCTGTGGAAGATCGGCCTCCAGTGGTTCAAGCCGTTGGACAACGGGCTGATCGCCGTCGTCCACGGCGCCGGCACCACGGCGCTGGGCGTCCTCGACCCGGACACCGGGGAAGTGGTGGACGCCGCCGGCCCCTGGACCGAATGGGCATCCTCCCTCGCCGTCCAGGGCGATCGGATCGTCGGTATCGCCGCCAGTCCCCGCAGCGCGTACGAGATCGTCGAACTCGACACCCGCACCGGACACACCCGGGTCATCGGCGCACCCCACGAGGACCCCGTGGACCCCGCGTACTACCCGGAACCCCACATCCGTACGTTCGCAGGGCCCGGAGGCCGTGCGATCCACGCGCACATCTATCCGCCGCACAGCCCCGACCGAACCGCGCCCGACGACGAACTGCCCCCGTACGTCATCTGGGCCCACGGCGGCCCCACCGGCCACTCCCCGCTCGTACTGGACCTGGAGATCGCCTACTTCACCTCCCGCGGCATCGGGGTGGCCGAGGTCAACTACGGCGGATCCACCGGATACGGCCGCGAGTACCGGGACAGCCTGCGAGAACAGTGGGGCGTCGTCGACGTCGAGGACTGCGCGGCCGTCGCCCGGGCCCTGGCCGCCGAGGGCACCGCCGATGCCTCGCGGCTGGCCATCCGCGGCGGCAGCGCCGGCGGCTGGACCACCGCCGCGTCTCTCGCCCACACCGATGTCTACGCCTGCGGAAGCATCAGCTACCCCGTACTGGACCTCATCGGATGGGCCGGCGGCGAGACCCACGACTTCGAATCGCAGTACCTGGAATCCCTGATCGGCCCCCTCGGAGAGGTTCCGGACCGCTACCGGCAGCGCTCACCGCTCCAGCACACCGACCGCATCACCACCCCCTTCCTGCTGCTCCAAGGGCTCGACGATGTCATCTGCCCGCCCGTACAGGCCGAACGGTTCCTGGGACAGATGGCGGGGCGCGGCGTTCCGCACGCCTACATCGCCTTCGACGGCGAGGGCCACGGCTTCCGTCGGGCGGACACGATGGTGCGCGCGATCGAAGCCGAACTCTCCCTCTACGCCCAGACCTTCGGCTTCGAACGGTCCGACGTTCCCCCTCTGGAGCTCAAGAAGTGACCCTCACCCCCCTGACCCGGGCCGCCCGACTGCGGCCCGGGGCCAAGGTCGCCGTCGTCGCCCCCAGCGGTCCGGTACCCGACGAACGGCTCGACGAGGGACTTGAGGTGCTGCGCGGTTGGGGGCTCGACCCGCTGGTCATGCCGCATGTCCGCGGTGGCCACCAGGACTTCCCCTATCTGGCGGCGACCGACCACGAGCGGGCCCGGGACCTCACCGAAGCCTGGTGCGATCCGACCGTCTCCGCCGTCCTGTGCGCCCGCGGCGGCTACGGTGCACAGCGCATGGTCGACCTACTGGACTGGACGGCGATCCGTGCCGCCGGACCCAAGGTGTTCGCCGGCTACAGCGACATCACCGCCCTCCACGAGGCGTTCGCGACCCGAATGGGACTGGCCACCCTGCACGGTGCCATGCCCGGTGCCCTGACGTTCCTCAAGGACGAGACGACCCGGGAGTCCCTCCGGGCGACCCTCTTCGAACCGGAGTCGGTACGCGTCCTCGCACTGGAGACCGCGGGCACCCTGGTGCCCGGCCGGGCCCGCGGCATCACGCTCGGCGGGTGTGCCAGCCTCCTCGCGGCCGACCTGGGCACGCCCCACGCCCGCCCGAACGCAGCCGGTGGACTCCTGCTCCTCGAAGACGTCGGCGAGGACGACTACCGCCTCGACCGCATCCTGACCCAACTGCTGCGCTCGGGATGGCTGGACGGGGTGCAGGGCATCGCCCTGGGCTCATGGGCGGAGTGCGGACCCTATGAGCGCGTACGGCGGGTGCTGGTGGACCGACTCGGCGGACTCGGTGTCCCCGTCGTCGAGGAACTGGGATTCGGCCACGGAGGACAGAACCTCACCATGCCGCTCGGCGTGGCTGCGGTGCTGGACGCGGACGCGGCGACCCTGACCCTGGACGAGCCGGCCCTGCTCTGAACGCCCGCTCCGCTCTCAACTCCAGCCCTGCTCTGAACGCCCGCCCTGTGGAGTGGGCCCACTCGGGGCGGTGGGAGCGGATTCGGGGGTACGCTGCGGCCGTGCCTTGAGCCATGGCGTTCCGCATGGTGGGACGGTGCGGGCGCGTAGACGTTTGCAAAGGTGGCGAGTACTGATCGTCGGGGTGGCACGATGAGCATATGAAGGGGCAGTTGGAGTCGTGGAGCGCACGGCGGACCCGCCCTGTCCCCAGCACGGTCGTCCACCCCGTGAGCGGTGGACACGCCGCGAACCTCACCCGGGCCGGCTCCCTTGAAGACGAGCCGCA
Source organism: Streptomyces sp. NBC_00690 (assembly GCF_036226685.1). Taxonomy (NCBI): domain Bacteria; kingdom Bacillati; phylum Actinomycetota; class Actinomycetes; order Kitasatosporales; family Streptomycetaceae; genus Streptomyces; species Streptomyces sp. NBC_00690. The sequence continues at coordinate 7,055,482 of NZ_CP109009.1, forward strand.
CCTTCGCATCGATCCGCCCCGGCCGTATCGCCCACAGCCGCTGCAGATGGTGGTGGCGCTGCTCCTGGCCACGACCGGCGGTGCCCTGACGCTGTGGCGCGTCGATCCGCACTGGACCGGGCCCCTCTGGCTCGGCGGCGGTGTGCTCGCCATCGGGCTCTGGCAGTTGACCCGTGCGGCATGGTCCAGACGCGGCCGTGACATCGACCTCGGCGCCGATCGGCTCGACCTGGCCGCCGTACGACTCGGCGATTGGCTACGCACGGCCTACGACCAGGAAGAACGGCGCGCTCGCCTCCACGATCCGATCCCCCTCCAGGTTCGCTGGCGCGCTGCCGACCCACGGCTGTCGGACCATGTGGCGAGCATCAGCCGGGGCAGTAGCCAAATGCCCGACCTCGGCGGGGAGTTCGACGACATCAACGACGTCTTCGCGCGGCTGCCATCGCGCCGACTGGTGGTGCTCGGCGCCACGGGCGCCGGGAAGTCCGTGCTGGCCCTTCGCTTCGCCCGCCGCGCCCTGGGCAAAGGGCCCGTGCCGGTGATCCTCCCGTTGGCCTGCTGGCAGCCGGGGCGCCAGTCCCTGTGGCAGTGGGCGGCCGAGTACATCGCCGACCGGCACCCCCGGCTCGCCGGCCCTGACGAGGAGCGGCGGGCGCTCGCCTCGGCGCTGCTGCGCAGCGGTCGCATCCTGCCCGTGCTCGATGGATGGGACGACATTCCGACGGCCCTTCGGCCCGGTGCGCTCGCCGAGTTCCAGGCCACCCTGCGCCCCGCCGCGGGATTCGTGCTCACGAGCCGTACGGACGCCTACCGGAGCACCGTCGCCGGGAGTCAGGTCCTGACCGCCGCGGCCGTCGTGGAACTGGAGCGGCTCACCGTCGCCCAACTGGCCGAGTACCTACCCCGTACGAGCCGTCCCACCAGCGCCGCCGGGCGCATAGCCACCCAGTGGGACCCCGTCCTCGACCGGCTCCGCACCGATGGGACCACCACCGGGACGAAGCGTGGGACCGTCGATGGGGCCGAGCTCGGCGAAGGGGCCGCCGATCGGCTGCGGAGCGTCCTCTCCACTCCGCTCATGGTCGCGCTCGCCCGCGCCTCCTACAGCGACACCCGGGCCGATCCCGCGGAACTGCTCGACGACACCGAGAAGTTCCCCGACGCCGACACCATCCGGGCCCACCTCTTCGACCGCTTCCTGCCCTCCGTCTACCAGGGTCCCCTCGCCGACCGCAGCTGGAACCCGGTCGCGGCAGAGCGCTGGCTGCGCTTCCTCGCCCGCCATGTGCGCGCCGGCGGCACCCAGGAACTGGAGTGGTGGCGGCTCGATCTGGCCGCTCCCCGCTGGACGGGGCCGCTGGGGTTCCTGCCGGCCATCGCCGCCATGACCGCCGTCGTCTACGGGATCGGCCTGGGCGCCGCCCGTACGACCGTCGCCCCTGGAGGCACGGTCTGGCCGACCTTGGCGCTCCTGGCGTTGATCGCCCTGGTGCTGGGGTGGCGGGTGATCGACGCAGCCGTGCTGCCGGCGCCGCGGCGTTGGCGCGCCCGGCTCTCCCGCCCGCTGCCGCTGACCGAGCCCGCGGACACCACGGCGGCCAGCACCCCCTGGCAACTGCTCGGGCAGGACCGGACCGCGGCCTTCCTCACCGGGGTGCAGCGACCGCTAGGCCAGGACGGCTGGCTGGGCGCGCTGCGCACCGCACTGATCCTCACCCCGATCGCCGTACTGCTGTGGTTGCTGTCCGCGGGAGCCGACCAGAGCGGGGACCGGGCCTGGGCCGCGCCCGTACTGTTGGGGTTGATCGCCTGGCTGCTGTACGGAGTCGCCCTCTCGGCCTGGGGGCGCTACACCGTGGCGCGCATCTACCTCGCGGCCCGGGGCGAACTGCCGTGGCAGCTGAGCGCGTTCCTGCACGATGCGCACCGACGCGGTGTACTACGACAGAGCGGTGGCCGCTACCGCTTCCGACATGGAGCACTCCTCAACCGGCTCGCCGGGGACGACCTCCCGCGGCGGGCCGCACCCTCGCGAGGCAAGCGCCGCGTCAACCGGGCCGCCCTGGAGATCGGTGCCGGGCTGACTATCATGGTCTGGCTGTTCGCCGCGGCCGTGCACACCCTTGGCCCGCCCGGACCCGTGCACACCGTGGCGTCGGCGTGCTCCCTGCTCACCCCCGGCCAACTCGCGCCCGCGATGAGCGACCCGCACAGTCAACCGGACCGTCAAATCGGGGGCTCGGACCGGTGCCGGTGGACCGAACTCGCGCCGTTCCACCGTGATGTCCGCGTGGAGTTGACCGTCACCGTCGAGCGGCCCGATGGTGGGCGGAGTGCACTTACCGTGGCCGACCGCCGGGTGCAGTCCCACCGCGGCGACCGGCTCAGCGGAGTGGGCGACGCCGCGGAGATCCGCTCCGACGACCTGCGGCCGGGGGAGGCCACGGCGTCGGTACGGGCCCGGGCCAAGAACGTCGTCGTGGACCTCCACTACCGCGAACAGGCGTCCGACCGGCCCCGGGTCGCCTCCATGGCGGGCATCTTGACCCGTCAGGTGCTGCACAACGCCGGACTCGGCCCTTCCCCGGGCACCGCTCTCGACGCCGTCTCCAGCCCCCCGCTGTCGGCGCAGTCCAAGTACCTGCGCTACCGCAAGGAGGGCCCGCGATCGCTCGCGGGCCCGGTCTGGCAGCCGAACGACCGTTCCCAACTGCTGGAACTGGAAGGGTTCCCCTTCGTCTTCCGGGGGCCGCCGATGGAGTGCGAGCGCGGTCCGGTGTGCCGGACCGAATCCGTCGACTCCGCCACGGCCGTCGGATCGATCCACGGCCGGCTGACCGCTGACCTGCGCCCGTGCGGTGCCGCGCCCTGCGACGGCGAGGCCGTCGAACGCTACCTCGATGCCGTCTCCACCCGGCGCACCACCGCGACCGACTGGTCGTGGGCGGATGCCACGACCGTCATTGCCGACTTCTCCTGCCGGGACGAGCCGACCACCGACCGGCCGGATCCGGACGGGCTGCGCTGTGTCGAGTTGGTACGCGCCTTCAGCCTGGACGGTCGGCACTACCTGCTGGGGCTGCGGACCGTGGTCGCCGAGGAACACGCGGACGTGATGCGCAAGACCGTCAACGACATCTACACCCAGAGCCGCCCGCCGGCGCAGTCGCGGGGTTGATCGGATACCGCCACACACACCACGGCCACGGGCTCCTCCGTCTTCGGGGAGCCGGGGCCCCGCGGCGGTCGGAGTCCCCGGAGAGCCGCTGCGCGGTGGTCGGTCAGCCGGCCGACGGGGCGATCAGCGCCGCGTACCCCGGGCGGATGACCTCGTCGATCAGTCGACGGCGCTCCGGCAGGGGGAGGAAGGCGGACTCGACCGCGGCGACGGTGAACTCCTCGAAGACCTCGGGCCCGTACCCGAAGGCACGCGCCATGTGCTCGAACTCCTGGCTCATGGTGGTACCGGAGACCAGGCGGTTGTCCGTGTTGAGCGTGACGCGGAAGCCGAGGCGGCGCAGCAGATCGATGGGGTGGGTGGCGTAGTCCTTCGCGGCGCCCGTCTGGAGGTTGGAGGTCGGGCAGACCTCCAGGGCGATCCGGTTGTCCCGGACATAGGAGGCCAGCCGGCCGAGGTCGGCCGTGCCGTCCTCGTGGACCACGATGTCGTCGGTGATGCGCACGCCGTGCCCGATCCGCTCCGCACCGCAGATCTGCACGGCCTCATGGATGGACTCGGCGCCGACGGCTTCGCCGGCGTGGATGGTGAAGTGGCAGTTGTGCTGCTTGAGGTGCTGGAACGCCGGCAGATGACGGGCCGGGGGATTGCCGATCTCACCACCGGCGATGTCGAAGCCGGCCACCCCGCGGTCGCGATGGGCGACGGTGAGCTCGGCTATCTCCAGTGAACGGTCGGTGTGCCGCATCCCGGTGAGCAGGGCGCGGACCGTGATCCGTCCGCCCGCGCGGCGCTCGCCCTGGCGGAAACCGGCGTTCACCGCGTCCACGACCTCGTCCAGGGTCAGACCGCGCTCCAGATGCTGTTCGGGCGCGTACCGCACCTCGGCGTAGACGACCCCGTCCGCAGCGAGGTCCACCGCGCACTCGGCCGCCACCCGTTCCAGGGCGTCCCGGGTCTGCATCACCGCACAGGTGTGGGCGAAGGTCTCCAGATACCGCTCCAGCGAACCGGAGTCCGCCGCGTCGCGGAACCAGTCGGCCAGCGCCGCGGGGTCCCCGGTGGGCAGTCCCCGGTAGTCGTGCTCCCGCGCCAGCTCGATGATGGTGGCGGGGCGCAGACCACCGTCGAGATGGTCATGAAGAACAGCCTTGGGCGCGCGGGTGATGTCAGACAAGTGCATGCAGCGGGAGTGTACGGCACCTCTCGATGCGACGCCGTGACGGCCGTCTCCCCGCTGCTGGGGGCATTCGGCGCGGGTGCTCCGACGGAGCGGGTGCGTGGGCGGACCGGCGCGCGGGTGGGGGCCACCTGGCGCAGCCGCCGGGGTGGAGGGCTGCCCGTTGGCCCCTCAGCCCGTCAGCCCGACTGCACGATCGGGAGGGCGGGGGCGCCCGTCGGCAACATGTGCTTGGCCGCGAGGACGGGCACGCCTTCCACCCGCACCACCTGCGTGATCAGCACCGCAGGCGTCTGCGGTGCCCGGTCCAACTGCTCGCCGCGGCGTCGGCCGAGGAGGGTCGCGGTCACCGTGCTGTGTCCGGCAAGCGGCAGTGCCCGCGAGGCTCCGGCCAGCGCGGCGAGCATGGAACCCGCCTCGCTCGCGGCCGATCGCAGCGCCTCGGCGAAGGCGGGGTGCGCCCGCTCCAGCACATCGTCCGGAGCGGCCCACTCCTGGCTCAGCGCCGCGGCCGTGCCCTCCGCCTCCAGCACGGATTCCCAGAACCGCAGTTCGCTGTCGGCCGGGGCGAGCAGTTGCCCGGTGGTGAAGTCGGTCGGCTCCTCCACGGCCCTCAGCAGCGGGCGCACCCGTACCGGAGTACTGCCGGACAGCGTCTCCTCCAGTGGCTGGATGCGCTCGTGGCCCCGGCGCGGCGGGCTGAGGTTGACCGTCCGGCCCACCCCGCGGCGCACGGTCAGCAACCCGTCCTCCTGGAGGAGCAGCAGCGCCTCGCGCAGCGCCGGCCTGCTGACCCCGAGCTCGCTCGCCAACCGGGGCTCCGACGGCAGGGTGCAGCCAGGGGGATAGACCCCCTCGTGGATGGCGTCGGCGATGCGCTCGTACAGTGCCACGACCGGTCGGCGCTGAGGTCGGTTGACGGCCACGGTCCGCTCCTCGCACACGAAGTCACCGGGATCATCGGAGATCACGGGCTGGGACCCAAGCTTGTCAGACAACTAAGACCTTGCTACTTGTCAGACAGCATGCACCCTCTGCCGTGGCCCCTATGTCGCGCGGTTCGCGCGGTTCGTGCGGCTCAGCTGCGGCTCAGACGGGTCGTCGACGCGGGCGTGCCCTCACCCGAACGGACCGTTCCACCGCACAGCACCGCAAGGCACGGACCATCCTGGTGCCATGAGCGCTCAGGATGCATCGAGAGGCAGGAAGAGGGGCTTCAGAGATCGGCTGACGCCGGCGCGGATCGCGGTCGGTGTGCTCACGATCCTGGCCATCATCTTCATCTTCGAGAACACCCGGGAGGTCAAGATCCGACTCCTGATTCCCGAAGTCACCATGCCGCTCTACTTCGCCCTGCTGGCGATGTTCGTGATCGGCGCACTGTGCGGTGGGTACTTCTTCCGTCGACGTCCCCGCTGAGGCCGGCCGCTCAGACACAGCCCTTAGGCTGGCCGAATGCCTTCTTCGTCCACCGCATGGCCGACCGGCTCGCCCTATCTGGCCCTCGGCCCCCACGTGGGCATCCGGGAGATCACCCACGAGGACGGCACCGAGTTCACTGCGGCAGCGCGCGCCAGCACCGGCCACCACCAACCCTGGCTGTTCCCGCCGCTGACCGCCGAGACCTACACCGACTACGCCCGGCGCCTGATCGACGACCCGGCTCGGATCGGCTTCCTCGTCTACGAACGACTGGGCGGGCGCGACGGCGACGCATCCCGCGGTACGTCCGCGTCCGATCCGATGCCCGACCGCCTCGCCGGCTTCCTCAACATCAACAACATCGTGCACGGCGCCTTTTGCTGTGGAGCCCTCGGATACGGGGCCTTCGCTCACGCCGTGGGGCGCGGTCTGCTGAGCGAGGCGCTCGATCTGGTCGTGCGCCATGCCTTCGGCCCCCTGCACCTGCACCGGCTCGAAGCCAACATCCAACCGGCGAACCACGCCTCCCTGGCCCTCGTGCGCCGCACCGGCTTTCGCCACGAGGGGTTCTCACCGGCCTTCCTCCACGTTGACGGGGCATGGCGCGATCACGAGCGCTGGGCCCTCACCAGCGAGATGATCGCGCCCCGGTCGAACTCCCGCGCCGAAGACTGACCCCCCGACCCCCCTGTTCCACGGCCCGATGACCCTGTTCGATGGTCATCGGGCCGTCGTCTGCTGGAGTCGGCGGCCTTCGGAAAGCGAAGTGAGGTTGCCTTGGCCACATCCGTGCGGCGTACCGTACTGAACCTGCCCGCGGCCCCGGTGGGCCCGGCCAATCCGCTGCCGGCACTGCGACCGCTCCCCACGTCGTACTCACTCGACGAGCGTGCCGCAGCCGGACTGCCCCGGGACATGGCCCGCCAAATAGGGTACGAGCCCCTGCGCAGCCTGCTGCCCGTGCGGATGCTCGACGGCTATGACCGCGAGCGCACGCCCACTGAACTCGACGCGCTGGTCATCGAGAACGACCACCTGCGCGCCACCGTGCTCCCCGGGTTCGGCGGCCGGGTCCACTCCCTGCACCACAAGCCCACGGGACGTGAACTGCTCTACCGCAACCCCGTCTTCCAACCAGCGCATTTCGCCCTCAACGGAGCCTGGTTCTCCGGTGGCATCGAATGGAACATCGGCGCCACCGGGCACTCGCCCCTCTCGTGTGCTCCCCTGCACGCCGCCGTCGTCCCGGCCCCCGACGGGGGCGAGATGCTCAGGCTCTGGGAGTGGGAGCGGCTGCGTGACCTGCCCTTCCAGATCGACCTATGGCTCCCCGAGGATTCCGCCTTCCTCCATGTGGGCGTCCGTATCCGCAATCCGCACGAGCGGACCGTCCCCGTCTACTGGTGGTCCAACACCGCCGTGGAGGAGCACCCCGACACCCGTGTCCTCGCCCCCGCCGATCGGGCCTGGCACCGTGAGCACTCCGGCCCCCTCCAGTCGGTGCCCGTACCCGAACACGAAGGAGTGGACCGCACCTATCCCTCCCGCAGTGAACACTCGGCGGACCACTTCTACGATGTGGCGACCGGGGACCGCACCTGGATCGCCGCGGTCGGTGGCGAGGGCCACGGTCTGATCCAGACCTCGACCGACACCCTTCGGGGACGCAAACTGTTCCACTGGGGATCGGGAAGCGGCGGTGCACGCTGGCAGCGCTGGCTCACCGAACCTGACACCCCCGGATACGCCGAGATCCAGGCCGGGCTCGCCCGCACCCAGCTCGAACACGTCCGTCTCGAAGGGGGCGAGGAGTTCAGCTGGCTGGAGGCGTACGGACCGCTGAGCGCCGACGCCCAGGTGACACACGGCGAGGACTGGGCCGCGGCACGCGCCGAGGTCGAGTCACGGCTGACGGACGCACTGCCCCGCGAGGCCGTGGACGCCGCCTACCGTGCCTGGCTGCCCCATGCGGACACCGAACCGGTCCGCTCGCTCGCGGCCGGATCAGGGTGGGGCGCCCTCGAAGTGCTCCGCGCCGGATTCGCCCTGCCCGGGACCCCCTTCGACGCGACCACACTCGGCGAGGAGCAGGCGCCCTGGCAGGAACTGCTCGCCACCGGGGTCTTCCCCGAGCCGCGGCGAGTGCTGCCGCCGGGGTCGTCCCTGGTCGCCCAGCACTGGCGTGACATGCTGGAGACCGCCCCCGCCGACCCGCTGACGGAGTACCACCTCGGCGTCGCCCAATGGCATGCGGGCGATCTCGCCCAGGCGGTGCGCAGTTGGGAACGTGGCCTGGAGCTCGCCCCCTCCCGCTGGCCGCTGCTGCGCTGCCTCGCGGTGGCGGACCAGGTGGGAGGACATCCCAAGCGGGCGGCCGAGCGTTTCGCCGAGGCGTTCGACGATCTCTGTCAGGAGCGCCGAGACAACGGGGAGACCTGGACGGCTGCGACGGCCGCACTCGGCCGCGAAGCGATCGAAGCACTGCTCGTGGCAGGGTGTCCGGAGGAAGCCCGTCTGGTGTGGGCAAGGCTGCGGCCGGCGGTGCAACAACGCGGTCGGTTCCGGCTGGTCCATGCGCGATTGTTGCTCGCCGAGGGGTATCGCGACGAGGCACGGGCGATCTTCGAAGGTGGCTTCGAGGTGGCGGATCTCGATGAGGGATCCGAGTTGCTGGCGCAGCTCTGGTCAGAGCTCTCGGACGAGCCGCTGCCCGAGGAGTACGACTTCCGGATGCGCCCCGCCGACTGACGGCCCTCCCAACTCGCTTTGAGGCGCCGTGGGTTGCGGTGTCCTGACCTACGACGGTCGGCAACCCCTGGTGCCCGCGGTCCGGGCCGGTACGCCATCGGGCGTTTCCGGTCGGCCTGCGGGCACCACGGGACGGGTCTGGGCCGCTCTAGAGGGACGGCTTGCGGTCGGCGTACTCGAAGACCGATCCATCCGGATGCACCGCGATCAGATTGCGCCCCACCGGGGTTGGGACCGGTCCGGCGATGACCTTGGCACCCACCTCGTTGAGCGTCGCGAGGGTCTCGTCCACATCGCTGACGGCGATGGTCGCCGTCACCTTGCGCAGCACTTCCAACTCGGACTCGGGCCCGCTCATCAGCAAGAAGCACCCGACCGCCGCCACGGACACACCACCGCGCTCGAAGCGCAACGGAGTGGTGCCGGTGAGGCGTTGGTAGAAGGCTGCTGCGGCCTCCAAGTCGTCGACGCAGACGCGCAAGGTCGTTCCGAGGATCTCCATATCAGAAGCCTAGGGCTTTTCTTTCGGGGCACGCGAGCCCCGGCCGGAAGGTCACGGCGGGCCGGGCAACCAGCGAGCAAGCACCCGGTCCTGCGGAACGAGTGGACCCGGTGGCTTTCTTCCGGCGGGCGAGGGGTCACTCCTCGCACCTGTGTGTCGACCGTGCGGGCGGCCCTCCGGGGGGCGCGGTCACCGATCCGGCGGCACGAGCGACCCTGTCACTCATCGTCAAGTGCCGGGTATTCAGAGCCAAGGCGCCCGGCGGTCGTTCCTGGGAGATTTCTTTACACAAGCGAGAAACCCAACGGCAGCGCAGCGGATCGGCATGGAGGCCCGTCGAGGGAACTGCGGTGGTGCGAGCCCTGTTCTCTCCACTTCGGGAGGGATGGACCGCAACACCTGCGGCACCACGGGGGAACTCAGGTATCGGAGTGCAGTGCCCTCCATCGGTGGCCGCCCTCTCCGCCCGCTGCCGCAGTATCGCGATCACCCAGAGGAAAGGGAGGTATCAGATGGCCAGGACCATGCTCAAGCGGGGATCCCTGATCGGCGCAGCCGCCGCCATGATGATCGGATTCGCCTCGGCTCCGGCTTCAGCCGCCAACGTGGGCATTCAACTTCCGAACGGCCGCGGCTATATGACGTTCATCGACGACGGGGACAAGTTTGTCGTCTGTGACACCAAGGCTGATGGCCACGGCGTCACCGGAAAGCTGTGGACCTATGCCCAAGGTCGCCTGCTCTCGGTCGGCACCTGGGACGACGGTGGTGACCGGGGCTGCGACCGGGGGTCGTACGACATCATCGGCGGCAGGTACTTCCAGATGGAGCTGTGCTGGCACGGCGGTGGCTGCGTGTACTCCGCGGCGTTCTCCGAGCGGTAGTCAGCCGCGCGAGGCATTCGAGCATGCGATCGGTAGGGGTGGTTGCTCCGTGTGTCTGAGCGGTTTCCGGTGATCGTTGCACCACGCGGTCGCTTGATCTGACTGCACCACGTTCGCCGAGACGCTCGGCCGGGTTCCCGGCCGAGCGTTCTGCGTGGGGCCGCCGTTGGGTCCGATGGGGATGGCGTATCCGCTCCCGGCCCGGACCGGGCGAGGGGTCGGGCCGCAGTGGTGTCAGGCCCGACAGATCAGCTCACCGTGCGGCACCAGGAACCAGCCGTCGTCCTGTGCACCCCACTCGCGCCAGCCGTCGGCGATGGCTGAGAGGCGTTCGGCCTTGGTGTGGCCGCTGTCCACCGCGATGGCGGCGTACACCGATGCGGTCGTACGGTCCGCCCACAGCCCGCTCCACCAGGCACGTTCCTCGGGTGTCGCAAAGCACCAGGTGGATGCGGTGGAGCGGATCTCGGTGAAGCCGGCGGCCTGTGCCCATGACAGCAGTCTTCGACCCGCGTCGGGCTCGCCGCCATTCGACCGGGCGACCCTGCGGTACAGCGCCAGCCATTCGTCCAGCACGGGGACCTCGGGGAACCAGGTGAAAGCGCCGTAGTCGCTGTCCCGCACGGCCACGATGCCACCCGGGCGGCAGACCCGCCGCATCTCCCGCAGGGCACCCACCGGATCTCCCAGGTGTTGCAGCACCTGATGGGCATGCACGACGTCGAACGAGTCATCGGGGAAGTCCAGTTCACCGACGTCGGCCACCGCGAAGTCGGTGTGGGCGAGCCCCCGTTCCCCGGCCAGCTTCCGTGCCTGGTCGACGATCTCCGGTGCGATGTCCACACCGGTGACATGGCCGTTGGGTACCAGTGCCGCCAGGTCGGCCGTGATGGTGCCAGGTCCGCAACCGATGTCCAGGATGCGCATGTCATCGCGCAGTTCATCCAGGAGGTACGCCGCAGAGTTCGCGGCCGTACGCCAAGTGTGCGAACGCAGTACCGACTCGTGATGGCCATGGGTGTAGACGGCTGATTCCTGCGGCATGGCGGACCTCCCTGGGGTGGTTGGGAGCTCCACCGTAAGCCCGTGGGCCAAATAATGAGATGGGTGTCTTGATATATGGACGACTGCTAGAGCAGTGCCTGCGGTCGATAGACCGTCAGCGCGCCCACCACCTTGTCCACGGTGAACTCCGCAGGGGCCAGGGTCACTTCACCGTCGTACGCCAACGGAGTCCCCGGCTCCAACCCCGTGATCCGCAGCCGGTGCAACTGCTCCGCCGCATGGACGGGCGAACGGCTGATCGGGCCGGCGAGCGCCGCGGCCAGGAGCCGCAGCCCGGGCCAGCGGCCCCCGTGCACCACCCGGACGTCCAAGAGCCCGTCCGCCAGATCCTGACGGTGCCCAGGCGTCGGCCCCACCCGTTGATAGATGCCATTGCCGGCGAACAGCAACCACATCGGCCGGTGCCGACCCTGTACCGCAGCCTCCAAAGGACGCCCGTGACGCAGCACCCGGGTGGCCGCCAGCACACCCGCCGGCCAGCCACCGATCCGCGGCGACCAACGCTCCCTGATGTTCACCAGCTCCGGATAGACACCGAGGCTGAAGGTGTTGAGGAAGTACCCGGGCCGGCCGCCGCACTCCTCGGGGCCAGGGGTGAACCGACCCAGGTCCACCTTGACGGCGTCCCCTGCGACCACCGCCCGATAGGTGTCCTCCGGGGTCTCGATCCCCAGGTCGTAGGCGAAGTGGTTAAAGGTCCCGCCCGGGAACACGGCCAGCGGCACGCCCTGCTCTATGGCGGTCGCCGCCGCCAGGTTGATGGTGCCGTCGCCGCCGAAGACACCCAGGGCCCGGCAGTTGCGGGCCGCCTTCTCCAGCGCCGGACCCAGCTCACCCGGACCGCACTCCACCACCTCGGCGAGCGGCAACGCCTCACCGATCAGATCCGCCGACTCGGCCGAACCGGAGCGACGGTTCACCACGATCACCAGTCCCGCGCCGTCCGGCAGCGCCGGCGCGCTCGTCTGCGGCCTGCCGGGTGTCGGCAACTGCGACCGCGTCGGGACCAAGCCCCGGATGGCGAACGCCGCGCCCACCCCGAGCGCCGCGCCCGCGAGCACATCACTCGGGTAGTGGACACCGGTGTACACCCGGGAGAACGCCACCGAAGCGGCCACCGGAGCGACCACCGCACCCCAACCCTTGGACTCCAGCGCGACACCGGTGGCGAACGCGGCGGCCGATGCCGCATGGCCGGACGGGAACGATGTCGTGAAGGGCTGGCGCTTCAGTTGTCGTATCACCGGTACCGCGTCGAGCACCGGGCGCGCCCTGCGCACCGACCGCTTCCCGATGGTGTTGATCGTGGCGGATGCCAGGGCGAGCGAGGCCATTCCGCGCACCGCCGCCCGTCGTGCGCGGGCGTTGCTGCCCAGCGCCGCGATGCCGGCCGCGGCCCCGAACCACAACAGCCCGTGGTTGGCGCTGCGGCTCAGCCGGGGCAGCACCGGCTCGGCCCCGGGCCACTCCCGGGCCGCGACGGCTTGGAACACCTGGCGGTCCAGACGGCTGAGCAGGCCGGGGACGTCCGTCCGCAACCTCGGGTTGGGCTGTGCGTGCGCAGGAGACATGGATCGCGCGTACCCCGCCCGGGGACTCCCCACGCACCGTGCCCCCCATTCGCCGCCCTCCCCGCTGTCGGCGCTCCGGGCGTCCTTGCCCTGTTAAACGCACCGGAGGCATGGCTAGGATCGCCCGCATGGTCATCAACCAAGGCGCCAGGGCCCTCCCGGTAGCGATACCGCGTCGACTGCCCCCGTGTCCCTGTTGTTGACCTGAGGTTCCGAAGCCTTCGGCCCGCTGGGGCAGCCCTGGCCGCTGTGCTCCGAGCACCCACCTTCGCGATGGGGGAGCGCGGGCCCGTCCGCTCACCCCGCACCACGCCGCGCGGTAACCGTGTCGAACCCCCAGTGCGGCCGGATACCTCGACGATCCCCACCGACCCTCAGCGCGCGCTGCACACGTACCCACTCCCGAGGAGCACCCCATGCCTTCCCCGTCCGTTCTCCCCACGCGCCGTCGTGAACTGCTGAAACTCATCGGGGCCGTCCCGCTGGCCGCAGGGGTGCTGCCCGCCTTACCCGCCCGCGCCAACCCCCTCGCCCCGACTCCGGCCGAGGCTCCGGCTCCGGCCGCGACCGCCCCGGGCATCGTCAAACCCCTCCCGCCCGAGACTTTCACCATCCGCGGCACCAACGCGGAGACCCGCTTCGAGGCATTCCGCGACACCGGCGCCCTCACATCCGTCGACCGGTTCTTCGTCCGCAACCACACCTCCACGCCCCGCCTCGACGAGAACGACTGGCGACTCACCGTGTGGGGCAGCGCGCTGGGTGGGCGCCGGCCCGTGGACTTCAGCTACGGACAGTTGCGGTCCCTGCCGTCGGTCACCCGGACCGCCGTGGTGGAGTGCGCGGGCAACGGCCGCAGCTTCTTCGCCACCCAGCAGGGCGAAACCGTCAGCGGCACCCCCTGGACGCTCGGGGCGATCGGCGCCGCCCGCTGGCGCGGGGTCCGGCTGCGCGATGTGCTCCACCGGGCCGGAGTCTCCTCGGCCGCCGTCGACGTCATGCCGCGCGGCCTGGACGACGAGTTCATCAGCGGCGGGGTCAACCTCGGCCGGGTGCGACGTCCACTGCCCATCGCCAAGGCGCTCGACGATGTGATCCTCGCCTACGAGATGAACGGCGAACCCCTGCCGTACGACCACGGCTTCCCGGTGCGGGTGATCGTCCCCTCCTGGATCGGCATCGCCTCCATCAAGTGGCTCGGCGACATCGAGGTCAGTGACACACCGTTGGAGTCGCCGTGGAACACCCAGTTCTACCGCCTCTTCGGCGCCGACCATCCGCCCGCGGGCAGCCAGCCGCTCACCCGGCAGACCCTCAAGAGCGCCTTCGAACTGCCCCTCGGAGCCGCCTTGGAGGTCGACAGGCCCCATCGGCTCACCGGACGGGCCTGGTCGGCCGCGGCTCCCGTCCGGGCGGTCGAGATCAGCACCGACGGCGGTGCCCACTGGCGCCGGGCCCAACTGCACGACACCCCGCGTCGGCACGGCTGGGTGCGCTGGTCCCTGCCCTGGCACCCACGCCGCACCGGCCCCGTCGAACTGCTCGCCCGGACCACCGACCGGGCCGGGAACCGCCAACCCGAGCGCACTCCCCACAACACCCAGGGGTATCTCTTCGACGCGGTCGTGCGTCACCCGGTCACCGTTGTCGCCAGTGCGAACGCTCACCGAGCAGCCCGGTCTGAACCTCCGTATAAAGGGCACATGAGCTAGGCGACGGGCCGGCTCCGGCAGTACGGCACCGGTGGTCGGAGGAGCAGGATGCGGCGGACGGACACCGAAGGGCACGGCCCCGTCCGCTACGGCCCACCCGCACCCGAGCCGGGGCTGCCCGTCCCGCCCGAGCTCTCCGGGGTCCTGGCCGCCGCCGCGAACAGCGCCGAGGGCGAACCGCCCGGCGGCGGCCCCCTCCTGCGCGAGGCGGCAGCCGGCTACTGGTGGCGGCGCGGGCTGCACACCCGCTCCGACCAGGTGGTCGCAGCCGCAGGTCCCCAACAACTCCTCTTCGCGATCATCGGTGCCCACCACGGGGATGTGCTGATGCCCCGGCCCTGCCCCGCCTGGTGGACCCCGCAAGCCAGATTGTTGGGCCGTCCGGCCTACCACGTGCCCACACCGGCCGAGTGCGGTGGCGTACCCGATCCGTACGCCCTGCTTGAGACCATCCGACGGGTACGGACCGAAGGCGGCCGTCCCGGGCTGCTGCTGCTGTCCGTCGCCGATGACCCCACCGCCACCGTCCCGCCGCCCGAGACGGTGCGCGAGGCGTGCGAGGCCGCGATCGGGGAGGGCCTGCACATCATCAGCGACGAGACCTGGCGGGACACCCTGCACCGGCCCGCGGGCACCGTGCTGCTCAGCCCGGCCGAGATGTGCCCCGACGACGTCACGGTCGTGGGTGACCTGGCGGGCGGGTTCCTCCCCTCATCCTGGCCCGTGGCCATGGCCCGTTTCCCGGCGACCGCCCCCGGCGCAGCCCACCGGGCCAGCACCCTCGACGTGCTCACCGCTCTCGGCGCGCTCGTCGCCGAACCCCTGGCCGCCGCCGCCACCCATGCGCTCGGCGAACCCGCAGCGCTGACCGCCCACCGGGAGCGCGCCGTGGCCCTCCATGCGGCCGTCGCCGCGGCCCTGCACCGGACCATCCTGTCCCGCGGTGTCCTGTCCCGTCCGCCGCAGGCCGGTCGCCACCTCTATGCGGACCTCGGACCCCTGCGCCGCAGGCTCGCCGAGAACGGCGTCGCCGACTCGATGGAACTGGAGGAGTATCTGACCGCCCGTCTCGGCACACCCGCACCAGGAGGGCACCGGTTCGGCGACGAGTTGGGCGCACTCCGCACCCGGTTGGCGACCGCACCACTCCTCGGGGCGACCGCACAGGAGCGGCAGGAGTCCCTCACCTCACCGGCGCCCCTGGAATTGCCCCATGTCGCCACCGCGTTGAGCATGTTGGGAACGGCCTTCGACGAATTGCGGTGAACGGAGGCAGGATGGCCGAGCACGGAACGCCGACGGACCCGATGGAGCCGCTTCAGGAGGGGGAGCCGGCCCCTGGTGGCGTCGGGACGCTCGGTGGTCGGGGCGGGCGGACACCCCCGCGCACCTCCGGGTCCGCCCCCCGCCCGCTGGGCGAGGTCCGACACTGGCCGCGCTCCTTCACCGACCGGCTCACCGCCCCACTGCCCGGTGTCCGGGCCCTGGCCCGCCTCGCCCGCGAGGGCGCGGCCCGCCCCTGTGCGGAGGGACTGCGGGACATCCCCCTCCTGCCCTTCGCTCCGGGTCCCCTCCCGGCCGTGGACAGCACCACGATCGCGGTGACCTGGGCGGGCCACGCCAGTTGGGTGCTCTCCATCGGCGGTCTGACCGTCCTGACCGACCCGGTGTGGTCCCGGCGCATCCTCGGCACCCCGGCCAGGATCACCCCCGTCGGCGTGCGCTGGACAGACCTCCCGACCGTCGACGCCGTCGTGATCAGCCACAACCACTTCGACCACCTCGACGCCCCGACCCTCAAGCGGCTGCCCCGACGCACCCCCGTCTTCGCACCCGCCGGCCTCGCCCGCTGGTTCCGCCGCCGTCGCTTCACCCGGGTGACAGAACTCGACTGGTGGGAGGGGGCTGAGTTGGCCGGTGTCCGGTTCGACTTTGTCCCGGCCCACCACTGGTCCAAACGCACTCTCACCGACACCAACCGCTCGCTCTGGGGCGGCTGGGTGCTCACGGACCGGTTGGGGCAGTCGGTGTACTTCGCCGGCGACACCGGATATGGACACTGGTTCCGGGAGATCGGCCGGCGCCACCCCGACCTTGATGTGGCCCTCCTGCCGATCGGCGCCTATGCGCCCCGCTGGTGGCTGCGCGATGTGCACACCGACCCCGAGGAGGCCGTGCGCGCCTTCGTCGACCTGGGGGCGCGGAACATGGCCCCCATGCACTGGGCGACCTTCGTCCTCTCCAGCGAACCGGTGCTGGAACCCCTGGCGCGAGTCAGAGCGGCCTGGGCGCACACGGGACGGCCACGGGGTCAGCTCTGGGACCTGCCGGTGGGCGGCTCCCGGGTGCTGACCGCCTGAGATCCATCCCGCCCGGAGCCGGGTGACCTGTTTGCCTCGGTGCCGGGCCCGGTCGACCGACAGCCCCGCTCCTGCCCGGCCCGGTGCGTCGGCCCCCGTCGAGCAGTTGAGCACCCGTCCGGGACGGCAGGAGGCGCCGGCCCGCGCTCAGGCGTGCTGACCGGACGAACCTGGCCACCGTCGACGTATGCCCCGCCAGAGCGCGGGCGCCCCACTGATCACCACCGTCAGCACCACCGCGAGGGCCACCCCCTTCCACGGCTCGTCGAACAACGACCCGCCCAGAATGCCGATCAACTGGTACGTCACCGCCCACGCCAGGCATGCCGGGAGGTTGCCCCGGATGAAGGTGCGCAGCGGCATGGTGGCCAACAGGCACGCCAGCATCACCGGTATCCGCCCGGCCGGAATCAGCCGGGACAGCACCAGCACGGCCACGCCGTGGTCCTCCAGCTTGCGCTGCGCCTGCTCCAGCCGGTCCGGATCGGCGTGGCCGCGCAACTCCTCCAGCCACCGGGAGCCGCTCTTGGAACGCACGCCGCGCTGGCCCAGCCAGTAGAGCGTCACATCCCCGAGGAAGGCCGCGAAGGAGGCGACCAGGAAGACGTACAGCAAGGCGAGCGGGGCCGTCTGGTGCATCGCCACCACCGCTGCCGAACTCACCACGGCACCCGTGGGCACCACCGGAACCAAAGCCCCCAGCGCCACCAGGAGAAAGAGCGAGGGATAGCCCACGGCCTGTTGGGTCGACTCGGGCGGGAACCGCTCCACGATGTCGGAAATCCCCGCCAGAGCGTCCGAGAACAGGGTGGTCACCAGCTGACCTCCGGTCTCCACCGTTCGCCGTGACCGAGCCGGTGCACGGATACCTCGGGAGCGAGCCGGGCCGTCTTGCGGACGAATTCCTCGCCCGGGGCGTAGAACTCATGGGGCCGTACCCCGTCCAGACCGATCGGCCAGTAGGTGCCGTAGTGGACCGGCACCGCGGAGCGCGGCCCGAGCGCGGCCACCGCCTGCGCCGCCCGCCCGGCATCCAGATGGCCGTGCCCGAGATAGGGCCCCCAGCCGCCGACCGGAAGCAGCGCCAGATCGATCGGACCAACCTCCGCCGCCATCGAGTCGAAGAGTCCGGTGTCCCCCGCGAAGTAGGTGCGCGCCTCACCGGTGATCACATAGCCCAGTGCGGGGGAGCGGTGCGGCCCCACCGGGATCCGCCGTCCGTCGTGGAGCGCCGGCACCGCCCGTACGGTCACGTCCCCGACGCATATCTCCTCACCCGGGGAGACTTCGGTGAGCTCCAGTCCCAGCCGACTCAGCCCCGGGACCGCCCTGGCGGCACCGTGGGGCACCACGAGTCGAGTGCCGCCGGCCAGCCGGGCCAGCGACGGCAGATGGAGATGGTCGCGATGGAGGTGCGAGACGAGCACCGCGTCCGCGACGGCCGCTTCGGGCGGTGGCACCGCCCCCCGCCGTCGGCGCAGGTGCGCCAGCCTGCGCACGAACAGCGGATCGGTCAGCACCCGCACCCCGGAGTCCTCGACCGTGCAGGTCGCATGACCCCACCAGGTGACGTCGACCGGCACGGCCGTCCTCCCTCGTTCGTACGGGCTTTTGGTACGAGCCTAGGGCCTCGGCCGGAGTAGGGTCTGCGGGCCAACGGCGAAATCGGAGGGGACGACCATGGGCGGCCTACGGGTGGCGGCGATCGCGAGCCTCACACCCCTCGAAGAACTCGACCGGCACCCCTTCTTGGTGGACACCCGCAGCCAGCAGCGGATGTGCGCTCACTGGGCAGGTCAGCAAGGTCACACCATCACCAGACAACTGGTGTTCTGCGGGGTGCGCCACGATCTGTGCGCGCTCTGGGCGGACGTGGAGGACGACCGCGTCGACTTCTTCCTCGCGCCCAACGAGCGGGTACTGGCCCGGGCACTGGTATCGGTGCCGGACTTCATGGCGGAGTGCGCTCGGCGCGGGGTGGATGTACGGACTGCGGACCTGCCCGAGCCGGTGTACGACGCGGCGATGAAGGCGGACGTCCATCGACGGCTCTCCATGCCGACCGCCGGCTACGACGGCTGCTGACACCCCGCGTACGCCCGCATGAGCGCCGGACCCCGGCCCCGGTACGGATGGCTGGTCCTCGACGGACGTACCCCGTCCCCGACCCGTCCCTGAGCCATCCCTGAGACCTGCGATCGGCGGATCGACCACCGCCCGGGCTGTGCCACGCTGGAGTCCTGTTCCCGAGTGAGGCGGTATCGGAGTGGCCGAAAGGCGGTGGCGCAGGGCCGGCAGTGCCCTGCTTCGGGTGATCGTGGTGTGGGCGGTGTCCACGCTCACACTGCTGGCACTCGCCGGGCTGCTGCCCGACTTCCAGTTGCAGTCCGACGACGGCGACAGCGCCACCCGGACCGCCGTGACCGCGGCCTGGGGCGCCGGCGCCTTCGGCCTGCTGTCCGCCCTCGTATGGCCACTCGTCGTGCGGGCCCTGCTCCTCGTACCCGCACTGGTGCTCGGTCTGCTGGTCTTCTTCCTCAACGGCTCGCTGCTGTTGCTCGCCCTCAGGCTCATCCCCGACGACCGGGGTGACGCGGCGCCCGAGACCGCGGTCGTCGTCGCCGCGGTGATGTCCGCCGTGGCCTCCGCGACCTCCACCGCGCTCGCCGTCAGGGACGACGACGCCTACGGTCGCAGGCTCTCCCGGCTGGCGACCAGGCGCCGGCGCAGACAGGGCGCGAACGGCACCGGTACGGACTGCCCGGGCATGGTCTTCCTCCAACTCGACGGAGTCGGGCACGACGTGCTGCTGCGGGCCGTCAAGGACGGACTGATGCCGACGCTCGCCGGCTGGCTCGACGGCACCCACCGCCTCACACCGTGGCGTACGGACTGGTCCAGCCAGACCGGGGCGAGCCAGTTGGGCATCCTCCACGGCTCCAACCACGACGTGCCCGCCTTCCGGTGGTACGAGAAGGACACCGGGCGGATCGTGGTGAGCAACCGGCCCGCCAGCGCCGTGGAACTCCAGCGCCGCGCGATCGAACGGACCGGGGACGGCGGGCTGCTCACCCTGGACGGGGCGAGCCGCGGCAACCTCTTCAGCGGGGGAGCCGACCAGGTCGCCCTGGTGCTCTCCGTCTCCACCCGCCGCGGCCGGGAGAACCGGTCCCGAGCCGGGTACTTCGCGTACTTCTCCGATCCCGCCAACGCCGTCCGCACGGCGCTGTCCTTCTTCGCCGAGGTCGTACGGGAGATCCAGCAGGCGACCCGGGCCCGATTCCGCGGTGATCGCCCCCGGGTGGCGCGCGGTGGGACGTACCCCCTCATCAGGGCCTTCGCGACCGTGGTGGAACGGGACGTCGTGGTCGCCGCGGTGATCGGCGACATGCTCGCCGGACGCACCGCCGTCTACGCCGACCTGGTGGCCTACGACGAGGTGGCTCACCACTCCGGGCCGCACAGCCGGGACGCGGCCAAGGTGCTGGAGTCACTGGACCGCTCGGTGGCGCTGCTGGCCAAGGCCGCCGCCCATGCGCCGCGCGCCTATCGGATCGTCTTGCTGTCCGACCATGGACAGAGCCCCGGCGAGACCTTCGAAGGCGAGTACGGGCTCAGTCTGAAGGACCTGGTCCGGGCGGGCTGCGGACTACCGGTGTCCCGGCGCGCCGGGCGAACGGCCTGTGGCGCCGAGGCCCGGGACGCGGCGGCCGACGCCCTGCGGATCGGTCTGCACCGACGGCACGAGGAGGACGAACAGGGCTTCGCCCCTTCGCCGCCGGCCGGCCCGGGCTCCGACGCCGGCGCCCAGCGCGAGCGTCGGGGCGAGGCGGGCGCCGACCCCATCGTGCTCGCCTCGGGGAACCTGGGGCTGATCTCCTTCCCCGACCAGCCGGGCCGGCTCACCCGAGAGGAGATCGAAGCCCGCCATCCCGCCCTCCTGAGCACGCTCGCCAACCACCCGGGCATAGGGTTCCTCCTGGTCGCCAGCGAACGGCACGGTTCGGTCGTACTGGGCCCCGCAGGAGCCGAGGTGCCCATCGCCGAGTTGTCCGACGACGGTCCACTCGCGCCCTTCGGCAAGGGCGCCGCCGACGCGGTACGCCGTACGGACACCTTCCCCCATGTCGCCGACATCATGGTCAACTCCATGTACGACCCGGCGACCGGCAGGATCCACGCGTTCGAGCAGCAGATCGGCTCGCACGGCGGGCTCGGCGGCGAGCAGTCCCAACCGTTCCTCATGGCACCGGTCGAACTCGGCGACCCGCTCGAAGGGGAGGGAGACACGGGCGGTGAACTCGTGGGCGCAGAGCAACTCCACCGGGTGCTCAAGCGCTGGCTGAGCGAGTGCACCGGGCCGCAGATCCCGGTGGCGGAGATCGGGGGCGACCCGGAGCAGGAGGATTTCCGGCGATCGCTGGAGCCCTACCCGCCTGGAGACCGCTAGGTCGCGTCCGACGAAGAACGTCGTCGGGCCCAAGGGCGTCGCGTGTCGGGGGGAGCACGACGGGCGGGTGACCGCCCGCCCGCCGCCGCCGCCGGTCGCAACCCCCCGTCCGCCCTGTCGATCAGCCGAGCGCGGCCAACTGCTCCGTCAATGTCCGCGTGGAGCGGAAGGTCGCACCGATCACTGCGATGTGCTTCCAGTGCAAGGTGCCGTCGGCCGCGATGATGAACACCGAGCGCCGCACCCCCAGCCCCGGCATCGTCACCCCGAAGGCACGGGTCACCGCCCTGTCGGTGTCGGCGAGCAAAGGCATCCGCAGTCCGTGCTTCCGGGCGAACGCCTCATGGCTGTCCACACCCTGCGGGCTGATGCCCCAGACCTGCGCACCGCAGTCGGTGAAGGCATCGAGCCCACTGGAGTAGGAGCACAACTGCTTGGTGCAGACGCTCGTGTCGTCCCCGGGATAGAAGGCGAGCACCAGCGGTTTCCCCCGCTGCTCGCTCAGAATGAAGTCGCGACGCTCGAAGGCCCCATCCACCAGGACTCCCCCAGGGAGGGTGAAATCGGCAATCTGCCGGCCGCGCTCGGGTGATGCTGCCAAGGTGACTCCCGTCGAACGCGCCCCCGGCTGCGGTGGACCCGAAGCAGCCGTGGAACGAGGGTGGATCGAGCGTTGACCTGGACCATTCTCCGGATCAGCAATGGGCCTTGTCAGCACCCCATGACGCTGACACGTCAGTGCGGGGATTACCTCTCGTGTAGGTGCAGACTCGAAGCGTCCTGTTGGAAGTGTGACCCAGACACCTTGGGCCGGGGTCATCGCGTCCACCGACGTCCGTGACTGTCCATCATGTGTTGAGACGTGTGGCTCCCGTTCTGGCTCCCTTGCTCAAAGCCTGACGGGAGCCCACGCGGTGGCGTGGACCACCCCCGCATGCGCGGGGACCACTAGCGGCGGCCGTACCCGAAGTCCATGAACACGGGACCACCCCCGCATGCGCGGGGACCACCTGGAACGTCCACAGGGACAGACCGGCCGGACGGGACCACCCCCGCATGCGCGGGGACCACCTCAACTTGGACATCACCGTGCCCGTGGTGACGGGACCACCCCCGCATGCGCGGGGACCACACAATGCACACATCGTAGGCCAAAGCCAATTGGGGACCACCCCCGCATGCGCGGGGACCACCAGCCCACATAGACCCGAAGACGCTCCGAGAGGGGACCACCCCCGCATGCGCGGGGACCACATGCCCTCTTGACGGCGACGGAGCGCCATGACGGGACCACCCCCGCATGCGCGGGGACCACACCCCGGACCGGCTCAAGAACAGCGTCGAGTGGGGACCACCCCCGCATGCGCGGGGACCACAGTTCCTGACCAGCGGTTTCATCTCAGCGGAAGCCTGTTTTTACTTACTTCTGCAAGGTCCGGCATATCGGGCAATCTTTCTGGTCTTTGCTCGCGGCGGTGCGACGCCATGAGTATCCCGCATTCATCGGGTCGCCATCGATATCCGCTTCCCAAGGCGATCTACCCGCCCACTGCCCCTGACCGGCGTTTCCGAGCGAAGGTGGTCAGGTGTGGTCCTCGACCCATGTCTTGCGCGACTTCAGAGCGCTGCTGAAGGATGCAGGATTCAAAGCTCCGTGCGAATGGACGACGCGGGAGCTTCGGACGAGTTCCGTATCCCTGATGTCTGACCACGGGATTCCCATTGAGGTCATGGCCCGGGCCGTGGGACACGGTCGTACCGCTACCAAGGAACGGGTCCACCAGGAGCAGTTGCGCCCTGTGATCACTGATGGAGCGGAAGCGATGGACCGCATTTTCAGCGCCGGTGGTACCCAAGGCTGAGTCTGGGCCCGTGAATCACCTTCCGTGGCTCCCGTCCTGGCCCGCCGTCAGAGTCTCCATGTGGGCGACGGCGTGACCTGGGCGTAAGCCGCAGCTGGAGCCGACTCCGCCATTACCTCTGGCGTAATCGACCTCAGTCATCCCCGCCGGCAGTCTGGACCCACCGGGACCCGGGCGGCGCACTCCGCCCGGGTCACTGGAACCCGAGAGTCCAGCCGACCCCGATGGAGGCCGATCCACCATGTCCACCACGTTTCTCTCCGGTATCGCCCGCACCACCGAGCCCCGGACCATGCTGCGCCGCTTCCTGCTCCTCGACGCGGTCGTCACCGGAGCCAACGGCTTGGCCTACGCCGCGGTTCCCGGCACCGTTGCCCGACTGACCGGGGTGGGCGAGGGGCCCCTCCTGGTCCTGGGGATCTTCCTCATCGGATACGCGCTCGCGGTCGCAGTGGTCGGCGCCCGGCGCAACCCGCCCGCGTTCCCCGTGAAGCTCGTGATCGAGTGCAATGCGCTGTGGGTCGTGCTGAGCCTCGCCTCACCCCTGCTCTGGTTCGACCCGACCGTCGCGGGTTCGGTGTGGATCGTGCTCCAGTCGCTGGTGGTGGCGGCTTTCGCCGCGCTTCAGTGGGCGGCTCTCGGGGCTCGGGAGACCCCCTTCAGAGGGTGAGCGAGCGCAGGAATTCGACGGTCGCCGGGTCGGCGGGCAGGAATGTCTCGATGGCCAACTCGGCGACCGTCACGTCCATGGGGGTGTTGAAGGTGGAGATCGAGGACACGAAGGAGAGCACGTGCCCGTCGTGTTCGATCTGCATCGGCAGCGCGAAGTAGGGATGCGGGGCGAACTCAGGGCCGGCCTTCATCGGTTCCCCGCCCGGCGGTGTGGGATAGCCGGCCACCTCCTCGTACACGGCGCGCAGTTCCCGGGAGCGGACCAGCGCAATCTGACGCTCCATCTGGGCCAGGAGATGGGCGCGCCACTCGCGCAGATTCCGGATGCGCGGGGCCAGGCCCTCGGGGTGGAGCGTGATGCGCATGGCGTTGAGCGGCGGTGTCAGCAGATGGTCCGCGACCCCCTCCAACAGCATGCCGATGCCGCGGTTCGCAGCCACCACGTCGTAGACGCCGTTGACGACGAGCGCCGGATAGGGCTCGTAGCCCACCAGGAGCCGATCGATTCCCTCGCGCAGCCCTGTCATCGCGGGATCGGCGAGGGGTGTCTCCGTGTACTTGGGCGCATAGCCCGCGGCCAGGAGCAGCGAGTTGCGTTCCCGGACGGGTACGTCGAGGTGTTGGGCGAGGCGTAGGACCATCTCTTCGCTGGGGCGGGAGCGTCCCGTTTCGATGAAGCTGATGTGCCGGGCGGAGGAGTCCGCGCGCAGGGCCAGTTCCAACTGGCTCACCCGTCGCCGCTCGCGCCAACCGCGCAGGAGCGGACCCACTTCCGTCGTCCTCGATGCGGCAGTCGTCATGTCTCGACGGTAGTACGCCGGATCAGGCGGGGGAGTGCCAGGGGCGGGTCGACTCGGTCAGTCCTGCCAATCCTTCGCTTTGCCGAGCAGGGCCGCGAGGCCGGCGTCGATGTCGAGGGCCTGGCTCTCCGACTCCGTCGGGACCGTGGCGTACGAATGGAGCAGGAAGTGCCGCAGTCGACCGCTGGCAAAGCGCAACAAGGCCACTCCCTCGGCCGAGCGCAGTTCCACCATCGTGTGCGTACGGTTGTAGGGCCAGATGTGGACATCGCCCTCACCCGACGGCGTGTGCAGTCCTGAATCCAAGAGTGCACGGGCGAAGGTCCAGGTGACGCACGCCCCGTCGAGGGAGACCGCGGTGGGGAAGATCATATGGACCGCAAGCGGGTCCTGGGCGTCGTAGTTCAGACGGACGGTCACGGTCACGGGCTCGGGTGCGTCGCTGATGAGGTGGGCCGGGACCGGCTCTTCAACAGTGGGGAACATCGAGGCGCTCCTCTGTGGCTGCTTGGTCAACTCCTCGTGGGCTACGACGCAGTTCGGCTCCGGGAAACTCCACCAGAAGGACGATCGTATGGTGTGACCTATGTCACTCTCGCTGGTCGGTGTTGTCTTCGCCCAGCTCAGACGGGGTCGATGGGGCGATCCTCAAGGGTGCACGGCTGGACCGCGCAGCGGACTCCGTACGACATCCAGGTGATTCCCTGACGACAACGGGCCCGACAGCGCCCTCGATCGATGGCCGTGGGTGCGCACTCGTGTGACGGCGCGGGGATCGGGCCGGGCCGAACCGTGGCCCGACGCGGCACTGTGTCGTCGCCGGCAGGCTGTGCCCCGTCCTCGCCGTCAGACGGGGGCACCGCCGAACCGGCGGCCTCCTTGCGGACCGCATCGGTGACGTAGGGCGAGCGCAGTATCTGCGACAGTCGCACCAACCCCTCCCGCCCGGGACTGAGCGCTGCGGTCAAGGCATGGACACCCGCCTGTGCGGGATCCGAGCCCTCGCCCGGTGGCTGGCCGTCGCGGCGTGCCTCCACCGCCGTGACCACCATCGCCGCCACGCCCACCGCCTTGGCGTACCGCCGGGGCGCGTAGCCCACGACCGCCGATGCATAGGCCCGGCGCCGCACACGGTCGTCGAGGTACGGCTGGAGCCTGAGCAGTTCGTCGTGAATCACCGTCTCGCGGACCGTCAACCGCAGTTCGGGCGCCGCCCACCAGGGAATCCGAGGGCGCCTCGGCACCTCTGCACCCGGTTGCGCGCGGCTGAGCCAGTGCCACAGCGCACCGAGGCGGGTGTACGTGAGGCCGGCTTGGAGGGCTGCCGTGACCCGCGGTGCGAGGAGCGGCACCAGGAACCCGATCGCCGTGGTCAGCCCACCGGCCGAGGCCAGCAGCGGCGCGGCCGTCGTACTGAGCACGTCCCAGTCCCCGCCCGCCCATCGAGCGCTGATCGCGGTCAGCTTGGCCGCCCCGAAGGAGAGGTTGAAGAAGAATCCCGCCACCAACAGACACAGCCCCACCCGCAGCCACTGGCCCACCGCCCGCGCCCACAGGAGGCACATCAGCGTGGTCACGGCGGCTGCCACCGTGTGCGCCAGCAGATAGAGGACGATCATCTCCCGCAGGAACGGGGTGTGGGCGTAGTACGTGTCGAAGTCCCGCAGCCGCTCCACCGGGGCTTCCCCGAGGACAAAGAGGACGGGAAGGACGGCGATCACCGTCCCGTACGCCGCGATCCAGCCGCGGGTCACCCGTCTGACGCGCTCCGGAGGGCCGCCGCGCCAGTACGCGATCAGGACCAGACAGGTACAGCTGAACGCACACAGGAAGCAGTAGACGAGTGGGGCGGCGATGTTGGGCGTATCCGTGAGGCCGTTGATCAGGGCGATGGTGGCGGGGGCGGCGAGGACGAAGCAGGACGTGGCGGTGAACAGCAGGAAGTGCACCGAGCGTACGAGCGGATCACGCCAGCCGCGGCGCAGCGCGGGCAATCTCGCGGCCAGGGCGATGGCCAGGAGGACGGACGGGAGGTAGTAGTCGCTGTTGCGCATGGTTCAGCCTTGGCGGTGTCCGAGAGATGCCTGGATACGCTGGGCGAGTGCGCTGGTGGGTGCGGTGTCGCCCGGTCGTTCCAGCCAACGGCGCAGTTGGGCCCCGAGCTCCAGTCCGAAGGTTTCTGCTTCCGTCTCCTGTGCCTGGCGGAAGTCGGTGCGCGCGGCGAGTTTCGCCACGGTCGGCAGGCCGGTGTTGTCGGTGGCCAACCGGGCGGCGGTGGCCGTTCCATCAGGTGCCCGGTTGGCGGGGTCGACCAGCACGGCGGGATGCGCGCTGCCGTGTCCGGCGACCATGTGCCAGACCTCATGGCCGAAGATGATCAGTTGGTGGAGGGGCGAAGTGGTCGCCTGGACGCAGATGACATCCCGGTCCGCCATGTCCAGATAGAGCCCGCTGGCCGTCTGTGGAGGGAAGTCGACCAGATGGAGGACCACCGGCCTGCCACGCCGTTCGCTGAGCCGGGCGCACAGGGCGGCGAAGACATCCTCGGGTCCGACCGGCCTGGCCTGTTCGATTGCACGGGTCAGTTCGTCGCGAAGCTGGCGCATCGCGCTCTTGGTGCCCACTCCGCTCCCCTGCTCGACGACCTCGGCCTGCGCCCACACCGTATCGAGGCCGAGGGGGTGTGGGCGCGGACTCCCGGTAACGTGCTGAGGAATCCGGACACGATCAGGTGATGTCCGGCGGATCCTGTTGTGCCGCGCGATCCGGTGCGCGGTGTGCCCGTGCCGTGGTTCCGTGTCGCTTTCCGGTGACTTCGACCCGGGAGCCCGGACCCGAGGCGCTCCGATCGGCCGGTCCGGACTCGTGCCGTACTGCGGCCGGTTCACGTGGGCCGCCCCCGCCACCGTCCAGGCCGTTGGGGTCGCTGTGTTCGTGCGGTTCGCTGTGTTCGTCGGGGTCGAGGTATCCGAGCTCCCGTCGGGTCAGCGGCGGTCCCGACAGCCGGGGCCGCAGTGGCCCCCGTACCGCTCCGATCAGCACATCCGGGCGGATCAACCGGTCGAAGCCGGACTGGAGCGTCATCACGTCCGTGAGCGCCTTGGCCATGGAGTACGAGCCGGTGGAGGTGGTGACGAGCCGGTTGACATAGCGGCTCACCAGCCGATCGACGGCGTTGGGGAGCCGGCCCCTTGAGCCGGGGTAGAAGATGTCCTGCCCGGTCGCGAGCGCCCATGCCACCTGGGCGGGCCGGGCGATCGCGCGCTGGGCGCGCCGGGCGAGCCCCGGGGCGGTGACCCCGGCCCGGCGCAGTTCGTCACGGAGTGCGACCGCTCCGAGCGCCGCTACCGACATGCCCTGCCCGTAGATCGGGTTGAGCGCGGCGACGGCGTCGCCGACCGCCACAAATCCCTCGGGAAGGTGTCGGCACCGCTCGTAGAGCCGCCGTCGGTTCACCGTGCTGCGCGTCACCGTGATCCCGCTCAACGGCTCGGCGTGCGCGAGGAGCTCTCCCACCAGCGGATGGCGCACACCTTTGGCGAAATCCAGATAGGTGGTCTCGTCGTTCGTCGGTTCGCCGCCGCGGGTACCCGACAGACTCACCAACCAGCGCTGGTCCTCTATCGGCATGATGCTCGCGGACTGGCCCGGCCCGGGCAGCCGGGCGTCCGGTTGGATGACGAAGACCGGCGAGTCCTCGGAGCCGACCGGGGCGCGGTAGACCCTGCTGGCGTACGCCACACCCGCATCGACGGCCAACTCCCTGACCGGCCCGACCCCCAGCTCCCGCAACCATCGGGGTCCCAGTGAGGAACGGCCCGAGGCATCGACGACAAGATCGGCCGTCAACAGCTGCTCGGAGCCGTCCCTCAACCGTATTCGGACCCCGTCGACCCGCCGTGCATCGCCCGTCAGACCCAGGGGTTCGGCCTCCTCCACCACGGTGACACGCGGCTGATGGACCACCAGGTCTCTGATCGCCCAGTCCAACAAGTCCCGACTACAGGCGATCAGATAGTGCGATTCCGGCCAGCGTCGATACCACCCCCCGGGTGACAGCGAGACCATTCCGGTGGGCAGCGGAACGCGCCGGGCACCAGCGGCCAGCAGTTCGCCCGTCACCCCGGGGACGAGTGACTCGACGGCGTCCGCGCCACCCGACCACAGTGCGTGGAGGTGCCGTGCCTGCGGCAGTCCCTTGCGGGGGAGCGGCTCCTTGGGCAGGGAGTCGCGCTCCACGATGGTCACCTCGTCCACGAACGCCCGGCACGCGGCGGCTGCCAGAACACCCGCGAACCCTCCTCCGATGATCACTGCCCGACGCACCCGGGCGGCTCGCGGGGATCTGAAGGGTTCACTCATGAGTTGCTGCTCTCCGACAAGGCCGCCCGGCGGCACGCTTCATGGACGAGGGGCGAACGGCGCAGTGCCAGCGACATCTGCACAAGGTCATCCGCTTGGGTGGAAGGCTGCACGGACTCCTTGCCCTCGACAAGGGTCGTCCGGCTGGGGTGTGCCGCCTGTACTTCGCCGGCCGCGGCGACCATCGCCGCGTCAGCGAGGATGCGGGCCCGGTCAGGAGGATGCCCCTGGGCCAGGGCCTGGCCGTGGACTTCGTCGTGGATCGCCGAGTCGAAGTACGGCCGCAGACCGATGATCGCGTCATGGATGGCGGCCTCGCGCTGGGTGAGGCGCAGCTCCAGCGAGGCCCAGAGGCCGATGGCCACCGCCGATGTGCCGCTGCCGGAGGCGCCCGTCAACTGCCGTTCCAAGGTCGCGAGACGGTGGTAGCGCACGGCCGTTCGCCAGCCGATGCCGACCCGTTGGGTCACCAGCGGGAGGATGAAACCACCGCCCACCAGCGGGGCCGCCACCGAGGCCAGCGGACGGGCCACATCGGTGGACAGGGTGTCCCAGTCGTGGCCGGCCCAGCGGGCACCCACGGCCGACAGCTTCGCCACATCGAAGCCGAGGTTGAGGATGTACCCCCCGAAGATCAGCAACAGGCCGACCCGGAGCACGCCCTTCACCTGGAGCGACCAGCGCCAGCACAGCACGGTCATCACGACGGATGCCACGCTGTGCGCCAGGAGGTACAGCACGATCATCTCGCGGATGAAAGGGGTGTTGGCGTAGTAGGTGTCGAGGTCCTCGCGCCGTTCCACCGGTGCGTCCCCGAGGATGAACAGCACGATCAGAGCGATGATCACCAGCCCATAGGCGATCACGCAGAACGACGAGGCCCTTCGCGTCGCTTCCGTGGTGCCACCGCGCCAGATGATGATCAGTACGACACAGGCGCCGCTGAAAGCGGTCAGTACCGCATAGACCATGGGGGCGGCGAGGTTGGGCACCCCTGAGATCCGGTTGATCGCAGCGACCGTCGGAACGGCCGCCAGCAGGAACACCAGACTGGCGACGAGGAGCAGACCGCAGACCGCGCGCAGCAGGATGTCGTGCCGATTGCGCACCAGGGCCGGGAGCTTCACCAGGAAGGCTCCGAAGAGGAGCGCGGCGGGGGCCGTCATGCTCACGTCGTCCATGGGGCACCACCTCGTCCGGGGTGCACGGCGACGCCGGCCGTCGGTCCTCGGCGTTCCGATTCCGGGCGTGCGCTCGATCGGCGCGCTGCCCCGTCCATGCTCCGCACGGCCCACCCCCGGTTCTGCCCGACGCTCTCAACTGCCCTTGAACGGACACTCGTCGGGCTCCTCCACCCACGTGTCACCGTACGCCGCGGGCTGTGCCCCGCGTCCCTCGGTCCCTCGGGGCGGACTTCCGCGCGCTGGGGGATCGTGGGGGCGGGTACGTATGCCGCGATGTAGTGCATCAGTATGCAACAGGCTTGATACGTCACGACAGTTGACCGGGTACCAGTCCCTCAGGACGGCTGTGGGAGGGCGATCGGTGCCTGGTCGGCACCCCTCGATCAGGCCGCTTGCGGAGGTCCCTCCGTGGCGTGGGCGACGCAAGCCTGCGAGAGGTACGGGGCCGTCCCGCGAGGGGACCGTTCCCAGCGGAGTCGCGGTCACGGCCCGAGCTCCCGCCGTGACCGCGTTCCTGAGGGGCGGTGGCGCATACACCGCACAGGCGTACAGCCGTTCGAGATCGCCCCGGGCCGGACGGGCTCGATCCGCCCGTGGATTCCGAACCGCCCTGGGATGCGGTGCTCCGAGGTGCGGGGCACCATGGCCCCATGCTGCTGGCTCGACTCGCCGACGTGTCCCGGGACGTGGCCGCGACGTCAGCGCGTTCGCGGAAGACCGAACTACTGGCCGAGCTCTTCTCGGACACCGACCCCGCGCTGGTCCCCCTGGTCATCTCCTACCTCGCCGGACGCGTCCCCCAAGGTCGCATCGGCATCGGATGGAGCACCCTCAAGGAGCCGCCGCCGCCCGCCCGCGACGCCACCCTGACCGTCTTGGGCGTCGATCGGGCGCTCACCGCGCTCGCCGCACTCCAGGGCCCCGGCTCCCAGGGGGAGCGCAGACGCCTGGTGGCGCAGTTGATGTCCGCCGCAACCGCCGAGGAGCAGCAGTTCCTCACCCGGCTGCTGATGGGGGAGGTGCGGCAAGGGGCACTCGACGCCATCGCCCTGGAGGCCGTCGCCCGGGCCGCGAACGCGCCGCCGCCAGCTGTGCGCCGTGCGGTCATGCTCGACGGCTCCCTCCCCCGGGTCGCACGAACGCTCCTCGCCGAAGGCCCGGACGCCCTCGCCCGGTTCCGGCTCAGGGTCGGCACCCCCGTACACCCGATGCTCGCTCACACCGCGAAGACGGTCGGCGATGCCGTACGAACGCTCGCCGCCCCCTGTGCGGTCGAGGAGAAGCTCGACGGCATCCGTATCCAGGTCCACCGGGATGGTGCGCTGATCCGTATCTTCACCCGGTCGCTCGACGACATCACCGATCGGCTGCCCGAGGTGAGCGCGGCGGCACGCGGCATGGGAAGCGACCCCTTCATCCTCGACGGTGAGGTCATCGCGGTGGACGCGTCAGGCCGACCCGTGCCCTTCCAGGAGATCGCCTCCCGGGTGGGGTCGCGCACCGACGTGGCTGCGGCCCGTGCCGCGCTGCCCGTGTCGCCGGTCTTCTTCGACGTCCTGACCGCGGACGGCGAGGACACCCTCGACCTTCCCAGCGCCGAGCGCCATGCCGTCCTCGCCCGGGTCGTTCCCGAGCCGATGCGCATCCGGCGGACCGTGGTCCTTGACCCGTCGGACGATAGGCAGCTCACCGAGGCCGAGGAGTTCATGGCCGCCACCATGCGGCGCGGCCATGAAGGCGTCCTGGTCAAAGCGCTCGACGCGCCCTACTCGGCGGGCCGCCGCGGACGCTCCTGGTTGAAGGTGAAGCCCGTACACACCCTTGATCTGGTGGTCCTCGCCGCCGAATGGGGGCACGGTCGCCGTACCGGGACGCTCTCCAACCTCCATCTGGGCGCCCGCACCGCGGACGGCACCTTCGTGATGCTCGGCAAGACCTTCAAAGGACTGACGGACGAGATGTTGCGCTGGCAGACCGCCCGACTCGGTGAACTGGCGCTCGACGACGACGGATTCACGGTACGGGTGCGCCCCGAGTTGGTGGTGGAGATCGCCTACGACGGGGTGCAGCGCTCGTCGCGCTATCCGGCCGGGGTCACCCTGCGGTTCGCCCGGGTGTTGCGCCACCGCCCCGACAAGTCCGCCCGCGAGGCCGATACGGTGGACCGGCTGCTCGAAGACGGCCCGGTGGTCGCGCCACCGGAGGCGGGGGCATAGCGCCACGCAGGAGCCAGGAGCCAGGAGCCAGGAGCGCCCGCGCCCGGACCCCTACCACTGCCTGCGCTGCCGCGGAAGCTGTGCGCCGAAGCTGCCCGTCGGCGTCGCCGCGGTCCGTCGAGCGCCGACTCAGCGGACCACGGCAACCCGGATCACTCCTTCCAGGCGCCCTCCACCACCGCGTCCCGGGCGAAGTCCACGAAGTCCTTCGCGGCGCGCCCCAGCAGCTCGCGCACGGTGTCGGTGGTCGACGCGTTGTGCCCGCCCATCAGCATGGTGCACAGCGCCGCCAGCCAGGCGGCGTCCGGCTCGGGGAATCCGACCTGCTGGAGCAGGGCGGCGAACTCGTTCTCCAACACCGGCAGATACTTCACCTCGCGGCCGAGCGCGGCCCCCAGGTCCGTGGCCGCCTGCCCGAACGTGAGCAGCCGCGGGCCGGTGATCTCGTACGTCTGGCCCAGATGGCCGTCCTCGGTCAATGCGGCCACCACGACGTCGGCCAGGTCGTCCACGTCGATGAACGGTTCGGGCGTCTGCCCTCCGGGAAAGGCGATCGCCCCCTGGGCGACACTGTCCGCCAACACGCCTTCGGAGAAGTTCTGGGCGAAGAAGGCCGCTCGTACGACCGTCAGCGGCACCCCCGACTTCCGTAGCGCATCCTCCGCCGTCACCGCTTCCGGCTCACCGCGGCCCGACAGCAACACCAGGCGCTGCACTCCTTGCGCCGCGGCCACCTGGCCGAAAGCGCTCATAGCCTCGACGGCTCCGGGCGCCGCGAGATCGGGGTAGAAGGCGACGTACACCGAGGTCACCCCTTGCACCGCCGGGGCCCAGGTCGCCGGGGACTCCCAGTCGAAGACGACCTCGCCCGCACCGCTCCCGGGGGTGCGGGAACCCGCCCGGACCGGGGTGCCCCGGGTGCGCAGCCGCGCCGCCACCCGTCGGCCCGTCTTGCCCGTCGCCGCCGTCACCAACACCGTGTCCTGCTCTGCATTCGCTGTCATGACACCAGGTTCGATCATCCATCGTGGACGATCCATGCTCCAGAGGCTCAGTTCCATACGTATCCGTCTAGGATGCTTCCATGGATGCACTTGCCGGACTGTTGGACGGGCCTCGCGCCCGTGAAGCCTTCCTGCTCCGCATGGTGATGTCCCCGCCCTGGTCCATTCGGGTCGAGGACGAGGCACCCTTGTCCCTGATGTGCCTGACCGAGGGGGCCGCCTGGATCGTCCCCGACGGCGGGGACCCGGTCCGACTCCACCCCGGTGATCTGGCCGTCATGCGCGGTCCGGTGCCCTACACCGTCGCGGACAGCCCCGACACCGCACCTCAGGTGGTGGCCGGCCCCGGCGGTACCTGCCGCACCCTGTGGGGGGAGCCGCTCGACCAGGCCATGCGCATGGGCGTACGAACCTGGGGCAACGACGAGCACGGCTCCACCGTCGTCCAGGTCGGCACCTACCAGGTGCAGAGCGAGGTCAGCGACAGACTGCTCGACGCGCTGCCCCCGCTGGTCCACCTCCCCGCCGACACCTGGAAGTGCCCACTGCTGCCCTTCCTCGCCGAGGAGATGGAGCGCGAGGAGCCGGGGCAGAGCGTGATGCTCGACCGGACGTTGGACCTGCTGTTGGTCGCCGCCCTGCGCTCCTGGTTCGCCCGGCCCGAGGCCCACGCCCCGGCGTGGTACGTCGCCCTGGGCGACCCCGTCGTGGGGCGAGCCCTACGGCTGATGCAGAACGACCCGGCCCACCCCTGGACGGTGGCTTCCCTCGCCGGCGCCTGTGGTGTCTCCCGGGCCCAACTCGCCCGACGTTTCCATGAACTCGCGGGCGAGCCGCCGATGACCCACCTCACGCGCTGGCGCCTCGACCTCGCCGCCGATCTGCTGCGCACCACGAACGCCACGATCGACACCGTGGCCCGCAAAGTCGGCTACAGCGGTTCGTTCGCACTGAGCGCCGCCTTCAAACGGGTCCGCGGCATCAGCCCGCAGGAACACCGCACGGGAACCGCATTGCCGACACGGCAACGACCCTCGTCCGCACATCGGTCACGGGCGATTCTGATTCCATGAGCGATCACCGCCACCGGGCAACCCGGCTGGACGGGGGGCGAGTTGACAGGGGTGCCCGCTGCTCCCGACGCCCGGGTGGTGCGGCTCAGGGGCAGGGTTCAAGCTGCCACTGCTGACCGGGGGAGTCGCTGTCCTCCCACTGCTGCACCCGGGCGCCGCCCTCCTTGCTGCCGTCGGCGACCTCCAGGAGGAGCCCGCTGATGAAGCTGACGATGGAGACCGTGCCCGGGGCGTCGAGCCGCTGCTCGACGATCCACTCCTGGGCGCCGAAGTTGTTGGCGCGCCACTGCTGGACGCGGGCCCCGTTCTCGGTGGAGGCATTGGCCACGTCGAGTCGTTTGCCGCTGGCGACGCTCACGAAGTGGTAGAGACCGCCGCCGTTCGGTACCGGGTCGATCTGCCACTGCTGGGCGACGGAACCGTCCTCCACGCCCTGCTGCACCACGGCGCCGCTGCCCTTCGCCCCGCGGTACACCTCCAGGAGCAGTCCACTGCCGGTGTTGCGCACCAGGTACCGGCCGGCCGAGAGGGCCCCGCTCACGTCATGTACTCCTTGCTCGACCCAACACTCACATCGAACAAGTGTACGAGAATATGGGA
Organism: Streptomyces sp. NBC_00690; assembly: GCF_036226685.1. Taxonomy (NCBI): domain Bacteria; kingdom Bacillati; phylum Actinomycetota; class Actinomycetes; order Kitasatosporales; family Streptomycetaceae; genus Streptomyces; species Streptomyces sp. NBC_00690. The sequence goes on from NZ_CP109009.1 coordinate 7,090,330, forward strand.
GGTGTTGCGACCCATGACCGCATGGAAGGACGGGCGGCCCGGGTCGCCGAGGTGAACGACCTGCGTCTCAGGCGACGTTGAAGGTCGCCGGGTCCGGCCCCAGCCGCCGGTCCTCGTTGAGCGCCTTCAGGGCGGCCAGGTCGTCCGCGTCGAGTTCGAACCCGAACACATCGAGGTTCTCCTGGATGCGGGAAGGCGTCACCGACTTGGGGATCACCACATTGCCCAGCTGAAGGTGCCAGCGCAGCACCACCTGGGCCGGGGTGCGGTCGTGCTTGTGCGCCACGGCCACGACCGTGGGGACCTCCAGCAGGCCCTTGCCCTGCCCCAGCGGTGACCATGCCTCGGTCGCGATGCCGTGCCGGGCGTGGAACTCCCGGGAGGCTTCCTGCTGGAGATGGGGGTGGAGCTCGATCTGGTTGACGGCCGGGACCACGGACGTCTTGTCGAACAGCCGCTCCAGGTGCTCCGGCAGGAAGTTCGAGACGCCGATCGCCTTGACCCTGCCGTCCGCCAGGATCTTCTCGAAGGCCCGGTAGGTGTCCGCCGCGGTGTCCTGTGCAGGCATGGGCCAATGGATCAGATACAGATCCGCGTAGTCCAGACCCAGCCGGTCCAAGGATGCGTCGAACGCGCGCAGGGTGGAGTCGTACCCCTGGTCGCTGTTCCACAGCTTGGTGGTGATGAAGAGGTCCTCGCGGGGCAGTCCGGAGGTGGCGACCGCTCGGCCCGTACCGGTTTCGTTCTCATAGACGGCCGCCGTGTCGATGCTGCGGTATCCGGCCTCCAGGGCCGTGGTCACCGCCCGCTCCGCCTCGTCGTCCGGCACCTGCCAGACTCCGAATCCGAGCTGGGGCATCGCGACACCGTTGTTGAGGGTGATGGAGGGGACCTTGCTCACGAGGGGGGAATCCTTACGTCGTCGGTGGGTGCTCTCCCATTCTCCCTGGAAGAACGATCATTCTCGGGAGGTCATTCCCTTGCAACCGACGGTACGGCCAAGGGGAGGCATCTCGCTTTCGTTCGAGCGTTCGATGGGGGTGGTGGAAGGGCGCGATGGCGGTGTGTGCCCGTCGCTCATGGGTCTTCGGGGTTCGGGGAGCACCGTGATCCATATGGGTCGTGTGCGGCCCCGCTCGCGGTGGTCGGCTGCCCGTTGTCGGTTGGGTTGCAGTGAGCAGTGAGCAGTGAGCAGTGCGGGCTCAGGGCGCGTTCGGTTCCCGCTCCACGGTGAGGGTGACCTCGAAGCGCGGCTCACTGGCTACGGCCCCCGCTTCGGCCGCCGGCGTCAGTCCGAAACTGACCTCCATGCCGGAGATCTGCCAGCCGTCCTCTTCGGGCGTCTGTTCCAGCGACCGCTGGGCGATCCGCGATGCCTGGACGATGACCTTTTCCACCTCCGCCGAGCGCTCGCCCGGTGTGGGCGCGGGCCTCGTACCGTCGGTGATCCGACCGAGCGCCACGGTCTCGACCTTGACCTCGGTCATCCGGTGACCTCCCCCGTCAAGCCTGTTCTCCATTGCGTCGTGCCGGCCGTCGTGACCGGCCCATGCGACGTCCGGATGGCACGCTGGGTGGGCCCGTCGGTCTACGGTGACCGGCGCGGCCCAGCCTAGCCATGCGTTCCACCACACGGGGATGCTTCCGGACACAAGATCGAGAAAGCTCGTACCGGTGGGCGGCAACGCATCCCGCCGCTCCTCGTCTCGCTCCTGCGCCGGGACCCGGCTGCCGCCGTGGAGTGTGCGGGGGCCAACGCGCCCTCCTACTCGCGCAGTTCGGTCTCCAACTCGCGCACGAGCGCCGCGGCGTCGTCGAGGACCCGTACCTCCAGGGCGTCCATGTTCGGATCGGCCGCCCTTCGTGTACGGGCCTTCGCCAGGCAGTCGGCGTGGGCTCCCCCCAGATGGATCAGAGGGTCGTGCCGCTGGAGCAGGGAGACGAGCACGGCCCGACCGTGCGTGGCCTCGGCGGTGGGGCCCACGGCGACCTGGGCCAGGATCAACGCCGTCATGGCCCAGTCGAGCGCCGGGTGCCCCTCCTCGGTGTTGCGCCAGTCGATCACCATCGGCCCGCTCGGGGTGAGCATCACATTGTCCGGATGCAGATCCAGATGCAGCACCCGGTGTTCGGGATCGGCGGAGACGCGGGCGGGAATCGTGTGGAGGCGGTGCAGGAGATCGGCGAGCATGGCACCCGTCTGATCGGCGGAGACTGCGGCCTGCCGCATCGCCTTGCGCAGGGTGGGCCCGGACAGTCGCTGCAGGACGAGTTCACCGCGGGTCGCGTGTGAAACCACCTGGGCCTCGGGACCCTGGTTGCCCTCGGACGACCGCACACCCGGTACCGGGTAGCCGTATTCGGCGACATGGCGCATGACGAGTGCTTCGGCGGTTGCGTCGCCCCCATCCCGGTATCGACGCAACACCCATCGGTCGTCGATCGCGAACACATCCGCTGAACGGCCGAACCCGACCAGTTCCCCCAAGCTCATGACGAGAACACTAGTTCAACGGATGCGCCGTCAGTCGGCGCATCCCCCAAGTCCGGCAGCGACCCTGGGCCGTCGGGGCACGGTGCACCGCTGGGGTCGGCCGGACACCCGCGCCCCGGGTGTTCGACGCTGGGTAGGCGGCCGGGTCGACGCGGCGCTGTCGCCGTGGTGCCTGCGGTGTGCGTGCCCCGGCGTCAACGGTAGAGCGCCGCCACTTCCGCGGTGTACGCCTCCTCGATCGCCCTGCGCTTCAGCTTGAGTGATGGGGTCAGCAACCCCTGTTCCTCGCTGAAGGGCTGGGCCAGTATCCGGAACGTCCGGATCGCCTCCGCCTGTGACACCAGGGAGTTGGCCGCGACGACGGCCCTGCGGATCTCCGTCTCCAACTCCGGGTCCCGCACCGACTCGGCCGGGCCGAGCGGGCTCCGGCGTCGCATCCTCAGCCAGTGCTCCACGGCTTCCTGGTCCAGGGTGACCAGGGCCGCGATGTAGGGGCGGTCATTGCCGACGAGGAGGCACTGTGAGACCAGAGGATGGGCCCGCACCCGTTCTTCCAGTACGACCGGGGACACGCTCTTGCCGCTGGAGGTCACCAGTACCTCCTTCTTCCGCCCGGTGATGGTCAGATAGCCGTCGTCGTCGAGGGAGCCGAGGTCCCCCGTGGCCAACCACCCCTCGCGCAGCACGGAATCGGTGCCCTTGCGGTCGTTGAGGTAGCCGGCGAACACATGGGGTCCGTGCAGCCACACCTCGCCGTCCTTGGCTATGTGGACGGTGGTCCCCGGGACGGGCTGTCCCACCGTGCCGTAGCGGGGACGTTCCGGCGGGTTCACCGTCGCCGCCGCCGTCGACTCCGTGAGCCCGTAGCCCTCGTAGACCGGTACACCCGCACCCGCGAAGAAGAGCCCGAGTCGCCGCTCCATGCCCGAGCCCCCGGACATGGCGTGGCGCACCCGGCCGCCCATCATCTCGCGCAGCTTGGTGTACACGGCCTTGTCGAAGAACTGGTGTTGCATCCGCAGTGACGCGGACGGTCCGGGACCGAGTCCGAAGGCGCGGTGTTCCACGGCCTCGGCGTAGCGCACGGCGACTTCGACGGCGCGGTCGAACGGGCCGATCCGCCCTTCCGCCTCCGCCCTGCGCCGTGCGGTGTGGAAGATCTTCTCGAAGACGTACGGCACGGCCAGGAGGAACGTCGGCCTAAAGGTCCGTAGGTCCGGGAGCAACTCGGCTTCACGAAGGCTCGGTTGGTGTCCGAACCGCACTCCGCTGCGGATCGCGGCGACCTCGACCATCCGGCCGAAGACATGGGCTAGGGGCAGGAAGAGGAGGGTGGCCGGCGAACTGCTCGGGCGGGTGCGGAACAGCGGCGCCCAGCGGGCCGCCAGGGTGTCCGCTTCGAACATCAGATTGGCGTGCGAGATGACACAGCCACGGGGCCTTCCGGTGGTGCCGGAGGTGTAGATCACGGTGGCCGTGGAGTCGGGGGTCACCGCACGCCGGTGCCGGTGCACCACCTCGTCGTCGATGTGCGCACCCGCTGCGACCAGGCGGCCCACCACACCGGCGTCGAGTTGCCACAGCCGCTTCAGGAGCGGCAGCCGTCCGATGACCGATCCGACCGTCATCGCATGGTCCTCGTGCTCGACCAGGCAGGCCGAGACTTCGGCGTGGTGCAGTATCCACAGGACCTGTTCCGTGGATGAGGTGGGGTAGATGGGGACCGACTGGGCCCCGACCGTCCAGATCGCGAAGTCGAACAGCGTCCACTCGTACCGTGTACGGGACATCAGCGCCACGCGATCGCCGAAGCGCACTCCCTGGGAGATGAGCCCCTTGGCCAGCGAGAGCACCTCGTCCCGGAACTGGCCGGAACTGATGTCGCGCCAGATGCCGTCCGCGTCCTTGCGCCCGAGCGCGATGTGACCGGGATCGTCCCGGGCGCGGTCGAAAACGGCATCGGCCACTCCACCGACCAGGGGCGATGTGTCCAATGGCGGGACAGTGAACTCGCGCAAGGGCCTGCTCCTTGTGGTGCTCCGCACAGCGCCGCGACCGTACCCCACCTTCCGGTCGGGGTGGTCGCTGCTGCGAAATCATGCGGAAAATCCATCAGTGCAGGTCAGAAACGAAGAAACGATCATACGTCGGTCGTTGGGCGGGTACTTCTGACTCTTGAGTAAGTGTGGGTGTCCGAAAACTCCACGGAATCTGTACCGTGGCGTGACCGCGGCTTTGCCGATCCGTGGAGACCGCTTTACGAACTTTGACGGAGAGCGCAGTGGACGGAAGCCCATATCGGGCAAGCAGCTGCGATCACTTGCCTCCCGCCCAGTGATTCGCGGCCCACGTCCGAGTCGATGACCGCCTCGTGTGGCCCGACCGACTCCACCGCAACATCCGCCCCAACTTCCAACCCTGCAACAGGTGTGACGTGGAAGCCCCCGTTCCCGCGACCCGCCCGCGCAGATGGACGCACCCGCTCACTCCCGTCCCCGGCAACAGCCCCGCCCGCGGTGAAACCGACACACGAATGCTTCGGCAAACGGCTACCGCCGTTGATCGCGATCTGCTGAGATATGGGCACGGATCGTGACGTGGGGGACGGGACTGATGCCGCAGCACTTCGGGCACCTGCTGGGCTTGCCCGCAGCCGTCCCAGCGCTGCCCGCCGCCCCTCTCGTCCCCCGAGTCAATGAACTCTGCGCCCACCAGCGAGGACTGAAACTCCGTCATGCCGCTGACGCGCTCTTTCCCGAGACGCCCATCGGCTCCCGACGCTTTCGTGTGCTCGACGGTCTCCACCGGCCGGAACGGGGCCGCCACTGGCGCGCCGTGAACCGCCGCACCCTCAATGAGACCCGGGACGTCTGGCTCGCACTCCCCGGCATCGACCGCTCCGCCGTCACCGCGCTGTTCGCCCGCTATGACCAGGCCCTGGCGGCGGACCCCATGGCGCTGCGCCGCATCGTCCTCTACGAGTTGACCGTCCTCCTGCAACAACACCCCCGCGGCTGCGCTCCGGAAGCCGCCCGCGAGTTCGGAGTCGACCCCGACGAATGCGAGGCCCTCGCCTTCGCCGTCCGTCAACGCCCGCGACTCACCGCCGAAGGGCGCGAAGCGGCCGAGCACATCGTGGACGCCTGGCACCTCGGAGAACTGCGCCGTGCGCACACCCATGCGACGCGGATCGGCGACACCGGCGGCGACCAACGGCTGGACGCCCTCATCCGGAAGATCACCCAGCGCCGAGCGGCGGCCCTCGCCTCCCTCACCGAAGCCGACCGGCTGGAGCGCATCGGACGACCGGCCGACGCCGCGGCGCAGCGGCTGCGTGCCGCCCGTACCGCCGTCGACGAGAACGCCCCCGTCACCGCGTTGTTACGCACCCCCCACGACGGCCCGCGGATCAGGGCCCGGATCCGGCCCGACGCCGTCGACCTGGATTGGTCCGGCCACACCACCGGCCCCTACCGTCTGGTGCGCGCCAGTTCCCGGCGCTGGACCGTCTTGGTCCCGACCCTCGATGCGACCGCGTTCACCGATGACACGGCCCCGCTCGGTGAGCGGGTCCACTACGCGGTCCTGCCGCTCGAAGGTCCTGCGGACCCGCGCGTCCGGGAACTGCCCCTGCACAGCGCACCCCTGCTCTTCGCCCCTGATGTCGACCAGCCGCACATCACCGACGCCCGCGCCCGCATCACCGCCGCCTGGCAGCCCCCGCCCCGCGCCAGCGACACCATCGTGGCGCGCCACCCCGGCGGACACCCCGTGACGTCGACGCGCGACGGGTTCACCGATGGGGACCTCGCCCCCGGCGAGTACCACTACACGATCTGCTGCCACTACCGCACGGCGAGCGGCGAAGACGGCCTGTCACCCGGTATCACCCTGTCGGCGACGGTCCACCCCTGGCCCGATCCGATCACTTCCCTCGATGCCGCACCGGCAGGGGACGGCGGCTCGGTCAACGCCGTCTGGAGCGGCGGCCGGGGGAGCGAGGTCCGACTGCTGGACCTGCCGTCCCGCACCCCCGCCGAAGGCACCGATCTCCTCCTCGACGAACTGCCCCCGCACCGCATCGTCGCCTCGGCCCCCGTCGCCCGCGGAAGCACGCAACTCCGTCCGCCCCGCGGCACCCGCGCCCGGCTGACGGCGGTGAGCGTCCTCGACGGTCGGGTCCGTATCGGTCCCTCGATCCAACTGGAACTACCCGCGCCCGTCGAACGGCTGACCGTCCGGCGGGAGGCACCCGACCAGGTCCATCTGGCCTTCGACTGGCCCGGTGACGCGGCCCGGGTGCAGGTCAGCTGGGAGCAGTACGGGCACCAGCACCAGCAGATCGTCACCAAGTCGGCATATCTGACCAGGGGCGGTCTACGGCTGGAGGTGGGCACCGCAGCCGTCCGTTTTCGAGCCGAAGCCGTCGTGCTCGCCGACGCCGATGTGGTGATCCCCGCAGGAGCCGGTGCCACCGTCGAACTCCCTCCCTACCGGGCCATCTCCTACGAACTGCTCAAACCCGGTTGGCGCGCCGGCAGCCGACGCCGAGTCGTGCTGCGTGCCGAATACCCCAACCGAAGCGATCCGAACGAGGGCGACCTGCCGGAATTCGTGCTGGTCGCCCGCGCCGGCGGAACGAAGAAGCTGCCGCCGCCCCGCCCCCGCAACCCCGCTGACGGCGTCACCGTGCTGCGGGTCAGCGGGGTGGAGATCGGCGACGGCGACCCCGTCCAGCGCGAGATCGACCTGGCCGCAACGGGCGAGAGCGCCCCGTACACCCTCCGCGCGTTCCTCCTGGGGCCGCACGCGGACAGCACGCGATTGAAAGAACCCCCGCACGAACGCCTGGTGGTGCGCTGACGTGACAACGGTCATCTGTCCCTACTGCTTCGCCCGTGGAGCAGCCTCCCGACTCCGCTACCGCTGTCTGATGACCCGTACGGGTCTGCGCGGCGGGCGGCAGCCCTGCACGCCCCAACGGGATGACACCTGGGCGGAGTTCAAGGGCAACGCGATCGGCCCGCAGGCCCGGATGCGAGGCCCCGTCTTCGATAGTCGGCGCGCACTCGGCCCGGTCCGCAGCAGGGCCGCCTGCCCCGACTGCGGAGTGCTCACTCCCGTCAGGGTGTGCGTGTCCTGCCACAGCGACCTGCCGAGCGACTACTGCGACCAGGACAGCCGCATCATCGCCCTGGTCGGAGCCAAGGCCACCGGCAAGTCCACGTACGTCGCCGTCCTCGTCAATGAACTCCGCCACCGCGTCGGCCGCGTATACAAGGGGGCGCTCGCCGCCATGGGCAGCGACACCCAGCGACGGGACAAGGAGATGGCCGCCGAACTCTACGACCGGCTGCACCTGCCGGGGGCGACCCGTCCCGCCGCACTCGGCTTCAACGACCCGCTGCTCTACCGGCTGAGCCTGCCCAGTACGTCACGGTTCGGCGACGGCAGCAGACACACCGCCCTCGTCTTCTTCGACGCCGCGGGAGAGGACCTCGGGGACGCCGCCGCCATGGACCGGTACACCGACTACCTCGCCGCCGCCGACGGCATCATCCTGCTCGTCGACCCCCTACAACTCCCCTCCGTACGGCAGGAACTCCCCCCGAGCTATGGACCTCCGCTCCCGCCGATCGAAACGTCCCCCCAGCAGATAGCCGCCGACATCGCAGGACAGCTGCGCGGTCACGGCAGACGGGGCACCCGGGGCAAGGTGAGTACCCCGCTGGCCGTGGCGGTCACCAAGACGGACATGCTCCGGCCGATCCTCCAACCGCAGTCGCCCCTGCTGAACAACGCACGCCACGACGGCGGGGTCTTCGACGACACGGGACGGGTCGCCGTCCATGAGGAGGTGCGGTCCCTCCTCGACGGCTGGGACGGTGGCGAACTGCACCGCAGGCTCGATCGTGACTTCGCCGACGTCTCCTACTTCGGTCTCTCCTCACTCGGCGCCTCGCCCCCCGCCACCGCACCCGCGGACGTACCCACCAGTGGCCCCCAACCCGTCCGCGTCGAAGACCCCCTGCTGTGGCTGCTCGCCCGGCGCGGGCTGCTCACCGTGCGCAAGTCCAAGGGAGGCGGCGCATGAACCGACCCGGAATCCTGCCCCAACTGCACTACACATCGGCCGCCCCGGGCCCCGACGGCTCCGGCTTCCGGTTCACCGCCGTGAGCGACACCGTGCCCGCCAACCTGCTCCGCGAGATCGAACAGCTCGTCGGCTACGAACCGCCGCCCGACGCCCCCAGCCGGCCCAGCGCCGGCGAACTCGCCGCCTTCCCGACCGCGTTCACCCACAGCACCCTCTCCGACGGCAGCCGGCTGCTGTGCCACAGCGTCTACACCGGTGCCGACTACAGCGGGCGCTACGGCAACTTCCACGCCCACGCCGTCTGGCTCCCCAGCGGCGCCCCCGTTCCCGGGGGCCGGCTTCCGGTGGAACTGTGGCACTCCCCGTCCTGGGCGTCGGCGACTCCCGCGACCGGCCGGCCCGACCCGCTACCCGAACTGCGACCGGGGCAGCACCTCGATCGCACCGGACTGACCGCGTTCGCCGTGTCCCGGGCCGACCGGCTGCCCGCCTTCCTCGCCGACGTACGCACCCTGCTCACCGTCCCCGACGCCCCCCAGCTCATCCTGGCCGAGGCCGAACCCCACGACGTCATGCAGTGGGTCGCCCTGGCCAGTGCGGTGCTCCCACGGGAGCTCGTGACCACGCTCACCTTCACCTCGTACACCCGCCGCCCCCTCCAGGCCACCCAGCAGATCATCGGCATCCGCCCGGAACCCGGCTCGGGGCAGCACATCGGCAACGACCACCGGTACCGGGTGTACGACGTCTCGTCCCCGCAGCCGCCGGCCGCCGTCGACGATCCCTGGGCCGCGGTCGCCGCCCGCATCTGGCGGGCCGGACTGCCCCAGCTCTTCGCCTCCGCAGCCGCACTGCCCGTCGAACGCGCCGCCGACGGCCCCTTCGACCACGCCCGGCTCGCAGCGGTCGCCGCGGCCGAATGCGTGGCGCTGGACTCCATGAGCCGGGCCGGGGCAGCCCGTTGGGCGCATCGCCACGGACAGGGCGAGGACGCAGACTTCTGGGGCCCGTTGCTGGTCACCATCGCGGAAGGGGGCGGCGGCCGGACGAGTGCCGAATGGCTCGCGCTCAGACCCCTGTCCGCACGGTTCGCCCGGATCACCGGACATCCCGCCGTGGGCGTGCTCCGAGACGACCTCCGCACCGCCCTGGCCGACCTCGCCGGCCACCCACTGGATCTGGTCCTCGCCCTCCTCGACCTCGCCGACGCCCTCGCCGTCCCGACCACCGAAGCCCTCCCGGTGCTCGCCGAGCGGGCCACGACCGCCCTCCTCACCCAACTCGGCCCCGGCGCGCGCCCCACACCGCCCCGTGCCAGTGGCCCCGCGGACGGTACGAACCCCCCGGGTCCGGAAGGCACCACCGGCCCGGGCGCCCTCCCGGCAGACGACCCGGCCGCCGTCACCGCCGCACTCAGCCGCCACCCCGGTGTCCGGGCCGCCGTCCTCACCGCACTGGACCGGGCAGCCGAAACCGGTGACCCCGCCGCACTCGCCGCCGTCGTGCGAACGGCCCTGCCCGACGCCGACCTCACCGCCACCCCGCATCTTCGGATGGGCGCCATGCACTGGCAGAAGGGCGACGACCCCGTCCGGGTCTTCCACACCCTGGTCGCCGAAGCCGGCCCCGAGCACCGCGGCCACCCCGCGATCCTGCGCACCGCCCACCGGCTGGTCTGGGGCAACCGCACCCTCACCACCGGCCACGCCCGGCTCCTCGTCAATGAACTCCCACCCGACCGGCTGGAACCCTCCGGGATCGCCGAGCTCGCCACCCGCGCCGCACTCAGCGCACCCGCAGACGACATCGACGCCCCACAACTGGCCGCCGACCTCCTGTACTACGCCGTCCTTCCCATCGAGGCCCGCACCCGCAGCGCCCTCTCCCTCCTCGCCCTCGCCGGTCGCATCGTCGACGACACCGCCCCGCCCGGGTTCACCGAGCAGGCCGTCACCTTCTGCCGCACCGCGGACCCCGTGGAGGAGTCCATCGCCCGGCGCGTCGGCACCGTCATCGCCGAACGGCTCCTCTCCAGCCGACCGCACCCAGGGGAACTCGAACAACTCGCCCGCTCCGAGCAACCCGCGCTCCTGGCCGCCTACCAGGCCGTCGCCACCAGTGACACCATCCGCGACCGGCTGCGCGTATCACCCACCTACCTCGCCTCCTGCTACATCCACTGGTCCAGCGGACGCAGCCTCAACCCCGCCTGGGAGAGCACTCGCACCGCGTTGCTCTCCGACGTACTGCGGCCCATCGTGCGAAAGCTGCCCCCCGAGACCATCGCCCAGATCACAAGCGAACTGGAACGGCCCGGGGGCCGTTGGGCGGCCGAGTTCCGCGATTGGAGCCGACCGGGCCGCATGGCCCGCTTCGGCGGTCGTCTGCTGGGTCGCAAGGCCGCCGACCAGCCCGGAACCGGCACCATCCCGCCCGGTGAGGAGCGCCTTCGATGAACCCCTGGATCCTCTACCCCGCACTGGTCGTGGGCGGGTACAGCGGCATCGTCGCCCTCTGCATCACCCTCTACACCCTGCCCGTCGTCAGCATCAGGACCATCGGCGCCGTCGGGCGACGCATCGGCCCGCTCAAGAGCGGCGCGCACGACCCCCGTGCCGTGCCGACCGCCACCACCGACCCCGCGCACTCCTCGTACTGGACACACCAACTCCGGGTTGACGCGCTCAGTTGGGTCAGGGCCGCCGGTACGACCCTTCGGCAACTGCTGATCAGCCGCTGGCTCGGCACCAATGCCCGCAACCTCCTGTGCGGCAGACGTCCCTCCACCCCCGTCGGTCGCCGCTCTGGCCGACCGTCCGAGGGCGCCGTCGCCGCCACCGTCCTGGTGCTCACCGGCCCCGGCTACGGCGTGGGAGCCCTCATCGGAACCTCGGCCGCGGCTGTACTGCTGCTTCTGATCACCCTGGTCTTCGCCCTGCTGTTGGGTCTCGTGGGGGCATTCCTGGCCGCCGCGGCCCTCACCCTGCGCACCCTGGACCGGATGAGCCAGTGGGGCCGGCGGGTCCGGATGAAGTGCCCCTACCCCGGCTGCTACCAACCCATCGACCTTCCCGTCTACCACTGCCCCGGCTGCCCGGCCGTCCACCGCCGGCTGCGCGCCGGCCGCCTCGGGATCTTCCGCCGCGTCTGCGTCTGCGGGGAGCGGCTGCGGACCAGCCTGTTGCTCGGCCGCCACACGATCGCCGCATCTTGCCCCCACTGCAGTCTTGCGCTGCCCCGGTTGCTGGGCACGACCCGCATCGTCCACATCCCCATCGTGGGCGGCACATCCTCCGGCAAGACCATGTTGATGACCGCGATGTTCGCCGGACTGCGCTCCTGGTCGGACCGCGGTCAGATCACCGTCACCTACGCCACCGACGAGGACCGCAGCGAACTGCGCCGTCTCAAGGGCCAGTTGAATCAGGACGGCTGGGTGCACCGCACCGCGACCCAGCAGCCGCGGGCGATGATGCTCCAGATCACCCGTGGACGCACCCGCCGACTGCTGTATCTGTACGACCCGATGGGGGAGACCTTCCAGGACTCGGTCGTCGTGCGGGAGCAGCAGTACCTCGCACACGCCGACGGAGTGGTGCTCGTCGCGGACGTCCTCGCCGAACCGGATGTACGCCGCGAACTCGGCGAAGCCGACACCCAGAAAGCCGGCGGCGCCCGCCCTTCACCCGAGGGCCCCAAGGACACCTACGATCGGCTCGCCGGTGAGTTCTCCGCGCTGTCGGGCCGGCGCGCCAAGACGCCCGTGGCCACCGTCGTCACCAAACGCGATGTCCTCGACCAATTGACCTCGCTGCCCATCCCGGGCGCCAGGATCGACGACTGGCTCGGCGCGATCGGCCTGGGCGACCTTGTGCAGAGCCTCAGCCACGACTTCGGCGCCACCCGCTACTGGGCCGTCAGCGCACACGCCGCCACCGGAGCGGGCGCGCTCGACGGGGAGAGCAGACGAGCCGCCGAACCCGTCCTCTGGCTCCTCTCCCGCACCGGGCTCCCCGTGAAGCCACTCCTCACCAGCGAGGCGGCCAAACGGTGAAGGCAATCCCCACGACAGCAACGGCAGCAACGGCAGCAGTACCCATGCTCCTACCGGTAGGAACCACGCGCACCAACGGCCCGACAAGCCGGTGTAGTTCAGCCCGCCCGGGTAGCCCCACGCGCCGCGCGCCCATCGGGGTACGCCCCCGGCGTGCGCCGGCACACACCGACGTCGTGCACTCCACTCTTCGGGCGGACCAACATCCTCGTCAGACATCGCCCGGGGCTCCACCGGCCTTAGGGTCCATACCGACAGCAGAACTCGGGGGAGTCGAGCATGAGTTACCTGCCCGAACACACGGCACGCGCCAGACGGGTCGTACTCGGCCTCTTCATCACGGCCACCGCCCTGGTGACAACAGGCGTTCTGTTGACCGCAGGACTGCTGCTGAACCGGGTGCTGCCCCGATGAGGGCGAACCCGCACCACGGCAGCGAACAGGAGGACACGGAGTGAGTGACATTCCCGGCGGCCCGATGGAGAACCGTCCGGTCCATTTCATCTGGATTCTCGACGTCTCGTACTCGATGATGGGCGAGAAGATCGGGCAGCTCAACTACGCCATCCGCGAGGCCATCCCAGAGATGCAGTCCGTCGCGCACGACAATCCGGCAGCCCAACTACTGCTGCGCGTACTGACGTTCTCCTCCACGGCACAGTGGCACATCGCCACCCCCACCCCCGTGGAGAGCTTCACCTGGCAGGACGTCCAGGTCGACGGCGGCACCAACCTCGGCGATGCGCTCTACGCCGTCGCCCGGGAACTCGAAACCCCGCCCATGCCGCAGCGGGCCCTCAAGCCCGTACTCGCACTCGTCTCGGACGGACAACCCCTCGACGAGTGGCGCGAAGGGCTGCGCGCCATCGACGCCACGCCCTGGGGCAAGAAGGCCGTACGGGTCGCGATCGGCATCGGCGCCGACGCCGACCGCAGCGTCCTCCAGGAGTTCCTCGCCAACCCCGAACTCCAGGTCCTCGACGCCAACAACCCGAAAAAACTCGCCGCCGCCATCCGCTGGGCATCCACGGCCGCCGTCAAGGCCGCGTCACAGCCCGTGGCGGGTGCCACCCCCGGAGCCAAGCAACTCGCCCCTGCCTACGCTCCCCCCGCACTGGACGACGACGATGACGACGATGTGTGGTGAGCGTGCCCAACCCAGATGAACCAGCACGGCCCTGGGCCCTGCGGCACGGAAGTGTGCAGGGGCCGGCGAAGGCGCTCAACCAGGACTGGTGGGACGCCCAGTACACCCCCGACGGAGCTTTGGTGATGGCAGTCGCCGACGGCCACGGCTCCGCCGCCCACCCGCTGAGCCACCTCGGCGCTCGCTACGCCGTGGACGTCTTCACCCTCTGTGCCACCGAGTTCGCCGCTCGTGCCAAAGGCGCCGGGGAGGGCAGCGGCCCAGGGCTGCGCAGACTCTGGGCGGACGCCCACGACCGCATGCCCCGGGAGCTGGTGCGCACCTGGCAGGCTTGGGTCGACGACCGGCACACCCCGGTCGCGGGCGAAGCACCGCGGACCGGCCCCGCCCTGCTGCGCGCCTACGGCACCACGCTCATCGGTGCGATCCTCACTGAGGAGCTCTTCGTGGCCTGGCAGCTCGGCGACGGTGACCTGACGGTGGTCCACCCGGACGGCACGGTCGCCTCGCCCCTGACACCGCAACAGCTCGAACTCGGCGACGAGACCGAGTCGATGTGCAGCAGACAAGCATGGGACCTCGTACGTGTGCATTGGGCCCCCATCAGCGACCCCGCACGTCGACCGAGGCTGGTGACCCTCTCCACCGACGGCCTCTCGAACAGCTTCGCCGCCCGCGACGGCTTTGTCCGCTTCGTACGGGAGCTCGATCAGCGCATCGACGACGAGGGGCTGGACCCGGTCGGTGACGCCCTTCCCGGGTGGCTCGCCCGGGCCGGAAGTTACTCGGGCGACGACACCACCGCGGTCGTCGCCTCATTGCAGCGGTCCACCCCTGCACGCACGGAAACGGAGGACTGATGTCCGGGATGCTCGACAGCGGAGCCAAACTCACCACGGACACCGGGGAGGAGGTGTCCGTCGCCGATATGTTGGGCGCCGGCGGCCAGGGCGAGGTCTACCGGGTCAGGACCCACGCCGGCGACAAGGCCCTCAAGTGGTACTACCCGGCGTGCGCCACCCCGGAGCAGCGAACCATCGTCGAGGGCCTGGTCGGTCGTGACTTCGAGGACGACCGGTTCCTCTGGCCCCAGACCTTCGTCACCGGGGGCAGGCACGGTGGGTTCGGCTACCTCATGGACATTCGACCCGACCGGTTCAAGGGACTGCCCGCACTCTTCCGCCGCCAGCTCAAGACCAACCCACTGGCCCTGATCACCGCCGGGCTCCAGATGGTCGAGGCGTACCAGGCACTGCACTCCCGCGGCATCGCCTACCGGGACATCTCCTGGGGCAACATCTTCTTCGACCCCGACAACGGCGATGTTCTCGTCTGCGACAACGACAACGCCGTGAGCGAGGGCGACAGCACCGGCATCTCGGGAACCATGGAATTCATGGCACCCGAGCTGGTGCGCGGCGACCAGGGCGCCGTCCCCGGCACCCAGACCGACCTCCACTCCCTGTCCGTCCTGCTCTTCATGCTGCTGATGAACCACCATCCGCTGAAAGGTCGGGCCGAGTTGGAGATCCGCTGTCTCGACGAGGCAGCGGAGAGGCGGCTCTACGGAAAACGCCCCATGTTCATCTTCGACCCGGTCAGCGACGACAACCGGCCCGACCCCGTCGAACACGGCACCGTCCTCGCGACCTGGGCGGTGGCGCCGCCCGTCCTCCAGAAGCTCTTCACCCAGAACTTCACCGAAGGACTTCACGACGGCATGCGCAGGGTCCGCGAGACCCAGTGGCGGCACGCCCTGAGCGAGGTGCGTGACACCATCGTGGTCTGCGCGGGCTGCGGACGGCAGAACATGACGGAACCACGATCCTCGACCCCCGGCATCTGCTGGTCCTGCAACCGCGTCCTGATGCTGCCGCCGCGGCTCGTCGTCACCACCCACCGTCCCAAGGTCGAACGGAACCTACGACTGCGCCGGGCTGCCCGGGTGTACGACCACCATCTGCACGCCGAGCCGACACGTCATCGCTACGACGCGGATTCCGTGGTGGCGGAGTTGGCGGAACATCCCCAGAAGCCCGGTAAGTACGGACTCACCAACCGATCGCGCGAGACCTGGATCACCCGTAGGTCGGACGGCACCACCCAACAGGTGGCACCAGGGCAGAGCGTGCCCCTCAGGGCCGGGCTGGAGATCCAGCTCGGGAGCTCGGCCCGGGCCGTGGTCAGCGCGGACTGACATCACCGCGGTGCCGGTCTCCCGAGACCCGGAGTCCGGCACCCGGGCGCATGCCCATGGCGGGCAGGAAAGCTGTGGCTGCCCCCGCGCAACGCTCCGACGGGCGTGGTGCCGGCCGGCACCACGCCCCTGAGGCCAGGTCTAGAGCCCGATCACACCACCCAGTGCCTGGGCCAGGGCCAGCGCTGCTCCGCCCGCCCCGGCACCGGCCTGGATCGCGTCCAACCAGCGGCGCACCCGCCCCTGGTCGACCGCACGGCCCTCCTGCTGTGCGCTGACGATCTCGCCCTGCAACAACTCCGCGTCGCCGACGAGTCCGGGCTGCTCCGCCCGCAACTGCTCCACCAACTCAGCGGCGAGCCGTACGGCCTCCGCCGCCGAGGCACCATGGTTGATCTGCACCCGTCCCTGGCCGTCCACGTTCACCCCGTGGTCACCGAACTGGTTCTGTCCACCACTGACACTGCCGATGTTGTACGTGTTCATCGCTCTCCCCGAAGTGATGCGTAGCTATGTCGTCGTGGCGCCACCCGCAGGGGACGCCGGAGCCTGGCCCGCCGGTTGCCCGGGACCGCCGCCCTGTTGGGCGCTGTTGGTGCCGTAGTTGCCGAACTGGTTCTGCCCGCCCTGCACACTGCCGATGTTGTACGTCTGGTTGTTGATCACCTTCTGGGCCCGGGCGAAGTCACTGGTGTCGATGTTGTGATTCTTCAGGAACTTCTCCGTGGCCACCAAGACACCCTGCTGGAGACGTTGCAACACGTCCAGGGCGTCCATCCGCTCGTCGAAGTCCATCTCGTCCACCGGCCGGGCGGCACGCTCCCGCAGACTGTCCGTCGCTCCGTAGTCGTACACGACGTGGTGTTTGGAGATCTCCCGACGGATCTTGCGCAACCGCTTGTTCCGCTGCGACTGCGCCGACGCGCGGCGTTGGATCCGGCCCCCCGAGCTGAACAACATCCAACGCAGGCTCTTGGACGTCGCCTTGACCAACTCCCACCACTCCTCGAAGCCACCGAGGGGGATGTAGGCGACGTGGTCGAACCGCAGCTGTACGGGCGGGAGCACATAGGCCGCCACCTGCCAGGACAACCGGTCCAGCGTACGACGGGCCCGTAGGTGCATCGACACCACGAACTTGCCACCGGGGCCGACCACTTCGAGGCTGAGATAGGTCCGCATCCCGCCGCCCTCCTGGAGCACACCGGACTGGACCAACCGCTCGTCGATCCTCGGCAGCGGACGACCAAGCGGGTCCGGCAGCAGATCAGCACCCAACGCCCGTACGTGCAGACCCCGCACGTACAGCCGATTGCGCGCCCGTAGCCCGCTCAGGCCCGCAATGCCACCCATCTCACGGGCCATGTAGGCGTGCAGGTCCACGGTGTCGAAGGGCAGGATGGTGAGCTTTCCACCACCCGGGGCGTCATCGGGCCGACCCACGTCGATGCTCGGCCACACGTCCTCCTTGATCCGCACCCCACTGCCGACAAAGGGGTTGTCGGCCTCGGCCTGTGCGTCGTACGGGACGACGTTCGCCCTGCGCAGGGCACGGAGGCGATCCTCGACCTCCTGTTCCACGCCGGGAGCGAGGTCCTGCGGCCGGTCCTTGCCGCGGTAGGCGTCCCGGGCGGCGCGCCAGGCCAGGTGGAGTGCGCGGTGGACCAGAACCGCCGCGGCCAGCAGGGCCAGGCCGGCACTCGCTGCCAGTACGGCGGCGGTCTGCTGGGCGCCGTTCGTCAACGAGACCAGCGCACCGATCGACGTCCCGATCAGGGCGACGAGCACGAACAACAGTTGGGCGTCCCGCCGTCTCCTGCGCAGCTGCGCGGCGCTCGCGTGACGCACCAGGGCGACGAGATTGATGCCCAGGGGTAAGCCGATGGCCTTCAACCGGTCCGCGGTGAACTCGTCCAGCACCTCCTGGGCGAAGCGTTCGTCGAGATGGGTGTGTGCGCACAGTTGCCGTGTGACGGCGTCCTCGCGGTACTGCGGCAGAGATGGCAGGGCGCGTGGCGTCATGGGTCCCCCTCCGGTGATGCCGCTCTCAGCCTAGACACCGGCCCGCTCGCTGTCCGCTGATCACGCGTGGCGGGGCGTGCGCCCCGCAGGGAGGATGCCTGTTCCCCGGCCCCCGCGCCAGATCCCGGCGCCGAGCGACCACACGGACGCTCCGCGGGGTGGCCGGCGCAGTCGGACGGCTCGATCAGCGGGTCAGATCGATGCAGGGACGGCTGGCACCCGAGCCGTCCCACAGCACGGCGAACCCCGCCCGGCGAAAGGCCGCTACCACCCGCGTTCCCGCGCGTTCCATCTCTGCCGCAGTCCCCTCGGGCGCTCCCCAGAAGGCGAGGTGCAACTGTCCCGTGGCCCGGGCACGCCGGGTGTCCTGTCGGGTGGTGAAGCAGAACCCCACCAGGGCGTCGAGGTCAGCACCTCGGGCGTGGAACTCGTCGCGACAGTCGGAGAAAGCATCGGACTGGGTGGTGCCCGTACCGGCAAGGGCGATGAATCCGTCGGTGTTCAACTCGGCGAACACCCGTGCGATGCGCTTCTTCGCCCCGCGCCAATCGGATTTGGACCAACTCCCCGTCGGTTGCGGGTCCGTCGTCGATGCCTCTGCCGACCCTGGCACCGGTGTTCTCGCCGGCCCTCCACCCATCGCGACCTCGATGAGCCCGATGACTTCCTCGGCGGCGGCATTGACCGTGATGTGGTTGCCATGGCCGTCCCGGACGTCGGGATCCGCTCCATGTGCGAGGAGCAGCGCGACCGGCTCGGGTGCCGAGGAGAACTCGGCGGCCAAGTACAGGGCCGTGCGTCCGTCCCGGCTCGGTTGCTCGACGGGAGCCCCATGGGCCAGGAGGACCGCAAGGGTCTCGGTGGCCGCGAAGGGGTCCTCGCCCGTGGCCATGGCGGCCCAGTGCAGCGCGCTCCAACCAGCCCCGTCGAGCGCGGTCACATCAGCACCGGTGTCCAGGGCGGATCGCAACGCCGTCGCATCGCCCCGACGCGCGGCAGCGAACATATCCATCGACTCCTCCAGAGCCACTCGATCAGTCTTCGCTCGCGAAGGCGATGCGGCCTTCCCCCGCGTAGACGTTCATCGAGCTGCCGCGCAGGAACCCGACGAGAGTCAACCCCGACTCGGACGCCAGATCAACCGCCAGCGACGAGGGCGCGGACACCGCGGCGAGCACGGGGATTCCGGCCATCACGGCCTTCTGCGCCAACTCGAACGAAGCGCGCCCCGACACCAGGAGGACGGCTCGTGACAGTGGCAAGCCGCCCTGCTGCACGGCCCGGCCGATCAGTTTGTCGACGGCGTTGTGACGACCCACGTCCTCACGCAGGTCGAGCAGTTCG
Organism: Streptomyces sp. NBC_00690; assembly: GCF_036226685.1. Classification (NCBI taxonomy): domain Bacteria; kingdom Bacillati; phylum Actinomycetota; class Actinomycetes; order Kitasatosporales; family Streptomycetaceae; genus Streptomyces; species Streptomyces sp. NBC_00690. The sequence goes on from NZ_CP109009.1 coordinate 7,109,685, forward strand.
CCCGATTCGGAGAACAGCCCGGCGGCGTGCAGCCCCCCGGTCCGGTCGAAGACCCGCTGCGCCGCGCGCAAACGGTCGGGGAGCGCGGCGAGTAGCGCGGGCGTGACACGGACCGGGGGAGTGTCGGCGATGGGGAATCGGGTGGACGTCCTGACGGCATCGAGGCTCGCCTTTCCGCACAGGCCGCAGGACGAGGTGGTGTACACATGCCGTTCCAGACTGATGTCCGGAACGGTGACGCCGGGTGCGAGCCGTACATCTACGACGTTGTACGTATTCACACCGTCCGCGGTCGCTCCCGCGCAGTAGGTGATGGAACGCAATTCCTCCGCAGTGCCGATCACTCCCTCGCTGACGAGGAATCCCGTCGCGAGAGCGAAGTCATCCCCCGGGGTGCGCATGGTGATCGCCAGCGGTTTGCCGTTGAGCCGTATCTCCAGCGGCTCCTCGGCGACCAGGGTGTCGGGGCGGGTGGACACCACGCCATCCCGGATACGGAGGGTGCGGCGGCGCTCGGTGGCCCGTCCCATGCGGCTCCCTTTCCATCCATCGATCTCTGGGTGTCCGGAGGTGCCACGCCCTTCGACGTCATGGTGGCCCGGCTTCTGCGAGGTGGGCCCGGCGCCCCGGTACGTCCCATTCTCCCGCACCGCGGGGCCGTGACGTCGGCCGCCCCGACGCTGATGGACAGGGGTCTCGTCCAGCGCTGCTGCGGCCTCTCGCACCGGCCATGGCGACCATGATCACAAGAGACGCAGATCACGTCCGCCCCATGAAAGTCAATTGGTTTGCCACACTCGGGGGGCTGCCGACCACTGCCGAACACTCTGCCCGCGTCGCAATCCTTCCGGAAGCTCCAAATTCAGGGGGCCTAATCCTGTTGGATCACCTGCCCTCGTACCGGTTGGTAGCAGCCAAGACTTGGGTCTTCCACTGCCCGCATGGAGGGGATCGCAGATGACCGGTTCACGTATCACCGCCCTAGGGCACTACCAGCCCGCCACCGTACTCACGAATGAGGACATCGCCGCTCTGGTCGACACCAGCGACGAATGGATTCGGACGCGGGTCGGGATCGAGACCCGCCACCGTGCCGCGGACGACGAACCGGTCGACGAGCTGGCCGCGCACGCCGGTGCCAAGGCGATCGCAGCGGCCGGTCTCACTCCGCAGGACATCGGGCTGGTCCTGGTGGCCACGTCGACCGCGATCGACCGGTCACCGAACATGGCGGCCCGGGTGGCAGCGCGGCTGGGCATGGAGTCGCCAGCGGTGATGGACCTCAATGTGGTCTGTGCCGGTTTCACCCATGCCCTGGCCACCGCCGACCACGCCGTCAGGGCAGGGGCCGCCGAACGCGTCCTGGTGATCGGTGCCGACAAGATGACCGCGATCACCGACTGGAGCGATCGCACCACCTGTGTTCTCGTCGGCGACGGCGCTGGCGCGGCGATCGTCGAAGCGGACCCCCTCGGGGTCGATGACCAGGACGGCGAGGGTGGGCATCGCCCGGGCATCGGGCCGGTGCTGTGGGGCTCGGTTCCCTCGATGGGCCATGCGGTACGCATCGAGGGGACGCCGCCGCGGTTCGCCCAGGAGGGGCAGACCGTCTACCGCTGGGCCACGACCCAGCTGCCGCCGATCGCCCGCAAGGTCTGCGAGCGCGCCGGGGTGCTGCCCGAGGAGCTGGCCGCGGTCGTGCTGCACCAGGCGAACCTCCGGATCATCGAGCCCCTCGCTCAGAAGATCGGCGCGGTGAATGCGGTGATCGCCCGCGATGTCGTCGAGTCGGGCAACACGTCCGCAGCCTCGATCCCGATGGCCCTGGCCAAGCTGGTGGAGCGCGGTGAGATCTCCACGGGCGACCCGGTCCTGCTGTTCGGCTTCGGCGGAAACCTGTCGTACGCGGGCCAGGTCATCCGCTGCCCCTGACCCGGGAGGCTGTTCCTGACCGGGAAAGCTACCGGTGATCTGGAGGGCTGTCCCTCACCGGGAAATGAGGGTGGCTCCGGCAGACTGGACGGCATGGCGACCAAGAGAAGCGCGGGACTCCTTCTGTTCCGCACCCCCGATCGGAGTGGGGCCCTCTCGACAGAGGTTCTGATCGGGCACATGGGGGGACCTTTCTGGCAGGACCAGGAGGAGCGGGCATGGTCAGCGCCCAAGGGGGAGTACACCCCTGACGAGGAGCCCATGGCTGCCGCGCGTCGGGAGTTCGAAGAGGAGTTGGGGTTCGCTCCGCCGGAGGGCGATTGGCTGCCTCTCGGCGAGTCCCGACAGCACCACGGAAAGATCGTCACCCTGTGGGCGATGGAAGCCGATCTCGATCCGGCACCTTTCGTGCCGGGCAACTTCACCATGGAATGGCCGCCGCGCTCGGGCCGACTCATGGAGTTTCCCGAGATCGATCGGGTCGAGTGGACCGGGGTGGAGGCGGCCCGCACCCGACTCGTACCGGGCCAGTTGGTCTTTCTCGATCGACTTGAAGAACTGCTGGTGTCACGCAGGGGCTGACGGCGGCCGTGCGTGCCCCCTGGTCAGCCGATTCCCTGTCGGTCGGCCAGCAGCGCGAACTCGCGGTCCGCGGCTTCGGACACCGCACCGACCACGGATTGCACCAGCAGTGTCCGGTGCCGCAACAGGGGGATCCGCCGCTCCTCGACCATCACCCGCTCGTCCCATCCCCAGGTTGAAGCAGGGTCCTGTGCCAACAGGAGCAGCAGATCGTCGACGGCTGCCATCAGCCGCCGGGTGACCTGCGGTGCGTTGGTCGAGGCAGCTCGGATCTCCGCCAGCCCCAGATCGACGAGATCCGTCCAGTTCGGCACGTCCTGTTCGAGTCTGACCTGCCCCTGTGTATCCCGGTGGTGCAGGGCGCCGAGCGGTTCGTGGGCGAGCGCGGACAGCAACTGCACGATTCGGTCCACGCACTGGACCGCCGTCGTCGGATCGTTCACCGCCGGTGAGAGGGCGCGCAGTGCGATGTCCGAGAGCTGTCGCAGCCCCAGTCCGAGGTCCTGGTGGAACGTGCGCTCGGTGCCGACGTGAACGGCGAACGAGGGCACCCGCAGCCGAGTGTTCGACTTGCCGTGAACGGCCAGCATCGGAGTGCCGGGAACGACGAAGTCCCCGATGCGGGGGATCAGCCGCAGTACGACCCCCTGCCGTCGGGCCCTTCTGACCAGCCAGGTCACGTTCACATCGCGCAGCACGCCCGCCCGCCCTCGATAGGGAATGCGGAGGGATTCCGGCGGCAGTTCCACCGGCGTCCCCTCCCCGGTCGGTTGGCGTGCCAGAGCGCGCATCGCCTCCCGGGTGATTCGATCCACTACGGGCCCCACCTGCATCAATCGCAGGGTCGATGACACATAGGCGATGAACAGCAGCAGACTCAGTGCCACGAGCACCATGGTCAGCAGGCTCTGGATCACCGGTACGGAGCTGACTCGGCGCGGGTTGATGTCGCTGTCGTAGGAGGTGAGCACCAGGAGGGAGAAGAGGAAGGTGGCCAGGAAGATCGTCAGGGTGAGCTTGCTGATGCGACTGCGTACGAAGATCCGCACCACCCGCGGGGTCAACTGACCGCTGGCCATCTGCACGGCCACGAGCGAGATGCTGAAGACGACACCGATGAAGGTCATCATGGCCGAGCTGATCGTCGTCACGATCGTCTTGGCGTCCTCGGTGATCGACATCAGGGAGCGGACCTCGTCGTAGGACTGCTCCTCCTTCAGCGCCGTGATCAGCGCGGTGTCGAGCGCGGATGCCCCCACCCACAGCAGCACCGAGAGGACCAGCCCCAATGTGGGCGCGAACCACAGGGTGTCCCTCAGATGCTCACGCAGCGGTGAGAGCGGGCGGGGCCGTCGATAGCTGCGAACGCTCACGCGACTGAAGGTAGCGTCACTCATGGTGTCTTTGCGTGTACGGGGCGCAGTGTCGTGGTCCGTGAGTGCTCGGGCGCACAGAGCGCATCGGGCGCGAGAGCAGGAGTGGGCCGTCGGCACGGCGAGCTCGACCGGCCCCTGGACGGTCATGCAGTCGATTCGATCTCTGCGTCCGTCCCGACCTTCACCTCGATCCGCAGGGCCTGGTCACATTCGACCCGATTCGTTCCCGATCCGTTCCGTCAGGATGCGGGGCCTGAATGCGGGGCGAAGTGGATCACCGCTCTGACCAGCGGCCGAAGCGAAATGGCGAGACGAGACGGGTTAAACCCCTGGTATTGTTGTCCTTGTCGCCGCGGGAGACCGCGGTGGTCACCTAGTCCGGGTGGCGGAATGGCAGACGCGCTAGCTTGAGGTGCTAGTGCCCTTTATCGGGCGTGGGGGTTCAAGTCCCCCCTCGGACACCAGAAATCACCAGGGATGCCTTCCCTGATCGGTTTCATCGAACTCCCAGTACCGACTGACTCGGTCTGGGAGTTCTTCGTGTATCCCCTCGGATGTTCCTTGAGGGACACCTGCGGGCGGACCCGGTCGGCGGGCTCGCCCGACGCCGGCTCACCCGACGTGCACACGCGGGCGGCGTTCCGGATCCGGCTCCGCCCGGCGCAGCACCTCCCGGGTCACCGGCGCGGTCTCCCCGTCGCCGAAGACCAGGAAGCGCAGCAGACGCCCGAAGGGAGCGCCCTCGGTCCAGGTGAAGTACGCGTGCGGAACGTCGCCGGTGAGATCCCGGACGCGCAGCAGGACCGCCGCGATCGCATTGGGGACCGTGGCAGCCTCCACCCGTAGTCTGCGCACCCCGTGTTTCTCCTCCCCGCGGACCAGCAGATCGGCCGTGAAGTCCGACGAGTCCTTCACGAACACCTCCAGGAAGAGCACCGGGCGCCCGTCGGGGATGTGGGTCTCCTGCCGCTGTTGGTACTCCTTCAGCCGGTAGGCGGCCGATGTGTGTTCCGACGGTGCGTTCGCGATGATCCGTAGGGGGCCGCCGGCGGCTGCCTCCTCGATGAAGTGTGTCGCCGTGGTGTCGAAGTCGACCTCCGCCGAGCGCAGTTCGAAAGCCCGGTGGACCCGTGAGGCGAAGGACGTCAGCACGATGGTGACGATGAACAGTGCTGCGATCTTGATGCCGTCCGGACGCTCGATGACATTGGCGACGAGGGTGTACGCGAAGACCACCGTGATCACAGCGAATCCGATGGCCGCCCTGCGGCGTCCGGCCCGTCGAACCGCCACGGTGGAGGCGAACGACGCGGAGAGCATCAGGACCAGGACGCCCGTGGCGTAGGCGCCGCTCTGCTTGTCGACGTTCGCATCGAAGTACCAGGTGATGACGGTGGCGATCGCCACGAACACCAGCACCAGGGGGCGTACGGCCCGGGTCCACTCGGGGGCCATGCCATAGCGGGGGAGGAACCTCGGTACGAGATTGAGGAGTCCGGCGAGCGCCGAGGCGCCGGCGAACCAGAGGATGCAGATGGTGGAGACGTCGTAGGCGGTGCCGAAGCCCTCCCCCAGATGCTGATGGGCCAGATAGGCGAGGGCGCGCCCGTTGGCGGGACCGCCGGCCTTGAAGTCGTCCTGGGGGATCAGCAGCGTCGTCGCCAGACTGGAGAGCAGCAGGAAGACGCTCATGATCAAAGCTGCGGTGGTGAGCAGTTTGCGGGTGTCCCTGATCCGGCCGACCGGGTGCTCGTACGTGTCCTGCGGGCCGCCTTTGATCTGTGGCATCACCGCCACTCCGGTCTCGAACCCGGACATGCCGAGGGCGAGTTTCGGGAAGACGAGCAGCGCCACCCCGATCATGACGAAGGGGGAGGAGTGCTCGGTCGTCATGGCGTCCCACCAGTCGGGGACCACGTGTGGCTCGTTGACCACCTGCCATGCGGAGCTGGCCAGCACGACCACGTTGAGCGTCAGATAGATGGCCACGAGCACGACCGCCACACCGATGGCCTCCCGGAACCCCTTGAGGAAGACCGCGCCGAGGAGGCCGATGAGAACCAGGGTGATCCAGAGGTTCTCACCGTGGAGCCACTGCGGCGCGTAGGGGTTCTCCACCACATGGGCGGAGGCGTCGGCGGCCGAGAGGGTGATGGTGATGATGAAGTCGGTGGCGGCGAATCCCAACAGGACCAGGACGAACAGTTTCCCGGCCCACCAGGGCAGCAGTCGTTCCAGCATGGCGATCGAGCCCTCGCCGTGCGGTGACTCCTTGGCGACCCGTCGGTAGACGGGGAGGGCCCCGAGCAGGGTCAGGGCCAGCAGTCCGAGGGTCGCCAGGGGGGAGAGGAGTCCCGCGGCCAGTGCGGCGATGCCGGGTTGGTAGCCGAGGGTGGAGAAGTAGTCCACCCCGGTCAGGCACATCACGCGCCACCATCGATGGCCGCGGTGTTCTGCGGTGGGCGCCCGGTGGGGGCCGGGGTGTTGGGCCGGTTGGTCGGTCAGGCCGTTGAGCAGCCAGGCCCGACACCGTGCGGTCAACTCGCCCCGTGTCCCACTGCCGGGTGTGGTGTCCGTCATCGTGCACCTTCCACCGTGAGGGGGCGAGGCCCGGTCTGCGGGGGAGCGAGTACAGCGGTGGCGCATGGGGTCGGGCCCGTGGTCCTGGGGCGGGGTGCGATGTGCCGGTCGGTGCCGCGGATCCGGTATGTGGTGCGGTGCACGGCCCTCGGGCCCGGCCGGATGGAGACCGCGCGCACCGGTGACGTTCGTCGCCCCTGCGTTGCCCGCGGGGGCGGTCGGCGCGCCTGTGGCTGCCCGGCGTCACCGTCCACCTGTGGTCAGCCCCCTCGCGCCGCGGTCATCGCTGCCGACCGTTGGTCCTTGCCCGCCGTCTCTCGGTGACGAACCGTTGCCGCGCCCATCACTCAGACCCGCAAATTACTGCAAATCATTACGAATATCAGCGACCCGCCGTCGATCTTCCGCGGTGGGTTCGTGTGGACCGTGCGGATGGATCGTTGGCGCATCCATCGATCAGTCGGTGCGATCACCACATCCCCCGGTGTCGCCGATGCCCCGACCAAGCAAGGGGGCCGGTTGCCGTACAGGTTCCGTCAAGAGCAGGTCCCCGGCCGTATGGGACACATCAACGAAACCGGCGGAGTGGCTGAAAAGGGGTTTCCTCGAATCGTCCCATCCCGCCCCACATAGGGAGCTCACGATGGCCGATGTGGCCTTCGTCGTTGTCACGATCGCGGTCTTCGCGCTGGTGGCCGTTGTCGCCAAGGGGGTGGCGAAGCTGTGACTGCCGAGAACGTTGTCGGTGTGATCGTGGCGGTCGCCCTCCTGGGCTATCTCGTCCTCGCGCTTCTGTACCCGGAGAGGTTCTAGCCCGGATATGAGTTCCGTACTTGCCGGTGTGCTCCAGTTGCTGGCGCTCATAGCGGCCCTGGGGTTGGTGTATCGCCCGTTGGGTGACTACATGGCCCGTGTGTATGCGTCGGAAAGGCACTACCGGCCGGAGAAGTGGATCTACAAGGCCATCGGAGCCGACCCCGACACACAGATGCGGTGGCCCGCCTATCTCCGCGGAGTGCTCGCGTTCTCAGCGGTGAGCGTGCTCTTCCTCTATCTGCTCCAGAGGTTGCAGGGGGTGCTTCCGGGGTCGCTCGGCTTCCAGTCGATAGACCCCGACCAAGCCTTCAACACCGCCGCGTCGTTCGTTGCCAACACCAACTGGCAGTCGTACTACGGCGAGCAGGCCATGGGGCACGTGGTGCAGACCGGTGGACTCGCGGTACAGAACTTCGTGTCCGCAGCGGTCGGCATGGCGGTGGCCGTTGCGTTGGTACGGGGATTCGCCCGTTCGCGCACCGGAGAGCTGGGGAACTTCTGGTCGGACCTGGTCCGGGGCACGGTCCGCATCCTGCTTCCGATCTCGGTGATCGCCGCGCTGATCCTGGTCGCCTGCGGTGTGATCCAGAACTTCGCGGGGATCCATGAGGTCGGTCAGTTCCAGGGTGGAACCCAACAGTGGAACGGTGGTGCGGTCGCCTCTCAGGAGGCCATCAAGGAACTGGGCACCAATGGTGGCGGCTACTTCAACGCCAACTCCGCCCACCCGTTCGAGAACCCCAACGCCATCTCGAACCTGCTGGAGATCTTCCTCATCCTGCTGATCCCGTTCTCCCTCACCCGCACCTTCGGGCAATTGGTGGGCAACGTCCGGCAGGGGTACGCCCTCCTTGGCACGATGGCCGTGATCTGGATCGGGTTCAGCGCCCTGATGATGTGGACGGAGTTCGCCCACAACGGTCCCGCACCGGAAACTGCGGGCGGCTCGATGGAGGGCAAGGAGACCCGGTTCGGCATCGCGGGCTCCTCCCTGTTCGCCGTGGCGACGACCCTCACGTCCACGGGCGCGGTCAACAGCTTCCACTCCTCGTACACCGGGTTCGGCGGTGGCATCACCATGCTGGGGATGCAACTGGGCGAGATCGCACCCGGAGGTGTGGGGTCGGGACTGTACGGAATGTTGATCATGGCGATCATCGCGGTCTTCCTCGCCGGTCTGATGGTGGGCCGCACCCCGGAGTACCTGGGGAAGAAACTCGGCACCCGAGAGATCAAGCTCGCGGCCTGCTACATCCTGATCACGCCCACCCTGGTGCTCGGCTTCACCGCCGCCGCCCTGGCCCTGCCGACGCCGGGGAACTCGATGACCAACTCCGGAGCCCATGGCTTCTCGGAGATCCTGTACGCCTACACCTCGGGCGCCAATAACAACGGATCGGCCTTCGCCGGTCTGAACGCGGACACCCAGTGGTTCAACACCACCATCGGTCTCGCGATGCTGCTGGGCCGCTTCCTGCCGATCCTCTTCGTCCTCGCGCTGGCCGGCTCGCTCGCCGAGCAGCGGCCCGTTCCCGCCACCGTGGGCACCCTGCGCACGGAGAAGCCCCTGTTCTCCGGGCTCCTGGTCGGCACCATCCTCATCATCACCGGACTGACCTACTTCCCGGCCCTGGCGCTGGGTCCGCTCGCTGAAGGGCTCGCGTCATGAGCACGATGACACCCACCCGGGCACCACACCCGCACGACCCCCGTGACACCGCACCGGCAGCCCATCGGGTCGGCGGCGGCCTGTTCGACCCCCGGCAACTCATCGCCTCCCTCCCCGACGCACTGCGCAAGCTTGACCCACGGGTGATGGTCAAGTCCCCGGTGATGTTCGTCGTCCTGGTCGGCTCGGTTCTCACCACCGCCCTTGCCATCACCGATCCCGGCGACTGGTTCGGTTGGGCGATCACTGCCTGGCTCTGGTTGACCACCCTCTTCGCCAACCTCGCCGAGGCGGTCGCCGAGGGCCGAGGCAAGGCCCAGGCGGACACCCTGCGCCAGGCCAAGACCGACACCGTCGCCCGCAGGCTCATCGGTACCGTCGAGGAACGCGTCCCCGGCACCGAACTGCGCATCGACGACCTCGTGGTCTGCGAGGCGGGGGATGTCATCCCGGGCGACGGTGACGTCGTCGAAGGTGTCGCATCCGTCGACGAGTCCGCGATCACCGGCGAATCCGCCCCGGTCATCAGGGAATCCGGAGGCGACCGCAGCGCGGTCACCGGCGGTACGAAGGTACTGTCCGACCGGATCGTCGTGAAGATCACCACCAAACCGGGGGAGACCTTCATCGATCGGATGATCGCCCTGGTCGAAGGCGCCGCGCGACAGAAGACGCCCAACGAGATAGCCCTCAACATTCTGCTGGCCTCACTGACTGTCGTCTTCCTCCTCGCCGTGGTCACCCTCAAACCGTTCGCCACCTACGCGGGGGCCGACGAACAGACCTCGCTGATCGTGCTCACCGCACTGTTGGTCTGTCTGATCCCCACCACCATCGGCGCCCTGCTGTCCGCGATCGGCATCGCCGGCATGGACCGACTCGTCCAGCGCAATGTGCTGGCCATGTCCGGCCGCGCCGTCGAGGCGGCCGGTGATGTCTCGACCCTCCTCCTCGACAAGACGGGCACCATCACACTCGGCAACCGTCAGGCCGCCGAATTCGTCCCCGTCGACGGAGTGGGTGCCGCCGAACTCGCGGACGCGGCCCAACTCTCCTCCCTCGCCGATGAGACACCCGAAGGCCGATCCATCGTCGTCCTCGCAAAAGAGGCCCATGGACTGCGCGAACGTCACCCGGGTGAACTGACCGGCACCGAATGGGTTCCCTTCACCGCACAGTCCCGCATGTCCGGCGTCAACACCGCCGGCCGTCGTATCCGCAAGGGCGCCACCGGCTCCATCGTCGCCTGGGTCCGGGAGCAGGGAGGTGACATCTCCCCCGACGCCGACCACATCGCCGACGCCATCGCCGAAGCCGGCGGTACCCCCCTGCTGGTCGCCGTCGCCGATGCGGAAGGGGCCCGCGTACTCGGCGTCATCCACCTCAAGGACGTCGTCAAGGAAGGGATGCGGGAGCGCTTCGACGAACTGCGCCGGATGGGCATCCGCACCGTCATGATCACCGGCGACAATCCGCTCACCGCCCGTGCCATCGCCAAGGAAGCCGGCGTCGACGACTACCTCGCCGAAGCCACCCCCGAGGACAAGATGGCCCTCATCAAGCGTGAACAGGCGGGCGGCAAGCTCGTCGCCATGACCGGTGACGGCACCAACGACGCCCCCGCACTCGCCCAAGCCGACGTCGGCGTCGCCATGAACACCGGCACCTCAGCCGCCAAAGAGGCCGGCAACATGGTCGACCTTGACTCCAACCCCACCAAACTCATCGAGATCGTCGAGATCGGCAAGCAACTCCTCATCACCCGAGGCGCACTCACCACGTTCTCCATCGCCAACGACGTGGCCAAGTACTTCGCGATCATCCCCGCCATGTTCGCCGTCGTCTATCCCGGCCTCGACAAACTCAACATCATGCGGCTCGCCTCGCCCGAGTCGGCGATCCTGTCCGCCGTCATCTTCAATGCGCTCATCATCATCGCCCTGGTGCCCCTCGCCCTCAGGGGAGTCCGCTACCGACCCGCGAGCGCGGACCGGATGCTGCGACGCAATCTCACCGTCTACGGGCTCGGCGGTCTGGTCGCCCCCTTCATCGGCATCAAGATCATCGACCTGCTCATCTCCCTCTTCCCCGGCATCAGGTGACCGCCATGAACACCTCCATCCGCAACACCGGACGCCTGCTCACGGCCGCACTGCGCACCCTCCTGGTGCTGACCGTCGTCTGCGGTGTCCTCTACCCCCTCGCCGTCACCGGTGCCGCACAGACGCTCTTCCCCCACCAGGCCAACAGCTCCGAACTCAAAGCCGAAGGAAAGGTCGTCGGCTCGTCCCTGATCGGACAGACCTACCAACTCCCCAAGAAGGATCCCGACGACCCGGACGAGGCGGCCAGGCCCGATCTGCGCTGGTTCCAACCCCGCCCCTCCAACGGACTCGGCACCAACAGCGTCAACACCCAGTACGCGCTGATCCTCTCCGGTGCCACCAACCGCTCAGCCGACAACGCCGAACTTGTCCAATGGATCGAGGACGCCAAGAAGGCCGTGATCCAGGACAACGCGACCGAGGGGCGCAGGATCAGCCCGTCCGAGGTGCCCGCCGACGCCGTCACCTCGTCCGGTTCCGGACTCGACCCCCACATTTCCCCCGCCTACGCACGTCTCCAGGCCCAGCGGGTCGCCGAACGCAACGGACTCCCCGCCGACGAGGTGGAGGCCCTCGTGGCGGACCACACCCAGGGCCGCATCCTCGGATTCATCGGGGAGCCCCGCGTCAATGTCCTGCGACTCAACGCCGAACTGAAGGAACTGGTCTCACGGCAGGCCCGTTGAGCTTCCCCGCCACGGCGGCCGGGACCCGATTCGGGTCCCGGCCGCCGTGGCTCGTGCCGTCACTGCGCCACCGGATCAGTGCCCGGCCCGCTGCCCCGGTGTCCATACGTCGACGAGTGCCGCCAAAGCACCCGCCAGCGTGATCAAACCCGGACCCGCCGGCCCGCCCGGCTCCTCCAGATACAGGTCCCGACGGATCTCCACCACCAACGCGCCGACCCGAGCGTCCTTGCCGTAGAAATCCAACGGCACATAGGCGCCGGCGAAGGGGGTGTTCACCTCGATGTCACCGCAGTGCGCGAACGCCTCCCGGGCGGCCGTGAGGAGCTCGGAGGGCGTGTGGAATTCGTCCGTACCCAGACAGATCGGTGGTCGCGGACCGTCGCCGTGCAGTTCATAGGGCAGCCGCCGCGAGGGGTACGAGTGGACGTCGATCACCACGGCCCGGCCGGTGGCGGCCAACCGGCCCGCCACCGCCGCCGTCATCGAGCGGGCGTACGGATGGAAGTACCGCGAGATCAGCGGTTGCGGATCCACCGACCCCCGCAGCGTCCTGCCCTGGGTGGTGCGGGTGTAGACCGCGCCCATCCCGACGGCCGCCATCTCCTCGCGCTCATCGGGGAACCGCTCGGGATCGACGACCAGCCGTGAGAGTTCGTTGACGAACTGCCACGGCCGCACCGCCGCCCGCTCGGCCGCCGCAGCCGCCAACCGTGCCGTGTGGGAGTCGGTGATGTGGTCGAGTTCTCGCTCCAGCGCCTCATCGTCGAGGACGATGCCCGCACGCACCGCGTCGGGGATCGCCCGCGAGGAGTGTGGTACGTGAAGGATCACCGGGGACTCATGCGCGCCAGGCACTAGCGCGAAGGAGACGGGGTGCTCAGATGCCATGGATCGCTCTCTTCGGGCCGGTGCCCAAGGGGGTGAGGGAATGGGCGGTGGGCCCGGCTGGACGCCCTTCGGCTAGCGCGGGTCGCTCACGATGACACCGTCCTTCTCAGGGCCGGGCACGTGCCCCTCCTGCGCCGGTACGTCGGCTCCCGTGGCTTCCGGTGGGAGAGCCGCACTGTGCGCCGGGCCGTCGTGGCACTCGGGCAACGGCTCCTTGCGCCTGCGGGTCTGCTGCGCCCTGGCCACCAGAGGTTCGGTCCAGCGGGCTGCCAGCGGCCCCAGCACCACCAGGATCAGGACGTACGCCGTGGCGATCGGGCCGATCCTCGGTTCGGTGGCGACGGCCAGACCGGCGATCACGATGGAGAACTCACCGCGGGCGACCAGCGCGCCGCCCGCCCGCAGTCGACCGCGCGGTCCGATCCCGACCCGACCGGCCGCGTACCAACCGGTGAGGATCTTGGTGACCGCTGTGACCACGGCGAGCAGCAGTGCGGGCAGCAGCACCGGGGGAATCGCCGTCGGATCCGTGGAGAGTCCGAAGAAGACGAAGAACACCGCCGCGAAGAGGTCGCGCAACGGAGTGAGCAGCTTGCGCGCGCCTTCGGCGACCTCACCCGACAGTGCGATGCCCACGAGGAAGGCACCGACCGCAGCCGAGACCTGGAGTTCCTGCGCGATGCCCGCCACCAGCAGGGTCAGACCGAGGACCACCAGGAGCAGCATCTCGGGATTGTCCGACGAAACCGCGCGGCTGATCAGCCGTCCGTGTCGCAGCGCCAGATAGAGCACGATGCCGACCGCCCCGAGCGCGATCAGCAGAGTGATGCTGCCGCCGGCGAGCCCGACGCCCGCGAGTAGCGCCGTCAGCAGGGGGAGGTAGACGGCCATCGCCAGGTCTTCCATGACCAGGATGCCGAGGATCACCGGTGTCTCCCGGTTGCCCAGGCGCCCCAGGTCGGTCAGCACCTTGGCGATCACACCGGAGGAGGAGATCCAGGTGACACCCGCGAGGGCGACCGCCGCCACCGGCCCCCAGCCCAGCAGGAGTGCCGCTGCCGCACCCGGCAGCGCATTGAGGACGAAGTCGACCGCGCCCGACGGGTACTGGGTCTTCAGACTGCCGACCAGTTCGGACGCCGAGTACTCCAGGCCGAGCAGGAGCAGCAGCAGGATGACGCCGATCTCCGCGCCCACGGCGACGAAGTCCTCGCTGGCGCTCAGCGGCAGCAGCCCGCCCGTGCCGAACGCCAGCCCCACCAGCAGATAGAGCGGGATGGGGGAGAGGCCGATGCGTCCCGCGAACCGGCCTATCAGCCCCAGACCGAGAATGATCGCACCCAGCTCGATCAGCAGTTCGGTGGTGTGGTGCACGCTCAGCCTCCGGCGATGATCTCGACGAGGGCGTCGACGCCCTCACGGGTGCCGACCGCGACCAGGGTGTCGCCGCGGGCGAACCTGAAGTCCGGGCCGGGTGACGGGTGTGCGCTCGTACGGCGGAGTACGGCCACGATCGAGGCACCCGTACGGCTGCGGGCTTCCGTTTCGCCGAGCAGACGGCCCAGATAAGGGGAGCGGGCGCTGACGGGGATGTGCTCCGTGACCAGATCGATCCCGTCGGTCCGGACGGCGTCGATGGGTGCGGGGTCGATGAGGTGCGCCAGCGCGGTCGCCTCGGCTGAGGAAAGGGGCACCTCCAACTGACAGGCGTCCGGGTCGTCTGACGCGTAGAAGCCGAGGAACCGCCGTCCATCGTGGTGGACGACGACGGAAATGTGTCGTCCTGCCTCGGTGGTGAAGTCGTACTGCGTTCCGACTCCTGGCAGTGAGGTGCGACGGGTGCCCATGCTCGCCTCCCGAGGCGTGGGTCGTCCTCTCACCGCAGTTGGGTGAGCGGTAACTGGAATGAGATGTACCGGACAGTCTAAGGAGTCGATCAGGGCTGGTGGGAAGGGGTTCTCACGAAGCGTTCGCCGAAGGTGCCCGTCGGGCCGACACGCAGGTCGGGAAAACAGCCGATGCCGAGGCCGGGAAGCGATCGTGTGGGGAGAGGCGGGCCGCGATCGTGGGGGAGGTCGGTTCGGGTCTTGGCCAGACCCGCGGACCGATTCCGCTTCCACGGTCCTTCCACGGTCACGGGAACCGGCGCCGGAACCCTCCGCGGCCTTGCGGGCGGTCGATGGCCGTCTGGCGGCCCTTCGGCGGGCAGGTGCCGCGCCGCTGCTCAGGCTGCTCAGGCTGTTCGGGCTGTTCGGCGTGGGCCGGTCAGCCGGTCGTTGCACGCTGTGCGTACGACAGCGGATCCGAGAGCACGTCCTGCACCACCAGCCCTGCCGCACCCCGAGCCGCGTCCGCCGCGGGGGAGGCGGCCCGTAGCCGGGTGCCCGTCTGCGGCCACAGGCCCGAGACGACATGGGTGGAGAGTTCGATCGAGGCGCCCGGGATCAACCAGGGCGCCAGCGGGCCGTAGATGCCGCCGAGAACGACCGCCGCCGGGTCGAAGAGGTTCACGGCGCCGGACAGTACCCGGCCCAGCATCAACCCCGCCTGGTTGAGTGCGGCCAGGGCCCTGCCGTCGCCGGTGCGGGCCCGGCGCTCCAACTCGGCCAGCGCGGCGGCGCCGCTCGACCGGTCGATGTGTGCCGCACGCAGCATCGCCGACTGCCCCGCGTACTGCTCCAAGCAGCCCCGTGCGCCGCAGCGGCACTCGGGGCCGTCCTTGGCCACCATTACATGTCCGAGCTCGCCGGCGAAGCCGTGGGCGCCCCTGAGGAGTTCGCCGTCGAGGACCAGGGCGCCCCCGACACCGATCTCCCCCGTCAGATAGAGGAAGGTGCGGACGCGTCCGAGAGTGCCGAACCAGAGCTCGGCCAGGGCTGCCAGATTGGCCTGGTTCTCCGAGCGGACGGGGAGCGCGGGCAGTTCCGAGCGAAGGGCAGCGAGGGCGTGGGCGAAGGGTTCTTCGGCCGCCACCTGGCTCCAGCCCAGATTGGGCGCCTGCCATACCGTGCCGGACGACACCAGCCCGGGGAGGGCCAAGGTGGCTCCGACGGGCCGTAAGTCCTGTTCCGCCGCGGAGACGAGGGCGCGCGCCGTGATCGCCGCCGCCCGGCAGAGCACTTGTGCCGGGGGAGCCCCGCGGTTGTCGAGGTGCTCCACCAGCCGAACCCGGTCCGTGCCCGCCAGATCGACCACGCAGACGGCGACGTGGTCGACGTTGATCTCCGTACCGATACCGGCGACCCCGGTTCGCGCCACCTTCAGCACCGTGCCCGGCCGCCCCGCCAGTCCGCTGAACGTCTTCCCCGACTCGGAGAGGAATCCGCTGTCCAGGAGTTGTTCCACGAGGGAGGAGATGGCGGCACGGGTCAGTCCCACCCGGGCGGAGACCCCCGCTCGGGTGATCTCACCGGCGTCGCGCACCGCGCGGAGCACCAGGCTGAGGTTGTGGCGCCGCACCGTGTCCCGGCCGGCCTTCGGCTCCAGCGGGTCCCGACTGACCGCGCTGGTCAGTCGCACGCGTGCGCGCGGATCCATCAGCCCTGTGGTCCGCGGTATCCCAGGGACGCCTCGATCCTGCCGGCGAGCCCTTCCCGCCGTCTGGGCCCGCGACTAGTGGATCCGGCCAGCCAGGAGCGGCACTTGCTGCCGAGGAGGAGGCCGAAACTCTCCGCGTCGTTCTCCTCGGACTGGTCGAAGCGGGTACGGGCGGCGACCTTGAGCACGGTTGCCTGGAGATCGGCTTCGTCCGACAGCAGTCGAGCGGCGACCGCGGCGCCCTCGACGTGATGGGTGCAGTGGCCGGCCTTCATGTGCCACAGCTCGTGCCCGAGGATGACGAGTTGGTGGTCGGGGGCGGTCCGCTCCTCGATGACGATCAGGTCCTGATCGGTCATGTCGAGCCAGAGCCCGCTGGCCGTACCGGGAGGAAAGCTCGCCATGCGGTACCGCACGGGCCGGCCCCGGCGCTTGCTCATCTGGCCGCACAGGGCCGCGTAGAGGTCAGCGGGCTCGGCCGGGGCTGGCAGATCGATTCCGGCTACCAGCTCGCCGCAGAGCCGACGCATTTCTTTGCCAATGCTCACCGTTCTCCTCTCCCCCTCCGCGCCCGTACGCATGCGTGCGGCACTAACCCTGCCCTGACATCAGTCCTCATCTGAAGTCATGTTTCCGTCAGTCATGCGTCCGTCGGCTTCGTTGAATCGGCCGGTTCTGTCGGTTTCACACTTTCGAGCAGCATGTCGAGCCACTCGGTGACCTTGTCCCGGTGCTTGTCCGTGGGCAGTTGGGCGGCTCGCCAGGCGATGCCCCGCACCCCGTGGTCCTGAAGCAGTCGCTCCAGCGGATCGCCCTCGCCGGCGTAGTCCTGGAGCATGCGCTGTTCGGTGCGTTGGAGCGCGCCGTTGAGCGCGTCGGCGTCGTCGGCTGTCAGGAAGCCCGCGTGGACCTTGAAGAACCGCTGGATCGCGTCACAGTGCTCCATGGTCGGGCGGCGGTCCCCGTTGATCAGTGCACCCGCCTGCTGGCGGGACATGGCGGCGCCGTCCGCGATCTCCTGCTGGGTGTAGCGGCGCCCGTTGGGTTTGAGTCGGGTGCGTCGCAGCAGGTCGAACCGCTGGAGGAAGCGGGCCTGGAGGTCGGGTTGACCTGCGGGCCTGCCCTCCAGGAGCGCACCGACCACGTCGGTGGGGACTCCCGAAGCCTCGGAGAGTTTGTGTACGTCGAAGACCTCGCTGTGGCTTAGTCCTACTCTGCCTGCGAGTTCGGCGACGCGGGCGACCGACGCCGCCAGGGGGCCTGCGGTTGCCGGGCCCGGAACCAAGAAGCCGTCTGTCACCAGTAGGTCTCCTAGATCACGCGAGATGGCTCCGCACACAGTTGGCTGCCCGGAGATTAACCGTTTCCCGGACCGTCAGCCAGGTATTGCCACAGCTGTGGCGCGATCTCGGCGTTCAGCGACGTGGAATGCCACGATAGTTGACATGGTCGCTCCTGCGGTAGCAGGATCACCAGGCGGGGTGAAGATCAAAAGGCGCTACCGCGGCGGTACTTCGGGAAGCGGGAAGGGTGGCGTTCTCGATGACACATGAGGCGGGTGTTGACCGTCCTGGTGTCCACGGACGTCGAGGGTGCGCGGCTGCGGGCCGCGGGACCCTCCGGTCAAGGAGGCTCACCGACATACTGCGAGGACGTCGGGAAGAGCTGGGGCTCAGCGAGGCGGAGGTAGCCGCACGGCTCGACATCAGTGCAGGCGCGTACGGCAATTGGGAGCGTGCGGCCTCGGAGGAGTGGACCGACGACAAGCTGTACGCCCTCGTCAAGGCGTTGGAGATGACCGACCAGCAGGGCGGCTGGCTGTTCCGGCTCGCGGTGGACCGCGAGCCGCCCACGGCACTCGGGGGAGTGAAACCGCGGGTGACCTCGCCCCTGGGCCCCGCGCGACCCTCGGGACCCGCGTTCCCCTCCGGTCCCCTCCGTACCTATGCGCCGCTGCCCACGCCCGTCCGGCCCGCGGAGGTTCCGTCCGCGGAGGAGGAGCCGGGTCTTCAGGACCCCGGCATCAGGGCTTATCTGCGCGACTACGCGGCGATGATGGACTCCGTGCCCCTGCCGTCGGTCCTCTTCGACCAGCGCTGGGACGTGGCCCATGTGAACCCGGCGTTCCAGATGCTGTTCCGTGCCATGGGGGAGCACCCCACGGCGATGCCGGACCAGAACTTCCTGCGGTTCGTCCTGTTCCATCCCGATGCGGGAGCCGTACTGGGCGATCGGGAGACGAGTTGGTGCCTTCCGCTCCTCGCCCAACTGGAAACGGCTCTGGAGCGTTACGAGAACGACGGGGTGCTTCAGGCCATTCGCAGTGACATCGCCAACGACCCGATCATGGACGCCGCCTATCGCTGTGGACTGCCCCACTGGATGAGGGCCACGGGAGCCGCAGCCGTACACCACGACGGGGCTGTACGGCCGCTGTACCACCCGGACCCCGAGTGGGGGCGCGCCGAGTGCCGGATCGTGGACGAAACGCCAGCGACACTTCAGGACCGGGGATACACCCGTATGACGCTGGTGCTGCGCGAGCGGCCGTCCACATCCGGCACCCGGCGGGGTAAGGCCCATCTGCGGGCCGTCTCGGGCGGCTGACGAAGCCCGGGACATTCTCTGCGGCGTTTTGTGGCCTTGTGGCCGGCAACCGTACGGAAACGGAACAGGCGGCCGTACGAGCCCGGAGGGATCGGGCGCAGCGGCAGCGCCTGTGCGTTCGGGCGCGGACCGGGCGACCGCCCTCCACGTGCTTTCGATGCGACGGCCGCCGTGCTCCTCGGACGTCTCGGCACATCATCCCTTCGGGCCGCACAGCAAGCGGCCAGCGGATGGTGCCGGCCAGTGCTCCTGCCGAGAGCCGGTCGAGGCATGCGCTTCCTTCCCTGCCGCACGCGTTCCCCTCTTGTTTCCCTCCCTCTTGAAGTCGTCGCGCACGATCCTGAACTGACTCCTATCAGTGCGTCAGCCGGTCAGTCGTTTGCAACAAGCAACGAAGCATCTTTGCCGTGGACGGGTCACCGTGCGGCGGGCGTCACGCGCGGCCAAACATGAAGCGCAGGCCCAGGGCCAAGGTGGAAACGCCCTATCGTCGGACCCGTTGGACGTTCGCGTCGGTGCCAGGGTGGTCGAGCCGCGGCGAAAGGAGCGCATCGGCCCCCGGCCGACTCGACCCGTACCACCGACAGACGCTCCTGCGTCACTGCCCGCACTCCTCGAAACGGTCCGGCCCACTGCCCGACCCCCGACCGACCGGCGACACCGCTTCCCCTACCCAGTAAGGAACCATGCGATGGCCACCCCGCACGTCTTCCCCCTGGAGCCCACCCCGATCCATGTGCCCGACAAGGTCCTCGTTGACCTGCGTACCCGCCTCACATCGACCCGTCCGCCGCTGGACGAAGGCAATGAAGACTGGTCCTACGGCGTCCCGAGCAGCTATCTCCGTGAGCTCCTCGCCCATTGGCGGGACGGCTACGACTGGCGCAAGGCCGAGGCCGCCATCAACGCCCACGAGCACTACCAGGTGAGCGTCGCCGGTGTGCCGGTGCACTTCATGCGCAAGCCCGGCCGCGGCCCTCGCCCGATCCCGTTGATCCTCACCCACGGTTGGCCGTGGACGTTCTGGCACTGGTCGAAGGTGATCGACCCGCTCGCCGACCCGGCCGCGTCCGGCGGCGACCCCGCAGATGCGTTCGACGTCATCGTGCCGTCGCTGCCCGGCTTCGGATTCCCCGGCCCGCTCACCGGATTTGCGGACGTCAACTTCTGGAAGGTCGCCGACCTCTGGCACACCTTGATGACCGAGACGCTGGGATACGAGAAGTACGCCGCCGGAGGCTGCGACATCGGCGGGATCGTCTCCAGCCAGCTCGGCCACAAGTACGCCGACGAGTTGTACGGCATCCACATCGGCTCCGGGCTGCCGCTCGACTTCTTCACCGGCCACCGTGCCTGGGACTTCGCCCGGAACCGGCCGCTCACGGACGACCAGCCCGCCGATGTCCGCGCCCGCATCATCGAGTTGGACCACCGCTGGGCGCCCCACCTCGCCGTCCATATGCTCGACGGCGCCACCCTGGCCCACGGGCTGAGCGACTCGCCCGCCGGCCTGCTCGCCTGGCTACTGGAGCGCTGGAACGCCTGGAGCGACAACGGTGGTGACGTGGAGTCCGTCTTCACCAAGGACGACCTGCTCACCCACGCCACGATCTACTGGGTGAACAACTCCATCGCCACGTCGATGCGTTACTACGCCAATGCCAACCGCTATCCGTGGGTTCCCTCCCACGACCGCGCCCCGCTCGTGGAGGCCGCGGTCGGCCTCACCTTCGTCACCTATGAGAACCCGCCCGGCGTCCGGACCGCCGACGAGCGCGTACGGGCCTTCAAGACCGGCCCGCAATCCGACTGGTTCAACCATGTGAATGTCAATGCCCATGACCGCGGGGGACACTTCATCCCCTGGGAGAACCCCGATGCCTGGGTGAGCGACCTGCGCCGCACCTTTCACAGCCGCAGGCCCTGAACGACCCTGCGGGCCCGTCAGGCTCGCCGAGGCAGCCGATCGCAGCGGACGGAACGGGGGTGGAACGTCCGCCCCCGAACATGCGTGGGGCGGCCGACGTGTCCTCCCCAGGACACCCCGGCCGCCACCACTTCGGGCCGGGCCCGGCCTCCCCCCAGGAGGCCGGCCCCTTGAGCAGGTGCTCCCCCGCCTTCCCCCGCGCGGAAGCCTGCTCTACCCTTCCCCCATTTCCCCCGTGGTCCGGGTGGTTCGGGATGGTCCGACGTCTTCACCGTGTACTGCTGCCGTGCACCGCCCGTGACCGCTCTGCGGTCCGTTCCCCGGGCGGCTCGCCCTCACCGCAGGGACGCGATCGCCCATTCCGCCGCCAGGCAGACGGCCACTCCGGTTCCCAGCACCACCGTGGCCACGCGCGTACGCCCCTGCTTGCTCAGTACCAGGGCACTCCCCGAGAGAATCAGGGCGATGCCGTAGAACCCCATCGTGAGGACCGAGTGGGTGCTCCCGAGCCGAAGGGTCAGCATCAGTCCGACCGCGACCATGATGGCCGCGGAGAGCGCTATGCGGACATGACGAGCCTGACGTGGGGTGAGCCCCTGCCGTTCTGGGTCCGTGTTGGCTTCCGACATGCCCGGAAGACTATCCGTCTCGTCTGGGACCCGAGTGCCCGGTCCTGCGGTTGCGGTGATCACCACGTGCTGGGTTCCCCTCCATGCCGTCCGTCGTCTTCACCGGCCGTCGGCCAGCACTGACCGTGGTCGCCGCCGTGCACAGCGTCCGCCATCGCATCCCGCCTCACCGCTCGCACCGATGTTCCTATCTGAAAGAGCGGCCCTGGCCGCGTCCGGTGACATCCACTCGCCATAGCGGCGCGGTGCCGGTCAGTTGGCAGGCCACAAGGTAAAGCGGAATTGGTGGTGTGTAGGGGCTGCGGTCGTCGGGCCAACGAATCAGCCGGGGGTCAGTTGCCGGTACGAAAGCGCCCTGGGCGTAGTGGGAGGGCAAGGGCCAGGTCAACTCCTGGTCGGAGCCGGTCGGGACGATCCACCACCACCAGTCCGCATCCGCGAAGACACAGCCATTGCGGGGCAGCCGCCTCAGCAACCGGAATCCGAATCGGGCCGGTACGCCCACCGCGTCGCAACCGAGTGTGGCCACGACCGTGGGGGGCAGGACCAACCGGGTCAACCCTGCGACCTCCGTGCGCCGGCTGGTCCAGCTCAACCGGGCGGTCAACTGTTTCAACAAGATCGCTCCGTCCGTTGCGGAAAGTCCGCGCCGTACGGGACGTCCGTGTGGAGCAGCTCTGCCCAGACGACTCGACCGCTGCCCTGCTGGGTGGCGTGCGCCCCCCATGAGCTGGATACGGCCTCCACCAGGAGCAGACCACGTCCTCGCTCCTCGGCGGCTTGGGTGTGGCACACCCGTGGGCCGCTGGGTGCGCAGCCCTGGTCCCGCACGCTGATCCGCAGCCGTTCGACATCGTTGAGCAACTCGCAGGTGATCCGGTGGCTTCCGCTGTGGACGACGGCGTTGGTGACCAGTTCGGAGACCACCAGCATGGCTGTGTCATGGACGTCGCCGCCTATGCCCCAGCAGTCCAATCGATCGCGAGCGAGCTTTCGGGCTGTGGAGACATACTCGACGCGCGCCGGCAGCTCGAAGCCGTACCGATGGTGGTCGGCCCCGGAGCACGGGTCCAGGAGTGGGGCGTGGAGCGCGTCACGATTCACCTGACCACTGTTGCGTTGGAATGGACAACTTGGCAAGACCCACTCTGAAATTTTCAGAGTGGGCATATTCATCGATGCGAGCGCGTGGCAGACTGCTGCCAACAACAGCACGTGGGGAGGTCTCGAAGTGAGCGAACCGCGGTCCGCCCCCACGGTGGGGCAGGTCGTACTCGGCAAGCGCTTGCAGGATCTGCGCGAGCGCGCCGGGCTGAGGCGCGAGGAAGCAGCCAAGGTCCTTCGGGTTGCCGCGGGCACGATTCGCCGCATGGAGACCGCCGAGGTCGCACTGAAGATCCCGTATGTGCAGCTACTTCTGGGCGCCTACGGAATCAGCGATCACGAGGCCCGCGGGTTCATCGAACTCGCCGAGGAAGCGAACAAGCCCGGCTGGTGGCAGCGCTTTCACGATGTGCTGCCCGGCTGGTTCAGCATGTACGTCAGCCTGGAGGGTGCGGCGAGCCTCATTCGGGCCTACGAGCCGCACTTCGTGCCCGGTCTGCTCCAGACGGAGGAGTACGCCCGGGCGATCATGCTCAGCGGTGCCGTGGGTCAGACCGACCCCGACGACATAGAGCGTCATGTGGCACTGCGCATGGAACGCCAGGCCCTGCTGACCCAGCCCAATGCGCCGAGGCTGTGGGTGATCATGGATGAGACGGTCTTCCGTAGACCCGTGGGCAGTCCGGCGGTGATGAGGGGCCAGATCGATCGGATCCTCGAAGGCGCTGAACTGCCCCATGTGACGCTACAGATCGCACAGTTCTCCTCGGGGCACCATCCCGGTACCTATGGGCCGTTCGTGCTGTTCCGCTTCGCCGTCCCTGAACTCCCCGACATGGTCTACAGCGAGTACCTGACGGGTGCGGTCTATCTCGACGCGCGCCCCGAGGTCGCTTCCCACCTGGAGGTTTTGGACCGCATGGCGGCTCAGGCGGCGCCTGCACAACGCACGAAGGAGATCCTCCGGGGTCTCCGCAAGGAGCTATGAATGGACCACATATACAACGGCATGCCGGCCACCGAGTTGGGTGAGGTGGGCTGGCACAAGCCGTGGAGCGGTGGTAACGGCGGCAATTGCTTCGAGACCATGAAGCTCGCCGACGGTCGGGTGGCGGTGCGCCAGTCCGCCGACCCCGGCGGGCCCGCCCTGATCTACACGCCGAGCGAGATCGCCGCGTTCATTCAGGGAGCCAAGGCCGGACAGGCCGACTTCCTGCTCACCTGACCGTTCGACCGCTGGGGCATGGTCTCCGATCCTTGCCGCGCCCGTTGTCGCGCCTTTGGCCTCTGTGCATGCATGAGGGACCGGGCACCCCTGAAGGGCCGGCACGTTCGAAGCACGGGCACCGGCGTGCGGGCACCATGACCGCACGCCGTCACCTACAGTACACGCGCTACCACCCGACGCTCCGAACCCTGGGGGAGTCCGTATGTCCGATGAGCAGACCGGAGCCGCGGCCGGGGGAGGGTTCGTCGAGTCCGGGGCATGGATTTCCGTTCCACGTTCAACCAGTGCGGTTGCGCAGGCGTTGGTCCTCGTCGATGCCCAGCGGGGATTCCTCTGCGGTGAACAGGCCGTGCCCGATGCCGATCGACTCATCGACCGATGGACCCTCCTGCTCGACCGCGCCCGCGCCGCAGGCGCGCTGGTCGTTCATCTGCGCAATGACGGCGAGCCGGGTGCGGTCGACGAGCCGGGCTCTCCGGGTTGGCATCTCCAGCTACCGGTGGTCGAGTCCGACGACGAGCACGTCGTGTCCAAGGCGGACGACGACGGGTTCACGGAGACGGACCTCGGTGCACTCCTCGACCGCAGGGGGGTACAGAGCGTTGTGATCGGCGGTGTGCTGTCCGAGATGTGTGTCAGCGCGACCGCCCGCGGTGCGCTGGAGCGCGGGCTGGAAGTCGTCCTGCCCCATGACGCCCATGCCAGCTACGGGCTCGACGACATTCCCGCGTCGGTCGTTTCCCGAGTGGCCGAACACGCACTGGGTTCGGATCCCGTGTTCGTCCCGTCGTCCGAGGCCGTACGGTTCACCTCGGCCCCTGCCGAATGACCGGCTGAGCGGGCAGGTCTCACAGCGGCGCCACCCCGGCTCGAACCGGAGCCCGGAGCCCTGCGCCACGGTCGCCGATCCAGCGCGGGAGAATGGACCCATGGCCCGACGCAACTCCCGCCACCAAGGCGACACGGCTCCCGCTCTGACCACAGCCTCCCCCTGCCCCTGCGGGCTGCCCGCCGCGTACGGGCAGTGCTGCGGGCGCTTCCACACGGGGGAGGCCGCCGCACCCACCGCCGAACTCCTGATGCGCTCGCGCTACGCGGCCTTCGTCGCTCGGGACATGGCCTATCTCCTGCGCACCTGGCACCCCACCACCCGACCCGTGCAACTGGAACTCGACCCCGCTATGCGGTGGACGGGGTTGGAGATCCTGGAGGTCATCGACGGCAGCCCGTTCCACTCCATCGGTTCGGTCACCTTCCGGGCCCGCTACCGACACCACGGCAATCGCGGTGCGCTGCACGAACGCAGCAGGTTCGAGCGCGCGGGCGGCGCCTGGACCTATGTGGACGGCACCTTCATCGAGTGAGCGCGGTCTTCTCCGCCGACCGGGGCAGCCCCTCCGCCAGGTCCTCCACCAGCAGTCGCTTGGCGATCGCATCGACCGCCGCCCGTAGTCCAGGCCCGGCCGGGCGCCCGATGTCCCGCTCCAGCTGATCTCCCAACCACCCCTGCCACGCCCGGGTGATCACCGCGGCTTCCCGCTCCCCGTCCCTGGTGAGGCTGTAGTAGTCGCCCTGGCGCGAGACGAACCCCTCGGTGACCATCCGATCGAAGACCGGGGCCAGCACTTCGGGAGGCAACCGGTGCCGTGCCGCGATCAGAGCCGTACTCGCATGACCCACCAGCCGGGTCATCATCTCGACCTGCATCACCACCCAGGCACCCGCGATGTCCAGTCGGCTCGCAGAGCCCTCCACCAGGGTGCGCGCGGTGTCCGGCCCCGCCCGCGACACGATGGTGGCCACCGCGCCCTCCAGCAGCTTGGCCGAATCGCCCGAGGTCGGCGAAGAGAAACTGTCCCCCAGATCGATCGATGCCTCACGCGCCGTGTCCCGCAGCGGCACTTCCTTGAGGAAGAGGGCGATCAGCACCCCCAGGACCGCAACCGGAACCGTCCAGAGGAACACCGTGTGCAGCGCGTCCGCGTACGCCTGCACGATCGGCTCCTGCTGCTGTGGCGGCAGCTGCCGCACCCCCGCGGGGCTGCGTGCGAGTCGGGCGACCGTGGCCGCGTCCACCCCACCGGCGCCGATCGCCTCACGGATTCCCCGACTCAGATGCGGCACGAGCGAGTTGGTGTAGATCGTGCCGAACACCGCCGCGCCGAACGAACTCCCGAGCGTACGGAAGAAGGTGACTCCGGAGGTCGCCGTACCGAGGTCCGCGTACTCCACGGTGTTCTGGACCGCGATCGTGAGCACCTGCATCGACAGTCCGATTCCGCTGCCGAGGACGAACATGTACAGCGACTCCAGCCAGGTCGCCGTGCCCGGCTCCATCAAGGACAGGAGGTAGAGGCCGATGCCCATCACGAGGGAGCCGAAGATCGGAAAGAGTCGGTAGCGGCCGGTTCTGCTGACGACGATGCCGCTGAACACCGAGGCGATCAACAGCCCCGCCACCATGGGCAGGGTGCGCACCCCCGACATCGTCGCCGAGTCTCCGTCCACGTACTGGAGATAGGTCGGCAGGAATGTCATCGCGCCGAGCATGGCGAAGCCCACGATGAAGCTCAGTACGGAACACACGGTGAAGACGGGGTTGCGAAAGAGCCGCATCGGCAGCATCGGCTCGGCGGCCCGTTGTTCCACCAGGCAGAAGAGTCCGAGCGCCAGGGTGCCGCCGACGAACAGGCCGATGATGACCGATGAGCTCCAGCCGTACTCGTTGCCGCCCCAACTGGTGCCCAGGATCAGGGCGCTGGCGCCGATGGCGACCAGGGCGATTCCGAGGTAGTCGATGATCGGGCGGCTCGCGGAACGCACGGTGGGAATCGTCCGGGCCGCGGCGATGACGACGGCGATCGCCAGGGGCACATTGATGTAGAAGGCCCAACGCCAGCTCAACTGGTCGGTGAACCAGCCGCCGAGCAGCGGCCCGATCACCGTGGCGACGCCGAAGACGGCACCGATGGCGCCCTGGTACTTCCCGCGTTCCCGCAGCGGCACCACATCAGCGATCAGCGCCATGGAGGTGACCATCAGCCCGCCCGCACCGATGCCCTGCATGCCGCGCCACACGATGAGGAGGGTCATGTTGCCGGCGAGGCCGCAGAGGAACGAGCCGGTGATGAAGATGATCGCCGAGACCTGGAAGATCAGCTTCCGACCGAAGAGGTCACCGAACTTGCCGACCAGTACGGTGGCCACCGTCTCCGCGAGCAGATAGGACGTGACCACCCAGGACATATGGTCGCCGCCGCCCAGATCCGCCACGATCGTCGGCAAGGCGGTGCCCACGATCGTCTGGTCCAACGCTGCCAGCAACATCCCGAGCATGATCGTGCCGAAGACGATGTTGCGCTGTCGTACGTCGAGTACGGGCGGTGCCACGGCGGGTGCGGGGGCATCGGTGGTCTCGGTCACCCTCGCAGCTTCACACCGCCGCAGGTCAGCCGCATGCGGTGAGGTCCGCCCGGGGCAATGGGCAAGGGGCGGAGGTGTGGGCGGTGTGGTGCGGTTCGGTGCTGTCAGGGGCCGGTGATGACCGCGGGTCAGCCGTAGGCGCGGTTGGGGCGGATCATCAACAGGGGGTGATGGGCGGCGAGGATCTTGTTGGCGCGGGCCACCACCGACAGCAGATGTTCCCGGTCGGCACGGTCGTCGGGGCAGAGGGGACCGCGGAACCGGTGCACCTCGCGGGCGGCACTGTCCGCTTCGATCTCCGCTTCCAGCACATGGGCCGGCATGCAGGACCCGATCAAGGCGGCCACACGGTCGGGGATCGGTACGGGGATGAGGGGCGAGGGAGTCACGGTCCAGTCCTTTTGTCTGCTCGGGCGCCGGTGCTCCGGCAGGGCCCGCCCTCCGCACGTCACGGACGGAAGTCCGCACCGTCGGGAGGGATGTGTCGGTGGGGCAACCGCCATTGGCCGTCCCATGGGTTTCTGTTCACACCTCGGCGGGCTGACCGGCCTTCTGGCTCCGGCTTTCCACCCGCCGCACCGCGGACAGCAACCGGTCAGGGACGCGCAAGGCTCACAGGGGATGAGACAGCGGCCACCCCGCCCGCCGCGTCTCCGTCGACGTGGTTGCGATCGATGGTGTCGTACCACGGCACCCACCGCATGGCTCACCCGGCCTCTGCCTCCGGCAGCACCGACGGCATACCTTACGCGAACGGGGACCACTCACCCGAATCCATGACGCGCAATGTGCTCGGCAATTGGCGCCAAGTCGACTGTACGTAGGTGATGTTGATCCACTCGCCCCGAGCGTCGACCGTCCCGACGGGGGCGCAGGGGGCCGTACGGCGGCAGCACCACACCGCCGCGCGGGGCCACTTGGTGGAGGCTTCGACGGCGGTGACGCGCTCTAGCGGGCGGGTCCGGCTAGCACCTCGGCCAAGTCGTATCGCACCGGCTCCTCCAACTGCGCATAGGTGCAGTCCTCGGGAGTGCGGTCCGGGCGCCAGCGGCGGAACTGAGCCGTATGCCGGAATCGATCACCTTCCATGTGGTCGTACGCCACCTCCAACACCCGCTCGGGCCGTAGCGCGACCCATGAGAGGTCCTTCCGACCCGTCCATCGGCTCTGCGCCCCCGGCAGCCTCGCTCCCTCGTGGGCGCTCTCCCGTGCCCAGTCCGCCCAGGGATGTCCATCCACCGGATCCATCAGGAGGGGGGCCAACTCATCGATCAGTTCGGCGCGGCGCTTCATGGGGAACGCGGCGCAGACGCCGACGTGTTGGAGCGCACCGGTGTCGTCGTAGAGGCCGAGGAGGAGCGATCCGACGATCGGACCGCTCTTGTGGAGTCGGTATCCGGCCACGACAGTGTCGGCCGTCCGCTCGTGCTTGATCTTGAACATCAATCGGGCGTCCGGACGGTACGGCAGGTCGAGCGGTTTGGCGACCACGCCGTCGAGACCCGCTCCTTCGTATGTCTCGAACCACCGCTGTGCGAGGTCCCGATCGGTAGTGGCCGGGGCGAGATGGGTCGGCGGTCGCGCCCCGGCCAGTGCCGTCTCCAGTTGGGCGCGCCGCTCCACCAGGGGGGTTTCCAGGAGGGAATCGTCACCGAGGGCCAGCAGGTCGAAGGCGATGAAGCTTGCCGGGTCGCGTTCGGAGAGCATCCGCACCCGGGACTCGGCGGGGTGGATGCGCTCCGAGAGTCGGTCGAAGTCCAGTCGGCCCTGGTGGGCGATCACGATCTCCCCGTCGATGACGCAGCGAGGGGGGAGGGCATCGAGGAGGGTGGCCACCAGCTCGGGGAAGTAGCGCGTGAGCGGCTTTCCCGTGCGGGACCCGATGACCACCTCGTCACCGTCCCGATGGACGATGGCCCGGAAACCGTCCCATTTGGCCTCGTACTGCATTCCGGGCGGGATCTTCCGCACGGACTTGGCCAGCATGGGCTTGACGGGAGGCATGATCGGAAGATCCATGGACCGATTGTCCGGTATGCGAGTGATGTCGGCTCGCCCTACGCTGACCCACATGGCTGGAGCGGTGGAATTGGAAGTCGGAGAGCGGACCGTGCGCGTCTCCAACCCGGACAAAATCTATTTTCCAGGACCCGGCTACACCAAGCTCGACATGGTCCGCTACTACCTCGCCGTCGGTGGTGGCATCACCCGTGCCCTGCGCGACCGTCCCACGACCTTGGAGCGCTACCCCGACGGAGTGAACGGGGAATCGTTCTTTCAAAAGCGTGCCCCCAAGTACCTCCCGACCTGGATCCCCACCGCGCACATCACCTTCCCGAGCGGAAGGTCGGCCGACGAGATGTGCCCCACGGAGCCCGCGGCGGTCATCTGGGCGGCCAATCTGGGCGCGGTCACGTTCCATCCGTGGCCTGTGCGCCGTATGGACACCGACCACCCCGATGAATTGCGCATCGATCTCGATCCCCAGCCCGGAACCGACTACGCGGATGCGGTACGGGCGGCGCATGAGCTGCGGGCAGTTCTGGAGGATGTGGGTCTACGCGGATGGCCCAAGACATCCGGAGGCCGCGGCCTCCATGTCTTTGTACCGATCGAACCCCGATGGACCTTCACCCAGGTCAGAAGGGCGGCGATCGCCTGCGGGCGCCAGTTGGAGGGCCGGATGCCCGACCGCGTGACGATCAAATGGTGGAAGGAAGAGCGCGGCGAGCGCATCTTCGTCGACTACAACCAGACCGCCCGCGACCGCACGATCGCCTCTGCCTACTCCGTGCGCCCTCAACCCCATGCACCCGTCTCCGCGCCACTGCGCTGGGAGGAGATCGACGACGCGGTCCCCCAGGACTTCGACATCATGACCATGCCCACACGCTATGCCGAGCTCGGTGACGTTCACGCGGACATGGACGACCAGCGCTTTAGTCTGGAGCCGCTCCTTGAGGTGGCCCGCCGTGACGAGGCGGACCACGGACTCGGTGACCTTCCGTATCCGCCGGAATACCCGAAGATGCCCGGTGAACCGAAACGGGTGCAACCCAGCCGGGCCCGCGACACATCCGACTGAGGGCCGCCCCGCTCCCTTGTCGTTCGGGCCGGAGGCCGCGGTTGCCGGAGCCAAGATTGGCGGCCCCGACCCCGGTGGGGCAGTGCCAGGAACGAGGCCCAGCCCGGCCGGAGCCGGGTGGTCCCGGCCCCGTCGAAGCGAGGTCCACAGTGCCTACGGATGCGGGACCGGGCCATTCGGAGCAGACTCGAAGAGGGGACCGCGGGGGGTGTCCGCACGATCATTCAAGAGGAGCACACCCATGCTCACCACCGGTTTCGTCACAGGCTCCCCGAACTGGCTCGACCTTGGAACCCCTGACATCGAAGCGGCGAAGACCTTCTACGGGAGGCTCTTTGGCTGGACCTTCGCCTCGGCCGGACCCGAGGCGGGCGGCTACGGAATGTTCCAGTTGGGCGGCAAGACCGCGGCCGGCGGGATGATGGTCCCCCCGGAGCAGGGGCCGCCCGCCTGGAACGTCTACTTCCAGTCCCCGGACGCCGACGCCACCGCCGAAGCCGTTCGGCAGGGCGGCGGCACGGTGGCGGCCGAACCGATGGACGTGTTCGACCTGGGGCGCATGGCCGTCTTCGCGGACCCCGGTGGCGTCCCCTTCTCGATCTGGCAGCCAGGGAAGAACAAGGGCCTGGACCTCGTCGACAGTGTGGGCAGTCTGTGCTGGCTGGAGCTGTACGCAAAGGACCAGGACGCATCCCTCGCCTTCTACCAGGGCGTGTTCGGATGGGGTTCGTCGACCATGCCCTTCCCCGACGGCTCCGCCTCATATGTGATGCCCTATCCGGCAGGCACCGATCCGGATGCGATGTTCGCCGGCATCGTCCCGTTGGCCACCGACCCCACGGAGGTGGACGGCGCTTACTGGCTGCCCTACTTCCAGGTCGAGAACTGCGACGCAACCGTTGGGCAGGCCCACCAGTCGGGCGGTACCGTTCGCATGGCCCCGGTGGACATGGAAGGCGTCGGCCGCTTCGCCAAGCTCAGCGATCCCTTCGGGGCGAAGTTCGCCGTGATGCAGCCGGAACAGTCCACATCGTCGGCCTAGGCCAGAAGTGTCTCCCCGCTGCCCTCCGTTGATTGCTCGTTGATCGGTTGTTTATCGCACTGGGGAAACGTGGCCCCCATGCCGACGCCGATCAACACCCTCACCGACGACGCCCTCTCGTGGCAGGAGAGCGCACTGTGCGCACAGACGGGCCCCGACTTCTTCTTTCCCGCCCCCGGCTCATCGACCCGGGAAGCCAAACAACTGTGCCGAGCGTGTTCGGGAAGGTTGGAATGCCTGGAGTACGCACTCACCCACGATGAGAAGTTCGGTGTGTGGGGCGGGCTGTCGGAGAAGGAACGGCACCGGCTGAAGCAGGGCCGGAGCAGTCAGGGCTAGGTTGTCTCTTCGAGCCGTATGACGCTGCCCACGGGGGAACGGGGGCAGCCGGGGTGGGTGGTGCCGAGCGCACCGCCCACCCCGCTGGCAGTTCCGGGCCTGCCGCTGGGCACGTCCGTAGGAGATCTTCCGCGCTCGTCCGTCCGGTGGCCGCGAGGCGGCGTCTGCCGCTCGGACACGGTCTAAGAAGACATCTCATTTGGTGAGTCTGCGGTAGCAGATGAGGGTGCAGGCGATGCTGGTGAAGGCGAGGAAGTGGTCGGCTTTGCGTTCGTAGCGGCGGTGGAGGCGACGGCAGCCGGCGAGCCAGGCCATGGTGCGTTCGATGGTCCAGCGGTGGCGGCCCAGTCGCTGCGAGGACTCGATGCCCCTACGGGCTATGCGGTGCTTGATACCACGTCCGCGTAACCATCTCCGCAGGTGGGCATAGTCGTAGCCCTTGTCCGCGTGGAGCTTGCCGGGCCTACGCCGTCGGCGGCCGCGGCGCGACCGGATGGGCGGAATCCCGCGGACGAGGGGCTCAAGAGCCTGGCTGTCGTGCAGGTTCGCCCCCGAGATTCCGACAGAAAGGGGCAGACCGGTCCGCTCCGTGATCAAGTGAATCTTCGACCCGAACTTGCCCCGGTCAACAGGATTCGGACCCGTCAGGTCCCCCTTTTCAGGGCCCGCATGTTTACCGAGTCGATCGCACAGCGGGACCAGTCCAGTTCACCGCGAGCGCCGAGCTCGTCAAGGACCAGGCGGTGGAGCCTGGCCCACACCCGCGCCTTGCTCCACTCGGTGAACCGTCGGTGAGCTGTCGCCCCCGACGGCCCGAACGACGCCGTCGGCAACTGTTGCCAGGTGCAGCCCGACGTGGCCACGAACACGATCGCGGCGAGCACTTCCCGGTCACCGTGCCGGCGCCGACCACCACCCTGAGGCCGCGACGGCGCTTCCGGCACCACCCGTTGGAACAGTACCCACAACTCATCCGGCACCAGCCGCTCAACAATGCCCGCCACGACCGACAGCCTACCCAACGCACCAAATGAGATGGCGCCTAAGGCTGTTCGCGCACCATCCGGGCAACGAGATTCTCCGTGGCCTTCTGTATCTTCTCGTTCAGATGCTCGGGAGCGGTCAGGGCCAACGGCCAGTGGAACGTGCCCGCGACGAACACCAGGGCGCCGTTGCGGTACTCGGTGACGGCCGTGTGCTGAATCGCGGGCGCGGCCACAGTGCGCGGATCCTGGTACGGGGACTCGGCGAGCAGGGTCAAGCGGGACCCGACCGGGGTGGGGGCTGTGGGATCGAGACGGTCCGCCTCCACGCCCACCATGCCGGGCAACTCGTCCCCGTCGCGCACGCCGGTCCCGGCCCAGAGCCAGTG
This sequence comes from Streptomyces sp. NBC_00690, assembly GCF_036226685.1. Taxonomy (NCBI): domain Bacteria; kingdom Bacillati; phylum Actinomycetota; class Actinomycetes; order Kitasatosporales; family Streptomycetaceae; genus Streptomyces; species Streptomyces sp. NBC_00690. Next base: position 7,142,615 of record NZ_CP109009.1, read on the forward strand.
GCCGCTCTCCTTCACCACCAGGGGTACCGGCTTCGCCACGATCCCGTTGAACTGGATGCCCAGCAGGCCCTGTTCAGCTCGTCGCCGGCCTGGTTCGACCTCGCGCCAACGCGAGGTGCGGCCCGCCCGATCGGGCGCCGGGTCGGTCTTCGACTTGTAGCAGGCCATCGTTCGTGTGGTCGGTCTGGTTCCTGCGGTTCGTTCGTTTCGTCTGCTCGGCGAAGGTTTCAACCGGACATGGAAATAGACGTTGTTGGAAGTGAGGAAAGCGAGATGGGTTCCGGCGGCCACTGATTTCCGGGCCGAATCCAACATGTCGGCCGACCAGTACTCATCGTGCCCGGGGAAGAAGACCGCACGGTACTGGGTGGTGTCCACGCTTCCGTCATGGAGATCTAGGCTGCTGGCATACGTCACATCGAGTCCGGAGCGCTCCGCCCAGTCGATGAAACTGGTGTCGAGGTGAAACCAGCTGGGAATCCCCGCTCCGGAATAGGGGCGGTCGAAGGAGACCTCGTACGCCCTGCTATCGGCACCCCCGATCGTTCCGTCTGGCCGATAGCCCCGGTAGAGGTTCTTTCCGCTACGGCGGTCCTTGGGCCACATGTTGTACGCCTGATAGGTGGTGAAGGGCAGCACCACCAGAAGGTCGGATGCCCGCTCCGCCTCCCTGACGACAAACGGAGTGGCGGCCCGAAACCCGTCATCTGCGGTGAACACGGCCTGATAGAGACCGGACATCCAGCCGAACGGGATACGCAGGCTCCAAGAAGCCGGCCATTCGCAGGCGATGCTTCCCGTATCGGGATCCGCTTCGGGTGTTCTGTGGTGTTGGGCCCGGAGGACCGGGCTGGTCAGCCGTAGCCGGGCGCCCTTGCCCCCGTAGTGGCCCAGCCGGAAGATCGATATCCGAAAGGTCCGACTGCTGCGTGCCGACACATGGAAGTCGATGACATCGCCCTGGCCTATCGAAGTGGCGGACGCATATCCCTGGATCTGGCGTGCGCGGTCACTGGAGGTGAGCGGTGCCCGCGGATCGCTGAGCCATCGATCGGAGCCCGCGTGCCCGTTCTCCTCCCGAACGGACCGTGGGGGAAAAGAGACCTGGGGTTCAAAAGGGCGGTCGTTCGAAGACTCTTGGGCAAAGGGCTTCGGCGCACCGGGTGTCAGATCCTCGCGATAGCCGAAAGCGACCGCGGCCGTACTGACGCCCAGGAGACCCAAGAGCTTCAACATTGCACGACGTCTTGGAGCCACTGTCATACCCACCTCCAGAAAGCTTCTGTGAGGTAAGTGCGGTGGCGACTGCTCTGCGTTGCAGCGGCGGGGGATATCACCGGGGTGAAGGCCGCGCTCACTCCGTACGGGGGAGCGCGGTCACAGCGGTCCGCTCGATGCCGGCCAGGGAATGGGCCGGAGCGCTACGGGGAATTCGATCGGCACTCCGTGTGCACATCGTCGGCATCAGCGATCAGCGATCGTCGACAGGTGACAGGCGGCGGTCGCCGCCGGGGCCGGGCGCCGGTTCGCGCGGCACGATGTGCCCACCGGGTCCCGGCGCCCCTGCGGAGGTGATCCGGTCCTGAGGCCGCCGCACGGGCGGCCCATTTCTGGACCGCAGACTCAGCCGGCCGCCCGTGCGGCCATCCGTGCCTTGCGCGCGGCGAGCTTCGCGTCGAACTTGCTGGCCTCGGCGTCGAGCCCGCCCATGTAGAGCCCGAGTTCGTCCTGCGCCTGCTGTCCGCTCGGGCCGAGGCCCTGGATCTCCATGACCTTCAGGAAGCGCAGCACCGGCGCGAGCACATCGTCGTGGTGGATGCGCATGTTGTAGATCTCGCCGATCGCCATCTGGGCGGCGGCCCGCTCGAAGCCGGGCATACCGTGTCCGGGCATTCGGAAGTTGACTACGACATCGCGGACCGCCTCCATGGTCAGGTCCGGGGCGAGCTCGAAGGCCGCGCCCAGCAGATTGCGGTAGAAGACCATGTGGAGGTTCTCGTCCGTCGCGATGCGCGTGAGCATCCGATCGCAGATGGGGTCGCCCGACTGGTGGCCCGTGTTGCGGTGGGAGACCCGGGTGGCCAGCTCCTGGAAGGCCACGTACGCGACCGAGTGCAGCATCGAGTGCCGGTTGTCGGACTCGAAGCCCTCCGCCATGTGCGACATCCGGAACTCTTCCAGCTTGTCCGGGTCCACGGCGCGGGAGGTGAGCAGATAGTCGCGCATCACGATGCCGTGGCGACCCTCTTCTGCGGTCCAACGGTGCACCCAGGTGCCCCAGGCGCCGTCGCGACCGAAGAGGGAGGCGATCTCGTGGTGGTAGCTGGGGAGGTTGTCCTCGGTCAGCAGGTTCACCACGAGCGCGATACGGCCTATGTCGGTGACCTTCGACTGCCCGGGCTCCCAGGCTTCGCCGTCCTCGAAGATGCCAGGAAAGTTTCGGCCGTCGCTGAACGGGACGTACTCGTGGGGCATCCAGTCCTTGGCGACTTTAAGATGGCGGTTCAGCTCTTTCTCCACGACCTCCTCCAACGCGTACAGCAGTCGGGCGTCAGTCCACGCTTCCGAACTGCCGAGGTGGGGAGAGGTGATCGTCACGGATGCTCCTGGGGACGGGAGAGTTACCTACGGATTCGTAGGTTACGAGACCGTAGGTTAAGGGCGCGATAAGTGCACGTCCAAGCCCGCCCCCCGCCGCGTCGACTACGCAAGGTGATATATGCTGGTCAGCCGGCTAGTTTGCCAAATCGCGCAGCCGCACAGAGAGGCATGTCACGCAGCCTTCGAGCTTCTCGAACTCGCTGATGTCGACCGGAACCGGCTGGTAGCCAAGATCCGCGAGCAACTCCGCGGTCTTGGGCGCGCTCGCCGACATCAGGAGCCGGCCGCCGCCCAACAGGACGACCTGGGCGCCGGACTCCTCCGGCACCGGTAGATGGCGGGGGAAGGCGGACGGGACGTCGACGAGCGGTGCGTAGCCGATCACCGTGTCGTCCGGTAGTGCAGTCACGGCCGATTTTAGGTGGAGTACCCGGCTCACCGGTACGGGCACGATGCGCGCGCCGAGGGGTTCGAAGACCGCGCGTAACTGCTGGACCCCCGCCGCGTTGGTCCGCCCGCTCCGTCCTACGTAGAGCGTGTCGCCGATCTTGAGCACATCGCCGCCGTCGAGGGTGCCCGGCTCCCAGATCCAGTTCACCGAGCAGCCGAGGCGGGCCAGGGTCTGCTCGACGGTCGCTGTCTCCGCCCGGCGTGACTCGGCACCCGGACGGGTGATCAGTGCGACGTTGCGGAACATCACCACCGTGTCCTCGACGAAGACACCGTCAGGGAATTCGTCGATCGCTTCCGTCTCGACGGTCTCCCAGCCGTTCTCACGCAGCGCCTCGGCGTACATCTCCCACTGTAAGAGGGCGAGGTCGGCGTCGACGGAACTCCGTTCGACGTGGGTGACCAGTCCTTCCGCGAGGCGCGGGCTCGGTCGGCGGATCAGGGCTTTCCTGCTGGGCACGGGTGCGACTCCTGGGAACGGCGGGGCTTGGTCGCGGCCCATCATGGCCCGCCCCGCAGAAGCCGGTAACCCCCGTCCGGATCGCCCCCGCGCCCGTCCGCGTGAAGGTCGTGCGACGGTCCTCCGTACGGCGGTCGGCCTGCGCGATGCCGCTCTGAAGCCGTCCGACGGAACGATTCACCCTTCGCTCGGGTCGGGGCGGACGATCCGGATGGGGTTCGCGGCGGCGACGGCCTGCCGCGCGCCAGGCCGCTCGTAGCGCGGAAGCGTCTACTCCAGCCCCAGGTCACGGCGGAGGTACTCGGCGGTGAACGACTTGGGGTCCGCGAGCAGCCCTCGTGGCGTACCGGCGAAGACCACGGTGCCGCCGTGCTTACCGCCCTCCGGCCCCAGATCGATGATCCAGTCCGCTCGTTTCACCACGTCCATATGGTGCTCGACGCAGATCACCGAGTTTCCCGCGTCCACCAGTCGATCCAGCAAAGAGACGAGCACAGCCACGTCGGCCCGATGGAGTCCGGTGGTCGGCTCGTCCAGCACATACACACTTCCCGTACGGTGAAGTTGAGTGGCGAGCTTGAGACGCTGCCGTTCGCCGCCCGACAGCGAGCTCAGTGGCTGCCCCAGGGTCAGATAGGTCAGCCCCACCTCGTTCAAGGTGTGCAGCTTGCGCAGGAGCGTGGGGTCCTCGAAGAAGTCGATGCCCTGGGCCGCGGTCATCTCCAGTACGTCGACGATGGACAGGCCCTTCACCCGGTGCTCCGTCACGGCCGAGTGGAAGCGCCGACCCTCGCAGTCGGGGCAGGTCAGCGTCACCGGGTCCATGAAGGCGAGGTCGGTGTGGATGACCCCGCGCCCTGAGCAGGCGGCGCACGCCCCCTCGGAGTTGAAGCTGAAGAGGCCGGGAGACACGCCGTTGGCCCGCGCGAACACCGCGCGGATGGTGTCCATGAGCCCGAGGAACGAGGCCGGTGTCGACCGGGAAGAGGCCGTGATCGCGCCCTGGTCGATCACCACGGCTTCGGGATGGGCCGCGGTGAACACCTGCGACACCAGGGTGGACTTGCCCGAGCCGGCGACCCCCGTCACCGCCGTCAGGACCCCGGTCGGGAACCGTACGTCGACGTCCTGGAGGTTGTGCAGGGCGGCACCGGTCAACGGCAGCCAGCCGGTGGGGGTGCGTGATGACTCCTTGACCTCCAGCGGACTGCGCAGGGCCCGGCCCGTGGGCGTGTCCGCGGTGCGCAGCCCCGCGACCGAACCCTGGTAGACCACATGACCACCGTGCCGACCGGCACCGGGGCCCATGTCGACGACATGGTCGGCGATGGTGATCACATCCGGGTCGTGCTCGACCACCAACACCGTGTTGCCCCGATCGCGCAGCCGGACCAGCAAATCGTTCAGTCGGCTCACATCGCGGGCGTGCAGACCCGCGCTGGGCTCGTCGAAGATGAAGGTGAGTCCGGTGAGCGAGCTCCCCAGATGCCGGATCATCTTCAGCCGCTGCCCTTCACCGCCGGAGAGGGTGGTGGTCTCCCGGCCGAGCGAGAGATAGCCCAAACCGATTCCCACCAGGCGCTCCAACTTCTCCCGGGCCGCGTCTGCGATGACGGAGGCCACCGGATCGTCGATCCGACCGAGTACCCCCACGAGGTCGGCGACCTCCATCGAGGCCCAGTCCGCGATGTTGAGACCGTCAATGCGACTGGAGAGTGCCGCTTTGTTGAGCCGCGCACCGTCGCAGGTGTGGCACCGGCTCTGGGTCACGAACCGGGCTGCCGCCTCCCTCCGCTTGACGGACAGGCCGGCGGTGTCCCGTTTGAGGAAGAGCCTGGTGAAACGGCCGACCACGCCTTCGAAGCGCATCTGGACCGAACCCGATTCGAACTGCACCGGCACGGTGGTGTCCATTCCGTGGAGGAGTAGTTCACGCTCGTCGTCGGTGTAGTCGCCCAGGGGCTTGTCGGGGTCGAAGTGGCCCGACTCGGCGTAGAGCTTCCATTCCCAACTGCCCACGGACAGGCCCGGGAGCAGCAGCGCTCCGCCCCGCAGCGATGCCGACCAGTCGATGGCGCGGTCGAGATCGAGGCCCACGGTGCTGCCCACACCGTCGCACTCCGGGCACATCCCGGACGGATCGTTGAAGGAGTACGCGGTCGCGGCCCCCGCACTCGGCCTGCCGTGGCGGGAGAACAGGACGCGCAGCACCGAGTAGATATCGGTCATCGTGCCCACCGTGGAGCGCACATTGCCGCCGATGGGTTTCTGGTCGACGACGATCGCCACCGACAGCTCATCGATCGCGTCTGCCTGCGGGCGCTCGTACTTCGGCAGCCGGTTCCGCAGGAACGAGGTGAAGGTCTCGTTCAGTTGGCGTTGTGATTCGACGGCGATGGTGTCGAAGACCAGGGAGGACTTCCCCGACCCCGAGACTCCGGTGAAGACCGTGATCCGGTTCTTGGGGAGGGCGAGGGAGACGTCTCGGAGGTTGTTCTCACGGGCGCCGGTGATGACGATGTTCTCGGGCATACCGATGACGCTAGCCAGGAATCCAGACACCCTCTGTCTGGATTCCTGGCCGTTGGGCAACGAGTCACAGGCAGCGCCGATGGACCACGGCTGCCCGGAGCATCGGACTACCGGGGCATGTCCAACCGTCCCTCCCGTACGTCCTCCACAGTGATGTCATGGAGCCCTCCGTCCAACAGGAGCCAGCGCGTGACACCGATGGACTCCAGGAACGGCACATCGTGACTGGCCACGATCAGCGCCCCTTCGTAGGCGTCCAGTGCCGCGGTCAACCTGCGCACACTGGCCATGTCGAGATTGTTGGTTGGCTCGTCGAGCATCAACAGCTGTGGTGCGGGTTCCGCGAGGAGCAGTGCGGCGAGCGTCGCCCGGAAACGCTCCCCGCCCGAGAGGGTCCCCGCGAGCTGGTCCGCCCGCGCGCCACGGAACAGGAAGCGCGCGAGCTGCGCCCGGATTCGGTTGTTGGTCGCGGCCGGGGCGAATCGTGCCACGTTCTCCACGACGGTCAGTTCATCGACGAGGACGTCGAGCCGTTGCGGAAGGAAGCGCAGGGGGACCTCCGTGTCCGCCTGGCCCGAGACCGGTTCCACCTCGCCCGCGATCGTGCGCAGCAACGTGGTCTTGCCCGCGCCGTTGCGACCCACCAGGGCGACCCGCTCGGGACCACGCAACTCGAACTCGCCCTGGAACGGAGCTCCATAGCGCAGCTCCAACTCCGTGAGCCGCAGTACCCCCCGACCCGGATGGACCTGGGTGTAGGGGAGCTCGATGCGGATCTCATCGTCGTCCCGGACCGCTTCCACGGCTTCGTCGAGCCGTTCCTTGGCCTCCGCCAGCTTTCCGGCGTGCATGATCTGGTGCTTGCCCGCGCTCACCTGCGCCGACCGTTTGCGCTCGCCCATCACGATCTTGGGTTCGCGCTTGGTGTCGTACATCTTCTGGCCGTAGCGCTTGCGGCGGGTCAGCTTCACCTGGGCCGCCGCCAACTCGCGCTTCTGCCGCTGGACGTCCGCCTCCGCGACCCGGACCATGCGCTCGGCCGCCTCCTGCTGTGTCGCGAGCGCCTCCTCGTACGCGGAGTAGTTCCCTCCGTACCAGGCGACCTCCCCTTCGCGCAGGTCGGCGATCTGGTCCACCCGTTCCAGGAGTTCGCGATCGTGGCTGACCACCACCATCACACCGGACCAGGAGTCCACGGTGTCGTACAACCGCCGTCGCGCATGGAGGTCCAGGTTGTTCGTCGGTTCGTCGAGCAGCAGGACGGCGGGTCGAGCCAGTGTCAGTGCGGCGAGGCGCAACAACACGCCCTCCCCGCCCGACACCTCGCCGAGCGTACGGTCGAGTCCGATGCGGCCGAGGCCGAGTTGGTCGAGCGTCGCACGGGCCCGCTCCTCGATGTCCCAGTCGTCCCCCACCGTGGTGAAGTTCTCCTCGCTCGCTTCACCCGCCTCGATGGCGTGCAGCGCATTGCGTTTCGCCGCGATGCCCAGGACGTCGTCGACGCGCAGCGCCGTGTCGAGCACCACGTTCTGCGGGAGGTAGCCGACCTCGCCCATCGTGCGGACCGTGCCCTCAGTGGGGGTGAGGTCCGCGGCGATCAGTTTGAGCAGGGTCGACTTCCCCGAACCGTTGAGCCCGATGAGCCCGGTGCGGCCCGGGCCGACCGAAAGGTGGAAGTCGTCGAAGACCGCCGTTCCGTCCGGCCAGGCGAAGGAGAGGGCGGAGCAGGTGATGAATGTGGGGGCAGTAGACATGGAGCCTCCGGGTTGCTTGGTTCGTACAAGGCAGCAACGGGAGACACCGGGGTACGTGCGAGGACACGCCGGAAGGGGGGATACGCCGGGCGGTCAGGACGGCTCATGGGGCCGAGGTCGCACGCGCTGCACACCTGCCGGAACGGCGGTGGCACACGGTGTCTCAGACCTCAGACGAGCAACGTCCTTCTCCTCACGAGCGGCAATGGAACGGTCCCACCGTAAGAAGGGCCGGGTGGGACTGTCAATGCAATATCGATGCGCCCGGAGACCGAGTCGGTGCTGATCCGAATGAGCCGGCCGGTTGTACCCGGGTGGGTCGGCAGGGCGCGGGGCCGCCCTCCTCCCGGCTGGCTCGTGTCTGACGAAGGGCGTGTCCGCCGGCAGAGCAGGCAGGACGCGTCAGACATGGCCCAAGGGCTGGCCCGTACTGCCTGGCGCCCGCCGAGCATTGCGGGACAGCCCTCAGCGGCCGTTGCGCAGCAACTCGGAAAGGCCCTGGTCGAGGTTGAGGTACTGGTACTCCCGCCCCCAGGGCACCGCACCCTGCGCCCTTCGCAGGAATCGGCGCAGCTCACCGGTGCGCAGATGCACGATCGCCACCCCTTGGGGCGCACGGAACTCCACGGCCGTACGGTCGTAGCCGTACGGCCTTACGCGTACATCGCCGACTCCGGACGGTGCGCTGACCCCTGCCGCGAGCAGCTCTCGTCCAAAGGCCCAGGTGACCTCGGAGTCCTCCAAGGTCGCGGGCGCCGGGAAATGCATCCGAACGGCAAAAGGGTCTCTTGAGTCATAACGCAGCGTCACCGGGACGGTCGCCATGCGGGGCGCTGAAGCGACCAGACGCGCCTGGAGGGCCTGCTCGATGACGGTGACGGTCGACAAGAGAATGCTCCTTTGCACATGGTCGGCTCGCGCCTCACTCACAGGGGTGAAGACGTGGGAATCGGCCATCGCGTGCATCGTGGAGCTGCGTGAGTTGTGTCACCGATGCGCCGATCGGACTCGGGTGCGGCTGGCAGGGGCCTGGTCCTGCGTACACCGTCGCGCTCCGCTTCGGTCAACTGGTCAGTCCGTGCCGCAGCGGCCCGAATGGTCGCAGTACGGTTGGTTTTCGCTCGCTCCGCAGCCACAGAGAGTCACTCTGGTTTCCTGGCTGTCGCCCTCCTCCGACCGGACGATCAGATCGCCCCGGAGCACCAGTTGCCCCACTGCGGTGGTAGTGACCAGGGTGGGTCGGTCGGGCTCCTCGTCCGTGCCGTCGACGTACTGGTAGCGCAGGGCTCCGGAAGGGCAGCGGCGCACCACCTCGGCGACCTGGTCCGCCGGTGCGTCGTCCGGGGAGATCCAGGGGCGCCGTTCGAGGTCGAAGACCTCGGACAGGCCCCGGATGCACTCGGCGGCATGGAGACAGAGCCGGGGCGCAAAGGTCACGGTGATCTCCCGGCCGGTGTACTCCTTGGGCTGGGCCATGGTTCCAGCGTAGGAACGGGGGCCGCGGCCCGCACCCGGGAGCGCCCGCCGGCGAGGCCGGATCGCGCCCTGGACGGGCCGAGGCCGCTGGGCTAGCTTCCAGCGCCATGACCTCCATGGGGAAGACGAGACGGTTGGTGTCGATGGGGCTGGGTGCAGCCGTGCTCGCCGCCTTCCTGCTGACTCCGGCGCAAGCGGCGCCCGTCGGCAACGACCACCAGACCGCCAGCGGGCACGACGAGCGAACCCCACGCGCGACGATCTGGAGCCTGAAGGGCACCGGCACCGACGTACGGTTCCGCGGGCTCGCCGCGGTCAGCCGCACCACCGCCTGGGTAGCCGGTTCCAAGGGCACGGTGCTGCGCACTGCCGATGCCGGTCGCACCTGGCGAAACGTCTCACCACCAGGTGCCGAGGGGCTGGAGTTCCGCGATGTCGAGGCGTTCGACCAGCGCAGGGCAGTGGTACTCGCCATCGGGGAGGGCGAGGCGTCCCGCATCCTGCGCACCAGCGACGGCGGAGCCACCTGGTCCGAGTCCTTCCGCAACTCGGACCCGCGGGCCTTCTACGACTGCGTGACCTTCTTCGACAGCCGCCATGGACTCGCCCTGAGTGACCCGGTGGACGGCGCGTTCCGCATCCTCTCCACCCGCGACGGCGGACGCTCCTGGCGCGTGCTCCCCAGCGCCGGAATGCCCCCCGCCCAGCAGGGTGAAGCGGGCTTTGCGGCCAGCGGCCAGTGCCTGGTCAGCTCCGGCCCCCGCGATGCGTGGTTCGCGACCGGAGGAGGCGCGACGGCCAGGGTCTTCCACTCCGCCGACCGGGGCTTGACCTGGTCGGTCTCCGAATCCGGCGTCCCCGCCGCCGATCCCGCCCGGGGAGTGTTCGCCCTCGCCTTCCACGGCCGTGGACACGGCCTGGCGGTCGGCGGCGACTACCGCACCGGCCAGCCGTCGCCGCAGGCCGCCGCCGTGAGCCGGGACGGCGGACGGAACTGGCGGCCCTCGACGACCCCGCCGCCCGCCTATCGATCCGGTGTGACCTGGCTGCCCCGCACCTCGGTCGCGGCGCTCGCCGTCGGCCCGACCGGCACGGATCTGACCGTGGACGGAGGCAGGAACTGGCACACCGTCGACAACGGCTCGTACGACACCGTCGACTGCGCCGCGGACACCGGCTGCTGGGCTTCGGGGGAGAAGGGCAGGGTCGCCCGGCTGGAACCGTAGCGACCGAAGGCACCGAGACGACCTAAAGCACCGAGACGACCGAAAGCACCGAGGCGGTCGGGACCGAAGTGGGCGAAAGGCTCCGACCGCTGCCCGTGCCCGTGACCAACCAAGGCGGGGGCGAAGGCGCAGGACAGCCTCCGACCCGCCCTGGGCTAGGACCTGGGCTGCTGACGGTAGGGGGCGAGTTCCGGAACCGTCCGCGTGGCGATGAACTCCGTGATCCGGTACGCACACACCCCGCCGGTGGTGAAGGGGTCGTCCGCGGCGATCCTCTCGATCTGCTCACGGTCGTTGCCCACCGCCAGGATCACCCCGCCGTCGCGCGGGTCCTTCCGCCCGGACGCCAGGAAGACGCCCTTCTCGTACCAGGTGTTCAGCCAGGTCAGATGCGCGTCCATCAGCTCATCGGCCCGCTCCGAGCCACCCGTGTACGTCAACTCCAGTACGAACATGGCCGTCAGGCTACGCCACGGACTCATCGTGCACCGGGGCGGACGACGGTGTGGTGGCCGACTGGCAGGACTGTCGGTGCCGTGTGCTTCCATGCCCGTCATGGATGACTCACCCGGCATATGGATCACTGCGGTTCCGGCGTTCGACCCGGACGACATCGGTGTGCTGCTCGCCCTCGACGAGGGATCGGCCGACCCCGGTGAGCGCATGGTCTCCGTGCTGCTCAACCGCGGCCACGAGGGGGAGGAGGGAGTGTTCTACCTGCTGCCGCACGACCTGTCGGCACGGTACGAGCGCACCGGCGACCGGCTTGCGGTCAGCCTTATGGCCTCCCGGCAGGTGCTCCTCCACGATCTGGCCGATCACCCGGGCGGATTGGCTGAGCAGTTGGCCGACCTCCCGTGCGATGCCGCCGACGAGGATCGGGTGGCCCTGATACGCAGGGAGATCGCGACCGACTTCGTGCCCGCCGAAGTGGACGGTGACAAACAGGCCGTACTCCTCATCGACCACGCGGGACCGGCCGTGCTCGAAGAACTCTTCGCCCGGTTCGACGAGGGGGAGGCCGGTATCGCCGTCCTGAACGCCGATTGACCCGATTGACCCGATTGACCCGACTGGGCCCGGCTGAGCCCGACAGAAACCTCTGAACCGAGATCACCACAGCCCCTACGCTGAGGCGCACCATGAAGATCATTGACGTGCCCGCCGACTGGCCTGCCGACGAGAGCACCGCCCTGGCGGTTCAAGACGCACTGCGGGATCGACTCGTCCTGGACGAACCGGGACCGGAGCCCGGCACCGGACGCGTGACGGGCGTGGACGTGGCCTACGACGACGACCTCGATCTCGTCGCCGCGGCAGCCGTCGTCCTCGATGCCCGCACCCACACGGTCATCGAGGAGAGCACCGCGGTGTGCAGGGTCGCCTTCCCCTACGTACCCGGTCTCCTGGCCTTCCGGGAGATCCCCGCCGTACTCGGCGCGCTGGCCGCACTGGCGGGTGATCCGGGGCTGCTCGTGTGCGACGGCTACGGGCGGGCGCACCCACGGAGGTTCGGCCTCGCGAGCCATCTGGGCGTGGTGACGGGACTGCCCAGCATCGGTGTGGCCAAGAACCCGTTCGTCTTCAGCCATCCGGAACCCGGTCCGCACCGCGGCGATACGGCGCCCTTGATCGCCGACGACGGCGAGGAGGTCGGCCGCGCACTACGCACCCAGGACCGGGTGAAGCCCGTGTACGTATCGGTCGGACACCGGACCTCTCTCGACCACGCCTGCGCCCACACTCTCCGGTTGGCGTCCCGCTTCCGGCTTCCGGAGACCACACGCCGGGCCGATCGGCTCTGCCGCGATGCCCTTGCCGAGGCCGTCTCCTCCGTGGCTCCTACGGAGTCCGGCCGTGGTGTCTGAGCCCGAGCCGTGGTGTCTGAGCCCGCCCGGTCCGCGAGCGGCCGAGGTCTCAGCAGCGGGCCGCCACCCGAAAGCGGATGCCCGCCGTCTGGAGCCGTTCCAACAACGCGTCGCCCATGGCGACCGCCGGTGTCAGCTGTCCCGAGCGGTTCGGCAACGGGTCGAAGGCCAGCGACAGCGCGGACTCCGCGAAGATCTTCGCCGTCTCGTCGTAGCCAGGGTCTCCCCCCGACACCTCCGTGTAGACCTTCCGCCCGCCTCCCTCGCCCACGAAGCGCACCGAGAACCAACTCCTGGCCCGACGCTCCTCGGTGGGACCATCGCCCGGTTTGACCACCGTCGAGAACCACCTTCGGGCCGCGGGGAGTTGGGCGAGCCCCACCAGGGTGCCCACGGCGGCCACCCCGCCCAGGGCCACCGGGAGCGAGTTCACCGCCGCGTAGTGCCGGTAGCGGAAGTCCGGGCCGTAGCGGGGGAGCGCACGGGCCGAACGCGCGACGATCTGCGGATCGATCAGCGGTAGCGGCAGCGCCCAGGCGCCCGTTTCCCGACTGAACCGGGGACCCCCCATCGGCGACCGGGCCCGTCGCCCCACCAGCCGCGGCTCGTGCAACCTGCGCTCCCGCGCAGCCTGCAACGACTGCCTTGCCCGACCCAGCACATTGAGTGCCGATGCGAGGGTGCCGCCGGAGAACGCGGCACGGGTACGAACGAACCCGTCCACCTTCAACGGCACGCCTTCGGGAAGCTCGCGGACGGTGAAGTAGACACCGAGATCGTGTGGCACGGAGTCGAACCCGCAGGCGTGGACCAGTCGGGCGCCGGTCTCCCGGGCCCGCGCATCGTGGCGCACGAACATCAGATCGACGAACTCCGGCTCCCCGGTGAGGTCGAGGTAGTCGGTGCCGGCATCGGCGCAGGCGGCCACCAACCGTTCCCCGTGCCAGAGGTAGGGGCCGACGGTCGATGCCACCACCCTCGCGGAGGCGGCGAGTTCACCGATCGCCCGGGTGTCGTCAGACGCCGCCACGATGAGGGGGAGCTCTGCACACTCGGGATGCTGTACGGAGAGGGAATCGCGCAGTTGTTCAAGTTTCTGTCGATTGCGGCCGGCAATGGCCCAGCGGCATCCCTCGGGTGCGTGTCGGGCGAGGTAACGGGCGGTGAGTTCGCCGACGAACCCGGTCGCTCCGAAGATCACGATGTCATGGGGACGCACTGTGCCGCCGGTCCCGTTCTGGCTGTTCACTGGTTCCTCCGCCCTCGCGCCGGTGTCCACGGCAGCCGAGGCTAGCGTGGACGCGTGGACCGAAAGAAGACGGGCTTGCCGTGGGCGATCCGGGCTCTGTCGGAGCCGGGCGGCGGCACCCGGTCGGGTCCGTCGAAGAGACGCGCCCGGCGCCCGGGCGGGAACCTTGTCACGAGTGGAACGCGTTCTTACCATCACCGATGTCGCATCAGTTCTGTCATACCTTCGCATCTGTCATATCCGTTCCATCTACTGCTGGGAGCCCGATGACGGCCACGCCCGAGCCGACCCGCATGGCGGCACACACCCACGGACCGCTCACGGGCGTGCGCGTGGTGGAACTCGCGGGCATCGGCCCCGGGCCGTTCGCCGCCATGCTGCTGGCTGACCTCGGAGCCGATGTGGTCCGCGTCGACCGACCCGGCGGTGCGGGGCTGGCCATCGACCCGGCGTACGACCTCACCAATCGCAACAAGCGGTCCGTGCTCATCGATCTGAAGACCGAGCAGGGCGTCGTTCAGGTCCTCGACCTGGTGGAGCGCGCGGACATCCTGATCGAGGGATACCGGCCGGGAGTCGCCGAACGGCTCGGCGTCGGACCCGCCGAATGCCTCGCGCGCAACCCCCAACTGGTCTACGGCCGGATGACCGGATGGGGCCAGGACGGGCCGCTCGCCGAACGAGCCGGCCACGACCTCTCCTACATCGCCGTCACCGGCACCCTCGGCATGATCGGCAAACCCGACGAGCCCCCGGTCGCGCCGGCCAACATCCTCGGTGACTACGCGGGCGGCTCGCTCTACCTGGTGATCGGAGTGCTGGCCGCACTGCAACACGCCCGTACGGGAACGGGCCGGGGCCAAGTCGTCGATGCCGCCATCGTCGACGGCGCGAGCCACCTCTCCACCATGATCCACGCCATGATGGCGGCCGGAGGCTGGCAGGACCGCCGCGGCAGCAATCTGCTGGACGGCGGCTGCCCCTTCTACGGCACATACGAGACCGCCGACGGCGAGTACATGGCAGTCGCCCCGTTGGAGCAGCAGTTCTACCGAGAGTTCATCGGACTGCTCGGCGTCGAGGGCGAGGTGCCCGCCCGCAAGGACTTCGCGCGCTGGGGCGAACTGCGCGAGGCCATCGCCGCCCAGTTCAAGACGCGCACCCGTGACCAGTGGACGCTGGTCTTCGAAGGCAGCGACGCCTGTGTCGCACCGGTTCTCTCCCTCCGGGAAGCGCCCGCGCACCCGCACCTCGCCGCCCGTGGCACCTTTGTCGACCACCTCGGGGTCGTGCAGCCGGCCCCCGCCCCCCGATTCTCGGCGACGCCCGGCGCGGTGCGCACCGGGCCCGCCCTGCCCGGCGCCGATACGGAGGCGGTGGCCCGGGACTGGGGTGTTCCCGGTCTCCGGACCTCAGCGGCTCCGAGCTAGCCGACGGTAGGCGACCGCCCGCGACCCGTACCTCCGAAAGGCTGTTGACGTGAGTACCGAAGCGTATGTGTACGACGCGATCCGCACTCCTCGCGGACGCGGCAAGGCCGACGGAGCGCTCCACGGCACCAAACCGATCGACCTCGTCGTCGGACTGATCCGGGAGGTCCGTCGCCGCCACCCCTCGCTCGACCCGGCGGCGATCGACGATGTCGTGCTCGGCGTGGTCGGGCCGGTCGGTGACCAGGGTTCCGACATCGCCCGGATCGCCGCCATCGCCGCCGGGCTCCCCGACACGGTCGCCGGGGTACAGGAGAACCGCTTCTGTGCTTCGGGTCTGGAAGCGGTCAACATGGCGGCGATGAAGGTCCGCTCGGGCTGGGAGGACCTGGTCCTCGCCGGCGGCGTCGAGTCCATGTCCCGGGTGCCGATGGCATCGGACGGCGGCGCCTGGTTCGCCGACCCGATGACCAATCACACGGTCGGCTTCGTCCCCCAGGGCATCGGGGCCGACCTCATCGCCACCATCGAGGGCTTCTCCCGCCGCGACGTCGACGAGTACGCCGCACTCTCCCAGGAGCGCGCCGCCCAGGCATGGAAGGCCGGCCGCTTCGACCGGTCGATCGTCCCGGTCCGCGACCGCAACGGCCTCGTCGTCCTCGACCGCGACGAACACATGCGCCCCGGCACCACCGCCGACTCCCTCGCCGCGCTCAAGCCGGCCTTCGCCGGCATCGGCGACCTCGGTGGCTTCGACGCGGTGGCACTCCAGAAGTACCACTGGGTCGAACAGATCGACCATGTGCACCACGCGGGCAACTCGTCCGGCATCGTGGACGGCGCGGCCCTGGTGGCGATCGGGTCGCGCGCCATCGGCGAACGGTACGGACTCACCCCACGGGCGCGGATCGTCTCCGCCGCCGTCTCCGGGTCGGAACCGACCATCATGCTCACGGGTCCGGCGCCCGCCACCCGCAAGGCGCTCGCCAAAGCCGGGCTCACCATCGAAGACATGGACCTCATCGAGATCAACGAGGCGTTCGCCGGGGTGGTCCTGCGCTTCGCCCGCGATCTGGACCTGTCCTTGGACCGGATCAACGTCAATGGCGGCGCCATCGCCCTGGGGCATCCGCTCGGCGCGACGGGAGCGATGATCCTCGGCACCCTCATCGACGAACTGGAGCGCCAGGACAAGCGGTACGGACTGGTCACCCTGTGCGTCGGCGGTGGCATGGGCATCGCGACCGTGGTGGAACGCATCTAGGCGTCCCCGGCCGAGCCCCATCGGGGCCACGGGCATCTCGTGAGCAACGCAGCAGATGCCCGTCCCCGGACCAGTTGACCAGCCGTCCAGCCCCCCAGGATTCCAAGGACCCGCCATGACCGAGAGCACCGAGAGCACCAACAGCACTCAGAGCACCGAGAACGCCCCTGTGATCCGTTGGGAACGGGACGGCACCGGTGTCGTCACCCTCGTCCTCGACGATCCCCACCAGTCCGCCAACACCATGAACCAGGCGTTCCGACAAGCGATCTCCGCCATCGCCGACCGGGCCGAAGCGGAACGAGACTCGATCCGGGGGATCATCGTCACCTCCGCCAAGAAGACCTTCTTCGCCGGCGGCGACCTCAAGGACCTCCTCCGGGCGGGACCTGCGGATGCACAGCAGATCTTCGACGCCGGAATGTCCGTCAAACAGGCGCTGCGCAGAATCGAGACCCTCGGCAAACCCGTCGTGGCGGCCATCAACGGAGCAGCGCTCGGCGGCGGCTACGAAATCGCCCTCGCCTGCCACCACCGCATCGCGCTCGATGCTCCCGGCTCCCGGATCGGACTGCCCGAAGTCACTCTGGGGCTGCTTCCCGGCGGTGGGGGCATCACCCGGACCGTCCGGCTGTTCGGCGTCGCGGACGCCCTGCTCAAACTGCTCCTCCAGGGCACCCAGTACACCCCCGCACGGGCTCTGGAGAACGGCTTGGTCCACGAAGTCGCCACCTCGGTGCAGGACATGACGGCCAGGGCCCACGCCTTCATCGACGCCCATCCCGAGTCACACCAGCCCTGGGACATCAAGGGGTACAAGATCCCCGGTGGCACTCCCTCCAACCCGCGGTTCGCCGCGGACCTCCCGGCGTATCCGGCGAACCTCAAGAAGCAGACGGGGGGCGCCCCCTTCCCTGCGCCGCGCAACATCCTCGCGGCGGCCGTGGAAGGCTCCCAGGTCGGCTTTGAGACCGCACAGACCATCGAGGCGCGCTACTTCACCGAACTCGTCGTCGGACAGACCGCGAAGAACATGATCCAGGCCCTGTTCTTCGATCTCCAGGCGGTGAATTCCGGTGCCAGCAGGCCGCGGGGCATCGAGCCCCGGCCGGTCCGCAAGGTGGCGGTCCTCGGGGCGGGCATGATGGGTGCGGGCATCGCCTACTCCTGTGCCCGGGCCGGGATCGACGTCGTCCTCAAGGACGTGTCACTCGACGGCGCCCGCAACGGCAAGGCGTACGCGGAGCGACTGTTGGCCAAGGTGCTCTCCCGCGGCCGGACCACCGAGGCCAAACGGGACGCTCTGCTGGCACGCATCACTCCCACTGCGGATCCGGCCGACCTCGCCGGCTGTGACGCGGTGATCGAGGCCGTCTTCGAGGACACCGCGCTCAAGCACCAGGTGTTCCAGGAGATCCAGGACATCGTCGCCCCGGACGCCCTGCTGTGTTCCAACACCTCGACCCTGCCGATCACCCTCCTGGCCAAAGGGGTCGAGCGGCCCGCGGACTTCACCGGGCTCCACTTCTTCTCACCCGTCGACAAGATGCCCCTCGTGGAGATCATCAGGGGTGAGCACACCGGTGATCCGGCGCTGGCCCGCGCCTTCGACCTCGTACGCCAACTCGGGAAGACGCCGATCGTCGTCCAGGACTCCCGGGGGTTCTTCACCTCGCGGGTCATCGGCCGGTTCATCAATGAAGGCGTCGCCATGGTCGGAGAGGGCATCGACCCCGCATCCGTCGAACAGGCTGCGGCGCAGGCCGGATACCCCGCCAAGGTCCTCTCCCTGATGGACGAACTGACGTTGACACTGCCTCGAAGGATCCGTGAGGAGACCCGGCGCGCGGTTGAGGAGTCGGGCGACCGTTGGATCGCGCACCCCGCCGACGAGGTCATCGACCGGATGGTCGACGAGTTCGGCCGCACCGGACGCAGCACGGGAGCGGGTTTCTACGAGTACGAGAACGGGCGGCGCACCCACCTCTGGCCCGGTCTGCGGACCCACTTCACCCGAACCGATGTGGATGTGCCCTTCGAGGACATGCAGGAGCGGATGCTCTTCGCCGAAGCGCTGGACTCGGTGCGTTGTGTGGAAGAGGGCGTCCTGACGTCCGTCGCCGACGCCAACATCGGCTCCATCATGGGCATCGGATTCCCGGCCTGGACGGGCGGCGTACTCCAGTACATCAACGGGTACGCCGGTGGCGTCCCCGGCTTCCTGGCGCGCTCGCGGGAGCTGGCTGCCCGCTATGGCGTGCGCTTCGAGCCCCCCGCGTTGCTGGTGGCGAAGGCCGAGCGGGGGGAGACATTCACCGACGGGCGTTGATCGGCCGGTCGCATCCGGAGCGAGGGATGCCACAGCGCTCGCTCCGGGGTTCTGCTCAGGCGGATTGTCAGTGGTGGCTCGTACGGTGGATGCATGTCCGGGATCGTGTACGTACGGGGAGATGCCACCGCGCCACAGGGCAAGGGGATCAAGCTGATCGCCCATGTCTGCAATGACCTGGGTGGCTGGGGCAAGGGGTTCGTGGTGGCGCTTTCGCGCCGCTGGCCGGAGCCGGAGGCGTCCTATCGCCGCTGGCACCGGGAGCGTGCGGGGAATGACTTTGGACTCGGGGCGGTGCAGTTCGTTCAGGTGGGCCCGTATCTCTGGGTGGCCAACATGGTGGGGCAGCGCGGGATGAAGCGTGGGAGCAAGGGGTCTCCCGTTCGCTATGACGCCATTGACACGGCCCTTGCAGCCGTGGCCGAGGAGGCTGTGGAGCGCGGGGCGAGTGTCCATATGCCGCGGATCGGTACGGGGCTTGCGGGAGGAGTCTGGTCCCGGGTCGAGCCCTTGATCGTCGAGCGTCTGATCGCACGGAACATATCGGTCACGGTGTACGACCACGACGGCTGATGAGGCGTCATACCGCGCTCGACCGACGGGGGGTGGATGCGGGTGCCCCCGACGGCAGCCGGGGGCACCCACATCCGCGGAATGTTCACGTCGGTCAGTAGACCGCCACGCCGTAGACGCTCAGTGCTTCGGTCACCGGCTGGTGGAGGGCCGAGCCGTTGGTGCCCCGACAGCCGGAGCTTCCTGAGTGGATGCCGAGGGCGGTCGAGCCGGAGAAGTGTGCACCTCCGCTGTCGCCACCTGCTGAGCAGGCCGTCGTCCGCACCAGACCGTAGACGGGCCCGTCGCTGTAGTTCACGGTGACGTTCACTGCGGTGACGGATCCGCTGGTCAGCTGGGTCGTCGAACCGCTCTTCTGGATGGCCTGCCCGACGATGGCGTCGGCGGCGGACGTGATGTCCTGGAAGGTGCCGTTGTACAGGTTGACGGTCCCCTCGGCCTGGGAGTTGTCCGTGTAGCGGATGATCCCGTAGTCGTTGGTCGGGTAGCTGGTGCCCTCACGGGTTCCCACCTCGGGACCACCGCTGCTCGTGGCCCAACTGGCGGCGATGTTGGTGCAGTGTCCGGCGGTGAGGAAGGAACGCACCCCGTCCTTGACCACGTTGAAGGCGGCCGAGCAGCGGTAGCCCGAGGACCAGATGGCGTCCCCGCCCGCCAGTTCCTTGTTGAAGACTCCGGGAACCCTCTTGACCCTCACCGCGTCGCCCAGACCGCTGGCCACCGTGTTGAGCAGGGCGATGGAGCGCTCGGACACGGACTCGTCCGCTTCCACGGCGACCTGATTGGTCGACGGATCGATGCCCCAGGAGGTGCCGGTGATCTTCGCCTGCTCCTCCAGGACCGCCATGGCGGCCTCCAGCTGGGCCGTGCTGCGCTTGACCACCTGTGCGCGAGTGCCCGTCCTGCGCACCTGCTCGGCTGATGTCTCGTCGGTGACGGCGACCACCAGTTCGCCAGTCGTCGAGTCCAGATAGGAGCCGGCCGCGTGTTCACCCAGGGATTTCTCCAGCCGGGAATCGAGGGCGTACGTACCGGTGGAGGCCGTGACCCCGGGGGAGGGTTCGGGCTCTGCGGCGGCAGCGGACGCGCTGCCGAGGCCGATTGCAGGGACCGTGAGCAGGACGGACAGACAGATGCGCGCGCCGAGCGAGCGTCTCATGGAGGGCTCTCCTTGTGCTGATGTCCCGTGAGAAGGGACTGACTGATCGGCAGTTTGTCTTGAATATTGTGTTTTTAGGTGAATTTGGGTTCGTGTCTCTCCGGGATGGCTGGAGTGCTCGCCCCTCGGCCTGCTTGCCCCGCCTGGTGAAAGCCGGGTGGTCGGGCGGGGTGAACCCCTGGGTGATCCGGATGGGGTGGGGCGGCGCGGAGGCCATGGAACGCATCTGGCCGGCTTTGGCCCTTGGCGCGCCGGCTATTCTGTGGTGATAACCCCAAGGGGGTTATGGTGGGGTTACTAGTCGACCCGAGGGGTGCCCGATGCCGAAGATCAACGTCTATCTGCCCGACGAACTGGCCGAAGCGGTGAAGGAGGTGGGTGTGCCCGTGTCGGCCGTGTGCCAGCGGGCCCTGGAACAGGCCGTGCGGCGGCTGACCGCCATTCGCGAGACGGTCGTGGCCGACCTCGACAAGGAGCCCACCGGCGCGTTGGCGCACTTCACCGCGAGGACGCGCGCCGTGCTCGAACTGGCGGTGGAGCGGGCGCGGGAGGCCGGTGCACCGAGGATGGGTACCGAGCACCTGCTCGGCGCCCTGCTGGACGAGGGCACCAACCTGGCCCTCCAGGTACTGCGCGCCATGGAGATCGAGCCCGAGCAGGTCGGGCGGGATCTGAGCCGCCGACAGCCCGACCGGTCGGAGATCGCCGTGGCGGACGGCGATCCGCGCCGGTTCGACGGGCCCGCGGCCACCGCGCTGGAGTTGGCGGTCACGGAAGCAACCGCACTCGGCCATAACTACATCGGGTGCGAGCATCTGCTGCTCGGTCTGGCCGTGGAACCCGACGGGGTGGCCGGGCAGGTCCTACGGGCGCTCGGCGCGGAACCCAAGCTCGTCCGACGGGCCGTCACCGCCGCTCTCGCGGGCTATGTCCATCTGCGAGCGGAGAGCGGTCAGGGGCGACAGATGGCGTCCACGGACGTACGGGAAGCGCTCGCCGCGGCCGTTCGGGCGGAACTCGAACCGTTGAATCGACGCATCGCCCGATTGGAGGAGCACCTTGAGCTGAACCCCGAAGGCTGAGCGCCGTGTTCGGCCGCGGCCGTGGTAAGCAGCCCACGCGGAAGCGGTGCTACCGCCGATGTCTCCTCCCGCTGTGGCGGCGGTTGCTCGTGCTGCTCGTCCTGGTCCTCATCGTGTGCGGCGGCCTGTGGTGAGGGGTGTCGATGCCCGCGATCGGCGATCCGCCGGCCCCTGTCGGCACCCAGAACCCTCCCGGGTGCACACAGTGAGGACTGAGGGGCATGGCCTCGGAGCAGAGAGTTTCTAGGGACGCGGCTGGCTGAGGACGCAGAACTCGTTGCCCTCGGGATCCGCCAGGACGACCCACGGCTGATCACCCTGGCCGATGTCAGTACGCCGTGCGCCATGAGCCAGCAGACGAGCCACCTCGGCTTCCTGGTCGTCGGGCCTGAAGTCGAGGTGCAGTCGGCTCTTGGCCTTCTTGCTCTCATAGATGCGGACGAACTCCAACCCGGGCAGACGATCCGGTGCCGGGCGGATCTCGAACTCGTCATCGGAGGAGTGGACCACGACCCACCCAAGGGCCTCGGCCCACCACTGCCCCAATGCTGTTGGATCCACCGAGTGGACGACTACCTGTTCCCATTGCAAGGTCATCCGCGGAGCTTAGACCTGCCGGGGCTTCGATGACACGCGCCAAAACGTCGCACACTGCCTCCAGTACGGGAAAGACCTGAGGTCTCCCGCTCGGGGCGCCCTCGTGTACTGCTTCCGTGTGAACGTGACCGGCTGTTTCGGACACGGACCGAACACCTTCCCGCCATCACCCGGGGATGATGGGACCTTGTGGCGGAACCGCAGGGGGAAACCGACCAACTGCCCCTGGTGTGAACGGTTCCCGCGCGAGTCGAACGGGTAGGCGAGAACCATGAACGAGAATCTGCTGCCGTTCGATATTGGACCACTCAATCCCAGCGGCTATCAGATTCTGGTCGGTCTGCTGTCCTTCGCCATCGTCTATGTGCTGCTTGCCCGCTGGGTGTTGCCCCGGGCCGCGGACATCATCAGCAGGCGGGAACAGGCCACCCACGGAGTTGCCGCCGAGGCCGAGCGAGTGCGTGCCGAGGCGGAGGAGGTCCGCGCGGAGCGTGATGCCATTCTGGCCGAGGCGCGCCACGAGGCCGCCCGTACGCGCCAGAAGGCCCATGAAGACGGCCTGGCGTTGATCGACGCCGCCCGGGCCGAGGGTCAGCGGGAGCGGGCGCGCATCCTGGCCGAGGGCGCTGTGGAGATCGAGGCCGCACGAGCCGTCGCCGAAGCCGAGTTGCGCGCCGATGTGGATCTCTGGGGCCTGGCCATGGCCGAGCGGGTCGTGGGCGAAGCGTTGGTGACCGGCCCGACGGACGGCGACGCCCGCCCGCCCCAGCACTGAACTGACCCTGGGGCGGTCTGCCGGGCGTGCTGATCAGCGCGTACGGAGATTCGCCATCAGCGTGTCGTGATGGTGTCGCACTGCTTCCAGGGCGGCCGGGGCGTCCGCGGCCTCGATCGCCGCCATGATCGGCTCATGAAGGGCGATGAGTCGCTCGGCCTCTCCGGGCGCGAGCCAGGGGGGCATGCTCTGGGCCCTGACCCATGGCTCGTACTCGTAGCGAATGACGGCCGTGTGCACCGACTCGTAGATGGACGCGAGAAACGGATTGCCCGAGTGGCGCACGATCGTCGCGTGGAAGACGGTGTCCGCCGCGATCCAGGCGGAGACGTTTCCCGAGCTCTCCCGAAGCCGTTCGAACGCCGCGCGGACATCGTCGAGTCCGTCGGGGACGCCCGGGTCCAGTCGGGACGAGCGCTCGCGCAGGGCACCGATCGCCTCCTGTACGCCGACGGTCTCCAGCCAGAGCCGTAGTTGGGCGAGGTGGGGGATCGACTGTCGGTCGAGATCGAGCATCAGCCCCACCGTCGCGGTCATCACCCGGTCGGGTCGATGCACGACGTAGGCGCCGGAACCGGGACGGATCTCCACCAGCCCCATCAGGGAGAGGGTGCGCAGCGCCTGACTCACCGTGGGACGACTGGTGCCGAACCGGACGGCCAACTCGCGTTCGGCGGGCAGTCGGGTGTCCTCGGCGAGGTCCTCGCTGATGATGAACTCGCGGATCTGATCGGCGACCCGATCGGACAGGGGGCGCACGGCAAGGGGTCGCACGGGCTGGAGGTTCACGGCGGGATCGGTGCGCGAGGCCCCACCGCGCCTCCTGCGTTTGGGCCGCTCTGCCGCCTTGGCCTCGGGCGTGCCGGGCGGTGTGGTGTCGCCGTGCTCCATGGACCCCTCCGACTCATTGGGCGCATTCCCCCGTCGGGTGCCTTCCGACGCTGCTTCTGCGGTGCCACCGGCCGTGGCTCTTTCGGGTCGCCGCGGGGCTCGTGGGGAGACCACGTGCCCCGATGGCGAGTGGTTGCCCAAGGGGGCGAGCGTGTCTGCGCCGACCGAGGGTGCACCGGTGTCCGGAGCCACCTCCCGGTGGTCAGGTCCCGGGGCGCGGGTTTCTGACACGGCTCTGCCTCCTTCGGGACGCGGACCCTGTGGCCCGGTGGCCAGGCCACTTTGCCACATCGCGACTTCCTCCTCGAACGTGACGGATTGGGCATGGACCCATTTGCGCCACGCGCCTATATTGGCTAATTGGCTAAGCCAATGCCTTTTTCCTGCTGAGGAGTCCCATGGAACTGCGCGTCGCCCTCGACCACTGCCCCACCGAAATGCTCATCGGGGGTGCCTGGCGTCCCTCGTCCGACGGGCGCCGCATCGAGGTCCACGATCCCGCCGCCGCCATGCCGATCGCCCAGGTGGCCTCCGCCACCACGGAGGACGCCGTCGCCGCGGTCGACGCAGCGGAGCAGGCCCTGCCCGGATGGGCCGCCACTCCCGCGCGCCAGCGCTCCGCCGTCCTGCGGCGCGCCTATGAGCTGATGACCGAGCGGTCGGAGTTCTTCGCCACCCTGATCAGCGCCGAGAACGGCAAGGCCCTGCCCGACGCCCGGGCCGAGGTCGCCTATGCCGCGGAGTTCTTCCGCTGGTACTCCGAGGAGGCGGTACGTCTGGCGGGCACCGTTCAGCATGCCCCCGCCGGCGGCTACCGGATACTCGTCGACCGCGCGCCCATCGGCGTCGCCGTGCTGGTCACCCCGTGGAACTACCCCGCTGCGATGGCGACCCGCAAGATCGGGCCCGCGCTGGCCGCCGGGTGCTCGGTCGTTCTGAAGCCCGCCAGCGACACCCCTTTGACCGCGCTGGCCATCGGTGCCCTCATGGCCGAGGCCGGCACGCCCGACGGGGTGGTCAATGTGGTCCCCGCGGACCGCTCCGGAGCCGTCGTCACCGCCATGCTTGAGCACCGGGCCGTACGGAAGCTCTCCTTCACCGGCTCCACCGAGGTCGGCCGGCGGCTTCTGCACGGCGCGGCCGACCGGGTCCTGAGCACCTCCATGGAACTCGGTGGCAATGCACCCTTCCTGGTTCTGGAGGACGCTGACCTCGACGCCGCCGTCCAGGGCGCCATGCTCGCCAAGATGCGCAACGGCGGTGAAGCCTGCACGGCCGCCAACCGCTTCTACGTCCATGAGTCCGTGGCCGAGGAGTTCGGCATCCGGCTCGCCGCCGCGATGGGCTCCCTGCGCATGGGGCCCGGACTGGAGAAGGACACCGAGGTCGGACCGCTGGTGAACGCCGAAGCACAGGCCAAGGTCGCCGAACTCGTCGACGACGCGGTGGCGCGCGGCGCCAGGGTGCGCACCGGCGGGCGCATCCCGGACCGCATCGGCTACTACTACGAGCCCACCGTCCTCGACGAGGTGGCCCCCGGCTCCGCCATCCTGGACGAGGAGATCTTCGGACCGGTGGCCCCGCTCGTCAGGTTCCGCGACGAGGCCGAGGCGATCCGGCTCGCCAACGCCACCGAGTACGGCCTCGTGTCCTACGTCTACACCCGCGATCTTCGCCGGGGCCTCGCGGTCTCCGGTGCACTGGAGACCGGAATGGTCGGGCTGAACCGCGGCATCGTCTCCGACCCGGCCGCCCCCTTCGGAGGCGTCAAGCAGAGCGGGCTGGGTCGCGAAGGCGGGCACGAGGGGATCCTTGAATACACCGAGACCAAGTACATCGCCACTGACTGGTAGTCGCCCGCTTCGCGAGCGCACCACCGGAAGGGGCAGGCCCATCATGGGGGGTGGGCCTGCCCCTTCGGCGTGCTCGCTGCTGTGATGCCGCTTACGGGCAACACACGAGTCCGGCACATCACATGAGTCCGGCAGCCGATCCCGCAGCGCAGTGGGGAACATGAGGTTCTGCCCGCGCTGGCAGCCGCAGGGGTCGCGACGGGCATCGGTGTGCACCCCCTGAGACCAGGCCGCCCCAGGCCCAACGCCACGTCCTCACCTCAGAGACCTGCGGTGTCCAACTCCACCCACACGGTCTTGCCGCTCGGTGGATGGGGTCGGGCACCCCATCGATCGGCGAGCGCCGCGACCATCAGCAGGCCGCGTCCCGACTCCGACTCCGCTTCCGTATGCCGTTCGTCCGTCGACGTCGCGGTTCGGGGAAGCGCCCGGTCGCCTCGGGCGTCGGTGACCTCCAACAGCAGTACGCCACGGGTCATGTCCCACCGCAGCGCGACCCGGAATCCGCGCCCACGCACCCACGCATGGACTGCCGCGTTGGTGGCCAACTCGGCAACGACGGCCTCCGCCCGGTCCCTGATGTCGTTCGCCACCTCCCAGCGGTCCAGTGTTGCGGCGGTGACTCGCCGGGCGAGTCGGGCGCTCCTGGCAGTGCAAGGGAACCTCTTGGAGAACACACGTACGGTGACGGCGCATTGAGGCGCTGTGAAGTGCATGGCTGCCACCATGCCGCTGGGTCCAAGGTCCCGACCAGGGGTGATCCTGGTACGCGCACATCGCGTACGCGACTGTTCGATGGACAGTACGCCCCTTGGTCCAACACGCTGGGTGAGTGATGCTCAGGGGCGGAACGGCCCCGTTCATGGCCCCGGAGGTGTGGCGTATGACCGTGGACGAGACGGACACGACGGCGGGTGACTGGGAGCGGGAGCCTGATCCTTCGGACAGTCTGCGGACCTTCGGTGCGGTCGTCCAGGCATTACGGGAACACGCGGGCATCAGCCGCGAGGAGTTCGGGGCGCGCGTCCGGTACTCGAAGCACACGGTGGCATCGGTGGAACTCGGCCGCCGGATGCCGGATCCCGCCTTTGTGGAGAGGGCCGAAGAACTCCTGGGAAACACGGGTGCACTGCGCAAGGCGGCCAGGCACCTGACGAGGAGCGAGCCCGGGTTGGCCGTTTGGTTCCGTCGATGGGCCAGATTGGAGAGGGCGGCCGTCAGTCTGTGCACCTACGAATGCCGTCTGGTGCCAGGGTTGTTGCAGTCGGAGGGGTACATGAGGGTCCTCTGCGACAACGACATCCCGCCGATGACCGACATCGACGTGGAGACAACGGTTCGGGCTCGTCTTGAGCGCCAACTCCTGCTGGTTGAAAAGCCACATGCGATCTTTGACTTCATCGTTGAGGAGGCGGTGTTTGCTCGGTGCCTCGGCGGTCTGGACGTGACGCGCGAGTTGCTCGACCACGTTCTTTCCTCGATTGCGCGGCGGAACGTCGTCCTTCAGGTCATGCCGATGCAGAGCGAGCACCACGCCTGCATGGCAGGGCCGATCCAACTCCTGGAGGCAGCTGACGGTCAACGACGTGCCTACGTAGAAGGGCAGGAAAGCGGACGGCTCATCGCTGACCGGAAAGAGGTCGGGAAGTTGTCCCTGCGCTATGCAAGACTGCGCTCGCAGGCTCTCTCCCCGAAAGACTCGTTGGGTCTGCTGGAGCGGATGCGAGGAGGGCTATGAGTCCGGTCGAGCGTTGCTGGTTCAGGTCGAGTTACAGCAGTGCGCAGGGCGACAGCTGTGTGGAGGTCGCCGTTGTGGAGCAGGTGGTGTGTGTGCGGGATTCCAAGGATGTGGAGCGTCCGTGGTTCGCCGTTGGGCGGGTGGGCTGGGTGCGTTTCGTGCGGTTCGCAGCCGAAGGCGTGTGACCGCGATCCGGTTGCATACGGCCGGAAGTCCGATGTGACCGGACCGGGTGGTGCGCCCCGGTCCGGTCACGTGGATGACCGCCGCGTGCGCACCCTCGCAGGACAGGGGAGCGCTGGTACGCACACGGCGGTCGGTTCGGTGGGAGACGTCCGTTACTCGGCTTGCTCGGAGTCTCCGTCACGCATGCCGGCGGCCCGCGCCTCCACCTCGTACAGGGCGGCGTAGTCCTGCTCGGCGAAGCCGTGGCCGATCGCAGTCTGGATCAGCTGGTGGACCATGCTGCTCACCGGCAGCGGGACCTCCAACTGACGGGCGGCGCCGAGGCCGAGGTCGAAGTCCTTGCGCAGCATCTTGTTGTTGAAGGTGGGCGTGTAGTCGCGCTCGACCAGCGCCCGGCCCTTGTGCTTGATGAAGGTCGACCCGAGCACCGAGCCGTTGATGAAGTCCACGAACGCGGCCTTCGGCACGCCGCCCTTCTCGGCGAGCGTGGTGACCTCCACCAGCGCCTGGGTGATCATGCCGAGCATCAGGTTGTGACAGATCTTCACCAGTCGGCTCTGCTCGCCCGGTCCGGCGTGGACCACGGTGGGGGCGATCATCTCCAGGTAGGGCGCCACCCGGTCGTAGGTCTCCCGCGGCCCGGAGGCCACGATCGCGCCCCGGCCGTCCGCGACCATGGCCGGGTTGCCACTGATGGGAGAGGCCAGGAAGGCGACGCCGGCGGCCTCGGCAGCAGCGCGCACCTCGGCCGACGCCTCGGCGGAGACGGTCGAACAGTCGACGATGACCTGCGGCAGCTTCTTTGCCCGCAGCAGACCGCCCTCACCGGTGGTGACCGTGATCAGGTCCGCGCTCGCGGAGACCATCACGAAGACGATGTCCACATCCGCCAGGTCCGTGATGGAGTCGACCGCCTTGGCGCCCTTCTCCACCAGGGGTGCGGTCTTCGACGCCGTACGGTTCCATACGGAGACGTCCGAGCCGCCGTCCAGCAGGGCGCCGGCCATCACCGTGCCCATACGACCGGTGCCGAGCCAACCGAGCCGCTCACCGCGGGTTCCGCTCATTGTTTGTACCCTTTCGATCTTTGCTTGCAAGAAAATGCTCATGTTGGAAACTGTGCTCAATATGGGTCATATCTGAGCGAAATTCATGATGTTCGTCAGTGACCCACGGCCGTGGCGATGGTCTGGGCGATCCGCTCCCCCGAGGGGAGTCGCCCGTCCCTTCGACGCGCCCGGGGGTCTCGCCGTGGATCAGTACTTGTTGGCGATGAACAACTCGTCGGCCGGGAAGCGGGTCAGGATCTCCACGCCGGACGCGGTGACCACGACCTCTTCCTCGATCCGGGCCGCGGACACCCCGTCAGCCGCCGGGCAGTAGGTCTCCAGGGCGAAGACCATGCCCTCCTCGATCAGCATCGGGTTCTCCAACGAGGTCAGCCGGCTGATGATGGGCCGCTCGTGCAGCGCCAGACCCAGACCGTGGCCGAAGAGCAGACCGAACGCCGTCTTCTCGTCCTGGACACCGATCTCCTCCGCGGTCGGCCACAACCGGGCCACATCGGCGGTGGACACACCGGGCTTGATCGCCTGGATCGCGATGTCCATCCACTCCCGGGCACGCGAGTAGGCGTCGTGCTGCACCTGGGTCGCCCGGCCGACGTTAAACGTGCGGTAGTAGCAGGTCCGGTAGCCGTTGTACGAGTGCATGATGTCGAAGAACGCCTGGTCACCCGGGCGGATGATGCGGTCCGAGAAGTTGTGCGGATGCGGGTTGCAGCGCTCGCCCGAGACCGCGTTGATCGACTCGACGTCGTCCGAACCCATCTCGTACAGCCGCTTGTTGGCCAGCGCCACGATCTCGTTCTCACGCACACCGGGCTTCAGCGCCTCGGTGATGTCGTGGTAGGTGCCGTCCACCATGGCCGCGGCCATGGACAGCAGCGTGATCTCGTCGCGGTTCTTGATCTGGCGGGCGTCCAGCATCACCTGCTGGCCGTCCCGGACGTCGACGCCCTGCCGGACGAGCTCCGAGTGCAGGGGTATGTCGAGGATGTCCACACCGATGGGCATGCCGCCCACACCCGCCGCAGCGAGCCGGTCCTTGATCTCGGTGATGGCCTTGGTCATCAGCCCCGCGTCCGGCGGCACGGCGCCGCGCATGGTCGTCCAGGACGACAGACAGTTCTCGGGCTTCATCCACGGCGCGTACATCCGGTTGTGCACCGCAGCCGAGCCGAAGTCCCAGAGGACGACCTCGCCGGTGCGGGTGTAGATGGCGTACCGCGACAGCTTTTCGCGGGTCCACTCGCCGATCGAGATGCCCGTCAGATAGCGGATGTTGTTGTTGTCGAACACCAACACCGCGCCCAGTTCGCTCTCCTCCAGCGCCTGCTGGATGCGGGAGGTGCGGTAGGAACGCAGCCGCTCGAAGTTGACGCGCTCCTCGAAGTCGACCATGCCGTGGCCGGGCGCGGGAGCTATGGGCAGCGCCGGGATGGGGAGGGAACCGCTCATGATGGATCTCCGATGCTCAGAGGGGGGAACAGCGCTCGCGTGACCTGGCGGACGCCTAGGCGTCCGTGGCCAGCGCCCGCCGCTGGGCCGTGCGGGCCGCCTGCCGGGCGGGGTTGGCCACCAGCGTCGACGCCAGCAGCCGTTGGGTGTAGGAGTGGGAAGGTGTGCGGTAGACCTGGTCGGCCGGACCGGACTCGACCATCTGACCCAGGTAGAGCACCCCGATGTCATCGCTGATGTGTCGCACGACTTCCAGGTCGTGCGCGATGAACAGATAGCTGACGGACAACTCGCGCTGTAGCTCCATCAGCAGGTTGATCACCTGGCTCTGGGTGCTGACGTCCAGGGCGCTGACCGGCTCGTCACAGACGATCAAGCGGGGGCGAGGGGCCAGCGCCCGGGCGATGGCGACGCGCTGCCGCTGGCCGCCCGAGAGCTCGTGGGGGTAGCGATCGGCGTGGTAGCCGGAGAGCCCCACCCGGTCCAGCGCGTGTTCGACCTCCCGGTCCCGCTCCAGTCCGGAGAGCGGACGGTGCCGGGTGATGGCCTGGCCGATCGTGGTGGCGATGGTCTGCCGGGGGTTGAGCGACGACATGGGGTCCTGGAAGACCACCTGGACGTCGCGGTTGAACGACAGCGGTGTACGCCTGCCGAAGGTGGCCATGTCCTGGCCGTCGAAGACGACCCGTCCGCCCGAGACCGGAGCCAGCCTAAGGATCGCCCGGCCGATGCTGCTCTTGCCGGAGCCGGACTCGCCCACCAGTCCGAGCGTACGACCGCTCTCGATGGCGAAACTGACGTCCCGCACGGCGGTGAGCGTCTTGGCCCGTCCGGTCATGCCGCGCCCCAACTGGTAGCGCACGGTGAGGTTCTCCACCGACAGCAGGGGTGCCCCGTCCGACGGGGTGGGCTGCTGTTCGGTGTCGGGAGTGATGTCGATGCTCATCGGGCACCTGCCAGTTCGAGTTCGGTGACCCTCAGGCAGCGCACCCCGTCCGCGTCGGCCGGCACCGAGCCGGTCCGGCAGTTGTCCGTGGCGTACGGACAACGCGGGTGGAAGCGACAGCCCTGCGGCCAGGCCCAGGCGGGAGGAACCCGACCGGGAATGGTGGCCAGCGGCTCACCGTCCGTCTCGCTGTGCGGTACGGCGGCGAGCAGGGCCTCCGTGTACGGATGCTTCGGCTCGGCGAACGCGTCCTTGACGGTGCGCTGTTCGACGATCTGCCCCGCGTACATCACCGCGACCCGGTCGCACGTGTCCGCGACGACCCCCAGGTCATGGGTGATGATCAGCAGCGACATCTGGAGCCGTTCCCGCAGGGACGCCAGCAGATCGAGCACCTGTGCCTGGATGGTGACGTCGAGCGCGGTGGTCGGCTCGTCGGCGATCAACAACTCGGGATCACAGGCGAGTGCACCCGCGATGACGACCCGCTGGGCCATGCCACCGGAGAACTGGTGCGGATAGTCCTTCAGGCGTTCCTGCGGATTGGGCACGCCCACCAGCGCGAGGAGCTCCGCCGCCCGCTCGGTGGCCTCGTCCTTGCTGAGGCCGGAGTGCGCGCGGATGGCGTCGATGAGCTGGCGGCCCACCGTGTGGACGGGGGAGAGCGCGGAGCCGGGATCCTGGAAGACCATGCCGATCCGCTTGCCGCGCACCTGACGCAGCCGCTCACCGGACAGCCCGGCGATCTCGGAGTCCTCCAGCCGGATGGAACCACCGGCGACGGTGACGCCCTTGGGCAGCAGCCCGAGGATGGCCGCCGCG
Organism: Streptomyces sp. NBC_00690; assembly: GCF_036226685.1. NCBI lineage: Bacteria > Bacillati > Actinomycetota > Actinomycetes > Kitasatosporales > Streptomycetaceae > Streptomyces > Streptomyces sp. NBC_00690. The sequence goes on from NZ_CP109009.1 coordinate 7,174,395, forward strand.
GTGATCGACTTGCCGCAGCCGGACTCGCCGACCACGCCGAAGGTCTCTCCCCGCTTGATGTGGAACGAGATGTCCGACACCAACTGGGCGCCGTTGCGGTCGGTGACGGTCAGCCCGTCCACCCGCAGCAGTGCGTCGTCGGGCGCGGCGACCGGCGTGGAGACGATCGGCAGCCCCTTCTTCTTGCCCGAACCGGCCCGGGGCGCGGACCGCGGTGAACCCGCGTCCCTGAGCCCGTCGCCGAGGAGGTTGAAGACGAGCACGCTCAGGGTGATCGCGGCTCCCGGCAGGATCGCCAGCAGCGGATGCTCGGACACGTGCTGTCGCGACGCATCCAGCATGGCGCCCCAGCTGACCTGGGTGGCGTCGATGCCGACACCGAGGAAGCTCAGGGTCGCCTCGATCAACAGCGCCGTACCGAGTGCGATGGACGCCTGGACGATGATGGGCGGCGACACATTGGGCAGCACCTGCCGGAGCATGATGCCCGACGAGCGCAACCCGAGGACGCGCGCCGCATCCACATACAGCTTCTCGCGTTCCGCCAGAACGACGGCCCGGGTGATCCGCATAAAGCTCACGGCGAAGATCAGTCCGACGGCGAGCATCGCATTGCCGAGACCGCTGCCGAGGACGGCGACCAGGGCGAGGGCGAGCAGCAGGGCGGGGATCGACTGCATCACATCGGCGATCCGCATGCCGATCCGGTCCCACCAACCGCCCCGGTAGCCCACGAAGACCCCGAGGCCGACGCCGAGCACCAGACCGATCGCAACGCTCTCCGCGGAGGCGAGCAGTGCGGTACGGGTGCCGTAGATGAGCCTCGACAGGGAGTCGCGGCCCAGATCGTCGGTGCCGAGCCAGTGATCGCCGCTGGGGCCCTGCAACTTGTTCTGCACATTGGGTGCCGCCGGGTCGTACGGAGCGATCCAGGGCGCCGCGAACGCCAGGATGACCTGGAGCAGCAGCATGGTGATGCAGAACAGGGTGACGGGCTGGCGCAGCATCCGGCGCAGCGTGCGGGCTTTGACCCGTGGTGCGGCTGCGTCGCCAGGGGGGCCGCCGGCCACGGGGACGTCAGCGGGATCGGTCTGCTCGGTGAGGATGGCGGTGGACTGGAGCGTCCCTTCGCGCGGGTTGTCGTTCATTGGGGCCTCACCTTCGGGTTGATCACGCCGTACAGCAGGTCCGCGCCGAGGTTGACCAACAACACGATGACCGCGACGAGGACGATGGAGCCTTGGAGCACCGGGTAGTCGGCGCGTACGACGCTGTCGATGAGCATCGTTCCGAGACCGGGGACCGCGAAGATCCGTTCGATGACGAAGCTCGCGGCGACCAGGACCGACATCTGGATGGCGATCACGGCCAGCACCGGGACCATGGCGTTCTTGATCGCGTACCGCAGGACGATCTTCCGCTTGCGGATGCCGCGGGCCAGGAGCGTGGTGACGTAGGGCGATTCCAAGGCGTCGATCATGGCGCTGCGGGTCTGTCGGGCGATCACGGCGGCGGTGTGCGAGCCGAGGGCGATCGCCGGCAGGATCATCCCGGTCACCCAGGCTCCCGGGTCCTCGGTGATCGGTGTGTAGCCGACGACCGGCAACCAGCCGAGGTTCACCGCGAACACCAAGACCAGCAGCAGTCCCAGCCAGAAGCTGGGGACGGCGAGCCCGAGGGCCACCACGGTCGTCAGCAGACGGTCCGCGACGGTGCCCGGGCGCAGCGCGCCCAGGACCCCGAGCGGCACGCCGGCCAGCAGGGCGAGCGCCATGCCCGCGATGGCGAGGGAGAGCGTGATGCCGATACCGGTGGAGATGGACTCGGAGACCGGGACGCTGGTGTACAGCGAGTTCCCGAGGTCTCCGGTGACCGCTCCACCGAGCCAGTCGATGTACTGCTCGAAGATGGGCCTGCTCAAGCCCATCTGGTCCCTGAGGGCGTCCTTGTCGGCGGCGGGTGCGCCTTCACCCAGGATCTGCGCCACCGGGTCGGTGGGCGTCAGATGCACCAGGGTGAAGACGAACGCCGACACCAGCAGCAGTGTGGGCAGTGCGGAGAGCAGCCGCTGGAGGACGAATTTGGTCATCCGTCCGTGCCTTTCGCTGATCGTGCGTCGGCGAAGACGCGCTCGCGCACCCGACGGACCGCGGCGCCGGCCTCCGTGCGGTCCAGGTCGGTCATCCGGCCGCCGCGCTTGCGGACCACTCCGCCCACGATGACGGTGTCGACGTCGGAGGGGTTGGTCTGGAGCACGATGTGGGCGGCCGGGTCGCCGAGCGCCATGCCGTACGGCTCGGTGTTGACCAGGACGACATCGGCGAACCGCCCGGGGGCGAGCACGCCGAGTTCATCGCCGAGACCGATGGCGCGCGCCGCGTTGACCGTGGCGAACTCCAGCATCTGCCGGGGGTCGACGGTCGGGCTTCCGGGGCGACGCTCCAGCGGCCAGCGGCCCGCCTCGCGCTCGATCGACGCGTCCACATTGCGCATCAGCAGGAACGTGAGCCGCATGGTGGCGAAGAGGTCGATGGAGACCCGCGAGTTGGTGTCGATGCCGAGACTCGGCGAGGCACCCGCCCGGTAGGCACGGTTGAGGACGTTCATCGAACGCCCGCCGCCGAACTCTCCTTCGGGGGTGAAGGAGATGCCGCCGCCGCAGGACGCCAGGAGTTCCAGCTCCTCGTCGTCCGCCGCGTTGGCGTGCGCGGGCAGGATGTCCTCGTCGAGGAGTCCGGCCTCGTGCAGGGCGCGGATCTGGCCGGGCGGGTTCTGGTGGACGCTCATCCGCATCCCCAGTTCGCGGGCGAGTCCGATCTCCTTGGAGATCCGGTCCATGCTGCCGAACTCGATGGACGACAGGGCCATGCCGACCCGCAGCAACTCGTCGTCCGCGGTCTCCTCGTGGAGTTCCCGGATGTGGTTGAGGCGCCAGGCGTGGTCCTCGGGCGGGGCACCGAAGCTGCCGAGCATCCCGTACGCCCACAGGGTGCGCTGTCCGGTGGTGCGGTGGGCCCGCACTCCGGCCTCGGCCGCCTCGGGCGACATGACGTTGTGACAGAAGTCCAGGACACCGGTGACACCGGCGTCCAGCATCTGCACCGAGCCGGCCAGGGTGGCGTCGTAGATGTCCTCGGCGACGAAGTGCTCACGGAGGTAGAAGACCTGGGACTGGTAGTCGTCGAAGGTCCAGCCGCTGGAGTGCAGTCCCTTGAGCGGGGTCTGCCAGGCGTGCATATGGGTGTCGATGAGGCCGGGGATCGCGATCATCCCGCGGGCGTCGATCTCCTGGGCGTCTTCGTCGACCAGGTCGGTGCCGACGGCGGCGATCCGGTCGCCGACGATGAGGATGTCACCGGGGGTGAGATCACCGAGCTCGGGGTCCATCGTGAGAACGGTGGCGTTCTTGATGAGCACTCGGGACTCGTTGGGACGGTTGGTCTCAGGCACGGCTGACTCCCTGTGGTTCGGGGGCGGCGATGGCGATGTCGGCGAAGGGCTTGGCGGTGTGGACCACACGTCCGCCGACGACGGTGAGAACGGATTCGATGCGGGGGATGACCTCTTCGTCGACGCTGAAGTAGTCGTCGCTGAGGACGGCGAGGTCGGCCAGCAGTCCGGGTTCGAGGCGCCCGCGGTCGTTCTCCTCGAAGCTGAACCAGGCACCGGATGCGGTGTAGCCGCGCAGTGCCTCTTCCCGGCTGAGCAGGTGCTGCGGCGCGAGGGTGTCGTTCCCGGTGACCGTGCGGCCGTTGAGGAACCAGGCCAGGGTGGCGAAGGGGTTGTAGGAGGCGACCCGCATGGCGTCGGAGCCGAGGCCGAGCGGAATGCCGCGCTCGATCAGGCTCCGCATCGGCGGGGCCTCGGAGACGGTCTCGGCTCCCCAGGCGGTGATGGCTTCGTCGCCCTGGAAGCGGAACAGACCCTGGGCGAGGACTCCGGCGCCCAGCGCCTCGATGCGGTCCACGTCGACCGGCTTGAGGGGCTCGGCGTGGACGAGTGCCCAGCGCAGCTTGCTGATGTCGTGCTCGGCGTGCACCTGCTCCCAGGCGGTGAGGACGGCGTCGATGGTCTCGTGGTGGTGTGCGTGGGTGTGCACGGTCCAGCGGTTGCTGGCCAGGTCGGAGAACATCCCGCGCAGCTGCTCCCGCACCTCGTCGTCGATGACGACGGGGTGCGCGATCTTGTCGACGGTCCGGTAGAGGGCGACCTCTCCGGAACCGATGACGCGCAGCATTCCGTCGCCGACGTCCAGCGGGGTGAAGCGCAGGTACCCGGCCAGGTCCTCCAGCTCGGTGCCGGCACGCTCGGCGTGCACGGCGAGCCGGGTGCGGACCGTGAGCTGGCCGCGCCGCCAGGTCTCCCGGATCGCGGGGTAGGCGGCCGGTCCGCTGTTGAAGCCGCCGCCGTCGATGGCGCCGGTGATCGCGAGGCGGTTGAGCTCGCGGGACATCTCGGCGGTGGAGGCGATCTGCTCCTCCAGGGTGGGGCTCGGCATCCGCCGGTAGAACCACTCCATCAACGGGGTGCCGTTGACCTTGCCGGACAGTTCGCCGTCGGCGTCGGTCTCGAAGGAGGCGGTCTTGAAGCCCTCTTCGCCGAGCTGGCGCACGAGGGCGTGGTCCACGCCCAACTCCCGCATGGCCGCCGTGTTGAGAACGGCCCAGTCGTACAGGAACTGCACGTACACGGGGTTGTTGGGCGCGGCCTCGTCCAGCTCCTGGCGGCTCGGTCCCCGGTTCTCGGGGAACTGCGCCGGGTGCCAGCCGCCGATCACCCTGATCCAGCTGCCGGCGGGCCGTTCGGCGGCGCGCCGGGTGATGGCAGCGAGACCGCTCTCCAGGGAGAGCTCGTCCTCCCAGCGGACCTCGTCCCGCCAGGTGCGGCCGGCGCGGACGACGTGTACGTGGGAGTCGATCAGACCGGGGATGACCCGGCGTCCCGCCAGGTCCACCACGGTCGTGTCGGGTCCTGCCAGGTCCTCGATCTCCCGGCTGGTGCCGATGGCGGAGACCCGCTCGCCGGTGATGGCGATCGCGTCGACCTCGGCGTACTGCTCGTCCGTTGACATGGTGGTCACACGGCCGTTGAGAAGGACCAGATCGGGACGGGTGCTCGGGGGCTGGGCAGTGCTCATGGGTGGGTTTCTCCATCCGGGACGTACGGTACGGAAAGGGCCGGGGTGGCCGGCGGGGTGGAGCGGGGATCAGCCCTTGGGCTGGGCTTCCCGGTAGCGGAACACCGCGACGTCATTGGTGGTCGACTTGATGTTGTCGACCTTCTTCGGGTTGTAGGCCCAGAAGCCGGTGTAGTCGAAGTAGCCGCAGTCCAGGGCCTCGTCGTTGACGATCTTGGACAGCTTCTGCCAGGCCGCGTCCCGTGCCTCGGGCGTCGTGGCCTTGAGGCCCTCGGCCGCCGCCGCATCGATCTGCGGGTAGGGCACCTTCAGCGGATTGCCCGGGGCGTCGATGGCGAACTTGCGGTTGTAGTAGTCGTACGCGCCCGAGCGGGAGCCGTCGGAGAGGATCGCGGCCGGGTACTTGCCGTTCTGGTACGTGCTCAGGAACTGCGGGAAGTTCGGCAGTTCGAGCTTGACGTTCACGCCGATCTTCGACATCTGGCTGCGGAACAGTTCGGCGATCGTCCGCTGGGTGTCGTAGCTGATCAGGGTGAACTCGCGGGGACCGCCGGCCTCCTTGATGAGCGCCTTCGCCTTGTCGAGGTCGAAGGGGTAGCCCTGGATGGTCGGGTTGTGACCCGGCTGGCCCTCGGGGAAGCGCTGGAGCGGAGTCTTGCCCTTGCCGCCGAGCGCCGCGTCCGTGTAGTCCTGCGGGTTCATCGCGTAGCAGACCGCCTGGCGGAACTTCTTGTCCGCGAACACGCCCTTGGTGTCGTACATCTGGAGGTGCCACAGCACCGACGGGAACCAGGTGGACTTCATGCCCTCCTTGTCCGCGCGCTCAGCGAGCGGGGGAGTGGTCCACACGACGTCGAGCTGTCCGGCGCGCAGGGCGTTGTAGAGGCTGTCGGGGTCGTTGATCTGGGTGACCTCGACGCGGGACGGACCGATGGACGCCTTGTCGTAGTACTTGTCGAAGGCGGTGACGACCGTGCGCAGCCCCTTGGTGGACGCCTTCGCGTCGAACTTCCACGGACCGGTGCCGATGCCCTGGGTCTTCCAGTCCCCGGCGGCGAGCGCCTTGGGGGAGACCATGTACATCCCGAGCCGGGCGAGGTTGGTGACCAGGGACGGAGCGGGCTCCGACAGGTCGAGGCGCACATGGGTGTCGTCGACCGCAGTGATCGCCTTCACCGATGCCAGTTGGCTGCGGTACTGGCTCGGGGTGTTCTTGATCCGCTCCAGGTTCTTCACCACGGCGTCCGCGTTGAAGGGGGTGCCGTCGTGGAAGAAGACGCCCGAGCGGAGGGTGAACTCGACCTGGAGCTGTGTCTCCTTCCACTCCGTCGCCAGCTGGGGCTTGAGGGTGAATCCGTCCGGGGCGACGCTGAGCAGCGATTCGTAGACCAGCGAAGTGAAGGTGCTGTTCTGCTTGGTGACGGTCTCCCAGTCTTCGAACTGCTGGTTGGTGCCGACCTTGAGGGTTCCGCTCGGTCCCGTGCCGGACTTCTTCTGCGGCGTGGACGTGGTGCTGTCCGTATTGCTGCACGAGGCCAGGGTGACGGTGAGAGCGGTGGCGAGCAGCAGCCCGCCTGCCGTGCGGGCAGATCTGGTGCGGGAGCGGCGAACCCGCCCCGCAGGGGTGGGCAATCCGTTTTGTGTCACGGCGAGAACCTCCACAGCAGCTTCTTCTGAGCGCCGATACGCGGTGCGATGTGCGTTATGGTGCACGTGTGTGCAGTCACTCTGTCAAGGGTTCTGCACGGACTCTTCGGAAAGCCTCCGTAAAGTCCCACTGTGGCAGGGCAAGCCAGACATCGGTGTCCATAGCCACTGGACATTTGTGTAGCGCTCTACCCAGGACGCGCCGAAGAGTGTTCAATATGACGTGCATGTATGTGCAGCGCTGTGCAGTCCTATACAGTTGTCTAGTGCGTGAACACGGCGTATTAGGATCGATCGGGAGGCTCGATGAAGCCTGAGGGGGAAAGCGCCGGCCTTGGCGGCAGACTCAGAAGAGTCCGTGCTGAACGTGGTCTGTCGCTGCGCGAGCTGGGCAGGTTGGCGGGCTGTTCCGCGAGTCTCATCTCACAGGTCGAGCGCGGTCAGACCGCACCGTCCGCCGGGGTGATCTACGGGATAGCGAACGCACTGGAGATCTCTCTCGACTATCTCTTCGGGGTCGCGGATTCCGAGGAGGTTCCCGCGCCTGCCGCCCGGGGGGCGAAGGCCCCGCACATCGCCGGGGCACCGCACATCGACGAAGACGGGACGCCCCGGTTCGTCACGGCCACGGCCACGATCGGCGCACCGGCCAATGGAAGCGGGGCCGCCCGTACCGTGCGGATCGGCGCACCCGAGGGGCGGGAAACGGTCGGGACCTCGGTCCTAGAAGTGGACGGCACCGCCCCCACGGGCCCGGCACTGGAGCCGGCTGCCGAGACCATCGTCCAGCGCAAGGGACGCCGGCGCACCATCGATCTGGCCAGCGGCGTCCGCTGGGAACGTCTCACCCCGCTCCAGGACGCCCGGGTGGACTTCCTGGAAGTCGTCTACGCACCCTACGGACGCTCCACGGACACCCGCTGCCCCATCCGACACGACGGCCGCGAGTACCAACTCGTCCTGATGGGCACGCTCCACGCCGACGTCGGCTTTGAGACGTACGTCCTGGAGGCGGGGGACTCGCTGGCGTTCGACCCGGCCACCCCCCACCAGTACCGGAACATGACCGGAGAAGAAGTGCGCGCCATCTCCGTCGTCGTCCACCACACCGACTGACGGGGCCGGGGATGCGGGGGGCCCGGTGCTATGCCGAGGCCCGTCGCACCAAGGTCGTGGGCGTGACCACGGAAGCCGGCAGCCCGCCCCGCTCGTCGGCGCCACCGTCACCGTCGCCCTTGAGGATCTGCATCAACAGCCGCACCATCAGCCGTCCCATGCCCTCGATGTCCTGGCGCACCGTGGTGAGCGGCGGATCGGTCGCATCGGCCACCGACGGCATGTCGTCGAAACCGACCACCGCCACATCCTCCGGCACCGTGAGCCCCCGCTCCTTCAGCGTCCGCAGCGCACCCGTCGCCATCAGATCATTGGCGGCGAACACCGCGTCCACGTCCGGTCGGCGCGAGAGCAACTCGGCCATGGCCCGCGCCCCGCTCCCTGCGGTGAAATCGCCCTGAGACACCAGCGCCTCCCCCTCACCCGCCAACGCGTCGTGATAGCCGGCGAGCCGGTCGAGGGCCGAGGTCTGATCCCGCGGACCCGCGATGTGGGCGATCCGACGCCGACCGATCGCGATGAGATGGTCGACGGCCTCGCGGGCGCCGCCCCGGTTGTCACAGTCCACATGGGGTACGTCGGCCACGGCAGCGCCCGGCCCGTCGGGACGGCCGCCGAACACCGCCGGAACCCGCGCCGATTGGATCGCCGACGTCAGCGCCCCATCCGTGTGCAGGGAGAACGCCAGCGCGCCGTCGACATGCCCGCCGCCCAGGTAACGCGCGATCCGATCGTGGTCGCCCGGGCCCTCCGCCCACAGCAGGACCAGCTGTGCGTCATGGGCCGTCAACTCCCGATTGATGCCGCGCACCTGCCGTTCGAAGAACGGATCGGAGAAGACCCGGAACCCGGGCTCACCGATGATCACCGCGATTGCGCCCGTGCGCCGGGTGACCAGTGTCCTGGCCGCGTGGTTCGGTATGTAGCCCAGTTCCTCGACGGCTTGGCGCACCTTGTCCGCCAGAGCGCCCCGCACCCCCGTACCGCCGTTGACGACCCGGGACGCCGTGGCCCGGGAAACCCCGGCCCGGGCGGCGACGGACTCCAGCGTGGGACGAGGCCCCGTGGTCCGCTCGGTCACGGCGTGCGCTCCTTGACTCGTTCGGCCAGCCGTGTGCCCAGAACCGGCCGCGGGGAGGGTCGGCAGCTGGGGGGTGCTGCCATGGGGGAGCCAGGATAGCGGGGGGTCCGCGGCGGTGTGAGCCCCTTGCGACCTGCTGGGCAACCCCTGAGCGCCCCGACGACGGGGGGCCGTGGGGGCGAGCGGCCCCGATCACACCCGCCCCGGCAATCAGCCGAAGGCCCTCTGTCGCCGGTGAGTCGACGAGGGTAGCTTCCCGCTCATGCCGATACGTACGCGGGGAACCCGCACGACGTACAGATCGCTCGTACTGGCGGCGTCGGCCGCCCTGATGGCCGTCTCCCTGGCCCCGGCGCATGCGCAGCCCGCGCCCGGGACGAACCGCGGGGACGCGGACCGCCGGGAGAGCAGACCGATCCACTCCTACGAGAAGGCGATCCGTGAATCGGTGTGGGTGGACATCCGACTCGACGGCGACGGCGACGGCAGGAGCGACCGGGTCGCCGTCGACATCGTCCGCCCGTCGGAACCCGTGCACCGGGGCCAAAAAATTCCGGTGATCATGGACGCCAGCCCCTACTACGCCTGCTGCGGACGGGGCAACGAGACCCAGCGCAAGACCTACGACGCGGCGGGGCGACCGGTCCAGATCCCCCTCTACTACGACAACTACTTCGTCCCGCGCGGCTACGCCTTCGCCGCCGTCGACCTCTCCGGCACCAACCGCTCGGACGGTTGCGTCGACATCGGCGGCAGACAGGACGTCCAGTCCGCCAAGGCGGTCGTCGACTGGCTCAACGGCCGCGCCGCCGGCTACACCAGCCGCACCGGATCCAAGTTATCGAGCGCCGGCTGGTCCACCGGCGACACCGCCATGATCGGCAAGAGCTTCGACGGCGCCATCGCCAACGGGGTGGCCGCCACCGGCGTCGAGGGGCTGAAGACGATCGTCCCCATCGGCGCACTCTCCTCCTGGTACGACTACTACTTCGCCAAGGGCGCGCCCCTCTTCGACTCCGGCCCCAACTGGCTCGCCGAGAACATCGAGAGCCCCGCGGCCCGCGAACCGTGTCAAGCCGTCAAGAAGCGGCTGGTCGACGACGCTCCACGCACCGGCAACCACACCCGCCTGTGGCATGAACGCGATTACGTGCGCGCCGCCCACAAGGTCAAGGCCAGCGTCTTCGCCGTGCACGGAATGCAGGACCTCAACGTGCGCGGGAAGCACTTCGGCCAGTGGTGGGACGCCCTCGCCGCCCAGGGCGTCGAACGCAAGGTGTGGCTCTCACAGGTCGGGCACGTCGACCCCTTCGACTTCCGGCGCGCGAAGTGGGTGAAGACCCTGCACCGCTGGTTCGACCACCACCTCCTCGGATACGACAACGGTATCGACGACGAACCCATGGCCGACATCGAGCGCGCGCCCGACCAATGGACCACCGACCGGCACTGGCCACCGCGCACCACCCGTGTCACCACGCTCCGTCCCGCGCCGGGAGCCCGACCGGGGGTCGGAACGCTCTCGCAGCGCCCCGCGCGCCCGGGCGCCCGGGAGACCTTCACCGACGACCGCACCCAGCATGAGATCGACTGGGCCGCCGCCGTCGACCGCCCCACCCCCGCCAAGGTCGGCTTCGTCTCCCGACCGCTGAGCCGTCCGCTGCGACTCTCCGGCTCCGGTACGGTCACCGTCACTGCGACCCCGACCACCACGAGCGCCCACCTGAGTGCCGTACTCGTGGACCTCGGCCCCGATGTCATCCGCGACTACGCCGCCGTCGGTGAGGGCATCACGACCTTGCCGCAGCGCAGCTGCTGGGGGGCGAGCACCCCGGGCGACAGCGCCTGTTTCAAGGAGACGATCGCCCGGACCAAGGCCGTCCAACAGACCGTCTTCAGTCGGGGCTGGGCCGATCTGGGCCATCATGCGTTCCCCGGCCGGGAGCGACCGCTGACCCCGGGCAAGCCGCACACCATCACCCTCGATCTGCACGCCGCCGACCATGTGGTGCCCGCCGGCCATCGACTGGCCCTGATCATCGCCGGCACCGATCGCCATCTGATCGAGCCGCCGGCCACCACACCGAGGCTCACCCTCGATCTTGCGCGCACATTCGCCCGGCTGCCCATCGTCGGCGGCTCCCGCGCCTTCGAACGAGCCACCCGCGGACCCGTCCTTGTTCCGACGACGAGCCCGACCCGGCCCGATGCGGTCGCGGGCCCGCGTGCCGTCCGACCGATCCCGGGAGCCAGCCGATGACGTTCCATGTACGCTCCTTCGCCCTGGCCGCCTTGACGGTCGCCCTCACGGCCGGGCTGATGGCCGCACCCGCACGGGCCGCGGACGCGACGACCGCACCGCGCACCGGATTCGAGACCAGCGGCGGCACCCGTTGGACCGGCGAGGAGGAGGAGCGCTCCTTCCTCGCCGCCGTCGACCGGGCCAGCGACCGCGTCGCGCTCTCCAGGATCGGAACCACCAAGCAGGGCCGCGAGTTGGCGCTGGTGGCCATCGGTGCCCGCCCGGCCGCCACCGTCACCACCGTGCTCCTGATCTGTTCGCAGCACGGCAACGAGCCCTCCGGGCGCGAGGCTTGTCTGACGACGGTCCGTGATCTGGCCTTCGCTCGTGACCGTCAGACCCGCGCATTTCTGGCCCGTACCGAGATCCTCGTCATCCCCAATGCCAATCCCGACGGACGGGCGGCCGACATCCGGGGCAACTCCGACCGGGTGGACGTCAACCGCGACCACATCGCACTGAAGACCGCCGAGGGCCGGGCGATGGCCGCCGTCATCCGCGACCATCGACCCGACGTCATCTACGACCTGCACGAGTACGGTGCATCGCCGCCCTACTACGACCGGGACCTCTTCGATCTGTGGCCGCGCAATCTGAACACCGACTCCCGGGTGCACCGGGAGTCGAAGGCCCTCTCCGAGCGCTATGTCCGACCGGCCGCCGAAGACAAGGGGCACACGAGCGGGACGTACGGGATCTGGACCGATCCGGCCACCGGAGAGCCGATCCGACAGGTGGCGGGCGACGGTCAGGAACGCATCCTCCGCAATGCCTCGGGGGTGAAGAACTCCGTCGGGCTCCTCATCGAGAGCCGTGTCGACCCACTGACGGACGCCGAGAAGGCCGATCCCGCAGTGAACAACCGTCGACGGGTGAGCAGTCAACTGGCCGCGCTGGAGGGACTGATGTCCTTTGCTGGTGAGCGCGGACCGGCGGTTCGGGCCGCGACCTCCCTCGCCCGCTGGAACGGCTTCCTGGACCGCGGCCCGATCTATCTGGGGGGTGCCGACAACACTCCCGCCACCCCGGCGGAGACCTTGGCCGATCCCCCTTGCGGCTACCGGCTGGATGGAACCCAGTTCGCCGAGGTCAAGGACGAACTGGCGCTGCACGGAGTGGTGGCGCGCGAGGTTGGCGACGGCGCGTTCGTGCCGCTGCGCCAGTCGCAGCGCAAGCTCGTTCCGCTGCTGCTCGACGCACGGGCCACTTACCGTCTCGCATCAGGTCAGCCCGTCACCGCCTGTTGATCGCTGACAAGCGTGTCACCTGTGGTAGGGGGTAGGCGGAACCAGATTTTCCGCTTACCCCTGAGAGGTGCCACCCGTGACGCACGAACAGCAACCGGACGATCGGGGATCGAGGCCGGTCACGGCCTCGCTCGCCGATCATCCACAGGAGACCGGGCGACCCTCGACGGATCGCGTGGTCTTCGGCGTCACCGCCGTCCTCACCCTCGCCTTCGTGGTCTGGGGCTCCATCGCCACCGACGCCCTGGAGGACATCTCCAGCAGCCTGCTGAACGGGCTGATCCACAACGGCGGCTGGGCCTTCGTCCTGGCCGCCTCCGGCTTCGTGGTGTTCGCCCTGTGGCTCGCGATCAGTCGGTACGGGAAGATCCCCCTCGGCCACGAGGACGAAAGGCCCGAGTTCCGCACGGTCTCCTGGGTGGCGATGATGTTCAGCGCCGGCATGGGGATCGGTCTGATGTTCTACGGGGTCAGCGAACCGCTCGCCCACTTCATCACCCCTCCGCCCGGCACCCGGCCCGAGGACGCGGCCGAGGCGATGAGCACCGCCATGGCCACCACGCTCTTCCACTGGACGTTGCACCCCTGGGCCATCTACGCCGTCGTGGGACTCGCCATCGCCTACAGCACCTTCCGCAGGCGCCGCAGACAGACCATCAGCGCCGTCTTCGAACCGCTCATCGGCAAGCGGCACGCCTACGGCGGTGTGGGGCGCGTCATCGACATCCTGGCGATCTTCGCCACCCTCTTCGGCTCCGCGGCTTCCCTCGGGCTCGGAGCGCTCCAGATCGGCAGTGGGTTCACCGAGCTGAACTGGCTCGCCACCGTGGGCACCGGACTCCTCGTCGGCATCATCGCCACCCTCACCGTGGCGTTCGTGGCCTCCGCGATCTCCGGGGTCGAGAAGGGCATCCAATGGCTCTCCAACATCAACATGGTGTTGGCGCTGCTGCTCGCCCTCTTCGTCTTCATCGCCGGTCCGACCATCCTCATCCTGGACCTCCTGCCGACCTCGATCGCCTCGTACTTCGGTGAACTGCCGCAACTGGCCGGCCGCACCGAGGCGGGCGGCGGTGAGGGCGTCGCCGAGTGGCTCGGCAACTGGACCGTCTTCTACTGGGCCTGGTGGATCTCCTGGACGCCGTTCGTCGGCATGTTCATCGCCCGTATCAGCCGTGGGCGGACGATCCGTCAGTTCGTGGGCGGGGTCATCCTGGTGCCCAGCACCGTGAGCCTGGTCTGGTTCGCCGTCTTCGGCGGCACCGCCATGCAGCTCCAGAAGGAGGGCAAGCTCGCTGGTGAGACCACTCCCGAAGGTCAGCTTTTCGCCGTGCTCCAGGAGTACCCGATCGCCACGGCGATGAGCCTGTTGGTGATGGTCCTGGTCGGCATCTTCTTCGTCTCCGGTGCGGACGCTGCATCCGTGGTGATGGGGACGCTCTCCCAGAAGGGCGCGTTCGAGCCTTCACGGCTCGTCGTCGTCTTCTGGGGCGTGCTGACCGGTGCGGTGGCCGCGATCATGCTGCTGATCGGCAACGGGAAGGGCGATGCGCTGGCCGGACTACAGAATCTGACGATCCTGGTGGCCGCCCCCTTCGTGGTCGTCATGCTCGGCATGTGCGTCGCGCTGATGCGCGACCTGCGGCACGATCCGCTGATCGTGCGCGGGGAAGTGGGCGCCGAGATGGTGGAGTCCGCGGTGATCGCCGGTCATGAGAGGTACGACGGTGACTTCGAGATCCGGATCGGGCCCGGCGAAGGGGATGGCGACGGCGGCTCGGGCTCTGGTTTTGGTTCCGGTTCCGGTTCCGGGACCACTGAGCGCCGCGACGACTCCGGCTGAGCGACGGCCGATCGGCGGCCGGGGCACCCAGCGCCCCACCGCGGCACACAGGTGAGGGCTCCCGGACCGCGATCGGTCCGGGAGCCCTCGCCCCTGAGCGGGGGCCCATCCCCCCGCTCCCACGCCCCCGGCGTGGCCCTACTGGGCGCTGCCGATGTCGGCCGCCCAGGGATAGGTGAGCTGGACCGAGGAGATCGGCGCCCCGGTCAGCCCCTTCTTGAGGTAGACGGGGTTGAACGGCGAGTACAGCGGCATCCAGATGCCCTGCCCGACGGCTATCTCCTGCGCCTGGGTGATGAGCTTGGCGCGCTCGGTGGTGTCGGCGGTGGCCTTCGCCTCGTCGATGAGCTTGTCGAAAGCCGGGTCCGACCACTGGGCGAAGTTGAAGGTGTCGCCCGACTGGAGGTACTGGTAGAGGGCCGTCGGGTCCGGATAGTCCGCCTGCCACAGCGAGAACAGCATGTCGATGCCCTCGCGCGCCTTGGCATCGCTGTACAGGGCGTTGTAGTTGTCGGCCGGCAGGGTCTTGATGTCGACCTTGAGACCGATCGACTCGCCCGCCCGCTTGACCTCCGTACCGATGATCGGCATCTCGGACTGGGAACCGGTCACGGCGATGGTGATGGGTTCGGAAGGTGCTCCGGCCTCCTTGACGAGCTTCTTGGCCTCGTCGACCGAACCGTTCGGATCGGGCAGTGCGTCGTAGGCGGCCTTCAGCTCCTTCTGGGCGTAACCCCAGGTCCCGGGGGCGGTGGGTGCCTTGAGGGGCTCCGCGGCGCCGGACACGGCCGCCGAGATGATGCCTTGGCGGTCGACGGCCAGGGAGAGCGCCCTGCGGATCTTCGCATCGGCGAGCGGGCCCTTGAGGTCGGTCACCATGCCGACGTAACTGCCTGACGTACGACCGAAGTGGAGTGACCCCTTATCGGTGGTGCGGAGCTTCGCGTAGCCCGATGCGGGCACGAACCAGGAGCCGTCCAGCTCGCCCGAGAGCATGGCGGTGGTGCGCGCCGCGGGGTCGCGGATGAACTCGAACTCGACCTTCGCGGCCTTGGCCTTGCGCGCCTGGTCCCAGTAGCCGTCGAAGCGGTTGATGGTGATGGACTTTCCGGCCGACCAGGTGGCCAACCGGAACGGACCGGTGCAATCGACTCCGCCGTCGGGGCGACCGAGCTTCTTGCCGGCCTTCTTAGCCGCACTCTGCCCGATGACCCGACCGGCGGGCGTCGCCATCGCCTGGTTGAACTGGGCGTCCGGTGTCTTCAACCGTACGGTGATCTGGGACGGACCGGTCGCCTTGATCGACGCGACGTTCTTGTAGACGGCGTCGTGGTACGAGCCGAGGGACTTGTCGAGGTTGCGGCCGAGGCTGTAGGCGACGTCCTCGGCGGTCATGGTGGCCCCGCTGTGCAGGGTCACCCCGTCCCTCAGTTGATAGACCCAGGTCAGCGGGTCGGGCGTGGTCCACGAGGTGGCGAGCGACGGCTTGAAGGTGAAGTCGGGGTCGATCCTCAGCAGGCTCTCGCAGACGTTGGCGAGCACTTCCATCGGTGGGAAGTCATTGCTGTAGATCGGGTCCAGGGACGACGGCTCGGCGTACAACGCCCATCTGAGGCCGTCCACATCGCCCTTGGCTGCGGGCAGTGCCGTGGTCAGCTTCGGCTTGTCCGACTGCTTGCCGCCTGCCTTCTCCACACCGCTACAGGCGGAGAGCGTCAGGGCCGTGACGACGGTGAGTGCGGCGAGGGCCGTGGTGCGGCGGGTGGTGCGGGGCATGGCTTCCTCCACGAGGCAGGCGTGAGTCACTGGGTGGCGAGGAATTCGCGTCGCGCCTGCGACACCAGGGCGGGGTCCCAGCCCAGCCGCGGAACGCTGGACAGCAGGAGTCGGGTGTAAGGGTGTTCGGGGTGTTCCAGCACATCGGCCGTCGATCCGCTCTCGATCACCGAGCCGCGGAACATCACGACCACGTCGTCCGCGACCCACCGCACGACTTCGAGGTCATGGCTGACGAAGATCAGCGCGACTCCGGTCTCGCGTCGGATCTCGGAGAGCAGATTGAGGATCTGCGCCTGGATCGACACATCGAGCGCGGCGACCGCCTCGTCCAGTACCAGCAGTTTGGGGTTGGCGGCCAGGGCACGGGCGATCGCCACCCGTTGCCGCTGCCCTCCGGACAGCTCCCGCGGGAGGGCGGCGGCCTCCCGCACGCCCAGCCCCACCTGGTCCAGGAGTTCGGTGCGCCGGGCGTCGAAGTCGCCGCCCTGAAGATCGGTGTGGAGTCGCATCACCTCGTCGATGGCGTCGCCGACCGTCTGCCGGGGGTCCAGGCTCTGATAAGGGTCCTGGAAGACGAGCTGGACGGTACGGGCCCGCTGTCGGCGGACCTTGCGCGAGCTTCCGGCGCCGATCTCCTGGCCGTCGAAGAAGATGCGGCCTGAGTCGGGCGCCTCCAGACCGACGATCAACCTGGCCGTGGTCGTCTTGCCGGACCCGGACTCGCCGACGATGCCGAGCGATCCACCGACGGGTACCTCGAAGGACACGTCGTTGACGGCGACGACCTTGCCGTGGTCATAGGTCTTGCGCAACTTCTCGACCCGGGTGACGGGGTGGGTCGCGGTCACGGCCGCTCTCCCTTCGTGAGCACGCTCGACCGGTCGAGCGGCGGTGGGGTCGTCCGATGGCAGCTCACCAGGTGTCCATCGACCGGGCGCGGCTCGGGGGCCGTCTCCCGGCAGAGGTCGATCACCTTCGGGCAGCGGGGTGCGAACGCGCACCCGCCCTTGACCTCGTACAGTCCCAACGGCCGGCCCGAAACCGCCTGGAGTTCACTGCGGTCAGGTGCGGGCCGGGCGGCGAAGAGGGCCGCCGTGTACGGGTGACGAGGGGCCCGGGCGAGCTCGGTGGCGGACGCGGACTCCACGATGGAGCCCGCGTACATCACATGGATGCGGTCACAGGCGGACACTGCGAGATCGAGGTCGTGGGTGACCAGCACGATCGACAGCCCACGCTCACGACGCAGCCGCAGCAGGATCGACACGATCTCGGCCTGGGTGGTCACGTCGAGCGCCGTGGTCGGCTCGTCCGCGAGCAGCAGCTCCGGTTCGCTCGCCAGGGCCGCGGCGATCATCACCCGCTGGAGCATCCCGCCCGAGAGCTCGTGCGGGTACTGGCGCATGTGCCGGGCGGGATCGGGCAGTCCGACCTCTTCGAGCAGCCCCTGTGCGGTACGGGCGGCTGCCGTCTTGGAAAGGCGCTGGTGGACGCGGAGGCCCTCGGCGAGGAAGGTGCCGATGCGCTGGAAGGGATTGATGTGCGCCCGCGGGTCCTGGAAGATCATCGACGCCGTGCGGGACCGGAGCTTCGTCAACTCCTTGCCCGACGCGTTGAGCACGTCCTGTCCCGAGACCCGCACCCGACCGCTGACGTCCGAGCCCGCCGGGGTGAGGCCCACCGCCGTGCGCAGGGTCATCGACTTGCCCGAGCCGGACTCGCCGACCAGCCCCACGATCTCCCCGCGGGCGCAACTGAGGGACACCGACGCCAGGATCGGCTTGCTGTCCTCGCCGCGGCGGACCGCGAGCGTGAGGTCCTCGACCGTGAGCATGGGGGTGGTCATCGGTCCGCCCTTCTGATGCGGTCGGCGACACCCTCGCCGATCAGGCTGAAGCACACGACGGCGACCACGATGAGGACGCCCGGGGCGAGTGCCGACAGCGGCGCGCCCTGGAGGAGGGCGACTTGACCTTCGGAGATCATGGCGCCCCAGTCGGCCTGGGGCGGTTGGACGCCGAAGCCGAGGAAGGAGAGCCCGGCGAGGTCGATCATGGCGTAGCCGAAGCAGAGCGACGCCTGTGCCAGGACCATCGGTGCGATGTTGGGCAGCAGGTGCCGGACGACGATGCTCACCGCGGGGAACCCCTGGATCTCCAGGGCGCGGATGTACGGGCGGTGCCGTTCGCTGAGCGCGGCACTGCGCGTCATCCGGGCCATGTAGGGGGTGTAGGCGATGGCCAGGGCGAGCACGGTCGCCTTCAGTCCGGCGCTGAGCACCGAGACCAGCAGGATCGCGAGCAGCACACCGGGGAAGGCGAAGATCAACTCAATGGCCCGGGAGAGGGCCGCGTCGACCCAGCCGCCGCGCCAGGCGGCCACCACACCGATGGTGACGCCGAGCAGGGTCGCGCCGACGACCACACCGAGTGGGCCGAGCAGGGAGCTGCGGGCGCCGTAGATCAGTCGGGACAGCACATCGCGTCCGGACTGGTCGGTGCCGAGCAGATGGTCGGCGGACGTCCCCTGGAGGCTGTTGGCCAGGGACACCGCGTTGGGATCGTGCGGTGCGAGCCAGGGGGCGAACAGCGCCGTGAGGACGAAGACCACCAGTACCCCGATCGACAGGGCCACGGTCTTGTTGCCGCCGAGGCGCCGGCTGAAGCCCCGGCGCCGGACGAGGGCGGATTCGGTCATGACCGCCATCAGGCACCCACCTTTCCACGCACCCGCGGATCGACCAGCGGGTAGAGGAGATCGACCAGCAGATTGCACAGGGCGAAGACCCCGACGATGATCAACACGATGGCCTGGGTGACGGGGAAGTCCTTGGCGTTGACCGACTGCACCAGCAGTGAGCCCATTCCGTTGAGCCCGAAGGCCGTCTCCACGAGCGTCGTGGTCACCAGCAGACCGGAGACCACCAGGCCGGCGAGGGTGACGACGGGCACCATCGCATTGCGGAACGCGTGCCGCCAGATGATGCGACCTTCGGGGATGCCCCGGACCCGGGCGGTCTCCACGTACTCCTTGCCCATCTCGGCGAGCATGGACGAGCGGGTGGCGCGGGCCACGAGTGCGGCGGAGGAGAGCGCGAGGGCGACCGCCGGCAGGGTGAGGTGCCAGATCCTGTTGAAGAACCCCTCACCCGCGCCGAAGGCGGGGAACCAGCCGAGGGTGACGGCGAACAGCGAGGTCAGACCGATCGCCACCACGAACGACGGGGTGCCCATGGCGACCGTGGTGCCGATGATCGCCGCGCTGTCGACCTTGCCGCGCTTCACGGCCGCGATCACACCGATGACGATGCCGGACGCGAGGATCAGCACGGAGGCATAGGCGACCAGGGTGCCCGTGGTGGTGATCCGGGAGGCGATGAGGTCGTCCACGGGCTGGCGGAACTGCAAGGACTGGCCGAAGTCCCCGGTCACCAGCCCACCGAGCCAGGACAGGTACCGCTCGAAGAACGGGTCGTCCAGCCGGTACTGGTCCCGGATGGCCTGGAGGGTGTCCGCCGTCACCGAGTTGCCCCGGGCGAGGAACGACTCCGGCGAGCCGGGCGCCAGGTACATCGCCGAGAAGACGATGAACGAGGTGGTGAGCATCAACAGGGCCAGGGCCGAGACCCGCTTGGCGATCATCCTGAGCGCACCGCTCAGCGCGTCGCTCATGAGGACGCTCCCAGGTGGGCCGCCCACGGGTAGTGCAGTTGGACGTAGGAGGCGGGGGTACCGGTGAGCCGCTTGTTGAGGAAGAGGGTGTTGTACGGGGCGTAGAGCGGGATCCACGCCAACTCGTCCACGACGATCCGTTGGGCCTGGGTGACCAGGTCCGCGCGCTGTGCCGGGTCCTGCGTCTTGCCGGCGCGGACGATGAGGTCGTCGTACTTCGGGTCGGAGAAGCCCGAGAAGTTGTAGAAGTGATCAGTCTGGAAGTACTGGTACATCTGGAGCGGATCAGCGAAGTCGGTGCCCCATCCGGTCAGATAGAGATCGATGCCCTCGCGCGCCTTCTTGTCCGTGTACACACCGTTGTACTGGTCGGCGGGGATGGACTTGATCTGGACGTCGAGGCCGATCTTCTTGGCCGCGGACTGGATCTCCGCACCGATCACCGGGACCTCCGCCTCGGCGCTGGTCGTCGCGACGACGATGGGCCTGCTCGGTGCTCCGGCCTCGGTGACCAGCTTCTTCGCCGCTTCGAGATCGCGCTCGGTGACCTTGAGCGCGTCCCACGCCGACTTGTACTTCTCGGGTGCGTAGCCCCAGGAGCCGGGGACGGCGGGCGCCTTCTGCGGCTCGCCCGCACCGCTGATCACCGCGTCGATGATCCCCTTGCGGTCGATCGCCATGGAGAGCGCCTGCCGGATGCGCACATCGCGCAGCGGACCCTTGCTGTCCATCACGATGGCGTTGAACCCTTGGGTGGACTTGCCGTAGTAGACCGTTCCCTTGCCACTGGACGACAGCCGCTTGAGTGCGGACGGCGGCAGGAACCAACTGCCGTCGATGGAGTCGGAGAGCAATCCGTTGACCATGGCTGCGGGGTCGCGGACGAACCGGAAGACGACCTCGGCGGACTTGGCCTTGTGCCGGGCGTCGAAGTACTTGTCATCCCGCTTGAGGGTCATCGACTGGCCCTTGTCCCACTTGCTGAGGGAGAAGGGGCCGACGCAGTTCACACCGCCGTCGGGCGTTCCGTACGCCTTGCCCTTGGCCGTGACCGTCGCCTTGCTGCCGACGATGCCCGCGGGGCTGCTCATGTACGAGTTGAAGAGGGCGTCCGGCTGCTTCAGTGTGACGGTGACCTCCAGCGGGCCCGTCGCCTTCACTGAAGAAACGTTTTCGTAGGCGCCCGACCAGAAGGACCCCGCCTTGGTGTCCAGGTTGCGGTTCAGGCTGAAGGCCACGTCCTCGGCGGTGAGCGCCGTCCCGTCGTGGAAGGTCACTCCCGAGCGGACCCGGTACACCCAGGTCGTCGGGGTCGGGTTGGTGAAGGACTCGGCCAGTGCGGGTTCGACCGACATGTCGGGGGCGAGTCGCATCAGCCCCTCGCAGACGTTCGCCATGATCTGGCCGGTCTCGAAGCTGGCGTTGTAGATCCAGTCGAAGGAGGAGGGCTCGGCGGTGACCGCCCAGGTGACCCGGTCCAGCGGGCCGGACGACTTGGGGGTCAACTCGGTGACGGTGAGCCCCTTCTGGCCTGCGGGCTTCTTGTCCTGGCTGACGCCGGAGCAGGCGGTGAGGGCCAGTGTCCCAACGACCAGGGCGACGGTGAGACGTCTGGTCCCTGACGGGACGGGGAGGGCGTTCAAGTGGAGTACCTCCGCGAGGGATCGGGGTCACGCAGGGCAGGGCAACAGCGAAGGGCAAGGGGAGATTCGGGCAGCGGAGGAGCCATCCCGGCGGGGGTATCACCAACGTCTCGGCTGCGCTGCGGAGCCATCGTGCTCGGCTTGTTGTGCGGCAGTTAACACCCGCGGATTCACGGGGTCAAGACTCTGAAAGAAACGTTTCTTTGAGAAAAAGAAACGTTTCTTTTCTGTCTTTCGTGCGCCATGATGCTGAGCCATGGCGGCTGTTTGGTCTTCCGCCTGACGATCTGAGCATTCCATCCATCGGAAGATGTGTGATGACCCTGCCCTGGATTCTGGTGACCGGGAACGGCGCCTTCGGCACCCTGGCCTCCCGGACCGAGCTGCACTACGCCGCCAACCCCAGCTCCGCCGTCGCCCTCGCCCTCGACGGCGAGGAGATCGACGGCCACCGGGTGGTCGGCCGCAGTCTCCTGTGGGGTGAGCGCCCGGAGGAAGCCCTCCTGCCACTGCTGCGCACGGACGAGCCGCCCGCCGCGGTGATCTCGTGCGGTGTCTTCTCGGGACGGACCACCGTCACCGTGGAGCGCACCGCGGTCAACGTGGAGGACTTCCAGTTCGCCGAGGACGGCCGCAGGCCCGCCGGTGAGCCCCTCTACGCCGACGGGCCGGCCGCCTACCTCGCGACCCTGCCCATCAAGGCCATGGCCACGGCTATGCGCGCGGCCGGAGTGCCCGCGCTGATTTCCAACTCGGCCTCCACCCACGGCTGCAACGCCGTCATGTACACCGCACTGCATCTGACCGCCCGGGCCGGGCTGCCCACCCGCTGCGGTTTCGTCCATCTGCCCGACACCCCGGAACACGTGGCCCGCATCGGACACAACGGCCCCAGCATGTCCCTCGCGCTCCAGGTCTCCGCCCTACGGGCGGGGCTCGCGGCGGTGGTGGCCCATCCGTCCGACATCCCCGTCCCCGCCAATGAATGGGAGTGGTGACAGCGCCATGTCCTTCGCACTCGATCTGCTGATCCGAAGCGGACGCGTCCACGGCCGCGACGAGCCCGTTGACCTGCACATACGCGATGGCAAGGTGATCGCCGTCGTACCGAGCGGCTCGATCGCCGCCGAGGCCGCGGACGTCCTAGACGCCGGTGGCAAACTGGTCTCCCGGTCCTTCACCGAACCCCACTACCACCCGGACAAGGCGTACAGCCGCAGCCTCGCGCCCGGCGAAGCAAAGGACTCGTTCGAACGCGCCCGACTGATCAAGACCGGCTTCACCGTCGAGGACGTCACCGAGCGCGCGGTGCGGGCGCTGAAACTGGCGTCCGCGAACGGCGTCACCACCCTGCGGGCCAATGTCGACGTCGACTCGCACTCCGGGCTGCGGGGACTGCACGGGGTGCTGGCCGCCCGTGAACAGGTGGCCCATCTGATGGACGTGGAGATCGTCGCCTTCCCACAGGAGGGGCTCGACCGGGACCCCGACTCCCGCCGTCTGCTGGTGGAGGCACTGACGTCGGGCGCCGACCTCATCGGCGGCTGGCCCAACGTCGAAGACACCGTGGAGGCCCAGCGGGCCAATGTCCGCGAGATCTTCGACCTCGCCGAACGCTTCGACGTGGACGTCGACATCCACGCCGACTGCATGATCGACGCCGCCGAGACCATGTTGGAGTACATCGCCGAGGAGACCGCACGCCGTGGCTACCAGGGCCGGGTTCTGGCCAGCCACTGCTGTGGTCTTGAGGTGTACGCAGAAGCCGACGCGGCCCGGGTCATCGCCGCCGTCGCCGAGGCCGACATCAAGATCGTGGTCGTTCCGCTGAACCTGCTGGACGGCGGCCCCCGCGGGCTGTCCCGCCCCCAGGAACTCATGGCCGCCGGAGTGACCGTGGCCGCCGGCAGCGACAACATGAACGACGGCTGGTACCCGCTGGG
The DNA here is from genome assembly GCF_036226685.1 of Streptomyces sp. NBC_00690. Classification (NCBI taxonomy): domain Bacteria; kingdom Bacillati; phylum Actinomycetota; class Actinomycetes; order Kitasatosporales; family Streptomycetaceae; genus Streptomyces; species Streptomyces sp. NBC_00690. The sequence continues at coordinate 7,197,804 of NZ_CP109009.1, forward strand.
CACCCTCGATCCGCTGGACCGGGCGCAGATGACGTTCCTCGGTGCCGGGTTCCATGACGAGGGAGCGGTCGACACCGTCTGGGACATGGTCAGCGGCCAGGCGGCCGTCGCAATCGGCGGGCGCGGCGGTGACATCGAAGTGGGCGAGGACGCCGATCTGGTGCTGCTCGACGCACCCGACCGGGCCACGGCCATCGCCAACACCCCCGGAGCGCGCACCACACTGCGGCGCGGGCGGGTGGTGAGTCGCCGGGACACCGGCAGCCGCATCGTGGAACCGGTGGCCCCATGACCTCGTACACCCCCGCCCCCCACACGGCCGGCGAGTCCGCATCGCTTCCGCGCGCCGTGCGCACGCCCCGGGCGGCTGACCCGACGAAGGCAGCAGCACGCGTCACCGGACTGCCCCGTGGACACGCGGGTCGAAACGCCGTGCAACACAACGCCGCATCCGTCGACCGCTGCGACCTCGCGATCACCGGAGCCACCGTCGTCACCCCGGAAGGCGCTCGCCCCGCCACCGTGCTGGTCAGCGACGGACAGGTGTCGGCCATCGTCCCCCCGGCCACCGCCGTCAACGCCCCCCGGCGCATCGACGCCACCGGACTGCATCTGATCCCCGGTGTGATCGACCTCCATGTCCACTTCGACGTCCCCGGCATCTCCTTGACGGACGACTTCCACACCGGAACGCGGTCCGCGGCGGCCGGCGGCGTCACCTTCGTCGTCGAGCACCCCTTCTCCGACCCGCCGACCACCACCGCCGCCCGCTACGAGGCCAAGACCCGGCAGGCCGCCACCGGAGCCGTCGTCGACTTCGGCCTCTGGGGCGCCCTCACCCGGCCCTCGCTGGACGAGATGGCCGGTCAGCACCGACTCGGCGCACCCGGTTTCAAGGCGTTCCTGCCCGAGAACGACATGGACTTTCCCCCCGCCACCGAGACCGATCTGCTCACCGGAATGACGACTGCCGCACGGCTCGGCGCCCGGGTGCTGGTGCACGCGGAGGACCGGGACGCGCTCGCCCACGGCGAAGCCGCCCTACGGGCCGCGGGTCGCACCGACTTCGCCGCCCTGCTGGAGGCCCGCCCACCGGCCACGGAGATCAACGCCGTGCGCGAGGTCCTACGGCTGGCCCGGTCGACCGGCTGCGCCGTCCACCTCGTCCACCTCTCCACGCCCGAGGCCATCGACCTGGTCACCGAGGCCCGTGCCGAGGGTCTCGACGCGACCTGCGAGGTCACCGCCCACCATCTGCTCCTGACCGCATCGGAACTGCCCCACCTGGGCGGATTCGGTGTCTGTGCGCCGCCGCTGCGCGATGCGCACCAGGTGGAAGAGCTGTGGGACCGGGTGCGCTCGGGCCAGGTCCATGCGATCGTCTCCGACCACTGTCCCTACGACCGCGCCGACAAACTCATCGCCGACGAGGACGTCTTCGGCTGCCCCTTCGGCATCCAAAGCGTGCAGGAGTACGCCCCCCTCGTCATCAGCGAGGCCATTGCCCGCGGTATGGCGCTGACCGAGATCGTGCCGCTGATGACGAGCGGACCGGCACGACTCGTGGGTGCGCAGACGACCAAGGGCGCGGTGGCCGTCGGTCTGGACGCCGACTTCGCCCTGCTCGACCTCGACGCCCCCTGGGTGGTCAGCGCCGCGGAGCAGCAGCACGCCGCGGATCAGTGGTCGCCGTACGACGGTCGCACCAGCATGGTCAAGGTCGTCCGGACGGTGGTGCGCGGAGTGACCGTGGCCCTGGACGGCGAAGTCATCGCCGCCAAGGGGACGGGACGGTTCCTTCCCCTGGCAGGGCCCGTCGCCCCCGCCCCGGCATCGAACGAGGAGGCGCGATGAGCGAGCCGACGACACCGCTACCCGACGTGGTCGCCGGGGCTGCCGAGTTGATGCGCACCTGTCTGGCCTGTACCGGCGGTGACCGGGTGCTCGTACTGACCGACCGCGCGACCCGCCCGCTGGCCGAGGTCATCGCCGCCCAGGCCAAGACCCTGACCAGCGTATCCGTGGCCGTCATCCCCGATGTCGCCGCGGGCTATGAGGCGGCCCGACACGAGATCGGGCGCGAGCTCGACGCCCACCGTCCGACCGTCACCGTGTTCGCGGCGGCCGACCCCGGCGATCTGCTCGCCTGGGACCCGACGTTCTGGGAACACCTCGAACGCCTCGGTGCCCGGCACGCCCACATGCCCGCGCTCGACGACATCGCCCTCGGCATCGGCATGGCCGTCGACTACACCGAGGTCGCCCGGTTCACCCTCCAGGTCCGCGATCTCCTCACCGGCACCCGGTCCGCGCGCATCACCAGCGCCACCGGTACCGATCTCTCCCTGACCTGTGCTCCCGAGCGGCCCTGGACCCCCTTCACGGGCCTCTACCAATGCGGTGGACAGGGCGGCAGGCTGCCGCAGGGCGAGGTGTTCTGCACCCCGCTCACCGCCGACGGAATACTCGCCGTCTCCGTCGTCGGCTACCCCTTCAACGCCGAGTCAGGACTGCTCGCCGAACCGCTGTTGATCGAGGTCGCCGACGGCTCGGCCGTGGCGTTCGACCACCCCGACGAAACGTTGGCCGTACGACTGCGGACATGGCTCGGCGAGGCCCCCGGTGGACTGCGCCTGGGCGAATTTGCCCTGGGCACCAACCGGTCCCTGCCCGCGATCACCGGAAACCTGCTGTTCGACGAGAACGTGCCCGGGGTGCACATCGCCTTCGGCCACCCCTTCCCCGAGTACACGGGTGCGGACTGGGAGTCCCCGGTCCACGTCGACATGGTCGTCGAGCGCCCCAGCGTCCACGCGGACGGCCTCACCGTCCTCGCCGACGGCCAGTACCGCACACCCAGCCTTCCATCAAGGAGTTGACCATGACGAACCCGACCGTCCACCACGTCAGCGCCAGCCGGGGCCGTGTCCGGGCCGCCTACACCCTGATGTGCCCGGAGAACCTGGTCGAGAACGCCCTTCCCCATCTGACCGGCGTCAACGCCATGCCGCTCGCCACCCCACGCTCACTGCCCGCGCGCTTCGGCGAATACCTGCTGGAGTTCGAGCCGGGAGGCAGGAGCACCCGTCCCCTCGGCGCCGGCTTCGAGAACTTCCTGTACGTACTCGACGGCGAGGCGCACATCGGCGCCGACACCCACACCGCCACCCTGACACCGGGCGGCTTCGCCTTCTTCCCCGAGGGGGTCGAGTTCTCCATCGAGACCCCGGGCGCCTCCCGGGTGCTCTGGGTCAAGCGCCGCTACGAACGGGTGGCGGGCGTCGCCGACCCGGAGGTGGTGATCGGACACGTCGACGACGTCACCCACCACCCGGACGACACCATCGGCGGCACCTACGCCCCACTGCTCCCGCTCGACGAGCGCTACGACATGGCGATGAACTTCATGCGGTTCGAGGTGGGTTCCCGGTTCCAGATGGTCGAGGTCCACCACCAGGAACACGGCCTCTACATGACCGAGGGCGAAGGCGTCTACTACCTCGGCGACGACCACGTCGAAGTCTCGGCCGGCGACTTCATCTACATGGCGCCCTACTGCCCCCAGTCCTTCTACGCGACCGGGAGCACCCGCCCCTCGTACCTCCTCTACAAGGACATCAACCGTGACGGCTTCTGAGAACCCCACCGCACCGACCTCCGCGGAACTGGTCGTCGAGGGCGCGACGCTCGACGGGCGGATCGTCGACGTCGTCGTCCGCGAGGGGCGCATCGCCGCACTGGGTCCCGGCGTCGGCACGGACATCGCCGCCGTGGAACGGATCGTCGCCCGCGGCGGACTGCTCACCCCCGCCTTCACCGAGCCGCACAGCCATCCCGACAAGGCACTCAGCCGCCGGCTCATCGCCCCACTGGGGCTGCCCGCCCGGCTCACCGACCGACCCGCCCTGATGCAGCGGCAGCGTGACCTCAAAGCCACCTTTACCCGGGAGGAAGTCGCCGGAAGGGCGGGCGACTTCCTGCGGCTGGCAGCCGCCCAGGGCATCGCCACGGTCGCGGGGCAGGCCGACATCGACAGCGTCACCGGACTGACCTCGTTCGAGGGAGTCATGGACGCCCGGGAGAAGCACCTGGACCTGCTCGACCTCCGGGTGACCGCATTTCCCCAGGAGGGACTGGTCCAGGACCCGGGCGCCTACGACCTCGTCGCCGCGGCCCTCGCCTCCGGAGCCCATCGGGTCGGTGGCTGGCCCAACAACGAACGGTCCTACGAGGACCAGATCTCCCACCTCGACCAGGTGTTCGCCCTGGCCGAACGGTTCGGCGTCGGCATCGACATCAACATCGACTACTTCACCGACCCCACCGAGCGGCTGCTTGAACCCCTCGCAGAACGCACCCTCGCCCACGGGATGCAGGGGCTCGTCAACGCCAACCACGTGGGCGCCTTGGAGACCTACCCCGACGACGACGCCCGCCGAGTGATCGCCAAGGTCGCCGAGGCACAGATCGCCGTGACCGTGTGCCCGACCAACCTCTCCGGCTCGTATCCGTACCGGGGCGTCTCCCGCGCGGCCGAACTTCTGGCGGCCGGGGTCACCGTGGCGATCGGCACCGGGAACCTCCAGGACAACTGGGAACCCTTCGGCAACCTCGATCCGCTCGACCTCGCCCGGCTGGCCTGGCACGCCTTCCCGCTCAGCGACGAGGACGACGAGGGCATCGAGACCGCTTGGCGCCTGATCACGGAGCACGCCGCCCGCGCCGTCGGTGTTCCGCACGACGAACTGCGCACCGGTGGCCCCGCCGACTTCGTGGTCCTGGCGGCCACGACCAAGACGGACGCACTGCGCAACGAGCCCGGGCCCCGCTGGTCGGTGCGCGGCGGACGCGTGGTGGCCAGCCGCGTCGGCACGATGTGGACCGCACCGGCACCCGAGCCGGTGAGGTCGAGCTGAACGCCGTACGGGCAGGGCGGGGGCCGGCACGGGAAATCGGACCCTCGACATCCGTCCCCCTCCCGCCCCGCCCGTCGTACCGTATGCATACATGCGCGGCTCCTCGCGCCCCACGACGTCCGCGTCGGTTCCGAGCGATTCGCCCTCGTCTCCAGCAGGGCTCCGAGTGAATCTGGTGATTCCGTGGTGAAGGTGACCAAGCCCTCGGTCGGTCGGGTGACGATCCGTGATGTCGCCGCAGCGGCCGGGGTGTCGGTGACGACCGTCTCCGATGCGCTCAACAACAAGGGCAAGCTCCGCGAGGAGACCCGCGAGCGGATCCGGCAGACGGCCAACGCGCTCGGCTACCGTCCCAGCCGGGTGGCGCAGGCGTTCCGCCACGGCCGTACCGGCACCATCGCCCTCGTCCTCCCACACCGTGACGTCAGCGGCAACGAGTACGACATGATCGGCCTCGACTACTACATGACGATCGCGTCCGGCTCGGCCCGCGCCGCCTTCAGCGAGGGGTACGCCCTGATGCTGACGCCCCGGATCAGCACCGAGGACGAGTGGCGGCTGATCGGCCCGGACGGGGTGGTGCTCTGCGACCCTGCGGCGAGCGACCCGCGCATCGACATGCTGGAGGGCATGGGTATCCCGGTGGTCTCCATCGAACGCGACCCGGAGCGCCCCGAACGCCCCTTCTACGTCTCCGGTGACAACGAGCAGAACATGCGCGATCTGCTCGACCACCTCCACCAGGGCGGCGCGCGCAGGATCGCCCTGCTCTCGGCGCGCTCCTCCTGGGCCTGGACATTGGAAGGGGAGGACGCCTACCAGTCCTGGTGCACCGAACGAGAACTCCGTCCCCTGGTCGCCCATGTCTCCGTCGACCGACTGGAGGCGGACTCCTACCGTGCCGCCTGCGCCTTGCTCGACGCCGACGAGCCTCCGGACGCGCTGATCGCCTCCGCGGAGCAGTACAGCGAGGGCGTGACCCGTGCCTGCCGCGAACGGGGCGTGCGCATCCCCGACGATGTGATGCTGGCGATCGGCATCGACAACCGCTTCGCACAGCAGTCCGATCCGCCCATCACCGCCATCGACCTGCGCCCCGCCGACCAGGCGGGCGCCGCGGTCGGCATGCTGCTCAAACGGCTGGGCGGCCAGCAGGTCGACCGCCCTGCCGTGGTGCCGAGCCAACTGCGGGTACGGGCCAGTACCACCCGGCGCTGATCCCTCGCGAGGTGAACCGAGAGCGGCGCCCGTGGCACTTGTTCCACGGCCCGGGACGCGGGGGCAGACGTCGTCAGCGCCGGGGTACGAGGGCCACAGCAGCCCGCGCACAGCCCCAACCAACGGTGAGACCGGCCCCGCCGTGACCGTAGTTGTGCACCAACAGCCCGCCGCCGGCCAGCGGTTCCGACTCGATGCGCACCCCCGCAGCCCTGGCCGGCCGCAGCCCCACGCGATGGCCCAGCACCCGGGCGTCCGCGATCGCCGGGTGGTGGCGGGCGCACCGGGCCACGATCTCCCGTGCCGTCGCCGGATCGGGCTCGCCGTTCTCGTCCCCGTCCTGCGCCGTGCCACCCAGGACCAGCCGTCCCGGCTGCGGAAAGAGATACGTGAGCTGCTCCGGGCCCCCGTCAGGGCCGCCGTCCGGTAGGACCAGCCACTCCCGGATGCCGGGATTCTCCACCCACACCACCTGACCGCGGACCGCGACCAGACCGTCGTCCCCGGCCAACTCCCGCGCCCCGAGCCCCGCGCAGTTGACCACCAACGGTGCCGCCGCCGTTGCTTCGTCCAGGTGCCGCACCCGACGGAACTCGACCGTGCCGCCGGACGACTCCAATCTCCTCCGCAACCAGGCCAGATGGACCGGCATGTCAACGAGCGGCAGCCGTGCCCACACCCCCTCCAGATGTCCGGACGGCAACTCGTCCGGGCGGGCGGTCCTGAGCTCCCCGGCCCGCCGCGTCCAGGCGTCCACCTTTTCCAGCCGGGTCCCGGCCATGATCCCGGACACCAACCGGACCCCGGTCCGGTCCGGCTGCTCGGCCCACCGCACCATGCGCTCCCAGGTCGCCGTCGACCACGCCGCGACCAGTTCCTTCGGCTCGATCCGATACGGCCACCACAGCGCGCCCGCCACCGACGACGTCGTCCCGGCTATGTCATCGCGCGTCCACACACGCACGCGATGCCCCCGCTCCGCCAGGAGCACGGCGGTCATCAGCCCGCTGACGCCGCCCCCCACCACCACCGCATCAGGGTTCATGAAGGGACGGTAGCGAATGTGCTCCACCACGTGGTGAACCGCGTGACCGAGGGGATACTCAGGGCATGTCTGCCGAGTACACCACCTTCGGGTTGGCACCGGCGATGCGGGCCGGGGGAGTTCTCGCAAGCGGCGTCTTCAAGACGCATCGGGACTTCATGGACTTCATCGTCGGCGGCCAACCGCTGCTGTTCCAGCTCAGCGATCTCGATGCGGTCTCCCCGCTGGCATCCGACGTACCCCCGGCGATCTTCACCGCGGAGGTACGCACCCTGCTCCTCGACGCCCCCGCACCCCTGGAGGGCGGCCGTTGTGTCATCTACGCCTGCCCCGAGTGCGCGGACCTCGGCTGCGGCGCGGTCACGGCCGTCATCGAGCGCGACGGCGACGACGTCGTCTGGCGCGACTTCGCCTGGCAGACATCCGAGCACGCCGATCTGGAACGCGAGGGCTACGAGGGGCTCGGGCCGTTCCGCTTCCACGGCGGCACTTATCGGGCCGAGCTGGAGCGACTGATCGCAGCCACGAGCGCGGACGTCTCCGCTTCCCCCCTCAGGCCGCCGCGCCGACGGGTACTGCTGATCGGTGCCCGCGCCTCCGTGCTGCGCAAACTCGCCGCCGCCCTGCGCACCATCGGAGTGGGCGCCGACATCTCCCGCGATGCCGCCCGGGTCCCGGCCGAGGAACTGCGCACCTACGGAGTGGTCGCCTTCGGCCGTGCGGTCGGGGTCGAGGAGCGCGCGAGCGTACGGGCGGCGTTCACGGCCGCCGGAGCGGACGTCACCTTCGTCGACGGGCTGGCCCCGGTCATCCCCGTCCTGGTGGCCCAGATCGAAGGAGCCTTCCCCCGCGGGCCGTGGGAGGCCCCCAGACTCACCGAGCTGAGCGTCAGCGAGGGCGAAGCCCTGCTGACCGTGGCCTCGCCCTGCGAGGTGCTGGTCATGGCGTACCGGCTCGATCGGCTGTACCGCACCCACGAGCAGGCCGTCTTCACCGGGACGCTCGATGTGGGGGAACACCGTGTTCCACTGCCGCCGCGTGCGAACAAGGGGCAGTCCTACCTGGTGGCCCGATCGATGGACACCGCCCTGGTCGCTCCCGTCCCGCGGTGACCCACCGGCCCGCCCTACCCCCCCGGCCATCCGTCGGCCCTGCCGACGTGCCGCAGGGCCGACGGCACCGGTGCCGGTCACCAGCAGGAGGGCGAGCCGTAGAATCGGCGTCTGATGACTGCCACCCTCGTCGCCAAGGACCTCGCCGCAGGCCACGGCGCCCGCTCCCTGTTCTCCTCCCTCGATCTCGTTGTCGCGCCCGGCGATGTGATCGGGCTCGTCGGTGTCAACGGCGCGGGCAAGTCCACCCTGCTGCGGCTGCTCGCCGGCCTGGAGGTGCCCGAGGAGGGCGAGCTGCGCCTCTCCCCGCCGACCGCGACGGTCGGCCACCTCCCGCAGGAGCCGGAACGCCGACCGGGGGAGTCGGTGCGTGCATTCCTCGCCCGCCGCACCGGCGTCGCCGCCGCCCAGGAGGAGATGGACCGGGCCGCGCAGGCGCTCGCCGATGGATCCCCCGGAGCCGACGACGACTACTCCACCGGCCTGGAGCGCTGGCTCGCGCTCGGCGGTGCCGATCTCGACGAACGCGCCGATGAGATCGCCGCCTCGCTCGGGCTCTCCAGCGGCCGATGCGTCCTCGACCTCCCGATGACCGCACTCTCCGGCGGCCAGGCAGCCCGTGCGGGACTCGCCTCCCTGCTGCTCTCCCGCTACGACGTCTTCCTCCTCGACGAGCCGACGAACGACCTCGACCTGGAGGGCCTGGAGCGGTTGGAGAGCTTTGTCCGCCAACTGCGCGCGGGCACGGTCGTGGTCAGCCACGACCGCGAGTTCCTCACCCGTACCGTCACCAAGGTCCTGGAACTCGACCTCGCCCAACGCCACATCACCCTGTACGGCGGCGGCTACGACTCCTACCTGGAAGAACGCGACGCCGCCCGGCGGCACGCCCGCGAGGAGTTCGACGAGTACGCCGACAAGCGGGCGGCCCTCGAAGGCCGCGCCCGGATGCAGCGGTCCTGGATGGACAAGGGCGTCAAGAACGCCCGGCGCAAGGCCGGTGACAACGACAAGCTCGGACGGAAGTTCCGTAGCGAATCCAGCGAGAAGCAGGCGGCCAAGGCGCGCCAGACACAACGCATGATCGAACGACTGGACGTGGTCGCAGAACCCCGCAAGGAGTGGGAGTTGCGGATGGAGATCGCCGCCGCACCCCGCTCCGGATCGGTCGTGGCCACCCTGCAACAGGCGGAGGTCCGCCGCGGCGACTTCCACTGCGGGCCGCTCACGCTCCAGATCGACTGGGCGGACCGGGTCGTCATCACCGGGGCCAACGGCTCCGGCAAGTCCACCCTCCTCGCCGCCCTCCTGGGACGGCTGCCCCTGGACGCGGGCCATGCCGCACTCGGCCCCGGTGTCGTCGTCGGCGAGGTCGACCAGGCCAGGGCCCTCTTCCACGGTCCCGAAACCCTGCTCAACGCCTTCGAAGCCGCCGTCCCGGACACCCCACCGGCAGACGTCCGCACCCTGCTCGCCAAGTTCGGCCTCACCGCCGACCACGTACTGCGCCCGGCGACGACGCTCTCACCCGGCGAGCGCACCCGCGCCGCACTCGCGCTGCTCCAGTGCCGCGGGGTCAACCTCCTCGTCCTCGACGAGCCGACCAACCACCTCGACCTGCCCGCCATCGAACAGTTGGAAGCGGCGCTCGACCGCTACGAGGGAACACTGCTCCTGGTGACCCACGACCGCCGGATGCTGGCGGCGGTGCGCACTACCCGACGCATCGAAGTGGTCGACGGAAGGATCACCGAGAGCTGACCGTGGAAGCCGGGAGCCCGACCCCCACGGTCCGTCGCAAGCGAAGGGGTCAGCGCCGCCGATCGGGCCCGGTCAGCCCCGCCTTGCGCAGCGCGTCCGCCATCGCACTGTTCGTCGGCGCCGGCACCTGGCGGTCACCACCGCGCCCACCCTGCTGACGGCGCTGCTGCCCGCGTTCGTTGCGTCCGCCGCGGTCAGCACGGTCGCTGCGGTCAGCACGGTCGCTGCGGTCAGTGCGGTCGCCTCGATCTCTTGGTGTGCGTCCGCCTCCCTCCGCCTTCTTCGGCGCCGCCTCGTCGTCGAGCCGCAGTGTCAACGCGATCCGCTTGCGCGGAATGTCCACGTCAATGACCTTCACCTTGACGACGTCACCCGGCTTGGCCACCTCCCGCGGATCCTTCACGAACGTCCGGGACATCGCCGACACATGGACCAGACCGTCCTGGTGCACCCCGATGTCGACGAACGCACCGAAGGCCGCGACATTGGTGACCACGCCTTCGAGGACCATCCCCGGCGCCAGATCGCCGATCTTCTCCACGCCCTCCTTGAAGGAAGCCGTACGGAACGCCGGCCTCGGATCCCGACCGGGCTTCTCCAACTCCCGCAGGATGTCCGTCACCGTCGGCAATCCGAACGTCTCGTCCACGAAGTCGTCGGCCCGCAGCGACTTCAGCACACCCGTGTTGCCGATCAGCGACGCGACCGCGCCACCGGTCGTCTTCACCATGCGGCGCACCACCGGATACGCCTCGGGGTGCACGCTGGAGGCGTCCAGCGGGTCCTCGCCGTCCCGGATCCGCAGGAAGCCCGCACACTGCTCGTACGCCTTCGGACCGAGCCGCGCCACGTCCTTGAGCGCCCTGCGTGACCGGAAGGGGCCATGGGCGTCCCGGTGCGCCACGATGTTCTCCGCGAGACCCGCACCGATGCCGGAGACCCGGGAGAGCAGGGGAGTGGAAGCCGTGTTGACGTCCACACCGACACCGTTCACACAGTCCTCGACCACCGTGTCCAACGAGCGCGACAGCTTCACCTCGGACAGGTCGTGCTGGTACTGGCCGACACCGATCGACTTCGGGTCGATCTTCACCAACTCGGCCAGCGGGTCCTGCAACCGGCGCGCGATCGAGACGGCACCCCGCAACGACACATCGAGGCTCGGCAACTCCTGCGAGGCGAACGCCGAGGCCGAGTAGACCGATGCCCCCGCCTCCGAGACCATCACCTTCGTCAGGTTCAACTCGGGGTGGCGGGCGATGAGTTCACCCGCGAGCTTGTCCGTCTCACGGGACGCCGTGCCGTTGCCGATCGCGACGAGGTCGACCGCGTGCTCCCGGGCGAGCTGTGCCAGCCGCTCCAGCGCCTGGTCCCACTTGTTGGCGGGCACGTGCGGATAGATCGTGTCCGTGGCGACCACCTTGCCCGTCGCATCCACGACGGCCACCTTCACACCCGTACGGAAACCGGGGTCGAGCCCCAGCGTCGCACGCGTTCCCGCCGGTGCGGCGAGCAGCAGATCGCGCAGGTTCGCCGCGAACACCCGCACCGCCTCGTCCTCGGCGGCCGTCCGCAGACGCAGCCGAAGATCGATGCCGAGGTGCACCAGCACCCGTGTCCGCCAGGCCCAGCGCACGGTGTCCGCGAGCCACTTGTCGCCGGGACGACCGCGGTCGGCGACTCCGAAGCGACGCGCGATCGCGTTCTCGTAGGCGGAGGGTCCCGGCTCCTGGGACGGCGTGTCCGGCTCCAGCGTGAGGTCGAGGACATCCTCCTTCTCGCCCCGCAGCATGGCCAGCACCCGGTGCGACGGCAGCTCCGTGAACGGTTCCGCGAAGTCGAAGTAGTCGGCGAACTTCGCCCCCGCCTCCTCCTTGCCCTCGCGCACCTTCGCGGCCACCCGGCCCCGCGTCCACATGCGTTCCCTCAGCTCACCGATCAGATCGGCGTCCTCCGAGAACTTCTCCGTCAGGATCGATCGGGCGCCCTCCAGCGCCGCGGCCTGATCGGCAACGCCCTTGTCCGCGTCCACGAAGGGCGCAGCGGCCGTCAGCGGCTCCACCGTCGGGTCGGTGAGGAGTCTCTCGGCCAGTGGCTCCAACCCCGCCTCGCGGGCGATCTGCGCCTTGGTGCGCCGCTTGGGCTTGAACGGCAGATAGATGTCCTCCAACCGCGCCTTGGTGTCGGCGCTGCGGATCTGCGCCTCCAAGGTCGCGTCCAGCTTGCCCTGCTCCCGTACGGACTCAAGGATCGCCGCCCGCCGGTCCTCCAACTCCCGCAAGTACCGCAGGCGCTCTTCGAGCGTGCGCAACTGCGCGTCGTCGAGCATCTCGGTCGCTTCTTTGCGGTAGCGCGCGATGAACGGCACGGTGGACCCGCCGTCGAGCAAGTCCACGGCCGCCTTGACCTGCCGCTCCCGTACGCCGAGTTCCTCGGCGATCCTGCCTTCGATGGACGTCGTCACGGTTCCCCGACTCGCCTTCCCGTACTGCCAGTGCCTGAGAGTGCATTGTGCCGGTCCGCCGGGACGGATGTCGCGCTGCCCGCCCCTCAGGCACGTCGCGTACGGCCGCCTCGGCCCGATGCTCCGCCGAAGAGACGGGCCAGAAGACGGAACGGCAGGGTGACGACGGTGGCGACGGCGGAGCCGAGGGTACGGAACACATCTGCGATGGCGCGGAACATGAAAACCTCCTGATGGCGTGGTGTGCGATCAGGGATCGGCTTGCCCCGGGCGGCGCGTCCAAACACGATCATGCGGGCCGGACCGGGGCGCTGTGTGAACCGGGCGCAGGAGGGCCACCCGATTCAGCGGTGGCGCAGGTCCCCAGGGCGACGCTCGGGCGCCGGCTCCGGAACCGTCCAGGTGAACCGCGGTGCACGACGTTCCAGAAAGGCCGCGACGCCCTCCGTCGCCTCGTCGGCCGAGCGCGCCTGCTCCGCCCAGTAGGCATCCCGGTCCACCCGGCCTGCGGCGAACTCCTTGGCCGCGGCCTGGGTGAGTTGCGAGCGAGCGGCGAGGGTCCGGGTGAAGGCTGCGACGCGCTGGCCCAGCTGTCCCGTCGGCACGACCTCGTCCACCAAGCCGGTCCTGAGCGCCCGGTCCGTGTCGATCAGCTCGGCGGAGAACAGCAGGTACTTGGCCGCGGACGGGCCGATCAACGACACCAGCCGACGCGTCGAGGAGGACGGATAGACGATGCCCAGCCTGGCCGGCGTCACCCCGAACAGCGCACCCTCCTCGGCGAACCGCAGATCGCAGGCCGCCGCGAGCTGGCACCCGCCGCCCACGCAGTGGCCGCGCACGGCGGCCAGCGTCGGCTTGGGAAAGGCCGCCAGGGCTTCCTCCGCACGGGCCGCAAGAGACTGCGACGACTCCCCGGTCCCCCTCAGCGCGGCGATGTCGGCGCCGGCGCAGAACGTGCCACCCTCCCCGGTGAGCACCAGAGCCCGTACGTCTCGGTCGCCGGCCAGCGGTCCGAGCAGCTCCGCCAGCTCCCGCCACATCGATCCGGTCATGGCGTTGCGCTTGGCCGGGTTGCTGATCACCACGGTGGCCACACCGTCGGTGACGCTGTGTGTCACCCGCGGTGGGGTGCTCGGCTGGGCTGGTGACTCCATGTGGCGGATGCTATCCGCCACCAGCGGACCTACGATCAAGGAGGGGCACAGGGGGGTTCGGCAAGGAGGCAGCGATGGCCGGTACCGCTCAGGCGCCCAAGAAACTGAAGCGCAACTTCAGTCTGCTGGCCGCGCTCGGTGTGATCCTCGTGCTCGCCGGACTCGTCGGCCTGATCTACACCTGGGCCGCCACGCTCACCTCCATGCTGCTGTTCGGCTGGCTGCTGCTCATCGGCGGGGTGATCGGTCTGCTGCACGCCATCGAGTCCCGTGGCAGCGACTACTTCTGGCTGGCCGTGGTGGTCGCGGCACTGAACATCGCCGCGGGAGTCGTGGTGATCAGACACCCGGAGGGGTCGGCGGAGGCCCTGACGCTCTTCGCAGCGCTCCTGTTTCTCACCGGCGGGCTCTTTCGGCTGGTGGGTTCCCTGGTGGTGCGCGGTCCGCAGTTCGGCTGGACGCTGCTCCAGGGGGCTTTCGGGCTGCTGCTGGGCATTCTGGTCCTGGGTAACTGGCCGGAGAGCAGCCGGTACGTCCTGGGGCTGTTCTTCTCGCTGGCACTGCTCTTCGACGGTCTGGGACTGCTGGCGATCGGGGTCGGCGGCCGTCGGATCGTCCGTATGGTCGCCGAGCCTGCGGGTCCGGAGGGTAGGGGTGGGCGGACCACCGCCCCCGGTGCCACCGGCCCCTCGCCCGGGATCGGCGACGACGCACACCGGCCAGAAGGAGACCAGGACCAGTCGCGCGGTTGACGCTGGCATACGCACGCGGTCAATACGGGTCAATTGGTGCTGACTTCTGTTCAGACCCACAGTCCGGCCCGGCTCGCTGCCAACACTGTTGACTCGATGGTCAGTAGCTGCCGAGCCAAGGGTGGTACCGCACGATGGAGAGCCGCGGGAGCGTCCCTGCGCATCCACTGGCATACGAGGGCGTCTGGCGGTTCACCGCCCCGACGGTCGAGGTGTCAGTGCCCCAGTCACGACAGGCGGTGCGCGACCTCCTGCGCCGCCAGTGCGTCCCGATGGGGGACGACCTGCTCCAGGGGATCCTTCTGATCGTCTCGGAGCTCGTCACCAACGCGGTCAAGCACGCCGCAGTGCTCTCGCCCGAGGTGGTCGTGGAGGTCACCGTCGTCGCCCGAGGCGTCCGGGTCTGCGTCGAGGACGACCATCCGTACCGTCCTCAGGCGCTGGAGACGGACTGGCGGCAGACCGGGGGCCGCGGATTGCATCTGGTGCGGGAGATCACGCGCGAGGCGGGCGGCAGCTACGCCGTCGAACACACCGCGCGGGGTGGAAAGGTCGTATGGGTAGAGCTGCCGCTCACACGGTGCTGAGGGACGCCCGGTGGGGCGCCCCTACCGCGCTGCCGCTACCAGCCGCAGGCGCGGCCCGTCATTTCCCTGACCGCGGGGCGCGCCGCGTCCAACACCGTCATGAACCAGGTCGAGAAGGTGTCCTTCTCGACCCGCTCGGCCAACTCGTCCGCCGTGACGTAGGCCGTTTCGCCGACCTCGTCGGGATCGGGCAGTACCGGGGCCTGGACGAGACCCACGAAGAGGTGGTTGTACTCCTGCTCCACCAGGCCCGACGCCGGGTCCGGGTGGTTGTAGCGGACCGTGCCCGCTGCGGCGAGCAGCGAGGGCGAGAGGCCAAGCTCCTCGTGGGTGCGCCGGGCCGCGGCGGCGAACGGCGCCTCGCCCGGGTACGGGTGTCCGCAACAGGTGTTCGACCAGACGCCGGGGGAGTGATACTTGCCGGCGGCGCGGCGCTGGATGAGCAGGCGGCCCTGCTCATCGAAGAGGAAGACGGAGAAGGCCCGATGCAGTTGCCCGGGTGCCTGGTGGGCGGCGAGCTTCTCCGCGGTGCCGACAGTATTGCCCTGCTCGTCGACCAATTCGAGCAGAATCGTGGGGGGTGCACTGTTCGTGGCGGTGGCTGGTGAGGTCGGCATAACCATCCTTCGCATGTGGTCCTCGCCCTGAGGGGCCTGCCTAGTCTGCCGTACAAAAGCGGCTTGTCCGCACCTCTGCTTGTCCGGGCATGTCCTTTAATGTCCATCTCGCTAGCCCGGGCCCCGGGGTCAACCTGGGCCAGGGGCGGCACTCCGCAGGTCGTGGAATCGGGATCGTGCCCTGTGCCGTCCCGCGGCACATTCCAAGGTCAATCAAACACCAGTTGCGCCGGGGTCCTGACACCGGTATGCCGATCGACGGCGCCCGCCTCGTGTAGGGGGCTCGCACGGCTTGACAGTGCGCCCATGTGAGGGGCCGCCGAGTCAGATGTGACTCGGCGGCCCCCTCATTTCCCCTCGCATCAGCGTCTGGGACGCCCTCTCAGTGGCACACCCTCGCCTCGTGCTCGGCATGGCCGACGGGCTCCAGTTGGAAGGTGCAGTGCTCCACATCGAAGTGGTCCCCCAGGCACTCCTGGAGGTCGTGCAGGATCTTCTCGTGGCCCTCCGCCTCCAGGGCGCTGGGGCTCACCACCACATGCGCCGAGAGGACCGGCATTCCGGAGGTGATGGTCCAGGCGTGTAGATCGTGGACGTCCTCCACGCCCGGCAGGGCAGTGATGTGGGCCCGCACATCGGCCATGTCGACGTCCTTGGGGGCGGACTCAAGGAGGACGTTCAGCGTCTCCCGGAGCAGCTTGAAGGTGCGTGGCACGATCATCAGGGCGATCACCAGCGAAGCGATCGGGTCGGCCGTCTGCCAGCCGGTCGTGATGATGATCGTGGCGGACACCAGGACGGCGAGGGACCCGAGGGTGTCCGCCAGCACCTCCAGATACGCCCCGCGCACATTGAGGCTCTCCTTCTGGCCGCGCACGAGCAGCGAGAGGGAGATGATGTTGGCAACCATGCCGACCAGGGCGAAGACGATGGTCAGGCCGCCTTGCGTCTCGGCCGGGGTGATGAACCGCTCCACCGCCTCGAAGAGGACGAAACCGCCGACGCCGAGCAGCAGCAGACAGTTCGCGAGCGCCGCGAGTATCTCCGCCCGGGCGAGACCGAAGGTGCGGGTCTGGCTGGGGGGTCGATTGGCGAAGTGGATGGCCAGCAGTGCCATGGCGAGACCGACGCCGTCGGTCGCCATGTGGGCCGCATCGGCGACCAGGGCGAGGGAACCGGTGATCACACCGCCGATGATCTCCAGCACCATCACGCTGAGCGTGATCGTGAGTGCGATCCGCAACCGCCCCTTGTAGGCCGCGGCTGCGGTCCCCGTCGGCGGTGCGTGCGAGTGCGAGTGTCCGTGGTCGTGCCCAGCCCCCATAGGAGACGCCTCCCGGTCATCGAACAATGATCTGTCGAATCCACAGTGAACTACGGGTAGGGGGTATAGGCAACACGGCACTGAACACCGTTGTCATAACCTCTGACCTGCGGAAATGTTCCGCAGGTCAGAGACGCGGGCGGACATTTCAGCTCGTCCGAAGAGTGAGACGCAGGAGGGACGGCCGCCCCGGCGCAGGCGCCCCCGCGCATTCACCGGGGGGTCGCGGCCGTACACCGTCGAGCGCTGTTTGCACCCGCTATGCCTATCGGGGGCGGACGGAGAACGACCCGGGCACACCGTCCCTGCGGTGTGCCCGGGTCGTTCGGACGAGTGGAAAAGCAGACAAGCAGACAAGCAGGCAAGCGGGCTACGGAAGGTGAAGCAAGAAGGGCGATGGACCCAGGAGCCGTATCCGGGCTACTCGGGGTGCCGCAGTCGCCATCCGGCCCAGGCGGACTCGACCATCTCGCGCACCCCGTGCGATGCGGACCATCCCAGCTCGTCGCCGATCAGCCCGACCGACGCCACCGCCTTCGCCGCGTCACCGGGCCGCCGAGGCTCGACCACGGGCTCCGCGGTGTAGCCGGTCACCTCAGCCACCAGATCGGCGAGCTCCCGCACGGAGACGCCGACTCCCCGGCCGATGTTGACGGTGAGATCACCGCGCACATCCCCCTCGGTCAGTCGGCGCGCCACGGTGAGGTGGGCGTTCGCGAGATCGGCGACATGGATGTAGTCCCGGATGCAGGTGCCGTCCGGCGTCGGATAGTCAGCGCCGAAGATCCGGGGTGCCTCGCCGCGGGTGATGCGGTCGAAGAACATCGGGATGATGTTGAAGACCCCGGTATCGGCCAGCTCCGGTGTGGCCGTGCCCGCCACGTTGAAGTAGCGCAGACAGGCCGTCGACAGTCCATGCGCCTTGCCCGTGGCCCGCACCAGCCATTCCCCGGCCAGTTTGGTCTCTCCGTAGGGGTTGATCGGCACGCAGGGTGCCGACTCCGGGATCAAGTCCAGCTCAGGGACCCCGTACACCGCTGCCGAAGAGGAGAAGAGGAACCTCTGAACACCCGCCTTGACGACAGCATCCAACAACACGGTCAGACCGTGAATGTTCTCCTGGTAGTAGTGGAGCGGCTGCTCGACAGACTGCCCGACCTGCTTCTTCGCTGCTAGATGTACAACCCCCGTGACATCGTGAGTCGCGATGGTGTGATCCACCACTTTCCGGTCCAGTACTGAACCGCGCACAAGCGGAACCTCTTGCGGGAGGCGTTCGACGATCCCCGACGACACATCGTCCAGGATTACGACCCGCTCGCCCGCCCCCAGCATCGCCCGCGCCACATGCGCGCCGATATACCCCGCTCCACCTGTAATCAGCCAACTCATGGCCGTCAGCCTAGGACGTGTCCGAGTAATCCAAGTAAACGGCGTCGTCCGCCCGAATGTTCTGGCGGGGATCGTTCGGAGGCGATCCAGGGCCTCTCCGCCGGGTCTTGCCAGGGTCTCGTGCCCTGACCCGTGGGAAAGGCCCCGGAGCCATGAGGGGGCGGTTTGTGGCCCGAGGCACTGATCGATAATGATGATCTCCGTGCGGGCTCCCTCCACGGGTGCCCGCTATGCCGGTCGGAGGCCGACCGGGGCGCAAATGGCCAGTGAACTCCCGCCTGAGTGCATCCGATAGCCTCTGCCGCAGTCTCCGCCGACGTGCCGCCGTCCTTCAGTGCAGGGACGGGCCGCCGCGCGCCACCACCCTCGGTTCCAAGGAGTGAGTTCGTCTGCCGACCGCCATCCTCACCGGTCCGCCCGTGCCCGGATCGTCCCTCGATGGCGATCTGCGGTCCCTGGGCTTCGACGTACGGGTCTCATCGGAGGCCGAGCGCACCGCCGAGATCCTGGCGGCGGTGCCCGCCGACGAGCGGGTCGCCCTCGTGGACGCTCGGTTCGTCGGCCATGTCCACTCCCTGCGCCTCGCCCTGACCGACCCCCGGTTCCCGGTGGCCGCCGTACCCGGTGCGCTCACCGCGCAGCCGGCCGCGCGCTCCGCCCTCAAGGGAGCGGTGACCGCCGTGGAGGCCCGGGGCGCCGAATACGCGGTACGGCTGGACCAGGCACTGCCCGACCTCCTCGCCGAAGATCTGACCGCGGACGGCACGGCCGTCCACCGTCCGGAACTCGGCTCCCTCGTGGCGACCGTGCCCGACGACCCCCAGGCCCGCAACGAAGCACGCCAGGCCGTCGCCGCCGTGGACGAAGAGGCCGTACGCCTGCGTTCCGCGGTCAAGGCCCGGGACGGCTTCTTCACCACCTTCGCGATCAGCCCCTACTCGCGCTACCTCGCCCGCTGGTGTGCCCGACGGGGGTTCACCCCCAACCAGGTCACCACCGCGTCCCTGATCACCGCCCTGATCGCGGCGGGTGCCGCCGCCACCGGCACCCGGGCCGGCTATGTGGCCGCCGGAGTCCTGCTGCTGTTCTCCTTCGTCCTGGACTGCACCGACGGACAGCTCGCCCGCTACTCGCTCCAGTACTCGACGATGGGCGCCTGGCTCGACGCGACCTTCGACCGGGCCAAGGAGTACGCCTACTACGCGGGTCTGGCACTCGGTGCGGCCCGGGGCGGCGATGACGTGTGGGGGCTTGCGCTCGCCGCGATGGTCCTCCAGACCTGTCGTCACGTCGTGGACTTCTCCTTCAACGAGGCCAACCACGACGCCGTCTCCAACACCAGCCCCACCGCGGCGCTCTCCGACCGGCTGGACAGCGTGGGCTGGACGGTCTGGGTCCGACGGATGATCGTGCTCCCTATCGGCGAGCGCTGGGCCATGATCGCCGTCCTGACGGCCGTCACCACCCCCCGGATCGTCTTCTACGCGCTGCTCATCGGGTGCTCCTTCGCCGCCTGCTACACGACCGCGGGCCGTCTGCTGCGCTCGTTGACCCGCAAGGCGGAGCGGACCGACCGCGCCGCCGGCGCCCTTCATGACCTCGCCGACTGCGGCCCGCTGGCCGAAGCGGTCGCACGGGCCGCGCACGGTGTCGTCCGCGGGCTGCCCGCACTCGCCGCACCCGTGATCGCGTTCCTCGGAGCGGCCGGGCTCGTCACCACCGCCGCACTGAGCGACTACGGTTCCCCCTGGCCCCTGATCGCCGCCGTGCTGTACGCCGTCACCTCCGGCATCGCGGTCGCCCGCCCCCTCAAGGGAGCGCTCGACTGGCTGGTTCCCCCGATCTTCCGCGCCGCCGAGTACGGCACGCTGCTGGCACTGGCGGCCCGCGCCGAGGTCGAGGGCGCCACCGGGGCCCTGCCCGCGGCCTTCGGGCTGGTCGCGGCAGTCGCCTACCATCACTACGACACGGTGTATCGAATCCGGGGGGGCACTGGCGCGCCTCCGCACTGGCTGGTGCGGGCGATCGGCGGGCAAGAGGGCCGGATCGCGGCCGTCACGCTGCTGGCCGCCCTGGTCGGTGGCACCGGATTCACCATCGCGCTGACGACCCTCGCCGCGGTCATTGCCCTCGTGGTGCTGGTCGAGAGCATCCGCTTCTGGGTGTCCTCCTCCGCACCCGCCGTACATGACGAAGGAGAAACCGCATGATCGGCCTCGTACTGGCCGCCGGTGCCGGACGGCGACTGCGCCCCTACACCGACACGCTTCCGAAGGCCCTCGTGCCCGTGGCGGGTGAGAAGACCGTCCTCGACCTCACCCTGAGCAACTTCGCCGAGATCGGGCTCACCGAAGCGGCGATCGTCGTCGGTTACCGCAAGGAAGCTGTCTACGAGCGTCAGGCCGCCCTGGAAGCCGCCTACGGCCTCAAGCTCACCCTCGTCGAGAACGACAAGGCCGAGGAGTGGAACAACGCCTACTCCCTGTGGTGTGCCCGGGAGGTCCTCAAGCGCGGAGTCATCCTCGCCAACGGGGACACCGTCCACCCGGTCTCCGTCGAGCGGACCCTGCTGGCAGCCCGGGGCGAGGGTCGAAAGATCATCCTCGCCCTGGACACGGTGAAGCAGCTCGCCGACGAGGAGATGAAGGTCATCACGGACGACGCCGACCAGGTGCGGCGCATCACCAAGCTGATGGACCCCACGACCGCGACCGGCGAGTACATCGGCGTCACCCTGATCGAACCCGAGGCGGCCGTCGAGCTCGCGGACGCCCTCAAGGTCACCTTCGAGCGTGACCCCGACCTCTACTACGAGGACGGCTACCAGGAGCTCGCCGACCGCGGCTTCGGCGTGGACGTGGCCCCCATCGGCGACGTCAGCTGGGTGGAGATCGACAACCACGACGACCTCACGAAGGGCCGTGGGATCGCGTGCCAGTACTGACCCGGCTCATTCCGTCGCCGGTCGTCGTCGACATCAGCAGGGGAGCCCTCGACGATCTGGCCGGGCTCCTCGCCGACCAGCGCATCTCGTCGTCCGGCAAGCTCGCGGTGGCGATCAGCGGCGGCTCGGGGCGCACCCTGCGCGAGAGGCTCTCGCCGGTGCTCCCGGGCGCGGACTGGTACGAGGTCGCGGACGGCACCATCGACTCCGCGGTGACGCTCGCCGACGCCATCAAGGGACAGCGGTACGACGCCGTGGTCGCCCTGGGCGGCGGCAAGATCATCGACGTCACCAAGTACGCGGCGGCCCGCGTCGGGCTGCCCATGGTGTCCGTCGCCACCAACCTCGCCCATGACGGCATCTGCTCGCCCGTCGCCACCCTCGACAACGACAACGGCCGCGGCTCCTACGGCGTGCCCACGCCCATCGCCATGGTCATCGACCTCGATGTGGTGCGCGAGGCGCCGCCCCGGTTCATCCGCTCCGGCATCGGCGACACCGTCTCCAATCTCTC
The DNA here is from genome assembly GCF_036226685.1 of Streptomyces sp. NBC_00690. NCBI lineage: Bacteria > Bacillati > Actinomycetota > Actinomycetes > Kitasatosporales > Streptomycetaceae > Streptomyces > Streptomyces sp. NBC_00690. The sequence goes on from NZ_CP109009.1 coordinate 7,219,607, forward strand.
CGCCATCGCCGACTGGGAGCTGTCCCACGAGATCAACGGCGAACCGGTCGACGGACTGGCCGCCGCCATGGCCCGGACCGCGGGCGAAGCCGTGCTGCGGCACCCCGGCGGGGTGGGGGACGACGCGTTCTTGACCGTGCTGGCCGAGGCCCTGGTCCTCACCGGCATCGCGATGTCGATCAGCGGTGACACCCGACCCTCGTCCGGTGCCTGCCACGAGATCAGCCACGCCTTCGACCTGCTCCACCCCCAACGAGCCGCGAGCCACGGTGAACAGGTCGGTCTGGGAGCCGCCTTCGCCATGCACCTGCGGGGTGCCACCGAGGCATCGGGACTCATCGCGGAAGTGCTGCGCAGACACGAACTGCCGGTGCTGCCCACCGAAATCGGGTTCACCGTGGACGAATTCGTCGAGGCCGTGAACTACGCCCCCCAGACCCGCCCCGGGCGCTTCACCATCCTTGAGCACCTTGACCTCACCCCCGACCAGATCAGGGACGCGTACGCCGACTATGCCAAGACCATCCGTAGCTGAACTCCGCCCGGTCGTTCACCCGGAGGGAGTGAAGGACCGGAGAAGCGGCGAACACTGGGCCGGACGCCTCTACATGCGAGAGATCTCGCTGCACGTCGACCCCTACCTGGTGAACACCCGGATCACGCCCAACCAGCTGACCTACCTCATGGTCGTGGTCGGAGTGATCGGCGGTGCCGTACTGCTGGTGCCCGGACTCACCGGCGCGATCCTCGCCGTGGTGCTCTTCCAGCTCTACCTGCTGCTCGACTGCGTCGACGGGGAGGTCGCCCGCTGGCGCGGCCAGACCTCGGTGACCGGGGTCTACCTCGACCGCATCGGTCACTACATCTGCGAGGCGGCCCTGCTGGTCGGCTTCGGTGTGCGCGGCGCCGATGCCTTCGGCGACGGGCGCCCCGAGTGGCTCTGGGCCTTCCTCGGCACCATCGCGGCACTGGGCGCCATCCTGATCAAGGCCGAGACGGACCTGGTCGACGTCGCCCGGCAGCGCAGCGGCCTGTCCGCCGTCAAGGACGAGGCTTCGGTCCCGCGCTCCTCGGGACTCGCGCTCGCCCGTCGGGCCGCCGCGGCGCTGAAGTTCCACCGGCTCGTCGGCGGCATCGAGGCCAGCCTCTTCATCCTGGTGTGCGCGATCCTCGACATGGTCCAGAGCGATCTGTTCTTCACCCGTCTCGGCATCGCGATCCTGGCCGGCATCGCCGTCGTCCAGACGCTGTTGCACCTGGTCTCGATCCTCGCCTCCAGCAGGCTCAAGTGACCGCCTCCCTCAAGCTCGGCGCGGTGGTCATCACCATGGGTGACCGCCCCGACGATCTGCGGGCCCTGCTGGATTCGGTGGCCGCGCAGAAGGGCGACCCCGTCTCCGTGGTGGTCGTCGGCAACGGCGCCCCGGCCACCGGGGTGCCCGCTGGGGTGCGGACGGTGGAGCTGCCGGAGAACCTGGGCATCCCGGGCGGGCGCAATGCCGGCATCGAGGCGTTCGGACCGTCCGGCGCGGAGATGGACGCGCTGCTCTTCCTCGACGACGACGGACTGCTGCCCGACCCCGGTACCGCCGAACTGGTGCGGGAGGCGTTCACGGCGGACGCCCGGCTGGGCATTCTCAGCTTCCGGATCGCGGACCCGCAGACGGGCGTCACCCAGCGTCGTCATGTACCGCGACTGCGTGCGGCCGACCCGATGCGCTCGTCCCGGGTGACCACCTTCCTCGGTGGTGCCAGTGCCGTGCGCACCGCGGTGTTCGCCGAGGTCGGCGGGTTGCCCGCGGAGTTCTTCTACGCACACGAGGAGACCGACCTCGCCTGGCGGGCCCTCGATGCGGGATGGTCCATCGACTACCGCTCGGACCTGCTGCTCCACCACCCGACGACAGCACCCTCCCGGCACGCGGTCTACCACCGTATGGTGGCGCGCAACCGGGTCTGGCTGGCCCGTCGTAACCTGCCCGCACCCCTGGTGCCGATCTACCTCGGTGTCTGGGTGCTCCTCACACTCGCCCGGCGGCCTTCGGCGCCCGCGCTGAAGGCGTGGCTGGGCGGATTCGCCGAGGGCTGGCGGGCGCCGTGCGGTGTTCGTCGGCCCATGAAGTGGCGTACCGTGTGGCGGCTCACCCGACTGGGCCGACCACCGGTGATCTGACAAGCTTGGGCCTTGAGAGCACCGGGCGCACTCCGGCGATCCGGCGACGGCCGGGTATCGCGCCCCAACTGCCGCGCATCTCGAAGACGAAAGTTTCCACTTGTGAGTGACACTACCCATGACGGTGCGATCACGATGACCGCCCGGCCATCGGCCGACGACGGTCTGTCTCCGGCACAGCTCGCCAGCAAGTACGGTCTGACGGTCAGCGGTGCCCGGCCGGGACTGACCGAGTACGTCCGTCAGCTGTGGGGCCGGCGGCACTTCATCCTGGCGTTCTCCCAGGCCAAGCTCACGGCCCAGTACAGCATGGCCAAGCTGGGGCAGCTGTGGCAGGTGGTCACCCCGCTGCTCAACGCCCTGGTCTACTTCCTGATCTTCGGCCTCATCCTGGAGGCCAACCGGGGCATGGCGGTCGAGGTCTACATTCCGTTCCTGGTGACGGGCGTGTTCGTCTTCATGTTCACCCAGAGTTCGGTCATGGCGGGTGTGCGCGCCATCTCCGGCAACCTCGGTCTGGTGCGTGCCCTGCACTTCCCCCGGGCGTCCCTGCCCGTCTCCTTTGCGCTCCAGCAGCTCCAGCAGCTGATGTTCTCCATGGTCGTGCTGCTGCTGATCGTGATCGGATTCGGCAGTTACCCGCAGCTCTCCTGGCTGCTGGTCATCCCCGCGCTGGTGCTCCAGTTCGTGTTCAACGCGGGCCTCGCGATGATCATGGCCAGGCTCGGCAGCCAGACGCCTGACCTCGCCCAGTTGATGCCGTTCATCATGCGGACCTGGATGTACGCGTCCGGTGTGATGTTCTCCATTCCGCTCATGCTTGAGGGCAAGCCCACCTGGATCGTCAATCTGCTCCAGTGGAACCCGGCGGCCATCTACATGGACCTGATCCGCTTTGCGCTCATCGACGACTACGGTTCGCGGAATCTGCCGGACCACGTCTGGGCGTTCGCCGTCGGCTGGGCCGTCCTGTTCGGCGTCTGCGGGTTCGTGTACTTCTGGAAGGCTGAAGAACGGTACGGACGTGGCTGATAACAACACTGAACGGATCCCCACCGTCATCGCCGACGATGTCCACATCGTCTACCGGGTGCACGGCGCGGGAGGCGGCAGGGGCGGCGCCACCGCAGCCCTGAACCGCATCGTGCGCGGGAAGAAGAAGGGCGAACGCCAGCGTGGTGTGCGTACGGTGCACGCCGTGCGCGGCGTCTCCTTCACTGCGTACCGCGGTGAAGCCATCGGACTCATCGGCACCAACGGTTCGGGCAAGTCCACCTTGCTGCGGGCCATAGCAGGACTGCTGCCCACCGAGCGCGGCAAGGTCTACACGGACGGCCAGCCCTCGCTGCTGGGCGTGAACGCCGCGCTCATGGGCGATCTCACCGGCGAGCGCAACGTCATCCTCGGCGGCTTGGCGATGGGCATGTCCCGTGAGCAGGTCCGCGAGCGCTACGAGTCCATCGTCGACTTCTCCGGCATCAACGAGAAGGGCGACTTCATCACCTTGCCGATGCGGACCTACTCGTCGGGCATGGGCGCGCGGCTGCGGTTCTCGATCGCGGCGGCGAAGGACCACGACGTCCTGATGATCGACGAGGCCCTGGCCACCGGTGACCGCAAGTTCCAGATCCGCTCCGAGCAGCGCATCCGGGAGTTGCGCAAGCAGGCCGGCACGGTCTTCCTGGTCAGCCACAGCCTCGGCTCGATCCGCGACACCTGTGACCGGGTGCTGTGGCTGGAGAAGGGCGAACTGCTGATGGACGGTCCCACCGCCGAGGTCCTGAAGGCGTACGAGAAGGAGACCGGCAAGTAGCTGCGGTAGAGCCGTGGGAGCGGTTCCGGCAGCCGGCCGGCCCCGATAGGGCCCCCGCCTGGTCATCCTGGCGGGGGCCTTCCCGCGTCCTCGGACATGAGGCGGCACGCTCCGCCGAGACCCGCACCGTGGGGGACCGGGAACCTGTGGAAGACCAAGTCCGTTTATTCGATGAAAGGTTGGCCGATCATGCGACGTTCGTGTAATGGCCGCTACGCCCCGACGCATCGGCGGGTGTTGTACGACGTAAGCTGTACCAGTGCTGAATCGCGGCAAGTGGGGCGATACGTCCTCGATGCCCCGTCCGGCGGTCGGACCTCCAGTCGACGCCAAGACCGGCGGCGTGTCCGAAATGGGATGGATTGGGTCGGCAGTGTAGAACGGGAGATGTGACGGCAATGATCGGAATTCTCCAGCTCCACGAGGCTTTCGCCGTCCGCGCACCTGGCAGCCACGTATGACCGAGACCCGGCAGATCCCCACGGTGCTCCCGGCGCCCGCCGTGCGCGCCACCCTCGACAAGGCGACGGATGAGAACTTTCCCGTCGCTCCCTTCTTCCTGCCCCGGGCCTGGCGCGCGGACCTCATGGCCGTCTACGGATACGCCCGACTCGTCGACGACATCGGTGACGGCGACCTCGCACCCGGCGGCGCCGATGCCCGATGGCTCGGCGTCGCACCCGCCGAGGCCGACGATCGACTGGTCGTCCTCGACGCCTTCGAAGCCGACGTCCGACGGGTCTTCGCCGCGGACGAGCCGCGTCACCCGATCCTGCGCACGCTCGCCCCGACGGTCCGCGCTCGATCCCTCACGATCGACCCCTTCCTCGGACTGATCGAGGCGAACCGCCGTGACCAGGTGGTCCGCCGCTACGAGAGCTACGACGAACTGCTCGCCTACTGCGAACTGTCCGCCAACACCGTCGGACACCTCGTGCTCCAGCTCACCGGAACCATGAGCCCCGAACGCCTGCGCCGCTCCGATGCCGTCTGCACCGCGCTTCAGATCGTCGAACACCTCCAGGACGTGGCCGAGGACCTCGACCGTGACCGCGTCTATCTGCCCGCCGAGGACATGCGCCGCTTCCACGTCACCGAGGCTGACCTCAAGGCGTCATCGGCGAACGCATCGGTGCGCGCACTGATCGCGTTCCAGGCCCAACGGGCCGATGAACTCCTCGACGAGGGCATTCCCCTCGTCGCCAGCGTGACGGGCCGGCTCCGACTCCTGCTCGCCGGATTCACCGGCGGGGGACGGGCCGCACTCGGCGCCATCAGATCCGCCCGGTACGACGTACTGGGCGGGCCGCCCAGACCTGCCAGGACACAACTGCTCCGCGACGTGGGAGCCGTATTGCGAAGAGCGCGTAAAGAGGGGTGAGCCGGACCATGGAACAACTGACACGGGCGCCCGCCCCGGTGCAGGCCGCGTACAGCTACTGCGAGGCCGTCACCGGACAGCAGGCGCGCAATTTCGCCTACGGCATCAGACTGCTGCCGCTCGACAAGCGACTGGCGATGTCCGCCCTGTACGCGTTCTCCCGACGCGTCGACGACATCGGCGACGGCGCACTCGCCCCCACTGAGAAGCAGAAGCGCCTGGAAGCCACCCGGGAACTGCTCGACCGCATTCGTCGCGAGGACGTCGCCGAGGACGACACCGACCCGGTCGCGGTCGCCCTCGCCGACACCGCGCGCCGCTTCCCGCTGCCGCTCGACGGCCTCGATGAACTCATCGACGGCGTGCTGATGGATGTGCGCGGGGAGTCCTACGAGACCTGGGACGACCTCAAGGTCTACTGCCGTTGTGTCGCAGGCGCCATTGGCCGGCTCTCCCTCGGCGTGTTCGGCACCCAGCCCGGTACGCCGGGCACCGAGCGGGCCGCCGAGTACGCGGACACCCTGGGCCTCGCGCTCCAACTCACCAACATCCTCCGGGACGTCCGCGAGGACGCCATCAACGGACGGACCTACCTGCCCGCCGACGACCTCGCCAAGTTCGGTTGCTCGGCCGGCTTCACCACGGCCACGCCCCCCATCGGCTCCGACTTCGCCGGGCTGATCCACTACGAAGTCCGCCGCGCCCGCGCGCTCTTCGCCGAGGGCTACCGGCTGCTTCCCATGCTCGACCGGCGCAGCGGGGCGTGCGTTGCGGCGATGGCCGGCATCTACCGGCGACTGCTCGATCGCATCGAACGCGACCCGGAGGCAGTCCTGCGCGGTCGGGTCTCCCTGCCGGGCCGTGAGAAGGCGTACGTCGCCGTACGCGGCCTCTCCGGCCTGGACACCCGGCACATCAGCCGCCACACACTGCGGGGCCGTCCATGATCCATGAGCCGACACCATACGATCCGGCGGCTACCGGTCGGATCGCAGGTCCGCAGCCCGCCCCGACCCGTTGCTCACCGGGGCACTTCGGCGACGCTCGGTCCGCGAGCAAGGGCAGCAGGGGGGCCGCATGAGCGACAACACCACCGACATCCGCCACGAACCACCAGCGGACGACGCCGCGAGCGGGCGGCACGCGGTCGTCATCGGCGGCGGTCTCGCCGGCATCACCTCCGCCCTGCAACTCGCTGACGCGGGCCTGCGGGTCACCCTCCTCGAAAGCCGCCCCCGGCTCGGCGGGCTCGCCTTCTCCTTCCAGCGCGGCGACCTCACCATCGACAACGGCCAACATGTGTACCTGCGCTGCTGCACCGCCTACCGCTGGTTCCTCGACCGGGTCGAAGGCGCGCACCTCGCACCGCTCCAAGACCGACTGGATGTGCCCGTACTGGACGTGGGCCGAGCGTCCGGGCCCCGGCTGGGCAGGCTGCGCCGGTCCGCGCTGCCCGTGCCCCTGCACCTCGCCGCAAGCCTCGCGACGTACCCGCATCTCTCGCTCGCCGAGCGGGCGAGCGTCGGCCGGGCCGCACTCGCACTCGGTCGCCTCGACCCCGCCGACCCCGAGCTCGACGGCATCGACTTCGCCACCTGGCTCGGTCGCCACGGCCAGACCCCACGGGCCATCGAAGCCCTGTGGGACCTGGTGGGCGTGGCCACCTTGAACGCCACCGCGGCGAACGCCTCGACGGGACTTGCGGCCATGGTCTTCAAGACCGGGCTGCTCTCCGATCCCGGAGCCGCGGACATCGGCTGGGCCCAGGTGCCCCTCGGCGATCTGCACGACACCCTCGCCCGTAAGGCGCTGGAGTCGGCGGGCGTGCGCGTTGAGACCGGGGCCCGGGTACGGGAGATCAGGGCGGCCCGTGACGGCGGCTGGCGCGTCGAGATCGACGGAGAGGGGCTCGACGCCCACACCGTGGTGCTCGCCGTCGCCCAGCGCGAGGCCCATGCCCTGCTCCCCGAGGGAGCTCTCGCCAACCCCGACCGGTTGCTCGACATCGCCACCGCGCCCATCCTCAACATCCATGTCCGCTACGACCGCAAGGTGCTGCGCCGGCCCTTCTTCACCGCGCTCGGCTCCCCGGTGCAGTGGGTCTTCGACCGTACCGAGGCCGCCGGACTGAAGGAGGGCCAGTACCTGGCCATCTCCCAGTCGGCGGCCCAGGAGGAGATCGACGCACCCGTGGCGGAACTGCGGGCCCGGTACCTGCCCGAGTTGGAGCGGCTGCTGCCGCCCGCACGGCAGGCCCGGGTGGATGACTTCTTCGTCACCCGTGAGCGGACGGCCACCTTCGCCCCCACTCCGGGCGTCGGCAGACTGCGGCCCGGTGCGCCGACCCGTGCGCCCGGCCTGTACCTTGCGGGCGCGTGGACCGCCACCGGCTGGCCCGCGACCATGGAGGGCGCCGTGCGCAGCGGATTCACCGCCGCCGGCGCAGCCCTCCATGACCTCGGCCGCCCCCATGAACATCCGCTCAAGGAGGCGGCGTGAGCCCGTTTACCGGAACAAGAGGAGAGACCGTGCCGACTGTGCCTTCGGCGAATCCGGCTGATGACACCGCAGCAGGCGTGGACGTCGCCGCGCTCCTGGAGCGCGGACGTGCCCTGTCGACACCGGTGCTGCGCGCTGCCGTGGACCGCCTTGCGGCACCCATGGACACCGTTGCCTCGTACCACTTCGGTTGGATCGATGCCGAGGGGCGGCCGTCCGTCGGGGACGGCGGCAAGGCCGTGCGGCCGGCGCTCGCACTGCTCTCGGCGGAGGCCGCGGGAGCCCCAGCCGAGGTCGGTGTTCCCGGCGCCGTCGCCGTGGAGTTGGTCCACAATTTCTCGTTGCTGCACGACGACCTGATGGACGGCGACGAGCAGCGCAGGCACCGGGACACCGTGTGGAAGGTCCATGGGCCCGCCCAGGCCATCCTGGTGGGTGACGCACTCTTCGCCCTCGCCAATGAGCTCCTGTTGGAGATCGGCACGGTGGAGGCAGGTCGCGCCACCCGACGGCTGACCAGCGCCACCCGCAAGCTCATCGACGGCCAGGCCCAGGACATCTCGTACGAGCACCGCGAGCGGGTCACCGTCGAGGAGTGCCTGGAGATGGAGGGCAACAAGACGGGCGCACTCCTCGCCTGCGCGGTGTCCATTGGTGCGGTGCTCGGCGGCGCGGACGACCGCACCGCCGACACCCTGGAGGCGTACGGGTACCACCTCGGCCTCGCCTTCCAGGCCATCGACGACCTGCTGGGCATCTGGGGCGATCCCGATGCGACGGGCAAGCAGACCTGGAGCGACTTGCGCCAGCGCAAGAAGTCCCTGCCGGTCGTCGCGGCACTCGCCGAGGGTGGTCCGGCCTCAAGGCGCCTCGGCGAACTGCTCGCAGCGGACGCCAAGAGCAACGACTTCGACACCTTCTCCGAGGAGGAGTTCGCCACCAGGGCCGCACTGATCGAGGAGGCGGGCGGTCGTGAGTGGACCGCCCAGGAGGCACGCCGTCAGCACACCGTCGCCATCGAAGCACTGGCAGGCGTCGACATGCCCACCCACATTAGGGCGCAGTTGAGCGCGCTCGCCGATTTCGTCGTCGTACGGAAGCGATAGTCCGGCAGGACGCGAGAGAGATGATCCCCACGCCGCCCCCCATATCCATGGCAGTCGCCGACCAGTGAGCGGAACCTGAACCGCCCGCCGGCCGACGGAAACCCCAGCACCGCAGAGCACAGCGCACCACTGCACCGAAGGGGAAGCCATGACAGCGACGACCGATGGAAGCGGTGGGCCCGTGCGGGCCCACGCGGCTACGGCCGGCGAGATGACCGAAGTCCACGTGCCCCTGCACCCCGGCGGCCATGACGTGCTGGGGAACGCACGACGGGCCGTGGCACTGTCCGTCGAGCACCTGCTCAGCAGACAGGACGCCCAGGGCTGGTGGAAGGGCGACCTGGAGACCAATGTGACGATGGACGCCGAGGACCTGCTGCTCCGGCAGTTCCTCGGCGTCAGGGACGACCGCACCACCAAGGCCGCTGCTCGACACATCCGCGCCGAGCAGCGCGAGGACGGCGCCTGGACCACCTTCTACCGGGGGCCGGCTGATCTGTCCGCCACCATCGAGGCGTACGTGGCGCTCCGACTGGCCGGAGACCTGCCCGACGAGCCCCATATGGTGCTCGCCTCCGCATGGGCGCGACGGCACGGCGGGATCGCCGGTGCTCGTGTGTTCACCAGGATCTGGCTGGCCCTGTTCGGCTGGTGGCAATGGGACGACCTGCCCGAACTGCCCCCGGAGCTGATCTTCCTGCCCCGCTGGTTCCCCCTGAACATCTACGACTTCGGCTGCTGGGCCCGCCAGACCATCGTGCCGCTCACGGTGGTCTCGGCCAAGCGCCCGGTCCGACCGGCGCCGTTCACACTGGACGAACTCCACACCGATGCCAGGCGGCCCAACCCGCCCCGCCCGCTGGCCGCCGCCCTGAGTTGGGACGGCTTCTTCCAGCGCGCGGACAAGGCCCTGCACCTCTACCACAAGGTGGCTCCGAGGAGGCTGCGCCGAGCGGCGATGGACGCCGCGGCGCGGTGGATCGTCGAACGCCAGGAGAACGACGGATGCTGGGGCGGCATCCAGCCGCCGGCCGTCTACTCCCTGATCGCACTCCATCTGCTCGGCTATGACATCAACCATCCCGTCATGCGCGCGGGGTTGGAGTCCCTGGACCGCTTCGCCGTGTGGCGCGAGGAGCACGGCGAAGCAGGTGGGCCTGTCCGTATGGTGGAGGCGTGCCAGTCGCCCGTGTGGGACACCTGCCTGGCGACTGTGGCACTTGCGGACGCCGGACTGCCGCCCGATCACCCCGCCCTGGTCCGGGCGGCCGACTGGATGTTGGGCGAGGAGGTGGTCCGGCCCGGCGACTGGTCGGTGCGGAGACCACAACTGGCCCCCGGCGGCTGGGCCTTCGAGTTCCACAACGACAACTACCCCGACATCGACGACACCGCTGAGGTGATCCTCGCCCTGCGTCGGGTGCGTCACCCCGACCCGATGCGGGTCGAGGGCGCCATCGCCCGGGCGACGCGCTGGACCTTCGGCATGCAGTCCAAGAACGGTGCCTGGGGCGCTTTCGACGCGGACAACACCAGCCCCCTCCCCAATCGGCTGCCCTTCTGCGACTTCGGCGAAGTCATCGACCCGCCGTCAGCCGATGTGACCGCGCACGTCGTCGAGATGCTGGCCTACGAAGGCAGGACCGACGACCCCCGCACCCGCCGCGGCATCGACTGGCTCCTCGCCGAACAGGAGCCGACGGGGGCCTGGTTCGGCCGATGGGGTGTCAACTACCTCTACGGCACCGGTTCGGTGGTGCCCGCGCTGATGGCGGCGGGAATGTCAGCCGCCCACCCTGCCATCCGGCGCGCGGTGCGCTGGCTCGAATCCGTACAGAACGACGACGGCGGCTGGGGCGAGGACCTGCGCTCCTACGACGAGGAGGAGTGGGTCGGCAGGGGTGCATCCACCGCATCCCAGACCGCATGGGCCCTGCTCGCTCTGCTGGCTGCGGGGGAGCGGGAGAACAAGGCGGTTGAACGGGGTGTCGCCTGGCTCACCGGAACACAACGCGCCGACGGCTCCTGGGACGAGCCGTACTTCACCGGCACGGGCTTCCCCTGGGACTTCTCCATCAACTACCACCTGTATCGCCAGGTCTTTCCGCTGACCGCGCTCGGACGCTACGTCAGGGGTGAACCAGTGCTCGCCGGTTTTGCCTCGGAGCCTGCGCGTGGCTGACCCACGGGGCCCGGAACAACACCCCCCTGACCCGGGCCGGGCACCGCAACACGCCGGTGCGGACCGAAGGGCGAACGGACTTCCGACGGACCGCGAGCGCGGCGCAGAGCACGCGGAACTGCGCGATCAGGACCCCACCGGTTCCCGTCCCCTGTTGATCGCCTGTGCGCTGGCGATCGAGAGACTGGCCCTGCGCACCGGGGCACGTGGTGCGCAGGGCCGGGCGACCGTCCTGCGCACCGGAATGGGGCCTGGGAACGCCGCGCGTGCCCTCGGCGCCGCGCTGGCCGACCCCTCCCTGCGCGATGCGGCGGTCATCGCCTCGGGCTTCTGCGCCGGGCTCGCACCCGGCATGCGCCCCGGTGACCTGGTGGTGGCCACCCGGACCAGGGGCGGCGAACACACCACGGTGACCGACCTCGGCACGCTCTGCATCGAGACCTCGGCCCTCGCCGATGCGCTCGCCCGGGCGGTTCCCGGACGCCGGGTCCACACGGGGGTGCTCATCGGCTCCGCCCATGTCGTCCGCGGCCCCGAAAGGGCTGCCCTGCACGCCGGGGGAGCGATCGCGGTGGACATGGAGTCGGCGGTCACCCTGCGTACCGCCCTACGCGTCGGGCCCCGTCCGGTTGCGGCCGTCCGGGTGGTCGTGGACGCTCCAGAGCATGAGCTGGTCCGTATTGGCACGGTGCGCGGTGGAATATCAGCTTTCCGTGTTCTCCGTGCCGTACTTCCTGCATTTCATGAATGGCACCGTTCTCTGCCGCTCCCCCGGAGGTGAGCTAGATGGCCATGCCGCTCCGTCAGACCATCCGCGTCGGAACCTATCTCTTGGAACAGAAGCTTCGCAGGCGGGAGAAGTTCCCACTGATCGTCGAACTGGAGCCGCTCTACGCCTGCAACCTCGCCTGCGAAGGATGCGGGAAGATCCAGCACCCGGCCGGTGTGCTCAAGCAGCGCATGCCGGTGGCACAGGCGGTCGGGGCGGTGATGGAGTCCGGTGCCCCGATGGTGTCGATCGCGGGCGGCGAGCCCCTGATGCACCCTCAGATCGATGAAATCGTGCGCCAGTTGGTGGCCAAGAAGAAGTACGTCTTCCTCTGCACCAATGCGATGCTCCTCCGCAAGAAGATCGAAAAGTTCACTCCCTCCCGCTACTTCGCCTTCGCCGTGCACATCGACGGACTGCGCGAACGGCACGATGAGTCGGTGGCCAAGGAAGGAGTGTTCGACGAGGCGGTGGCAGCCATCAAGGAAGCCCAGAGCCGGGGCTTTCGCGTCACCACGAACTCGACCTTCTTCAACACCGACACCCCCCAGACCATCATCGAGGTGTTGAACTACCTCAACGACGATCTCCAGGTCGACGAGATGATGATCTCCCCCGCGTACGCCTACGAGAAGGCGCCCGACCAGGAGCACTTCCTGGGCGTCGAGCAGACCCGCGAACTGTTCAGGAAGTCCTTCGCCGACGGCAACCGCCGGCGCTGGCGGCTCAACCACTCGCCCCTCTTCCTGGACTTCCTGGAGGGCAAGGTCGACTTCCCCTGCACGGCCTGGGCGATTCCCAACTACTCGCTGTTCGGCTGGCAGCGGCCCTGCTACCTGATGAGCGACGGCTACGTGCCCAGCTACCGCGAACTCGTCGAGGAGACCGACTGGAGCAAGTACGGCCGAGGCAAGGACCCGCGCTGTGCCAACTGCATGGCCCACTGCGGCTATGAGCCCACGGCCGTACTCGCCACCATGGGCTCGCTGAAGGAATCCCTGCGTGCGGCGCGCGAAACGATGTCCGGCAACCGCGGATAGCAGGCCGGCCGCGCGAGCCAACCCCACCGGGATCGTCCCCAAGGACTGCTCTTCGCTGTGGACTCGCGCGGTCGGACCCGTCGGCCGCCCACCACACGGTGCTGCCGCGGGCCAGGGGGAGGGGCGCCGCACCGACCTGGCCGGAACTCCTTCCCGTCCCCGCGGCGCAGGCAGTCAAGGAGAACAACCCATGACCGATCCGCGGTCCTCGGTGAACGGGTCGCGCCCCGCCGGCTTCGACCTCACGGCCCTGCTCGCCGCACGCGGCGCCGAACGCTACGCGCTGCACGAGCGCCACCTCAACCCACAACTCCCGCGCATGTTGCAGACCATCGGATTCGACAAGGTCTACCAACGGGCCGAAGGCGCGTACTTCTGGGACGCCGAGGGACGGGACTACCTCGACATGCTCGCCGGCTTCGGGGTGATGGGGCTCGGTCGCCACCACCCCGTCGTCCGGCAGGCACTGCACGACGTACTGGACGCCTCACTGGCGGACCTGACCCGCTTCGACTGCCCGCCCCTGCCCGGGCTGCTCGCCGAGAAGCTCCTCGCCCACAGCCCCCATCTGGACCGGGTGTTCTTCGGGAGCAGCGGTACGGAGGCGGTGGAGACGGCCCTGAAGTTCGCCCGGTACGCCACCGGACGCCCCCGGGTCCTCTACTGCGACCACGCCTTCCACGGGCTGACCACCGGATCCCTCTCCGTCAACGGAGAGTCCGGCTTTCGGGAGGGCTTCGCTCCGCTCCTGCCCGACACTCCCATCGCCCTCGGCGACCTCGACGCCCTGGAGCGGGAACTGCGCACGGGCGATGTGGCCGCCCTCATCGTGGAACCCATCCAGGGGAAGGGGGTCCACGAGTGCCCGCCGGGCTTTCTGCGCGCAGCCCAGGAACTGCTCCACCGGCACCGGGCGCTCTTGATCGTCGACGAGGTGCAGACCGGTCTGGGGCGGACCGGGGACTTCTACGCCTACCAGCACGAGGAAGGGGTGGAGCCCGATCTGGTCTGTGTGGCGAAGGCGCTCTCCGGCGGCTATGTGCCGGTGGGGGCCACGGTCGGCAAGGACTGGATCTTCAAGAAGGTCTACTCCTCCATGGACCGGGTGCTGGTCCACTCGGCGAGCTTCGGCTCCAACGCACAGGCGATGGCGGCCGGCCTCGCGGTCCTCTCGGTCATCGAGGACGAACAGATCATCGCCAACGCCCGGGCGACCGGTGACCTCCTGCGGTCCCGGCTGACCGCCCTCGTGGACCGATATGAGTTCCTCCATGCGGTACGAGGGCGGGGCCTGATGATCGGAATCGAGTTCGGACGTCCGCAATCCCTGGCACTGCGCAGCCGCTGGACCGTGTTGCAAGCGGCCCGCAAAGGTCTGTTCGCCCAGATGGTGGCGGTGCCCCTGCTGGAGCGGCACCGGGTCCTGACACAGGTCTCCGGGGACCGGATGGAAGTGATCAAATTGATTCCGCCGCTGACGATCGGCGAACGCGAGGTGGATCGGTTCCTGGCCGGTTTCACCGCGGTCATGGAGGACGCACACGCCGGCGGCGGCTTGATGTGGGACTTCGGCAGGACGCTGGTCAAGCAGGCCGTGGCCAACCGCTGAGCTGGTATTTTGCCTCTGAGGCACGAAACTTGCCTCAGAGGTACTTTCCTGGCGCAATGGACCCATGCAGAGTCCTCCCGGGGGCCACCCCCCGGACCTTCGAACCCGGGTCGGGGAGCCGCCGGCCGAGCTGCCGGACGTGGCGCCGCAACTGCGCGACCTGCGTCGCAGACGGGGGCTCACCCTCGAAGCGGCTGCCCAGCGCGCAGGACTGTCGCCCGCGCACCTGTCCCGCCTGGAGACCGGCCGCCGTCAACCCTCGCTGCCGATGCTGCTCTCCCTGGCCCGCATCTACGGTACGACCATCGCCGAGCTGCTCGGCGAACTCGCACCCGAGCGCGACCCGGTCATCAGGGCCGGCGTTCGCGAGCCCGCCGTGGCCGACGGCTGGACCTATCACCAGGTGGGGACCCCCGGGCGGGCCATGCAACCGCTGCGACTGGTGGTCCCCTACGGCGCCCAGGGGGAACTGGTGCGGGTCCACCCGGGCGAGGAATGGCTGTACGTCCTGGACGGGCGACTTCGACTCAGCCTCGGGGAAGCCGTCCACGAACTGGGACCGGGAGACAGCGCACACTACGACTCGCTCACTCCCCACCGGATCGCAGCGGCCACCCGTGAAGGCGCGGAGATGCTGTTCGTCCACACCCTGCTCCAGAGTCCCGACCTCTATCCGCACGTCTGATCCAGCCGAGCGCCCGCCCGGAGCGATCCCCAGCACGCGGGACGAGCCCAACAAGACCGGAAGTCGAGAGGACCGCCATGTCAGAGAACCCCACCGCACCTGAGAACACCGTCGCACCCGAGAGCACCTCGGTGACCGACAACGCCGCAGCGGTCAGGAAGGGCAAGGAGAACGGACGGTTCCCCCGTGGCATCTGGGTGCGCCTCTTTGCCTATCTGATCGCCGGCCATGTGTTCGCCGGCTTCCTCTATCTCCTCTTCGAGATGGGCGCCAAGTAGCGACCGGTCATCGAGGCGGACGCCTGCACGGGGCGGCAGTGACCGCCGCGGGCGTCAAGCCGGTCATGGCCCGCGCCCACGGCTGTCAGGTCCGCCCGCCCGCCCTCGGAATCAGACCTCGTCGAGCAGTCGGTCGCGCAACTGCTCCCGTGTCCGGGGAGTGATCCCCAGCCCCTCGGTGAGGTACCGCTCCGTTCCGCCCCACGTCCGGTCGATGGTCTCGAACGCGGTGTGGAGGTACTCCCTGCGCGCGTCGAAGAGCGGGCTGAGCAGTTCCATCACCTCGGGCGACATCCCGGCCGGTGAGGCATCACTGCGGTGCACCCGGTACCGCCGGTGCGGATCGTTGGACTTGAGGTAGTCCGCCTCGATCGCGTCCCGCTCCACGCCGACCGCCAGCAGTGACACGGCTATGGAGAGCCCTGCGCGGTCCTTGCCCGCAGCGCAGTGCATCAGGGCGGGGACACTGTCCTCGGCGAGGGAGTGCAGGACCCTGCTGTGCTCGCCGGTGCGTTCCGTGATGATCATCCGATAGGAGTCGGACATCCGTGCCGCGGCCTGGCCGTCCCCCAGGATGGACCGCAACTGCTCGATGTCTCCGTCGCGCACCATCTGCCAGAACTCCGCGCCGTCCGCAGGGTCACTGAGCGGGAGATTGAGGTTGCGCACGCCCTGGAGGGGAATGTCCGGGCCTTCGAGCAGCATGTCCGCCTCATTGCGGAAGTCGAAGATCGTGTGTAGCCCCAGCGAGGACAGGAACGCCGCATCGCTTCCGGTCGCATGGGCCAGATGACCGCTGCGGAACAGCCGCCCATGTCGCACCCGACGTCCGTCCAGAGCCGGCAGGCCGCCGACGTCCCGGAAGTTTCGTACTCCGGTCAGTTCCGGCTCGATGGACGGGACCTGCGGCGGCAGCTGCTGCGTCACAGAGGCTCCTGAGGGTCACTGCCGTCGGCGCGGCTCGCCGACATTGGCGTGTTCTCGACGATACGACATCCGCTCATCGGGTGATCATTTTGTGTGATCTCTCTTGGGCCGATTGTTCCACCCATTACCCGCGATGGAGGCACGAGCTGCTTCTGTCCGAATTGGGTACTTCGGTGGTTGGATGTCCTGCCTGTCGAGTGGCTGAGGGCCCGCTCGTGAGCGGGATCATAGTGGTGACCCTCAGTTGCGGCGTACCACAGAGGATTTCCGACGGGGCGGCGGGAGTTGTCGCATCGCCTTCCACGGAGTGTTACGGGAAATTCCCCCCGTCGTGACCTTAGTCATTGATCAGAAAAGGGCCCGGCTTGTTTGCCAGAAGAGGGCTCGATTACGGTCACGGAACTCCGGACGGATCGCCTAATCCTGCCGCCGCCCGGAATTCATCCACATCCACGCGTGGCAGGAGCGGGGGACCCAGGTAGTACGCCGATCCGGATTTCCGGACGGCTTGGGGTGAAGTCGCGCAGAAGCGCGGCCGGGCATCTCCAGCTCGAACCCGACAGCTCACCTCGTAGGCGCCGGAGAGGAAATGCGCCATGCCCGCAAAGGGTAAGCACCGCCGTACCAGGACCAGCACCATCACCCGGGGAATCGTTGCCGCCGGCACCGGTGGCGCAGCCATCGCCCTTCCCTTGATGGGCGCCACGAACGCCTTCGCCGCCGAGCAGACCGCACCCGTCGCGGCCCCCGTGGTCGCCTCGGCCGCCACCACCGCACCTGCGACGGCGCCCGCCGAGCGGGTGGCCACCCAGGTCACCTACCGGGTCGTCGCGGGCGACTACCTGTCCAAGATCGCGCAGGAGCACCGGGTCGACGGTGGCTGGCAGCAGCTCTACGCCGACAACCGTGCCGCGGTCGGCGAGAACCCCTCGCTGATCCACCCCGGCCTCAAGCTCACCATCGGTGGCGCGTCCGCCGCCGAGTCCAAGACATCGGAGTCCAAGACGTCCGAGTCGAAGACGGCTGAGAGCAAGCCCGCCGCGCCGGCGAAGCCCAAGGCCGCCGCCGAGCCGAAGCAGGAGCGCCCGGCCAAGGTCGAGCCGAAGCAGGAGCGTCCCGCCAAGGTCGAGACCGAGGTCAAGAAGGACGATGAGGCTCCGGCCGCCCAGTCGTCCGCCGCCCAGACCTCCACCGCCGCCGAGTCCGCCAGCGAGGCCACCGGCTCCGGCTGGGCCAGCCCGCTCTCCGCGGTCGGCGTCAGCACCTCCTACAAGGTCTCGGGCGCCATGTGGTCCAGCGGCTACCACACCGGCATCGACTTCGCTGCCCCCACCGGCACCACCGTGCGCTCGGTCGGCCCCGGCACCGTCGTCTCCGCAGGCTGGAGCGGCGCCTACGGCAACGAGGTCGTCATCCAGCACACCGACGGCAAGTACTCCCAGTACGCCCACCTGTCCTCCCTCTCGGTCTCCTCGGGGCAGAGTGTGAGCGGTGGGCAGCAGATCGGTGCGGTCGGTTCCACCGGTAACTCCAGTGGTCCGCACCTCCACTTCGAGATCCGCACCAGCCCCGGCTACGGCTCCGACGTCGACCCGGTGTCGTACCTGCGTCAGCACGGCGTCTCGCTCTGACCGAGTCGCCCTGACCCGGTGCCGGAGGTCGTCCGCGATCCACGGCCACCAGCACGAGGAAGTCCCCGTTTCGCAGCCGTGAAACGGGGCTTTCGTGTATTCCCAGGGGTGCGCCCTTTTCCTGGTGGCATAGATCACCCGGCGTCAACCCCTCCTTACGGTCGCGTAGGTCACATCGCGGAGGACAAGATGAGTGGTCGTGGCAGGCGATTCGGGAACAGGGAGCATGAATACATTCGCGTCGTACGCGGCGATCGGCGACAGCTTCACAGAAGGGGTCGGGGACCCCGCACCTGACGGAACCTTCATCGGCTGGGCGGATCGATTTGCCGCGCTTCTCGGTGACGGAATGCCGCAACACACCTTCCGTTACGCGAACCTCGCCGTGCGCGGCAGACTCCTCGACCAGATCGTCGCCGAACAGGTGCCCCGCGCGAAGGAGCTCGCCCCGGACCTGGTGACGTTCTGTGCCGGAGGGAACGACATCATCCGGCCGGGCAGCGACCCGGACGATGTCGCCGAGCGACTGGAACGGGCGGTCGCCGACCTCGCCAACGCGGTGGGCACCGTCATGGTGACCACCGGTTTCGACACCCGGGGGATGCCGGTACTGCGCCATCTGCGGGGCAAGGTGGCCACGTACACCGCGCACGTCCGGGCGATCGCCGACCGGCACGGCTGTCCGGTACTCGACCTGTGGTCCTTGAAGTCAGTCCAGGACCGTCGTGCCTGGGACACCGACCGGCTGCATCTGTCGCCCGACGGACACGCCAGGGTCGCGGTGCGCGCCGCGCAAGTGCTGGGGCTCGACGTCACCAACGATCCCGACCAGCCCTGGCCCCCGCTACCGCGGCGCGGCACGTTGGAGGTGCGGCGGGACGACATCTACTGGGCGCGCGAGCATCTGGCGCCCTGGATCGGCCGCAGGCTCCGCGGCGAGAGCTCGGGCGATCACATCGAGGCCAAGCGCCCCGACCTGCTGCCCCTGTAGCCCGCTCTCGCCCCCACCGCCCGGTCTCCGACCGCGCAACGGTCGTCCACCTTTCCCCTACGGTCCCGACCGCGGAGCGGTCCTGCACCGATCCGCTACGGTCACATCGTCTGTCCAGCAGGCGGCCCGGCATCGGCATCCCGCGAACGCAGGATCGCCCGGCTCGAAGGCCGTCGCCCCGGGGCGGGCGAGGCCGGGATCCGCTCCAACACCCCACCGGCGAAGACGTCGTACAGCGGCAGCGACTCCAAGTGGACATACCCGATGTGGCAGTCGCACACCGCGAGTGGACACGGACGCGGGCGCAGCGCCTCGCGGTAGGAGCCGTCGTAGAGGTTGCCCAACTCCGCCGGGACGAAGTGGCAGCGCCGTACCGTGCCGTCGCCGTCGACGGACACGACGGACTCCCCGGTCCGGCACGGCAGCCCGGCCGACCGGTGCGCACGGCGGCTGTAGGCGAAGAGGGGGTCGAGTTCCGTCCACTTCGCTGCTTCGGCGTCCGTGTACGCGTGTCCCTCCGCCGCGTTGACCCAGAGGTAGATGTGATCGGGCAGGGCTGCGCGCAGTTCTCGCGCATGGTCGAGGTGCTCCGGTACGCCGACGATGCCCACGCTGAATCGGACGCCGAGCCGAGTCAGGTCCTCGCACTTGCCGAGGAATCGCTCGTAGGGGGTCTGTCCCGGGTGGTAGGTGCACCACAGCGCGAGGGTGGTGAGGTCCGCTTCCGCGAGCCAATCGGTGCGGCAGCTGAGATTGGTCTGGATCGCCACCCTGCTCACCTGGGGCAGCCGGGAGAGTTCGACGAGGGCGCGCCGGTACCAAGAGCGCACCAGACCCTCGCCCCAGGGTGTGAACAGGACCGACAGTCGATCGTCGCCCTGTTGGGACACCCAGGTGGTGAATCGTTCCAGCGCAGCCCGGTCCGTGCGCAGTTGCTGGGGGGTGTCGCGGCGCTTGGCGAACGGACAGTAGGGGCAGTCGTAGTCACAGGAGGCCAGCGGACCCCGGTAGAGCAGGGTCAGATCCATGGGATCGCTCATTTGGATTCGTACTCCGCCATGGCCGTGCGAACCGTGGGGGAGAAGAGCTCCGGCCCCAGCGCGTCCGAGTGCGCCAGCCCTTCCGTGCTGAGCTTCAACCGCCCGGGCGTTCCGCTCTCCAACCAACCGAGTGCGGCGAAGCGGCCCAACTCGGCGGCGAAGTCATCGACGGGATTGCACCGGAATCGCTCCCGGTAGTCGGCCGCGTCCATGCCCTCTGCCTGGAGCAGTGATTGCAAGAGATGGCGACGACGTGCCTCCGTCCCGTCGATGCGGTAGCCGAACTCGGCATGGGCGAAGTCCTCGGTCCGCGTGTAGTCGTCGATGATGGAACGCACTTCACCGGGCCGCACCGCGTAGTCGAAGGAGTAGTGCAACTCGGAGGTGTACGAACGGGCTCCGCAACCGAGTCCGATCATTCCGTCGGTCTGGCACGCGTAGTCGTCCGCCCCCTGAGCGGGTGCGTCCGGACGGCGGAACATACGCATCGACACCTGCTCGTAGCCCTGGTCGCGAAGATGGTCGCGGCCCTGGCGGTACAACCGGAGCCGTTGCTCGTCCCACGCGGCTTCGCCGCTCGGGTGCCCCGGTGGGTGTGAGTCGATCGTCTGCCCCGTGCCGGTGGGGCCGCGCCGGTCGAGACCGGTCATGGGCCGGACGTACAGCGGATAGAGGTAGAGCTCCTCCGGTCGCCAGGCGAGCGCCGCATCCAGTGAGCGACGCCAACTGTCCTCCGTCTGACCGTCGATGCCGTAGATCAGATCGATGTTCAGCACGGGGATGCGCGCGTCCCGGATGCGGCCGAGTGCGGCCTCGACCTCTGCCCGGCGTTGTGGACGGACGGCCGCCTTCGCCTCCGTGTCGCTGAAGCTCTGGACGCCGATGCTGAGCCGCGTTGTGCCGCGCTCCGCGAGTACGGCGAGCCGATCCGCGGTGGCTGTGGCGGGGGATGCCTCCACAGACAGGGGTATCGCGGTCAGTTCGGCCCCCATGCGCTTCTCGGCGATGTCGCAGAGCCGCTCCAACTCTCCCGCGGTGAGGAAGGTGGGTGTGCCACCGCCGAACGCTGCCGCAGCGAACCGCACGGGCGCGCTGTCGCCCAAGGCATCGCGCACCGTGGTCGCCTGGCGGTCGAGCGCATCGAGGTAACGGGTGGTGAGCTCGTCGGGAGCGCCGATACGTGTGAACAGATTGCAGAAGCCGCAGCGGATCTCGCAGAACGGGATGTGCAGATACAGGGAGAGGGCGTCGGTCGGCTCCGCCGCCCATGCGTCGCGCAGACGGGGACGGTCGGCGAGCCTGCGGTAGGCCGTCTTGTGCGGATAGGCGTAGACATAGCTCTGGTAGGGGCGGGGTGTGACCAGGGAAGTGCTCATGCGGGTGCCTCGTCGGACTCAAGGAAGAAGTGGGCGTACGGCACGGTCCAGACGGCTTCGTGGCCCAGGCGGTGGCCGGTGTAGCCGTCGTCGCCGTAGGTGGTGCCGTGGTCGGAGCAGACGATGACGAAGCAGCGGCGGCGGCTGCGAACCGCCGTGAACAGCCGCCCGATATGACGGTCCACGTACTCCAGCGCCGCGGCATGGGATTCGCGGGTGTCCCCGGACCTCTCGGTGGCGCCCGGCAGATGGAACCAGTTGGGCTGGTGCAGTGCGGGGACATTGATGAACAGGAACAGACGCTGATCGGGCGACAGGGCCTCGACCACCTCTTCGGCGCGCTCGATCTGGGCCTCGAACGACACCGGCGAGGTCACCCCGAACTCCGGTTCCCAGTGGCTCTCCTGAAACAGACCGGGCAGTACGGAGCCGAGAGGACCCTGCTGGTTGAAGAAGCCGACGCCCCCGATGCACACCGTGCGGTACCCGGCATCGGCGAGGCCGGAGACGAGGTCGGGCGCGTCGAAGACGAACGTCCGCCCCTCGGTCGTCTCGCTCCCGGCGAAGCGGGCGGCGAAGAGCCGCGGATGGGGGCCTGGCTCGGCCGGCGTCGGAAGGAACCCCGCGAACATGGCCTGGTGGGATGCGTAGGTGAAGTTCCCGGGGGCGTGTCGCCGCTGCCAGGTACCGCCCGGTAGGAAGCGGGCCAGATGGGGTGTGCGGCCCGCTGCACAGAGTTCGTCGGCGACATCGTGGCGCAGGGTGTCCAACGTCAGGAACAGGATGTCGTCGCGTCCGACGACGTCGTTCATGTCCGGGTCGTCGGGCCGAGCGGCGCCTTCGGCGCTCGCGGACGGTACGGGCGGAGGTACGACGGCGGCGTCAGGCGTGGGCACGGTGGTTCCTCGTCCTACGGGGCGCTGTGGTGCGCGACACCGTTGTGGTGGGCGCCGGTGGTTCGTCAGCGGTGTCAGCGGTGTTGGTGGGCCGGGAGCGGGTTGCGCATCGCATCCGCACGGCGGTGATCTGGGCGCCGTAGGTGTCCTCGGACTCGGCGCCGCTCCCGGGAAGACCGGTCAGACCGGGCAGCAGATCACCGAAGGCGTTGACCTCCCCGATGGAGAAGCTCCGCCAGTCCGATGCGGGTAGGAGGTCGACCCCGACCCGCAGTGAGCCGGGGAAGGCGGACGCAGCCTCTTCGCACAGCCGCAGCGCCCCGCCCCAGTCCCCGCCTGCCCTCTCGATGGCGATGCGTGCCGCGGCCAGATCGCCGCGGGTGCCGCCGAGGTGGAGATTGGTCATGGGGGAGCGACTGGTCCGTACGACCGCGTGCGTGGCGCGGCCGGCGGTGACGACGACCCGCAGATCTGCGGTCCGCCCGTCCTGGGATGCCTTGGGGACCCAACGCTCGATGTGCAGACCGTCCGGAGCCAAGGTGTCGACCAGCGCCGCCACTTCCCCTTCCGTACGGTAGCGGCGCACCCTCAGCGAGTTGTACAGCCGACCCAGGTCGTCGCGTTCGACCGAGGTGGTCGCCTGGACCCGACCGCCGCTCGCGGTCTCCACGGCGAGTACGCCGGACGCCGATGAACCATGGGCGAGTTTGATGAAGATCCGGCGCAGGCCGGTGCTCTGCTGGAGGGCCCTGACGTCCGCCCAGCCATGGACGGGGGGTACATCGCCACCGGAGGTCGGCGAATCGGGCACGGCGAGTCCTGCGGTCGAGAGCACCCCGTGGCAGAGTCGTTTGTCGAACAGGACCGTCAGATCGGCAGGATCGTCGAGCAAGGTGGCACCCGCCGCGCTCGCGATGGCGGAGACCTCGTGGACCGCTGCCGTGAAGCGTTGGTACCAACGGGCGGTGCCCTCCACCCGGGTCGGATCGTCGACGCCCCGTAGGGCCTTCTCCACCTCGGCGTCTTCGCCCGGCGAATCCAACCGCACCCACTCGTCGGCATGGAACCGAGCCCGCCCGCGCAGCACATCGATCCACGGGACCACCCGTACCTCGGGCAGCCGGGCACGCCGTGCGGCCTCCCGGAAGAGGACGACACGTCGGTTGGTCGGATTGCCGACGACCACCAGCTGGGGCGCGGCCGGCGGGCGGGACTCGGCCATGGTCACTCCGCCACGGAGGTGTAGCGGTGGGTGTCGTCCTCGTCCTCGTCGGTCTCACCCAACTCGGCTTCGGACAGGTTGATCGACACGTCCGTCCCCGCGAAGGTGGCCTCCAGACGCTCCACCATGGGAGCGCTGAGGAAGTGATGGTGGAGATCGAGGCGGCGAAGGTGTGTCAACGGCTGGCCGTTCAGCAGTGCTTCCGCCCCCTCGTCGCCGAGGGTTCCCATGGACAGATCCAGCGTGTGCAGGCGGGCCACTACGGGAGCTCCTGCGAACGCCGTCGCGATCTGGTCCTGGATGTCGCTGTTGCGGAGCGCCAGATAGCCCAGGTTGGGCAGGCGGGAGCCGGCGAAGAAGGGTTCCAGGTCCGCGACCGCGGTGTCCGCCCCGTACCAGGACGATCCGAGCCAGATGTCGAGGCTTTCCAGCGCGGGGAGGTCGCTGTCCGCGATGCCGCGGACGACAGCGACCGGCAGTCCACCGGACTCCACCACGAGCGATTGCAGCTTGGCATGACGGATCTTCGAGAACTGCAGGCCGCTGCCGCCGCGCACACCGAATTCGACCAACTCGGGAAACGCCTCGGGCAGGGAGGCGACCTCGCCCTGATGGATCCAGGAGATCTCGCACTCGTCGTACGTGATGTCTCCGAGAAACAGTGCCCGCAGGGCGGGGAAGTCGTCCGCGGATTCCGTCAGGGTGGAGATGATCTTCTCTGGGCCGCGGTCGTACGCCTCGTTCCACAGGCCGACGACCAGGGCCCGCACCTCCGTGGTGTCCACCGCAGCCACGAAGCGGGCGAAGGCGTCCTCCCACTCCTCCCCGTCGTATTCCGCGGAGACTCGCCAGGCCACGGACGCCACGGACGGCAGCTCGGTCTTCGCCTGGGCCGAGGCCGTGGGGAAGTCGAACACGGGCAACCCGTGCAGCTCGTGCAGATGGCTGGAAATGGTCATGACGGGCTCCAGATGGGGCGACATTGATCGGCCAGTTCCGAGCAGTTGTACCAAGTCCCACTGACAACGCGACGCGCAGGGCCGTTCCCGCTCGCCGCGTCGGTGCGTTGTCAGACCCTGCGGTTAGCGTCGATTCCAGCTTCGGCGCACCGGGCGCCGGGAGTTGAGGGGAGAGCCATGTACCGGCAGGGAGACGTGCTGATCGTGCCCGTCGCGGAGGAAGCCGTGCCATCACACATCGCACAGGCCCGATCGCAGTCGCGGGACGGAGTGGGTCGATTGGTGCTCGCCCTGGGCGAAGTCACCGGTCATGCGCATGCGGTGATGGGGCCGGGACGGTTGGTCCTGGAACCCGGCCCCTTCGGTCCGATGGTCCTCCACCTCCCCGAGGGCGGCCGGGTCGTGCATGAGGAACACGCGGCGATCACCCTCCCCAAGGGTTGGTACCGAGTGGTGCGCCAGCGCGAGTACCTGCCGGGAGCGGTGCGCATCGTCGCCGACTGACACCACAACGCTCCACCGCACTGCTCCACATCACATCGCTCGACATCACAGTGAAGAACGGCACGCAGAACAGGACGGCACCGGGTGAGAGCCGGTCGAACGGGGACGGGGATTCCTATGCAACACGTTCAGCCCACGCAGCAGATCCAGCACATGCAGTCCAGCCAAGGCATCCACAGTACGGACAGGTGGCGGGCCGTTGCCGCGGCGACGGGACCGGCGGACCGGACAGCCGCCGAGGACGGCGTACGGCTGGCCTACCGGACCGCGGGGCTGGCTGAGCCCGAGCGCATCGTCTGGGTCGAATCGCCGCGGGCGGGCGTCGAGGCGGTTCGGGCCCTCAGTGGCGCCGGACCCTCGGTCCGGGAGCAGGTGCGCACCCGCCCTTGGGCGGAGGAGCGCCGTCGGGTGCACGACGAGTTGGGTCCGGCGGGTTGGACAGAGTTGTGGGGGTCCACCGGTGCCCGGTTGTGGGACACCACACGAGCACTCGCCGACCGCATCCGGGCCGGCGTCGTCGACGAACTGACCGGTCGCTCCACTGCCCGGGTGTCGACAGACGGTGCGGGGCCACTGCCTGGGGCCGTCGACGACAACACCGCGGAAGAGCGGCCTACTCTGCACTCGATCCGAGATGTGCTGTTGGACGCCGTCCTCGGCCAGCACGATGCCGCCTGGCTGGCCGCCTTCGACGGCCGGAGCGAGCGTCTGGACGGTCTCGCGAGCGTCGCCGCCCACGCCGGCTGGTGGTGGCCCTACGAAAAGGTCGTGGTGATGTGCGAGCGTCCGACCGTACTGCACCGCGATGAAGCCGGCCGGCTCGACAGCGGTGAGGGTCCCGCGCTCGCCTTCCCCGACGGCTTCAGCCTCTACGCCTGGCGTGGCATGCCGGTGCCCGCGGCCTTCCTCGGCGAACTGTCCTCCATCGATGCCCCACGCATACGCAACGAAGAGAACGCCGAACTGCGTCGGGTGATGCTGGAGCACTACGGCTATGACCGCTATCTCGCCGAGTCGGGCGCGAAGCCCGTACACAAGGACGAGTCGGGCATCCTCTGGCGGATCGAGTTGGCCGATGACGAGGATGTGGTGATGGTCGAGGTCGTCAACTCCACGGCTGAGCCCGACGGCACGTTCCGTACCTACTGGCTTCGGGTGCCGCCCACCACGAGGACCGCCAGGGAGGGTGTTGCCTGGACCTTCGGGCTTCAGGAGCAGGCGTACGAGCCGCTGCGACAGACCTGACCCACAGTGGGGACGGCACAGGGGTCCGCAGTCTTGCTCCCCCGGGCGCCGGTGGGCTTCCCGGTACCGCACCTCGTGGGTCCGGGCTCGGTGGCGGAGACCCTGGAGGGTGCGCGCGACTGGTCGACGCCTTCGAGACCCGCGGTCTGGCCACCGGCGTCGGCACGTGCCGTGCCCTGCCGTGATCGTGGGTCGCGGCCGGATGAGGGAGCAAGCTGGGCGGGCCACCGGGCGCCCCGGGCCTTGGGCGGCCCGAGGGTCCACGGGGGTACAGGACGGCCGATGGTCGTTGGTGGGAAGGGCAGCCGTCGGGCCGCGTCCGGTCCGTCAGACCCGGACCGACAACAACTCCTCCTGGCTGATCAACGCGGTGCTGCCCTCGCCGGTACAGGCATGAGCCCCCGCCCGCGCGCCCAACCGGGCGCTCGTCTCCAGGTCCTGGCCGGCCAGCAGACCGTAGAGGAACCCACAGACATAGGCGTCGCCCGCCCCGCTGGAATCCACCACCGGAGCGGGTGGAATCGCGGCGGGGATGGGTCGGGGAGTGCTGCTTCCCTCCCGCAGGAGGAGGTAGGAGCCACCCGCTCCGGCGGTGGCGATCACGGCCTGCGCGCGCCCGCTGCGCAGGATGTCCCGCATCACGGAGGCTATGCGCTCGCCGGCCCCCGCGGAGCTGAGGAAGACCAGGTCCGACCGGAGCGCGAACTCCCGTTGGCGTTCGTCGACGCCGTCCCAGTCCTGGAGGTCGGTGGAGACGGAGAGACCCATGGCCGCGATGTCGTCGAAGAGGTGCCGGGCGAAGTCCACGGCAGACAGATGGACATGGCGTGCGCGCTGGAGATAGGGGAGGTAGAAGTCGCGCGGCATCCGCAGGTCTTCGGGGTCGCGGCCGTCGTGGAACGACACCTTGCGCCCCGAGGGGTCGACCAGACTGACGGCGCGCCGGGTACCGGTGGGGGACAGGAGGGGGTCGAACGCCACACCGGCCGCGATGAGTCGTTCATGGACCTGGCGTCCGGCCCAGTCGTCACCGAGGAAGTCGAGGAACGCAACGTTCATCCCGAGTGCTCGGCACCCCAACGCCACGTTCCCCCCGGTGTGCCCGGGCCATTCATGGATCGGCGCGACGCCATGGGTGTCCACGAGGGGTACGGGCAGTGAGCCGACCCGGACGACGGTGGCCACGCCGCTGCCTCCGATGACGAGCACATCGTGAGGGTGGTGCGGGGAGGCAGGATGGCTTTGCTGCTCAGACAGGTGCGACACAGTCGCACAGTAGCCGTTGTGCTGCCGCCCGGGGTCGGTGTCCGAAATGGTGGGGGTTGGCGATCTGCCTGACGTTCGGCCACACGTGCCCCGGCCCCGCGAGCGGCTGATTGCCGTTCACCGGCAGGGAATCCCGGCCCATGGGGAACAGGTGGGGACACGGCTGCGCATGAGGGCGGCAGGTTCGCTGAACCTTTGACCGGACCACATGGCACGACCGTCAGCAGAGCTCAACGTTCCATTGCCGGAGGCACACTCCGGGGTCAGCGAACGGCCGCCGCGAGTTCCTCGCGGTTCAGGCCCAGTTCACGTGCCAGGGCGTCATCGGTCCACTCCAGCATGGCGGCACGGGAGAGGGAACCGGCGTACGAGGTCATCTGGACGGCGAGTCCGTCGAGGAACGCCGTGAGTCGCCAGGCCGCCTCAGCCGGGTCGGGACAGGGGAATTCGCCCGCCTCGGCCCCCTCTGCGATGACTTCCGTCAGTGCTGCCTTCCACTGTTGATCCAGGTCACGGGCGACCTCCCGGAGTGCGGGCTCACGCAACGAGACCGCCCAGCCCTCGATCCACAGCCGCCAACCCTTGGCCGGGCCGGTCGGTGCGTACCACCGGACCGCCGTCCTCAACCTGCGCAGTGCCGAGGTGCGCCGGCTGAGCAGTTTCCGCAGATGGGCGAGATCACCGTCGGCGGCGTGGGTGAAGGCGGCGGCCACCAGTTGCTCCTTGCTGGAGAAGTGGTAGAGCACCAGCGCATTGCTGACGCCGAGCGCTGCGGCGACATCGGCGATCCGCAACGCGGCCACTCCGCGCAGTTGGATCTGCTCAACGGCCGCGCCGAGGATTTCCTCGCGTCGCTCCGCCACGCTCAATCGGACTCTGGCCACGGGGCAACCCTACACAGTTGATCTTGACCTGGAAAATTGCCATGCCCACATCATGTTCGGGGCTGGTGGGGCGCTTGCAGCGGGTGTTCGTCCTCCCGTACCGACCGGTTCGACGGGATGGCGACGCCCTCTCGCTCCGGGGTCGATCCGGCCGAGGGCGCCGGTGGATGCCAGCCCGCATCGACGGTGGTCGTCTGCGGGCGGCCGGTTGTGTGGGGACCGGCCCGGCCCCGGGCCGTACGCACGGCCGTCTTCGAGTTCAACGCCGCCCGCACTCGGTCGTGCGCGTCGATGTCACACCTCCCGACCCCGGTTGGACGAAGGCCCCGATGCCGTCGGCCAGTTGCCGACTACACCCCGGCAGGCAATGCAGACGCGTCGGTTCAACCGTAGCGCCGGGCGATGGTCGGCAGGCGATCGGCCGCCAGCGCGTGGGCGGCGGCCCGGGGTGTGGTGCCGTCGGTCTGCGCGCGTTCGAGCACCTCGCTCACCAGGGCCCTCATCGACCGTCGGACATGGGAGAAGGCTTGGTCGGCGTCGGCCTCGATGTCGCCGAAGAGTGTCCACCACCACCATGCATTCGTGGCGGAGTTGACCACCACGTCCGGCAGCACGGTCACCCCACGGCGCGTCAGCAACTCCTCCGCCGCCGCGACCACCGGCATGTTCGCCGCCTCGACGATCCAGCGGGCCGTGATCCCCGCCTGATTGCCCGTGTCGATGGCGTAGGAGATCGCTGCCGGCACCAGGACGTCCGCGTCCACCGACAGCCAGGCGTCGCCGGGAAGTTCCCGGTCCTCGGCGCGGAGCACCGAGCGGTCGACCGTGCCGTGGGCGTCCCGGGCCGACAGCAGCGACTCGACCGGCAGGCCGTCCGGGTTGGCGATGGTCCCTTTGATGTCGGCCACGGCGACGATCTTCAGCCCCGCCCGGTCGAGGAAACGGGCCGTCGCCCCGCCCATCGTGCCCAGCCCCTGCAGGCACACCCGCGTGCCCGCGTACGGGACGTTGGCACGGTCGAGGGCGGTCAGCACCGACTCGGCGACCCCGCAGCCGCCGACCAACTCGTCCAGACCGATGCCGTCGACCTCGATGCCGAAGGCGTCCCGGAGCCGTTGCCGCGCCGATTCCTCGTCATCGAGCAACCGGTACACCGCCTGGACCGAGGAGACCAGCCCCGCCTCCTCGGCAGCGCGGTCCACCGTGTCCTGGGTCAGACCCAGGTCCTCGCCGGTCGTCCAGAAGGACTCGATGTACGGACGGGTCGCCTCCAGGTAGCGGACCAGCACCCCGTACGCCTCGGGGTCCCGGGGGTCACAGTCGATGCCGCCCTTGGCACCGCCCAGCGGTACGTACCTGCCGTCCGGGTTGTAGTGCAACGCCTCCTTCAGCGTCATCCCGCGGGCCAGTTCCGCCACCTCGTCCAAGGTGCAGCCGGGCCGCATCCGCAGACCTCCGCTGGAGACCCCGCGCACCAGCCGGTCGACGACGAGGAACCCCCGGCGCCCAGTGACCGGATCCGTCCAGGTGAGTGAGAGCAGAGGGGCGGCCATCGGGAACCTCCTCAAGACGGTGATCAAGGGTGAGGCAGGCACACGACCAGGATCATCTACTGAATGGCCAGTCAGTATCGAGACTGTTTGACCAGCTTGTCAACGTGAACCAGCGACGGCTGCCTCAGTGGGAAATGGCTCCCCCGTACTCATACGGCCGACAGATCCGGGATCCCACCCCGGTCCGAGAAAGCTGCGCATATGACTGCGCCACCGAACTCGAACGGCCGGAAAGAGACCCTGCCCACGGCCGAGGGTGCGCAATGCTCAGGATGGGACCCAAAACACGGGAACGCGGGAGGCGCCCCAGGAACACCAACCGCACGGCGTGCGTTCCCCTGTGCGTGACCCTGACGTCAGCCCACCGCCCACAGCGCGAGCCCGAGCCCGTCGACACCGACTCCTTTCACCGCCGATGCCGGTGACGCCGATGTTCCAACCGGCCGATCACCACCCCGCACCGCCGCACACCGCGCACATAATGAGAAGACCCCAACACCTGGAGGCGCCGTGACCGGAGCCGGTTCCCCTCACTCGCTGAGAGCACGGCTGCGCACACTGCGCCCCGCCGCATTCGGCGCGGACCCGGCGGGAGCGAGGCTGGAGCGCATCCGCAGCTCACCGCAGTACGCCAACGGCGTGTTCCTCAATCCCGTGGGCGCCCGCACGAGGCCATCCGGGGCCTCGATGGTCGAGTTCGCCAAGATCTACTTCCAGAAGGAGGCGCGGGTCCGACGGGCACCGACGGCTCGCATCCCGCTCCATCCCACCACGCTGGCTGATCTGGCCCGTCCCCCCGCCTCCGGACTGCGGATCACCTGGATGGGCCATTCCACCGTCCTCGCCGAGATCGATGGACGACGGGTGCTGTTCGATCCGGTCTGGGGTGAGCGCTGCTCCCCCTTCTCCTTCGCCGGACCGAAGCGGCTCCACCCGGTCCCCGCCCCCCTTGCCGCACTGGGGCCGGTCGATGTCGTCGTGATCTCCCACGACCACTACGACCACCTGGACATGCCCACCATCAAAGCGCTCGCCAACACCGAGACGGTGTTCGCGGTCCCGTTGGGCGTCGGGGCCCATCTGGAACGCTGGGGGGTGGCGGCGAACCGGCTGCGCGAGTTGGACTGGAACGAGAGCGCGGAGGTGGCCGGCCTCCTTCTCACCGCGACGCCCGCGCGCCACTTCTGCGGGCGGGGACTGCGCAACCAGCAGCACACGCTCTGGGCGTCCTGGGCGGTCGCCGGCCCCGAACACCGGGTCTACCACAGCGGCGACACCGGGTACTTCCCGGGATTCAAGGACATCGGTGCCGCGCACGGCCCCTTCGACGTCACCATGATCCAGATCGGCGCGTACTCCGAGTACTGGCCCGACATCCATATGACACCGGTCGAGGGCATGCAGGCCCATCTCGACCTCCAGGGTGATCGCCCCTTCGGGATGATGTTGCCGATCCACTGGGGGACGTTCAATCTGGCGCCCCACGCCTGGGCCGATCCCGGTGAAGGCACGCTCGCCGCCGCCGCCGAGGCCGGTGCGCACCTCGCGCTGCCCCGCCCCGGTGAGCCCTTCGAGCCGGCCTCGGCTTCCTTCTCTGCCGAGCCGTGGTGGCGCGCCGTGGCCTCAGTGCCTCCGGGGGGCTGGGAGGCCGGCAGTGTGCCCGCCGTCGCGCCGGGGGCTGCCTCCCCCGCACAGAGCGCGCAGCGCACCGCCACCACCATCGGTGGGGAGCATCCTGCCCAGGGCTCGGGTGCCGCCCCCGGGAGCCCTGAGACTGCGCCCACCGGCTGAACCCGCTGCTCCCGCGGGGCGTCCCCCGATGTGCTCGCCCACCCACCGGTGGTGGCGTCTCGGGGCGCTGAAGAGGTGAGGGTTGGCCTGTTTCGGCGCCCCCGGGGGTGTGGGCACGGCGCCCAGTCGGGCCTTCGGTTCGGCAGGCGTCGGGAGGTTCATCGGGCTGCCACGACAGTGCGTGGTAGAGGCCCTGTGGTTGATCGTCTTCTGCTGGTTCCGCAGGGTTCTTGCTGGTGCCTCCGGCCGGCCCCGGAACCGCCTTCGCCGTACGGTCGCCCCCGGGTTGCGCGCTCACACCCTGCCGCGCCATGCCCGGCTCGGCCGGAGTGCTGTGCCGCAGCAGGGCGCTCCGGCCCGTCCATGCATTGCACGCCCCCCTCGCAAACCAACCCGTTTCGCCCGCGCCGCTTGCGTACCGGCGCACACCATTCGCCCCCTCGGAGCGTTTCTGCGCACCCGACGAGATCGTTCGAACGTACGTCTGAAGTGAGGTCACTTCTGACTCAGGGTTAATTTGAATCCCACGGGGCTCAACTAGCCCAGGGTGCAGAGGAGTCACGGAAGTACCTCTGGTTTCGGGCGGGCAGGGCGGGATCGCCTTTCACCTGCGCTGATCGACCTCGTCGAAGCCCTCGCGCCGCTCGCCCCTCCTGTGCGCCGGCGCGGGCGATGCGCGTTTCGCCGTGGAACCGGGTCATCGGGCTGCGCCGGCGCGTCCTTCCGCTGCTTCGTTCGAGACCCCCGTCCGACGTGGGTTTCGCACCGGAGTGCGAGCCCTCATACCAGAGCGGGACCAATGCTGGGGAACTTTCCCGACTGACCGTCGCGTGTGCGCCAAGCGCGACTACCGTGTGTGGCCAGTGATCAACGGCGGGCTAACACCCGTCGCGTCATAGACCCATTGAAATCCGTCCCAAACAGCCCATGGCACCCATCCCCGTGCAGTACACCCCACCCTCCATGGACCCCCACGTACCGAGGACGCCGATGTCTCCCCAACGCGCACCCACCACACGGTCGGACGGCCGTGAGAGCGGGCGTCACGGTCGGTCGAGCACCCGCTCAGCCCCCGCGCAACGCAGATCGCGACCGCTCCCGCTGCCGCCGGAGTCCCACATCCGACCTCGACTGCTCCGTACCGCGGTACTCCCGGCCCTCGTCGCCGCGCTCAGCGGTGCGACCGCCGTCACCTACACCGTGCACAGCGCCGCACCACGCCCCACCCCCGCCCTGTGGGCCGTACTGACCGGTACCGCCGCACTCGCCATAGCGGCCGTCGCGGTGGCGGCGCTGGGCGCCGACCGGATGGCAGCCTCCGTACTGGGCCGCTGCGCCCATCTGCGTCGGTCCATCGAACGCGGTCAGGAGGACCTGCGCCAGGTCGTGGAGCGGCTGCGCCGCGGGGAACGCCCCCCGGCCGCCAGAGCGCCGCAGCCCAGGACTCTGCGCGGAGACGAGTTCGACCTCGTCACCAGGGATCTCAGTCGGTCCCATGACGCAGCCGTGGCCGCCGTCGTCCAGGCGTCACAACTCTCCAGCAGCGTCGGCAACGAACAGAAGGTGGAAGTCTTCGTCAACCTCGCCCGGCGGCTCCAGTCACTGGTCCACCGGGAGATCCAACTCCTCGACGAGTTGGAGAACGAAGTCGAGGACCCCGAACTCCTCAAGGGCCTCTTCCACGTCGACCACCTCGCCACCCGCATCCGGCGCCACGCGGAGAACCTCGCCGTCCTCGGCGGAGCGATCTCCCGGCGCCAGTGGTCCCACCCGGTCACCATGACCGAGGTGCTCCGCTCCGCGATCGCCGAAGTCGAGCACTACCCGCGGGTCAAGCTCGTCCCACCGATCGACGGCACCATGCGCGGCCACGCGGTCGCCGATGTGATCCACCTGGTGGCCGAACTGGTGGAGAACGCCACGGTCTTCTCCGCCCCGCACACCCAGGTGCTCCTGCGCGCCCAACACGTCACGGCGGGACTCGCCGTCGAGGTGGAGGACCGGGGCCTCGGCATGCCCACCGAAGAGCAGGACAAGATGAACGCCCTGCTCGCCGACCCCGATCAGGTCAACGTCGCCCATCTGCTCCAGGACGGACGCATCGGCCTGTTCGTCGTCTCGGCCCTGGCACGCAGGCACGGTATCGCCGTCAGGCTCCAGTCGAACATCTACGGCGGCATCCAGGCCACCATCGTGCTGCCCCAGGGCCTCCTAGGCACCGAGCCCGGCGGACTCCAGCAGAGCGACCCGGTCTCCGGCAGGACCCGCCGCCGACGCAAACCGCCCACGACCATCACCACCTCGCCCCCCTCGATCCCTGATCGCCCGCAGACCGCGCCGAAACCCGTTCAGCAGCAGGCCCCCCAGCTCCGGCCGTTGCCCCAGCAGACGCCACGGTCGGATGCACACCCACCCCCGGTGGCCGCTGTGCCGCGAACTCCCGAACCGCCGCGCCCGCAGCAACCGGCGCACTCCAGTCCCGCCCTCGCCCCCCTTCCGGTACGGGCGGAACATGTGGACCGCCCCAACCCCGCAGCGGCCCGGCCCGGTGCCAACTACACGACGAGAAAAGCGGCAGCGCCCGTAGCCGACCGGTCGGCCACCATCACCTCGGCTCCCACCGGTGTGGTGCGCGGCACGATGGGCCGCCCCCAACTCCCCAAGCGACGCAGTCAGGAACACATAGCTCCACAGCTCAAGATGGGCCCCCCTCCCCGCAAGGAGGACGAGGCCGCACTGCACGACCCCGGGCTGATGGCGGCCTTCCAACGGGGCATCGGCCTCGCCGAGGCCCAGCCGCTCAAGGCGGACCTCGACCCCGGGACCGCCGCCCCGACCACCACAACGCAACGCCACGACAACACCTCCAAGGAGTAGATGCACCATGGCGAGCGATGCGCCGAACGGTCATACCTCGGACCTCGACTGGCTGCTCAGCGGTCTGGTCCAGCGTGTGCCGTACACCCGCAATGCAGTACTGCTCTCCTCCGACGGCCTGGTGAAGTCCGTGCATGGCCTGGAACCCGACAGCGCCGACCACATGGCGGCCCTTGCCTCCGGTCTCTACTCCCTGGGACGGAGCGCCGGCACGCGCTTCGGCGACGGGGGAGAGGTTCGCCAAGTAGTGGTGGAACTCGACTCGACCCTGCTCTTCGTCTCCACCGCGGGGTCGGGCACCTGCCTGGCCGTACTCGCCGGTCGAGAGGCCGACGCCGCCGTACTCGGCTACGAAATGGCGATGCTCGTGAAAAGCGTGCGACCGTACCTCACCACTCCGGCCAGACAGTCGACCGGGGCGCCTGGCATCGCGGGGCAGTGATCGTGCCGGCGCCCAAGGACGGCCCCCTACTCGACGACGCCGCCGGCCGACTCATCCGCCCCTACACGGTCAGCGGTGGCCGCACCCGCCCCACGGCCCCGCTGGACCTGCTCTCCTTGGTCATGTCCACCGGGACCGTACCCAAGGGCAACCTCGGACCGGAGCACGCGCTCGCGCTCGGGCTCTGCGACGGTCCGACATCCGTCGCCGAGATCGCGGCGCACCTGAGGCTTCCCGCAGTCGTCACCAAGGTGCTGCTCTCCGATCTCGTGGACTGCGGGGCGGTCACCACACGAGCGCCCCGCTGCCTGGACACACCGACCGACCGTTCATTGCTGGAGGCAGTGCTCGATGGCCTACGACGACGGCTCTGAAGTCGACAGCTCATGGAAGTACGGCCCTCGGACCGAAGGTCCGTCGGCCGGAGACTCCACGAGCCAAGGACCGCTCTCCCTCGCCCTTCCGGCCGGGCGCCGCGAGAGCGACGATCTCGACCCATCGGAGCGCACCGCGGCCGATCCGCTCTTCCCAACCGCCCTCAAGATCCTGGTCGCGGGTGGCTTCGGAGTCGGCAAGACCACCTTCGTGGGGTCGGTGAGCGAGATCGACCCGCTCAGTACCGAGGAACTGCTGACGCAGGTCAGCGCCGCCACGGATCCCCTCGAAGGCGTCGAGTCCAAGACGACCACCACCGTCGCCATGGACTTCGGCCGCATCACACTCGACGAACGCCATGTGCTCTACCTCTTCGGCACGCCGGGCCAGGAACGCTTCTGGTTCATGTGGGACGAACTGTCCGAAGGAGCGCTCGGCGCGGTCATCCTCGCCGACACCCGCAGGCTCCAAGACTCCTTCTCCGCAGTGGACTTCTTCGAAGGGCGGGGAATCGGATTCGTCGTCGCCGTCAACGAGTTCGACGGGGCCTACCGGTACGACGCGGAGGAAGTCAGATCCGCCATCGACCTCAAGCCCCAGGTACCGGTCGTGATGTGTGACGCACGGATCGCCAGCTCCGGCATCGGCACCCTGGTCACCCTCGTCCAACACCTCCTCACCACCCCGGTCCCCGCCCCCGCGCCGAGCCATGGAGCACCGACATGACGTACGACCCCACAGGCCATCTGCTGCTGACTCCCATCGACAGGGAAGCGCCCATGCGGGTCAAGCGGCTGAGCCAACTCGGCTTCGGGGACCGCCCCGACCCCGCCTTCGACGAGTTCGCCCACCATCTGGCCAGGGTGACCGGGGCGCCGTACTCCATGGTCAACTTCATCGACGAGCACCGACAGTTCTTCGCCGGCCTCCACACCCCGACCGGTGACCACGACAACCACGCCCTCAGCGCGGCGGTGACCGCGGTGGGCGGGGAGGTCAGCCGCTTCATGGACCGCGACCACGGGTACTGCCCGCACGTCGTCGTCCGAAGGAAGGCATTGGTCCTGGAAGACGTGTGCGACTACCCCCGATTCGCAGGGAACCCCGTGGTCGACGAGATCGGCATCCGCTCCTACCTCGGAGCCCCGCTCATCGACCGCACCGGAATCGCCCTCGGAACCATCTGCGTCGTCGACACCGAGCCCCGACCGTGGGGCAGGGCGGGACTGGAGACCATCAAGTCCCTCGCCGCGGAGCTGATCGAACAGATTCATCGCCGCGAAGACGGCGGCATCTAGGCCACGACGGACGTCCAGGACATCGATCGGGCGTGGATACGACAGGGAGGCCCCACCCGACGCGACGAACGCGAGCAACCCCCGGCATCCGCACACGCCGGGCTGCACACCCGGCAGAGCGCCGCCGTATCCACTTCCCCCCATCAGACGGTCCCTCCCGACCGTCCGTACAGCAGGATCACGGGTGTACTCGGTGGGCGCCCCCCTCCGAGGCCCCACCTCGACCCGCTCCTTGTCCAGATCCCCCGCAACACCGGTTCACGAGAGTGCCACGCGATGACGTGACCGGCCCAGGGCCCCTTCCCCGGGCACCGCCGTCGGTCCTGCTCAGACCGCCGGTTCCAGCTTGACCGCCTCGGAGAGCCGTTGCGACCACTGTCCCTTCACCGTCCCCAATGCCACCTCGGCCAGCCGCAACAACTGGATGTCCGAGGTGCCCGCAGGCGCGAACATATGGAGCGCGTCCCGTAGATAGCGCTCGATGGGGCGGTCGGTGAAGAGACCGGCCGCGGCATGGATCTCCATGGCGTTGCGTGCCGAGTCGATGGTCGACTCCACATTGATCAACTTGGCGTTCATCAACTCCGCGTCGCACGGCGATCCCTGATCCAGCAGATGTACGGCGTGATAGGCCGCGAGTCTCGCGGTCATCAACCGCGACTGGAGCTTGCCCAGCTTCATCTTGATGGACGGCAGATCATGGAGCGGATTGCCGTAGCGGTAGCGCTCGGCACAGAACTTGGTCGTCTCGTCCAGGATCGCCTGGTGGATGCCCAGCGACACGGCGGTGAGGTTCGCCCGCCCGTAGAGCACGCTGGACGAGTACGCCACCGAGAGCCCGTCCCCCTCCGCCCCCAGCCGGTTGCTCGCGGGCACCCGGCAGTTCTGGAAGAACAGTTCGCCGAAGCTGAAGCCGTGCAGCCCCAGCGCCGGGCGCTGCTCCCCGATGATGCACCCGGGACGGTCGGCCTCGACCAGGAACGCGGTCAGCCCGCGGGAGCCGGGTCCCGTTCTCACCACCACACCGTGCAGATCGCCGATGTGGCTGTTGCCCACGTACACCTTCTGGCCATTGAGTATGTACTCATCGCCGTCCCGCACCGCGGTGGCGGTCATGCCGAGCACATGGCCGCCCGAGTCCGGCTCGGTCACGGCGATCGTCGGCAGGCAGTGGCCGGCCGCGATGCTCGGCAACCAGGTCCGCTTCTGCTCCGCGTTGCCGAAGTGCAGGATCTTGGCCACACCCAGTTGGGACGCCTGGACCATGGCCCCCATCGCCCCGCTGACCCGTGACAGCTCTTCGATGATGATCGTCTTGGCCAGATGGCCGGCTCCCATGCCGCCGTAGTCACGACCGATGGTGGCGCCCAACCAACCCTGCCTGGCTATGAGCCGGGACAGTTCGCCATGAGCGGTTCGTGTTGCTTCCAACAGAGGGATTCGGGGCCTCACCTCCTTCTCTGCGAAGTCCCTGACATCGTTCCGAAGTCGATGATGCAGCTGACTGGCGAAGTACTCGTCCATCGCGAGCCTTCCTCTGCGATTACGCCTACTCGGGCGATTGTTCGAGTAGGTGGTGCATAGAGCCGACCGGGAACGTGCTGACCGGCCATCTCTGCTCTGCCGTACGGCATTCCCTGCGTGGTTCCCTCTGCTACATGCGGAGGGCGATGGATTCTCGGGGGGCGGGCACGGCCAGCCGACAGCCTGTCTCAGGCGTGCACAGACGCGACATCTGGCACCTTCTGAAGAACCGATACGGCATAGACCTGGACGGAAATGAACGTACCTGAACAGGGTGATTGAGCCACGCGGCAGAGCGTCCCAGCGCGTAGAAGCGTTATCCAGCGCGCGATGTGAGGAGGGTGGTGGATGGCGCACTCATGGATCCGCGAATATGTGCGCGCCCCCGCCCTCTCGGCCATGGCGAAAACTTTATGTCGCTGTATGTGCAGTATGCCGGAGAGTGCCGGGGGTCCTCCCGCCATGTTCCGGAGCGCGCGGACCAAGTGCTGCGCGCTCCTTTGCACCCCATGCTCCTCTTCATCCATCGACCGCCCCGTCACATGACTCCCCTGAGGCTGCTGTGTTCTCCTCCGCGAGGCAGGGCGAAGGGCGTTCCATGGCCAAGAAAGCGCTTTCCGGATCGATTCGCCTACTCGGTGCATCGGTCGTCGGGCGGTTGTCAGTGGCGCACCGTACGGTCGTCGCATGGCCACCGCTGATGACGTTCGCCGAGTCGCGCTCTCCCTGCCCCGGACGATCGAGAAGCTCGCCTGGGGCATGCCGACCTTCCGCCTCGACGGCGGCGGGAAGATCTTCGCCTCGCTCGCCGACGACGATCAGGTGATGGGTGTGAAGTGCCCCAAGGAAGAGCGGGCCGAGTTGATCGAGGCCGAGCCGGCGAAGTTCTTCCTCCGAGAGGGGCACGACGACAACTACGCATGGATCAGGGTGCGGCTCGCCGTGCTGGAGGACGAGTCGGAGCTCCGTGCGATCCTGCTCGACTCCTGGCGGCAGGTCGCGCCCCGCAAGCTGCTGGACGCGCATCCGGAGCTACAGCCCCCCGTGCCCGGGTGACGGACGCCCTGCTTCCGTGTCCGGCGCCGGCGAGGGCTCGCCCCCTGTCCCCCCTGTTGCAGGGCGGCGGCGCGGCGCCTGGCGTACGGCCCCGGGCCCAGCCCGGGCTGGCCGCGGCCGTTCCGGCTGCAGCGGTCGCAGCGCGCCGAAAGCGGTTCGTAACCATCGCCCGGAGTGCGGTATCGTTCTCATGCGCGTTCAGCCAGGGGAAACCCCAGGTCAGACGAGCATCGGGACGTGGCGCAGCTTGGTAGCGCACTTGACTGGGGGTCAAGGGGTCGCAGGTTCAAATCCTGTCGTCCCGACTTGTGTTTTCGCAGGTCGGAGGCCGTTCTCTCATCCATGAGAGGGCGGCCTTTCGTGCGTCCGGGAGCGTGATGGTCGCAGTGTGGTCGCATGCCGCAGCCGGAGCTGGCTCGCCAGGGTGCTGTAGGCGGACGGTGCGGGGCCACGGAGCTTCTGAAGGGCTTCGCGGAGGCGGTGGATGTGGTCGCTTGGTGGTCGCAGCCACGCTTGCCGGGTTGGGCGGGCGGCGGGCTGTTCGGCTCCACTGAGAACGTGGGGGGCCGCCGCGATCTGAGGCCCGCGGGTCGTGGGTGTATGAGCGATGCCGTGTCGGGAACGACTCCGCCCCACCGCGAAACTGTCGCGGTGGGGCGGCATTTCCCGTACGGGGGAGTGGTCGGGCTCAGAGAGCGCCGCTCCGCACGGTGGCGATGAAGTGCTGCCACGACGCCGGTGCAGACCGGAGCGGCCCGAAGCTGATCCGCGGTCCATGTCTCGACAGCCCGGTCGCGCTGCTGCTCGGCTCGGACAGGCCGGGCGGCCGCCTGGTCATGCCGCGGGGGCCGCCCTGCGCAGGGACAGGGCGAAAGCGCAGCTGGTGATGGTGAGGATGACGATCGGCGGAGGGGGCAGCAGGGGGACGGATATCGCCAGGGCGGCGAGGGAGACCGTGAGGGCGAGCCGGCCGAAGGCGGTGCGGTGCTGGATGAGGGTGGGGGCGTGGTGGACGGCGGTGAGGAGTAGGAGGCCGCAGGCGGTGACGAAGAGGGCCATGGCGATGCTGAAGCCGTTGAAGAGGTCGAGGACGGTGCGTTCCAGTCCCAACAGGGTGAAGGCGGGCTCTCGCATGGCGGTGTCGACTTCACGCTGGCGCGGGGCTTTGGTGAGCGCTGAAGCGGCGGAGAGGGCGAGGTGGGCGATGCCCAGGAGGACGAAGCCGTAGGCGCCGATGGTGAAGGGGCGGGCGGAGTCCGCCCGGGGGAGGGGGCGCGATGTGTCTGTAGGGTTCACCGTTGCTCCTTGAAGTCGGCGGGGGTGGAAGGCGGTTGCCAGTCGAGGACGGTGTCCAGGGCTTTCAGGGACAGGGCTTGCGGCGTGGCTCGTACGGCCAGGTCGCGGATGGACGCGGCAAGGGGGTGGGAGAGCCTGGCGAGTTGGCCGATGCGTCGGGAGCGGCGGCTGATCCGAGTGGTTCGCCGGTGTCTGGCTTTCGTGTAGTCGGCGAGCGCGGTGGGTGTGTCGTCGGTGGAGGCGAGGAAATGGGCCGCGACGACGGCGTCCTCGATGGCCTGGCAGCCGCCTTGGCCCAGGTTGGGGGTCATCGCGTGGGCGGCGTCGCCGAGCAGGGCCACTCCGCGGGTGTGGAACCGGGGCAAAGGGACGGCCAGTTCGTGGAAATGGTGGTGGAGTATGCCGACCGGCTCCGAGGCTCGCCTGCTCAGCCGGTCCAGCAGCTCGGGTATGGGATCGTGCCATGTGCCGAAGCGCCGGGTCAGCTCGGCGTGGTGGTCCGACGGCCTTGTGCCGGGGTCGGAAACGGCGGTGGCGTAGACGTAGATACGGCCGTCGGCGAGTGGGACGATGCCGAACCGCTCGCCTCGCCCCCAGGTTTCGGCGGCCTGCTGGGCGGGTGGGCCCGCGCCGGGCAGCACCGCTCGCCAGCCGGCCTCACGGGCGTGACGCAGCCCGCGGTGACTGGGGAAGAGCTGTTCGCGGAGCGTGCTGCGGATGCCGTCGGCGGCCAGTACGACGTCGGCGCGCAGTTCGCCCGCCGACGTACGCACGGACACGGTGTTCCCCGAGTCGTTCACGCCGGTCACCGATACGCCGAGGCGCAGGGTGTCGGGAGGCAGGGCGGCCGCGAGGGTGTCGATCAGGAAGCCGCGGTGCACGGCGCGCGCGGCCGTTCCGTGGCGGGCGGACAGCACGCCGCTGTCGGACCGGCTCAGCCAAGTGCCGTCGGGTGTGCGCAGCCCGATCTGGCCGGGCAGGGCTTCGCCGGTCCGCAGGTCGGGGCCCAGGCCGATCGAGTCCAGGGCGCGCAGTGCGTTCGGGGCGAGCACGATGCCCGCGCCGATGCCCGTGAGCACGGAGGCCCGTTCGCACACGGTGACGCGCCAGCCGCGGCGGCTCAGAGCCACCGCGGCGGTCAGGCCCCCGATACCCCCTCCGGCCACGACGGCATGACGAACACCCATGTCGACCACCCCCTTTGTCTCTACACCTGTAGAGGTCGATGGGTCGCACTCTACATCTGTAGAGTTCGGGTATGTCCATCTCCGACCGCCGAAACCTGATCGCCGACGCCGCCATCAGCACCGTGGCCGCCGCCGGACTGCGCGGCCTGACCCATCGCGCGGTCGACGCCGCTGCAGGGCTGCCGGCCGGCAGCACGTCGTACTACTTCCGCACCCGCAGCGCTCTCATCAGCGCCTGCTACCTCCGCCTCGCCGAACTCTCGGTCGCCGACGCGGACCACTGGGAAGCGGACCGTGGCCACCCGGACCTGGACTCCGCGGCGGAAGGGATGGCCGCGCTGCTGCACCACTGGCTGACGGCGGCGCGCGACCGCCAGCTCGCCCGCTTCGAACTCAGCCTGGAAGCGACCCGCCGGCCGGAGCTGCGCGCCGACCTTCAGACCGCCGACCTCGCCGTACGGGTCAGGGCCGCCGACCTGCTGGCGGCGCTCGGTGCTCCCCGTCCGGCGGCCGCGGCGGATCTGTTGGTCGCCTGGACCGACGGGCTGCTGTACGACTGGCTCGCCGGCGCGCCGGCCGCGACCCGCCCGCCGCCCGATGCGGGCGAACTGACCGCCGTGGTCCGGCGGATGCTCGAAGCCGCGCTTTCCGCCTGAAGCTCACTGCCTCGCCCGGGCCCCACTGTGTTTCCGTGCGCCTTTGGCGGGCCCGGCCCGTTCGGTCGGCGGCCACCGCGCCCCGGCGGTCCGACCTGCCGCGCTTCCCCGCGTTGGCATCGGCCGACTCGCGGTCGAAGGGGAGGACTCCGGTGATCGCGCCTGCCAGGTGAAGGTCCGGGCCGTCGGCGAGCGCGCTGGTGCGATCAAGCCCGTACGGCTGTTCACGATCCGGGGCGATTCCGGCTTCGAGGGCGACGTTCATCATGAGGTCACGGCCAAGGCCGTGCGCGGCACGATGGTCGGCGGTGGGATCCGGGGCGTCTTCGTCGGGAACGGCGATCCCCTTCCGGGGTTCAGTGTGACTCCGGTCGCCGACCCGGTCGCCGACCCGGTCGCCGAGGACGGGGACGAGCGCGGTCCGCGAGGCGACTGGTATTACTGGTGTATGCAGGAAGAGACCGCGCGGTCCGCGATCGACACGTTCATCTCCGCGTTCAATGCCTCGGACGACAGCTATGTGGCTGCGCTGCTCTCCCAGGCCCTGACCTCTGACGTGGTCTTCTGGGGACCGCTGGGCCGCAGTGAGGGCATCGAGGCAGTCGAGCGGTTCGTGCTGGACATCCGGCGCCACCCCGCGGGGACCGGCACGATGGTCCGCTGTTCGGCGGTGGACATGCCGGACGAGTGGGCCCGGTACCAGTGGGTCTTCACGACGCCGGATGAAGGCCCCCGCCTGGCGGGAACGGACATCGTCCATCTGCGGCGGAGCCTCATCGACCAGGTCATCGTCTTCGCGGGGGAGATCGAGCCGTCCGTTTCCTGAGTCATTCTCCTCTGGCGCCGCCCTTCTCCTGAACCGGCCCCGTTCGGGGCTCCGGGTCGGCCCAGCCGAGATCATCTTCACAACGCCTCGGTCGTCCGCGCTTGGCCACGATTGGACCGATGATGCGCTGTGGCCGCGCAGGTTCGCGGTTGGTCAGGCTGCGGTGTTGAGGGGGCGTCCGCCCCAACGGATGCCCTTCTCGCTTCGGATGCGGGCGCGTTCCTTGCATTCGGCGGCCAGGGAGTCGCGGTGGCGGGCGTCGCGTTGCGTCGGCGTGGTCAGGCGGACAGGGCTCGTGTCCGCACGTGGTGCCACCTCAGAGTGAGTTCGCAACCCGGTCACGGGTTCCGGTGACCGAACTGGTTGGAAGGGGTCGCCCTCTTCCCTCCTGATACGGTGCTGTCATGTCTCGATCAGCCGAAACCGGATCAGGCATGTCTCCCGTCACCGCGGACGACGTCGACCTTGCCGTGCGGCTGGCCGTGGGCATCCTTGACGCAGTGCCCTGGCTGCGGCCCAATCGACACACCTTACGGCCCTGAAGAACCCATGCCCGCCTTCCCTGACGATCTCCGGGCGCTCGCGGACGAGGCCCTCGCTCGCATCATCAGCGACGAGGCCGGGCCGGCCTCGAACTGGGTCGATCCGGAAGGCTGGAAGCAGTGGCGAGCCGACCTCAACCGCCTTCGCACAGTCCTTACTCCCCCTTCACCGCCCATCCCGCTGTTCGATGTCGAGCGATGACGGAGCGTCACCCGCCGCGAGATCTGAGCCAGAACCACTGCTGGCGAATAGAGCCAATCCGGACCAGTTTGGGCCCGACGTCGATGGCGCGCTGGCCGCTGAGCAGGCTCTCGAACCGGAGGGGCGTCTTGATGATCGCCGGGCGAACACCGCGGGCTACGAGGTCCGGGACCGTCCGCCCCTCGCGGACAGCCCCGGACGGTTGCTGAGCGTGACGTCAGAAGGAGAGTTTCCAGCTGTGGATGGAGGCGGAACCCCCCCAGTCTTCACCGGACTGTGCTCTCAGGTTCCAGGTGCCGTTCGCGGTGTTTGCGGAGGCGTCCACGGCGACGGTGGCGGTGTATCCGCCGCCGCCTTCCGACCAGGTGCCGTTCGCAAGGGGGTAGACAGTGCCGTCCGGTGCCACCAGCTCCAGGACGGGGGTGGTGTCATTGCGGATGGAGAAGTCGACCAGCAGGATGGTGGGGGCGTTGCCGGTGATTGAGGTGACGGTGATCGGCGAGGAGACCTTCGCTCCAGGGGTGCCGTCCGGAAGGCGGCCCGGGATCGGGACGCTGGTGGTGTTCTCGAAGACCGGACCGGTCGGCCTCGGGGCGCCGCCGGGGCGGGTGCCGACGTTGACGGCACCCCAGGCGTGCAT
The DNA here is from genome assembly GCF_036226685.1 of Streptomyces sp. NBC_00690. Classification (NCBI taxonomy): domain Bacteria; kingdom Bacillati; phylum Actinomycetota; class Actinomycetes; order Kitasatosporales; family Streptomycetaceae; genus Streptomyces; species Streptomyces sp. NBC_00690. The sequence continues at coordinate 7,264,348 of NZ_CP109009.1, forward strand.
CGCATTGGCGTAGGTGACCGAGGTGGCGCCGTAGAGGTCAGCGGCCGCCGAGAGGGTGGCGGCGCGGGCTCCGGCGTAATCCGTGGTGGAGGTCATATAGACGGTGAGCGCCCGGTACCAGATCTTCGCTGCCGCGTCCCGTCCGATGCGGGTGACGGGCAGACCGTCATGGGTGCGGCTGTTGTAGGCGACCCCGTTGATGGTCTTGGCGCCGCTGCCCTCGGAGGCCAGGTAGAACCAGTGATTGGCCGGGCTCGCGCCGTACCGCTGATTCCGGCTCGAAGCGATACGGGGGTGCCAGTAGTCCGTGTAGGCACCGGCTTTGGAGGGCCGGTCCATGGGGCGCGTGAAGTCGCGTTCTCTGCCGGTGTAGGTCTTCTCCCGGATCAGGTAGTCGCCCACGTCATGGGCGTTGTCGGCGCTGAACTCCACCGCGGCGGCGAAGATGTCGCTGTTCGCCTCCGCCAGCGCGCCGGACTCGCCGTAGTAGGAGAACTTGGCGGTGTGGGTGGTGAGACCGCGCATCATCGCGTGCGCCGTGGCCTCGACGCCGGTGTCCGGATTCGTTCCGCCATCGCCGTAGGTCATACAGAAGCAGGTGTCACTCCAGAAGGAGTTGAACCGGTCGTTGATGCCGTAGTGGACCCGGGACAAACCGCCGTCACCGTCATTGCGGATGCCATAGCGGTTGTGCTCATCCGCGAAGTAGTCCCAGGTGACCTGGGCTCCGTACGCGGCGTCCACGGCGTCGGTCTGTCTGTCAGCGGAGGTGCCGTCGCCCCAGACGTTGTTGGTGTCGGAGACGAGTTTGCCTATGCCGTCTCCGAATATGTTGTTGCCTAGGTCGTAGGTTTGGTGGCTCCCGCGAGCGGTGTCGGTCAGGTTGTAGTTGGAGCCGAACTTGAAGACGCCGAGGCGGACCTGACCGCTGTGCCGGCTGTGGCCGATCCCGCTGTTTCTCCGCATGGCGTCATGGCCTTGGAGCCCGGCGCCGGTCTTGGCATCGGCGGGCCGGCTTGGACCGGTGCCGCTGCTGCTCCCCACGGCTTCGCGCCGGTGGATTTCGGCGCCGGTGGTGGCATCGGTGACGATGTGCAGTTCGCTGGGGGTGCCATCGGGCTGGACGCCATTGACCACCGATTCCCAGGCGAGGATCGGGCGACCGGAGGCGGCCCAGATCACCGCACGCGGGGCCTGTGCGGATTTGGTGCTGGTGATTCCCTCCTTCTTGGCGCGGGTCAGGGAGAGGGCCTTGGCGGAGGCGGCGCTGCGGGCGGGGGTGGTGCTGGGTAGGGAGATCCGTGCCGCGGTGGCCTTGGTTACGCCCTTCATGGCACCGTTCGCGGTGGTGTGGACGATCAGATCGCCACCGAGGATGGGCAGCCCGCCGTAGGTCCGCTCGTAGCGGGTGTGCACGGTGCCGTCCGCGTCCGTGAGCACGCTGCGCGGCACCAGACGCTCCTTGCCGCCAAGGCCGAGCGTGGCGGCGGTCCTGGCGCTGCTGGCGGTCGCGTCAGTGAGCAGGGCCGCTTGCTGCGAGGGGCTGAGTTTCGCGGGCAGGGCGCCCGCACGGGCCGACGCGGCCGGGGGAGTCGGCGCTGTGGGCGCGGCGCCCGCGGCGCCGGACGGCAGGGCCACGGTGAAGAGCGCGGCGGAGGCGAGGAACGCGGTCGGGACCTTGAGGGATAGCCGTCTCAAGTGGACTCCTTCTGCGGGCGGCCGTGCGTTGAGGCCGGTACGGGTGGCCCGTCCGGCAGGCCGTGCCGGACGGCAGAGCTGTGCGGTGCGGTGCGGTGCGGCAGAGCTGTGCAGTGCGGATGACAAGGCGCATCGGGATGGTGGGAGGGGTGAATGCCCCTCGAACGAGCAGTGCGGGACCTCGGCTGTGAGTGAGGTACGACGCCTGACAACAATGTGAAGCGTGACACCAGTGATGCAGATAGGACAGTAGTGATTCACGAGTTGGCCCGAACTTATGGCGGGCCGGGATCGGCTGCCGAAACCGCGAACGGTCCCTGCGTTGGGGAGTTCCACGCCGTCCCGATCCGGTTTGACAGAGCCCGGCCAGGGGCGGGCAGGTCAGGCACCCCAAGGGGCCGAACCCGTACAACCGTCAACTTGGACAACAACACGTGGCAGATGCAAGCGGCGGATGCCTGCGGGCACTTGCTTTCGGCGTGATTCGGATTTCTCTGTGACACCTTGGAGACCATGAGTCCGATAGGTGCTATGGACCTGAAGGGGATCGTGCGCCGGATGGCGGCCGTCCTACTCGTCGCGGTCGAGGCAGCAGGCGTCCGGGCTCTCTCCCGTTGACGCATCCCGCAGGGCCGCCAACCGGACGTCGTTGACCTCAACATCGAAGGAGCGCGAGAATGCTCAACTCGCCCTGTCGCTACAGTAGTTGAGGACGCGATCCCGCAGGCGCGGCGGTCCCTTGACAAGGGAGGTCGACTCGTTGGGCTGTTGGGCAGCCTGCGCTGGTGAGCATCGAACCGAACACCGGCGACTGGTTGCAAGGCACTCAGACGTCCTATGACACCGTCGCGGCTAGATGAGCAATTCCAAGGGATGCCTGCGGAGGGTGTGGGGTGGGCGCCGGCCGAGCCACCGTGAGACGGTCAGGCGGCGGGCTGCCGGCTCTGGCGGACCACCGCCCCCGCACCCGTACGCCCGGCGTGCCCGGAGGCGTCTGGAAGGGCGCCCACCTCACCTCGCCCGTTGGTAAACCGGGTGGGCGTGCGCACCCGACACCAGTACTGGGATCAGGCCGCGAGGAGCTCGCGATCCGGCGTCTTGATCTTGGGCTTCTTGTTCGGCAGCGAGAGCCGGAAGACCTTGCGCCACGCGGAGAACACCTGCTTGGGCAGCGGCCCGGTGACGTACTCCAGCTCGTACTTTTCGAACAGCGCGCGCACCTTCACCGCGACCTCTGCGTACCGGTTGCTCGGCAGGTCCGGGAACAGGTGGTGCTCGATCTGGTGCGACAGATTGCCGCTCATGAAATGCATGGCCTTGCTGCCGCTGATGTTCGCCGAGCCCATCATTTGGCGCAGGTACCACTGGCCGCGCGTCTCGCCCTTGATCGACCGGCGCTCGAAGACCTGCACGCCTTCGGGGAAGTGCCCGCACATGATCACCGAGTGGGACCAGATGTTACGGACCAGGTTCGCGGTGAACGTGGCGGCAAGCGTGGTGAGGAACGACGGGCCCGACAGCAGCGGGTGGATCACGTAGTCCTTGAGCACCTGCTTGCGGATCTTGCGCCCCACGGCCTTGGCCCGTGCACGGAACTCCGGGTTCTTGCGGCGGCGCTTGTGCAGATTCTTGCCGAGCTCCAGGTCGTACGCTGCGATGCCGTACTCGAAGAAGCAGGCGTTGATGAAGTTCCACAGCGGCTGGCCGAGGTGGAACGGATGCCACTTCTGGTCCTCGTCGACGCGCATGATGCCGTAGCCGAGGTCGTTGTCCTTGCCGATCACGTTGGTGTACGTGTGGTGCAGCTCGTTGTGCGAGTGCTTCCACTGCTCGGACGGCGAGACGTGATCCCACTCCCAGGTGGTGGAGTGAATCTTCGGGTCTCGCATCCAGTCCCACTGGCCGTGCAGGACGTTGTGGCCGATCTCCATGTTGTCCATGATCTTCGCCACGGACAGACCAACGGTGCCGATCACCCACGCGGGCGGGAAGATCGAGAACAGCAGCACGCCCCTGCTGACCAATTCGAGCCTGCGCTGCGCCGAGATGACCTTACGGATGTAGGCGGCGTCTTTCTCGCCGCGGCTGGCGATCACCTCATCGCGGATCGCGTCCAGCTCGCGGCCGAGCTCCTCGATCTGCTCCGCGGTCAGGTGGGCGGTGGGGTCGATGGCGGTCAAGGTGCTCCTACCGTTCGATGTCGCAGGGGCCCGCCGCGGCGGACACACAGGTCTGGATGAGGACGCCCGGTTCGGCCTCGGTGAGTTCGCCGGTGCGCAGGTCGCGGACGGCGCCTGCCTTCAGCGGTGTGACGCAGCCGAAGCAGATGCCCATGCGGCACCCGGAGGGCATCAGCACGCCAGCCTCCTCGCCGACGTCCAGCAGCGGCGTGGCGCCGTCCGCGTCGACGGTCTTGCCGGTGGTGCTGAACGTGACCTCGCCGCCATCGCCGGCGACGACGATGCTGGGGCGGAAGCGCTCGGTGTGCAGGCGCTCTCGTACGCCGTGCTCGGTCCAGTGCTCTTCGGCGGCGTCGAGCAGGCCCGCGGGCCCGCAGGCCCAGGTCTCGCGCTCGGCCCAGTCGGGCACGAGTTCGCCGAGCCGGGCGATATCGAGCATGCCGTCGGTGTCGGTGTGCACCTCGGTGAGACGCAGCTTCTTCTCCGCCACCAGGTCGTGCAGATCGTTGCGGAAGATCACGTCTTGCGGCTGCGGCGCGGAGTGGACCATGACGACGTCGTCGAACTCGGCGTCGCGCAGCATGCCCATCACAGGCGTGATCCCGCTGCCAGCCGTCAGGAAGAGCACCTTGGCGGGCTTGGCATCCGGCAGCACGAAGTCACCGGTCGCCTGGTCGAGCTGGATCAGCGTGTCCGGTTTTGTCCTGCGGACCAGGTGGTTGCTGACCTTGCCGTCCGGGATCGCCTTCACGGTGATCGTGACGCGGCCGTCCTGACGGTTTGTCGGCGAGGTGATGGAGTAAGCACGCCACAGGCGCACCCCGTCGACGTCGACCCCGATCCGCACATACTGACCGGCCAGGTGGCCGCGCCAGCCCCGTCCCGGCCGAATCACGATGGTCACGGCGTCACCCGTCTCAGGATGCACGGCCTCGATGCGCCCACGCAGGTCAGCCCCCGCACGCAGTGGACTGACCAGGTCGAGGTAGTCCGACGGCAGCAGCGGCGTCGTGACCATCTCCAGCAGTTTCCACGCCCTACTACGGAGGGCTGTACTCGTCATGACCCCAGCTTGATGCGCCTCAGGGCGTAAAGTCCTACCCGTAGGACGTGAATCTAATCGGCTTAGCTGTTCGCAGGGAACAAAAAATGGGGCATGCAAACCAGAGGGCCACCGAGCTGGCCTTGGACAAGACGACGGTCACTGCACTTCGGGCCGCGCTGAAGAGCACCGCCGACGAGGTCGTCGAAGCGATCATCGACGAGGTCCCTCCCTACGCCAACGCCCTCTCGGGCCGCATGGGCGCCACCATCCGCCGAGCCGTCCGCACCGCCCTGGGGCACTACCTGGACCTGGCGAGCGGGAACGCCACGAGCGGTGACGCCGGTGACGCCGCCTATGAGCTGGGCCGCGGCGAGGTGCGCGCCGGGCGTTCGATGGACGCCCTGCTCAGCGCCTACCGTGTCGGCGCCCGCGTGGCCTGGCGATGCCTGGCAGCGGGAGCCGTACCCGCAGGTCTGCCCGCCGCCGAGGTCGCCAAGTTCGCCGAGCTGACCTTCGCCTACATCGACGAGCTCTCAGCCGCGAGCGCCGCGGGCCACGCCGACGAACTGGCCGCACGGGGCCGGGCCCACGAGCGCCACCTGGAACACCTGGCCCGCGACCTCCTCGCCAGCGCGAGCCCGGAAGTGCTGCTGGCCTCTGCTCAACGGGCAGGGTGGCAGCCTCCGGATTCGCTGACCGCGGTCCTGCTGCCCGCCGCCCAGGCCCGGCCCGCCTACCGCGCGCTCGACCCGAGCACCCTCGTCCTCGACGATCTGCAGGACGCCACCGGTGTGCTGCTCGTCCCCGATGCCGACCGATCACATCTCCTGAGGCAGCTGACCGACCGCACCGCCGTGGTCGGCCCGGCCCGGCCATGGACGCGCGCGTCCGCCTCGTACACACGAGCCGTACGCGCACGCTCCCTCTCCTCTGATATTCGCGACACAGAGGACCACCTGCCCGAGCTGGTGCTGAGCGCCGACGTGGACGCGTTCGCAGACCTGCGTGCCCGAGCGCTCGCACCGTTGGGGACCTTGCCCGTCGCGACGGCACGGCGGCTGGAGGAGACGTTGCGGGCGTGGCTGCTGCACCAGGGCAGACGGGACGAGACGGCGGCGGCGTTGTTCGTTCATCCCCAGACGGTCCGGTACCGGATGTCGCAGCTGCGGGAGCTCTTTCCGGATCTCGCATCGCCACACCGGGTCCTCGAACTGACGCTGGCGGTCGGTATTCGGGTCAGCTGATGCTCATCCTGTCGCCGAAGAGGCGGTCGTCAGGGTGGGGCCCTGCGGCGAGGGGCCAGTACGGTCCGGTCGTGGGGCGCGTCGAGCAGGCGCAGCAGTCGTACCGCCGTGTCGAGCAGCGGGGAGTACGGAAGATCCCGCCGCAGGGTGTCCGGTCATCGCCTTCTGGCTGTGTCCCGCCCCCGGCCGTGTCCCCGACAGGGGTTGCTCCGGGGGCGGTTGTTGTGAGGAAGCCCGTGCGGCGTTGGTCGGGCTACTTCTTGGGGGAGCAGGGGTCGCAGCAGGAGGGGGCGGGTTCGACGCAAATGGTGACGGCGTCGGTGTTGTTGGTGGTGTCGGGATCCTTTTCGTTGCCGGTGACGGTTGCGGTGTTGCCGATCCGGCCTGCCTTGGTGGCCTTGGCCCGGAGCACGAGGGTGGCGAAGGCATCGTCGGCCAGGTCGCCCACGGTCCACTGCCCGGTGGCCGGGTCGTAGCTTCCGGGCGTGCCGTCGGCGGACAGGAAGGTCAGCCCGTCGGGGAGCTGGTCGGTGACGGACACGCCGGTGGCCTGGTTCGGGCCGGAGTTGTGGACGGTGATGCGGTAGGTCACCGTCTGGCCGACGGTGACAGTGGTTGCGTCGGCCGCCTTCGTCACGGCCAGGTCGGCGGCCGGTTTGACCTGCGTGACTTGCTCGTTGGATGTGGACGTCAACGGCTCTGGCTGGTCGCCGAGCCGGTTCTCGTAGGAGGCGGTCGCGGTGTTGCTGATCTGCTTGCCGCCGCTGATCAGATCGATGGTGACCCGGTACTCCACCGTGGTTCCCGCCGGCAGGGTCTCGGTGTTGGGGAGGCTGCCCCCCTCCACGCCGGATGCGCCGTTGCCGAGATGGAAGACGACCTTGTTCGCTGCGGCGTCGTACGACGCCTGGTCGTCCCCTGGGGTGTCAGTCTTCGCCCCGGCATTCGGGCCGTCGATGATCCGCAGGGAACCGGGCAGGTAGGTCGTACCTTGCGGGATGACGTCGGTCAGGACGAGGTTCTCGGCCGCGCCGCCGCCCTCGTTCTTCGTGGTGACGCGATAGGTGACGACGTCACCCACCTCCAGCGGCCCCGCCGGAATGGCCGTCTTGGTGAGTACCACGTACGGAGCGGTGCCGAAGAAGATGCCGTCCAGGAAATTGCCGATGCCGGGATTGCCGCCGGCGGCGGAGATGGAGCGGAAGGCGAAGCGCGTCAGCGTCTGGTCTGCCGGGACGGTGTAGGTGCCGGTGTAGTGACCCCAGGCGGTGTTGCCGTCGGTGAAACGCCTCTGTTCCGCGGTGGAGCCCGGGGCGCCGATGTCCAGCGCCATGGTGTCCGCCCCTTGGCGACCCCGGTGGTACAGCCGCCAGTACAACTTTGTGCCGGGCGTGGTCGGCAGGTCCTGGTAGAGCGTGGAGACCTCCCTCGCGTTGAGCTCGGCGAACTGGGCGCCCTCGGCCGCCGGCACACCGTTGAAACCAGACCGCCACAGCTCGATCATGTGGTCGGTGGCGGTAGTGCGCCAGCCCGGGACCCACTTGGCCGTCTGTGTCTGTGAGGCGTCCGGCAGAATCTCCACACCGGTGACGACGGGCGCTTCGAAGCTGCCGTTGGCCAGGGCAACGCGGAGTGGAGCAGCGGGAGGTGTCGCCATGTTGCTTCCCCTTGAGTCGATGCTTCTGGAGCGCACCGCCGATCGCCGAGCCTTCGGGCGCTGTGGCGGAGCCGAAACGCCAGTAGCGCAACGCATTTGTGCGAATGCGTAAAGGGATGCGCACATGAGGTCGGCCAACTCCGTGCGGCAGGTTTGCGGGCCCCACCCCGGGCCAACTCCCGCCCCACGTCACTCATATCGCGGTTGGCACACCACTTCCACCACACATGACTCCTAGCTCCCCCTCGCCCACCTCCGCCATGACCGAAAGCCCTCGTTGCACCTCTGGTGGTTCCGTTGCTCAGGGTGAATCAGCAACCAGCGAGGTTGACGCGTCCGGCGCGGTAGCGGCGGCCCACGGAGGAACTCATGTCTTCGTCCGACCCGACTACTGCGTCAGCATCCTCAGATTGACCTGTCTGTTCCGCGGCTGTGCGGCACTCGGGTACTTCTGCCCCGGTCGACGGCGTGGCCGTGCCAGGGCGACGACGACGAGCAGCAGGCTGGCCGTGTGATCCAGTTCGCTTCAGTGACGCTTGAGGACGCGCGCCGCATCCTGACGGCGGGCGAGGCCAGGGCCACGGAAATCGGTGTGCCGTGCAACATTGCGGTCGTCGATGCCGGAGCACACCTGGTAGCGCACATCCGGATGGACGGTTCCCAGCTGGGGAGCATCACGCACGCCATCGACAAGGCTTTCACCAGCTGCGCCTACCGTAGAACCACCGAAGCCCTGGGCCGCGACGGACAGCCCGCGGGGCCGCTCCACGGCGTGGCCAATACGCATCAAGGGCGGGTGGTCATCTTCGCCGGCGGCATCCCTCTGGTCCACGAAGGCCAGGTAGTGGGAGCGATCGGTGTCAGCGGCGGCACGATCGAGGAGGACCGTACGGTTGCCGAGGCGGCGGTCGCCGCGTTCTGAACCCGGCCCACCCCTTGCCTTCCGGCGCTCGGGGCCGTACCCGGCAGGGGCCTTACCCGGCAACGGAGGGCTGTCCCAACAACCGTACCCCCGCTCCAGGCTTGCCCGCCGCTGTGGACGGTCAGTCGTCGGTGTGCTGGGTGCCGTGGGCTGTGCGGTCGAGGAGCCCGCAGTCTCCGCACTTGGCGCCCGCAGGGGCCCGGTAGTAGAGACAGCAACTGCGGCGCCGGAACGTCAGCTCAGGGCCGGTGATCCGGCCGGTCCCGGCGAGACGTCGAGTGCGCAGCAGCTCGTCGATCAGGACAGTGAGCCGTTCCCGTGCACCGGGGCGAGCGACGAGGATCGCGCGGCCCGCCTCGACCAGGGCGGACGCCGAGTTGCCGTCGAGGAGCCGAGGCGCCACTTTCACCCGCAGCCCGGCCCGCAGCACATCCAACTGACCGGTCATCACGGCCCCGTACAACTCGTCCGCCAGTCGGGGGACCCGCTCCGCGTACTGTCCGGTGGCGTCCGGCAGCCGTAGGGCCGGGCCCTCGTCGGCGCGCTGGAGCCCCGATAGATCGGGGACTATCCCGTGCAGGACCGTGCACGCCAACACCGGGGACCAGAGCCGGGCCGCGTGCCCGAGCTGAGCGATCGACGCGCCGAGCCGCAGCTCGGGGCTGCGGTGCCGGGCCGCCGTCGCGGCGACCAGGTCCGGGAACCCGCGAGCATACGATTCGGTGACGGGGTGCCAGCCGACGTCCGGGCCACCCAGCCGTACCGCGAAGAAGCCGCCGAGCCCCGCGATGTCGCGCAGCGCGGCCCTGACCTCCGTGGCCGGGGCGGCGCGCGGGATCGTCTGTCGCACCTGATGGTTGCGGGGGCCCGTCATATCCGGTCCGGGAACTGTTCCGCACCCGTCAGCAGGGTGATGTGCGGGGTCCCGGTACGAGGGTGCGCGGTGACCTCGGCGTCGACCCGGTACACATCCGCGAGCAGCCCGGTCGTCAGCACCTCCGCGGGGGAGCCGAGAGCGACCACCCGGCCGGCCTCCATAACACAGACACGGTCGCAGAACGCAGCGGCGAGGTTCAGGTCGTGCAGGGCGACGAGGGCCGTGACGCCCAGTTCGCGCAGCAGCCGCAGTACATCCAGCTGATGGCGCAGATCCAGATGGTTCGTTGGTTCGTCCAGCACCATCGTCCCGGTGTGCTGGGCGAGGGCGCGGGCGATCAACACCCGTTGCTTCTCCCCTCCGGAGAGCCGGTCGAACGGCACCGGAGCCAGCGGTGCCACATCGAGGCGTTCCAGCGCGTCCGCGACGATCGCCCGGTCGTCGGCGTCATCACCCGCGAATGCCCGCTTGTGCGGAGTCCGGCCCATCGCGACCACGTCGTACACGGACAGCTCGAAGTCCCCGGCGCTCTCCTGGAGGACGGCGGCGAGTCGCCGCGCCAACCGCTTGCCGGGCAGCGCCCACACATCGTCGCCGTCCAGGAGGATCCGGCCCGAGGTGGGACGCAGTGTCCGGTACACCGTGCGCAACAGGGTCGACTTGCCCGCACCGTTGGGACCCGCGAGCCCGACCACCTCCCCAGGTGCCACGCACAGCGAGACTCCGTCCACCAGTGCCCGGCCGCCCATGACCACCGAGACCTCCTGGAGGTCGAGCAGGCCGGGCCCCGGGCCCTGGCCGTCCGTCAGCGGTGCCGTCATGAGGTCCTCCGTCGCATCAGCCAGAGGAAGAACGGTCCGCCGACGAGCGCGGTGAGGATGCCGACGGGTATCTCCTCCGGACTCATCAGGGTCCGGGCGGCCAGATCCGCCATGATGAGGAACGCCGCGCCCAACAGCGCCGCTGCGGGCAACGCACGGCGGTGGTCGGCGCCCACCAGCAGCCGCACCACGTGCGGCATGATCAGCCCGACGAAACCGATCTGCCCGCTGACCGCCACGATGGTGCCGATCATCAGAGCCACCAGGGTGAACAGGGCGGCACGGAACCGGTGCACATCCAGCCCGAGCGCGGTCGCCGCCTCCTCACCGGCCAGCAGCAGGTTCAGCGGACGGGTCACCCCGAGCAACACTGCCGTACCGGCGAGGACCACCACGGCCGGTAGCCACACCATCGACCAGGTGGTGCCCGCAAGTCCGCCGAGCATCCACCGCAGAGCCGACTGGGACTTGTGCGGGTCATTGGAGGTCACGATCAGGAAACTCGCCAGCGCGGAGAGCACCTCCGCCGTGGCGACCCCCGCCAGCACCAGCCGGATCGTGGTCATCCGACCACCCGACCTGGCCAGGAAGTACACCGCGACCAGCGCCGCGAGCGCCCCGGCGAACGCCGCAACCGGCAGGGTCACGAGCCCGAACACGGTGATGTTGAAGACCAGTACCGACACCGCGCCGACCGACGCACCCGAGGACACCCCGAGCAGCATCGGATCGGCCAACGGATTGCGGACCAGCGCCTGGAGAGCCATGCCGGAGACGGCGAGACCCGCGCCGACCACCCCGGCCAGCAGGACCCGGGGCAGCCGCACATCCAGCACGATCGTCTCGCGGACCGGGGTCCAGGTGACCTCGGCGAGCCCAGGATGCACCTGGTGCAGGACGATCGACCAGACCTGCCCGGTTGGGACGCTGATGGACCCGACGGCGATCCCCGCGGTCGCGGCGAGGAGCACCAGCACCGCCAGCACGGCCAGCACCAGCCCGTACGGCGGTCGGCCCCGGCCGCCTACCGCGGCGGTCGGCCCGGGAGCCTTGGTGGCGGTGTCCGAGACAACGTCACCCAAGGCCCGGGGCGCGCCCGTCACCGGAAACGGTCCGGGTGCAGCTGACGGGCCAACGACTCCACACCCGCCGGTACTCGCACCCCGAGCACGGTCGAGGACAACGGGAGCACCGCGAACCGCTTGTTCTTGATGGCGGGCACGTCCTGGAGCGCCGGGTGCGACAACAGGAACTTCTTCTTGGCCGCGAGGGGTTGGTCCCCGTAGTCATAGATCACGACGACCTCGGGGGCCCGTTCGGCGACCTGCTCGAACGAGACATCACCGAACTGCTTGTCCAGATCGGCGAAGATGTTCGTCCCGCCCGCCTCTTTGATCATCTCGTTGCCGACGCCCGCGCCGCCCGCGGTGAACGCCGTCTTGTCCCCGCTGTCGTACACGAACACCTTGAGCGCATCGACGCCGCCGAGTTTCTTGTCGACCGCACCGAGCGCCGCCTCGGCCTTCTTCACCTCGCGTTCCGCACGCTCCGGAACCCCGAATATCTTCCCGATGCCGCGTAGTTCCTCGCCGATCATCGCCATCGTCACCGGTCCCGTCGGGCACTCCTCCACATTCAGATAGGAGTCGATGCCCGCTTTGGCGAGAGCGGCCCGGCTGCGGCCCTCCTTCTCGTCGAAGGTGCTCGCGAACCCGGCGTAGGCGAAGTCCGGTTCGGCGTTGAGCAGCACCTCGAAGGACGGGTACTCCTTCGAGAGCACTTTGATCCCCCCGTAGGCGTCCTGGTACTCGGGGAGGATCTTGTCGTCGAGATAGGCGGTGCCCGCCATCGACTTCTCCAGACCGAGCGCGAGCAGCACTTCGGTGGCGTGCTGGTTCAGCGTCACCGCGCGCCGCGGCGGACGCTCGTACGTCGTCTTCACCCCGCAGTTGGTCACGGTGACGGGGAAGCCCTCAGGCGAGGATCCCGAGGCGGCGGGATCGTCCCGGTCGGTCGATGTGCCACCACCACAGCCCGCCACCAGGAAAGCGGCAGCGGCCAGCAGGGACAGGGAGCGTTTCGCCATGATGTGGTCGGTCCTCTCACCGCGGACGCCCGTGCGCCGCGGTCGGTTGGAAGGGTTCAGCGAGGGTCGCCGGACGACGCGTCACGGACCCGCCGTGGCGGGGTGAAGGCGTACAGGCCGAGGATCTCCGGCAGCGGGGCCTCTCCGGGGCCGCCCGCGCGTACCCAGTCGACGATGTCGTCGGTTGCGGCGGGGTCGTTGACGAGGCCGAGCCAGACAGGTCGGGCACCGGCGGCGCGTCCCGCAGCCGAGGGCTGGACGACGACCACATTCGCCTGGTCGCAGACGTCCAGACACTCGGAGATCCGTACCGGTAGGTCCCGGCTCAGCGCGGCGACCTGCGCTGCGTGATCGATACCGGTCACTTTCGCGCTGCCGCAGCAGCAGTCCCGGCACACGACGACCCGGCACGGCACCGGAGCCCCGGAACGTTGCCCTTCGGGCATCCCGACTCACCCTCCCCTCTGGGGAGATCCGCCCCAGCTCTGTCGAGGAGGCGACCGCGTGAGTCTCCTGGCTCTCGGGTCAAGGCTCGCCCCAGCCTTCCCACCCGCGTAGGGGCAGTGGTCTGTTTGGGGTTCGCTCGCCGATCACAGTGGCGGGACCGCACCGGATTCACACCGGTTTCCTCGATCCGCCGTCGCCTTTCGGCGTCATCATGACAGACCGCGCGGCCGGATCGTATGTCTGGGCCGCAGTTGAAGCGCAGGTCACACGGCGAAGACCGGGTCGAATGGTGCAATCCACCAACCCGAAGGTGGCCGGGGCGGCTGTCGGCCTTCCCGGTCAGAGCGGCGCGCGGATACCGGAACGCATCTGCGCGATGGCACCATCCCGCGCTTCCAGGCCGGGCGAGAGCTCTGCTGTGGGCCAACGCCATTCGCCGGGGAAGGGGTCCGCCGGAGCTCTGGGTCGGACCGCCATGGTTGCCCGGTGGGCTGGTGGTGATCAGCTCCGGGCCGCCACGGCTGCCCCGGCGGTGGCCAGGATGCGATGCAGGACGGGGACCGGGATCGCCGGATTGGTGACCGCCGCGCATGCCGTGTCGCGGTCGTGCAGCAGCCCGGCGAGGACGCGGGCCGTCACCCGAGGCCCGTCCGTGCTGGGCTCTTCCGCCAGGAGCACCTACCCGTCGAGGGAGAGCGCCACGAACCAGGGGTCGCCGGTCAGCCCCGGCACACCGCCCCCGGTGTAGCGCGTGGTCCACGAGGAGTCGTTGCCGCCGATCCGATGTCCGAGGACTGCCACCAGGAACTCGCCGTCAGCATCTGCAAGGCGGCGCCACCACGTGGTGTCGAGCGCTTTCCCGACCGCACCGTCCGGCGCCGCGATCCCTCGCGCGATCCGCCAGCCGGCCTCCGGCGGCAAAAGATTGCCCGGGCGGACGTCCTCGACGACCGTGAGCCCGGTGCCTGCGTGACTCATCGACGCCCGCCGAACTCCCAGGCGTGGACCTCAATGTCCGCGTACCGGTCCGCAGTCAGGGTGGCGCGTGCCGTATCCGGATCTGGGGCGCTGAGCAGCACCGCCGTACCCAGCCAGGTGTCGCCGTCGTCGGACAGCAGCGGCCCGTACGCGATCAGCTCGTCCTGTTCGGTCGGCAGGGCGAGGTCTGCGGCCAGGCCCTCGCCGAGGCCCAGCACCAGGTACCGATTGCCACCGCTTTGGCCACCGGGAAAATCCCACATGGTGCGCCCCAGCACATTGCGCCACCGGCGCAGTAGCACGTCCCGGTACACACCGGCCTGGTAGTTGGGTTCGTCGAAGGCGAACGCACGGGCAGCCGCGGGATCGGGCAGATCGACGATGTGCACGCTTCCCGTGGGCGTTTCATCATCATCGGCGAAGGTCGGACCGCGAGCGATCAGATCCTTTGCGTACCGGTCCATGTAGGACCAGTGCTCCTCCAGCAATTCCTCGCGTAGCGCCAGGGAGTTCAGCCGGTCTCGGTGGTAGCAGAAGTACTCCATGACCACAGACCCTTCCTCACCAAGGGCGCTATCTCAACCCGCTTGGCCGCCGAAGAGCTCGCGTTCCAGAAGGCGCAGCTTCCGTCAAGCGGTGTAGCCACCTGGGCTGCCCGGTCTCAGGCAATTGGCCTGCGCTGCCCTGTAGTCGAGCGATGAGGACCCCGTCCGGCCGGGCTTGGTGCCGGGCGATGGCCGGAAGCCGCCGCGGTCTCCTGCCGTGCACAGGCGGGGGAGGGAGCTCGTCTGCCGTCGGCCGCGATCCTCACCCGGGGACCGGAAGTGCTGTTGGGGCGCCTTCACTTGGAGCCCAGGACCGTCTGGGGGTGGGGCGGAGGGGTCGGACAGTGGGTTACACGAGAAAGGTGAACGGGTGTACGAATCCAGCCGTTTCCAAGATCAGGCTGCCAATGGGCCATCAGAGGCGGAAAACTTGAGCCGCAGCGCGGGTTCCCCGTGGGCCTGGAACAGACGAAATGCCCCTGCACGTGCACGTCAATGTCCTTAAAGAGATCAGGAGTCTCCGGATGGCCCCCTTGCGCGTTGCCCGGCCTGTAACCCTTGCCGCCACGGCAGCGGCAACCGCCCTGCTCCTCCTGGGTTCGGCGCCCGTGGCAGTGGCCGAACGCTCCGGACCGGAGCTGAACTCACGGCTGCTCCCGATCCCGCCGGGAGGGCTCCACAGTTTCGTCAAGGGGCTGAACAGCAGCGGCACGGTCGTCGGCGAGTACTACGTGGAGGGCTCCGACGGGCCACTCGGGATCCGGTGGAACGCCAACAGCCCCGGCTACACCCGACTAGCGCCACTGCCCGGGGAGCGGTTCAGCCGCGCGATCGCGCTCAGCGACCGTGGATGGGCGGTCGGCACGTCCTACAACAGCCTGCCCAACACCAACCCCGTCCGCTGGACACCGGGCGCCACTCCGACGCGGTTGACGCTTCCCGCTGGGACTCAAGGCGGTAACGCGTCGGCCGTCAACAACTCCGGTGTCGTCGTCGGCTACGCGTCCGAGGAGAGCAACCGCTCCCACCCCCTGCGCTGGCAGTCTGACGGCAGCAGGATCGACCTGCCCGTGCTGCCCGGCGACAACAGCGGCACCGCCACGTCGATCAACAATGCGGGCACGGCGGTCGGGTGGACCGAGAAGCGCGACGGCACCGGTGGCCCCGCGCACCCGGTGCGCTGGAACGCGGCGGGTGTCGTGAGCGCGCTGCCCCTCCCCGCGGGGTTCGCCGGGGCCCGGACGAGCCAGATCACCGACAACGGCGTGGTCTTCGGTCATGGGCGGCTTGCCGGGAGCACGGAGTACGACCGGGTCCTGGTGTGGGCGGCCAACGGCACCGTCCGCGACGCCGGGCGTGGGCGGGGGTACGACGTCAACCGGGCGGGTACCGCCGTGGGGGCTTCGTTGGAGGACAACCCGAACGGTGACACGGCCCGCTGGAATGCGAACGGCACCCGGACCGTGCTCGCCAATCCGGCGGAAGCGGCCGGGGAGGTGCTGGCGATCAACAACCGGGGGGCGGCCGTTGGATACGCGTGGCCGCCCGCTGGTAACCCCGCATTGGACAAGGCCCTGTTGTGGAAGCCCAACGGCACGGTCGTTCCGCTGCCGTCGACACCTCTCGGCCCCTACGCCGCGGCGTTCGCGATCAATGACGCCGGAGTGATCGCCGGATTCGCCGTCGGCACCGACGGCGCCGGCAACGCGACGACCTGGCGTGCGACCGTCTGGAAGCGCTGAGGGCCGCCGCCTCCTCGACGGGAGCTCCGGTATGGGGGCGGCCAAGGAATGCAGCTCGCGGTCCCCGGCGCGTCAGGCGCCGGGGATGGGCTGGCGCCGCCGCCCGTCCGCCATCGTTGTGGGCAGCGCTGGTGCAGCAGTACCGCTCGGGCAGGGCCGGAGTCCCGATGTCCTTTGGGAGGTCGATGTCGAACCCGAAGGACCCGGCTGGGGGCGCACGCGGGCAGGCTCATGACCTGGGGCAACGCCACCTCGCCTGGAGCGCCAGGACCGTCAGCCAGTTTCAGGAATCCACCGGTCTGCGCTCACATGGCCTGGCGGCCGGCGGCATCTCCGCCCGGGTCGTCGGCGAGAACGATGGAGATCGCGATCCGCTTGCCCACCGGCTCCCGGTGAATCGCGAAGCTCTGGCTGACCGCCACCACGATCTCCAGGCCGTGCTGACCGACCCGTGTCGGGTCTGCGGGCAGGAGCAGCGGCAGCGTCGTACTGCTGTCCCAGACGCTCACCTGGACTGCGCCGTCCTTGATCTGCAGTGTCAGCAGACACGGCCCGGGCGCGAACTTGCGCGCATTGGTCACCAGCTCGCTGACCGCGAGCTTCACCGTGTCCATCGCCCGTCTCGACACCGGCAGCCCGTGCACGGCTTGGACCGAAGTGAGGAACTCGCGGACCAGGTCGCGAGCCCCACCGATCTCCCCACTGTCCTCGAACACGGCCGAGACAGTTATCGGACGGTCCACGAGCAACTCGTGCCCCTCGTCCTGAGCAAGCAGGTCCATACATCCGCCCATTTGTTCACCAGCATTGACGTGACGCACCCCGGATACCCCCGAAATGACAGTCCACTCCTGCACCCCTCCCAGCAGGCCCGTCGCGTCACAACATCACCGCGAGCTTCACAGGGCGACGGTAGGTCGGAAGGCACAGCTCCCCCTCGGCCTCGTCCAGAGCAGCCGGCACTCCCGCTGTCCGGGAAACGATCAGCCCACGGGGTGATGATCGCTAGGAGTGGACGTCGGGGGTGCTCCCACGGAGCCGGGTCGGCTCTGGGGGAGCGAGGGGACTCCTTGACGCGAGCAGCTCAAGGAGTCCCGCAAAGATCCGGGCAGGCTCGGCTACCGGAGTCCGGCCCGGGTGGCTCCCGGCGGCGACGGTCCCCGTTGGGGGATCCCGTTGCCGTTCACCCGCTCTCGCCGCAGGACGTGCGGGCGATGAGTTGTGGTTCGAATCGGAGCTGTACCGGGTGGGTGGGATTCTCGACGATCAGATCGGCCGCGCTCTGCCCCATCCGGTACGAGGGTTGTGCAACCACCGTGATCCCGAGGGCCGGTGCCCAGGAGAAGTCGTCCATCGTCAAGAATCCGATGTCGTCCGGGATCACGAGCCCCCGGGCGGTCAGTGCCGAGTGAACGGCGACCGTACGAAGGCCCGTGAGGCAGACGATCGCGTCCAGCGGGGGCCGGCGGGACAACAGCGCGTCCACTGCCTCGCCGGATTCCGCGTTGACCGAGACCGCCGCGACGGCGTCGTCGGGCAGCGGCAGCCCCGCCTCGGCGAGCCCTTGCCGTAGCCCCTCGGTCCGTCCGAGCTGTGAAGGCCGGGTTCCGGATGTCACCACCCCGACCGAGCGGCGTCCGCACGAGATCAGATGCTCGGCCATCATCTGACCGGCAGCCACGTTGTCGAGGCTGACCGAGTGCAGACCGGGAGGCGGATCCGGCACCGACCGCGCGACGACGACGCAGGGGGTTCCTCCCAGGGCCATCCTGCGCGTCCTGTCATCGGTGGATTCACTGGCCGTGACGATGAGGCCGCGCACTCGCTGCTCGTCCATGGCCTGGATCTGTGCGAGCTCGCGATCAGGACGCAGGAACGTGTTGGCGAACATGACCAGGCTGCCGTTGGCGGCGGCCACCTCGTCGATGCCGCGGATCAGATCGAGGTAGAACGGGCTGCTCAGATCCCCCATGACCACGCCGACGGTGCTGGAACGCCCGGCGAAAATGCTCTTGGTGAGGGCGTTCGGCGAGTACTCAAGCCGGGTGACCGCATCCCACACCCTGGTCGCGGTCGCCTCCTTGACGGCGCCGCCGTTGAGTACCCGCGAGACCGTCGCCACCGATACTCCTGCCGCCGATGCGACATCGCCGATGGTTGTTCGCTTCACCGTCCGTCCCTTCCAGCCGCTTCGGTCAGGCGGTGACACGCCGGCCGTCGTGGACAACGATCTCACCGCCGATGATGACAGTGCGAACCTGCGGCAGCTCCGCCGGGTCGGTCAGCACGAGATCGGCGATCGCACCCGGAGTGATGCGTCCACGCCGGGGTGCCACACCCGGGATGGCGTCGGCGACATTGGCGGTGGCCATGGCGACCGCCGCGGGCAGGCGGACCACACCGGCCTTGGTGGCACGGTCGATCGCGAGCAGGATCGGGTCGTGGTGACCGCCCGCGTAGTCGGTCGAGATCGTGTCGACGAGCCCCGCCGCGAACATGGCGTAGAGCAGTTCGGGACCGGTGGTCAGCCGCCGTGCGCCGAAGGTGTCGAGAGTGGAGACGTCCACGGTCGCGCCCAGCTCTTTGAGCCGTTCGGCGTGCTCCAGTGCCTCGCGCGGGTCGAAGCTCGAATGGTTGGAGTGCCCGGCGACGAGCCGCACTCCGGTCCTGGCGATCGCGGCGACCTGAGTCATCGACGCGGCTGCGTTGTGCACCAGTACCGGCACGCCGACCTGTTGGGCGTACTCCGCGGCCTCGCCGAGTCCCTTCAGGGCGATGTCGAAGGCGGGCAGGACGATGTCCGAGACGATGCCGCGGATCTCCTCAACCGACAGCTTGCCGGCCAGCCCCGCGGCCACCAACGCCTCTTCGACCGTGTCACGGTCGAACGACGAGGCCGAGATGTGCCGGCCCAACACGGAGATCTTCAACGCGTCCGCCTGCCGGGGCGTGATCGTCACCCCGGTGCGCCGCGCCACCTCGGCCGGGATGTACATATAGCTCGCCCCACCGCCGCCCAGGGTGTGACCGGCACCGATCTCGCCGAGGGCAACCGCGCCCTCACCGACCGCCCGGCGCGCAGTGTAGGCGCGGTGCTCATCGGTGAGGCCACCACCGTCGGCGATGGTCGCCGCCCGTAGGCAGGCCGGGGTGTTGCAGGAGGCCAGTCTGACGGTGACCGGGTGGTCCTCGTCGGTCCTCGCGACCGCTTCGGCGGTGACGAAACCGTCGACGCACAGCACGGTGGTCGTGCCCTCCAACAGATGTCGGTCGAGGTTGGCGAGCACCTGCCCGGGCGGGAGCCCTTCGTGGCCGCTGGGGAAGAGCGGGCCGTACGCGGTGCCATGAGTGTGGTTGTTGATCAGCCCCGGAAGGGCGAGAGCGCCCGCGGTTTCAACGATCTCATCCACGGCGCCGTAGGTCTCCGCGGGCCTGGTGGGCAGGATCTCGTGGATCACACCTTCCTCGACCACGATGTCCACCCCGCGCCGGAGGTCGCTGCCGGTGCCGTCGACGAGATCGCAACCGTGCAAGACAGTCGTATGCACAACGTCTCCTCAGAATCGCTCGAAGCGGAAGGGGGCCAGCTCCCCGGTGCGGTCCTCGCCCAGGACTTCGGCGGCGACGAGAGCACCGGCGTACAGACTGAGCGTCGCCCCGCTGTGGGAGACGGCGAAATGGAAGTTGGGCAGGTCGGGTGCCCGGCCCAGTACCGGCAGACCGTCGCCGGGGATGGGCCGCTCGCCCACCCGGATGCTCTCCACGCTCGCCGCGCCTAGTCCCGGGTACAGCGCGCGGCCTGCCGCCATCAAGCGGTCGACTGCGGTCTGCTCCACACTGATCTCGCCGGTGTCCAGGACCTGCGCCGCACCGTCGATGTCGTGCGTGTGCAGGAGCAGCCGTCCGGCGCCGTCCGGCCTGAGGTGGACCTGCGGGGCGTGCACGACACGGGACGTGGAGACCGCGGCCGGCGAGGTGTAGACGAGGACCCCGCGTGTGTTGCGCATGGGCAGGTCCAGGCCGGCGAGGTCCGCGATGTGGTCGGCCTGCGGGCCGGCGCAGTTGACCACGGCGTCCGCGGTCAGTCGCTGCCCCGACGCGAGGAGGACCGAGGTCACCCGGCCGCCGGACACATCGACTCCCGTGACCGCGTCGTGCCAGATCCGCTCCACGCCCGCGGTGGAGAACAGATGGGCGATCAAGCGGGTCGGTTCTATCCAGCCCTCTGCCGGGAAGTAGGCGATCTCGTCGGCCGGCAGTTGGGCGGGATTCATATCGGGCTCAAGGCGCAGTGCGTCCGCCCGGGTGAGCCACCGTGCCTCGTATCCGTAGCTCGACACCATGGCGACCTTGCGGCGCAACCGCTCGCACTCGTCGTCGCTGCCGCCCCACTCCAGATTCCCGCCCTCGTGGTACCAGTCGCTCCCGGGCACATCGTGCGCCAGCTTCGCGTGCGCCTCCATCGAGGCGACGCTGAGATCGTGGTACGCCCGCGGCTGCTTGCCGCAGGAGTTGGTCCACGAGAAGGTCGCCCCCGATGTGCCACCCGCCGGTGCGCCCCCGTCGACCACCGTGACGCGGGCGCCCCGGCGTGCGAGTTCGGCGCTCACCGCCGCCCCGTAGACACCGGCACCGATGACAACGACGTGCTCAACCATGTGGATTCCTCTTCTCTCGTTGCTTTCGTTGGGGCCGGTCGGGTCTCAGTGGTCTGTGGGGAGCGCGTGGGCGGCCCCCGGGGGTACGGAGACGGCTATGTCGTCGCCGGGTGCGGGAAGACCGAGCGCGCCGGGATCGGGTACGGAGACCCGCAGCCGGACCGCCCCGGAGACCTCCACCACGACGGTGGCGAGGCTGCCCTCGTTGACGATCTCGACCACTCGGCCGACGATCGGTGCCGCGGCGCCCTCGGTACCCAGGCGGAGTGCCTCCGGCCTGAGCAGGACCTGCACGGCATCGCCTTCCGCGACCGCTCCAGCGTGCCGTGCGCGCAGTGTGTCCGAGGTCGTCAGCCGTACGGTGCATCCGTCCGGTCCGGCTTCCGTGCACACTCCGGGGATCAGATTGGACTGGCCGATGAATCCGGCCACGAACGCATTCACGGGGTGCCGGTAGATGGTGTCGGGGGTGTCGAGCTGTTCGACCCGGCCGGCGCGCATCACCGCGATCCGATCGCTCATCACCAGGGCTTCGGTCTGGTCGTGGGTCACGAAGATCGATGTGGTGCCCAGCTCGCGCTGCAAGTGCTTGATCTCCAGGCGGAGTTGTTCGCGCAGCTTGAGATCCAGATTGGACAGCGGCTCGTCGAACAGCAGCACCTTCGGTTGCACCACGATCGCCCTGGCGAGGGCGACTCGCTGCTGCTGCCCACCGGAGAGCTGGCCGGGCATCCGCTCCTCGTACCCGGCGAGACCGACACGGTCGAGCGCGCCCGCCACGCGGACATGGACTTCGGCCTTCGGGCGTTTGCGCATCCGCAGTCCGTAGCCGACGTTCTGACCGACGGTCAGATGCGGGAACAGTGCGTACTGCTGGAAGACCATCGCGGTGTCGCGCCGGTCGGGCGGCAGTCGGTGGACGTCCTGACCGTCGAGCAGGATCCGCCCGGCGTCCGGTGCCAGAAAGCCCGCGATCATGTTCAGGGTCGTCGTCTTTCCACAGCCGGACGGCCCGAGCAGGGTGAGGAACTCGCCGGGGCGCACATCGAGGTCGAGGTCCTCCACCGCCACCGCAGAGCCGAACTGCTTGCGAATGCCCCGCAGGGTCACGGCGTAGCCGCCCGTACGTGCTCGTGTGGCCGGCTCCTCGGCGGCGTCGACTCGTGCGATCACTTGGTACCTCCGTGGATGAACTCGGTCAGGCGAACGAACCGGGACGCCACCCCCGCGATGACACAGATACCGACGACGCTGGTCACGGCGACGCATGCCAGGGTCGGCGAGTACTGGAACTCCATGTACTGGAGGAGTTGGATGGGCAGTGTGGTCGCGTCCCGCGATGTGAGGAACAGCGAGAGTTCGACGTTGTTGAACGAGACGATGAAGGCGAACAGCGCCCCCGCGAACATTCCCGACCGCATCAGGGGCAGGGTGACAGTGGTGAACGTGCGCCAAGGCGAGGCACCGAGATCACGGGCGGCACGCTCCCACAGCGGGTTGACCCCGAGCAGACTCACGCCCACGGTCCGCAGCACGAACGGGATGCCGATCAATGCATGGGTCACCACGAGCAGGGCCGGGCCGATGAACCCCCGTGCACTGAGCATCGAGATCAGTTGGACCACGGAGAGGCTGATCACGATCTCCGGCAACAGCAAGGGGCTGGCGAGGAACCCTTCCAGCGCGGCACGGCCCCTGACCGGGCCGCGCGACAGGGCATAGGCCGCGGCCGTTCCCACCACTAGCGCACAGGCCGCGGAGCCCACGGCGATCTCGGCGGACAGCGCCATGGGCAACAGCCATTCGCGGGTCAGCGCGGACTCCCACCACCGCAGCGAGAGCCCGCTCGGCGGGAAGGCGGGATAGGTGTCCGGCTGTACGGAGGTCCAGAGCACGACGGCCATCGGCACGGCGACGAACGCGAGCACCAGGGTGAGCAAGGCGGTGCGCAGCAGAATCCAGGGACGGAATCGCATCGTCACACTCCCTTACGCGATCGGCGGCCGGCGAGCAGCAATGCGGACACTGTGAAGGCACCCACCACGAGGATGACCACCGCGACCGCCGCCGCCTGCCCCCATTCGAGGCTGACCACCATGCGGTCGCGGACCAGGGTCGCGAGTGTCTGCACCCGGCCGCCGCCGAGCACGGCCGCGGCGGCGTAGGCGCCGAGGCTGATCGCGAAGGTCAGCATGAATCCGGCGATGAGTCCGGGGCGGATCAGGGGCAGTGTGATTCGGAGGAAGGTACGCACGGGCCCAGCGCCGAGGTCGCGGGACGCGCGTTCCAGTACCGGGTCGACGCTCTGCACGCTCGACATCGCGGTGAACACCGCGAACGGCAGGAGTACATGGACGAGTCCGGCGATCACCGCGAACTTCGACCCGATGAACGCGATCGGTGAGTCGGTCAACCCGGTCCACAGCAGCATGTTGTTCACCAGGCCGTCGCCCTGGAGGAGCACCAGCCAGCCGTAGGTGCGTACCACGACGCTCGACACCAGGGGTGATACGACGACAAGGAGGACGAGCGTGCGCCAACGTGAGCCGGAGCGGACGATGAAATGTGCGACCAGGAGCCCTGCGGCCGAACACAACAGGCCCACCACCGCCGAGATCCAGACGGTGTCCCACAACACCGATCTGAAGTAGCCGTCACCCAGGAGGCTGCCGTAGTTCGCGGTGGTGAACGGTCCGGTCACCGTCGCGCCGTCGTAGGTCAGCACACTGCTGGCGAGTAGGATCGCCGTCGGTATCGCGAAGACGGCCAGGACCCACACCGTCGCGGGCAGGGTGAGCCACGGCAATCGGGACCGCCTCCGCGCCCGTGTGGCCAGGGTCGGGCTTGTCACGGCCGCCGTCATCGCACGGCCTCCGCCCATTGTTGGCCCCAGGTCGTACGGTTGCGCGTGACCGTTTCCGGGTCTGCGATCTTGATCTTTTCGAGCTTCTCGGCCGTGGTGATGTGCTTGGCAGCGAAGTCTGCGGGGAACGGCAGGCCGGTGACCGCCGGCCCGACGTTGTAGGCGAGTGCCCAACGTCGTTGCACCTCGTCGGAGAGCCAGTAGTCGATGAACTCGTACGCCGCCTTCTTATTGGTCGCACCGACCGGAACGCCGAGTGAACCGAGCGACGCGTATGAACTCTCCTTCGGCACCGTGTAGTCGTAGTCGGTGGTCTTGGCGTAGATCGCGGCGCGCCCGTCCAGGTAGGGGAAGAGCGTTGCGGTGCCCTTCTCCATGTAGGGCACCGCCCCCGCAGACGCTTGTGGAGTGGCGAGGGCGTACTTGGCCAACTCCTTGATCCGGGCGAAGCCGGGATCGGTGTCGGTGAGCCCCCCGCCGTCCAACTCGGCGGCGCTGAGCATCGCGTACACACCGAGGATGTTGGCGGGGTTGAAGATGAGCGTGCCCGAGCGGTACTTCGGATCCCACATCGTCTGCCAACTCGTCGGCGGCTTCGGGAAGAGCGCCCGGCGGTACATCAGCACGACCTGCTGGACGTCCTGGATCGCACCGACGCCGTAGGTCTTGGCTTGCAGTTTCTGCGGTACGCGGGCCAGGTTCGGCACCTGTTTCGACGTCACCGGGGCGAGCAGCCGGTCCTTGCTGCCCTGGTACAGCTCAAGGCTGGTCATCACGGCTATGTCGAATCCGGGGTCGCCGTTGGCGGCCCGGATGGACGCGTACTGTTCCGATGCCGACCCGGCGGCCGTGTACTTGATGCGGATGCCGGTCTTCTCCGTGAACGGTCTGGCGATCTCCTTCTCGAAAATGCTCTGGTACTCGGCGCCGTATCCCTCGATGACCAGCTCATTGCCCTTGCTGCCGCCCGTACTCGTCGACGCACAGGCGGCCAGGGACGCGGTGAGTCCCAGCGCGAGCGCTAGGCAGGCGAACTTCTTCATGGCAGCCACACCTCCAGGATGTAACTAGTTACATTCGCTGGTGGGAAACTCAAGCATGCGACTGCGCGGCCAGTCAATGGCTTGTTCTGATCGCAATGCCGAAGAGGTGGAGCCGATGAGCGTCGAGTCCGAGTGTTCGGCGGAGGTGCGGCCCCTGCCGTACGCCGTGGACCGCGCCCCAGATGCTCTGCTCGCCATCGCCCTCGCCCACCGTTCGGTTGATTGTGGAGAACACGCAGGTCAGGGCGTGCATCGAAGGATTCCGATGGGTCAGCCCGGCGGTCATGACAGGGGTATGGCACGAGGACCTGAGCTCAAGAAGCCATAGGCCCAAGAAGTCCACGAGCGACGTGCTGCGGACCGCCGCCCTGGCCGACAACTACAGGTGCGCGTCGGACCCGAGGAACCGGATTCGGCCGCGCACCGCGGGCAGGGGCGCTGTCGTTTGCGTCAGCCGTGAAGGGCGCTGGCACCTGTCTTGGCGCCGAAATCTCACACAACGCTGCCATCGAATCGATACGGGCCGCCCGTAGTAGTTCTGAACGAGAACACGATCGAGCCCGTCCACGCGATCTTCCGGGCGAGTGGAATCCAGCTTCCTGGAGGCGGTCCGTTGACCGCGAAGGTATCCCTGTCCGGGGCAGGAAGACGCGGACGATTCACGCGACGATGGAGCGGTGATCAACACAGGAGCGAACGATCTCGGCGGATTCCTGCGCAGCCGGCGTGAACGCCTGACGCCGGATGCGGCGGGCATACCACCCGGCATCACCCATCGGCGAGTTCCGGGGCTGCGCCGAGAAGAGCTTGCCGAACTCGCCGGGGTCAGTGTCGGCTACTACACCCGCCTTGAGCAGGGAGCCAGCAGCAGTGCCTCTCCCGCGGTCATTGATGCGCTGGCCGCCGCACTGCGGCTGGACCGGGCCGAACACGACCACCTGCGGAACCTTGCGGCCCCGAGACGGCCGACTCGCCCTCGTTCGCGCAGAAGCAGGTTGAGGCCCTCGATCCATGAACTGCTCGCCGCCATGTCTGGAACACCGGCGATCGTGATCGACCATCGCGCCGACGTCCTGGCGTGGAACCCCCTCGGGCACGCCCTGCTGGCCGGCCATATCGAGGTCGACGCCCCGAACACCCGGATTCGGCCGAACGTCGCCCGCATGCTGTTCCTCGATCCGCACCACCGTGCCTTGTACTGCGACTGGCCCGCCAAAGCACAGGTCACGGTCGCGGCCCTGCACCAGGCGTTCGTGCGGCACCCCGCCGACCCCGAACTCGAACGGCACCTTGGCGAACTCGTCTCCAACAGCCTGGAGTTCGCCCGGATGTGGGCACGGCGCCCCGTCCGAACCTGCTCGCACTACGTGTGGAAACTGGAGCATCCCGTCGTCGGGCGGGTGACTTTGGCGAACGAGACGGTCACCCTGCCGGATGACGATCAGCAGATCGGCCTCTTCCACGCCCGCCCCGGCACCCCGGACGCAGACGCTCTCACCTTGCTGGCACAGAGCCTCGACCGACGAGCCGCGCCAGAATCCCCGTCCCGGAGGGAGAAAGCACGATGAAGATCCTCGTGGTCGGTGGTGCCGGCACCATCGGAAAGCGACTGGTGCCCGCACTCCGATCCCGCGGTCATGACGTCGTCGTGGCCGGACGCACCTCGGGCGATGTCCATGTCGATCTGGTCTCGCACGCATCCATCGAGGCCATGTACCGCGAGGTCGGGGCGGTCGAGGGCGTTGTGAGTGTCGCTGCGCACGGGCTGCTCGACGAGTTCAGCACGCTGACACCGGAAGCGTTGTACGAGAACATGCGGGCCAAGTTCTTCGGGCAGGCCGATCTGGTCCTCACCGGCCAGCATCACTGCGCCGACGGCGCCTCCTTCACCCTGACGTCCGGTGTTTTCGCGGACCAGGCATGGCCGCACGTCACCGGCGGCGGCGTCGTCAGCGGCTCCCTGCACAGTTTCGCCCTGTCCGCGGCGATCGAGCTACCGCGAGGCATGCGGATCAATGTGGTCAGCCCAACGATGATCGGCGACTCCGTGGATGTCTTTGCCGAACACTTCCCGGGCATGCGATCGGTATCGATGGACGAACTCGTCGACCACTATCTGCACTGCGTCGAAGGCGACGACACCGGCCGTATCCTCCGCGCGTACGGATGACCGCGTCGTTCGCCTTGACGCGAGTGAGGAAGAAGTCCCGGGCGTCCTCGGCGAGGAGCTCCGGCACCTTCATCGCGGCGCAGTGACCGATGCGATTGAACTCGCCCAGTGCCTGATGTCGTACAGCCGCTCGGCCCGCGCCGTCGCCCCGGAGATCACCAGGCCCATCGTGCGGCCCGGCCCCGCGACGCCGCCCCTGTCGGGACACCACCAGCCCGAGCCCAGGGTTCCTCGGACTCGGGTCAGCTGGATGAAGCGAGGCCCCCACCAGCGAGGGGCCCTGCCGCCAGCGCATCCGAGTCACTGTCAGGAACACGGCTGCGGACGTCCTTCACCAGGTTCCGCACCGCCATGCTGAAGATCTCGGCCTGGTGGTCGCCGAGGAAGTCCGTGTGCCCGAACACCTCCAGGACGACGAGACCGTGCAGAT
The DNA here is from genome assembly GCF_036226685.1 of Streptomyces sp. NBC_00690. Classification (NCBI taxonomy): domain Bacteria; kingdom Bacillati; phylum Actinomycetota; class Actinomycetes; order Kitasatosporales; family Streptomycetaceae; genus Streptomyces; species Streptomyces sp. NBC_00690. The sequence goes on from NZ_CP109009.1 coordinate 7,291,754, forward strand.
GCCCCCATGCGCTCAGAAGGAGGGCGGTAGCGGGGGGCGGAAGTGCTCCCAGACCGTGCGGCGGCAGTTGTGCCAGATGCGTCCGCAGTGAGGGTGAGAGTGCTGGGGCATCGGCCGCTTCCAGTTGAGCGGTGGTGAACCCGTCGAGCAACTCACGCTGGAAGATCCTGCTCATCCGGATCATCGCCTGGGTGGTCGGCCCGTTGGCGGGTGCCGCGTACTTCCGCAGCGGCGTTCCGTAGAGGAGTTGGAATCGCTCGGGATGGGTGACGGCCCATCGGCGGTACTCCTCGGTCGCGACCAGTGCACGCGCCGGGGCCGGGGCGTCCGGTGCCTCGTCGACGGCGGCCTGCACGGCGTCGGCCATGTCGTCGTACGCCTTGGTGATCAGCGCCGTGACGAGATCGGACCAGCTCGGAAAGTAGTGGTAGAGCGCCTGGACGGTCATCCCGAGGTCCCGGGCAATCGCACGCAGGGACAGGGCCGCCGGGCCGTTCTCCACGATGTGCCGCTCAGCGGCGTCCAGGATCTCTTGGGTGGCGGCGGCCCGACGCCGCTCGCGCAGGGAACGCCGGGCCGTCACATGTTCTTCCGCAGGCATGCCACGACCCTACGACGCCAGCTCCCGCAGGAGCACCAGAAACGCCAACTTGTTAGAAAAATCTAACACTGCCAAATTCTCTAGTGCCCCGCTAGCGTCGAAATCGGCGACGAAGAATGCGACAGCGGGTCTGCCTCCGGCGCGGTGAAGGTTTCCGCGGAGCTCCCCACCCCCGCCTCCGCCCCTGCTTCGGCCTGCCTGATCCCGGTCTCCGGGCTCTCACGATCAGTGCGCAAAAGGGAGATCACGCGTGTTTGAACGCATAGCCGAACTGGTGATACGCCGGGCCCGGTTGATACTTGTCATCGCGGTGGTGGCTGTGGCCCTCATGGGTGTTGCGGGCACCGGTGCGTTCGGCAAGCTGCTGGACGGCGGATATGAGGACCCGGCCTCGCAGTCCACCCGGGCGGGGGAGGTCATCGGCGAGAAGTTCGGAGGGGAGACGAACCTCGTCCTGCTGGTCCGTCCCTCCGAAGGCCGGGTCGACACCCCGGCCGCCGAGCGGAACGGTCGGGCCCTGGTTGCCGACCTCAAGAAGGAGCGGCACCTGGAGAACGTGATCTCGTACTGGGACACGGACAACCCCGACCTCCGCTCCAAGGACGGCCGCGATGCCCTGGTGCTCGCCCATGTGAAGGGTGACGAAACCGAGCAGAGCAAGAACGCCAAGACCATCATCGCCGCCTATACCGGAACGTACGAAGACGCCCTGACGGTCCGGGCGGGCGGCGGCGCCGCAGTGGGCGACGAGATGGGAACCCAGGTGGGCGAAGACCTCATCCTGGCCGAAGCCATCGCCGTGCCCCTGACCCTCGTGCTTCTCCTGCTCGTCTTCGGCAGTGTCGTCGCGGCCCTGCTGCCGCTGGTCATCGGATTGATCGCCGTCATCGGCACGTTCGCCGAACTCTTCCTGCTCGGCAGCGTCACCGACGTCTCCGTCTTCGCGATCAACCTGACCACCGCACTGGGCCTCGGCCTCGGCATCGACTACGCCCTGTTGATGGTCAGCCGGTTCCGCGAGCAACTCGCGGCAGGGGAGAGCGTGGAGGACGCCGTCCGGCGGACGGTGAGCACCGCCGGCCGTACGGTCGCCTTCTCCGCCGCGACCGTGGCTGCCGCACTCGGAGCACTCCTGGTGTTCCCCCAGTACTTCCTGCGTTCGTTCGGATACGCCGGGATCGGCGTCGTCGCCATCGCGGCCATCAGCACCCTGTTCGTGATGCCGGCCCTGTTCGTCGTCCTGGGGCACCGGGTCAACAGCGGTCGGCTGCCATGGGCGAACCGGCAGCGCTCCGAGACCCGCGGGCGCGCCTGGGGGCGACTGGCCCGCACTGTCATGCGGCGGCCCGCACTCACCGCGCTGCCCGTGCTTGCGGTGCTGCTCCTCGCGGCGAGCCCGCTGTTGGGCATCACCTTCGGCACACCGGACGAACGCGTGCTTCCCGAGGACGCCCAGAGCCGCCAGGTCGCGTCGGTGCTGGAGAAGAGCTTCAACGGCAATGACGAAGCGGCGCTGCACGTCGTCATCGACAAGCAGGTGGGCAAGGCCCCCTTGGAGACCTACGCGGTCGCACTGTCCGGGCTCAAGGGGGTCGCCCGCGTCGAGACCAGCGGCGGAACCTACACCGACGGAACGCCCACGACGAACGGCCCCGCCAACGCAGCCCTCGGCCGCCCCGACGCGCAGCGGATCAACGTCGTGAGCGCACTGTCCCCGAAGTCGGACGAGGCCCAGCGACTGGTCGAGCAGGTCAGGGCGGTCACTCCGCCCGACGGATCAGGCGCTCTGGTGGGCGGAGTCGACGCCGTACTGGTCGACTCCAAGGACTCCATCGGCGATCGGCTTCCCCTCGCAGTGGTCCTGGTCGCCCTCACCACTTTCGTCCTACTCTTCCTCTTCACCGGCAGCGTCGTGCAACCGCTGCGTGCGCTGCTGCTCAACCTGATCAGCCTGGGGGCCACCCTCGGCGTCATGACCTGGATCTTCCAGGACGGCAACCTCTCCTCCCTGCTCGGTTTCACACCACAGCCGATGAACGTGTCGATGACCGTGCTGATGTTCTGCGTCGCCTTCGGCCTCTCGATGGACTACGAGGTGTTCGTCACCAGCCGGATCAAGGAACTCCACGATCTGGGTGAGGACAATGAGTCCGCAGTGGCCAACGGTCTCGGACACACGGGACGCATCGTCACCGCGGCGGCCCTGCTGCTCGCGGTGTCCTTCTTCGCCTTCGGGACGGCCCAACTCAGCTTCCTGCAGATGTTCGGGCTGGGCAGCGGGCTGGCCATCCTCATCGACGCCGTCGCCGTACGCGGGGTCCTGGTCCCCGCCGCGATGCGCCTACTCGGCCGCTCAGCCTGGTACGCGCCCCGCTTCCTGCGCAAGCTCCACGAGCGGTACGGCCTCAGCGAGGGCGGGCCCGCGCCCACTCCCGTGCCGGAGCCCGTGACCGGGGCGCCGTACCTGAAGGACTCGACCAAGGTCTGACCGGAAGGAAAACGCTCCATGCGCCGTGCCCGCCACCGACAAGAGGCGGGCACGGCGCACGGGAGCTTCGTGGCTCTGCGGGCTCATCGCGGGCGTGGGCGCGTCGGCGCGCCCACGCCCGCTGGCGCGATCCGGTGCCGTGACCTGGACCGGGCCGCTGAGCCCCGACTGCTCTGAGGCCACGACGGGTTGAGGCGACGGAGGGCGGGGCGGCGGCAACGGCTTGTGTCAGACCCCCGTGTCATGGTGTTCATGGGCGCCGACCAGCGCGCCCGCTCCCGTACCGACCGCAGTCGCACGGCTGTCGAAGGAGTGCACACCATGCCCGGAACCGATGCGAGTCGCACCTCCCTGGCAGCCATCGCGGAGCTCCTTGCACCCGCTCGTCCAGCCGTCGCCGAGCAGGTGCTGCGTGCGCACGACGACCCCACGGGATATGTCCGCGCCCACGCTGCACGGCTGGCGGACCGGGGCATCGACGGGCCCGTCCCGGACCTGCCCTGGATAGCGCTCATCGACGCGCTCGACGAGCACCGGCTGCTCGCGGAGTTCGACTGGAAGGAGGACCCGGAGGAGATCCGGGGCCAGCTGGTAGGGCTTGCGTCCCGTCCGTCCGTGGACCCCTGGGTGCTGCTCGACGCCGATGAAATGCTCCTGCCGACCGAAGCGTTCCTTCATGGCTGTGGTCGGCACTATCGCGAGATCGGCGCCGCCCTTGCCGTCCTCGACATCCAATCGGACTGCTACCCGGTGGTGTGCCTACGCGGTTCACGGGCCGATGAGTTGGTGTCCCTCGCGACCTGTGCGGGCTTCACCGCGGACGTCCTCGGAGCTCGGTGACCGAGTCGGAGATCTGCCGCGGTCGGGCGTTGCTCGCGGTCTTCGATGAGTAGACCGGATGGCGCGCTGGCGGGTGCGACCACCGGTGTTCACGAGGCCGCCGATGACATGGGGCGGTTTTCGCGGTCACCGCCCCTGGACCTGGATGCCGGGTAGTACGGGGACCTCATGCGCGGCAGGCCCCGTACCACCAGCGGCTCGATGTCGTACGGGGTCAGTCCTCAGCCATGGCCCGCTGAAGGCTCCGGGGCCGCATATCGGTCCAGTTCTCCTCCACGTACTCAAGGCATGCGGCGCGGGTGTCATCGTTGAGGACGATGCGCCAGCCGTCCGGGACGGCCGCGAAGGTGGGCCACAGCGAGTGCTGGTCCTCCTCATTGACCAGCACATGGAAGCGCCCGTTGTCATCGTCGAACGGATTGGTGCTCATACGCGGATCCCCTCTTCTTCCTCGGCCGCCTGGTCTGCGGCTGCTGCTGCGGCAACGCGCCTTTCCAGGATGGAATTCGTGATCTCGCCGCTTCTGACGGCCAGGTTCGACAGCAGGGACGACGATAGTCCGTGGGTGTGCTCGGTGCCGCCCTGTAGATAGATCCCGCAACTCAGGGCGTCCGTAGTGGCCAGTCGGTAGTCACGGGTGACGCGGTATCTGCCCTCGGCGTCCCGCAGGCAGTGGTCGCCCACGCTGCCGAGGATCTCGGAGGGGTCCATCGGGTGGTAGCCGGTGGCGCAGACCAGCACGTCGACGTCGAGGTCGTACGATTCGTCCGCGGCCAGGGAGTGCACCGTCACCCGGGTGTCGTTCGCGCCGTGCTTGACGTCCACGACCCTGGCCAGGTTGACGAAGTCCAACCGACCCTCTTCGCTCACCTCATCGGCGTACGCACGCTGATAGAGGTCACTGAGCACCTCGTCGTCGACGACTGAGTAGTTGGTGTTCTTGTGGTAGTGCCAGATCGCGTCCTTCGAGCGGTCCGAGCCCCGATAGAACTCGTCGGTCGCGTTCGGATCGAAGACCTGGTTCGCGAAGGGGGTGTTGTCCGCGATGGAGTAGCCGTACGAAGGGAGGATCGCCGAGACCGTGGCGTCCCGCGCGTTGTCGTGCAGAAAGCGGACGATCTCCGCGGCGCTCTGGCCCGCGCCGACGACCGCCACGCGCTTCAGCCCGGCACTACCGCGCTCCCTGAACCGGTGCAGGAACTCCGAGCTGTGCCAGACCGACTCACCGCGCTCGATCCCGGTGGGCATGCGTGGCACGAGGCCGGTGGAGACGACGATGTTGCGTGCTTCGACCACCCGGACGCCGCCGGGCCGTACCGGATCGTCCACCGCCAGTCGCACATGGCGTGCCGGACCCTCGCCATACGCCTGGGGCAACTGGACCGCCGTGACACGAGAGTTGTAGGAGACGCGATGCGCCACCTTCGCCGCGGCCCATTCCAGGTAGGAGTGGAATTCCTGCCGGGACGGAAAGAAGTCCTGGTTGTTGACGAACCGTGCCAACCGCCCCTTTGCGTGGAGGTAGGAAACGAAACTGAACTCTGAGACGGGATTGCGGAAGGTGGCCAGGTCCTTGAGAAAGGAGACCTGCATCTTCGTGCCGGACATCAGCATGCCGCGGTGCCAGCTGAGCGTCGGTTGTCGCTCGAAGAAGATGGCCTTCAACGGTGTCTGCTGCTCCTCCAGCGCCACGGCGAGCGAAAGGTTCGAGGGCCCGAATCCGATTCCCACGACGTCGTACATTTCAGGTTCACGCGTTTCCACGGAATTTTCCCCTCGTTGAAGCCGGCAGTGCGGCGCCGATGATCCGGCAGATTTCCGCTGCCGGTCCTGGCAGATACATGTCGCCGTGCGCGCTGTTGATGTCGTGTTGCCGCACCGTGCCCGTGACATGTGGCCGCCACAGACCCGCGAAGGACCCTTCGGCCTTCGGTACGGCGTTGAAGAAGAGGACGTCGCCCCGGTAAACGGGCTGGTGGAACTCGGGCATGAGCGCGGTGTGATTGACGATGACGGAAACGGCGTTCGTCAGGAACGCTTCACCGTCCGCCGTACCGGACAGACCGGTGAGGTGTTCGGTGAAGTACTCCCGCAGATCGGCCGCGGTGGGCGGCTTCTGCTCATGCAGATAGCCGCTGGGGACGCTGTCCAGGAGGGCGAGGAGTGCCACTTCGTGCCCCTGCGCCTGGAGTGCTGCCCCCATCGCATGGGCGAGGGTGCCCCCGATGGACAGACCCATGAGGTGGTACGGGCCCTCGGGCTGCACGGCCTGAATCTCGGCGATGTAGTCGGTGACCATGTCGTCGATGGCGACTGGTAGCGGGGTCGTGCCGTCGAAGCCCTTGGCCTGGATGCCGTTGACCGGCCGCTCCGCGGGGAGCAGTTCGGCGAACCCCAGATAGGGCCAGCAGATGCCGCCGCCGGGGTGGATCCACCACAGGGGTTCGGTCCCAGGGCCGCCCGCGCCGTCCGTGGCGCCGGGCGCGATGGACAGTACCGGGGCGAACGGGTCGACCTCGGGAACCGTACCGTCGGCCGCCGCTTCGGATTCCAGGTGTTGGGCCAGTCCGGCGACGGTGGGCGACTGGAACACGGTGCGCAGCGGCAGTTCGGCGCCGAGGACCACCCGGATGCGGTTGATGAGCCTGGCTGCCAGGAGCGAGTGGCCGCCCAGGGCGAAGAAGCCGTCGTCGATGCCGACCCGGTCGACGCCCAGCACCTCCGCGAACAGGCCGCACAGGATCTCCTCGCGCGGCGTCCTGGCGGGCCGACCGGTCGAAGCGGCGCCGTAGTCGGGTGTCGGGAGCGCGCCCCTGTCCAGCTTTCCGTTGCGATTGAAGGGCAGCTCTCCGAGCACCGTCACGGCCGCAGGCACCATGTACTCCGGCAGACCGGCGGCCAGATGGCGGCGCAACTCGGCCGGCAGTACGTCCTGCGGGGCGTCGTCGGCAGTGCCGCTCGGCACCACGTACGCGGCCAGCCGGCGGTCGCCATCGTGTTCGTCGACGACCACGACGGCCTGCGCGATCGCCCGGTGCGCCAACAGCGCCGCCTCGATCTCGCCGGGCTCGATGCGGAAGCCGCGTATCTTCACCTGGCCGTCGGCCCGTCCCTGGAACACGAGCTGCCCGTCCCGACCGTGCACGACCAGGTCACCCGTGCGGTACATCCGCTCGCCGGGCGGTCCGAAGGGGCAGGGCAGGAATCGCCCCGCCGTCAGACCGGGGCGCCCGACGTATCCCCGCGCCACACCAGGTCCCGCGATGTACAGCTCGCCGGCCCGGCCCGGCTGCACCGGGCGGAGCGCCCCGTCCAGGACATACAGCCGGGTGTCCGGGATCGGGTGGCCGATCGGCGGCAGTCCGGTGTTCGCGGCGAGCGGTGTGCTCATGGTGACGCAGGCCGTGGTCTCTGTCGGCCCGTAGACGTTGACCATGTTGCGCCCGGGCGCCCAGGCGGCCACCAACTCGGGCGGAGTCACCTCACCCCCCACGACCAGGGATTCAACGCTGGTCAGTGCGCCGTGGGACACCATAGCGAGCATCGCGGGCGGGATCATCGCATGGGTCACGGCGTGCGCGGCGATGGTCTCGGAGAGCGCGGTCCCCGGAGCAAGACGGGCGGTGTCGGCCATCACCACGGTGGCGCCCGACAGCAGGACCGTGAACATCTCGCAGAGCGATACGTCGAAGCTGGGTGAGGCCAGTTGCAGCATGCGGGTTTCGGCGGTCACACCGAGCCGTTCCACATGCCCCCTGACGAGGGCGGCGATACCGCGGTGGGTGACGGCCACGCCCTTGGGACGACCGGTGGAGCCCGATGTGTAGATGATGTACGCGGTGCCGTCCAGTACGGCGGGACCTGCGGTGGAATCCGCGGCGGTGGCCCCTTCGGTGGCGTCGGCCGCTTCGGCCACTGCTGCCTCGTTGGGCCTATTGGTGTCTTCGGTGTCGACGCGGAAGGTGACCACCGGTGCGGTAGCCAACGCGTCGGCCGTCGTTGCGTCCCCCAGGGCCAGTCGAGCCCCCGAGTCCTCGGCCATGAAGGCGATGCGCTCGGCGGGGAGAGCCGGGTCGACGGGAAGGTACACGCCACCGGCCCGCATCACCGCGAGCAGCGACACCACGAGGGTGGGGGAGCGGCGCAGCGCGACGACCACCACCGTCTCGGGTCCCACGCCGCGCCGGGTTAGTTCGGCTGCGAGCCGCTTCACCCGAGCGTTCAGTTCGCGGTAGGTCAGCGATTCAGCGTCGTGGACGACGGCGAGTGCGTCCGGGTTCGCCGCGGCCTGGGCGGCGAACAATCCGGGAACCGTGTCCTGCGGGGTGTTCACCTCGGTGGAGGTCGTGCCCCCGGCCCCGGGCCCCGGCTCATGGAGGGCACCGATGGGTGTGTCGGGGGCGGTGGCGAACCGCGTGAGCACGCGGGCGAACCGGGCGGCGATGCCCTCGACGGTCGCCGTGTCGAACACATCGCGCTGGAACTGGAGGACCACGCGGAGGTGGGGGTCGGCGGTCGCGGCGACACCGAAGGGGTAGTGGGTGCCGTTCACGGAACTCGCAGCGGTGATCTCGATCCCGGCCGACCTGTTGGCTTCGCCAATGCCCGCCCGGTCGACGGGGAACGACTCGAAGACCGTCACCGTGTCGAACAACACCGGCAATCCCGCGGCCCGCTGGATGTCGGCGAGCCCGGTGTGGTGGTGGTCGAGGAGGGCGCTCTGTCGGTCCTGTAGGTCGGTCAGGAGAGTGCCGATGCTGTCCCAGGGCGTCATAGCGACCCGTACGGGAAGGGTGTTGATGAAGAGGCCGACCATGGCGTCGACGCCGGGCACTTCGGCGGGCCTGCCCGACACCGTCGCTCCGAACAGCACGTCCTGCCGTCCGGTCAACTCTGCGAGGACGAGTGCCCAGGTGCCCTGCACCACGGTGTTGAGCGTGATCCCCAAGTTGCCTGCCTGTCGGGCGAGTTCCAGGGCGGTCGCCGCGGGCAATGTGACCTCCAGCTGCCCGGTGCTGCCCTGGTCCGCATTGATCCCGGTGTCGGGTGCGAGCAGCGTGGGTTCTTCGACTCCGTCGAGTTCGGCGGCCCAGGCGTCGATGGAGCTCTGCCGATCCCGTGTGGACAGCCAGCGCAGGAAGTCCCGGTAGGCCGGCGGGGGCATGAGCTCTGATGCGTCACCACCCGAGCCGTACAGCCGCAACAGCTCCTCGGTGAGCAGCGGCAGCGACCAGCCGTCGAAGAGGACGTGGTGGGCGGTGAACACCAGCTCGGCGCGGCCGGGGCCTCGGGTGATGAGGGTCATGCGGAGTAGGGGTGGTGTCGCCGGGTCGAAGTGGGCGCGTTGGTCAGCGGTCAGGATGCGCTGGAACTCCCGCTCGAACGAGTCCTCTTGGAGCGTGCCCAGGTCGTGGTGTTGCCAGGGGAGTGGGGTGTGGTTGAGGACGAGTTGGATGGGGTTGCCGGTGTGGTTGTTGGTGTAGGCGGTGCGGAGGGTGGGGTGTCGGTTGAGGAGGGCTTGGCTTGCGGTGTGCATGCGGTGGGGGTCGATGGTGCCGGTGAGGTGGTAGATGAATTGGACGTGGTAGGCGTCGAAGGTGGTGTCGGCGAGTTGGGCGTGGAAGAGGAGTCCGGATTGGAGGGGGGTGAGGGGCCAGATGTCGGTGAGGTGGGGGTAGTGGTGTTCCCAGTGGTCGATCTCGCTTTGGTGTACGGAGACCAGGGGTACGTCGGAGGGGGTGAGGCCGCCGGCGCCGGGTTGCCGCACATGCTTGGCGAGTGCTTCGAGCGCCGCACACCAGAGAACGGCGAGCTCCTGGGCGTCGTCCCTCGTCAAAACCCCCGTGGGGAAGTCGAACCGGGCCCGTAGTTCCGGGCCGCCCTCGGAGTCCGTGACATAGGCGTTCACGTCCAGGGTCGCGAGCGCGGGGAGGTGAGGGTCGAGCCCTGCTGTGATGCCTGCGGTATCGAAGGCTTCGGTCCAGGCGAGGCCGCGGAGGTGTTTGGGCATGTCGGTGGTGGAGTAGCGGCCGAGGTAGTTGAAGGCGATTTGGCCGGTGGGGTGGGGGGCTAGTTGGGGGGCGGTTTCTTGGTTGAGGTAGCGCAGGAGGCCGTAGCCGATGCCTTTGTCGGGGATGGTGAGGAGTTGTTCTTTGATGGTTTTGATCAGTGTGCCGGCTGCGGGTCCTGCGGTGAATGCTTCGTCGAGGTTGGTGTTTTCGATGTCGAGGCGTACGGGGTACATGGTGGTGAACCAGCCGAGGGTGCGGGAGAGGTCTGCGCCGGGTACCACGTCTTCTTCGCGGCCGTGTCCTTCGAGGCGGACTAGGAGCGAGGACTCGTCCACTCCGCGATCCCGACGCCATGTGGCCACCGCCAAGGCCAACGCTGCCAACAGGCCGTCGCCCGCGCCACTGCGGAACACCCCCGGCAACACCGTCAACAACGCCTCCGTCACCTCCGGCGAAACCCGGGCCTCGATGCTGTCGACCGTCGACTGGACATCAACGGCCGGGTCGAGCGCCCGCCGCCCGAGGAGGGGATCGGAGCCGTCAACAGCCGCTAACCAGTACGGCAGTTCGGCGGCGCGGGTGTTGTTGTTCGCTTCGTCGTGCAGGGCGTGTGCCCAGCGTCGTACCGAGGTTCCCACTGCGGGCAACTCGGGACGCAGTCCTTCTCGCACGCGTTGCCATGCTTGCGCCAGATCGGGCAGCAGCACCCGCCAGGACACCCCGTCCACCACCAGGTGGTGCAACACGATCAACAGACGGCCTTCACCGGGCAGCCAGACGAACTGGGCCATCACCCCCGCCGCAGGATCGAGGCGCCCGGTCGCCGCATCCAACTCGACCTGCAACAGGGCGTCCTCGTCGGCGCGTCGAATCAGCGAGCCGATGTCCACCGAACCCCGGGGCCCTACCTCAAGCCCACAGTCGACCAGACGCGCACGCAACACATCATGCGCATCCACCACCGCCCCCAAAGTCAACACTAACCCCGCACCATCAATCCCCCCGGGCAGATCGACGACGGTGGCCATGGCGAACCGATCGGTCCCCAAGCCCAGTTCAAGGAGGTACGCGCCCAGCGGCAGCAATGGCATCCAGCCCTCACCGCGCCCCGCCAGCTCCGCGAGGACATCGGGGGTGGCGGCTGTGTCCATGGCGTCGGCGAGCTCGGCGACGGTGCGGCGTTCGAAGATTTGGCGCGGGGTGATCTCCACCCCCTGTGCACGGGCCCGTGACACCACCTGGATGGAGCGGATGCTGTCACCACCGATGAGGAAGTAGTCGTCGTCGATGCCGACCCGGTCCACACCGAGGACCTCGGCATACACCTGGGCCAACGTCGTCTCCACGGGGGTGCGCGGCGCCCGGTAGACACTCCCCGTACCGGCAGGTTCGGGCAGTGCGTCGTGGTCCAGAGTGCCGTCGGGCGTCAGCGGCAGCCGGTCGATGACCAGGAATTCCGCGGGAACGGCGTGCTCGGGGAGACGCGCGGCGGCGTGGGCGCGCAGTTCGGCGGGGGAGAGCCCGGCGGTGAAGTCCATGCTGGCCTCGCCCTCGGCGGTGGCCGCTGGGACCACGTAGCCGATCAGGCGGCGCCCGGCGCCCCGGCCGGTGTGGGTGGCGGCCACCGCGCGGGCGATACGGGCGTGTGCGCCCAACACGGCCTCGACCTCGGCCAAGTCGACCTCCATGCCCCGGATGGTGGTCCGCGCCGTGTCGCGCATGGGCCCGACCGCCCCAAGGGGCGTTTCGGGGTCGGCCAGGAGGCGGTGCAGCGTACTGACGAATCCGGTGGTGATGCCCTCGGCGGTGGACCGGTCGAAGAGGTCCGTGGCGTATTCGAGGCTGCCGAGCACACCCCGCCCCGGTATGTCGGCCATGGTGAGGAACAGATCGAACTTCGCCGTGTCCGTGGCGATCGTCTTCAACTCCGCCCGTAGGCCGTGCAGTTCGAAGTCCCCTTCCTCGATGGCCTGCCAACCGAACATCACCTGGAACAGCGGGTGATGGGAGGTGGACCGGTCGGGGTTGAGGAGCTCCACCAGGTGCTCGAAGGGCGCGTGCTGGTTGTCGTACGCTGCCAGCGCCTTGTCCCGCACCTGCTCGACGACGCGGGCGAAGGTGAGGTCGGCGGGGAGGTGGACGCGCAGCACCCAGGTGTTGACGAAGAAGCCGACCAGCTCGGCGAGGGCCGCGTCGGTACGGCCGGCGATCGGGGAACCGACGGTGATGTCGTCGCCGCTGCCGAGCTCGCGCAGCTGCACGGCGAGGGCCGCCTGGAGCACCATGGGAACGGTCGCCCGGTGTGCGGTGGCCAGTGCCTCGACGGCTGCCACGAGTGAGGATTCGAGGGTGAAGTCGACGAGGTCGCCGCGGTGGCTGGCGGCCGACGGCCTGGGACGGTCAGTGGGCAGCGGCAACGGCTGTCTGGTGTCCGCCAGTTCGGTGCGCCAGTAGGCGGACTGCCGGGCCAGGACGCTGTCGGGATCATCCGCATCGCCGAGGAGTTCGCGCTGCCAGAGCGTGTAGTCGGCGTACTGGACGGGCAGCGGGGTCCAGCCGGGTGCGTCGCCCCGCTTGCGTGCCTCGTAGGCGGTGGCCAGGTCACGGGTGAGGGGGGCGAGCGATTCGCCGTCGCCCGCGATGTGGTGCATGACCAACAGCAGTACGTGGTCGTCCGGACCCTGCGTGAAGACATGCGCGCGCAGGGGTAGTTCGGTGGTGAAGTCGAAGGCGTGGCTCACTTCGACGGCGATGAGGCGCTCGACTTCCTGCGGACCCGTGCTGGTGACGGGCAGGGCAAGGGCCGCGGCATCTGGGGTGAGGATGTGTTGGTGGGGGACGCCGTCGTCCTCGCCGACGAGGGTCCGCAGTGTTTCATGGCGGGCGACCACGTCCTGGAGGGCTGCTTCCAGCGCCGTGAGGTCGAGCGAGCCTTCGAGGTGCAGCACCACGGGCAGGTTGTAGGTGGCGGAAGGGCCTTCGAAGCGGTCGGCGAACCAGAGCCTGCGTTGGGCGAAGGACAGGGGAATGCGGTCCGGACGGCCGCGTACTGCCGATAGCTCGGTCCGGACGGTGGGCGGGGCGGAGTGCTGGTGTGTCCGCGCCGGCAGGTGTGTCGCCAGTTCGGCGACGGTCGGCGCATCGAAGACGGCACGGATCGGCAGTTCGGCGCCGACGACGGTACGGAGTCTGCTGATGAGCCGGGTTGCGACCAGGGAGTGCCCGCCCAGGGCGAAGAAGTCGTCATCGATGCCGACCCGGTCCGTGCCGAGCACCTCCGCGAACAGGGCGCAGAGGGTCCTCTCCAGATCGGTGTGCGGTTCCCTGGAGCCCTCGGCGCCGCCCGTGGCTTCGGGAGCGGGCAGCGCGGCCCGGTCGAGCTTGCCGTTCGTGGTGACGGGGAGCGCATCGAGGAAGACGAGGGCCGAGGGCACCATGTAGTCCGGCAGCAACGCTGCGGTGTGCTCCTGGATTTCTCCGGTGAGCTGTCCGGGGTTGTGCCAGGTGCGGTGTCCTTCGACGGGCTGGACCGTGCCCCTGGGGTGGTCGTCGGCGGGCATGCGCACCGCGTACAGCGAGTACATGCCCGTTCTCGCGAGCTCGTCGGAGTTCTCCACCGTGGTGTGGAAGCCCTGGTTGTTCAGGAGCTTCACCACGGTGTTCAGACGGCCTTCGATGTCATGGACCTCCGCGACGATCTGCCGGACGAGCGGCCAGTGTTCCGGTTCGATGCCGAGCAGGATGTCGAGTTCGCTCTTCTCCGCGTCGATCTTCAGCAGGTCGATGGTGCTGATGCCGTTCTCCCTGATCATCTGGGAGAGGGTGCGCAGTTCGACGTCGACGAAGACGCTGCGCAGCCGGTTGGTCAGCAGCTCCGCGAGCATCGCGTCGTCCTGGCCTTCGGCGCCGTCTGGGGTGCGAGGGGTGCGGCGTTCGTTCTCGATGACGCGTTCCAGCATCCGGCGCTCTTCGGCCTCGTCGGCGAAGCGCCCGGAGAGCAGGGACATCTCGGGGTAGTACGTGAAGTCGGCGCGGCCGGGTTCGCGGCCGAGCGCACAGGTGGCGATGTGGACGTCGATGTCGTGCAGTTCGGCGTTGAGTCGGAACATCGCTGCCAGTTCGGGCATGGGCTCGAAGGCGTGGATCACAGCGTCGGGCCGCAGTGTGTTCACGTACAGCGAGAACATGCCGACGTGGCCGCCGACGTCGACGACGCACGCTCCCGCGGGGAGGGTCACTCCGCCACGGAGGTACTCGTTCCTGGTGAAGATCTCGTCGTACAGGAAGAGGGTGTTCGACCGGTTGCGGGCGGCCACCAGCATGCCGTTGGGCAGTTCGTGCAGCTCCACGCCGTCCAGCCGGCCCGCCCGCCGGAGTGCGACGGCCCTGGCGACGTCTGCGGCCGTCCCCGGCGCCGGTACGACGTATCCCACCAGTTGTTGTCCAGCCGGTGTGTCCCGGGCGACGACGGCGGCGTGTTCGACTCCGGGGTGGGTGCTCAGGGCGCTCTCGATCTCGCCGAGTTCGATGCGCATGCCGCGCACCTTCACCTGGTCGTCGGTCCGGCCGAGATACTCCAGGCGGCCTTGCCCGTCCCAGCGGACCCGGTCCCCGGTGCGGTACATGCGGCTGCCCGGAGCGTCGAACGGGTTGGCGACGAAGCGCTCGGCGGTGAGTGGGTGCCGATGGAGGTAGCCGCGGGCCAGTTGGTCGCCCGCGATGTACAGCTCGCCGGCTACGCGAGGGGGTACGGGGTTGAGGTGGCCGTCCAGGACGTAGAGCCGGGTGTTCCACACGGGCCCACCGATCGTGACCCTGCCGGTGTCCGTGCGGGGGCAGTGGGTCGCGGTGACGTCGACGGCGGTCTCGGTGGGGCCGTAGAGGTTGTTCAGCGGCGCGTCCAGGACCGTGTAGTACTGGTCGCGCAGGTGCGGCGGGAGCGCCTCACCACTGCAGACGACCTGGCGCAGGCTGGTGCAGGCGCGTGCCGACGGCTCCTGGAGGAACGCCTGGAGCATGGACGGGACGAAGTGGACCATGGTGATCCGGGACTCCCGGATCAGCCGGGCCAGATAGGCGGGGTCGCGGTGGCCTCCGGGTTTGGCCACGACGAGCTCGGAGCCCGTGATCAGGGGCAGGAAGAGCTCCCACACCGATACGTCGAAGCCGAGCGGGGTCTTCTGCATGATCCGGTCGTCGGTACCCACCCGGTAGGCGTGCGCCATCCACAGGAGTCGGTTGACGATGGCCGTGTGTCCGACGACGACGCCCTTGGGGCGACCGGTCGATCCCGAGGTGTAGAGGACGTACGCGGGATGGGCGGGGGTGAGGGGCCGTACCCGGTCGGCGTTGCTGAGGTCCGACGCATCCATGAAGCCCGCGCCTGTGCCCAGCTCCGTGCCCGTAGCCGGGTTGGTGTCCTGGAGGACCAGGGTCGGATCGTCGACCGCGATCTGTCGGACACCGCCCGGCGCGGGTGAGCTCGTTGTGGTGAGCGTGAGCAAGGGGCGTGCGTCCTCGTGTAGAAATCCGATCCGCTCGACGGGGAGGCCCGGGTCCACGGGTAGATAGGCGGCGCCCGCCTTGAGGATCGCGAGCAGGGCGACGATCAGTTCGGTGGACCGCGGCAGCATGACGGCGATGGTGTCCTCGGGGCCGGCCCCTTGGGTGATCAGATGTCGGGCGAGCCGGTTCGCGCGCCGGTTGAGCTGTGCGTACGTCAGGGTGCTGCCGTCGAAGGTGACGGCGGGGGCGTCCGGGGTGCGGGCGGCCTGCGCCTCGAACGCCTCGGGGACCGTGCTGGCCGGCACCGCTCTGGCGGTGTCGTTCCAGGCTCTGACGACCTGGTTCCGTTCGACCGGGTCGAGGATTCCGATGTCCCGTACCAGACGGTGGGGGTCGTCGGCGATCTCGCCGAGTACCCGTCGGAACCGTTCGGCGATCGATGCCACCGCGTCGTGGTCCAGCACCGAGTGCTGGTGCTGGAGCGCGATCCGCAGATGGGGGTCGGCATCGGCGGTCACCGCGAGGGGGTAGTGGCTGCCGCTGAACGGGGTGAGACCGGTGATGGTCACTCCGGCCGCGCTGTTGGCCTCGCTGATGCCGATGCGGTCGACGGGGAACGACTCGAAGACGACGACGGTGTCGAAGAGCACCGGCAGTCCTGCGGTCCGTTGGATGTCGGCGAGCCCGTAGTGGTGGTGGTCGAGGAGGGCGGCCTGTCGGTTCTGGAGGGAGTTCAGCAGGTCGGCCGCTGTGTCCCCCGGTGCGTAGTCGACTCGTACAGGAAGGGTGTTGATGAAGAGGCCGACCATGGTGTCGACACCGTCGACCACGGCGGGGCGGCCCGAGACGGTCGCGCCGAACAGCACATCGTGCCGACCGGTGAGCTGTCCGAGCAGCAGCGCCCATGCGCCCTGGACGAGGGTGCTGAGCGTGACGCCCAGTTCGGCGGCCCGACGGGGGAGCGAGATCGCCAGCTCGGCCGGGAGCGGAACGTCAACCGATCCGATGTCCGCGGTGGCCCCCTCGGCTGCGGTGTCGGGGACGAGCAGTGTGGGCTCGTCGACTCCGGCCAGTTCGGCGGCCCAGGCGCGGGCAGCCGCGTGATGGTCCTGCCGGGAGAGCCAGTCAAGGAAGTCCCGGTAGCTGCGTACGCGGGGCAGGGCGGAGGGGTCGCCACCCGAGCCGTACAGCCGTAGGAGATCCTGCATTAGCAACGGTACGGACCAGCCGTCGAAGAGGACGTGGTGGGCGGTGAACACCAGCTCGGCGCGGTCGGGCCCCAGGGTGATGAGGGTCATGCGGACCAGAGGTGGTGTTGCCGGGTCGAAGTGGGTCTCGCGGTCCTGGGACAGCAGCCGTTCCAGTGCGTCGGCGCCGTGCCCCGTCAGGTCGTGGTGTTGCCAGGGGAGTGGGGTGTGGTTGAGGACGAGTTGGATGGGGTTGCCGGTGTGGTTGTTGGTGTAGGCGGTGCGGAGGGTGGGGTGTCGGTTGAGGAGGGCTTGGCTTGCGGTGTGCATGCGGTGGGGGTCGATGGTGCCGGTGAGGTGGTAGATGAATTGGACGTGGTAGGCGTCGAAGGTGGTGTCGGCGAGTTGGGCGTGGAAGAGGAGTCCGGATTGGAGGGGGGTGAGGGGCCAGATGTCGGTGAGGTGGGGGTAGTGGTGTTCCCAGTGGTCGATCTCGCTTTGGTGTACGGAGACCAGGGGTACGTCGGAGGGGGTGAGGCCGCCGGCGCCGGGTTGCCGCACATGCTTGGCGAGTGCTTCGAGCGCCGCACACCAGTGATCGGCGAGCTCTTGCACTTCCTGCGTGCTCAGGATGCCGGTGGGGAATCCAAACCGGGCGGTGAGGCGGGCACCGTCCTTGCCCTCGGTGACGAGCGCGTTCACATCGAGGACGGACAGGGCCGGCATATCGGCATCGGGAGCGGCGACGGTCGTCGCCGTGCCAGGGCTCTGGGTCCAGGCGAGGCCGCGGAGGTGTTTGGGCATGTCGGTGGTGGAGTAGCGGCCGAGGTAGTTGAAGGCGATTTGGCCGGTGGGGTGGGGGGCTAGTTGGGGGGCGGTTTCTTGGTTGAGGTAGCGCAGGAGGCCGTAGCCGATGCCTTTGTCGGGGATGGTGAGGAGTTGTTCTTTGATGGTTTTGATCAGTGTGCCGGCTGCGGGTCCTGCGGTGAATGCTTCGTTGAGGTTGGTGTTTTCGATGTCGAGGCGTACGGGGTACATGGTGGTGAACCAGCCGAGGGTGCGGGAGAGGTCTGCGCCGGGTACCACGTCTTCTTCGCGGCCGTGTCCTTCGAGGCGGACTAGGAGCGAGGACTCGTCCACTCCGCGGTCCCGACGCCATGTGGCCACCGCCAAGGCCAACCCTGCCAACAGGCCGTCGCCCGCGCCACTGCGGAACACCCCCGGCAACACCGTCAACAACGCCTCCGTCACCTCCGGCGAAACCTCCGCCCACACATAGTCGAGGGTGTCCACCACATCGATGACGGGGTCCAGGGGCCTACGACCGAGATCGGGATCCGGGCCTTCGACTGTGGCTCGCCACCAGCCCAGTTCGGCGGCGCGGGTGTTGTTGTTCGCTTCGTCGTGCAGGGCGTGTGCCCAGCGTCGTACCGAGGTTCCCACTGCGGGCAACTCGGGACGCAGTCCTTCTCGCACGCGTTGCCATGCTTGCGCCAGATCGGGCAGCAGCACCCGCCAGGACACCCCGTCCACCACCAGGTGGTGCAACACGATCAATAGACGGCCTTCACCGGGCAGCCAGACGAACTGGGCCATCACCCCCGCCGCAGGATCGAGACGCCCGGTCGCCGCATCCAACTCGACCTGCAACAGGGCGTCCTCGTCGGCGCGTCGAATCAGCGAGCCGATGTCCACCGAACCCCGGGGCCCTACCTCAAGCCCACCGTCGACCAGACGCGCACGCAACACATCATGCGCATCCACCACCGCCCCCAAAGTCAACACTAACCCCGCACCATCAATCCCCCCGGGCAGATCGAGCACCATCGACATGGAGAACCTGTCCATGCCGCCCCCCAGTTCGAGGAGGTACTCGGCGACGGGGAGCAGTGGCATCCAGCCCTCGCCGCCGCCCTCCAGCTCTGCGAGGCATTCGGCTTCGCCGCCCGTGGTGCCGGCAACGGTGGCGAGTTCCGCGACGGTGCGGCGTTCGAAGATCTGGCGCGGGGTGATCTCCACCCCCTGTGCACGGGCCCGTGACACCACCTGGATGGAGCGGATGCTGTCACCACCGACGGCGAAGAAGTCGTCGTCGATGCCGACCCGGTCCACACCGAGGACCTCGGCATACACCCCTGCGAGTATCTTCTCGGGCACGGAGTCCGGGGCGCGATAGGTGCCGCCCTTGAACTCGGAGGCGGGGAGCGCGGCGCGGTCCAGTTTGCCGTTGGGGGCCAGGGGGAGCCGGTCGAGCATGACGAAGGCCGAGGGGACCATGAACTCGGGGAGGCGGCCCGCGACGAAGGTGCGCAGTTCGGGTACGGAGACGCCTGCCGTGAGGTCGACGTCGATGTGACCGATGCTCTCCACGGTGCCGAGACCGCCGACGCCCACCGGAACGATGTATCCGACGAGTTGGGTGCCGCCGGGCCGTTCGTACGTGGTGACCACGGCGTGGCCGACGCCGGGGTGGTCGGTGAGGGCGGCTTCGACCTCACCGGGTTCGATGCGGAATCCGCGTACCTTCATTTGGGCGTCATCGCGCCCCGCGAACGCGAGGTGTCCTGCGGCTGTCCAGCGGGCGAGGTCGCCCGTGCGGTACATCCGGGATCCGGCGGGGCCGTACGGGTCGGCGATGAACCGGTCGGCGGTGAGCGCGGCACGGCCGTGGTAGCCGCGGCCCACGGCGCCCGCGACGTAGAGTTCGCCGATGACGCCGGGCGGTACGGGCCGGAGCCCGGGCCCCAGGACATAGGTGCGCATATTGCCGAGCGGTCGACCGATGGGCGCGCTGCCCTGGGCGTCCGGCACCGCGGTGGGAGCGACGAGCGCGGTCGCGTAGAAGCTCTCGCTCTGACCGTAGGCGTTGATGACGCGGACTCCGTCGAAAGCCTTCTGGACACGGTCGACGAGGGATGCGGGGAGGGCCTCTCCCGCGAAGACAACCGTGTCGACGGTGGTGGTGTCCGCGATGTGGTCGATGAGCTCGGCGAAGACGGAGGGCACGGTGGAGATGACGCTTCCGGACCAGGACGGCCGTTCGCCCAGCGCCAGGACGTCACGGACGACTTCCACGGTGCCGCCGGTGCCGAGGGTGGTGATGATCTCGAAGACGGAGACGTCGAAGTTGATGGAGGTGCCCGCGAGCATGCGCGAGTCGGGGCCGATGCCGACGACGTCGGCGAGTCGGCTGACGCCGTTGACGATGCCGTGGTGGGTGATGGCGACGCCCTTGGGAGTGCCAGTGGACCCCGAGGTGTACATCACGTAGGCGATGTTGTCGGGACGCGGCGGAGGCCCTGCCAGTGGCGGAGGCTCGACGTCCGATTCCTGCGCGAGGGTGTCCAGATGGAGGCGGGGAGTGCCGTCGTCGGGGAGCGTCGGTGCCGTGGCCGTGTCCGTGAGGACGAGCTGGGGGCGTGCCTCGGCGAGGATGAAGTCAAGGCGCTTGCTGGGGTATCTGGGGTCGATCGGCAGATAGGCGGCGCCCGAGGTGAGGATGGCGAGCAGGGCGACGACCAGGTCCGCCGAGCGCGGCAGGGCCAGGGCGACGAGTGTCTCGGGGCGGGCGCCGCGCCGGTTCAGCTCGTGTGCCAGGTGGGCGGCGCGCGTGGTCAGCTCCTGGTAGGTGAGCTGCTGGTCCTCGTGGATGACGGCGATGGCCTCCGGGGTCGCCTCCGCCTGACGGGCCAGTAGCTCAGGGACGGTCAGCCAGGGCTCGTCGGTGGCCGTGTCGTTGAACCCGGCCAGGAGAGCGTGTTCGGCCCGGTCCATGACATCGACGGCACCGATGCGCGTCGCGGGCGCGGCGGTGAGGGCGTGCAGCACGCGGAGGAAGCGCTCTCCGATGCCGGTCGCCGTCGACGGGTCGAAGAGGTCGGTGGCGTACTCAAGCTGGCAGCTCATGCCCTGGTCGGGGGCGCCCGTGGCGAAGTTGAACTCCAGGTCGAACTTGGCGGTCGGGGTGGAGACCGCCGTCAGTTCGGCCGTCAGCCCCGGCAGGGGGAGGTCGACGCGCGTGTGGTTCTGCCAGGTGAACATGGTCTGGAAGAGCGGGTGGTACGCGGTGGAGCGCTCCGGGTTGAGTGCCTCGACCAGCCGCTCGAAGGGCACGTCCTGGTGGTCGTACGCCCGCAGCGCGGTCCTGCGCACCCGGTCGACGAAGTCGCCGAGCGTCGGGTTGCCCGAGAGGTCGGCGCGCAGCACCCAGGTGTTGACGAAGAAGCCCACCAGGTCGGTCAGTGCTTCGTCGGGGCGCCCGGCGGCGGTGGAGCCGATCGTGATGTCGTCGCCCGCGCCGAGGTGGTGGAGGGTCACGGCCAGGGCCGCCTGCATCACCATCGCAGTCGTCGCACCCCTGCCGTGCGCCAGCTCTTCGGCCGCCCTGACGAGCTCGGGTGCGATGGAGAACTCGACCATGTCGCCGCGGTGACTGGCGGCCGAGGGCCGCGGCCGGTCGGTGGGCAGCCGCAATTGCTGAGGAGCGCCCGCCAGCTCGGTGCGCCAGTGGGCGATCTGGGTGGCGAGGACGCTGTCCGGGTCGTTCTCATCCCCGAGCAGTTCGCGCTGCCAGAGTGTGTAGTCGCCGTACTGAACCGGCAAATCAGGCCAGAGCGGCGGCTCGTCGCGCAGCCTGGCCGTATACGCGGCGGCCAGATCGCGGCCCAGCGGTGCCATCGACTCGCCGTCGGCGGCGGCGTGGTGCACGACCAGGGCGAGGACGTGTTCCCCGGGACCGAGGCGCAGGACCCGGGCCCGTACGGGAATCTCGCTGGCGAGGTCGAACCGGTGGCTGACGGCTTCGGCGAGTGCGGCCGTCTCGTCCTCGGGGGCGATGGCGATGATCGGTACCGGCAGGTCCAGTTCGTCGGTCGGGATCACGCGCTGGGCAGGGAGCCCCTCGGTGTCCTCGACGAACACCGTACGCAGGCTTTCGTGCCGGGTGACCACGTCGCGTACGGCTCGGGCCAGTGCGTCCGAGTCGAGCGTGCCGGTGAGACGGAGGACGAACGGAAGGTTGTAGGTGGCCGATGGCCCCTCGAACCGGTCGATGAACCACAGTCGCCGCTGTGCAAAGGACAGGGGGATCACTCGGCGTCTCCTCATCGGTCGGTCATTCGGCGCAGGCGGGGCCTGCTCGCGGTGGCCAGGGCGTCGAGCTCGCGTGCCAGTTCGGCGACGGTCGGACGTTGGAAGACGGTGCTGACCGGGACCTGCCGGCCGAGCTCCGCGCGGATCCGGCTGATCAGCCGGGTCGCGACCAGGGAGTGCCCGCCCAGGGCGAAGAAGTCGTCGTCGATGCCGACCCGGTCCGTGCCGAGCGTCTCCGCGTACAGCCGGCACAGGGTCTCTTCGCGGGCGTCGCGGGGTGCTCGGTAGGCACCGCCGGTCAACTGCGGTTCGGGTAGCGCCGCGCGGTCCAGCTTGCCGTTCTGCATCAGCGGGAGTGCATCGAGGACGACGAACGCGGCGGGCACCATGAAGTCGGGGAGCTTCTCGGCGAGGAAGGCGCGCAGGACGTCGGCACTGCCACCGGGGGTCACGTACGCCACGAGATGACCGGAGGCGCCCGGTTCCTTGTCGTCCTGGACGGTGACGACCGCCCGGTCGACGTCGGGGTGCGCGGTCAGGGCCGCTTCGACCTCGGCCGGTTCGAGGCGGGCGCCGCGGATCTTGACCTGGGCATCTCCGCGGCCGGCGTACGCGAGGTGTCCTTCAGCGGTCCAACGTGCCAGGTCCCCCGTGCGGTACATGCGTGCGCCTGCGGGCCCGAACGGGTCGGGCACGAAGCGGCTCGCGGTGAGGGGCGCGCGCCCTCGATAACCGCGGCCGACGGTGGCTCCCGCTACGTAGAGCTCGCCGATCACACCGGGTGGCACCGGCCTAAGCCCGGCCCCGAGCAGATACACGCGGACGTTGTCGAGGGGCGCCCCGATGGGAGCGCCGGCCGCGTCACCAACCCATTCGTCGCTCCCGGCGAGGGCGTACGTGGTGGCGTAGAAGGTCTCGGTCTGCCCGTAGCCGTTGACGACGCGGACACCGGGCATCGCCTCGCGGATGCGTCGCAGCAGTGAGGTGGGCAGGGCCTCGCCCGCCAGCATCACTGTCCTGGCACTGATCCGGCCCGGCACCCGGTCGAGGAGTTCGGCGAAGGCCGAGGGGACGGTACTGATGGTGTCGCCGCGCCAGCCGTCGCGCTCGCCCAGCGTCAGGATGTCCCTGACGATCTCGACGACGCCTCCCGTGCACAGCGTTGAGAAGATCTCGAACACCGATACGTCGAAGTTGACGGATGCCCCGGCCAGCATCCGGGCACCGGTTCCCACATCCAGGGATGTGGTGAGCGCGGGCAGGCAGCTGGTGATGTTGCGGTGTGAGATGGCGACGCCCTTGGCGGTGCCGGTGGACCCGGAGGTGTACATCACGTACGCCACGTTGTCGGGTCGGGGCCCGGGACCCGGCGGCGCTTCGCCGTCGACTCGCTCCAGGTCCTCCAGGTGCAGCCTGGGTGCGTTGCCCGGGGGCAGACTCTGTCCGGTGTCCTGGTCGGTGAGGACCAGTGCCGGGCGGGCATCGGCGAGCAGGAACTCCTGACGGCGGGAGGGGTACTTGGGGTCGACCGGAAGGTATCCGGCGCCGGACTTGAGGATGCCGAGCAGCGCGACCACCAGGTCCGCCGTGCGCGGTAGGGCCACGGCCACGAGTGTCTCGGGGCCCGCGCCGTACCCGCGCAGGACGTGTGCGAGCCGGTCCGCCCGATCGCTTAGTTGACGGTATGTCAGAGTCTGCGAGCCGGAGACGACGGCGAGGGCCTCCGGGGTCGCCGAGGACTGTCGGTCGAACAGCTCGGGGACGGTCACCGGGAAATCGTCAGTGGTGGTGTCGTTGAACTCGCGCAATATGCGGTCGTGTTCGGCCGGATCCAGCAGATCGACGGAGGCGACGCACTGCCCGGGGTCGGCGGCGATGTCCCGCAGGACATGTCCGAAGCGTCGGGCGGTGGTGTCCACGGTGGCGGGGTCGAAGGCGTCCCGCCGGTACTGCAACACCAGCCGCAGGGGGGCGCCGCCGTCGGCGGGCAGCGCCATCACGGAGAGCGGGTAGTGGGTGGTGGCGAACGGCCGCAGTCCGGCGAGGCTGATCCCCGCGTCCTCGCTCGCCTCGGTGATCCCGGCCTGGTCGAGCGGGAAGGACTCGAACGCCACATAGGTGTCGAACAGCGCGGGAATGCCGGTGGCCCGTTGGATCTCGTGCAGTGGATGGTGATGGTGGTCGAGGAGCCCACCCTGCCGCTCGTGCAGTGCGGTCAGGACGGCTGCGATGGTGTCACCGGGCGCGCATCTCACCCGTACGGGCACGGTGTTAAGGAAGAGCCCGACCATGGACTCCACTCCGGGGATCGCGGGCGGGCGGCCCGCGACGGTGGCGCCGAACACCACGTCCTGACGTCCCGTGAGCTGTCCCAAGAGCATGGCCCACGCGCCCTGGACGACGGTGTTGAGGGTGACACCGAGCTCCGCGGCACGGCGGGCGAGCGCCCGGGCGGTGTCGGCGTCCAGTGGCACCGGGAACTGGCTGACACCGCCGCTCTCGGTGGTGTGAGTGGTGGATTCCGGCTGCGTTCCCGGTTGCGGGGCGAAACCGAGGGCCGGTGTGAGGAGCGCGGGTTCGTCGAAGCCGTCGAGCTCCTCCTGCCAGGCGCGGGCCGAGGCGGCGCGGTCCTGCCGGGACAGCCAGGCCAGGAAATCCCGGTAGCCGCGCGCCCGGGGCAGTGCGGAGGCGTCGCCGCCCGAGCCGTACAGCCGCAGCAGATCCTGAGCGAGCAGCGGTATCGACCAACCGTCGAAGAGCACGTGGTGGGCGGTCAGAACCAGTTCGGAGCGTCCCGGCTCCATGGTGATCAGCGTGAGGCGCAGCAGGGGCGGCGCCTGCGGGTCGAAGCGTTCCGCCAGGTCATCGGAGAGCAGTCGGGCGAACGCCGCATCACGCTCGGCGCCCGAGAGTCCCGTCAGATCCACCTGGTGCCATGGCAGCTGAACGTCCTCGACGACCAGTTGGACCATGTCTCCCGTCGCCGAAGGCACGAACACGGCGCGCAGGGCGGCGTGCCGGTCGAGAAGCGCCTGCCCCGCCGCTCGCAGCCTGGCCGGGGCGACGGGACCCGACAGATGGAGGGTGTACTGCACCTGGTAGGCGTCGAATTCCGGCCCGCCCGCCTGCGATTCGTAGAGCAGCCCTGCTTGCAGTGAGGTGAGGGGCCAGACGTCCTCGATGCCGGGGTAGCGGCGCTCCCACTTCTCCAGATCGCCCTGGCCCACCTCGACCAGCGGTACGTCCGATGGGGTCAGTCCGCCCGCGCCCGGTGCGGTGGCGTGCCGGGCGAGCCCTTCCAGCGCGGTGCGCCACAACTGTGCGATGTGTTGGGTCTCTTCAGGCGCCAGGACTCCCGTGGGGGCCCCGAACAGCGCGCCGAGACGGGGTCCATCGGGGGTGTCGGTGACCATGGCGTTGATGTCGATCTCGGACAGGGCAGGCATGTCCGCGGCATGTCCCGCGTCGAGTTCTGCCAGTTCGGAGAAGGCGGTGAGATCGTCGGTCTGGGTCCAGCCGAGGCCGCGCAGTTCCTCGGGCATGTCGGCGGTGGAGAACCGGCCGAGGTAGTTGAACCCGATCTGACCGAGCGGGTGGCCGCTCAGCGCGGCGGCGGTCTCCTCGTTGAGATGGCGCAGCAGTCCGTAGCCGATGCCCTTGCCGGGTATGGCGGCTATCTGCTCCTTCACGGCTTTGATCACCGCGCCCGCAGCGGGACCGCCCGCGATCGCCTCGTCCACGTCGATCCCCGCGAGGTCGAGACGGACGGGGAAGACGCTGGTGAACCAGCCGACGGTACGGGCCAGATCCGCCCCGGGTACCGCGTCCTCCTCGCGGCCGTGACCTTCGAGCCTGAGTAGGGTTGAGGGTTCCTCGACTCCGCGTTCCCGACGCCACTTGACTGCCGCGAGGGCGAGCGCGGCCAGAAGCGCGTCAGCGGCGGAGCCGCGGAACGCCTTCGGTACGACCGTCAGCAGTGTCTCGGTGACGGCGACAGACAACAGCACCTGCGTCTTGTGCACCGTGGCCGTGAGGTCTTCGGCGGGATCGAGCCGCCGGGCCCCGATGAGCGGATCGGGGCCCGCTACGACCGACTGCCACAGGGGCAGTTCGGCGACCCGCCCGGCGGCAGCCTCGTCGACGAGGGCGTGGGCCCAGCGTCGTACGGAGGTGCCCACGGCGGGGAGCTCGGGGGGCTTCCCTACTCTGATCCGGTCCCAGGCGGCAGCGAAGTCCGGCATCAGGATGCGCCACGACACCCCGTCGACCACCAGGTGGTGCAGTACCACCAGTAGCCGTCCGGGGCCGGCGCTCGGGCCAGGGTCGAACCAGATGAATCGGGCGACCACGCCCTTTGCAGGGGCCAACAGGGCGGCGGCGGAGTCGAGTTTGCCGAGCAGGAGTTGCCGCCAGGTCGAAGCTGCCCAGTCTCCGTCGCAGTCGACATGTTCGATCAGCGAGTCCACGGCGACAGATCCCGGTGGAGCGGTCAGCAGCCCGTCCGCCGTCAGTGTCGTACGCAGCAGGTCGTGCCGGTCGACCACCGCGGCCACGGTCGCTGCGAGGGACTCCCCGTCGATGTCCTGCGGCAGTTCGAGGACGACGGCCTGGGAGAGGCTGTCGAAGCCGGGCCCGAGGTCCTGGACCCACCGGGCGACGGGCATCAACGGCATCGGCCCGACGCCGCCGCCGGGAAGCTCCGCGAGTCCCGACTCCCATCCGGGCCGCTGATCGGCTAGGGCCATCGCCGCCTCGGCGAGCCGGGCGACCGTCCGGAGCTGGAAGACCTCGCGCGAGCTGAACGTCACCTGCTGGGCGCGGGCCCTGGTGACCACCTGGATGGCTTGGATGCTGTCGCCGCCCAGGGCGAAGAAGTCATCGTCGGCACCGGCCCGCTCCAGCCCGAGCACCTCGGCGAAGAGGCCAGCGATGACCTCCTCGACAGGGGTGCGGGGAGCACGATAGACGCCTCCGGTGAACTCGGGGGCGGGCAGGGCGTCCCGGTCGAGCTTTCCGTTGGGCGTCAGCGGCAACGCCTCCAGCACCGTGAACGAGGCGGGCACCATGAACCCGGGCAGCCGGGCGGTCACAAAGCCCCGCAGCTCGCTCGCCGAGATGCCGGACCCGAGCGCGAACTCGGGGCTACCGGGCGCGGCGGCGGATTCGGTGCAGTCGGTGTGGTCGGTGTGGTCAGCGAATGGGGCGGTGGAGTCGGTGCATGGTCGTGCCGTGGCCGCGCGGGGGACCACGTAACCCGCCAGTTGTCTGCCCGGGCCCCCTGCCTCGCCCTCGCGGACCATGACCGCTGCTTGACCCACTCCCGGGTGCGACAGCAGCACCGCCTCGATCTCACCCGGTTCGATGCGAAAGCCCCTGAGTTTGACCTGGGCATCCGTGCGGCCCATGTGCACCAGTTCGCCCCCGGGGGTGGTCCGCACCACATCTCCGGTGCGGTACATCCGTTCACCCGCGGGGCCGAACGGGCAGGCCACAAAGCGTTCCGCGGTCCCCGCCGACCGGCTCAGATAGCCGCGGGCCACGCCGATGCCCGCGAGGTACAGCTCGCCCGGTGCGCCAGGTGCCACAGGCCGCAGCTCATCGTCCAGCACATGGGCGCTCATCGCGTGCAGGGGCCGCCCGATGGGTATGTCCGCCTCGGCGGCCGTACCGGGGGCAGCCGGGTGGGCGGTCGCGAAGACCGTTGTCTCCGTGGGCCCGTACACATTGATGAATTGCGTCTCCGGGCAGGAGTCCTGGGCCCTGCCCACTGCCTGCGGAGAGACTCGCTCGCCGCCCGTCCACACCTCGTGGAGCCCGGCGAAGCAGTGCGGGTCCTCCTTCGAGAGAAGGCTGAACAGGGCGCTGGTCACGAAGACGACGGTGATGCCGTGGCGCTCCACGAGGGCGGCCAGCGACACGGGGGTGAGATCGGCCGCGGGGTCCACGACGACCTGGCCGCCGTTCAGCAGCGGCACCCACAACTCGTACACCGAGGCGTCGAAGGACAGCGGGGAGTGCAGCAGCACCCGAGCGTGCGCGCTACCCTGCCAGCGTTCGTCCACCGCCAGGCCGACCACATCGCGGTGGGTGATGCCGATTCCCTTGGGCGTCCCCGTCGAACCCGAGGTGTAGATCACGTATGCGAGCCGCGCGGGGTGCCGCACCGGTTCCGGCACCGGCCCCTGTCCATCCCGCTCCAGCTCCGTCAGCCCCACCCGGGGAAGGTCGTCGGGAAAGCCCTCCACACCGTCCGCGTCCGTGAGCAGCAGGACGGGCCGCGCGTCGTGCACCATGAACTCCACGCGCCGCGCCGGATAGTCGGGATCGACCGGCAGATACGCGGCGCCGGCCTTCAGCACCCCGAGCAGGGCCACCGCCAGCTCCAACGACCTCGGCAGCGCGACCGCGACGAGCGACTCGGCACCGACCCCGCGCCGCCGCAACTCGGCAGCCACCCGGTCGGAGCGGACATCGAGCTCCCGATAGGTGAGCCCGCCGTCGCCCGCCACGATCGCGGTCGCCTCTGGAGCCTCCTCGACCCGCAGTGCAAAAAGCGCGGGAATCGTCCTACCGGGGACCGGCATCGCCATATCTTCGGAACCCTTCAGCGACCGGTACGGCTCCACCGGATCACGCACGTGCATCACCCCACCCGAGCAAGTGGATTCGGAGAATCGATTGGCGTTGCGCTGATGTCCGCGACATCAATAGTCAATATCGGATGCGGCGATGACACACCGCCGATGTGAATCCTCGGGAAACCCAGCTGGATTTCCGGGATGCGACTCCCGCAAGGCTCAGCACAGAGCCCCGGGACCACCCCAGCTTCATCCCTGGGAGCTACCGGGGTCAAGCGTGCGTCGGTCCCACGGGAACGGCTCCGGGGCTCCGGCCCTGTCCCGTCGGCAGGACAAAGGACAGCTCCGGCCGCGCCCTGTCGACGGGACAACGGAGCGAACCCCCACCCGCGCATGGCGGGCACGGGCAGGCGCCGTCCAACTCC
The DNA here is from genome assembly GCF_036226685.1 of Streptomyces sp. NBC_00690. NCBI lineage: Bacteria > Bacillati > Actinomycetota > Actinomycetes > Kitasatosporales > Streptomycetaceae > Streptomyces > Streptomyces sp. NBC_00690. The sequence goes on from NZ_CP109009.1 coordinate 7,320,480, forward strand.
ACCGCGGGGCAGGGGCAATGACCGATTGCACGGCATTCACCGCCTCGGTTAGCCTCTGGAAAGGGCAGCGGCCGAGTGGACGGCAACTGCCATTCCGACCGCCACCCGGTCCCGCAGCCGTTGAACGGCGGCTGCACGGATTCCGTACGCGACGCGCTTTCCGGTGTCGGCCGGAGGCTGTTTTGGCATCGTTCTCATTCCGATTTCGAGAAAGAACGAGGAAGCCCCATGTCGTCATCGCTCCCCTTTCCAGAAACAGGGTCAAGGTCGGCGGCGGAGCCGGAAACGGATGTCCTGCCCCTGGTGTGCCTGCCCTTCGCCGGGAGCGGTGCCGGCTTCTACCGGGCCTGGGCACAGAGTCCGACGCCGGGCGTCGCGATCCTGCCCGTACAACTTCCGGGCCGCGAGGAACAGTTCATCGACGCACCGTTCACCGACGCGGCCGAGGCCGCCGCTCGGCTCGCACCCTGCGTCGTCGATCTCACCGCGGGTGTGGGGAACTTCGCCCTCTTTGGCCACAGCCTCGGAGCCGTACTGAGCTATGAGCTGGCCCATGAGCTGGCCAGGCTCGGCCACGCCGGGCTCAGTCATGTCTACGTCAGCGGCTCACCAGGACCGTGGAGCGGTCGCGACGCCCGGGCGACAGGGCTCAGTGACGATGAGTTCCTGGAGCGTGTCCAGGAGTTCGCCGGCTACAGGCACCAAGCCTTCGACAATCCCGACCTGCGCGATCTGCTGCTTCCCGTGCTCCGTGCCGACGTGGCCATGCACGAGAACTACAAACCGGCCACCGACGAGCCGCTGCGGGTGCCGGTCACCGCACTGCGCGGTGTCGACGACGCCCTGGTCTCAACCGAACACGCCCGCCAGTGGCGCACCGCCACCAGCGCGGAATTCCGGTACGTCGAGCTTCCCGGCGGCCATATGTATCTGGCTGACTCGCCCGCCGAACTGCTGCGCACCATCGCCGGAGGATGACGGAACCCCGAACGGAGGCCGTGGACATGCTGCTCAAGGGCAAAGTCGCAGTGATCACAGGCGCAGCGCGCGGTCTCGGCCGGGAGTGCGCCGGCAGATTCGCCCGCGAGGGCGCCGATCTGTTGCTGCTCGACATCGGCCATGACATCGAGGGCGTTGGATATCCGCTCGGCAGCCGGGACCAGTTGGCCGATACGGCACGCATGTGCGAGGAACAGGGCGGCTCTGTCATCGCTGCCGCGGTCGATGTTCGTGATGCAGTGCGTGTGGGGGAGGCGGTCGACGAGGCCCTGGACCGCTTCGGTGCCATCGACGTGCTGGTCAACAACGCCGGGATCGCAGGGCCTTCGGGCCGCCCCGTGCACGAGATCAGCGAGGCGGACTGGCTGCTGATGTTGGACACCAACCTCAACGGCACCTGGCGGATGATCAAGGCGGTGGCTCCTTCGATGATCGAAGCGCGCTCGGGCAGCATCATCAATGTCTCCTCGACCGCCGGAATCGTCGGCTACCGGAACTTTGCCGCCTATGTGACGGCCAAGCACGGTCTGGTGGGTCTGACGAAGGCCGCAGCGCTCGACTACGCGCCGTTCCGCATCCGCGTCAACGCGATCTGTCCCGGCTCCGTCCGCGACAACCCGCTCGTCGAGGGACGGATGCTCTCGGAGATAGCCCGTGCGCTGGACGTCCCGGTCGACGGTCACGAAGAGGTCTTCCTGCGCGACCAACCGACGAACGCGCTCGTCGAAACGTCCAGCGTCGCGGGGGCCGCCATCTGGTTGGCCGGTGATGACTCCCGGCAGGTGACCGGCACGACGGTCACCGTCGACGGCGGATTCACCAGCCGATGAGACCATCCGATCCGCCTTGCCCCGGCAACCGGCCCCGGGAGGCGTTGCGTTGCGTCCCCGGTGCACATCGACACTGCCCGGGCGAGGAACCCGAACGGTCGGCGACAACCCGATCCGGGCGAAGAGATCGAGCGAGAGCGCCCGCTGAGTCCCGCACCCCGCCCCCAGCCCGCAGGAGGCCACAGGCATGGCGACAGCCGCGAAGAGACGATCAGCAAGCGCAGTGGGCCGGGACAGGTCGCCCACGGCGTCGACGGCCGAACCGGGATGGCTACCGTCCCCGTCCGGCCGCCCGATCACCGACCTGGGTCGCTTGGGACACGCCCTGGTCCTGCGTCTCCCGGCTCCTCTCGACACCGCAGCACCGCACCAGGCCCTGGCCGAGGCCGTCGAACGGTGGCCCGTGCTGCGCGGGGCGCGGCTGTGGGAGACCAGGGTGCCCGGGGAGTACGCCGCCGCAGCAGCGCGGGCGCGGGCGCTGCGGGAGGCGCTGCGCCCGGTGGGGCGCGGCCGCGTACCGCTGCGCACGGTGCTCCTGCGGTACGCGGACGGGCTCGCTGACCTGCTACTCGTCGCCGATCGATGGCGGGTGTCACAGGCAGTGCTGAACGCGGTGGCCGATCTGCTGGTGTACGGGGCGACAGCTGCGGATGCGCCGGACAAAGCCGACGCCGACACAGGCGTGGGAGACGATCCCGGTGCCGCGCCCCTCGTTCCCTGGGGGCTCGGAGACCCGGGGCGCGCCGGCATGCTCGGTGCCCGTTCGCTGCACCTCCCCTGCGGGCCTGAGATGGACGGGCAGGTGCTTCTGGCCGCCGTGGCGCACACCCTGGCCAGGTACACCAGTACGGGCACGGTCCGCGTCGGGCGCCTGGACACCGTGCACGGTTCCACTCGCCCCGAGGTCCTGCGCATCACCGACCCAGGCGCAGACGCAGATGGAGACACCGATACCGACACCGACGCCGGAACGGACGCGGATGCCGCTCAGGGGCCGCCCCCGGTCGGCGTCGTGCTGCACACCGCACGCGCCGACCGCCACTACCTACCGTGCCAGGCACCCCTCTTCCCGCTCACGGTGTTCGGCAGGGAGCGGAAGGACGGCACGTACGAGGCGGAGTGCTGGTTCGACGAGGGGGCGTTCGCACCCAGGGTGGCAGAGCTGTTCTGCGCATCTGTCGAACGCCTCGCCGTGCACTTCGGCACTGGGAGGGAACCGGGCCTCTCGCTGACCGACGTACCGTTCGTCGGTTCGAAGGACACCGGACAGATCCTCCGCCTCGGTGGCGCCGACCGCAGCGATGGACCCCTCGTGCCCCCGCGCCGCATCGACGCGATCTTCTCCGACGTGGCCGACCAGCGCCCGGACGCGGTGGCACTGGTGGACGACACCGGACAGCTGACGTACCGGCAGCTCAACGAGCGGGCCGAGCGGGTCGCTGCGGGGCTGCGCGCCCTCGGGGTGCGACGGGGCACCCGGGTCGGAGTGTTCCTGAACCGGGACGCCTCCCTGGTCGTCGCATTACTCGGCGTGCTGAAGGCGGGCGGCGCTTACGTCCCGATTGATGTGAACTACCCCGCGGACCGGGTGGGTTACATCTGTGAGAACGCATCGCTGGCGCATGTGATCGTCCGCGGTGGCGACTCGGGTTTCCCACCGGTCGGCGGTGTCCGTGCCCTCCCTCTGGGGCAGCTGAGCACTCCGGCGCCTGAACCGGGAGCCGACGGAGTGCGGTCGGATCCCGGGAGCGCCGACGACGATGCGTACGTCATCTACACCTCGGGGTCGACGGGACGGCCGAAGGGCGTGGTCGTGCCCCACCGGAACGTGGCCGCGCTGCTGGACGCCACGACCGCCGACTTCGGGCTCGGGCCGGACGATGTGTGGACGCTCTTCCATTCGAGCGCGTTCGACTTCTCGGTGTGGGAGATCTGGGGTTGTCTGCTGACCGGCGGACGTCTCGTCGTCGTCTCCTACTGGGTGGCCAGGGACACGCACGCGTTCTACCGACTGATCGCCCGACACGGAGTGACGGTCCTCAACCAGACCCCTTCCGCCTTCGCCCAGTTGGCCCGCATCGACGGGCAGGAGCGGGGCGCCATGCCCGTCAGACTGCTGGTCTTCGGCGGCGAGTCCCTGGACGTACGGGTGCTCGGACCGTGGTTCGCCCGGCACTCGCCCTCGCACTGCCGGGTGGTGAACATGTTCGGCATCACCGAGACGACCGTGCACGTGACCGCGCGGACCATCACTCCCGCGGACGTACTGACGCGGTCCCGCTCGGTGGGCGCGGCACTGCCCGGCTGGTCGGTGTCCGTGCGGGACGACACCGGACGAGTGCTGCCGCCTGGCGCGGCAGGTGAGATCTACGTTGGCGGGGCGGGGGTCGCTGACCGTTACCTCGGCCAACCGGAGCTGACGGCGAGGAGATTCGTCGTGGACCCGATCACCGGGAACCGGCTCTACCGGAGCGGGGACAGGGGCCGGCTGCACCCTGACGGCACGCTCGACCACCTCGGCAGGCTCGACAGCCAGGTGAAGATCCGCGGACATCGCATCGAGCTGGACGAGATCCGGTCAGTACTCCTGGACGCCCCGGCGGTCGGGGCTGCCGTGGCCGTCGTCAGGGAGACGGTGCCTGGTGACCCGGCGAGCGGCCGGATCGACGCGTACGTCGTCTCCGCGACGGGCGGGGGGGAGGTGGACACCCGGCGCATCCTGGACGAGGCCAGCCGCATCCTGCCCGACTATATGACGCCCGCGACGCTCACTCAGATCGCTTCGGTGCCGCTCACCGGGAACGGGAAGCCCGACGTGGCGCGGCTGCCGGAGCCTGTGGTGGGCCGTGCAGGTCGTGCAGGTCGTCCGGATCGGCAGCAGACAGCGGCGGATGCGCCCGATGGGGCCGGTGGACTCGCTGATGCGGTGCTGGGCGTCTGGAGCCGCTGTCTGCGGAAGGAGGTGATGGCCGACGACAACTTCTTCGAACTGGGCGGCAATTCGCTGCTGGTGGTACGGGTCCTGAGCGAGATGCGCGAACAGGGGCTGCCCGGGGTGACGCCGCGCGACTTCTACGCCAACTCGACGGCGGGGCAGTTCATCCGGCTCGTGGAGCAGCGCTCGTCATAAGGCGGGGACGGGCGATGAGGGCGACGCCGTGTCCTGGCGAGTGGATGGCACGGGTGGCGTCGAAGTGGTCCGACCTGCGCGGCCCTTCGCCGTGAGGTGGGGCCGTCCATGAACCCTTGTGACACGCCGTACGTGGGGGATTCGGGTGGTGGGGTGTGTCTTCGCTGCCCGCTCTGGGAGCAGTCAGTACGAGAATCTTCACGGCCGCTCCACGAAATGCCGAAAACATCGGTTCAGTCATCCGGAGAAACAAGATTCTCCAACCCTTGGCGACCAGCAATGGGGTAGCCGCAGTAGCGGCCGACAAACTATTCTCGGCGCGCCAAGAACGCCAAGAACGCCTGCAACTCCGGGAAAGGGGTCATGCGTGTTTGTTCCCGATCAGTACCGTGAACCCGAAGCGACGTGGATGGCCGAGTTGGTGCGCGAAAACCCACTGGCTCAGTTGTCCAGCAACGGTGACGACGGCGCCGCCCCGTACGCGACGCATGTGCCCGTCATCCTCGATCCGCAACTCAGAGATCTACCGTCCGACCTGCCCGGAATCACCCTGTGGGGCCATATGAACAGGGCGAATCCGCAATGGGCGGCCCTCGCCTCGCCTACACCCGTCGTGGTGGCGTTCAGCGGGCCGCACAGCTATGTGTCCCCGACCGTGTACGGGATCACTCCCGCTGCCCCCACCTGGAACTTCACCGCCGTTCATGTCCGCGGACTGTTGAGCAGAGTCGACTCGGAAGACGACACCCTGGAGACCGTCAAGGCCACCGTCCGCGCCCTGGAAGGCCGATTCGGCGCGGGGTGGGACATGTCGGATTCGGTGGACTACTTCCGTCGCATCCTGCCTGGAGTAGGGGCGTTCCGTATTGCCGTTTCGCAGGCTGACGGGATGTTCAAGCTGAGCCAGGAGCAGGAATCCGGCACCCGGGAACGGGTGCGCTGCTCGTTCGCCGGTGAAACCTCGCGAAATCAGCGTGAGATCGCCGCGATGATGGGCCGACTTCCCTCCGTCCCGGCGAGTGTCCCGTCGCCAGGACAACCTTGACAGGCGGAAGGCGCCGCTTGAACACTGGGGCTGCGAATCCAATCCCCTTCCAAAGAATCCTGCACACACAGGAGGGATATATTCCGTGCCTACGTCGGTCGATCAGTGGGATATTCATCCGGACCATTTCTGGTTGACTGGAAAGCGCCCGGATCAGCTTGTCGAGTACAACGAAGAGCTGGAAATGTGGATGGTCTACGGCTATCCCGAGGCGATCGAAGTCCTCACCCAGCCCAAGCTGTTCTCCAACGACGGATGGCGGTTGGTGAACGTCGAGGTCGAGGAGTGGGTCAAGGAGGGCGACTTCGCGCAGATGGACCCACCGCAGCACCGCAAGCTGCGCGGCCTCGTCGACTTCGCCTTCACCCCCAAGCTCGTCGCCAACCTTCAGCCCCGGGTGGACGAGGTCGTCCACGAACTGATCGACGAACTGGAGCACCGGGACTCCTTCGACATGGTCGCCGACTTCGCCAACCCCCTCCCGGTCGCGGTGATCTCGGACATGCTGGGCGTGCCGAAGAGCGACCGTGATCTGTTCAAGGGCTGGATGCACGGGCTGCTCGACGACGCGGGGGAGTTGGACTCGCCGGACGACATCCGGGATCAGGAAGCCACGATGGACGACCAGTTCGGGCTGTTGCGTGAGATGCGGGACTACTGGGCCGAGCAGGCCGCGGAGCGCAGAAGGCAGCCGCGGGAGGATCTCCTCAGCCATCTCGTCCACGCCGAGTTCGAGGGCGAACGGCTCTCCGACGGAGCGGTGTTCAACATCGCGAACCGCATGCTGATCAACGGACACCACACCACCGAACTGCTCATCGGCAACACGGTGCTGTGCCTGACGGAGTTCCCCGAACAGGCGGCGCGGGTGCGCGCTGACCGCTCGCTCGTACCGGCCCTGATCGAGGAGTCCCTGCGCTTCCTCAGCCCGCTCGCCGGCGTCATGCGGGTGTCCACCACCGAGGTGGAGGTCGCTGGACAGCTCATCCCCAAGGACCAGATGGTCATGGCGTGGTGCGGCGCGGCCAACCGCGACGGGCGGGTCTTCACCGACCCGGACACCTTCGACGCGGCCCGTTCCCCCAATGCGCACCTCGGCTTCGGCCGGGGCGTCCACTTCTGCATGGGCAGACGGCTGGCGCGACTTGAGGCCAAGTCCGCCACGAACATCCTGCTCGACCGGCTCCCCAAGCTACGAACGGACCCTGCCGACCCGCCGAAGTTCGGGCACGTGGTGGACGCCACCGGCGTGGCCAGGCTCCCCGTGCTGAACGGTTGAGCCCCTACCCCGGAAGAAGAGTGATCCCGATGACGACGGTGGTCGACCGGTGGAACGTGCACCCAGGACACCGCTGGCTGCGCGGCGAACGCCCGAAGTCCCCGGTGCAGTTCGACGAAGAGCTGGGCATGTGGTGCGTGTACGGCCACCCCGAGATCCTGGAGGTGCTCAGCACCCCCGAGGTGTTCACGTCCGACACCGCGCGGCTGCTGCCCGTGAGCGTCGACCCCTCGCTCATCGAGGGCGACATGTCCCAGATGGACCCGCCCCGGCACCGGGCCTTCCGCGGGCTGGTCAGTCGCGCCTTCACGCCTCGGCTGATCGCCGGTCTCGAACCGCGCATCGCGGAGATCACCGACGGGCTGATCGCCGACATGGACGGCAAGTCCGAGATCGAGCTCGTCGCCGAGCTGGCGTATCCGCTGCCGGTCATCGTCATCGCCGAGCTCCTCGGAATTCCCGACAGCGACCGCGACCTGTTCAAGAAGTGGGCCGACAACATCATCGAGGGCTTCAGCGGAGCCTCGTTCCTCGACGACAGCGAACAGGGCGAGCAGGACCTGCGCGATGCCACGGACCGGTTGCAGCCCCTGCTCGAATATCTGGCCGGACATGTCGCCGACCGCCGCCGCAACCCGAAGCAGGACCTGCTCACGCACCTGGCCCTGGCCGAGGCGGACGGCGAGCGGCTCACCGACAACGAAGTCGTGAACGTCGCCAACATCTTGCTGGTCACCGGACACATCACCACCACGATGCTCCTCGGCAACACCGTGTTGTGCCTGGACGCCGAGCCCGATGAGTTCGCCCGGGTGCGCAAGGACAGATCGCTGGTCCCCGGCGCCATCGAGGAGGCCCTGCGGACACTGCCACCGTCGGCCGCGCTCGCCCGGGGCACCACCAGACAGGTGCGGCTCAGTGGGCAGCTCATCCCGAAGGACCAGTTGGTCCAGCTGTGGCTGGGCGCCGCCAACCGTGACCCGCGCACCTTTGAGCGGCCCGGTGTCTACGACCCGACGCGCAGTCCCAATCCGCACTTCGGCTTCGGCCGGGGCATCCACTACTGCATCGGTGCCGCCCTGAGCCAGCTGGAGGGCCGGGTCGCGCTCAACAAGCTCCTGGACCGATTCCCGGTGCTCCGTACGGACCCGGACAGACCGCCGGAGTTCTTCCCGACCGCCGACATGATCGGTGTCAACTCCCTCCATCTGCAGACCTCATGACCCCCATGGCGAGGATCCCGTGACGATCGAGCAACCGCTGGCGCAGTTGTCCTTCGGGTACATACCGGCCCAGATCCTTTACACCGCGACGGAGCTCGGCATCGCCGACGCACTCGCCGACGGCCCGCTTGACCATCGGGACGCCGCTGAGCGCACCGGCGCCGATCCGGTCGCGGTCCTCCGGCTGCTACGGGCACTGGTGGGCCTCGGCGTGGTCGCCCAACTGGACGCCGATCGGTTTGAACTCACCGCATCGGGCCGGCAGCTGATGACCGGCACACCCGGCTCGCTCCGCGACGACATCCTGCTCTCGGCCATGCCCGAACTGTGGCGCGCCTGGGGGGATCTGCCGCAGGTGCTGCGCAGCGGACAGCCGCCGAGGAATCCCGCGACGGGTCTCACCGCCCACGAGGCGCTGATGCGCGACCCGCAGCTGGCCGAGAAGTTCCGCGCCGCCAAGGTCCTCGGGAACCAGGTGCTCACCGCCGGGGTCACCGCGGCCTACGACTTCTCCCGGTTCCGTACGGTCGCCGACCTCAGCGGCGACGAGGCCACCCTGCTGTCCGCGGTACTGACCGCGGTGCCCGGTCTGCGAGGTGTGGTGCAGGACAGGCCCGAGGCGCTGGAGCGCGCGGCTGCCGCACTGGCTGGCGCCGGCGTCGCAGACCGGGCCGACGTCCGGGAGGGCGATGTCCTGGGCTCCGCACCGCTGGGCGCCGACGTCTATCTCCTCGCCCATGTGCTGCGGGAGTGGGACGACGACCAGGCCACGGCGATCCTGCGCAACTGCCGTGCGGCGATGGCGCCCGGTGGCCGGGTGGTGATCGTGGAGACCGTGGTCCCCGCCGTTCTCACGCCGGAGGACTCCGCCACCTACGGAATGACGGACCTCAACAACCTCGTGTACGCCGGCGGCAGGGAGCGGACCGCTGAGGAGTTCCGGGCGCTGCTGGCGGGCGCGGGCTTCATGCTCACCGCGCAGACCAGCATGAAGTTGGAGCCCGGGATGCCGGACTACCACCTCATCGAGGGGACGCCCGGCGTATAGCGGGTCTTCCGCTCTTCGTGATCCCGACCCGACCCGAGTCGTCTGTGAGGCCGTGAGATGGAGTACCGCATTCTGGGTCCGGTCGAAGTACGGGACGGAGGCACCACGATTCCCCTGGACGGTGAGAAGCAGCGGACCGTACTGGCGGCCCTGCTCCTCACCGAGACCGGTTTCCTCTCCGACACCGATCTGACGTCTTTGCTGTGGGGCTCACGACCACCTGGGACGCACAACGCCCAGATCTACAACTATGTCTCCCGACTGCGGAAGACGGTGGGTGGTGCGAACATCGTTCGTCGCTCTCCCGGCTACCGGATCGAGATCAGCACCGCGTCGCTCGACCTCGTCGACTTCGAGAAGCTGGCCAAGCGCGGCCAGGGGGCGCTGGCCGCGGGTGCGTACGAGGAGGCTCGTCGGCTGCTGCGGTCCGCGCTGGCCCTGTGGCACGGGCCGACGCTCGCCGATGTCTCGGAGTATCTGACCAACGCTGAACGACCACGCATCGAGGAGGCGCGGATCTCCGTACTGGAGAGCCGCATCGAAGCAGATCTCGCGGTCGGCGGGCACGCCGAGGTACTGCCGGAACTGACCCGCCTGGTGGGCCAGTACCCGCTGCGCGAGCGCTTCCGGGCCCAACTGATGACCGCGCTCTACCGCTGCGACCGCCAGGCCGAGGCGCTGGCGCTCTACGAGGACAGCAGACGGATGCTCGCCGAGGAACTCGGAGTGGGCCCCGGGGTGCTGCTGCGCGAGGTGCATCACGCGATCCTCACGGCGGAGGACCCCACCGTGACGGGAGCCCACGGCCGTGAGCGGCTGTGCTGCCGTCAGGCGACGGGCCAACTGCTGTACCGGCGCAGGCCATAGAGGAGCGGCAGCAGGTCCGGGCGCTGTTCCACGGTCAGCACCCGGCCGAACACCAGCACATGGTCCCCGACCGGCACGGTCCGCTCGACCTCGCAGTCCGCCACTGCATGTGCGTCCGTCCATAGATGCGGGCCCGCGTTGGCCTCGTCCTGGAACCAGCCGACGCGGTCGAAGCGGTTCTGACAGCCCGACGCGAACAGTTCCGCGGTGGCCCGCGCGCCGTCGTGCAGCAGGTTCACCGCGAACCCGCCGCTGCTCACGACGGCCGCCAGCGTCGGGCTCGCGGCGCGCAGGCACACCAGCAGGGTCGGCGGATCCAGTGTTGCGCTGCACAGCGACGAGCACGTCATGCCCCACGGCCGACCCTGCGAATCGGTCGCGGTGACCACCGCCACGCCGGTCGGGAAGCCGCTCATCATCGAGCGGAACCCGTCCGGCGTGGCACGACCGGCCGATCGCGTGATCGAGCCGGTCCGATCAGGCATCGAGCCCTCGCATCCGCGCGAAGTAGTCGTAGTGCGAAGGCAGTCTGTCGACCATGTGCCGCGCCTTGTCATGGATGGCCGCGAACTCCTTCTGTGCCGACTTCTCATCGGTGAGGGACAGCGCGGGTGACGGCGGAGGCTTGATGCCGCCGGTGCCGAGCAGGATGCAGTTGTACGAGTACGGCGGCAGCCCATGGTAATAGGGGAAGACATCCTCGGATCCCGGCAGCCGTGCCTGCCACGCTTCCAGACGTCCGGCCAGCGCGTCGGGCACGTCCCGCGTCTTGGCGTCCTTCCAGTACTGGGTGTCATTGCGTGCGGCGCCCTTGTAGTGCAGGACGAGGAATTCCCGTACGCCGTCCATTACATTGGCGACGGCCGAGTTGTACAAGCCCCTCAGCTTGGGGTTCCAGTCGGCTGCCGGGAAATGCCGTACCAACTGCTCGATGGCATGGTGAATGAAGAAGATCCCCGTCGATTCCAGAGGTTCGACGAATCCGCTGGAAAGACCGATGGCCACGCAGTTGTTCACCCAGGATTCGCGGCTCCGGCCGATGCGCATACGAATGTGATTCGCCTCTGCCTCGGCACCCGCCGGCCCCACAAATTCACGCAGGGTACGCTCGGCCTCCTCCGGTGAGAGATAGTCCTTGGCATAGACGTATCCGGTTCCGATACGGCCGAAGAGCGGTATCGTCCATATCCATCCGGCATCCTGGGCCGTTGCCGTCGTACAGGGACGGATACCGTTCTTCTTCATGTCCAGTGGCACTTGGAGGGCCACCGCACTGTCATTGGGCAGGGTGTCTTGGTACGAGATGAAGGGCACATCGAGTGCACGGTTGAGCAGAACGCCGCGGAACCCCGTGCAGTCGATGAAGAGATCGCCGTGGAGTTCGCCGTGATCCTGTGTCACGACATGGTCGATCCAGCCGCGCTCGTCGAGCCGGACGTCGAGTACGTCGTCCACGAGGTGCCGTACGCCGCGGTCGACGGAGTATCCGGTGAGGAACTTCGCGAGCAACGCCGCCTCGAAGTGATAGGCGTACGGGAACTGGGTCTTCCCCTGGTGCTCCGACATCGTCAGACCGATGGGCTTGTCGAGCCCGTCGCTTCCGCTCTCGTCCAGCAGGGTCCCGTCGAGCTGCCGTGGGCTACGGCCCGCGTCGCACAGGGACGCCATGACGAAGCAGTCCTTGTCGAACCGGTCGGTGGGTCCGTTCTGGAGCCACCATTCGGTCAGCGGAAAGCCGTTGACCGACCGCAACTGCTCGAACGGGTGGTAGAAGTGATGGCCGGGCCGTCGCCAGTCCTGGAATCGGACGGCCAGCTTGTAAGTGGCGTTGCAGGCCGGCATCCATTCCTCTTCCTTCAGGTCGAGGAATTCAAAGAAGTGCCGGATGTCACTGAAGGTCGCCTCGCCGACGCCGATGGTGCCGACCTTGCCGGACTCGACGAGCGTGATGGAAACCCGGTCGCCGAATGCCGCCTTCAGATAGGAGGCGGTCATCCAGCCGGCGGTTCCGCCACCGACAATGACGATCCTATCGGGACTCTGCGCGCTCACGTCACACCTCAATTCACATGGCTGGGCACGACGCGGGGCTGGACCCCGCCTGTCGGTCACGAGTCTGCTCTGCCGGGCTATCCGGAATCTATGGCAGTGCTATCAATTCGAAATAGTCGCCGCAGCACACCATCACGCGAGTGATACTGAATGGCCCTATTCCCCTGAATCCGCTGCCCACGGCGGTAGTTAGGAAGGTGATTCGGTGAGTTCCGCTGAGTTCTTCATTCGGATGGGACATGTGCTCGCAGTGCTCTGCGGGGTGCTTCTCGTCGTCGCCGCCGGACGTTTTGCGGCGCGAAAGGCCCATCAGCCCGAAGTCGTCGGGGAATTGACGGCCGGACTGCTCGCCGGCCCCGCGGCGGTCTGGCTCCTGGGGCACGACACCTTCGATGTGGTGGTACCGAAGGAGGTGCTGTCGGTGCTCAAACTGACAGCGCAGGCGGGCCTGGTGCTGTTCCTGGTCGGTCTCACCCACGAATTGCGCAGCGGGGCGCCCGCGCGGATGGGGCGAGCTGCCGCCTGGGTGAGCGCGGGCGCGCTGGTGCCCGCACTGGGGACGGGCGCACTGCTGGCAGGCTGGGTGCTGCTGACCGGTGATGCGGCAGTGCGCGGCACCGCACCGACCGCCGCGTTGGTGCTGGTCCTGGCGGTGTCGCTGTCGGTCACGGCCGTCCCGGTGCTCGCTCGCATCCTCACCGATCGGGGCATGTTCGACACGGGGGCGGGACGGCTCTCGCTCACTGCGGCCCTGGTCACCGACTGTGTGTCATGGCTGTTGCTGTCGGTGGCGGTCGGCCTGGGGTCGGGGAGCCTCGCCGGCTTCCTGCGCGCGATGGCGACGTTCGCCTGCGGTGTGCTGGTCGCCGCGCTGCTGCGGCTGGTGCTGCGCGACCGGATCGCGGAGGTGCTGTGCCGCAGGCCGTGGGTTCCGGTGCTGCTGACGGCCGGGATCGCGATGGGCATGGCGGCGGCGATGGAACTCCTGGGCATGACGGCGATCCTGGGGGCGGCACTCGCCGGCCTCGCCGTGCCGGTGACGGATCGGTGGGAGAGCGCCGTGGCGCGGGTCAGCAGAGCCGGGCGGGCGCTGGTGCCGGTCTTCTTCGTGGTCACCGGCATCACCGTGCTGACCGCCGGGTTCGGGTCCGCACCGATCACGCTGATCGGGGCGGCCCTGGTGCTGGGGATCGCGGGCAAGACGGTGGGGGGCTATGTGGGAGCCAGGCTCGGCGGCCAGGGCCACTGGGACGCGCTGCGGATCGGCTCGCTGATGAACACGCGCGGCCTCACCGAACTGATCGTGCTGCACGCAGCGTACGAGGCGGGGCTGCTCACCGCGCCGCTGTTCCTGGCACTGGTGGTGATGGCCCTGGTCACCACCGCGATGACGGGACCCGCGCTCCTCGCCGTGGACCGGGCCGAGATGCGCCGCCGGCAGACCGCGTTGCCGCCGCACACGGTGCGAAAGGGCGACGGAGTGCGCTGATGAAGTGCGCAGCAGGACATTGTTGGGGCTCGTCACCTGGCCGATCGGCCAGGTGACGAGCCCCAACAGGTCCGTACGAACCACTGTCAGCCCACGCGCTGGAGGGCCTTCTCCTTGCGCGCTGCCACGCTCGACCCGGATTCGCGGCGCGCCATGCGGCGCAGCAGGACGGGGGCGAGGAGCAGACCGACCACCGCCCAGCCGCCGAGTACGGCCACGGTTTCCAAATGCCGCCAGGAGTCGCCGATCTCGACGCTGGCCGCAGCGTCGGGCAGCAGGGCGGAGCGCATCCCGAGGCCGAGCCAGTAGACGGGGAACACCTGGGCGAGCCCCTGGACCCAGTCGGGCAGGGAGGTGATCGGGTAGAAGATGCCGGAGATGCCGATCATGGCGAGGATCGGCAGCATGAGGATCCCTTGGCTGCGCGCACTGGTGAAGATCGAGCCGAGCACCGCGCCGATCGGCAGGGTCGCCATCAGTCCGAGTACGAGCACCCAGGCGAGGGTCAGCCAGGCTCCGCTGCTGCCGACGGACAGGCCGTCGATGATGATCAGGCCGGGGATCAGGAAGATCGCGAGGTCGATGATCAGACAGCCGGAGACCGAGACGATCTTGCCGGTGAGATAGCCCACCATGCCGTTCGGCGTGGCCTTCGCCCGCAGCAGGGTGCCGTCCTCCCGGTCGGCCGTGAGGTGCTGGCTCATGGTGATGATGGCCATCGACGCGTTCATGCCGAGGATGCTGGGGAGCACCAGGGTGCCGAGCATGAACCCGCTGCTGCCGAAGTCGACGTCGCGCATGAAGAACATGACGACCAGCATCAGCACGGGCCAGAAGAAGTGATTGAAGATGTCTCCGGCGTTGGTGACGGACTGCCGGATCTCAATCACACCGCGGGTCCAGCCCGCGCGCAGGGCCGTCGTCGTCGGGTTCATCGGGCCGCTCCTTCGTTCACGGCCGCGGTCTCGCCCGCCGACTCCGCAGTCTCCTCCGACGTCGTTCCGTCACTCGTTTCGGCCTTCCGGACCATGGCGAGGTACGTGTCCTCAAGCGAGGCCCTGCGGACCTCCAGATCGGCGATCTCCTCGCCGTACTCCTTGAACAGCCCGAAGGTGAACCCCGTGGAGTCGACGGTCGACTGCTCGTACTGCCGCCCCTGCCGGGTCCAGCGGACTGTGTCCTCACCCGCGATGCGCCGGGAGAGCTCCTCCGCCGTGCCGTCGCCGATGATCCGACCGCCGTCGAGGATCATGATGCGGTCCGCGAGCTTCTCGGCTTCCGGCAGATCGTGAGTGGTGAGCAGGATCGTCGTCTCGTGTTCCCGGGCGAGGCGGCCGACGAGCTCGTGGAACTCATGGCGGGCAACCGGGTCGAGGCCCGCGGTGGGCTCGTCCAGGAAGAGGAGTTCGGGGCGCCCCGCGATGCCGACCGCCACGTCGAGCCTGCGGCGCTGGCCGCCGGAGAGCATCCTGACCTTCTTGTGGGCGTGCTCGGTGAGGCCGACGGATGCGACGAGCTCATCAGGGTCCCAGGGCCGCTTGATCGTCTCGGTGGAGTAGGCGGCGTAGTAGCTGCCGAGGTGCGCGAGCAGTTCGCGCACGTACCAGCGCCCGTGGTCGCGCCACGACTGGAGGACGACTCCGACCCGCGCCCGCCACCGCTCGTCGCCGTGCGCCGGGTCGGTGCCCAGCACCTCGACCCGGCCAGCCGACCGCATTCTGAAGCCCTCCAGGACCTCGATCGTGGTGGTCTTCCCGGCACCGTTGGGGCCGAGTAAGCACATCACTTCGCCCTGTCGCACCTGGAAGGTCACGTCGTGCAGGACGTCAGTGGTGCCATAGCGCATGCGCAGGCCCTCGACATCGAGCACGACCTCCTCGCTCGTGTGCATGGTTGTTCCTTTCCTCGTCAAAGAGCCGTCGTCCAAGAACCGCGTGGACCGCCCGCGCATCGGGAGAGCGACCTTGGGTTGCGGCGGCCCGGATACCGAACGGGGGATGGATCGGCTCCGGGCCGCCGCGCTGACGCCGGCCGGGTGGTCGTCCGTCCCGCCGACAGGTCTGGATTACTCGGACCGACGGATTGCCACGTCTCCGTCGAAGGTGCGTACCCTGACTTCGACGACGTCCACCGAGTCGCCGGGTCCTTCGGCCGAATCCAACTCGTTGTGCACAGTGCCGAAGACCGTGCTCACGTCGTACTTCACTGCGCTGCCCTCGCGGATGCCGACCTCGACATCACCCGAAGCGGCGGTCAGTAGCACCAGTCCGCGTCTGACCTCGCCGATCCGGATACACCCGGAGGCCGTCTTGGCCTCGACGCCGCCGTAGGCGCGGGTGATGTCGATGTCGCCGTTGGCCCCGGTCACCCGGAGCGTCCCGGTGACCTCTCCCACGGAGTTGGCACCGTGGTCGTTCTTGATCACCGCGCTGCCCTCGATCTCACCGATCCGGACCGTCCCGGACTTCTTGGTGATCTCACCGTGGCCCGTCATCCGGGCCACCGTGATGTCGCCGGAGATGGCGGTGAGGCGCAGCGGCCCCGTCTGATCGAGCAGGATGTCGCTCTCCACCGTCTCGAACTGGCACTCGCCGAGACGGCCCTCCGCGTACAGTCCCGCCCAGGCCGAGCCTCCCCGCACCTGGGACCCCTCGGGCAGTTCGACGCTCACCTCGACCGAACCGCCCTCCTCGGGAGACGCACTGGACCGCCGCAGCAGTCGCCAGTCCGTCTTGACCTGCAACTTCCCTCGGGAGAAATTGACCCGTACCTGTTTGGCGGCTGCGACGTCGGACACCTTGGAACTATCCGTCGGGCGTACCTCTACGACAGTGTCCACACGGTCACTCGCTCTAAGCCTGATGTCCCCGATGCCGATCTCGAACACTGCGGTGATCGGTTCGGGGGTATCGAAACTGGCCACTGCCGGTCCTTCCGTCATGCGCCCGCTTGCGTGTCATGGCTGCTATCGCGCCCAGCCGGTGTAGCGCCTGGTCCCAGGAGATCCCCGCCGTTCGGTGCGCCGGCTGCCGACCCGCAGTGCAGCTGTGACGGTCCGCACCAGCCAGGCGTTGACCGAGACTCCCTCCCGGCTTGCCACCTTTTCGACCTGGGCCTTGATGCCTTCGGACGGACGGAAGGTGATCCTGGCGGTCTCACCCCCCGCTTCCGCCGGTGCGCTCTCGTCTCCGTATCCGGCATCGTCGCCTTCGGGTGAGAGTTCGGGCGGTGGTGGAATCACCACGAATCGGAGGTCGAGGCCGCGCAGGCGCACCTGGACCGACCCCGGTACGAGGTCGGTGGTGATCTCTTCAGCCGCATCCGACAGCGCTTTGAGCAGCGTGAGCCGGACTGACGAGTCGAACGCCGCGGTGAGCTCTTCCCCGACTGCGAGTGCTTCCTCGCCACGTGCCTCCGCCGCGGCCAGGAAGTCACGGCGAAGGCTGTCGACATAGGGCGTCAAGTCCATGACGTCATAGTGGCACATCCATGGCGCCAGAACAATCGCCATGGCGGCACCTTCGTCGCCGTCACTGGGCTGAAGTGCCTTCCGGGCGGGCCAACCTTTACGAATTTAGGACCCATTGAGATGACGTCACTCTTGCTCTACCGTGGTCGTCGATGACGCCAAGAGGGCGCCACTCTGTCCGGTCGACAGGACAAAGTGACGCCACAGGGAAACCTGGCGCCGCACCCGCGCCGTTGCGTGAGAAGAGGGGCGGTCATGGAGAAAGGGTGCGGTGGTGCAGGTCTGTTACATCCAGTCGGCCACGTAGACGGTCGGCTGGGCCACGTCTCCAGGAGGCCGTACGGCTTCCGGAGGTTGATGGAGTTCAGGCGGGTCGCAGGAGGTCAGTCCCTCGCTCATCGCCGACGCGCCGTCGGCATCTTCCGTGTCGTCCAGTGCTTGCCTGGCCGCTCCGTCGAGGGTTTCGAGTACCCATTTCTCGAAGTCGACCCCCGACCGCTCAGCTGCCTCGCGCCACCACTGGAGGCGTTTCGCGGGGACCGCGAGACGCTGCACTTCCGATGATTTCTTGTCGTACCCTGAGGCGCCGTCATGAGCCTCGCGAATAGCATTTCGCAGCTGCTTTGTGTTCCATTGCATTTGCTCGGAACGGTCGAGCCACAATTCTTGCTCAGGGATCGAAAGAGATGCCACTTCCGCATGGTGCTGAAAGCTGAGCCCCGACCGTCGGCGGCCTAATTCGAAGCGACGGGAAACCCAGGCGTAGTTCCGCAGGGTCTGATAGCTGAGGCCGGCTTCACGAACTCCCCGTTTATAGCGGTCGGAGAAGTTCTCCTTTCCGTGAACCAGCCAGTCGCCAAGCCACCAGACCGATGAGTTGACGACGCCAGACAGCTGCTGACCTGCGCGTTCCCAGTCTTCGAACGAGAGGTCCACCGGAATCTCAAGTCCCACCCCCGTGGTGAGCACCTGAGTGCGAACGGGTCGTTCGCTTCCCTGTCTCTGTCGCCGAAGCGTCAGAGGGACTGGCCGACGTGGTCTTACGGCCCTTGCGTCCTGGACGTTTGTGGTGGCATCCATCCGAATCACCCCGTAGTGAGAGTCCTGGCTGCGCACAAGAGGGGGAGATGCCTGATTCAGCGGAAATAGCCGCCCGATTATCCGCCCAGCATCGCCCCTCGTACTAGATTAAGCCGAAGGTTACTATTGCATGCGTTAAAGATATGCACAATCTTTTGGCTTCGCAATGCCTCTTTCTGATTGCCCCAAGGGATCGTCTGAGCGACAGGATCCACTCATTCTTTTCCATCGCTGTTTAGGTCACGCGTGGGCTGTCGCGGTGCGATGCGGAGCAGATTGCCATGGTCTGATATGTCGATCTTGCGCCTCGGCGCGGTCCTCATCGCCTGCGTACGAGGAACTGGGCGCGGTGGTCGTTGAGTGTGCAACTGCTGGCATTCCGCGGGCGAAGCGGATCATGGGACCTTGACGGTGGGGCGCACCGGATTCGCAATTCCCCCAGGGCTCCGCCCGGTGCCGGGCCGGGGGAGGAGTCCCTGTCGAGATCGCTCTGAAACGCGTACCGGAGGGGCGATCGATCGATTGCTCACGATGAGAGTCGGTGATCGAGCGCTCTCCGGCCGGGCTCCTCGATGCTCCGCCGGACTGCGACCCAGCAGACCATCCGTGTTCACTGCCCACGGCCTTGACCAATGCTTGACGGCCCTGTGTCGTCTTCTCATCGAGTGGCGGAGTCGAGATTCAGCCATTGGCAGTCGTGGCGAAGAGGGTTTACGCCGCGGCTCAGATGCCGTCGGCGGCGTCGGCTCGGCGGACCCTGCTGCCGATCTGATCGAGCCATTGGGTTGCACGGGGAGTCCTTGATCGTCCGGAGTTCGACCAGGGTGACCCGGGCCCAGGAACCTCACCTGACATCAGGCGGTCCGGCTTCGGCAGGGATTCCTCGGGATGTCGTCGAACCGATCGGCCGCGTGATGGGTCCGGGAGGCATTCCGTCGGCCCGGGGCGGGTAACGGTCCTGGGTGCCGGAGTGTGCCCCTCACTCCGCTGCCGGTGGTCCGCACGACCCTTGGCCTGCTCGGCTCCGGCCCACCGGAGCCCCTGTACGTCATGGGATTGGACGGACTTGTCGTCGAAGCGGCCGGCGGTACCCGGCCCGGTGGTGGAACCGCCGGTGCGGCTCGACAGCCATGCCCCCGCGAGCGCGGTCATGGCAACCAGGGGCGGCGAACCGGTTGTATCCAGCCCCTGTCTTCCCCCGGTTCGGGCAGTACGTGCCTGCCCGCCCGGGTCTCGTCAGCAAAGCCGCGCCCATCAGGACGCGGCTGCTGTCGAACCTCCTCCTCGCACCGGGCTGAGATCGCCTGGGCGGGCAGGAGCACTTCCGTACGGTCCGCTGCCCGGGGTGACCCTGAAGTGCAGTCACTGCCCGGCGTGTCAGTGCACCAGGGGGGCCAAGCACAGTTCCGTGCAACCCTCGGTGCGCCAAGGAGTCATGTCATGAATGCATTAACCAGTGTTCAGCGCGAGGCCGAACGCATCCATGCGAGTGTGACGCTCAAAGACGTCAAACGATCGATCGTCATCTGTTTTCTGGCTTGGACGTTCGCCGTGTACGACTTCATCCTCTTCGCCAATCTGCTGCCCGTCATCAGCGACGAACTCGATTGGACGAGCGCACGGGCCACCGGCATCAACACCTGGGTCACGGCGGGCACCGCTGTCGTGGCACTCATGGTCGGCCCCTTCGTGGACCGGTTCGGACGGCGGGCCGGGATCGTGGGCTGTGTCGTCGGGGCGGCGATCGCCTCACTCCTCACCTGGTTCGGCGGCTATGCGGCCGGTGCCATCGGCACCGCGGGCATCGTCCTGCTGGTGCTGATCCGGGCCCTGGCCGGCGTCGGATACAGCGAACAGGCGGTCAACGCGACGTACCTCAACGAGATGTTCGCGCATGTGTACACGGACGAGAAGTCCATCAGACGCCGTGGCTTCCTGTTCTCCATCGTGCAGGGCGGCTGGCCCGTCGGCGCGGTGCTCGCCGCGCTCTCGATCTACATCCTGGAGCCGATCGGCGGTTGGGAACTGTGCTTCGTCGTGGCCGTGTTCCCCGCGATCTTCATGCTGTTCGCAGCGCGCCGTCTCAAGGAGAGCCCGGTCTTCGTCGCCCGCCAGCGGATCGCGGAGCTCGCGGCCGAGGGGCGGGCCGAGGAAGCCGCCGAACTGGCCAGGCTCACCGGGCAGGACCACAGCGAACACAAGGCAGGGCTCGGCGGTCTCTTCCGCGGACCGTCGCTGCGCGCGACGGTTTCCCTGTCGGCTGCCTTCCTGCTGAACTGGCTCGGCATCCTGGCCTTCGCCTTCCAGGGGACGCTGATCCTGGTCAACGGCAAGGAGGTCTCCTTCACCGGAGCATTGGAGGTGCTCATCGTCTCCAACGCGGCCGGGTTCCTCGGCTATCTCTTCCACGGTTGGCTCGGCGATCGCATCAACCGCCGGACGACGATCTTCGCGGGATGGCTCATCTCGGCCTGCTGTTTCACGATCATGGTGCTGGGACCGGCCGGCAACTTTCCGCTGCTGGTCGGCGCGTATGCGGTGGGCACCTTCTTCCTGATCGGTCCGTACGCCGCCGTGCTGTTCTTCACGGGCGAATCGTTTCCGGTGGAGACCCGTGCCACCGGCAGCTCGTTCATCAACTCACTCGGTCAGGTGGGGGCGATCATCGGCGGTGCCCTGTTCACGGCGACACTGTCCGCCGCTGGCTCGGGCTCGCAGGAGCAGGCCGATGCCTGGATACGCTCCGGTCTGATCTGGGGCTGCCTACCGATCCTGCTGTCCGCATTCGCCATTCTGTTCAGCCGCAATGTTCAGCCGATCAGCAGTACGGGTGAGCGCAGCGGGGTGAGCCCCATCGCGGACGTGCCGTCTCCGGGCTGACGCTCCCCGCTCCCCGATGGTCTGCCGCTGCCGTCCACCGACCGTACGGGACCGGCTTCCGCGGGGTGTTGCCGTGCCAGCTCCGTCCGGTGCATTCGCCGGACGGAGCCGTGCGGGAGGATGGGGCACCACCGCGATGTGGGACGCGGGAAGGTCCGGGAGCCACGTCGCTCGACTAGTTGGGCTGCGGGGCCTCGGTGTGCCACTTCCGATGCAGCTCGTCGGACATCATGCTCGGCCGAGGGGCCACCGTGGCTGCTGTGGTCTCCGCGTCGCAGGTGGTGAACTCCGTCGTTCCGTCCTTGCTGCCGAGGCGCACCTCTCCTGGACTGTCAGGGGCCACCAAGTAGGCGGTGGTGCAGACCACCTGACGGACCGCCGTGTCGTCAAGATCGGCCAGGGGAATGGGCAGGTGGACCGTGGTGCCACCGTCCTCGGCCGGTACGACGACGATCCTGCCGCCCGGGGGGAGATCCGGCAGCCCGTCCCTCAGCCCGGCGGCCCGTTCTTCTGGCTGCGGTCCCGCGAACAGCATGGCGAGGAACTTGGAGCTCGTCATGTATCGCGGGGTCTGTTCTCCCCAGGTGGTTCCGATCACGGGCACTGGGACCAGAGCACCGCCCGCTGACCGGAAGAAGAGGAACATCCGTTCCGGCTGGCCGGGTGACACCTCGATCGAAGCGGGGTCGCCGGCCTCGACCGGGTCGGTCGCGCTGATGCCGCAGCCCGTGAGCAGCGCGGTAAGCAGCAGCGCGGTGACCCCGATGCGCAGCGGCCCCCTCATGCGCCCGTCCTTCCGGTGCCCAGGGGGATCTCGACGGTGAAGACCGCGCCCTTTCCACCGAGGGCGTTCCCGGCGTGGACCGTACCGCCGTGGAGCCGGACGTTCTCCCGGGTGATCGCGAGTCCCAGCCCGCTGCCCGTCGAACGGGTGCGGGCCACATCCGCCTTGTAGAAGCGGTCGAAGATGTGTGGGAGGGCTTCGGGCCTGATGCCCGGGCCCGAGTCGATGACCTCGGTGATCAGCACGGGCGCACCATCCCGGCGGGTCGAGGAGCGTAGCCGTACGGTGACGGGTGCGTCGCCGTGCCGCAGGGCGTTGCCCACCAGATTGGCGATCACGACATCGAAGCGGCGGGGGTCGAGCCGCGCCCGGATGCCGTCCGGTAGATCGGTGTGCACCAGGTCGGTCCAGTGTCGGGTGGCCAGAGTCCTGCGGATGGTCTCGGCGGCGTCGATCTCGTCCGTGTTGAGCTCGGCGGCGCGGGCGTCGAACCGGGAGATCTCCATCAGGTCCTCCACGAGCACGGCCAGCTTTCCGGTCTCGGCGCTGATCAGCCTGACGGCCTGGGCGGTGTCGGGGTCGAGGCGGGCGGCGTCCTCGTCGAGCACCTCGGTGACGGCCAGCATCCCGGCCAGGGGAGTGCGCAGTTCGTGTGAGACATCGGCGGCGAAACGCCGGGCCCGAGCCTCGGCCTCTCGTAGCTCCGTGACCGAACGGTCCAGTTCACCGGCGGATGCGTTGAAGGTACGGGCGAGTCCGGCGAGTTCGTCGTTCCCACGGACCCTGATGCGGGTGTCCAGCTTGCCCTTGCCCATGTCGTGGGCTGCCCGTCGCAGTTCGCGCACCGGACGCAGCACGCTGCGGGCGGCGAGCAGCGCGGGGATCAGTGCGATCGCGAGTCCCGGTATCGCGCCGTTGCGGGCCGCTGTCACCAGGGCTTCGATCTGCGTCTGTTCATCGGACAGCCGCATGGTGGCGTAGAGGACGAGTCCGCTGGGCAGTGTGGCGCCCGTCTTGGACTTGAGCACGACGGGCATTCCGACGGCCAGATAGGGAATCCCGTCCTTGATGACCCGTTCGAAGCTGCCGTGCGGATAGCCGGTCACCTTGCGGCGCAGCGCGGGGGTGATGACGGTGGAGACGGGGTTGGTGCCCGAGGAGACGCGCATCGCGCCGTACTCGGCGAAGACGTACCACGGGCGGGGCTTGCCCTTGCTGGCGATGTTGCGCAGGGTCCGCTTCAGGCTGTCCCGTCGTACGGGCAGTTCGACGGGCGACTGTTGGATCTGGTCGCGGAAGGAAGAGACCGCGGTGTCCTGGGTCGCCTGGAGTACGGAACTGCGTGCCTCGCGATAGGTGAGACCCGCGGTCGTCACGGCGCTGACGGCTGCGACGAGCAGGAACGCGAGGACCATCCGGGTGCGCAGGCCGAACGGGGTGATGCGTCTGTCGTCATCGTCGACGGTGGGGTCCGTGGCCGATGTGCCGACGGTCTTCGGCTGCCGGTCGGCGCGCTTCCGCGGGCGCTTCACAGTGGCCCGAAGCGATAGCCGAAGCCGCGCAGGGTCTGGATGTAGCGGGGGTTTCCCGGTATGTCCTCGATCTTGTTGCGCAGCCGCCGGACACAGGCGTCGACCAATCTTGCGTCACCGTGGTAGCTGTGTTCCCAGACGTGTTCCAGCAGTTGTTGACGGCTGAAGACCTGCTCGGGGGTGGCGCTGAGGTGCAGCAGCAGACGCATCTCGGAGGGTGCGAGCGCCAGTCGTCGACCCGACTTGGTGATGGTGAGCCCTGCGCGGTCGATGGAGAGGTCGCCGTGGAACTCCACGGCAGGTCGCCCGGTTGCCGGCTCGTCGAACCGCCGCAGCACGGCCCGGATGCGGGCCTCGATCACCTGAGTGCGGGCCGGCTTGACGATGTAGTCGTCCGCGCCCGCCTCCAGGCCGATGACGACGTCGAAGTCGTCACCGCGGGCGGTGAGCATGATGATCGGCAGTTGGCTGCTCTCCCGCACCCGGCGGCAGACCTCCACACCGTTGACCCCTGGCAGCATCAGATCGAGGAGCAGGAGATCGGGCCGGAATTCGTCGAGGGCGGCGAGTCCGGCCTCCCCGGTGGCGGCGGTCCGGACGTCGTGCCCGCGTCGGCGCAGGCCGAGTTCGACTCCTTCGCGTACGGAGGGGTCGTCTTCGATGAGAAGCACGCGTGGCATGAGCGCAGTATTCCAAAGGGGTTTCAGTGCCTGGTGGGGCGTCTGCGAATGCGCTGGGTGAGGCCGGAGAGTGCGGCTTCGAGTTCGGTGAGCCGCAACGGGCGGGCCAGAGTTGCGAAGACCAGCCCGATGGCCACGGCGCCGACGAGGCCCGCGCCGACGGCGCCCAGGGACGCGGCCCGGGTCGCGGCCATATGTCCGAGGGGCGCGGCGATGGCTCCGGCGAGCAACAGCCGGGCCTGGGCGCCGACCGCGGCGGACCGCCACACTCCGCGGTTCTTCGCCCGCTGGGCGCCCCGGCCGGCCCGCTCGGACTCGGTTCCGGACAGCGGTGCTTCACCTTCGCGCGGAGCCGGCACCGCGCTCGTACTCGGGGAAGTGAGCCTGCGGCGCAGGACGATCGCCGTCACCACCCAGCCGATCGTCAGCGCCAAGGAGTACGCCCCGGCCATCCCCGTCACCGCCCACCGCACCGGCAGCAGTGTGTAGGCGGTCAGCGACAGGGTCGCGTTGAGCCCGGCGATCACCAGGTTGAGGAGGAAGGGGGTACGGGTGTCGGAGAGCGCGTAGAAGGCGCGGCAGAGCACGTACTGACCGGAGAAGGCGATCAGTCCGGGGGCGAAGGCCATCAGGATTCCCGCCATCATGACGATGCCGTCCTCGTCGGTCCTCCCATAGCCGAAGACGACCGTCATCAACGGCTGCGCCAGAGCAAACAGGGCGCAGGCGGCCGGCACGATGAGGGCCGCACTGGTCCGCAGGGCGTAGGACACATCGCGTCGCACACCTGCCAGGTCACCGTCCGCCGCGGCCCGGCTCATCCGGGGCAACAACGCGGTGACGAGGGAGACCGTGACGATCCCGTGCGGCACGGCCCACAGCAGATAGGCATTGCTGTACGCGCTGAAGCCCGCGCCGCCGTCGATGCCTTCAGCCGCCGCCCGTTCGCCCGCCGCCGTCGCCAACCGGGTGACGACCCAGTACGCGACCTGGTTGGACAGGACGAGCAGCACCAGCCAGCCGGCCGCACGCAAGGGCCTGGCCAGGCCCTGGCCGCGCCAGTCGAAGCGGGGCCGCCAACGAAAACGCGCCGCACGCAGGACGGGGGCGAGGGCGAGGGCCTGGAGGGCGATGCCCGCGGTCGTGCCCCAGCCGAGGAGTGCGATCTCCGCATCGGTCAGCGCGGCGCCGTCGGCGGTCGCCAGATAGAGGCCGAACACGGCGATCACCACGACATTGTTCAGGACGGGCGTCCACATCATCGCGCCGAACCGGCCACGGGCGTTCAGCACCTGCCCCAGGAGCGTAAACAGGCCGAGGAAGAAGATCTGCGGGAGGCAGTAGCGCGCGAAGGCGACCGTCATCTCCGCCTGCCGTCCGCTGTAGCCGGTGTACGCATCGACGATCGCGGGTGCCGCCCACACCGCACCCGCGGTGATCACCAGCAGCACGGCGAAGCAGATGGTGAGCAACCGGTCGGTGTACGCGGCTCCGCCGTCCTCGTGCTCCTTGGCGACCCGGACCAGTTCCGGTACGAAGACGGCGTTCAGGGCGCCGCCGACGAGCAGCATGTAGAGGATCGCGGGTACCGCGTTGGCCACGGCGTAGCCGTCGGCGGCGAGCCCGATGCCGAGCGCAGCCGCGACCACCGATGACCGCACGAATCCGGTGGCGCGGGACACCATCGATCCGGCCGCCATGATCGCGCCGCTGCGGGCGACGGACCGCTCGGGCTTCCCGCTGTCCGCCGTCCCGGTCGACGCAGCTGCCACGGGTGGCGCGCTCATCGGCGCGCCAGATAGGCGTGGAAAGCGCGGTACAGCGCGTGATTGGCGGTGCCACCCAACGGTTTCTCCCATTCCCCCAGGGTTTCCACGACCTGACCTCCGGTGCCCAGCTTCCAACGCAGCAGCCCGTACGAACGATCGGCGGGATCGAGTGTGGAGGGTACCCCGCGCATGTCGTACACCTCCGCGCCCAGGGCATGCGCATCCAGCAGCATCCGCCACTGGAGGGCGTTGGAGGGACGGACCTCCCGACGGTGATCGGCCGATGCGCCGGTCTGGTACCAGACCCGCCGTCCCACCGTCACCATGGTGTGCGCGGCGAGCACCTCACCGTCGTGGCGGGCCAGATACAGCTTCATCCGGCCCGGTTCCTCCGCGTTGAGAGCCGCGTACTGACGCTCGTAGTACGCCAGCGCCCGGCCGAGTCGAAAGCCGTCCCGCTTCTCGGTGATGCAGAGCAATCGGTAGAACTCGGGCAGGTCGGCCGCACTGCCCACCACCACCTCCACACCGGACTTCTGGGCACGGCGCACATTGCGTCGCCATTCCTGGTTGAGCCCGGACCACAGGTCCTCCCGGCTGCGGTCGGTCAGCGGTATCCGAAAGACATGACGGGGCTGTGCGTCACCGTCGCCGCCCGAACCCTCACCGCAACGCCGCCAACCGCGGGCGCGCAACCGCTCCGCGACCGCCGTCCCCAACGGGTCGACAGCGCAGTCGAGGACGTCCGTGAGGTGCCCGCCCGGGCCGCTGCGTTCCTTGAGCGGACGGGCGTCCCAACGGCGGTGCGCGGGGGCAGGCCCGATGCGCACGGCGAAGGCCCCCGCGTCCCGCAAATGCCGCAACAGCGGGTCGAGCCAGGCGTCGATGTCCGGCTCAGCCCAGTCCACCACCGGGCCCTCGGGCAGATAGGCGAAGTGCCGACGGGTGCCGGGGAACTGTCGCAGCAACACCAGGGCGACTCCGGTGAGTGCGCCCGCCGATGGAGCCGGACCCCAGCCGAGCAGCAGGGGCCGCCAGCCGTCCTTGACCTGGGCCCACGAGGGGCACTGAAGGAATCCGGCGCCCAGGGCGGCGCCGGGACGGGAGGCGAGGAACGCGCGGTACACATCGGCGCCGACGGGTTCGAGCCGTACTTTCGGCTGGTGGCGCTGGTCGTCCCGGCCGGGTGTCACAAGGAGCGCTGCCACAGTGTGAGCCTTTCTTCCACCCCGACCCCGGCCTGTCGCGGGGACGCCATGGATGCTCACACCGCTCCATGACCGTCCCGAGCGGCGCATGTGACGGGACGATGACCGTTTCCCACCGAGGGCCGTCATAGGGCAACCGGGGCGCTCGTCCGCACGGTTACCTCATGGGGTCGCCGATGCGGCCGACCACCAGCCAGCCGACCGACTCCCACGGAGGTCTCCGTTGCACCCGATATCCGCGCGCCCCGTACGCCGCACCACCGCGCGCCCGACGTTCGCCGCCCTGCTCGCCCCACTCGTACTGACGGCTTGCTCGTCCGGTGCCACCGGCGCGACGAGCGATGACCGGGTCGGTGGGGCCACCCGCGGCGGTGGTGTGCCCGCAACCGTGTCGGTGACCCCGAACGGGAAGGCCGTGAAAGCCGGCGAACCCGTGCGGGTCACAGCGCGCGGCGGCAGCCTCACCTCGGTTCAGGTCACCGACGGCAAGGGTCGGCCCCTCGCCGGCAGATTGACCGAGCGCAACACCGTGTGGACCTCGGACCGCAGAGCCGTGCCCGGGATGACGTACCAGGTCACGGCCGCGACGAAGACGAAGGACGGCACACCGGGAAGCGGGAAGTCGACCTTCTCCACTGCCGCGGCCGACAAGGTCAACCTGGTCGAATGGCACCCCGGTGAGAACACCACCATCGGTGTCGCTCACCCGATCTCCCTGCGCTTCGACCACCCCGTCAAGAACAAGGCGGAGGTGGAGCGGCAACTCAAGGTCGCCACCTCGAACAAAACCGAAGGCTCGTGGGGTTGGGTGAAGGACTGGTCGGGCCGTGATCGGGTGGACTGGCGGCCCAGGGAGTACTGGCGGCCCGGCACCAAGGTCACGCTCAGGGCCGAGTTGAACGGCATCCACTCCGGAGCGGCGGGCGGTTGGTTCGTACGTGACTACGCGACCACGTTCACCATCGGTGCGCGCCAGATCGTCAAGGTCGACCTCGACAACCACCGGCTCACCCTGGAGCGGGACGGCAAGCAGATCCACGACATCCCCGTGTCCGGAGGCACCCCCGGCGGTGACAAGCGCTCCTGGCGGGGCACGACGGTGCTCATGTCCAAGGAGGGCACCATCAATATGAACTCCGAGACCGTGGGCCTCGGCAATGCCTACAACAAGATGGTCGACTACTCGATGCGCCTGACCTGGTCCGGCATGTACGCACACGCCGCGCCCTGGAACTCCGCCCACCTCGGCCGTGCCAACAGGAGTTCGGGCTGTGTGGGCATGAGCACCGCCGATGCCGCCGCCTTCTACCGGAGCGTCCGGGTGGGCGATCCGTTCGAGATCACCGGCAAGGACACCAAGGGTGTACCCGAGCAGGGCAACGGCTTCAGCAATTGGAACCTGTCCTTCGAACAGTGGCAGCAGCGCAGCGCGCTGCGCTGAGGCCGGGCGGCGAACGCCGGGCGCGCGGGTTGGCGGGTGGTGCCGGGTCGTGCAAGGGGTGATGGATCAGACGCGCCCGCTGGAGACCTCGACCGGGTGACTTGGCGCCGCCCCCGCACTGCCCAGGGGAATGACGAGAGGGCTGCCGGCGACGGGGTCCTCGATGATGGTGCAGGGCAGTTCGAAGACCTCCTCGACCAGTTCCCTGGTGATGATCTGCGCGGGAGGTCCCTCGGCGACGACGGCTCCGTCCTTCATCGCGATTATGTGCGTTCCGTAGCGAGCGGCCTGGTTGAGATCGTGCAGCACCGCCACCAGGGTGCGGCCCTCCCGGTTGAGGCGCGTGAACAGTTCCAGCAACTCGATCTGGTGCGCGATGTCGAGGAAGGTCGTCGGTTCGTCGAGCAGCAGCAGGGGGGTCTCCTGCGCGAGGACCATCGCCACCCATACGCGCTGGCGCTGACCGCCGGACAGTTCATCCACGGGGCGGCCCGAGAGCGCGGACACATCGGTCGCCTCCATCGCCCGCAGCAGGGCCGCCTCGTCCGCCACCGACCACTGTTTGATCAGCTTCTGATGGGGGTGCCGACCGCGGGCGATGAGGTCGGCGACGGTGATCCCGTCCGGGGCGAGGGAGGTCTGCGGAAGCAGGCCGAGCACCCGGGCCACCTCCTTGGCGCGGTAGGAGGTGATGGCCTTGCCGTCCAGGACGACCTGGCCGCTGGACGGCTTGAGGAGCTTGGACAGGCCCCGCAGCAGTGTGGACTTCCCACAGGCGTTCGGCCCGACGATGACCGTGAACGAGCCATCGGGAATCCGGACGGACAGGTCGCGCGAGATGGTGCGTCGGTCGTAGCCGATGGTGATGTCCTCGGCTCGCAGCCGGGCCGGTGCCGTGTCCGTCGCGTCGTGGTCTTGCGTCTGCTTCATTTTCCGGGTCCTTGGCTGGGTGGTCGGATCAGTTGGCCCTGCGGGCTTCGCGCACCAGCAGCCACACGAAGTACAGCCCGCCGACCGAGACGGTCACGATGCCGACCGGAAGCTGGACCGGGGCGAACAGGCGCTGGCCGATCAGATCGGCGAGGACCAGCAGGAACGCTCCCAGTACGGCCGAAGGCAACAGGGCGACCGATGCGGAGCGGGTGACGCGGCGGGCGATCTGCGGTGCCACCAGGGAGATGAAGGCGATGGGCCCCGCCGAAGCCGTCACCAACGCGGTCAGCGACACGCCCAGGACCACCACGACGAGCCGAACGGCATTGGTGCGGGTCCCCAGCGCCGCTGCCGCATCGTCCCCGAGTTCGAGTTGCCGCATGGCGGGACCGGTCGCCAGGGCCAGGGGCACGAGCACCGCGAGGATGCCCAGAACGGGCCAGAGTTGTTCGTACCCCAGGCTGTTGAGGGAGCCACCGCCCCAGACCGCGGCGAGCATGGCCTCCTCGATGTCGGCCCTCAGCACCAGCCAGGTGTTGAACGCGCCGAGCATGGCGGAGATCGCGATGCCGACGATGATCAACTGGAATGCCTGCGTTCCCCCGCGGTAGGCGAGGACGAAGACCAGGAAGGCGGTCGCGATGCCACCGAGCAGGGAACCCGCGGCCACCTGGTAGTAGCCGCCACCCGTAAGCAGCATGACGACGAGGGCGCCAGTGTAGGAACCGGAGGAGAAGCCAATGATGTCGGGGGAGCCGAGGGGGTTCCTGCTGACGGACTGGAAGATCGCCCCGGCGATGGCCAGGGCCGCGCCGAAGAGCACCGCGAGAAGCGCTCGGGGCAGCCGCCACTCAACGATGATCTTCCTGGTGCCCCCCTCGCCGCCGCCCACCAGCGTCCGGATCACCTCGCCCAGGGGGATCTCGTACGTTCCGTACGCGAGCGAGACCAGGACCGTTCCGGCCGTAAGTGCCAGGAAGACCGCGCAGGCCACGGCGGTGCGCACATCGAAGCGGAACGACCAACGGGGGCCGCGGGAGACGACGACGGGCTTGCCGAAGTCGACGGGTGTGCTGCTCACAGTCCGCTCGCCTTCTTGCGGCGTACGAGGAGGATCAGCACGGGTGCGCCGATGAATGCGGTCACGATGCCGACCTGGAGTTCCTGGGGGGTGAGGACGATTCTGCCGACGGTGTCGGAGACGATCAGCAGGATCGGCGCGCAGACGATGGTGTAGGGGATGATCCAGCGCTGGTCCGGGCCGACGAACCAACGGGCCACATGGGGGACCATGAGGCCGATGAAGCCGATGGGTCCGGCCGCTGCGGTGGCGGCGCCGGCCAGCAGGGTGACGGCGATGATCACGGTCACCCGGGTGCGGCCGATGCCCCCGCCCAGCGACCTGGCGAGGTCGTCGCCGAGCGCGATCGCGTTCAGGGAGCGCGCCGAGGCCAGGGCGAGCAGCAGACCTGCGAGGACGAAGGGGAAGATGGTCCAGAAGATGTTCCAGCCCCGGGCGGCGAGCGATCCCGCGGCCCACCCCCGCATGGCGTCCAGGACCTCGGGGTTCAACAGGGTGATGGCTGCCGCCACCCCCGCGAGCACCGCGCTGAGTGCCACGCCGACGAGGGTCAGTTGCACCGGTGTCGCTCCGGCACGTCCGGCCGATCCGAGGACGTAGACCAGGGTGGTGGTGACGACCGCCCCGGCGAAGGACATGCCGAGGTGCTCCCCGATCGAGGAGAGCCCGAGGAAGGCGATCCCGATGGTGACGGCGAACCCGGCGCCCGCGTTGACGCCGAGGATGCCGGGGTCGGCGAGCGGGTTGCGGGTGAGTGCCTGGATGAGCGCCCCGGAGACTCCGAGGGCTGCTCCGACGATCAGCCCGAGGAAGGCCCGCGGCACCCGGAGGTCGCGCACGATGAAGGCGTCCTCCGAGCCGTCATGGGCGGTGAGCGCGTTCCAGACATCGGTGAAGGGGATGGACTTGGCGCCGAAGGCCAGGCTCAGCACCAGGCACGCGGCCAGGACGGCGAGGCAGGCGAGGAGCCCGAGGGCGCGCCCCACGTTGGTGCTCACCAGTCCCGGTCGGCGCTCTCCGCGCACTCCGCCGCCCTGGTCGGACGGCCCGGTCGGCGGGGACTGGTGCCGCCCGGCCGGGACGGCGGCCACTGTCGTGCTCATAGCCCCAGACGCTCCAACTGCACTTCGTAGAGGTCGCGTCCGAGTTCTTCGTCGCTGGTCTGCTCCCAGACCTTCTCCAGCCGGGTCACGGTGTCGCCGTCGAGGGCTTCGTACCGCTTCAGCCACTCCTCGTGCTTGAACGTCCAGTAGCCGATCACCTTGTACCACTCGGCCGGCAATTGGAGTTCATGGCGCAGATACCGCCGTGCGGTCCGCAGTTCCTTCGACTCGCCGGCCACCCAGACATAGGTGCCGGGGGCGACGGCGAGCTGGCGAAGTGCCTCGGTGATGGCGCTGGGGCCGACCCCGTTGCCGCGGCCGGGGATCCAGCGCACATCGAGCCGGCGGGCGGGGCTGGTGAGATCGATGGTGTGCGAGGCGTCGGCGATCTCGACGACGGCGGTCGCCTCGGTCGAGGGGTCGAGCTGTTCGAGGAGGCGGCCCAGCGCGGGCAGACCGGTGGCGTCGGTGACGAAGACCTGTCGGGCCGCATCGGCGGGAGGTTCGTACAGGCGCCGGGGTGTGCCGAAGACGATCCGGTCGCCTGGCCGGGCCCGGTTCGCCCAGCCGGCCGCGCGACCGTGTCCGTGCAGGACGAAGTCGATGTCCACCTCGCCGGCCGCCGGATCGAACCGCCGGATCGTGTACGGCGCGACATGGGGGTAGCGGTCGTCGGGGTAGTGCCAGTTGCCGTCTTCGCCGATCTCCGGCAGGAGGGGTTCGGCGCCCTCCTCGGGGAAGTGGATTCGGACGTACTCGTCGCCGACGCTGGTCGAGGGGTAGGACCCCAGCGCCTCGCTGCGGAGGGTGACCCGGGTCATGCCCGGGGACAGCAGTCGCAGGGCGGCCACTTCCGCGAGGACGTACGCGGGTGCCCCGGTCACGATCCGACCTTGGCGTCGATCTTCGCGAGGACTCCGTCGAGCTGGTTCAGGCTCTCGGTGCCCCAGTCGAAGGAGGAGACCACCGCGGCCGGGGTGTTCTCAAAGACGAAACCATTCTTCACGGCCGGGAGGTTCTTCCACACGGTGTTCTTGGAGAGGGAGGTGACGAAGTCCTGGAGGCCGTACGAGTGGATCAGGATGTCCGCGTTGGACAGCTTGCCGATCTGTTCGAGCGACAGCCACTCGCTCACCGTGCCGGGTTCGCCCTTGTGCTCGCCCGCGGTGAAGGGGCGGAACTTGGCGCCGACGGCGTCCCAGGCGGGGACGTAGAAGTGGCCGGTGGGATAGGTGCCCCAGGTGGACATGTCCTGTCCGTGCGCGAACACGGCGATGGTGTTGTTGGCCAGGACGTCCGCGTACTTGGCCTTCAGTTCGTCGGCGCGCTTCCTGAACGTCGCCTGCTGCTGCTTACCCTCCTCCGCCTTGCCCACGGCCGCGGCGATCATCAGCGTCCGGTCCTCCCAGGCGCCGACGCCCGATGCGTCGAGTTGGACCACGGGGGCGATGCCCTGGAGCCGCTCCAGCTCGCCCTTCTGGAGGAACCGCGTCTCAGCGAAGATCATGTCGGGGTCCTGCTTGGCCACGGCCTCGATGTTGAGCTCGTAGTAGGTCCCGATGGTCGCGGTCTTCTTGAGCGCCTCGTGGTAGCGCTTGGGGCGCAGGTTCGGGTCGGGGTCATCGAACCCCTCGACGACCCCGATCGGCTTGATCCCGAGGTCGACGAGAGTCGCGGGCGAGTAGAAGTCGACGGAGACGATGCGCTGCGGCTTCGCCGGGACCTCGACCTTGCCGGCGATGTCGGTGACCGTACGGGTCTCGGCGCCCGAGGTTTTCGCGGATTCCGTTCCGCCCGTCGAGCAGGCGCTCATGATCAGCACGGCGGCGGCGCTCGCGGCTGCCGTCGCGAGGAACCTCCGTCGCGACGGGCGGGATCCACGGGTGGTGCGGGGTGTCATCGGACTCCTTCAGGGACCCCGTACGACGGTCCGATGACCGGCGAATACGGGCTTAGGGCAGGCTTGCCTAAGTAAGGTAACTCAGTTCCCATGAGGGTATGGCGACACTTTGTTCTGGTTTCACGACACCCGGGCTCGGGGGAGCTCGGCTAACGGTGCCACGTCTTCCCCGCCGCTCATCGACCGGAAGTATGCGGCGGGTGTGTGGCCTGTGACCTGGCGGAACAGATCGATGAAGGTGCTCGGATTGGCATAGCCGAGACGGCGGGAGACGGCCACCACCGGCTTGCCCGCCGCGATGTCGATGAGGGCCGACCGCACCCGGACCAGGATGCGCCACTGGGTGAGGCTGACACCGGTGTCCCGCTGGAACCAGCGCATCAGGGTGCGCCCGCTCAGTCCGAGCTCCCTCGCCCACTCCTCCGTGGTCCGGTCGTCGGCCGGGTCGGCGATGATCCGGTCCGCGACCGCACGCAACTCCGGGGTCTTCGGCAGGGGGATGTCGAGTGAGGCGGCCTGGACCGGCTTGATCAGGTCCACGCCGACCTGCTGGAGCCGCAGCCTGACCTCGTCGGGCATCGGCTCCCGCTGGTTGTGGAGCAGTACCTCGCGCAGGAGACGGCTCAGCGGGATCCCCGTGACGGTGCGCCAGCTCATATGGGTCAGCTCGGGGTTGAGGAAGGTGGCGTACGTGACCGTGTCAGCGCTCGCCTTCACCCGGTGCGGCATCCCGGCCGGCAGCCAGATCCCCAACGCCGGCGGTACGAGCCACACATGCCCGGCCGCCTCGACCGTCACATTGCCCGTGCTGGACCACAGGAGTTCGGGCTCGGGGTGTGACATCCGCTCCCACTCCATCGGCTCGGGGGCGGTGAAGGTGCTCGTGGTGAGCAGCCAGGGGTCTTCGACCTGGCGTTCCCCGCTCGGGATGTAGGCGGTCCACTCGTCCGGTTCCAAGGTGGGTGCTCCCCACAGGCGCACGGCGGACGTCCTTTGTCGCTTTACCGTCATAACGTGTCACGATACCTGGTTGTGTTGTGATCGTCTGCGTTCCTAGCGTGAGGCGGTGACCGCTCCCGACACCCCTCCCGCTTCCTCGACACCGGGAATCGCCCCGGCCGCGCACCCCACCGACCCGTCCCGGCCCGTACGGCAATCCCAAGACCCGCCCGGCGCCGGCGCACTGATCCGGCACGGGTCGTTCAGCGCCGGAAGAGGTTGGCGCCTCGGGGTGGCGAGCGCCGGATTCGCGGGACACCAGATCGCGGAGGCAATGGTTCCGGTGCTCATCGGGGTGGTCATCGACCAGGCCATCCGCGAAGGCGACCCGGGCGCACTGCTGAACTGGCTGACCGCATTGGCAGCCCTGTTCCTCGTCCTGATCCTCTGCTGGCGAACCGGAAGCCAGCTCGCCACCCGGGTGTACTCCTTCGGGGAACACGAGTTGCGTCTCATGGCGGCCGGCCGGGTGCTGCACCCGAGAGGCATGGCGACGAAACGCGCCCCGGGGGAGGTGCTGACGGTCGCGACCTCCGACGCATCCAATGTGTCCGGACTCGCCTGGGTACTCGCAGAACAGGGCGGAGCACTCGCCGGGCTGGTCACGGCGACGATCGCACTGCTCCTGATCTCCTGGCAACTTGCCGCAGTCGTCCTGGTGGTCTCCGCCGTCCAACTGTTGCTGCTCCACCTGCTGAGCGGGCCGCTGGAGCAACGCGTCTACGCCGAACAGAGCGGCGCCGCACGGGCCGGGGCGCTCGCGACCGACTTCACCGGCGGACTGCGCGTACTCAAGGGGTTCGGTGCCGAACGGACCGCCGCCGACCGCTACCGGGACGCCAGCCAGGAGTCCGTCCGAGCGGCACTGCGCCGAGTCCGCTCCCTGGCGGACCTGTCCGCCCTGAACTCCGCACTGTCCGGGATCTTTCTCACGGGCATCGCGCTGGCCGCGGGCTCCATGGCGCTGAACGGCACCATCACCGTCGGCAACCTCGTCACCGCCGTGGGGCTCGCCCAGGTCGTCGCCGGCCCGATGGAGACACTCGGATTCCTGGGCGCCGCCATCGCCTCCAAACGCGGCTCCGCCCGCAGACTCGCCGAACTCCTTGCGATCCCCCACCGGGTCCCCGACCCGCACCCACCGACCATGACCCGCCCTGCCGCCCATGCCTGCGACCACAACGCTCCCCGCGGGGCACTCCTCACCCTGCGCCACGACGACCATGTCATCACGGCACGGCGGGGCGAAGTCATCGGCATCCACGCCCGCGGCGAGACCGCCGTGGCAGTGGCCGACCTGATCTCCTGCCGTAGGGCACCGGAACCCGGCCAGTACACACTGGACGGGCGGGACGCCGCACTACTCCCGCCCGACGAGGTTCGTCGTACCGTCTTCGCCCCACCGCACGACGCCGTTGTGTTCACGGGCAGCATCGCCGACAACCTCGCCACCGAGAGGGTGGACCCGGCCCTGCTCACCGCAGCCGGACTGGACGACGTCCTCACCCAACTGCCGGACGGGACCGCATCCGCGGTGGGTGAACAGGGCCGATTCCTCTCCGGAGGACAACGACAGCGACTGCTGCTCGCACGAGCCCTGCACCAACCCCAGCCCGTACTCGTCCTGCACGAGCCGACCACCTCCGTCGACAGTGTCACGGAAGACCGCATCGGCCGCGCCCTGCGCGGATTCGGCGACCGGGCGATCATCCTCATCACCACCAGCCCCGCCCTCCTCGACGCCTGCGACCGGACCCACGAGCTCCCCGATCCGGCGCCGCCGAATCCCGAACCGGAGCCCGGTACGCTCCCGGACGCGGTGGCCGCACGATGACCACCACACCCATGGATCACCACGACCCCACGGAACTCCGTACGACAGGGTCGGTGCTGCTCCCCGTAGCCTCCGCCCGGGAGACCACCGGCAGCACCCTTCGACTCCTCGCACCCCATCGCGCCCGGCTCGCCGGAACCGTCGTGGTACTGCTCGCCACCGCCGCGTTCGCCCTGGTGGCACCCGCTCTCCTCGGAGTGATGGTCAACACCGTGGTGGCGAAGCGGCCCTGGACGGAACTGCTGCTCCCGGCCGGTGGTGTGTTTGCGACGACACTGCTGAGCGCCGGCCTCGGCCGATGGGGCCGACTCCTCCTCGCCCGTACCGCACAACACACCCTCGCCGCACTGCGCGAGGACGTCTTCGCCACCGCGGTCGCCCAGCCCGCCGCCGTACTGGAGAAGGCAGGGACGGGCGACCTCGTCTCCCGCGTCGCAGGTGATGCGGAAGCCGTCAACACTGTCATCGGCCGGGTGCTGCCCGCCTTCGTCTCCGCGCTGTTCACCATCGCCCTGACCTTGATCGGTATCGGTGTCATCGACTGGCGCTTCGCCGTCGCCGTCCTTGCCGCAGCACCCCTCCAACTCTTCGCGCTACGGCGCTTCCTGGCCGGATCGGGTCCGGTCTACCGGGCCCTGCGCCGGGCCGAGGCGGCACGTGGGCAGGAGATCATCGAGACCCTCAACGGTGCCGAGACCGTGAGCGCACTCCGCGGCCAGAGCCGGCACCTCGCCAGGATCGCCGACTCGTCCGAGCGTGCCATCGGTCATGAACTGCACGCCGTGAGGCTGCGCGCCAACTTCTATGGGCTGCTGAACATCGCCGAGTTGATTGGACTCGCCGCCGTGCTGGCGGTCGGCTTCCGGCTGGTCACCGACTCCACGGTGAGCCTGGGCGCGGCCACCGCCGCGGCCCTCTACTTCCACCAACTGTTCGGCCCGGTCGGTGTGCTGCTGTCCAACGTCGACGAACTCCAGGACGCAGGAGCGGGGCTGGCGCGTCTCATCGGTGTCGCCGCACTGCCGCAGCCAGCCACGGCGAAACCCACGGTTGACCCCGGACCGCAGGGGCCGGGCCGGGTCGTCCTCGACCAGGTCTCCTACGCATACGGTCCGGGTCGGCCGACGCTCGACCGGGTCTCGTTGACCGTCGAGCCCGGTGAGACGGTGGCGATCGTCGGCGCGAGCGGTGCCGGCAAGACGACCCTCGCCAAACTCATCGCCGGTGTGCTGGTCCCCGACAGTGGCGAGATCACCATCGACGGCGAACGGGCCGGGCCATCGGCCACGGACGGTGGCACCCGGATCGTTCTGGTCAGCCAGGAGGTCCATGTGTTCGACGGGACCGTCATGGAGGATCTGCGCCTCTTTGCCCCCGGTGTCACACGCGATCAGATCCGACAGACGGCCGAACGGCTCGATGCCTCCTGGATCGACGAACTCCCCGATGGTCTCGACACCTCGGTCGGTGCGGGCGGTCATGAGTTGACCGCCGCCCAGTCACAACACCTGGCGCTGCTTCGGCTCGCCCTGGTCGCTCCCTCCGTCGCCGTCCTCGATGAAGCAACCGCCGAGGCGGGGAGCACGGACGCCGGTCTGCTCGACCGGGCCGCTTCTGCCGCGTTGGCCGGACGCACCGGCCTGGTGATAGCGCATCGCCTCAGCCAGGCCGCGCACGCCGACCGGATCGTCGTCATGGAACGCGGCCGGGCCGTCGAGTGTGGCACCCACGCGGAACTGGTACGGGCCGGGGGCCAGTACGCACGGCTCTGGGAGGCATGGGCAAAGGGCCGCTGACGAGAATCCCCCGTCGGACCGGACACCTCCCGTCGGACCGGACACCACTTCGCGCCGTGCACCACCGGCGTTCCCTCAGCCGGTCAGGGCGGAGATGTCAGCCCAGATCGTCTTCCCGGTGGGCGTGTAGCGGGTGCCCCAACGCTGGGTGAGTTGGGCGACGAGCAGCAGACCGCGCCCGCCCTCGTCGAAGACGCGCGCCCGCCGCAGCCGCGGGGAGGTGTAACTGGCGTCGGACACCTCACAGATCACGGCCCGCTCATGGATGAGACGCAGTTGAATGGGCGGCAGCCCGTAGCGGATGGCGTTGGTGACCAACTCGCTCACCACCAACTCTGCGGTGAACCTGATGTCGTCGTCCAGTTCCCAATCCGCCAGCCTACGGACGGCGTCCGTACGGGCCTGCGCAACCGCAGCCGGATCGGATGGCACCTCCCAAGTGGCGACCTGGCCTTCGTCGAGGCGCCGGGTGCGCGCGATCAGAAGAACGCTGTCGTCGTCGGGGCGATCGGGGAGCAGGGCCGCGAACGCGTCGTCGCAGAGGTCGTCAAGTGAGGGCGTGGAGTCCTCGGGGCAGTCGAGCACGCGGAGCAGTGTGGCGCGGCCCGCGTCCACGTCATGGCTGCGGGCCTCGATCAGACCGTCGGTGTAGAGGGCGAGAAGGCTGCCCTCCGGAAGGTCGAACTCGGCGGTCTCGAAGGGCAGGGCGCCCAGGCCGAGTGGAGGGCCGATGGGTGCGTCGAGTGTGTGGGCGGTGCCGTCGGGGCGGACGACGGCCGGTAGGGGGTGGCCCGCGCTGGCGATCGAACAACGGCCGACGACGGGGTCGTAGACCGCGTAGAGGCAGGTGGCCCCGATGTCGCCGGTGGTCTCCGCTTCCGCAGCGAAGTCCTCGGCGCCCAGTCGGATGACCACGTCGTCGAGATGGGTGAGCAGTTCGTCGGGCGGCAGGTCGATGTCAGCGAGCGTACGGACGGCTCCGCGCAGCCGTCCCATGGTCGCCGCGGCCTGGATGCCGTGGCCGACGACATCGCCGACGACCAGGCCGACCCTGGCACCGGAGAGCGGAATGATGTCAAACCAGTCGCCGCCGACGCCCGCCTGGCCACCGGCCGGCAGATAGCGGGAGGCGATCTCCAGGGCGGCCTGCTCGGGCAGTGCCTGCGGGAGCAGGCTGCGCTGCAAGGTCACGGCGGTCTGGCGCTCGCGCTCGTAGCGGCGGGCGTTGTCGATGCACACGGCCGCTCGGGCCGTGATCTCCTCGGCGAGGAGCATGTCGTCGGACTGGAACGGGGTCGGGCTCTCCTTGCGCGCGAACAACGCCACTCCCAGGGTCACCCCGCGGGCGCGCATCGGGACGACCATGATGGAGTGCGCGCCGTAGAGACGGATCCGGGTCGCCCGCTCGGGGTCGTGGACCGCCCAGTGGGTGAGAGCGGACTCGGTGATCTCGTACATGGCCGGGCGCCCCCTGGCTAGGGCTTCGGCCACCGGTGACGCCATGGGGTAGTCGGTCGGATCACCCGGGTGCAGCGTGCCGTCTGGGAGTTCACTGCTCACCGAGCCCATGGCCGTCCGGCGCATCCGCACGGGGCCGGTCGGTGGACCCGAGGGCGGTTCGCCGCCCTGGTGGATAAAGCTGAGCAGATCGACGGCCGCGTAGTCCGTGAACCGGGGCATGGCCACGTCGACGAGTTCCTGGGCGGTGCGGGTGATGTCCAGGGTGCTGCCGATACGGCTGCCTGCCTCGTTGACCAACTGGAGTCGGCGCCTGGCCCAGTAGTGTTCGGTCCGGTCGGATGCGGTGAGACTCGCACCGCACACCACGCCTTCGGGATTCGTCAGGGGCGCGATGGAGACCGCCCAGGCACGCTCCCGGGTCTCGCCCGGCACCCGGGCGTACGTGTCCACCTGCCGTTGTTCGCCGGTTTCGATCACTTCGCGCATGGCCTGGTCGACGAGCGGGCTCTGCGGGCTCACCACGATCTCCGACGGGAGCAGTCCGCGGAGCCGGTCCTCGGGAAGGGCCGCGCCGCGTTCCAGAGCGGTGTTGACCCGCATCACCCGTGAGTCGGTGTCGAAGAGACCGATGTGGTGGGGCGACTGGTTGAACCCCCACTCCGCGAGTGTTCGGTCCTCCTCGGCGAGGGGATCCGGGGCGGGGCTCGCCGACAGGAGCCATTCGACGCCGCGGTCGCCGTCCAGTCGCCTGGCCAGGAGCCAGATGCTGCGCGGGTGCCCGTCCCGGTGCCGTACGGGGGCCGTGCCCATCCATCGGGTCCGGGTTCGGAGAGCCAGGTCCGCTTCGTGGGACACGTGCTTGCCGAACATCTCGGCCGCGGATCGTCCCACGGCTTCGGATGCGTGGTAGCCGAGCAGCAGATGGGCGCGCTCGTCCCACTCCGTCACCGTGCCACCGCTATCCGTGGTGACCATGGGGCTGTAGTGCGTCGGAGGGGTGAATCCACTCACTGAATCATCAGAAAAGTCAGGCATATCACACCATTTCTCCCCTCCCTCTTAGGTGTTCCCTTGAAGGGGGGAGGCCGAACGCGCGGTGCAGTGGTTTGGGCTTGTGTTTGGTACTCACCGGGCGGTCGCGAGTGTGGGGCGCGGAGGGTGGGTCGCGGCTCGACCGATCCAACGCAACGCACACCCGGTCGATGCGGTGATCAGTCGCCCCTCGTCCCAGCCGCTTGAGCGTCGGCGTGGGAAAGCTGCCTTTCCAGGCGGTCCGCGGCGACCAGGAGCAGTTCGGTGGTGTGTCGGACATGGGCGCACAACGCCTGGGCCGAAGCCTCGGGGTCCCGGGCCAGCGCGGCATCCAACAGGGTGCGGTGTTCCCCCGCCAGATCCCGGCTGGGTTCATCGCCGAGGGGC
Organism: Streptomyces sp. NBC_00690; assembly: GCF_036226685.1. NCBI lineage: Bacteria > Bacillati > Actinomycetota > Actinomycetes > Kitasatosporales > Streptomycetaceae > Streptomyces > Streptomyces sp. NBC_00690. The sequence goes on from NZ_CP109009.1 coordinate 7,361,811, forward strand.
TGTGACCAGCGACGGTACAGCTCGGCCTCGTCCCGTAGGCCCAGCGCCATCTGGAGCAGGCGCCGATTGGCGCAGCCGTTGAGCAGGGCCTTGTGGAAGTCGGCGTGGGCATCGGACCAGCAGTCGTCGATGCGGTCCTCGTCGCCCTGGGCGGTGTAGGGGGTGCGTTCCAGCGTGTGGTGGGCCGCGACGAGGCTGGATTCCCAGGCGAGGTCGCCTTCGACCACGGAGCGGCGCAGGACCAGCGTCTCCAACTCGATGCGCGCATCGGTCAACTCGCCGAGGGTCTCCCTGGAGAGGGGGGTGACCACGAAGCCCTGATGGGGCTCGGACTGGACGAGGCCCTGTTCCGCGAGTCGTACGAGGGCTTCCCTGAGCACACTGACACTGACGTCATAGCGCGCACTGAGCAGCGGGAACTTCAGTCGATAACCGGGCAGGAGCCGGCCGCTCAGAATGTCGGCGCGCAGTCGTGCCCGCACGTCGTCACTCAGCGTCTGCTTGCCACCCTTGATCGCCATGCGCGTAGTGTAACGATGGATCGAATCGAGTGCAAACTTTCGAAAGTCTATTGACTCATCGAATCTAGCCGCTTAGAACGGTGGAGTACTTCTCGGTGACGACATCGAGGCGGACCACTCCAGGAGCGTGCGATGCGTGTGGCGAATGTGGCAGGACGGGCGGCGCTGCTGACGGACGGGGGGTGGACGGACGTGGAGCGGGCCAGCGGTGGCAGGTTCCCGGCCGACCCCCAGCAGCTCTTCGAGCGGTGGGATGAGTTCCGTGACTGGGCGGAATCGGCGCCGCCGGGCGGTGATGTGGAGCTGAACCCGGCCGCACTGCGGTCTCCGGCACCCAGCCCGCGCCAAGTGATGGCGATCGGCCTGAACTACCGCGACCACGCCGGCGAGTCGGGGTTCGCCGTCCCCGAGCATCCTCCGGTGTTCACCAAGTTCGTGTCGTCGATCAGCGGTCCGTACGGCGATGTCGTCATGCCCGAGGGCAGTGTGGACTGGGAGGTGGAACTCGTCGCCGTCATCGGCCGCAAAGCCTGGCAGGTCGACGAGGAACACGCCTGGGAACACATCGCAGGTCTCACCATCGGCCAGGACCTCTCCGAGCGGGACAAGCAACTATCCGGCCCCGTACCGCAGTTCAGTCTGGGCAAGTCACACCCCGGCTTCGCCCCGATGGGCCCCTTCCTGGTGACCCCGGACGAGTTCGACGATCCCGACAACCTCGAACTGGGCTGTGCGATCGACGGTGAGGAGATGCAGAAGGGGCGTACCGCGGATCTGATCTTCTCCGTGCCCGTGCTGATCGCCCGGCTCTCCGCCGTGCTGCCCCTGCTCCCCGGAGATGTGATCTTCACGGGCACACCGGCCGGAGTGGGACTCGGCCGCCGCCCCCCGCGGTATCTGGCCGAAGGCGAAGAGCTCGTCAGCTACATCGAGGGCATCGGTGAGATGCGGCACCGGATGATCCGCAACTGAACCAACTCGCGCCCCGGCTGCGCCCCGCTTCCTTCGTGAGCGCGCCCGGAGCACCCCCCGCCCCACCACCGACACCCCGTAGAGGGGCCCGGTCCACAACGGCGACCCGGCCGCACCCGTGTCGCCGCGCCACCGCCCTGCTCGGTCGAACAGCGCGGTGGTGTCCACGAGGTCGGGGTCGGCCGACCTCGACCAGCGTCCGGCGGACCGATGCCAACGAACGTCGGCCACCGGGCGCACGGGGTGGGAGGAGGGCGGCTCGCTTTCGCCGTCCCTCCTCCCACTCCACCCCACACCCCCTCCTCGTTCTCATGGCGATCCGTGCACATCAGCACTGCGACACCCTCGTACCAGCTCAGCTCAGTAGGGAGAGGCTTCGATGCGTACTCTTGACACTTCTGTCCTCGTTGTCGGGGCGGGGCCGGCCGGTCTGACTGCCACTGCTCTGCTCGCGCGCTCGGGCGTCCAGACGATCACGGTGACCAAGTACGCGGGGACGGCGAACTCGCCGCGTGCCCACATCACCAACCAACGCTCGGGCGAGGTCTTCAGGGATCTCGGGATCGAGGACCGAGTGGCCGCGCTCGCCACCCCCCACCATCTGATGGGGAACAATGTGTGGGCCACCAGCTTCACCGGCCAGGAGATCGCCCGGCTGATGACCTGGGGCGCCGGCATCGACCGCCGCGCCGACTACGAAGCCTCCAGCCCCTCATCGATGTGCAACGCACCCCAACACATCCTGGAGCCCGTCCTCCTCGAAGCCGGCCATAAGACCGGGGCGGACATTCGCTTCAACACCGAACTCGTGGCAATCCACCAGGACGACGACGGTGTCCTGGCCACCGTCCGGGAACGCACCACCGGCTCCGAGTACGCCATCCGCGCCCAATACGTCATCGGCGCCGACGGGGGCCGCAGCACCGTCGCCACCGAACTCGGCTTCTCCTTCGAAGGCGAAAGCGGACTCGGCGCAGCGGTGAATGTGTGGTTGGAGGCTGATCTCACCGCTCACACTGCGCACCGTCCTGGGGCGTTGTATTGGATGTGTCAGCCGGGTAATGACTATTGGGTCGGCAGTGGGACGTTCATTTGTGTGAAGCCGTGGACCGAATGGGTTTTGCTCTTTATGTATGACCCTGCCGGGGGTGAGCCGGACATTAGCGAGGAGGCGGTGCTTGCTCGTGCCCGTACGACGATCGGTGATCCGTCGGTCGATGTTCGGATTAAGGCGGTCAGCCGGTGGGAGATCAATCGGGTGGTGGCCCGTGAGTACCGTAAGGGGCGTGCGTTCCTGGTCGGTGATGCGGCCCATCGCCATCCGCCGGCCAACGGTCTCGGCTCCAACACCTCCATCCAGGACTCCTACAACCTCGCCTGGAAGCTCGCCGCGGTGATCCATGGCCAAGCGGGAGCCGAACTCCTCGACAGCTACGACCAGGAGCGCCGCCCGGTGGGACGCCAGGTCGTGGACCGTGCGATGCGTAGCGTGGCCGATATGCTGCCCGTCTCTCAGGCGTTGGGTTTCCGGCCGGGGCAGAGTGCTGAGGAGGGTTGGGCCAGCCTGGCCGAACTCTTCGGCGACAGTGACACCGGGCGCCGGCGGCGCACCGAGCTGGATGAGGCGGTGGAGCTCCAGAACTACCAGTTCAACTGCCACGGTGTGGAGATGGGGCAGCGCTACGACTCCGGCGCGGTGATCGACGACGGCAGTCCCTACCCGCCCTTCACTCGTGATCCCGAGCTCTACTACCACCCCACCACCCACCCCGGGGCCTACCTCCCGCACGCCTGGCTCCAACACGGCACCGAGCGCGTCTCCACCCTCGACCTCGCCGGAGGGGGAACATTCTCCCTGATCACCGGAATCGGCGGTGAGCCCTGGCTCGACGCAGCGCAGAAACTGGCCATCGAGTACGGCATCGAACTACCCGCCCACCGCATCGGCGTCCGATGCGACTACGACGACGTCCTCGGCGACTGGGCCCGCCTCCGCGAAACCACCGAACGCGGCTGCCTCCTCATCCGACCCGACCGACACATCGCCTGGCGCAGCCACGACCTCACCACCAACCCCGAACAACAACTACGCACCGCCCTCGACCAGATCCTCGCCCACCCCGCTGCGGTGCGCCGCCCTGCGCTCTGAGCCGCGTACCCCGTCCGAACCGGGTGCAGTGCACCTCCGGGCGGGACGACCCCTGACAACACCCCTCCCGAAGAGGTCACATGGACAAGACAGTGCCCTCCGCCGCACGAGCGGTGGGCGACATCGGCGACGGAGCCTCCATCGCGGCCGGCGGCTTCGGCCTCTGCGGAATCCCCAGTGTGCTGATCGGTGCGCTACTCGACTCCGGCGCACGCGGACTCTCCGTGGTGTCGAACAACTGCGGTGTGGACGACTGGGGGCTCGGTCTGCTCCTCGCTGCCGGTCGCATATCCCGAGTCACCGCTTCGTACGTGGGCGAGAACAAAGAGTTCGCGCGGCAATACCTGTCAGGTGAATTGGAGTTGGAGCTCACACCCCAGGGCACCCTCGCCGAGCGGCTGCGCGCCGGTGGTGTGGGCGTGCCGGCCTTCTACACACCCGCGGGGGTCGGCACCCAGGTCGCGGAGGGCGGACTGCCCTGGCGATACGGGCCGGACGGACAGGTGGCCGTCGCCTCACCTCCCGGAGAGCTGAGGACCTTCGACGACCGGGCCTATGTGTTGGAACGGGCGATCACCACCGACTTCGCACTGGTGCGGGCCGCGAGGGCGGACCGGCACGGCAATCTGGTGTTCCACGCTTCGGCGCGCAACTTCAATCCGCTCGTGGCGATGGCGGGGAGGACCACGATCGTGGAGGCCGAGGAACTCGTCGAACCGGGCGAGTTGGACCCGGACGAGATCCACCTCCCCGGTGTGTTCGTCCAGCGGATCATCGTGGCTGCGGCCGGCGATCCGCGGGCCGCCAAGCGTGTGGAGAGGCGAACCGTGAGCGCGCCCCGCGATCCGGCAACAGCAACGGCAACAGCACTGTGACTACGTACCAACCCCGCTCCTTCGGGCATCCGGGGTTCCATCCGTCGTCGTGCACACAAGGAGCGAGCGCGTGTCTCTGAACAGGGAACAGATGGCCGCCCGGGCGGCACGGGAACTCTCGGACGGCCAGTACGTCAATCTTGGAATCGGCCTGCCGACCCTTCTCCCCAACCATCTTCCCGACGGTGTCGAGGTGATGCTGCACAGCGAGAACGGCATTCTCGGCGTGGGTTCCTACCCGTCCCCCGAGGGCGTGGACCCGGATCTGATCAACGCGGGTAAGGAGACGGTCACCACGGTGCCGGGAGCTGCGTTCTTCGATTCGGCCCTGAGCTTCGGGATGATCCGGGGCGGGCATCTGGACGTCGCGGTGCTGGGCGGGATGCAGGTGTCCGCCCGGGGCGACCTGGCCAACTGGGTCGTGCCCGGGAAGATGGTCAAGGGCATGGGCGGGGCCATGGACCTGGTGCACGGCGCTCGACGCGTGATCGTGCTGATGGAACACGTCACCAGGGACGGCGCCCACCGGATCGTCGACTCCTGCACCCTGCCGCTCACCGGCCGGGGTGTCGTCCAGCGCATCATCACGGACCTGGCGGTCCTCGACGTCGAACCGGAGGGTCTGGTGCTTCGGGAGCTGGCTCCTGGGGTCACCCCGGAGTACGTGCGCGACCGTACGCAGCCTCCGCTGCTGATGCCCGCGCCACCTGCCACCATGGTGGTTCCTCCGGCTCGCGTCCCGGCCTGACGGGCCGCGAGCCGGGGCGCGTCGGCCGTAGCCGGGTGGTCCGCTGATGCCTCAGGGCATGCCCAGCACATCCAGAGCATCTTCGCAAATCGGATGGGAATAGGGCGAAAGGTCACCATGTTACATTCATGCGCATACAAAAAGATTCGAGGTAGAGCTGTTCGAAGCGGCACCTGAACAGCGACCCACGGGGGCCTCGCCACGACTGGACGAATCGACGCTCCTGCACGGCGAAAGGCCCCCTTCGGCCTTCGGATCCCGGCAACCGCCAGTGCCGCACGGCGGCTGCCCTCTCTCGCCGGTCAACCCTCTGTGAGAGGACGACGATGTTCTCCTCCGGCGCCGCCAAGACCCTGACCTCCCCCATCCCCTGTCCCCGCCCCACCAGTCGGCACGCCCTGCTGGCCCTCCCCTCCCAGGGCGAGTGGGTGCGTACGGCCCGTCACTTCACGTCCGATCTGCTCCGCGCCTGGCGGATCGACGAAGAGGGCCGGGACTCCGCGGTGCTCATCGTGGACGAGTTGACCGTCAATGCCGTCCAGCACGGCCACGCCGACACAACGCTGGTGATGGCTTTGGAGGACGGTGTGCTGCTGATCGCCGTCGTCGACTCCGGCGCGTGCGTTACGCACCATCCGGCGGAGGAGCAGGACGGGTTTGACCCCGATGAGCACGGGCGGGGCACATGCATCGTGGGTGCCCTGGCGCATCGGGTGCACATCGAGTTCAAGGAGCACGGCTGTCAGGTCAGTGTCGCGCTGCCGGTGGCCGCCACCGCCCGAGACGGGCAAGGGTAGGTCGGCCTGTGGTCCCGCAACGGGCGCCCGTGTTCCCGCGGCGATCCATGGGCGATGGTGTTGGGCACGCTCCGGTCGCCGTCGGGTCCATCGGTCCGGAGGTGCGGCTCCGAGCCAGGGCAGGGACAGGAGCCGCACCTCCGAGTTCTCGGCCGCCTGTGCACCCTGCCCCGGTCGCCGATCGGTCGTCCAGGGGGAGGTCTGCACGGAGGTCGGCGAGGTGCGTCGGGCCGTTCCTCGTGCGATCCGTTGTAGTCCTGTCCGGTTCGGAACGTCAAGATACTTTCGAAAGTTTCATTCAGATTCGTGAATTGCCGATTCTGTCGCCTTTCGGGCTAGCGTCTGGGGGCCTGGCCCCGTGTGGCCGCCCTGGTCGGGGCTGGTTGTGGGCTGATGCGCGCCCGCCGGTGCTGGCGGAAAGCCGCATATCGGCCAGCTCTAGAGCCTCGCGGGCCGTGCAGGCGAAAGTTATAGCAACTTTCGAAAGCTTATTGACTCGCCGAATGTGGTGCCGTACACATATGACATCCGGAACGGCCGTCGAAGCGGGCGGTCACCCGGTGACGAGGTCGCGAACACCGTCCGTGAGCGTCGTCCGGCCGTCTTGCGCGGCAAGGAACGCCCTCGGTCCACCAGTGCTCCACGACCCCGCCCCACCACACACGGGACATCCGCGAACTGCGCGCAGAGGGCCGCAGCACGGAGCTTCTGAGATCAATTCAGCATCCGTAAGGAGTGTGGAACGATGCCGCTCCACCGCCTCAACTCTCTTGTCATCGGCGTTCCCAACGTCGGCGAGACGGCCGCCTACTACTCCGACTTCGGCCTCGCCCAGGACGACACGGGGTGGTTCACCACCCGTGATGCCGGACAGCAGCTCAAGATCGAGCACGCGCCCACACGTCGTCTGCTCGAACTGAGCATGGGTGTCGATGACCCCGACGACCTGGACCGGATCGCCAGCCGGCTAGCGAAGCTCGACATCCCCTCCTGGCGCGAGGGCGCCGCGTTGGTGACCCACGAGCCCGTCGCCGGGTTCCGGGCCGTGATCCGTGTCGCCGACCGACTCACCCAGGCCGAGCAGCCGCCGACGCCCTACAACGGGCCCGGCCGGAGGGAGCGCGGTCCCGGCCGTGCCCCCGGCATCCTGCGCGAGCACCCCGTCCGCCCCCGCAAGCTGGGACACGTCGTCATCGGCTCGACCGACCACACGGTGACCCGGCGCTTCTTCACCGACGGACTGGGGTTCAAGACCAGCGATGCCATCAAGGACCACGGGACCTTTATGCGCTGCTCGACCGACCATCACAACGTCCTCGTGCTCGCTGCCCCGGTGAACTTCCTGCACCACACCTCATGGCAGGTCGAAGACATAGACGAGGTGGGCAGGGGTGCGTTCTCCATGCTGGAGGAGCATCCCGAGCGACATGTGTGGGGGCTCGGCCGCCACCACGCGGGGTCGAACTTCTTCTGGTACCTGAAGGACCCGGCCGGGAACTTCTCCGAGTACTACTCCGACATGGACACCATCCTCGACGACCAACTGTGGACGCCCGAGACGTTGGAGGGCGCCAAGGGCCTCTTCAGCTGGGGTCCGCCGCCCCCGGCGTCCTTCCTCCACCCGGAAGACCTAGCGGCGTTGATGACCGGATCGCACCAGGCGTCATGACCACCACGCCATCCACCACCTCCGGGGAACCGTCCGCAAGAGAGGCCGCCACGCCCATGCGCACTGTTGAGACCGATGTCCTCATCGTGGGCGCAGGCCCCGCCGGACTCACCGCTTCCGCACTCCTCGCACGCTCCGGCGTCGATGCCGTCACCGTCACCAAGTACCCCGCCACGGCTCACACCCCGCGTGCACACATCACCAACCAGCGGGCGATGGAGATCTATCGCGACCTGGGCATCGAGGACCGGGTGCGCGCGGTGGCCACCCCGGGTGAGCTGATGGGCGACAACGTGTGGGCCACCAGCTTCGCCGGGCAGGAACTCGCCCGGATGAAGGCGTGGGGAACCCGGGTCGACCGCAAGGCCGACTACGAGGCCGCCAGCCCGTGCACCATGAGCAACGTCGGACAGCACCTGTTGGAACCGCTCATCCTCGAATCCGCACGGGAGAACGGGGCGGACATCCGCTTCGGACACGAACTGCTGGACATCACCCAGGACGAGGACGCGGTGTACGGCACCGTCCTGGACCGGGCCGCGGGCGAGACCTACCGCGTCAAGGCCGGGTACGCCCTCGGCACCGACGGCGGGCGGAGCACCGTGGCCGAGCGCCTCGGGTTCTCCCTGGAGGGCGAGACCGGACTGGGCCATGCGGTCAACGTCTGGTTGGAAGCCGATCTCACGCGATATCGCGAGCACCGGCCCGGGACGTTGTTCTTCACCGTTCAGCCGGGGAAGGACTTCTGGCTGGGCGCGGGCACGTACATCTGTCTGAAGCCCTGGACCGAATGGGTGCTGATCGTCGTCTACGACCCCGCGGTGGAGCAACTCGACCTCAGCGAGGAGGCCATGCTCGCCCGGGTGCACGCCACGATCGGCGATCCCTCGGTCGAGGTGCGCATCAAGGACATCAGCCAGTGGCAGATGAACCACGTGCTCGCCCGCGAGTACCGCAAGGGACGTGTCTTCCTCGCCGGCGACGCGGCCCACCGCCATCCTCCGGCGAACGGTCTCGGTACCAACACCTCCGTCCAGGACTCTTACAACCTCGCCTGGAAGATCGCCCTGGCAGTGCGGGGCAAGGCCGGCGACGGACTTCTCGACAGCTATCACACCGAGCGGCATCCGGTCGGCCGACAGGTCGTCGACCGGGCGTTGAAGAGCGTCGGACTGGCTGCCGGGATCCCCTCCGCGCTCGGTGTCCGCGCAGGCCAGAGCGATGAGGAAGGGAAGGCGGCCCTCGCCGAGTTCTTCAGCGACAGCGAGCAGGGCCGAGAGCACAGACGCAAGCTGGAAGCGATCCTGCGGGAGAACGACTACCACTTCAACGCCCACGGCGTGGAGCTCGGCCAGCGGTATGCGTCGAGCGCGGTGGTCCCTGACGGGACGACCGAGCCCGCGTACCTGCGTGACCCGGAACTCTTCCACCAGCCCACGACCCACCCGGGCGCCAGCTTGCCGCACGCCTGGCTGGAGCACGCGGGCGAGCGCATCTCCACCCTCGATCTCGCAGGACACGGTGACTTCGCCCTGCTCACGGGCATCGGCGGCGAGCCGTGGCTCGCCGCGGCGGAACAGGTGTCGAGCGAACTGGGCGTCGAGATAGTGCCCCGTCCCGTGGGCTACCGCCTGGCGTACGACGACGTCTACGGCGACTGGAGCCGGCTGCGGGAGGTCGACGACCGCGGCTGTCTGCTCGTCCGTCCGGACCGTCACATCGCCTGGCGTTCCCAGGACATGACCGACGATCCCGCCCAGACCCTGCGGCACGTCATGCGGCAACTACTCGGCCTCGGCTGAGCACCCCAAGGAGAACCAACATGGAAATCGGCCTGCTCCTCCTGCGAGTGCTCCTCGGAGCGCTCCTCTTCGGCCATGCCGCACAGAAGATGTTCGGATGGTTCCGGGGACACGGCCCCGAGGGCACCGGCGCGGTCTTCGAGACCTGGGGGTTCCGCCCAGGCAAGCCCCTGGTCCTGCTGGCCGCCGGCTGCGAGTTGACCGCGGCGGCACTGATCGTCCTCGGGCTGCTGACACCCCTGGGCGCTGCCATCGCACTCGGCACGATGCTGGTCGCAGGCTCGGTCAATGTGTCGAAGGGACTCTGGGCCCAGAACGGCGGATACGAACTCCCGTTGGTGTACGCCGGGCTTGCACTCGGGCTCGGATTCACCGGCCCGGGGGAGTGGTCGCTCGATCACGCACTGGGGTGGGAGGAGCTGTCCGGCGCGGGTTGGGGCGCCGCGGCTCTGGCACTCGGCCTGCTCACCGGGTTGCTCGCCGTCGCCAGGGCGGCTCGTGAGCGCCGCCGCCATGTCGGGTAACCGTACGGTTCGCCGTCCCCCGCACACCACAACTTCTCTCGCTGAACGTGAAAGGCACCACTCATGATCGGATCAGGCAGTCACGTCGTCGTCATCGGCGGCACCAAAGGGCTGGGGTACGAGGTCGCCAAGGCGTGCGTCGCACGCGGTGCGCGCGTCACCATCACCGGACGCGACAAGGTATCGGTACAGGCCCGTGCCGAGGAACTCGGCCCCCTCGCCGCCGGCGCCGTCTGCGAACTCACGGACTGGAGCTCCATCAAGCAGTTGTTCGCCGAGATGGACCGTGTGGACCACCTCGTGCTCACCGCTTTGGACCGGGACTTCAACACCATCGCCGACTTCCGCCCGGACGACTGCGCTCGTACGACCCTGATGAAGACGGTCGGCTATGCAACGGCGGTGCACGAGGCCCTGCCGAAGTTCACCGACGATGCATCCGTGGTGATGTTCAGCGGGCTCTCGATGTGGCGTCCGGTACCGGGGTCGACCACCATCTCGATGGCCAACGCCGGCATCATCGGCCTGGTCAACTCCCTTGCGGTGGAGGTCCCCCCGGTGCGGGTGAACGCCATCACACCGGGCATCGTCACCGGAACAGCGGCCGTGGACGACGCGGACGAGGTGCGGACCGAGTGGTTCGAAGCGATGCGCCAGCGCACCCCGGCCAAGCGCCTCCCCAGCGCGGAGGACATCGTCGAGTCGACCCTGTTCCTCCTCGAATGCCGCGGCATCAACGGCGCCAACCTCGTTGTGGACGCGGGAATGCACCTCGCCTGATCACGGGCACCACCGGGCGGACGTGCCGCCGACACCGATGCCTTCTCCCGAAAGGAACACCGTCTTGAGCGACAGCACCTCATACCCGTCTCCCCGGGCCGTAGCGGACGCCTACTTCAAACGCATGGACGCCGGACAGGACTTCCTCGACCTGTTCGCCGACGATGCGTACGTGTGCTTTCCCAAGCACACACCCGCCAGGGGCCTCCAGGAGGTCCGGGGCCTCTTCGGTGACATCTTCGTGCTCTTCCGCTCGGTGGTGCACGAGATCGCGTACTTCAACTACATCGCCCAGGGGGACTTCCTGATAGTGGAAGGGACCACGCACGGCGTCCTGGCCGACGGTACGCAGTGGCGCGCCACCGAAGGGCTCGGCGGGCGATTCTGCAATGTGTTCGAGATTCGGGACGGAAAGATCCAGCGCCTGCACATCTACTTGGACCCCGACTACGGCGATGCCGACATCGCGCGCTACCCCTGGCTCACGGCTGTCTGACGAGCAGTCGTACGGCATGGTCCTGCTCTCGATTCCCGGTCCGGGGAGGTGAACGGGGCGTGCGTTCAGGGAGCGTGCCTCGGTCGGTGGAGCGGCCGACCGGGGGACCGCGGTGGGTGGGCAGCGCCGGGCGCTGCCCACCGGGAGAGCCCTCGGCTGCCGTACAACCTTTGGCGTGGCTCATCCGTCCAGATGGACAAGTAGCCTTCTACCCAAGGTAGTTGGCTGCCCGTGGACGCCAGCCGTACGGAGTCCGCGCGAGTCGATGCGTCTCTCCCCTCCGCTCAAGGAGTCCCCGTGCGCAGACCACTGATCGCCGTCCCCGTGCTCACGGCACTGGCACTCACCCTCATTCCCACGGCATCCGCGACGACCCCCTACCGGGGAGCGAACACCAAGTCCGTCCAGGACGACTTCAACGGCGACGGCTACCGCGATCTGGCCATCGGCGCGTCCCGAGCGGCCAATGGCACCGTGACAGGAGCGGGCGCGGTCGTGGTCCTCTACGGGTCCGCCACGTCCGTGGGCCCCGCCCGACGTTCGGTGATCACGCAGGCGAGCGCCGGAGTGCCGGGCACGGCGGAGCGTGGGGACGGTTTCGGCTCCGCAGTCGCCAGCGCCGACCTCGACCGCGACGGCTATGCCGATCTGCTGGTGGGCACCCCACAGGAAGCAGTGAGCACCCGTACGGCATCCGGTTCGCTCACCGTTGTGTGGGGCGGCCCGGGTGGACTGAAGGGCGGAGCGGACATCACCCCGCCCACCGGGTTCGGCACCGGTGACACCTACTGCGCCTTCGGAGTGAACCTGGCCACGGGCGACACCAACGGCGACGGCGCTCCCGAAGTGAGCGTTGCATCCCTCTGTGAAGGTTCCTCGTACACCGGTCCGTTCACCCGCGCGGGAAAACCCCGCTCCAGTACGCGACTGGCAGTACCCGGAGGGGTCCGCGGGGTGGTGATGGGCGATGTGAACCGCGACGGCAAGGCCGAACGGTTCTGGCTGCCCGGTTCGGTGGCCGGTGATCTGCGAGGGCCGGTGTATCTGGACGGTGTCGGCCCGTCCGCCGGTGTCCTCACCAGACTGCCGCACGCGGACGGTCACACCGGGCAGATCGGCGATGTGAACGGTGACGGCTTCGGAGATCTGGTCACCGGGATACCCGACGACGGCTATCTCGAAGGCCAGAGTGGTGCGGCCCATCGCGGGGGAGAGGTCCAGGTCCTCCACGGCAGCGCCCGGGGCATCGTCACTACCCAACGCCCCAAGGTGTTCCACCAGGACACCGCCGGTGTCCCCGGTACGGCGGAGCACACCGACTTCTTCGGCGAGGCCCTGAGCGTGGCGGACATCAACGGTGACCGGTACGCCGATGTCGTCGTGGGCTCGTCCGGTGAGGCGGTGGGCGCACTCCCATCCGCCGGCTCGGTCGCGATACTGCGGGGCTCGGCCCGAGGGCTGACCACGGTGAAGGCCGTCGGCTACACACAGAACACGGCGGGACTGCCGGGAGCGTCCGAGCGGTACGACTTCTTCGGCTCGACGGTCCATCTCGCCGACCTGAACAGGGACGGTCGGGCGGAAACCGTCGTGGGCATCCCCGGTGAGAACGCCGACGGGTGTGTGTGGATCGCCCGCGGGACGACGTCGGGGCCCGCCGTCGGCGGTTCCGTCAATCTCTGCGGACGGCAGGTCGGCCTGACGGTGCACTCCGTGGACGCCCAGTTCGGCATCGCCATGCCCAGCGGGCACATCACCAGTTGACCGTGCTCCTCGGAGCCGCCCGCCCAGTCGTGCGCGTCGCGCCCGGGCGGCGCCCGGGGACGCGAGCCACCGGACACTCAACGGGGGCACGGGCGGCACCGTCGATGCCGTGGTGCAGCATCCCGGCAGTGATTTCCACCGTTCTCCATTGAAGTGTCCTAAGGAATGCTAACTTTGGCGAAATCCGGCGCCACCGCGTTGTGACTCGTCCGGCGTGAGAGGGCCCCTGTCCGTACACGCCACGACCCACCGGGGAGCCGTGCGCCTTCTGTAGTCGCATCCCACCGACGTGAAATTCAACCCCCGTCGACCGTCGCCCCCAACGACCCATCCCTGTCCGGGGAAGTGGGACGAGCGGGTTGAGTACTTGTACTCACGTCCGAGGCGGTGGCTCGGGCGACGATAGGGACCACATCGTTCAAGACCCCGAGGACCCGCATATGCTCAGCCGTCTCGCCGGCACCCTGGTGCCCGTCTTCGGTCGTCTGTCGGTCACCGTCGACGCCGACACCGACTTCGCGCCGGGCAGCATCATCGCCGCCAATCACACCTCGCTGGCCGACCCCGTGGTCGTGGTCGCCGCCCTGCGCCGGTTGGGGATAGAGCCGGTCGTCATGGCCGCGGCGGGCCTTTGGCGCATACCGCTCCTCGGCCGGGCGCTCACCCGCGAGGGACACATACCTGTGTATCGGCGGGACCGTCGAGCCGCCGATGCCTTGGACGGTGCCGCCGACGCCCTGGCCCGGGGCCGCATCGTCCTGATCTACGGTGAAGGCGGTCTGCCGCGCCGCAGGGACGTCGCGGAAGCCGCCCCGGAGCCCTTCCGCAGTGGACTGGCCCGGCTTGTGCAGCGCACCGGAGCCCCGATCATCCCCCTCGGGCAAGCGGGTGCCCGACGGATCACCTCGGGAAGCCGGCTGAAGCAGATCGCCGGAGCGATCACCGCACCCCTGCGCCGACCTGCGCTCCATGTTCACATCGGGGCGTCCGTCCTCAAGTCGGACGAGCACCCTTTCCCCACCGCGCGTGCCCACGAAGCGGTCACCTCCGCCTGGCGAACGGCAGCCGCACATCTCGACGAACCGGCCGCACGGACGAAATCGAGCCTTGACCTCAATCAAACTTGAGGTTCTATCTTCGTGCTCATGAGCATCGAAGTCACCGCTTGGACACAGGTCCAGTCCGTCGTTAACGCCCAGCAGGAACGGCGTCCCTTCGCCCGAGCCACCCTGCGCCGCATCGCCGCCTTCGCCCGTCCGCACCGCAGCCGCATCCTCCAGTTCGTGCTGCTCAGCGTCCTCACCGCACTGCTCGCGGTGGCCACACCCGTGCTGGCCGGACGCGTCGTCAACGTCATCGTCTCCGGTGGCGAATCGAGAATCGTCATCCAACTCGCTCTGCTCATCGCGGTGATAGCGGTCGCCGAAGCCGCCCTCGGCCTGGTGGAACGCTGGCTCTCCGCCACCCTCGGCGAGGGATTGATCCTCGATCTGCGACGCGCCGTCTTCGACCACGTACAACGGATGCCCGTCGCCTTCTTCACCCGCACCCGCACCGGCGCGCTCGTCAGCCGGCTCAACAACGATGTGATCGGAGCCCAACGGGCCTTCAGCAACACCCTGTCCAGTGTGGTGAGCGACCTGGTCACCCTGGTGCTCACCCTCGTCGTCATGCTCACCCTGTCCTGGCAGATCACCCTGCTTGCGCTGGTCCTGCTGCCGGTGTTCGTGGTGCCCGCTCGACTGATGGGCACCCGGATGGCACGGCTACGGCGTGAGGCGTCCCAACTGGACGCGGCCATGGGCACCCGGATGACCGAGCGGTTCTCCGCACCGGGCGCAACCCTGGTCAAGCTGTTCGGACGGCCGGGAGATGAGTCGAGGGAGTTCGCCGCCCGGGCGGATCGGGTGCGTGACATCGGCGTCCGCACCTCCCTCGCCTACTCCGCCTTCGTCACCGCGCTCACCCTGGTCTCCGCCCTCGCCCTGGCGCTCGTCTACGGCCTCGGTGGCTACTACGCCCTGCGCGGCAGCCTGGAACCCGGCGCCGTCGTCTCCCTCGCACTGCTCCTGACCCGGCTGTACGCACCCCTGACGACCCTGGCCGGTGCACGCGTCGAGGTGATGAGCGCACTGGTCAGCTTTGAGCGGGTCTTCGAGGTCCTCGACCTCAAGCCGCTGATCGAAGAGAAGACGGACGCACGGCCGGTGCCCGAGGGACCGGTGGCGGTGGAGTTCCACGATGTGCGGTTCAGCTACCCCGCCGCGGACAAGGTGTCCCTCGCATCGCTGGAGGAGACCGCCGCTCTCGACACCCGAGGCGGCGAAGAGGTCCTGCGGGGGATCTCCTTCCGGGTGGAGCCGGGGCAGACCGTGGCCCTCGTCGGTTCCTCCGGGGCGGGCAAGTCCACCCTGGCCAGTCTGTTGCCCCGGCTGTACGACGTGGACGAAGGCGCGGTCCGCATCGGTGGGATCGACGTGCGCGACCTCTCGGCCGAATCCCTGCGCTCCACCCTGGGCATGGTGACCCAGGACGGGCACCTCTTCCATGAATCCGTGCGCGACAATCTGCTTCTCGCCCGGCCCGGGGCGTCCGAGGACGACCTGTGGGACGCACTGCGCCGCGCCCGGCTCGACGAGTTGGTACGGGCGCTGCCCGAGGGCCTCGACACGATCGTGGGGGAGCGTGGCTACCGACTGTCGGGCGGTGAGCGCCAGCGGATGACGATCGCCCGGCTGCTGCTGGCCAGGCAGCGCGTCGTCATCCTCGACGAGGCCACCGCCCATCTCGACAACACCTCGGAAGCGGCGGTGCAGGCGGCGCTCGCCGAAGCCCTGGAGGACCGGACCGCCGTGGTGATCGCCCACCGGTTGTCGACGGTACGCGCTGCGGATCTGATCCTGGTCGTGGAGGGAGGGCGCGTCGTCGAACGCGGCACCCATGAGAGTCTGTTGGCACTGGAGGGCCGGTATGCGGAGCTGTACCGGACACAGTTCGCCGAGTCCGGGGAGCGGTCAGCCGGATCCCGTGCACTCGTGTGACGAGGTGTGGCAGCCCTTCGCACCCCCGGTCCGAGGTCCATGGCCGGCGGTGCGAAGGGCTGCCACATCGCCGTCCAGCTGCGGTGTGGTGCACCACCGAGTCGTCCGGCGGCCTCCGACCCCAGTCCCCGGGCACAGCCCGTGCGCCCCGTCATCGCTCGTGTCCCCACCTCGGACGAAGACGCTCGATCAACCCTCGGCCGTGTCGTCGACCAGCGTGTTGATGACCTGGGCGATCCGTGCTGCGAACGGCTCCAACTGCGCCAGGAATTCGCCCCAGTGCTCCTCGGCATCTCCCCGGTAGACCGCGCGTGCATGGGCGAGTACGGGTCGGTGGTCGGCCGACAGCCGCGGGAGTGCCCAGTCGGCCGCGGCCTCCTTGGAACCGATGGTGCCGGTCTCCAGGGTCATCCAGATCCGGGCGAGGGTGAGAACCACATTGCGCGTGTCGGAGTGCAGTTCGTCGAGCAGCTCGGGCACGCCCGCCACCAGTGCCTTGACGACATCCTCATGGGGGACGGGCGCGAGAACCTCACCCGGTGGCGGACCCGACAACGGACTGTCCGCCTGGAGCACCATCGTGATCAGCAGGGCGAGATCGGGGTCCGACGTCGGCGAGGGAGTCCAACCGTCCTCGTAGGAGTCGCGCAGCCACTCGCCGTACTGGAACTCCCGCCGCGGCGGATAGCGCCACGGCCGCACATCGGACCGTACGGCGACGGTGAGTTCCACGGGGCGTACCCCGCTACGAGCATCAGGGCTCGACAGGACGCGCAGACCGTCGACCAACTCCCGCCGCTCGGCCGCCGTGGTCCGCTCGGCGATGAGTACGAACACATCGACATCACTGTGCGGACGCAACCCGCCGAGCACCGCGGACCCATGGGAGTACACACCGACGACCCGAGGGCCCAGCACCCGATGGACCAGGGCGATGACGTCGTTCGTCTGGGACAAGCCGAACCCTTCCTTCGTACGCACTCGGCGCCGCGGTCTCGGCGTGCGGCCCGTTGAGACAAGGAAGGGCAGATCGTAGACAACGGGCCGGCCTCGAACAAGCGGGTTCACCGGGGTGCAGGCACCATCGACGAACACTCGCGTGCGAACGGGTGGTGCGTTCGTGGCCGTGGAGCGGGTGCGGGCGACCACAACACGGCAGGACACGGCCGCCCGCACCACGCTCCGCCCGATTTCAGGCCGCCGGTCCCGGATCAACCGGATGGGTGGCCATGGAGTGGACGGTGACGTCCATCCACGGCCACACCGGCAGGGAGGAGATGATGGTGTGCATCTCGGTGGGATCCGCGGCCCGCCACAGTCCCCAGTTCTCCGTGCGCCCGGGTACGCGCCACATGCGCACCAGGTGCCCCGCATCCACGAGTTCGGCCGCCCGTAGGCGTTCGGCCTCGGAGATCGACTCCTTGCGCTCGGGCTCCATGCCCTCGGGCCATGAGATCCGGATGTTGACGAGGAACTCCATCGGTACTTCCTTACTGTTTCGGTGTCGGGAGAGCGGCGACGGCACGGTGCCGTGCTGGCCGTGGTCAGTCGCCGAAGGGGTCCGCCGGCGTGCCGTGCTCGGTGATGACGGACTTCGTCTGGAGGAACTCGGCGACCGCCTCGATGCCGTTCTCACGTCCGATGCCTGACTGCTTGTAGCCGCCGAACGGCACGCTCCAGTGCAGCAGCCGGTAGGTGTTCACCCAGACCACACCGGCCTCCAGGCGTTTGGCCACCCGGTGCGCACGCGCACTGTCCGCGGTCCAGAAGCCCGCCGCCAGCCCGAACTCGACGGAGTTCGCGATCGCGACGGCCTCGTCCTCGGTGTCGAACGGATGGACGGTGACCACCGGGCCGAACACCTCTTCACGGCAGACCGCGAGCTCTCGATCCGCGTCGACCAGCACGGTCGGCTCGTACCAGAATCCGGCCTCGGCATCGGCGACGGTGGCCCGTCGACCGCCCGTTGCCGCCTTGGCCCCTCGGCTCAGGGCGTCGTCGACCAGGGATTCGATGCGCTCCACTGCCGCGGCCGAGGCCACCGGTCCGATGTGGGTGCGGGGATCACGCGGATCGCCGACGCGCAGCCGCGCCACCGCGTCCACATAGCGAGTGAGGAACTCCTCGTACACCTCGCGCTGGACGAGGATGCGGGAGCCCGCCACACAGGTCTGCCCGGCCGCCGAGAAGGCGCCCTGCCGGGCGGCGATGACGGCGGCGTCAAGATCGCCGTCGGCGAAGACGATGTGCGCCGACTTCCCGCCCGCCTCACAGACGTAACGTTTCATCTGTGCTGCCGCCTGCGCACCGAGAGTCCTGGCGACCGCGGTGCTCCCCGTGAAGGTCACCATGGCGACATCGGGGTGCTGTACCAGCCGCTGCCCCTCTTCCGCACCACCGATCACCACACTGACCACTCCGGGCGGGAATCCCGCCTCCAACGCCAGTTCGGCGAGCCGGACGGAGGACGCCGGAGCCTGCGGCGGGGGCTTGAGGATCACCGTGTTGCCCGCGGCCAGGGCGGGCGCGAGCTTCCACGAGCCCAGCGAGAGAGCGCCGTTGAACGGCGTGAGCGCGGCCACCACTCCCAACGGTTCATGGGTGATCAGGGCCGCGGCGGTACCGCTGAGCGGACGGGAGCGACTCTCCAGGGTTTCGGCCGCCGCCGCGAAGTAGCGATACCAACGGGCCAGCGCGCCCACTTCACCGCGGGTGGCCGCCAGCGGTTTGCCGTTGGCCAGGGTCTCCAACGACGCCAGTTCATCGGTGTGCGCGACCAACACATCCCCGAGGCGGTACAGCAGATCGGCGCGGGCGTGCGCCGGAAGCCCTCCCCAGGACGGTGCGAGGAACGCCTCGCGGGCGCCGCGGACCGCGTCGTCGACGGCGTCGGGATCCTGGTGCGCCCGGGCCCAGACCTCTCCCGTCGCCGGATCGACCAGGGGCACGACGGTCCCCGCGGGTTCCCGGCGTCGGCCTTGCGTGTGCGAGGTGTAGTCCTCGGCGGTGGGGGTGGGGGAGGTCATGGCGCGGGGGTCCTTTCCAGGGACAGGGCTTCGCGAACGGCCGGTGTGTCGAAGTGGTGGCAGGCCACGGTGTGGCCCGAGGTGCCGACGGACACCTGCGGGGGCGAGTCACCCTCGCGGCACACGTCGGTGGCGAAGGGACACGACCGCTGAAAGCGGCATCCCGGCAGCGGAGCGGCGGGGTCCGGCGGTTCTGCGCGGGTTCGTATGCCGCTTCTGAGGCCGGGGGAGCGCGGGTCGGGAACCGGAACGGCACCGAGCAGCGCATGGGTGTACGGATGGCGCGGCGCGGAGAACAACTCGTCGCACGGAGCGCTCTCCATGATCTTCCCGCCGTACATCACCACGACCTGGTCAGAGATGTGCCGCACCACGCTCATGTCGTGGGAGATGAAGAGGAAGCTGACGTCGCGGTCCCGACGCAGGTCCTTGAGCAGATTGACGATCTGCCCCTGGATGCTGACGTCGAGGGCGGAGACGATCTCGTCGCAGACGATGAAGCGGGGCTCCACCGCCAGCGCACGGGCGATCGCCGCACGTTGCCGCTGCCCGCCGGAGAGTTCGTGCGGATAGCGATCGGCGAGTTCGGGACGGATGCCCACCTGACCCAGCAGTTCCTCGACCCGCTCCGAGACCGCTTCCCGGTCGACCGTGCGGTGCACGGTGACGACCTCGCGGATCATCGCCCGAATGGTCATCCGCGGGTTGAGGCTCGCGTACGGGTCCTGGTAGACGATCTGGGCCAGCCGTGGGAGCCGTTTGTCGCGACGGAGTTCGGCGAGTTCGTCGCCCTCCACCCGGACCCGCCCCGAGGCGATCGGCGACAGTCCGACCAGGGCGCGTCCCGTGGTCGTCTTCCCGCTGCCGCTCTCCCCGACGATGGTGACGATGCTCCGTGCGGGGACGGTGAAGGACACCCCGTCGACGGCGTGCGCGGTGCCGGTCACCCGGCGGAGCACTCCGGTGCGGATCGGGAAGCGAACCGCCAGGTCCTCGACGACGACGGCGTCGGGCGGGGATGCCTCGGTGGTCATGCGCTCTCTCCTCGGTCAGCCGCACCGGCGAGCGCCGGAGAGGTGAACGGGCAGCGGACGTAGTGCCCGGGGACTCCTTCGGCCGGGCTGAGGAGCGGAGGTACGGACTCCGAACACTCGGAGCGGGCGACCGAGCAACGGGGCTGGAACGCACAGCCCGGCGGGGGCGCGGCGGGGTCGGGTGGAAACCCGGGGATCGCGGGGAGGTGTTCCACGCGTTCGCGGTCCATCCGGGGGATCGATTCCATCAGGGCGCGGGTGTAGGGGTGGCTGGGAGTGTCGAACAGCGCCGTGGTGGGTGCCAGTTCCACGATCCGTCCCGCGTACATCACGGCGATGCGATCGGTGATGCCGGCGACCACACCCAGATCGTGGGTGATGAGGATCAGCGCCATCTGAAGCTCCTTGCGGAGCCGGTCGATGAGCTGGAGCACCTGCGACTGGATGGTGACGTCGAGCGCGGTGGTGGGTTCGTCCGCGATCAGGACCTGGGGGTTGCGACTGATCGCCATCGCGATCAGTACCCGCTGGCGCATTCCACCGGACAGTTCGTGCGGATGGTTGCGCAGTCGCTCACGGGCCGATGGAAGGCCCACCATGTCCAGGAGTTCGGCACACCGTTCGGCCGCGGCCCGCCTGCTGAACCCGTCGTAGTGGATGAGAGGTTCGGCCATCTGGGCGCCGATGGTCATGGCGGGGTTGAGGGCGGACAGGGCGTCCTGGGAGACGAGTCCGATGCCCGA
The DNA here is from genome assembly GCF_036226685.1 of Streptomyces sp. NBC_00690. NCBI lineage: Bacteria > Bacillati > Actinomycetota > Actinomycetes > Kitasatosporales > Streptomycetaceae > Streptomyces > Streptomyces sp. NBC_00690. The sequence goes on from NZ_CP109009.1 coordinate 7,382,752, forward strand.
ACCGCGTACCGCCCGCATCTGCCGCGGGGTGAGCGAGGTGAGGTCCTTGCCGTCGAAGTCGACACGGCCCGAGATGTCGACCCCACTGCTCCCGAGCATGCGGAGTACGGCCAACATGGTCTGGCTCTTGCCACAGCCGGACTCGCCGACGACTCCGAGCGACTCGCCCGCCGCCACGCTGAAGGACACGTCGCGCACGGTCTCCAGGGGGGCGCTGTGCCGTGAGTCCTGGCCGCGGTAGGCGACCTTGAGGTGCTCTACTTCCAAAATGGTCATGGTGATCCCTCCCTCTACGCCAGTTTGATCTTGGGGTTGAAGTACGCCTGGAGCACGTCGACCAGAAAGTTGATCAGTACGAATGCGATGGCGATGATCAGGATTCCGCCCTGGACGAGCGGGATGTCCCGGGTGGAGATGGCCTGGTGGAGCGCGAGTCCGATACCGGGCCAGGAGAACACCGTCTCGGTCAGTACCGCGCCGCTCAGCAGGAAGCCCGCCTGGAGGCCGATGACGGTGATGACCGAGGGCATTGCGTTGGGCAGCACATGGCGGACGATGACGCGGAACTCGCCGACGCCACGGGACCTGGCGGTCCGCACATAGTCGTTGCCGATCACCTCAAGCACCGCCGAGCGGGTCATCCGTGCGATCACGGCGAGCGACCAGGCCGCGAGTGTGATCACCGGCAGCACCATGTGCGCGGCGACGTCCAGGGCACCGCCCCCACCGATCGAGGTCATTCCGGTCGCGGGAAGCACCCGCAACTGGAGGGAGAAGACGACGATCAGCACCAGTCCGAACCAGAACGAGGGTACGGAGTTGAAGAACAGGACACCCACCGTCAGCCCGCGGTCGCGGGCCGAACCCGGCTTCTGCGCGGCCCAGGTGCCGATCGCGACACCGACCACGGCCGCCACCACGATGGCGGTGCCGGAGAGCAGAACCGTGTTGAGCAGACGCTCGGACAGCACTTCCGAAACGGGCCGCCCGAAGGACAGCGAACGCCCCAGGTCCCCACTGAAGAGACTGCCGAGATAGCTGAAGTAGCGCGACAGTGCGGGCTCGTCGAGTCCGAGGTCCTCGCGGAGCGCCTGTCGGTCCTCTTCCGAGGAGCTCGGGCCCAGCAGTGCACTCGCCTGATCCCCGGGGATGATCTGGCCGAGGCCGAAGGTGGCGATGGTGACGCCCAGGATGACCGGGAGCATCTGTAGGGCGCGGCGCAGGGTGAAGGTCAGCATGCCGAATCTCCAGGACTGTTCATGACCGGCTCCACCGGGTCCGTAGCGTGGGCTTGCTTCCACGTGCCGCCCGGGACTGCCGGGTGCGCGGGTCGAGGCGGTCGCGGATGCCGTCCCCCAGGAGGTTGAACCCGACCGCGAGCACCACGATCGCGAGACCGGGGATGGTGGCGACGTGTTGTGCCGTCACCAACAGGGCGCGCCCACCGCTGAGCATCTGTCCCCAGTCGGGAGTCGGGGGCTGGGCTCCGAGGCCCAGGAAGGCGAGGCTTGAGCTGAGGATGACGTTGCGACCGGTCTGGAGGGTGGCGAAGACGACGACACCGCCCAGGAGGTTGGGGGTGATGTGTCGCAGGGCGATGCGCAGATGTCCGTAGCCGAGGGCGCCGGCCGCCTCCACGTACTGTTCTTCGCGCAGGGCGACGACGTAGCCCCGCACGATCCGTCCGAACTCCGGGACCGTCACCACGACCATCGCAATGATCATCGAGGTGATACCGGGGCCGAGCGCGACGCTGATGCCCAGGGCGAGCAGGATGCCCGGGAACGAGAACATCACGTCGAAGATCCGCATCAGGGTGCTGTCGAGCCAGCCGCCCACATAGCCCGAGAGCAGTCCGAGACAGCCGCCGACCACCAGGGCCAGCAGTGTCGGCAGGACCGCGACCAACAGGGCGAGCCTGGCCCCGTACATCAGTCGGCTGAGGATGTCCCGACCGACCTCGTCGGTGCCGAGCAGATGGCCGTCGCTGAAGGGTCCGAGACCGACCGACGACGGATTGGTGTCGAGGGGGTCGTACGGGGCGATGAGCGGCGCCAGGACGGCGACGAGGACAGTGGTGGCGACGATGACGCCACCGATGACGGCGGTGGCACGGCCGCCTCCCGCGTTGATGCGGAGTCGGTCCCGCCAGCGGGAACGTGTGGCCCCCGCAGTGTCGGGGCCGATTGCCACAGTGGCCTTCATGGCTGGTTTCTCCTCACCGACGGCGGATGGTGGTGTAGTCGATGTAGGCCGATGCGGCGGAGGTGACCCCGCTGACCTTGTGGCTCAGCAGCCGAGGCAATCGGTCCTGGTACAGGAAGAGCCAGGGGGCGTCCGAGGCGATGTCGGCCGCGGCTTCCTGGTAGAGCGCCATGCGGCGGCCGTTGTCGGGCTCGGCGCGCGCACGGTCGAAGAGGGCGTCGACGTCGGTGTTGCGGTACCACCCGCGGTTGACCCCGTTGGGCGGATGGAGCTCACCGCTGAACATCCGCTCCAGGAAGTCCGCGGCGTCCGCACCGGTCGTCCAACCGTTGAAGGAGCCGTGGGTCTTTCCGTTGTACCCCTTGCCCTCCTCGGCGACCAGTGAGGCGAACTCCATGTACTGGAGCTCCAGTTGCACCCCCACCGCCTTGAGGTCCTGCTGCACCAGCGACATGATCTCGGTGGCCTGCGAGAAGCCGGGTCCGCTGTCGGGTGCGAGCAGCCTCAGCCGGACCGGTGTCTTCACACCGCTCTCACGGATGAGCTGCCGCGCCCGCTCGGGATCATGGGCGTACGGTGCGTTCCCCGACTTCGTGCGCGTGACCGCTGCGGCGGAGTACGCCTCATTGCCGCGCGGCAGGGGCCCCGTGGACGGTGTGACCTGCCCACCGGTGAGGGTGGCGATGGCCTTGCGGTCCACGGCGTAGTTCAGCGCCTGCCGGAAGGTGGTGTCGTTGGTCGGGGCGATCTTCGTGTTGAGCCGCAGGAAGTACTGGTTCGCCGGTTCCGGGTACTGCACGGACATAATGTCGTCGTGGGTGAGCTGCTCCACCTGCTGGGCGCCCGCGCTGAGGATCGCATCGACCTCGCCGGTCTGGGCGGCGATCGCCAGTGTGGTGGGGTCGGTCACCGACTCGACGATGATGGAGGGGGCCTTCGGGGCTCCGCCCCAGTAGTCGGTGTTGCGCTCCATCTTGATCCGCTTGCCGTGGTCGGCGTGTTGTTGGGAGAAGGGACCCGTCCCCACCGGATGGAGGCCGATGTCATCGGGTCGGTGGTCGCGCAGGGCCTTGGGGCTGACGATCGACATGCGCCGATCGGTGAGTAGCCGGGGGAGACCCGCGTACGGACGGGTGAGCGTGAGGGACAGCGTGTGCGGGTCCGTGACGGCGACGCGTTCGATCCAACGGGTCAGGAACTTCATGTTCCCGCCGGCGGTCGCGTCGTAGACGTCCGCGTCCTCGTTCATGATCCGGTCGAAGTTCACCTTGACGGCCGTGGCGTCGAACGGGGTGCCGTCGGCGAAGGTGACGCCCTTGCGGAGGGCGAAGGTGTAGGTCAGAGCGTCCGGGGAGGTCTTCCAGGACTCGGCCAGGGCGGGACGGAGGGCGGGTGCCTGCTCCGTCGTACGGCCGAGGTCCTCCCGGATGAGCGGGTCGAAGAGGGCGTCGACGAGTCGAAGTCCCACCGTTCCCGAGAGCCGGTGCGGGTCCAGGGCGGGTATCTCGCCTTCGGCGCCGATGACCACGGTCTGGGGGTCGCGACCGAACCCGGGGTTCGTACTGCAACCGGTGAGCAGGACGGCGGCGACGACCGCGCAGCCGACAGCGCTGCGCAGACGTCGTGTGCGTCGTGGGTGCGCCGACCCACTGCGGTGCGAAAGCCTCATGCTTGTCGCCTTTGCTTGTCGGAAAGATCGCGGAGAATCGCGGTGGCCGCGTTCCTGCCGGGTGTTCCGGTGACATAGCCACCGGGCCAGGTCCCTCCGCCGGTGAGATAGAAACCGGCGAGAGGGGTGCGGTATCCGGCCAGGGCGGGATGGGGGCGGCTTCCGAAGAGGTTCTCCGGAAGCATGTCGCCGTGGGTGATGTTGCTTTCCACGAGCCCCAGTTCGCTTTCGATGTCGACCGGATTCATCAACCGGTAGTCGACGATGCGATCGGCGATGCCCGGCATCAGCTGTGAGAGCTCGTCGATGCAACGCCGACCGAATTCCTCGGTCCGCCGGCCGTCCCACTCCCCGTCATGCGGACGGTAGGGGGCGTGCCAGGCATTGACACTGATGAGATGGGTGTTTCCGGGAGTGAGTCCCGGGGAGGTGAGTGTGGGAATGAGACCCCACATCAACGGGTGCTCGGCAGGGCGCCCCGACAGGGCGCCCGCAATGGACTCCTCGATGCGACCGAGTGAGGAACCGACACGGAATTGGCAGGCTCTGACCTGATCCGGATCGACACCGTCGGGAAGCCCCGCATAAGCGGGCAGCGAGTCGACTTCGAGGACCAGTTTGAAGGCCGATCCCCGCATCTCGGTGCCCGTCACCGCCTTCCGTACGGGAGCACCCATGGCCCCGTCGTCGAGCAGATCGCGGAACAGGTGCACGGGATTGACGGCCGCCACCACACGGTCGGCGGTCAATTCCTCGCCGGTCGATGTGACCACCCCGCGCGCACCTGCCGCGTCGTACAGTATTCGCTCCACCGCGGTGCCCGTGCGTATTTGCACGCCGTAGTGGCGACAGCACCCTTCCAACGCATCGATGATCGCGCTCATGGATCCGACCGGGAGACCGGTGGAGCCGCGCAGGGCGACCCGCTCGGCCGCGCCACCGGAATCCGTTCCCGCCGTCGCGGCAAGCGCGAACGGGCGCATCATCAGCCCGATGGCCGTTCCCGGGGCGGAGGGCGAAACCAACTGCGCGTTCAGGGCGAGCAGCGCCAGCAGCGCCTTGGCCTGGTCGGACCTGAGGTGTTCGGCGAGCAGTCCGGACAGGCTGCCTTCGAAGACGGCGGTGAAGAGTTTGAGCTCATCGGGATCGGTCAGCCGCTCCCGCAGCTCTCCCAGGGCAGGCGGCGGCTCGTCCAGCGATACCCCGAGGCTCGCGCCGAGGCGCTCCAGGGCGCTGATCAACCCCCGATAGCGGCCCGCCTCACCCGGTGCGAACGCATCGAGTTGCCGGTCCACCAGCGACTGATCGCGCCAGCCGAGGAAGCACTCCCCGTCGAACTGCTGGACCACGGTCGGATCCGCCCGAACGAACCGAAGGCCGTACTCCGCGAGTCGCAGTTCCCGCACGACTGCCGGATTGAGCGAGCCCGGGGAGTTGGTGAACGAGAGGCTGCGCCCCGGTAGGAACTCATATGCTCCGCACGGACCGCCAAGGCCCGGGCGTGATTCGAGCACGGCGACGCTCAGCCCTGCCCGTCCCAGATAGGCCGCCGTCACGAGCCCGTTGTGACCGCCGCCGACGACCACCGCATCAAACCGGTTCATGCCGGCTCCGCTCCTCTCCACGCCGATTCCCGAGCTCTTGGACATCAGCTCGGCGAGCCGGCGGCAAATCCGTCGTCGAACATCCGCAGCCAATTGCCGCCGGAGATCTTCGTGACTTCGGACTCGCTGAATCCGCGCCTGCGCAGCTCCTCCAGAACGGGGCCGTATCCGCTGCCGGCGGCGAACCACTCGGGAAACTCCACGGGCCCGGATATCGGCACCATCGGCTTACGGCTCCAGCGCCCCTGACGCCACCAGTGGAGTTCCTCGTCGCCCTGCCCCGCGTAGTAGTCGGAGCCGAGACCGACATGGTCCACACCGATCAGTTCGACGGTGTAGGCGACCATGTCACAGAACTCGCCGATCGTGCACGCAATGCCCTGCGGGGCAATGCGCGGATACATGCTCAGACCCACCACCCCGCCCTTCTCCGCGGCCTTCTTCAGGACCGTGTCGGACTTGTTGCGGAAAGCGAGCTCGACGTTCTCGCCGACGAATTCCCTGGGGTTGGAGTGGGTGATCGCCACCGGGCGCTCCGACGCCTCCAGGGCTTCGAGGGAGGTGCGCTCATTGCAGTGCGAGATGTCGATGAGCATCCCGACCTGGTTCATCTCACGGATCAGATTGACGCCGTAGGTGCGGGAGAGCCCCGCGTCGTCGCCCTCCCAGCAGCCGGCACCCGCGGAGTTCTGGGTGTTGTAGGTCAGCTGGGCTATGCGGACGCCGGCCTGGTGGAAGGCGCCGACCAGATCGAGGTCGTCCTCGAAGGGGCTGCTGTTCTGGAACCCGAGGACGATGGCGGTACGCCCGTCCTGATCGGCCGCGCGGATGTCGTTGCCGGAGCGTCCCTCACGGAGCAGATCGGTGTTCTCGGCGAGCAGTCGCTGCCAACGACCCACCTCGCGCATGGTCTCGGTGGAGTCCTCCCAGATCGCCACGGTGGCGTGAACTGCGGAGATGCCGGCAGTGTGCCACTCCTCGAAACGCTCGCGGGAGGGCTTGACGAACTGGAGTGCATCGATGAGCACGGATTACTTCCTCTGCTGGTCCGGTCGCAAGGGCTGGGGTCGGGAGTGGTTAGATTCGGCCGAGTCGGCCGAGCGTTGCGATCTCGTCGCGCAGACCGAGGTGCCGCAGTGCCTTCCACAACGACGCCTGGTTGCTGGTCACCACGGGTACACCGGTGTCCATCTCCAGGTAGGGCAGGATTTCGAAGGTCCGGTAGGTGCCACAGGAGATGAGCAGGGCGTCCGCGTCCGGGGCTGCCTTGTGCAGGCGTCGCCCGAGCCGGTACGCACTGTCGGCGTCGTGCACGCTCGCCTCGTACGGATCGGTCATCTGGAGGCCCTCCATCACCGGCACCTCGAAGCCGAGCGCGGTGAGGTAGTCCCGCAGGGCCTCGTTGACCTCGTCGGTGTAGATGCTGCCGACGGCGACCGATGTGGCGCCGACCGCGCGCAGGGCGTCGACGGTCGCCTGCATCATGGTGATCGCCGGGATGCCCGTTTCCTCGGTGATCTCGTCGGTGACCTTCTGGTCGGTGCCGGGGCCCGGGATGAAGGTGCCCGGCGCACCGCACTGCACGATCAGGTCCACCTTGGCGGTCGCGAGTTGCCGCGAGGCTTCGAGGACCTGACCCATCATCTCCTTGAGCCCTTCCGCATCGACCCGGGGGACGATGGTCCGGGCGTCGGCGAAGGCGACTCCGGTGGGAGCGACCGATCGCCACTCCTCCGCCCCCTCGATCGCGGTGGCCGGGCGAATCTGCCCGATTCGTGCACGCCAGCCGAGCATCATGGGAATCTCCTCAAGATCGGATCAACATCGGAATATGTACGGAACTGTCCTAGCACCCGGCAGTGTCCCGCCCGGGTCGACGGAGTGGCTGCATGGTGTCCGGGCTAGGGCTCCGGGTGTGGCTGGAACGCCCGATGGCACCGGGATCAGCCAGTCCTCATTCGCCGCGTCCAGCGATCTGGGACAGTGGACCAGATCGTTTGGGACAACGTACCGACGGCTTTCGGCCAGGTCAATGGGTATGCCACGACGAACGTCGAACTCGTCCGTCGGGTGGGCCATACCGTTGTGTCGGCCGCAACCCAGAACCGGACCACGATCCGGACCACGATGAGGGAGTGTCACCAGGGGGATAACGGACTCACGGCAGACGCACCGATGGCCCTGACAACATCCGGCACGACACCCAGTGGTCCGTGCCGAAGCGGAAGCCGGGCGGGGAGCCGGCGCGGTCACGGCCTCCCTGCGCGCATGGAACCTTCACGACACAACGGCGTCGCCCACGAAACACACGTGGGGCCTGAGAGGCAACCAGCGGCGGTGGCACCCGCGCGCATCCCGCGAGTGGATGTCCCATGGATGCCCCGCGCGGGGTCAAGCCTCGAAATTCAGTGTGGTCCAAAGCCGGCGGGGGAGTGTGACGTCTCGATGCGCGGAGGCTCGCCACACGACGCGTCAGGAGGAAGAAGAAGGGGAGGAAACGTCTAGCCGGGCTGACGCCAGCGAACGGAGATCTGCGCCGCCGCGGACCGCAGGGCCGGCACCAGATCCCTCATCCGCTGGTCGCTGAGCCGCGCCTCCGGGCCGTAGATGCTCAAGGCCGCGGTGATGCTCCCCTGGGTCCCGATGGGGACCGCGACTCCGCACCCACCGTTGATCCACTCGCCGCGGCTCACCGCGTATCCGAGGTCCCGGGCAGCGGCGATCCGATCGATGAGCTCTCGGGAGTCGGCTGCCGCGCCTGCGCCGCTAGCCTCGTGGCCCTGCACCAGCCGTTCCACCTCCGCCTCAGGCAGCATGGACAGCAGAATGCGCCCCGTGGCGCCGGAGAAGAGGGAGTACGGGCGGCCGACTCCGGTGATCAGACGCAGGGGTTGTGAACTCTCCGCCTCGAACACCGTCACCCGACGGCCGTCGACCACGGTGGACACGCAGGCCGTCTCGCCCGTCACCGCTGCGATCCGGGTCGTGGCCTCGGCCGCGGCGCCCACCAGATCACTGTTGGCCGCGTGCTTCCAGGCCAGGGTGAGCGCTGCCGGCCCGATGACGTACTTCCGGGAGTGCTCCTCCAACACCGCGAGGCCCACCCGCTCCAAAGAGGCCAGGATCCGCTGGGTAGAGCTCTTGCTGATCACCAGGTCCCGACTCAGCTCACGGACGCCGCGCGGCCTGTCGGCCTCGGCGATCGCCTTGAGGACCAGGAGCGCGTGGTCGACGATCTGCACCGTGTTGGTGCTCGGCGCGAGGGGTTCTTCAGCGGTGGGCGATGGCTCCGACTCGGGTCGCGGCCAGGCCGTCTCCGCAGGCTCCGACCCTGGTTCGGTCGCCATGGAGACCGGTTCCTCTCCCTGTGAACGACGGAAGCCCGTTGTGGGATCCGCGTTGCGAAGGCGCCCTCCGCTGTCGGACAGTGCCGTATCGAGTGATCGTTCGCGATTATCACACAGCGACCAGGAGGAGTCACTTCCGAGCGTTGGTACGAGCGGTCCCTCGGCTTGCGCCGGCGCATGTCCACTCCTCCCGTGACCCGGTCGAGGCCCGCCCGCTCCGAACGCCGCGCGACTCGGTGCCGTGCGAGCGCCCCGGACCGTGTGCCGCAGCCCGGGGCGCGGACGAGGTCAGCGGGGCAGACGCGCCAGGATCCAGGTGCCGAGTTCCTCGCCGCCGCAGCCGAGCTGGGCACCCGGATTATCCAGATCGCGATGCGCTACGACCGGATGAGCGAGTTCGCCCGGCTGGCCGACGAAGGCGTTCTCGTCGTATCGGTCGCCCGCACCTACACGCTCGACCAGATCCAGGAGGCGGCCAAGCTCAGCCAGTCCTGTCGGCCCGGCGGCAAGCTCATGCTCGTCCTGTGATCGGAAACAGGCACTAGCGGAGTCAGAGCACGAAGAGTCCGTCGGCGAGCATTTCGTCGAGGCTTCTCTCGAAAGCGAGGGCGACCTGGTGCAGGTCCTCGGTGGTGTGGGCTGCGCTGATGAGGAAGCTATGCAGTTCCGGCAAGTACACCTGGTGTTTTCGCATGTAGAGGAGCTAACACAATGCCTGGACTCGTCTGTAGGTGATCACGCAGCAGGCGAGTTTCAGGAACGCTTCGTGGATGTCGTCGCGGATGTCCCAGCGGATCCGTAGCCGTCGGAAGCCATGAATCCAAGCGTTCGTGCGCTCGACGACCCACCGAACAGTGCCTAGGCCGGAGCCGTGGGGCACGCCCCGGCGAGCGATGACTGGTTTGATGCCGCGCTTCCACAGCAGTCGGCGGTACTTGTCGTAGTCGTAGCCTCGGTCGGCGAACAGCTGCCGGGGACGGTGGCGTGGCCGGCCGGTGGTCCCGCGGATGCGGGGGATCGCGTCGAGTAGGGGCAGTAGCTGGGTGACGTCGTGGCGGTTTCCGCCGGTCAGGGTGATGGCAAGCGGTGTGCCGACGGCATCGGTGATGATGTGGTGCTTCGAGCCGGGCCGGGCGCGGTCGACCGGGCTCGGCCCGGTTTTGGGCCGCCCCGACGGGCTTGGCGGTGCGAGCCGTCGATCACCGCCCGGGACCAGTCCAGCTTCCCCGCGCGATGCAGTTCGGTGAGAAGCAGCTGGTGCAGCCGGTCCCAGACACCGGCCTCGTGCCAGTCCCGCAGCCTCCGCCAGCACGTCATTCCGGAGCCGAACCCGAGCTCCTGCGGCAGCCACTCCCACTGGATCCCGGTGTGCAGCACGAACAAGATGCCCTGCAGGCAACCGCGGTCATCAAGCGGCAGCCGCCCCGGGTTGCACGACCGGCGCTGCCTGACCGGCAGCAGCGGCTCGACCCGCATCCACAGGTCGTCCGACACCACCCACGGCGGACCATTCCCCTTCCCCATACCCCGCCCAACGATCCGCCAGGGGAAGAGGACATGGCTTCCACCACAGCTTTCTGTTAGCTCCTCGTAGTAGGCGAGCGCGATGGTGGCTTTGAAGTTGCTGCCTGCCATGCGTTCTCGATAGAGCCTCGCTTCGCGGTGGCTGAAGGTGAGCGAGAAGATGGAGTTGCGGGCATTGATCTTGCAGGCGATGTCGCGATGACTGGTGGACTGGCGGAGCATGGCGGCGAGCTGTTGTGTGTTGTTTTCCAACTGGGTGTAGAGCTGCGGGTTCGCGTCGAGGTGCCGTAGGACGGCTGTGCCCGCGGCGCAGGTCAGGGAGTTCCCGCTGAGTGTGCCGCCGGCGAAGACTTTGTTCTCGTAGTCGTAGAACGGGTCCTGGGAGCTCTTCGCCATGTCGATGAACGTGGCGCGGCCGACCACCGCACCGCACGGCAGGCCACCGCCGATCACTTTGCCGAGGCAGGTGAGGTCGGGATGGACATCGACCAGGTTTTGAACTCCTCCGTAGGCGACCCGGAAGCCGCTGACCACCTCGTCGAAGATCAGGGGGATGTCCAGTTCGGTGCAGAGCGCCCGCAGTTCGGTGAGGAAGGGCACGTCGAGTGTTACCACCGAGGTCGGCATCGGTTCCAAGATCACGCAGGCCAGTTCGTCGGCGTGCTCCCGGAGCCGCGTCAAACCGCACAGATCGCCGTACTGCAGTACCAGCGTGTTGTCGACCGTGCCGGGATCGGTGCCCAGCGATCCCGCGATGGGCTGCGGCCGGTCTGTTTCTCCGGAGAACCGAAACCAGGAACTCACCATGCCCTGGTCGGAGAAGCCGTGGTAGTGGCCCTCGAACTTGGCGACCTTGTTGCGTCGTCGATACCCGCGGCACATCCGAATGGCGAACAGGATGGCCTCGGTGCCGGAATTGCACATCAGGGCCTTCTCCGCCGAGGGGAAGGATGCGACGAGTAGTTCGGCCAGCTCGACTTCGTGGGGGTTGCCGATGCCGTTGACCAGTCCGTTCTCAAGACTCGCGGAGATCGCCGCGTTGATGGCGGGGTGCGCGTAGCCGAGCAGATGAGGACCGTATCCGCCGCACAGGTCGAGGTATTCGTTGTCATCGAAGTCGCGCACACGACCGCCCACCGCCTGTCGGACGAAGACGGGGAAGGCGCTCGGGAAGAAGTAGCGGTCGGCGTGACCGGGGGCCACCAGTGTGTTGCGAGCGCGTTCGCGCAGTTGCAGTGTGGCGGGCATCTGCTGGGAGAAGTGAGCCGCGAATCGGCTCTCCACCTCTGCGCTCATGTAGGGGGAGTAGCGGTCGGTGAATTTGCGCGCGTTGGACCAGATGTCGATGTCGGGGTCGATCTGTGTGACGAATCCTTCGCTGGACAGGAAGACCAGCTCGACCTTGGTGAAATTGGTGGTGTACTGGGCATGGAAGTTCTCCAGCAGCTTCAGTACGTCGTCCACGTAGGCCATGGAAGACCACTGGGTCGAGCTGATGTCGAAGTGGTGGCGCAGGATTTCCATCATGCGCCGGTCGTACTCGGCTCGCTGGGCTTCCAGTTCCGGGCTCGTCAGCACGAAGTGCCGGGTGAAGCGCTCACTTGCCAGGCTCCACTCCTTGCGGATACAGGCGTAGTAGAACGAGGAAAGGCCCCATTTCTCGTGCTCACTCAGCTCCACGGTGACGCCGAAGTCGAGTAGTACCAACTCGCCGTCGGGGGTGAACAGGACATTTCCCGGATGAGGATCTCCGTGACTGAGTCCATGCATGTACAGCATGGTGTAAACGACGTCCTGCAAGCGACGGGCCAGCCTCTCGCGCGGAAACCCGACCGATTCGGCGCGGTTTCCCGGGATTCCGTCCATGAACTCCATGACGAGCATCCGCTCAGTCACCAGCTCCGGCAACACGGCAGGCACCCGCACATACGGGTGCTCAGCGAAGTTCGCATGAATGCGCTGCTGCCGGCTTGCCTCGTGCTTCATGTCAGCCTGCGGCCTGAGTAGTCGCGCAAGCTCGTCGAAGCGTGTTGGGAGGTTGAGCCTCCGCGCCCGCGGCACGAGGCGGTGCACCAGCTTGACGAGTGCACCGAGCGTGCGGAGGCTCTCCTCGATCTGTGTGGGAACTCCGTCCTTGACCAGTTTGACGGCCACCTTGCGTCCGTTGTGCAGGTGGGCCACGTGCACCTGGGCCACTGACGCGCTGGCCACTGGCCGCAGTTCGAAGGCGCTGAATCCGGCTTCGAGTGAATCGCCCAGTTCCCGTTCGATCGCTCGGCGGGTGCGCTGCGGTGACATGTGTGGTGTCTGGTCGTGCAGACTCCGCAGTGTGCTCACCCACTCCGTCGGCAGCAGATCCGAGCGGGTGGCGGCGATCTGGCCCATCTTGATGTAGAGCGGTCCCATGCGGGTCAGGAAGGTCAGGATGGCGTCGGCACGGCGCTGGTTGCGTGTCCCGGCACCGCGTGCGCGCACCCACTCGAACCAGTACTTGGCCGTACCCACCAGGATCGCAGAGGCCGCTTTGGCCAGGTGTGGCAACACGTCGGCTCCTGTTCGGTCGTCAGAGGACGAAGGTGAAGGCGCCGAACGACATTCCCGCGCTGCCCACCAGAGCGACCGCGCGCTGCCCTGGTCGCAATTGCCCGGTCTCGATGGCGGAAGCGACGGCGGCCGGCACCGAGGCCGATACGACATTGCCGATCCGGTCGTACACGTGGTGGATCACCGAGCCCAGCCCGATCGTGTCGGCAAAGTCCTGCCACAGGCGCTTGCTCGACGCATGAGTGAACAACGCCGCCACCTCGTCGACCGGCGGGTTCAGCTGATCGAACACCGCCTGGACCTCGTCCCTGCCCACCTCGTGCATGTCGAAGCCGAAGGAGGTGAAGACACCAACGCCGTTGTGGGCCAGCTTGTCGGAGGGGTCGCAGTAGCCCTCGTAGCCGTCGAGAGTGATGTTGCACAACGGCGCGAGCTCCGGCCGCGAAATGAATCGGAACCGCCATGGTTCGTTGGCGTCGTCCGCGGTGAGTACGGTGGCTGTGGCCGCTTCACCAAGCGTGTAGGCAGGCAGGGTTGATCTCAGGTCCTCAAGGCGCTCAAGCCGAAACACATGAGGCACCACCGCACCGCCCCGGCTCACCGCGAATTCGGCATTGACGATCATGGCATTGCGGTACTGCCCGGTCCGGAACAGGGACTCCGCGAGCTGCACGGCCCTCGTCCAGCTCATACAGGCGTCGAGGATGTCGAAGCAGTGTGCGTTGCGCAGCCCGATGGCCGCTGCCGAGTGGTAGGCGCCTCCGGGCTCAAGGAAGCCGCGCCCGACTCCCGTGTAGATCAACAGTTCGACCTGCTCAGGGCTGATGTCCGACTGTGCCATCGCGGAATCGGCAGCGGCGCGCAGTAGATCGATGGGCCGCTCGTCGGCGCCAAGCCAATAGCGTGTGTCCGAGCCTGTGTAGCTCAGCAGATTGCCTACCTTGCGTTGCACCCTTTGCAGGTCACCGGTGAAGTGATCGGCACTGTGCTCGCCGATGAGTTCCAGGATGTCGGCGTTGGTGACCTTGCGCGAGGGAAGTGCGGCCGATACGGCACGGAGTTTCATTTCACAGCACTCCTGATATCCCTGAGAAGCCCGGTGTCGGTCATCGTGTGATCGGTGGACTGTTGGGTAGTGGCGCACTCGACGCTGGGAAGACACCATCTGTCGTTCAGACCCATCTGACCTGATCCGGCGGTCACGACGGTTCATGCCTGATCTCGGAGAGTGGCCGCACGATGATGCGTGCGCCTTCTCCGGGCGAGATGGTGACGTTTCTGGCGACCGGCTTTTCAGGTTTCTCCAGATCGGTGGTGATGACACGGCTGGACAACAGCACCCGCAAGACCTCGGTGGCCTGCATCACAGACAGGTGCGCGCCGATGCATCGGCGCGCACCGCCACCGAAAGGAATGAATGCGTGCGGTGGAATCTCGTCTTCGAGGAAGCGCTCGGGGCGAAACTCATCCGGTGCCCGGTAGTTCGCGGGGTCCGAGTGCACGACTCCGAGCATCGGCATGACCGTGGCTCCCTTGGGCAGCCGGAGACCGGCCAACTCGACGTCCTCGGCCAGTGTCCAGATGGACTCGAAGATTGCCGGGCGCCGTCGCAGGGACTCCTTCACCACAGCTTCCAAGTAGGCGGAATCGTCGATGAGCGCGGCCCGGGTCGCATCCCTCGCCACCCGCGGATTGCGGGCCAGTTCATGCAACGTCCAGGCCAATGCCGTGGCCGTGGGCTCGTGGCCCGCGAACAGCAGCGTCACGACCTGATCGCGAATCTCGACAGGACGCAGCCGCTCCGCCCCCTCAAGACTGACCAGATGGGACAGGACATCCGTACGCTTCGCCAGATCCGGTGCGGATTTCCGCCGCTCAATCGCCTGGTAGAGCAACACGTCCATTCGGTCGAGCATTCTGGCCGTTCGTCTCCATGGCCAGAAGCGTCGTGCTTGAGGGCTGTTGAGCCCCATCAGGATCACGAGATCCACGACCGGAAGTCGTCCGACAAGTCGGCGAAGGCGCCCGTCGTCTGGGCTCTCGTCGGGACCGAAGATGACGCGCCAGATGATGTCGAGGATCAGCACGCGGCACCGGTCGAGGCTCTTGAAGGGTCTTCCGACGGGCCATCGATCCAGCTCGTGCTCGGTCAGCTCACGCGCCGCGTCCTGGTAGCCGCGCACAGCGGCCCTACCGAACAGTGGCGCCAGCGTCTTGCGCAGTCGCCGGTGATCCTCACCGTCCGAAGTGATCAGCGCGTGCTCACCGAACACGGGCACCAGCACCCTATTGCCTTCACCGCCATGGAATCTGGACGGTGGTGAGCCGAACATGGCCCCGATGTGCTCCGCCTTGAAGACGAGGATCACGGGACCCCACGGGAAGACTTTCAACGCGACCACATCACCGTATTTGTCGCGCAGCCTGTTCGCCCATAGCTGGCGCTTCCAGGTGAAGATGGCTGTCTGCACCGGCGATGGCAGGCGCGGACCGGGCGGGGGTGGCCCATGTGCCTCGCCACTTTTGATCGTCCTGATCAACAAGGTACTGTCTCTCCCTTTTTCGGATATCAGAGATCCCATCGACAGCTGTGCTACGGGTATGAACGCGGCTCACTCTTTTGGCATGGCGGAGCGAGCGAGCGGAGGCGGGGGCATCAGTCCGCTGTGCCACAGCCAGTACCAGCACTGGGCTCCCTCAGGTGTCGGATTGCCCCCGCGTCGCTGTTCGATCTCTGCCGGTGGATTCGTTCAAGGGAGGCGGACGGCTTGCCCGGCGTAGGCCAGGCCGGAGCCGAATCCGACCAGCACTGCCCACTGGCCGGAGCGAGAAGGACCGGTGGTCAGCAGCCGGTGCAACGCCAACGGGACCGATGCGGAGCTGGTGTTGCCCGTGCGTCGCACATCGTCGGCCACGGCCACGTTTTCGGGGAGGTGAAGGGCTTTGGCGATCTTCTGGATGAGTTTCCAGTTCGCCTGATGTGGGATGAACATGGCCACGTCATCCCAGCCGATACCGGTCACCGAGAGGATTTCACGCACAACGGCCGGCACGGTGGAGCAGGCCCAACGGGTGACCGCGAGACCGTCCATCTTCAACTCTGCGCGCAGGGAGCTGTTGTTGGCTTCGAACAGGGTCGGCCGCATTTCCAGGGCAGTCGCCCGGTCCCCGGCCGAGCCCCATACCACCGGTCCCACTCCGGGCGTTCCGTCTGTCGCGGTGACCAGGACTGCGCCTGCCCCGTCGGCGAAGACCGGGGCAGTGGCTCGATCACTGGGGTTGACCATGTCAAGCATTCTGTCCGCGCCGATCACAAGCACCATGTCGCAACTACCTGCGACGATAAGCGATCTGGCCACATGCAGCGTGTAGCAGAATCCGGAACAGGCGATGTTGATATCGAAGGCCGCCACCTGCAGGCCCAGTGCTGCGGCGACCTGAGGGGCGATGGCCGGACACAGTTGTGGATTGGTCGATGTCGCAACCAGAACGGCGCCCACCACGTCCGCTGACACGCCTGCGGTGGATAGCGCATCCTGCGCGGCATGGACGGCCATGGTGACCACAGAGTCGGTCGGTCCGGCCACACAGCGGGACTCGACACCGGTCCGTGACACGATCCACTCCCGGCTCACTCCCAGTTGCTCGGCTGTCGCCTGGGAATCCACCTGGGGCGGACGGTACGCGCCCGCGGCCACGATCCTGCACGATCGCCCAGCCTCGGTGATCACAGATCCTTCCGTGTGCCGTGGGCCGCTACGAACTCCAACACCGCACGTGGCGTTCCCAGCGCTCCTGCCTGCGCATCGCTGATCTCGATCTGGTAGGTGTCGCTGATCGTCTCCACCATCTCCGCCCGTGCCAGCGAGTCGACGTCCAATTGGTCGAAGGTCTTGTCCAGATCGCTTTCTGAGAGTCTCACCACTCGGTCGGCTGGGTGGTTTTCGCCGTGTACGAGGGTGGTGATGAGCTTTTCCATCTCGGAGGGTGTCATGGAGTCTCCAATCTCGATGGGGAATCCTCGGGCATGCGTAGCCTGAACGCGCCTACTTCATATATTCATATGAAGTCAAGACGGGATCATCGTGCCCGTGACGCCCCTTCGGCGGCTACGCCTACCTTGTTCAGGATGCGGCGACGTGAATCTGCGGTAAATGCCTGTCAGTCCATTTAAAATGCGTGAGAGTCCATTGTTTGCGTGCACGGCTGCATCCTGGCTCGCTCACCAAAGGCTCCGATTGGCCGGCCCGCGCTGTGTGCCGCCAGGAGTCTCAAGGGGATGCTCGACGGTGGTGCTCTCGACAGGTTTGACCTTGTCGCGACGTCATGGTTTGTACTGGGCCGCATCCCGGCCGAAGTGCTCGCCGAGCACGCGGGCGATCCCCGAGAGGACCTTTGAGATGACCACATCTGCGGAGAGGAACATGGCCCTGATACGCACGGCGTATCAGCTTGTGGAGAGCGGGGATCTGGACGAGGCCGCGCAGTTGCTGACCGAGGACTTCATCGCCAACGTCCCCGGAAGCCCCGCACCGCTGCACGGCCGGGAGATATGGCGGCAGGGCACGAAGGCCATGAAGGACGCCTTCCCTGACCTGAAGATTGACGTCCAGGACATGTTCGGTGTCGATGACAAGGTGACGGTGCTGGTCCACATGCAGGGCACCCACCAGGGTGTGTTCCAGCAGTTCGAGGCGACGGGCCGTCAGGTCGGCTACCGAAGCGTCGAGGTCTATCGCTTCGATGGCGATCGGATCGCGGAGGAATGGGTCGCTCCGGACCTGCTCAGCCTTATGCAGCAGATCTCGCCAACTCCCACCGACCACTGACGTCGGCCGGTCCTCACGTGCCCCGCCATGGGTCACGCAGGGCAACGGGAGGGACACAGGAGCCCGCTGGGAATGCTGACAAGACCAGGGTTGGCCTCACGACGCCCCTACCTGTACGGGGGGTTGCTAGCCTCCCTGACATGGAGCTCCGCACACTTGAGTACTTCGTCGCGGTGGCGGAGGAGGGCTCGTTCACCAAGGCGGCGGCCCGGTGCCATGTCGTACAGCCTGCGATCAGTCAGCAGATCCAGGGTTTGGAAAAGGAGCTGGGCGAGCCGCTGTTTGAGCGGCTGCCTCGTCAGGTGGTCCTCACTTCGGGAGGCGCCGCTCTTCTGCCGCATGCCCGATCCTGTCTGGCCGCGGCTGCGGCAGCCGCACTGGAGTTCGCGGATCGGTCGGGGCTGCTCAGTGGCTCGCTCGCGCTGGGGACCGTCGGCGGTTTGGAAGGGACGTACATTCCCCGGCTGCTCGGGGAGTACCACCGCCGCTATCCCGGCGTTTCCGTGAGCCTCACCGGGGCGTCAAGCCCATCCTTGCTGACGAAGGTCCGCGACGGGGGGATCGATGCTGCCGTGGTCGCATCCCCGCCCGAGGGCCTGCCCGCCTCCGTGGGGTCCCGGGTCCTCCTGGAGGACCGCATCGTCGCGGTCCTCCCCGCCGGAAGCAGGGCAGCGAACCGCCCGCTGCGCCTGCACGAGGCAGCTCGAAGTCCGGTGATCAGCTACGGCCCCGACAGCGGAGTCCACGCGTTCATCCGCGACGCCTTCGCGGCCAAGGCGCTCCGGTTGGACATCGCGTACGCGACGAACGACGTGGCCCTTCAGGTCGCCTTGGTAGCGGAAGGCGTCGGCATCGCCCTGACCTCCCACGCGAGTCCCGTCCTCGCCGCTGATCCACGGTTCGTCGTCGTACCGTTGGAACCCGCCATCCGGTTGCGGAAGGTGTTCGTCTGGAGACTGGGTCCACAACTCGGCGCGCCGCTGCGGACCATTCTCGACCTGTGGACCGAGCTGTCCGACGGGCCGACGCTCGCCGGAGCGACCACCTAGACCCCCGTGCCACTCCATCCCAGCCACCTGGGTGTGAGTTGACCATCAGCACCGCCCAACCGAGCCCCATCAACGGTGGATTGGTGGAACTCGCCAGGACCCGTAGACCCCCGGCGCTCACCTTCAGGGCGTAGGACCAGCAGTCACCGAGGCGCGTACGGTGATTCTCCCGCCATGTCCACGATGCAGTCGGCGTCGACCGGTCCCCGCACGCGACGCCCGCCCCGAACGGGTGACATCGCACGGCGGCCCCACCCCCGCACCTGCCCAGGGTCCAGGTGCGATCACGGATGATGACGGTTGCCATCACCTCTGCGTATTGGACGGCACCGATCGCCAACCGGACGCTGATTCCGGGCCGTTGGTCCAAGGCCAGGTTCTCGGATGCCCCAGTAGAACGGCGGTCGCCATGGGTACTGCCAAGTCCAGCGGCCTGTGCCCCGCGCTGCGCCGATACGACGAATGCGTCAGCCCGCCGTCAACGCGATCGTACGGGCCAACCGCAACCTCGGCCCGGAAGAGATCATCACACGAGCTGCGGACCATGGCCGTGCGCTGCCGAAGGCATGCTCACGGCGGCGAGGCGATAAACGGGCCCCTGCACCACCCGCCACACCGCCCATGCTCGGGAGAACTCAATGACCAACGACTCATCCGTGCACCACACCGTCCCGTCGTCACTGGAAGACGGCCGGCACCATGACGAGCAAACGGAGATCGCGGACGGCGCGGCCGTCGACGGGAACATCCACGTCGGCTACTGGGACAGCGCCGCAGACGACCGCTCCCTCAACCAAGCCACCGACCGGCTCACCGACCTCGTGGCGGAACGGCTGGCCGCCACACCCGGCCAGCACCTGCTGGACGTCGGCTGCGGAACCGGACGGCCCGCTCTGCGTATCGCCCAGGCCACTGGCGCCCGTGTTTCCGGAATCTCGGTCAGCGACCAGGACATCGACCTCGCCCGAACCCGGGCGGATGCCACCTCGCTCGCCGACCGGGTGGACTTCCAGTACGCGGACGCCTGTGCACTGCCTTTCGAAGCCGCGTCCTTCGACGGCGCCTGGGCGATCGAGTCCATGATGCACATCCCCGATCGGACCATCGCCCTGACCGAGATCGCCCGAACCCTGCGCCCCGGGAGCACGCTGGTCATCACCGATGTGCTGCTCCGGTCGCCAGTGACCGGGCATTCCGCGGAGATTGTCCGCCAGACATGCCGGGCGTTCCAGTCCCCTTCGCTCCCTGAACCGGGGGAGCTTCGCACAGCCCTCGACCGTGCAGGTCTGCAGTTGGTGGTGTTCAACGACATCGGAGAGCATGTCCGACGCACCTATCAGGCGTTCGCCGATGCATTCGGCGATGTTGCGCCCTCTGCCGATGACCCTCATCACGAGTTCTTCAACTCCACCCGCTTCCTTCCCAGGTTCGGTGCACTCCCACAGATCGGCTATGCCTTCCTGGTTGCCCGCCGCACCTGAAGGCGAGGCCCTGCCCAACAGAGCAAGGGCAGTACTACAGGACCCCGCCGGCAGGTAGAGGCGACAGGCACCCGGGGCGAAAGGGCCTTGATGCCGATGGACGACACCGAGCCACGACAAGTGGCCGACCAAGCCGACGTATTCGACCGCAAAAGCCCAACAGGCCGAAACATGATTGTCTAGGGGAAACGAGAGCAGGAAGTCCCTCACGCAAGGATGAGCTAGATCGATGACAGCAGCACGCAGATCCGTGCGGACTGTCTGATCTCCTACGTCCAACTGAATGTGCGATGCTCGCCTGGTCATATTCTCCCGGGTCTGATCTGACGCGGCCTCAAGATGGAGTTGAGCCGTCCGAAGTCTAATGCGAACCCATGTTCCCGGTTGAGTGCCAGATGATATAGGGCGGAAATGTGGGTACGATACAAATCGTGATCCGCCGGTAGTTCTGGCCCCTTTGATGTGTTGTTTCAGTTGTGCGACTGTGCCCATATCTTTTGCGATGTGCGATGTATGTGAATTCTATGTGCAGGCGAAATGGGGAAAGAATGACGCGCCTACCCATTGATGGTGTAGCTCAGAGAGCGGGTCAGGTGCCGGCCACGGCGGCCCAGGCTGACCGTGTGGTGACGATCGGGCTGTGCTCGTTCGTCGAGCGCGGCTCCACTGAGAACGTGATGGCCGTCAGCGCATCGGCGGGGCCCGGTGACTCCTGACATGGCCGAGATGACCGAGATGGCCGAACCCCGTCTGGTGGTCGGCGCGTTGATCCGTGACCCCTACGACCGGATCTTTGTCCAGCGTCGCTCAGCAGGCCGGCGCCTCTTCCCCGAGTGCTGGGACGTCGTCGGCGGAGCCGTGGAGGAAGGGGAGTCCCTCCTGGACGCGCTCCACAGGGAGATAGCGGAGGAAACCGGGTGGCGGCTGCGACGCGTTCTTGCCCGGGTGGCACACGAGGAGTGGACGGCGAAGGGGCTACGGCACATCGAGTCGGACTATGTCGTCGAGGTGGACGGGGACCTCTCGTCGCCCGAGCTGGAACGGGACAAGCACACCGAGTTCGCCTGGGTAGCGGCCGGGGGAGTCTCGTTGCTCGACGAGAACGAACAGCGCAGCGGAAGCACCTTCATCAAGGATGTGGTGACCGCCGCACACACCTGGCTCGCCAATACCTCGGGGAGGAGCCGCAGAGCCCTTTGACGCCTGCCGCCAAGATTCCGATCCGGATATCTACAAGCCAATTATGACTACCTGCGTCGTCCTCGAATGAAATTCTGCGAGGGGGTACTTTGCATGCTCGGTGACAGGTTAGAGAATGTGCGTCCGCGACTGCGGGTACTGGCGGTTGGTTTTGCTGGGCATCAAGGAAAGGAGTATCTGCCGATCGTGCGGGAGAGTGCAGATATCGTCGGTGGCGTCGACCCCGCCCCTGCGGCCTCTTCGCTCGCCGATGAGTGGCAATTCCCTCATTTCGACCTCCTCAGTGAGGCATTCGGGAAGGTCGAATTCGATGCCGCACTGGTCACCGTGCCGCATAGTGAGCACTTCCCGGTCTGCACGAGACTCCTGGCGCATGGCGTACACGTCATCAAGGAGAAGCCGTTCGCCGTCACCGAAGGGGAAGCCCGGCAACTGATACACCTGGCCCAACGCGCCGACCGCAGCGTCTTCACTCTGCTGCAACGGAACTTCAACCCGGTGTTCCAGTTCGCCCAAGCGAATCTCGCTCGGATCGGGGAGCCCTACTGGTTCTCCTACGACTACCACTTCAACCTGGCTCATCCGACCACGGGTTGGCGCGCATCCAGGGAGCAGGCGATGGGCGGTGTGCTCCTCGACATGGGCTACCACCTCATCGACGTGCTCAGCGGAATGTTCCCCGAACCCGACCCCCTCCGGGTGCACTCCGCATTCGTGCACCAATTCCAGGAGATGCGGGATCGTCGACTGGAGGATCTCGTCAGCCTCATGTGCAGCTATCCCTCAACGGGGCTGACCGGCTCGCTCCGCATCTCACGACACAACCACGAGAAGATCGAACACCTCTGCGTGCTCGGCACAGAGGGCGCGTTGAACGTCGCACCCGGGGTCGCCACCCTGCACTCCGTCGGAGGGCTGCCGTTGGAGCGCTACACCTGGGAAGGCCCCAAGGTCGACGCCGTACGTTCCATGCTCTCCCACCATCTGGGACATCTTGACGACCGCAACTACCGCCGGGACCACTTTCAGCGTCAACTCGTCACCGTGCGGACGATCGACAGGATCTACCGCGACCGACTACGGGACCAGAACGCCCTCGCCGACCGGTGCGCCTGACCACACCGTTCGAGGCAGTTGGCGAGGCGCTGACCGGACCCGGGCCTCTAAACGGCATCGCATCCCCGGTGGCGATGCAGCTGTGTGGGAGGGAGGAACCGCAGGGGGCGGAAGCCATTGCCGTTCGAGTTCGATCTCCGCTCGGACACCCCTGGGTGCCACTCGACCCAGCACCATCGATACCCGGCTGACCAGCACCGCAGGGCACCAGTAGGCCGACCCTGCCGGGAGTCCAAGCTCATCCCCGAAAGCAGGAAGGACACATGACCACCGCCGAACAACTCGCCCTCCTCGGAGGCGCACCCGCGATCACACGACCGCTGCCGCACGAGGTCTGGCCTCCTCCCGCTGACGCAACGGAGCTCTCCGAACTGGCGGAGCAGCGGAACACCGACATCTCCATCAAGGGCAACAGCGGTCCCATCGGCCGGCTTGAGGCCGACTTCCTCGCCTTTCTGAACGACGGAGCCCGCTTCGCGGTCACCTTCAACTCCGGTACGAGTGCCCTCCTCGCCGCCTACTTCGCCCTCGGCGTGCGCGAAGGCGTGGACGTCGTGGGACCGGCACTCACCTACCATGCGGCGCTGAGTCCCGTCTTCGCGCTCCGTGGCGACGTGGTCCTGGCCGACATCGACCCCGACACCCGTGGTCTGGACCCCAAAGCACTTCAAGCCGCGCTCACCGAGCACACCAAGGTCATCACGGTCGTCCACCAGTGGGGCCACCCCTGCGATATGGACGCGATCTTGCGGATCGCCGAGCGACACGGGCTGCGCGTTCTGGAGGACTGCTCCCACGCCCATGGCAGCCGCTACAAGGGCAAGCACGTCGGTACCTTCGGCGATGCCGCGGTCTTCTCCCTCCAGGCCAACAAGGCCATCTACGCGGGAGAGGGCGGCATCCTCGTCACGAGCGACCCCCAGGTGCACGACCGCGCCACGCTCCTCGGGCACTACCGGGACCGCTCGCGGGACACCGTCCTCGACGAGGACCTGCGCGCGCACTGGGTCACCGGCTTCGGGCTCAAGCTCCGCATGTCCCCGTTCAATGCCATCGTCGCCCGGCACGCACTCGCAGCGTTCCCGGCACGCAAGGAGGCTCGACACCGCTGTCTGCGCTACTTCAGTGAGCGCCTCGGTGACGTGACCTATCTGGAGCCGGTACACATCGCCGACCACGTCGACATGGGTGCCTGGTACGGCTACAAACCGCTCTACCGGCCCGAGGCCCTCGACGGTGTTCCGCGCTCCGTGCTCATCGAGGCGCTGCGCGCCGAAGGCATGGAAGTGGGCGCCCCCTCCGGCCCTCGGCTGTCGACCCTGCCGCTCTACGCCCGTTCGGAGAATCCCCTCTTCCCCGGAACGCCGAAGAAGGGCATCGCACCGGAGACCGGTTCACACGCCGAGTACGTCGAACAGCACGCGCTGTCCCTGCCGACCTTCACCAACTGGCCCGAGGACAGGTCGCTCATCGACCAGTACGCCGAAGCCTTCCGCAAGGTCGGACGTCACCGCAAAGCGCTCGTGCGGTACGCGACCGACCCGTCCCGATGACCGACACCAGCGAACAGGTGGAGACCATGACTTTCCAGGAGTCCCCCGAGGACGTGGCCCAGGTCCTGCAGCACGCCCTTGTCGGTGACGACCTGCCGGACTCCTTCACCCTGCTGGGACGGGAATGGAGCCTGCACCGAGGCGTCTTCCCCGGCACCCTGAGCGCCGCCACCGAGGTGATGGCCTCGATCGTGCCCTATCCGCAGGGCGGCTCGTTCCTGGAGGTCGGCTGCGGTACGGGCGTCATCTCCGTGATGGCCGCACTCAGCGGCTGTGCCTCCGTCACCGCGCTGGACATCAACGAAAAGGCAGTGGCCAACACTGCGGCCAACGCCGAGCGGCATGGTGTGAGCGACCGCGTACGCGTCCTCCACAGCGACATGTACACGGCGCTTGAGCCCCCGGAGCGCTTCGACGCCATCTTCTGGAACGTGCCCTGGACCTATGTGGAGGACGGTTTCTCGCTCTCCACGGATCTGCACTCCGCCGTCTTCGACCCCGGCTACCAGGGCCAGGCCCGATACATCGCCGGCGCCCCAGAGCATCTGACCGACGGTGGCAAGCTGCTGTTGGGCACGGCCGACCTCGGGGACCGCCAACGCCTCGATGCCCTCGCAGAGGAAGCCGGTATGCGGGTCGAACTGCTGCACCGCGTGCGTCGGATCGAGGAAGTGCGGGTCATGGAGTACCACATGCTCGAACTCCACGCGAAGTGATCCGGCAGCCATCGGCGCTCCGCCCGGATCGTTCCCAGGCTGAGCCCCGAAACCCACGATGTGTGCAGTGAGGCGCTCGATGTCACAACATGCCGATCTCGAACTGGCTTTGCGACTCGGCGATATCGCCGACAGCATCACCAGCCGTCGCTTCCAAGCCCGCGACCTGCGAGTCCAGGAGAAGCTGGACCGAACGCCCGTGACGGACGCGGACACCGCCGTCGAAATGGCCGTACGCGAGGCATTGAGGTCCGCCCGCCCAGATGACGCCTTCGCTGGCGAAGAGACCGGCGGCCCGGTCACGGCCGGGCGCACCTGGATGGTCGACCCCATCGACGGCACCAAGAACTTCCTGCGCGGGGTACCCGTCTGGGCCACACTCATCGCCTTGTTGGAGGGCGGGCGGCCCACCGTCGGTGTGATCAGCGCCCCCGCCCTGCACAGCCGCTGGTGGGCGGCGGCCGGGCAGGGCGCCTGGCTGCGCCGCGGGTCCGTCGACAGCGCCCCCCTGCCCCTACGAGTCTCCGACAACACCCGCCTCGCCGAGGCATACCTGTCCACCACCAGCACACGAACCTGGGACATCTTCCACTCGCGCGAGGCATATCTCCGCCTGGCCGAAGCATGCTGGGAAGACCGCGCCTTCGGGGACTTCCTCCAACACTGCATGGTCGCCGAAGGAACCCTCGACATCGCGGCCGAACCTGTCGTGAACCCCTGGGACATCACCGCCGTACAGATCCTCGTGGAGGAAGCCGGCGGTGTCTGCACCGATCTCCTGGGAGCCTCGCCCCAAAGCGGCACCGGCGCACTCTCGGCCAACCCGCGGTTGCATCGGCTCGCCCTGAACGCCCTCTCGGCCCCACCTGGTGACACCTTCGATCAGTGAGTCGCCCCCATGTTTTCGCGCCGGGCGGCCGATCCTGCCCCCATCACCGGCGCCCAACTGTCAGGTCGGACATCCTCAGAGAAATGGACCACCATGCTGATTCTTTCCCTCAAGGAGGGCCACGACGGGGCGATGGCAGCCGTTGAGGACGGCAAGCTGCTCTTCTCCCTGGAGGCCGAGAAGGACAAGTTCATCCGCTACAGCGGCCTGACCGCCGAAGTGTTCGCCGTAGCGGCGGACCGGCTGGACAAGCAGCCGGACGTCATCGCAATGAGCGGCTGGATCAAGGGAACCCAGGCCACCGACCAACCCTCGCGTACCGGGTACTACGGTGTGGGCGAATCCGCGATCTCAGACGAGGCTGGCCGGTTCTTCGGGAAGGCCGTGCGCGTCTTCTCCTCCACACATGAGCGCTCCCACATCATGACGTCCTATGGGATGTCAGCATTGCGTCGGGACCAACCCTTCTACAGCCTGGTATGGGAGGGGAACATTGGCTCCTTCTACCGAATCGACGAGCACGGCAAGGTGACCCATCTCAAGGAGGTGCTCAACCACCCAGGAAACAAGTACTCCTACGGTTTCGCGCTCGCAGACCCCAAGTTTAGTCCGCAGCAAGAATTTGTCCGTTTCCAGGATGCGGGCAAGCAGATGGCCCTGGCTGGATTCGCCGAGAACCGAGCCGCAACCACAGCAGAACAGGAAGCGATCGACTTCATCCTTGGTCAGGGGACGGTCATCACCGGCAACCTGAAAGACCGGATGACCGAGTCCCCTTTCCATAACATCGGCGTGGAATCAAACGCGTACAAGAGCCTCGCCGCCCGTCTGTCGAACGCCATCTTTGAGCGGTTCTACGCGTACGCTCGGGAGCATTTGACGGAGGGGCTCCCGCTGCTCATCTCAGGTGGCTGCGGACTCAATTGCGAGTGGAATCGCCGTTGGCGCGAGTGCGGACTCTTCCCCGCCGTCTTCGTCCCGCCGTGCCCCAACGACAGCGGCTCCGCGATCGGGACCGCCATCGACGCCCAGCACTTCTACACCGGGTCAGCGGACCTGGACTGGGACGTCTACGCAGGCGGCGAGTTCGTCGAGGACATCGAGTTCGACCCCCAGCGCTATGAAATCCGCCCCGTGCGCTACGCGGAGGTCGCCCGCTACCTCCGCGACGGAAACATCATCGGCTGGGCGCAGGGCCGCTGGGAAATCGGCCCCCGCGCACTCGGGAACCGTTCGATCCTGGCCGCTCCCTTCACCGTCGAGACAACAGTCAGGCTCAACAAGATCAAGCAACGCGAGAGCTATCGACCCATCGCCCCGATCTGTCTGGAGCAGGACGCCGACCGCTGGTTCGCAGGAGGGGTCCCCGATCCCTACATGCTGTACTTCAGCCAAGTCGAGTCCAGCGAACTACGGGCGGTGACGCACGTCGATGGAACCGCTCGCGCCCAAACCGTCGACCCGACGGCGAACCCGGAAATGGCCAACCTACTGACCTCTTTCGGTGAATTGACCGGATTCAGCGTCCTGTGCAACACCTCGCTCAACTATTCAGGGCGCGGGTTCATCAACCGCAACAGTGACCTGATTGCGTACGGCGAACTCCATGGGCTGGATGGATATGTCGTCAATAACATCTTCATTACCCCACGGCGATAATGCGCCCGCCGCAGAAGTAGGCTTCGAAAGGATCAGTTCTTCGTCCCGCCCGGCCTCCTCTTCTCTCCAGCGTGAATCCAGTTCGAACTGATACTGGAGGAAATTCACCCTCTGGCCATTCGGGCTGACGCCTGGATCGACTTACTTCCCTGCGTAAGCATGCATGTGCTCACGTTCGGTTCGGTCCTTCGCGCAGTCGGTTCGGCTGTGAGATACGAAGCCCGCCGCGGCAACGTGAATGCAAGAGGATGCCGTAAATGTGTGAGAAATTCACGGGGTCTTGGTGCTTTGTGATGCCTGTCAACCTCACTGTGAGGTCAATCAGGGATTCAATGACAGCCATCCGTGATAAATACTTGTCAGTGCAGGTATGTTGCGCGAGAGTAATTCCATGAGCGCACCGCCGTATCTGGGATCGACCAGTCCTGACCCGCTCACCCACACCCTCAGCGTTACCGGTGCGCGGTGTGTGCTCGCCCGAGGTCTCACCGCCGGAGGAGCATGGGCCCTGCGATTTCCGGCCCCCGGCAGACTCAAGGTCCACGCCGTACTACACGGCATCACCTGGCTGATGGTCGACGGCTGCGCAAGCCCGGTGCTCTTGGAACCGGGAGATGTCGTGACCTTCGACGGAAGCTTGCCCTATGTACTGGCCGCCGATCCCGATACACCTCCACAGGACGCGCTGGTGCTGCTCGCGACCTCTCCCCACCTCTTCGCACACGCCGGGGAGGAGAGCGTCACGGATGTCGTGTCGATCGGCGCTCATTTCGAACTGAACACCGCCGGCGAGGACTTACTGCTCCAGGTCCTCCCTCCGGTGATTCACATGCCCCACACCGGAGAGGAGGCGCCCGCGCTCTGCCAGCATCTCGAACAGTTGCTGCGGGAGATGAGCTCCGATCGCCCTGGTGGGAACATGGTGACCGAGTACCTCTCCCAATTGGTTTTCGCCCACGTGCTGCGTGACTACCTCGCCCGGGGTGAGTCGTATCCCGCGGGCTGGCTCCGAGCCTTGGCCGACGAGCGCATCGCTCCGACACTGCGGCTGATGCACACCGATCCGGCTCGCCCCTGGCAACTCGCCGAACTCGCCCAGGCCGCGGCCATGTCCCGTAGCGCATACGCCGGAGTGTTCACCTCCGTCGCGGGTGTGCCACCGCTCACCTACCTCCACCAATGGCGCATGCGCCTGGCCGAACAGACCTTGCTCCAGACGAACACGCCTGTGTCACAACTGGCCCTCTCCCTCGGCTATGCCTCCGAGAGCGCCTTCAGTCACGCCTTCAAAAGGGAGACCGGAGTCGCCCCCAAGCGTTTCCGGGACGCCGCTCGCGTGCCACGCGACCGTAGCGAAGTCGAACGAGCGATTGCCGCAGCATTCAGCAGGTCACCTGGGTCAGGTGGAGCCGGACACCAGCCGATAGATGCCCATCGCCTGTGATCGGACCGAAGCTTGTGACGCCGCGCTGCCCGGCTGTGCTCTTGCCGCAGGACGTCTGGCGGCCTTTGCTCGTCGATAGGGCGGTACCGTCTGCCACGGGTGGAAAGCACGAAAAAGCGGTACCGGATCTCTCCGATACCGCTCACGACCTGCGAATACACAAGTCGGGACGACAGGATTTGAACCTGCGACCCCTTGACCCCCAGTCAAGTGCGCTACCAAGCTGCGCCACGTCCCGATGTGCGCCGGTTTTGTACCCAAGACCCGGCGCGCAAGACAACATTACCCCACTCGCGGCACGGACTGAGCGTCCGGCCTGCGCGCGGGCACCCGGTTCGGGGAGAATCGAGGAGTGGATAAGGCGCCGAGAGACCGCGACGACGAAGGGCGTGCCCGAAACGCCCGCCCTCGCGATGGACTGGGACGCCCGCTCCCCTATGGCGTGCCTGGCGTGGAGCGGCAGCCCGAGGGAGTGGTGCGCAGCCCCGACCAGAGCTTGAAGGAGGCGCAGCGACTGTTGGATGCGGGCAAGCCCTTCCATGCTCACGAGGTCTTCGAGGACGCCTGGAAGTCGGGCCCGGAACCGGAGCGTGAGCTGTGGCGGGGGCTCGCACAGTTGGCGGTCGGCCTCACGCACGCCGCACGCGGCAATGTGATGGGTGGGAAGCGGCTCCTCCTGCGGGGGGCCGGGCACATCGAGGGCTTCGGCGATCCCCATGGGGTCGATGTGTCGGGGCTGGCGGCGTGGGCCCGCGATCTGGCCTCCCGGCTCAGCGGGCCGGTGGACGCCAGGGCCGAGGCCCCCCGGCTCACCCTGGACCGCTGACGACCGTCCCGCAGTCCCCGGCGGGTCCGCGAGGACCACGAAACGGACTAGGCGACGCCGTCCAGCAGGATGACCTCCAGCCTGCGCGGGCCGTGTACTCCCTCCACCCGGTCCAGTTCGATGTCACTGGTGGCCGAGGGGCCGGAGATCCATGTCAGCGGGGCGCTCGGGGACAGCAGGGGCAGGGCCTGCGGCACCGAAGACACGATCTGAGCGGGCGCCCGGACCACACAGATATGGAGGTCGGGGATCAGGGTCAGGGCCCTGCGTCCCTGGTCAGGGCCACCGTCGAGCACGATGGTGCCGGTCTCAGCGATGGCGAGCGCGCAACCCGTGAGCACCGCGTCCACGGTGTCGAGTACGGCGGGAGTCAAGGGTCCCTCGTCCCGGTGGCGGGCGATGGCGCAAGCGCTCAGCCAGGAGTCGGGCACCGCGTCGGGGACGACGATCGACCTCGCCCGGTGGGCGGCGAGACGCTCGGCGATGAGGCCGGGGAGCCCGGTCGGTGTCACCCGGTGGACCACGGCCCGGTAGTCGCTGAGATTGCGTTGGAGCAGTTCCGCGTTCTGGATCGGGTCGTCGCTCGTGTGGGTGATGAGGTAGTCGCGCTCGGGCGGGGGCACGTCCTGGGCCCGGTCGACCGCTGCCCGGATACGGGAGAGGATGCGCTCGCGGGAGGTGTCGGTCATCGGCGGTTCTCCTGCCACCAGTCGCGGAAGGACTGGGTCGGTACGTCGGGCAGTTCGCGGCTCGTGGTCCAGGCGCCGCTGCCGGGTGGTCTGCGCGGGTGCATCCCACGCGTCGCCGCGGCCAGCTTCTCGGTCGCCGCCAGTACGGTCGGATGACGTAGGACCCAGCCGCTGGCAGCGAGGGCGGCCCGCTCGACACGATGGCCGGGCCCGCCTTGTTCGGCGATGCGTCCACGCAGGTGGAGCAGGACGTCGGGGATGTCGATGGCGACGGGGCACACCTCGTAGCACGCACCGCACAGCGTGGACGCATACGGGAGTGAGGCGTCGATCGCGCTGCCGGTGCCTCGGAGTTGGGGCGTGAGGATGGCCCCGATCGGGCCGGGATAGACGGAGCCGTACGCGTGACCGCCGGCTCGCTCGTACACGGGGCAGACGTTGAGGCAGGCCGAGCAGCGGATGCATCGAAGGGCCTGGCGTCCCACCTCGTCGGCGAGTACGTCGGTGCGACCGTTGTCGAGGAGGATCAGATGGAAATCTCGGGGCCCGTCGTCGTCAGTGGTTCCCGTCCACAGCGAGGTGTAGGGGTTCATCCGCTCGGCCGTGGAGGAACGTGGCAGCGTCTGGAGGAAGACCTCCAGGTCCCGCCAGGTGGGCACGGTCTTCTCGATGCCGACGACGGAGATCAGGGTGCGGGGGAGGGTGAGGCACATCCGCCCGTTGCCCTCGGACTCGACGACGACGAGCGTGCCGGTCTCGGCGACCATGAAGTTGGCCCCCGAGATGCCGACGCGGGCTCGGAGGAACTTCTCCCGCAGATGGAGACGGGCGGCCTCGGCGAGATCGGCCGGGGAATCGGTGAGCCCGTGCGGCGCCGCCCTGCCCCATTTGCCCATCTCGTCGGCGAAGAGCGAACGGATCTCGGCACGGTTGCGGTGGATCGCCGGGACCAGGATGTGGGAGGGCCGATCGTCACCGAGCTGCACGATGAGCTCGGCGAGATCCGTCTCGTACGCGGTGATGCCCTCCGCCGCGAGTGCCTCGTTGAGACCGATCTCCTGGGTGGCCATGGACTTGACCTTGACCACCTCTGTCTCGCCCGTGGCCTTCACCAGGTCGGCGACGATCCGGTTGGCCTCGGTGGCGTCGGCGGCCCAGTGGACCGTACCGCCGGCCTCGGTGACCGCCGCCTCCAACTGGATCAGATAGCGGTCGAGATGGCGCAGGGTGTGGTCCTTGATCTGTCGTCCCGCCTCCCGCAACTGCTCCCAGTCGGACAGCTCGGCGACTGCCTTGGCGCGCTTGGCGCGGATCGTATGGGTCGCGTGGCGCAGATTGGCGCGGAGGGTGGTGTTGTGCACGGCCTCCTCCGCCGCTCGGGGAAAGGGTGGCATCCCCAGGAAGGCGGCGCTCATGAGATGGGCTCCTCGGGGCGATAGGGGTCCTCTTCGGTGGAACCGAGGATTTCCGCGATGTGGAGGGGACGCAGTGGCTCGTCCTGGCGACGGATCAGACCGTCGAGGTGCATCAGACAGGAGTTGTCGGCGGCGCAGAGCACCTCGGCGCGGGTCGCGAGTGCGCTACGGATCTTGTCCTGCCCCATCGCGGTCGACACCGCCGCGTTCTTCACGGCGAAGGTACCGCCGAAACCACAACACTCCTCGGCGCCCGGCAGTTCCCGCAGTTCCAGCCCCTTGACCGCTTGCAGCAGTCGGTGCGGCCGACTCCCGAGGCGCAAGGTGCGCAAGCCATGACACGAGGGGTGGTAGGTGACCGTGTACGGAAAGTACGCACCGACATCGGTGACCTTGAGGACGTCGACGAGGAACTCGGTGAGCTCGTGGGTCCGCGAAGCCAGGGAGGTCTCCCCCCACCGCGGGTACTGCTCCCGGACCATGGCGGCGCAGGAGCCCGAGGGGGTCACGACGTGGTCGTAGCCCGCGAAGGCGCGTGCCGTGTGCTGGACGAGCTTCTCCGCGGCCCCTCGGTAGCCGGTGTTGAAGTGGGGCTGTCCGCAGCAGGTTTGCGCCGCGGGGAAGTCCACGCTGACACCGAGCCGCTCCAGCAGCTTCACGGTCGCGACACCGGTGGCGGGAAACAGGGCGTCGTTCAAGCAGGTGACGAAGAGGGCGACACGCATAGCGGGAGGATAGGGGCAGTCGGTGCCCCGTGGGCCGAGGAGGGCGCAGTACTTGGGGGCGACGTCACCCTGGGGGCCGGTGGGCGGTGTGCGTGAGGCAGACTCGGCGGGTGAGGAAAATCTATGTCATCGGCATTGGATCGGGTGATCCCGACCAACTGACGCTCCAGGCCGTGAAGGCGTTGAACGCCGCGGACGCGTTCTTCATCCTCGACAAGGGCGAGGACAAGTCGGACTTGATCCAACTGCGGCGGGACATCCTCGATGCGCACGTCGAGGACGGGTCCTACCGTCTGGTCGAGGGGCGGGACCCCGAGCGCGACCGGGTGACGTCCGACTACGCCCCGGCGGTCGAGGACTGGCGTCGCCGCCGCGCGGACCTGTTCGAACGGTTCATCGCCAAGGACCTGGCGCAAGACGAGTGCGGTGGGTTCCTCGTCTGGGGCGACCCCTCCCTCTACGACTCCACCCTGGGGTCCCTGGAGGAGGTGCTGCGCCGGGGCAACGTGGCCTTCGACCATGAGGTGGTGCCCGGGATCAGCAGTGTCTCGGCATTGCTGGCGCGGCACCGCACCGGGTTGAACAGGGTGGCCCGCCCGGTTCAGATCACCACCGGCCGCCGGTTGGCCGAGGGGTGGCCCGAGGACGTGGACGACGTGGTCGTGATGCTGGACGCGCGCCAGGCGTTCACCCGCCATCTGGATCAGGACCTCTTCATCTACTGGGGCGCGTACGTGGGGACGAAGGACGAGATCCTCGTCTCGGGGCGGCTCGCGGACGTATCGGACCGCATTGAGCGACTGCGTGCCGAGGCGAGGGAACGCAAGGGCTGGATCATGGACACGTATCTGCTGCGGCGGGGGTAGCCGTTCCGGTCCGAGGGAGAGGTCCCAGGGAGGGGTCCTGGGGGAGTGCTGCCCTGAAGTGGCGCCGGGAAAGGGGCCCGAACGACGGGGGGACGGTCCCTGCTCCCGCGCTGATCTGGGCGTACGGCCCGATCGTGCGAGCCGGCTCGGGTGGCACCGCCTGAATGATCAACACGAAGGCGGGTTAGCATATGAGCGCCGCCTAGCTCGAAAGATGAATCTGTGACTGTCAACGAGGACTCGTTCATCAACTGGAAGAACCGCGAAGAGATCGCGGAGTCGATGATTCCGATCATCGGCAAGCTACACAGGGAGCGGGACGTAACGATTCTGCTGCACAGCCGCTCCTTGGTGAACAAGTCAGTGGTCAGCATCCTCAAGACCCACCGATTCGCCCGGCAGATCGCCGGTGAAGAACTCTCGGTCACTGAGACGCTGCCCTTCCTTGAGGCACTCACCACCCTCGATCTCGGTCCGTCCCAGATCGACATCGGCATGCTCGCCGCGACCTACCGCACCGATGGCCACGGGCTGTCGGTGGCGGAGTTCACCGCGCGAGCCGTCGTCGGCGCCACCGGCGCTAACAAGATCGAACGCAGTGCGCCGCGTGACGTGGTCCTCTACGGGTTCGGACGCATCGGCCGACTGCTCACCCGGCTGCTCATCGAGAAGGCGGGATCCGGCAACGGTCTGCGGCTGCGCGCCATCGTCGTCCGCAAGGGAGCCGGCCAGGACCTCGTCAAGCGCGCTTCGCTGCTGCGCCGCGATTCCATCCACGGCCAGTTCAACGGGACGATCTCCGTGGACGAGGAGAACAGCAAGATCATTGCCAATGGCAATGAGATCAAGGTGATCTACTCCGACGATCCGACGTCCGTGGACTACACGGAGTACGGCATCAAGGATGCCATCCTCATCGACAACACCGGCAAGTGGCGCGACCGCGAGGGCCTGTCGAAGCACCTCCAGCCTGGCATCGCCAAGGTCGTCCTGACCGCGCCCGGCAAGGGGGACGTCCCCAACGTCGTCCACGGTGTGAACCACGACATGATCAAGCCGGATGAGCAGATCCTCTCCTGTGCGTCTTGCACCACCAACGCCATCGTCCCGCCGCTGAAGGCGATGGCGGACGAGTACGGCGTACTGCGCGGGCACGTGGAGACCGTCCACTCGTTCACCAACGATCAGAACCTGCTGGACAACTACCACAACTCGGACCGTCGTGGCCGTTCGGCGCCGTTGAACATGGTCATCACCGAGACGGGTGCGGCCTCTGCGGTTGCCAAGGCGCTGCCGGAACTGAACGCCAAGATCACCGGCAGTTCGATCCGCGTGCCCGTACCGGACGTCTCCATTGCGATCCTGAGCTTGCAGCTCGCCCGCGAAACCACTCGCGAAGAGGTCCTCGACCACCTTCGCCAGGTGTCGCTGACCTCGCCGCTCAAGCGCCAGATCGACTTCACCAGCGCCCCGGACGCGGTGTCGAGCGACTTCATCGGTTCGCGACACGCGTCGATCGTGGACGCGGGTGCCACGAAGGTCGATGGCGACAACGCGATCCTCTACCTCTGGTACGACAACGAGTTCGGCTACTCCTGCCAGGTCATCCGTGTCGTCCAGCACGTGTCCGGGGTGGAGTACCCGACCTACCCGGCTCCCGTCGCCTGATCCCCGCCGTCGGTCCGGGGCGGCAGCCCAGCCACTCGGACCGACATCGGATCCCTACAGTGACACCGCGGTACTGGGGTCGTGTCTGACACGGCCCAGGAGGTCGCCTTCGAGCGCCTGCCCGTACCGCGGTGTCACTGCACCCGGCGCCACGCTGTCCACCGGCACCGCGCCATCTTCCCTGGGAGTCGATCAGCGGCGTTGCGATGCGGCACGACGGACTGTTGGAGTTCTTCGGGCCCGAGGGCGAACCCCTGGCAGCCGCGTTCGTCCCGCCACGGCTCGCCCGCCCTGCTGCGCAGGCCCAAGACCGGTGGACTGACCGCCGACACCCTCACCGCGCTGGCCCACCATCCCCGACTGCACCAACCGCACCGCCCCCAGGGCGCTCGTGGACGTGCAGCCCGCCCCGAACGGCTTCGATGCGTCCGGGGCAGGAGTGTCGATCAGCGCACGGTGAGGGTGACGGGCCCTCGGTGCGGGCTGATGCCCCGCAGGATCGACCACGGCACCCGGAACACCCGGCCGGGAGCAGCGGGCCAGGCCAGCCGCCGTTCGGAGAGGACCTCACCCCCCTGACGGGCCGTGACCCGCGGTACGCGCATGAACTCATCGGTCCACAACAACAGTCGACCACGCGGTGGAGCCGGGTCACCGGGACGCAACAGGCTGGGCGACACCCAACGCAATGGCTTCTCGGCGAGCAGTGGCACAGCGGCGGAGGAGTGCGGAAAGGAGTTCGTGGCCAGCCAGCGCACCACCTGATCGGCGACGTGTCGACCGTCGAGTGCGGCGATGTCGGCGGTGTCGACCGGATGGAGCATGTTCCCGGCTGCGAACACCCCGGGGCGGCTGGTGCGTAGCGCGGTGTCCACGACGGGGCCGAGCGTGTGCGGGTCCAGGGCGATGTCACCGGTGCGGACGAGTTCGTTGTCGGGGATCCAGTCACCGGTGAAGATGACCGTGTCACAGGCGAGCACCTGACGCCGACGGGTGTCGACGTCCTCGATCTCGACCCCTTCCACCCGGGGCTTGCCGATCACCCGCACCACGCGGGACCGATTGACCACCGGGACGCCCAGGACGACCTTGCCGCCGAGGTTGAAGGCCCCGTACGACTCGGTGTGCTTGTACTGACTGACCATCGCGACGACCGAGCAACCGGCCTCCCGCAGGGTGAGCGCCGCCGACCAACTCACTAGCTCACCGCCGACGATGACGGCGCGCTTGCCCACCTCCTGGTGGTGGAGGTGGACGGCGTTTTGCAGCTGGCCGGTGGTGTAGACGCCGGCCGGGCGGTCCCCGGGGATGCGCCGGGCGGTGCGCGGCCTCTCCCGGGCGCCGGTGGCGAGGACCACGGCCCGCGGCTCGACCCGGAACCGGCCCTGCGGACTGGTGACGTCCACGGCCAGCCCCGACGCCCAGTGGGTGACCATGGCGTTGGTACGGATGACGGCACCCGCCCGCCGCGCGGTCTCGGTGAGCCGGCGTGCGTACGCGGGCCCCGTCAGCACCCGGTGCAGATCCCGCAGCCCGTACCCGGTGTGGTCGCTGTGCCGGGGGATGCCCCCGGCCTCCTTCTCCCGGTCCAGTACGAGGACGTCACCGGCGACCCGGGGGGCGAGGGCCGCGGCAGCGCTGAGACCGGCCGGTCCGCCACCGATGACCAGTACGTCGGGGGTGAGGGTCAAGGGAGGTGCTTGCTCGGTACGCGAGTCGGTCATCAGGAGGTCACCTCGTGGCACGGACGGGCACAGCCCTGCTCCGTGTCGTGGTCGGTGTGGTCGTTCAGGAGTTGCTGGACGGCCGAGCCGCAGAAGAAGCCCTGGCAGCGCCCGTTCATGGCACGGGTGCGACGACGCAACCCGTCGAGTGTCCGGGCGGGCAGCGGGGCGTGGCAGGCGTCCCGGATCTCACCGGCGCTCACCCGTTCGCAGAAACAGACGATCTCCCCGTACGCCGGGTCTTCGGCGATCCGTGCGGCGTCCTGGTAGGGACGTACGCCGGCCTCGCCGATGTAAGGCATTGCCGGTGGCGGTGGCAGAGCGTCGCGTTCCTTGAGGACAACACCCGAGGCGGTCAGCATCTCGCCGACGTGCTCGGCGATGGCCATGCCCGCGGTCAGACCGGTGGAGCGGATGCCGCCCACGAGGAGATAGCGCTGGTCGGCATCGGCCTCGATGAGGTAGTCCGAGCGGTCGATGGCGGCGCGCAGGCCCGCGTAGGTGGCGGTGACCTCCTCCTCCAGCAGGCGTGGCATCAGCCGTTCGCCCTTGCCGAGGAGGAAGGCGAAGCCGTCTTCCGAGGTCCCGGTGGCGGTGCGGTCGGTGAGGTCCTCGGAGGTGGGACCGAGCATCACATTGCCGTAGACGGTGGGGGAGACGAGGACGCCCTTGCCCCGCTTGGTGGGTACGGGAAGGACGATGCGGTCCACCAGGGGGCGGGCCAACTTGTCGAAGACGAACAGCTCGCCGCGGCGCGGGGTGACGGTGAACCGGTCGTACCCGAAGAGCGCGTCAAGACGGTCGGCGCCGAGACCTGCGGCATTGACGATCCACCGTCCGTGGACGTCACCGCCGCGCGTGTGCAGGGTGGTGATGTCGTCCGCGACGGTCACGGCGGTGACCGCGTGATCGAGGAGGATGTCCGTGCCGCGCCGGTGGGCGTCGGTGGCCAGGGCGAGATTGGTCGTCCAGGTGCAGATGATCGACTCGTCGGGCACGGTCAGCCCACCGAGCACGCCTTCGCCGAGCGCCGGGACCTCGGCGTACACCTCGTCCGCGCCGATGAGCCGACTGTGGTGATAGCCGTTGGCCTCGGCCTTGTCCCGGAGCCCGGGGAGTGCGGCGAGTTCCTCCTCGTTCCACGCGACCAGGATGGCCCCGGTGTGTTCCACCGGGATTCCGGTCTCGCGGGCGTAGTCGGACAGCAGGTCGTACCCCCGGGCGACCAGACGGGATTCGAGGGTGCCGGGGGTGGCGTCGAAGCCGGTGTGGAGGATGGCGGTGTTCGCCTTGCTCGTACCGTCCCCGATGTCGGAGCGCGCCTCCACCAGTGCGACGGACACCGCATGTCCCGCGAGTTCGCGGGCGATGGCGGAGCCGACGATCCCACCCCCGATCACGATGATGTCGTGAACGGGGGACGGACCGCGCCCAGGAGTGGTGCTGCCTGGGGTGTGACTCATGTGAGATCTCCCTTGCGGACGGCCGTCTCGGCGACCGCCGTCCATGACGTGCGAAACTGTGCCGCCCGGTCCGCCGACCACACCGGCTCGAAGACCGCTGACGGTTTCCAACTGCCAACGGCTTCCCGGAGTGTCATGCCCGGGTTGAGGGCGAGTCGCGCGAGCGCGGCAGCGCCCAACGGGGTGGCATGGGCCGAGGGATAGATGTCCACCGGCATCTGGGCGAGATCGGCCTGCGCCTGCATCAGGGTTCGACTGCGAGTGAGACCGCCGTCCGCCCGCAGACTGGTCAGAGGTGCGCCGAGGTCCGTGGCGACCAGATCGCACACCTCGGCGACCTGGGCGGCGATGCCCTGGAGGACCGCGAGCACCAGATGCCCGGGCCGGGTCGAGAGCGTCATTCCGGCGAAGGTGGCG
Organism: Streptomyces sp. NBC_00690; assembly: GCF_036226685.1. Lineage (NCBI taxonomy): Bacteria > Bacillati > Actinomycetota > Actinomycetes > Kitasatosporales > Streptomycetaceae > Streptomyces > Streptomyces sp. NBC_00690. The sequence continues at coordinate 7,421,374 of NZ_CP109009.1, forward strand.
GTTGCGTCGGGTCGCCACCAGGGCGCGGCGAGACCCGCCAGGGCGGGTACGCACAAGGTCCCGTCGGACTCCTTCGCGGCAACGGTGTCCAATTCGGCCGCCGAACCGATGAACCCGAGGTCCCGCATCCAGCGGACCGCGGAGGCCGCCGTGTACACCTGTCCGTCGACGCAGTACGGGGTGCTCCCGGCGGCTTGCCAGGCGACGGACGTGGTCAGCCCCGAGGTGGAGCGGACGGGACTGGTGCCGGTGTTGGCGAGGAGGAAGGCGCCGGTGCCGAAGGTGCACTTGGCGGCGCCCGCGTCGAAGCAGCTCTCGGCGAGGAGCGCCGCCTGCTGGTCCACGATCAACCCCGCCACCGGGATCCGGCCGCCGAACGCCCCGGTGGTACCGATGACCTCGTCACCGGCGACGATCCGGGGTAGCCGCTCCCCTTCCAGACCGAACAGTTCGGCCAGGTCGGGTGCCCACTCGACGGTGTCGAGGTCGAGCAGCAGGGAGCGGCTGGCGGTCGAGGCGTCGGTGACGAACTCTCCGGTGAGGTGGTGCAGCAGCCAGGTGTCCGAGGTGGTGACGACGCCTTCACGCGTTACGTTCCGGCGCAGCCAGGTCATCTTGGGCGCGGAGAAGTAGGAGTCCAGGACGAGACCGGTGCGGGCCGCGATGGTGTCGGCGTGCTGCCGCATCCCCGCGACCACCGACTCCGCCCGACGGTCCTGCCACACGATCGCCTCCGACAGCGGAGTACCGGTCGCGGGGTCCCAGGCCAGGACCGTCTCGCCCTGGTTGGCCAGGGCGACGACGTCGATCGGGAGCCCCGCCTCGGTGATGGCGCGGCGGCCAGTTTCCAGGACCGATGCGAGCAGTGCCCGCGGGTCCTGTTCGACCAGACCGCCGTCGCCGTAGCGGGGACGCAGTTCGGCTTCGGCGATGGCGGCCACCGCGCCCGATGCATCCACCACCACCGCCTTGGTGCCGGACGTCCCCTGGTCGATGGCGAGGACCACGGTCATCGGTCCGACACCTCCTCCTGTTGGGGCACCGCGGGCTTGACGGTTCCGGTGGCGTCCTCGGTGTCGAGGGTGCGGTCGACATCGGCCATGTCGGGCATGGTGAGCCCGGCGACACCGCGGCGGGCCAGTAGGTACGCGAAGTACACGGCGCCGATGGCGAACAGCACGAGGACGTACAGCCACGGGTCGCGGAAGGACTCGTCGCGGAAGATCAGCAACTCGTAGACGAGCCAGACGGAGGCGGTCACGATGACGGGGATCTCCCAACGACCCAGCGAGAAGCCCTGGGTCGGCGGCAGCGACTTGCGCTTGACGATGTACATCAGCACGGTGCCGGCGTAGATGATCGCGGGCAACAGGGTGGCTGCGGAGAAGAGGGAGAACAAGGCGTCCGTGGACATCGCGAACGATGCCAGCACCAGTTCGCCCACCACGAAGATGAACAGCGTGGCGTTGAGCGGGGTGCCCCGGGAGACGTTGATCTTCCGCAGGGACTGCCAGCCGGGGAAGCGCTCGTCGCGGGACATCGCCCAGACCAGGCGCGTACCGCTCATGGTGATCACCAGACCGCAGGAGAAGATCGAGACCACGACGAGGACCAGCAGGGCCTTGCCGACGCCCGACCCGAGGACCGCGGTGATCACGGTGGCCACCGGGGTGGCCGACTCGGCGAGCTTCACCGGGTCCTCGATGAGTGCGGTCACCGCGATCAGGAAGAGGAAGCCGAGGACACCGAGGGAGAGGACGGCCTGCACCATCGCCTTGGGGATCACCCGGGCGGGGTCACGGGTCTCCTCGGCGAGGTTGGCCGCGGACTCGAAGCCGACGATGGTGAATGCGCCGAGGAGGAACGCCAACGCGAACGGGCCGACCTCACCGGCCGAGCCGAGGCTGTAGTAGCCGGCCTCCGCCACGGGAGCAGCCTGGAAGAGCGTGGAGAAGTCCAGCTTGCCGGCGACCGCGCCGACGACGAACAGCAGTACGGTCAGCCCGATCATGCCGATCAGCTGGATTGTCACGGCGGTCTTGTTGACCTGATGTGTCAGCCGGGTGGACAGCGCGACCAGGACCGCCTGGACGAGGATCACAACGGCGGTGATCGCCCACGCGTTCTCCTGCGTTCCCTGGTACTGGAGGAGTTCAGGGAGGATCGTCGCCGCGATGGTGTAGTCGACGGCGACGACGACCACACCGAGGAAGGAGAAGGAGATCCAGCCCATGATCCAACCCCATACGGGGTTCACCAGGCGGGAGACCCACTGGTAGGCGTATCCGCTGATGGGGATGCGGGCGGCGAGGGCGCCGAAGACGAGCGCCACGGAGAGTTGGCCGATGACCGCGATGGGCCAGGCGAATATCCCGCGCGGGCCGGAGCTGTTGAGCACCGATCCGTAGGTGGTGAAGATGCCGGTGGCGATCGACACAAAGCCGAAGGCCATGGCGAAGGAGGCGTAGCGGGTGAGCTCCCGCTTCATCTCCTTCTTTTCGTCCGGTGCGCCTGCGCCGGGTCTGGCGCCGTCGGTGTCCACTGACTCATGGGTGGCCATAGGAGTGATCCCTTTCGAAACCCTGCTCGCTGGGAGGGTGGAAAACAATCGGTATGTACCGTACGGGGGTGAAGGTGGCGCTCACGCCACCACGACCTCGCATCCGGTGTCTTTCACGGCCGCGGTGATGTCGTCCTCGGCCGCCGTGTCGGTGATGACCCCCGTGAGGTCCCCGAACCCGCAGATGCGATGTCCGGCGACCCGTCCCCACTTGCTGCCGTCCGCCAGTACGTAGGTACGGGCGCTGCACGACAGGATTTGCTTCTTGGTGGCGATCTCCTCGAAGTGGAAATCGGTCACACCGGCGGTTTGGTCGATGCCACCGGAACCAAGGAAGGCCAGGTCAGGGTAGATATCCGCGAAGAACTGCACGGTCTGCGGCCCGGAACACACCAGATCTCCCGCGCGCAGTCGCCCGCCGGGCAGCAGTACCGAGACCTGGGGCAGTACGGAGACCACCTGGGCCACCAGGAGCGAGGGGGTGGCGATCGTGCCCCGGAAGTCCAGCGGGAGGGCCCGTGCGATCTCCACGGCTGTCGTCCCCACGTCGATCACCACGGTCATCCCGGGCAGGGCGAGCTTGGCCGCTGCCTTGCCGATGGCCGCTTTGGCGAGGGTCTGCGACTCGGAGCGGTCGGCGAACGACGCCTCCTCACCGCTGACCCCCTGCACCACCGCGAACGACGCTGCCCCACCGCGCACTCTCCGCAGGGCACCGCGCTTCTCCATCTGCCCGAGGTCCCGACGCACGGTCTCCACGGAGACGTGCAACTGCTCGGCGAGATCCTCGCTGCTGATGGTGCCGACACGGTCCACCACGGCGGAGATCCGCCGATGTCGTTCTGCGGGAAGCATCACTGACTCCTGATCGCCATCGCCCGAAAATGACCGGGCATGACTGGAAGTGTGGATTGCTGCCCGAAAACCGTCAAGAGGTAGGGCGAAAATCACCCGTACTGGGGTGAAGGGTGATCGAGTCCGATCGCGAGGCAGGGTGGTGCCTGCTGTGGCTACCCAGCCCTGGGGCCGGGGACTCGTCCAGCTGGATGCTGCGGCCCTTGTCTCCGTTGCCTTGTGCTGCGGGGACGGCGGCTGATGCACCGAGCCTCGGGCTCGACGGCTCGGGCCGGGGTCGCGTCATGGCACCCTGCCGTCCGGATGGGAGCGCCGGTGATGCGCATCCGCGCAGAGCGCGACCTGCTGCTGATGGATCGACCGGTTCGAAGGCAACGGCGAGACGAGCCGGCATGACGCGAACATCGGGCGGAACACTCCCGGTGCCTCGACTTCACCAGTCGGATAGGGGCGCGATGCACGATTTCAGAGATTCCGACTCGTCAAGTGATACGGCGAGGGTCAGCCCCTCAGGGGGTCACCATCAGAGGGTCCGCCAAGCTTTTCTGCGAGGACGCTCGGCCAGCCCTCGTGTTCAAGCCCGGTACCCAACAGGAGATCCCGCCAGTCCCAGGTTGCCGTCTCCAGGGTCTCCTCAAGGTCATCACCCTCTCGGTGGAGGAGGATGACCGCGCCAAGGAATCGTGCGTGCCCTTCGATCACTCCGTATCCACGCTCCATCTCAGCTGCACTGAGGGTGGATGCATTGATGGCCGTGATCACCTCGGCGACTCTGGATCGCTGGCTCTCAGTGAACTCGTGCTCAAACACCGTCGCGAGCCACTCAGGCAAGTCCATCTGCGCACACCAACTTTACTTGGCTAAGGGAGGGGGCATCGGGTTGCATACGGATCGGTCTTCGCTGGAGAACGTACACCGACCTTCACGGCAGCATGGGCGTGAGGCCGCGCGCACCATAGGAGAGCGCAGGGGCAAGTGTTCAACGCATGTTCGGTGAATCGATCGCCCCCACCAACCACACCCGCAAGCGCCTTCGCCCCGCTTCTCCGCAAGGCCGTTGGAGGCCGCACATCGCCTGACCGAACCGCCCGGCACGCACGAGGGTGCGTGCCGGGCCCTTCGGGTGTAGTGGGACGTCGGATCGATGGGTGCCCGGTACGGCTGCTACTACGGCCGTTCGGCGGCGAGTTCGCCGAGCAGTGACCAGGTGCGGTGCCGGTCGGCGTCCCCGGCGATCTCCGTACTTGCGAACACGACCTCCGTCGCCCCGGCGTCCAGATAGCGCTGGACCTCCGCCCGTACCGTCTCCTCGTTTCCGATCGCGGTCACGTCCACGGCGCTCTTGGCACCGGAGAGTTCGATCACCCGTGCGTAGGACGGAATCTGCTCGTAGAAGGCGAGTCGTTCGGCGGCTCGGGCCCGTACGGACTCGACATCGTCGGTGACCACCCCGTTCACGAAGGCCACGATCCTGGGCGCCGGACGACCGGCCGCCGCGGCAGCAGCCGTGACCGCCGGCACGATGTGCTCGGCCAGGGCACGGGGTCCGGCCAGATAGGGCAGGATCCCGTCCGCCAGCTCAGCGCTGACCCGCAGCGCCTGGGGACCCATGGCGGCCACGAGCAGCGGTACGCCCGTCGTGGCTCCGGGCACCCGGGCCGGGAGCGGGGTGGCCGCGCTGATCAGTTCACCCCGGAAGTCGCTGGTGCCGGTCTCGATCAGCTGACGCAGGACCACCAGGAACTCACGCAGTCGGGCGATGGGCCGTTCGAAGGGGATGCCCATACCGTCCTCGGTCAGCAGTCGCGTACCGAGTGCGAGCCCGAGGTGGTAGCGACCGTGCGTGGCCGCCTGGGCGGTGAGTGCTTGGCCGGAGACCACCAGCGGATGGCGCCCGAAGACGGGGATCGCGGCCGTCCCCACCTGGAGACCGGGTACTTCCCGTCCGACGATCGCCGCCAGTTGGGGCGAGTCGATGCCGAAGCCCTGCCCGAACCATGCGGAACGGAGCCCCGCCGTTTCGGCCTCCGCGGCTAACCGGACGGTGGCGTCGACTTGGTTGTCGGAATCGATGGCGTTGAGAGCCACTCCCACATTCATATCTGCCTGGAACTAAAGGAGTTGGAGCTCTATTCCGGTTCATTTATGACAAACATGTTTCCACCGCAGCCGCAGCCAGACCGCCCCATGCCCTGAAGGGAGGGCGCGACACGCCCTCGACTGTCAGACCCTGCTGGTAGAACGCGACCATGGACACGTTGACACTCACACCTTCCGCGCTGGAGGCATTCGTCGTTCGGGCCAAGGCCGCCACCTATGTCGGAGGTACCGGCAAGGTCGCCCCGGCCCGAACCGCCTCACACGATCTGGAGTACCGAGAGGGCGAGCTGGCCTATCGGGACAGCTACTTCGGCGGTACGGACTTCCTGGGGCAGGAGACCGTGCACCACGCGGACCGGCCCGTGTGGGGGATGAACTACTACGGATATCTCCTGAGCGACGACATCGACGCCCATACCGCGGGCGAGACGATCAAGGCGGCTCTGACGGAGCTGTACCACCAGAACAGATTCCTCGGCGGCTTCCGCCAGACCGTCGCCGGGCTGTCGTACGTCGATGAGAACACCGGCGACGTGCTGCGCTTCCAAGGCGTTGAGCACATCACCACGGCCGCGGGAGTCCGAGCCTATGAACTGCGCTACCACGGAGGCCGAGTGCTGGACTGAGGACCGGTAGCGAAGCCGTGCGGGCGTGGCAGGACCCATGCGTCGTACGGCCGCCACGTCCATGAGGGTGGCGGATGGACGGCACATCGACGGCGGGGCGGGGAAGCTCGATGGAGGCTCTCCGGCCGGCCGTCGCCTCGTCAACCCGTCCGCCCGCCGTCATTCGATCCGTTGACTGACCAATCCGCCTGGCCGTTGGCTCCGAATGCCGAGTGTGAGCAGGTTCTGCCCGTCGAGAGGAGCGCAGTCATGACAGACCGCCTTCCTCCCAGCACCAGACGGCTCGCAGCCTGCCGAAGAACTCGACATCTCATGGAGTTTCGATGAACGCCCTCCGCTTCCGCCGCACCGCCGTCGCCGTCGCCGCCGTGACCGTCCTGCCGTTCGCCCTGGCAGCCTGTTCGGATTCGGGCAAGGACACGTCCGCCGATTCCGCGACCGAGGCGAGCAAGGATGACTCGCAGCCCCAGGAATCCGCCGCGCCCGATGACGCGGCGGCGGGCGACCAGCCGTTCGGCACCGCCTGCGCCTCCGTCCCGAAGCAGGGGTCGGGCTCCTTCGACGGGATGTCCAAGGACCCCGTCGCCACGGCCGCCTCGAACAACCCCGCGCTGTCGACCCTTGTTGCCGCAGTCAAGCAGGCCGGCCTGGTCGACACCCTCAACAACGCCCAGGGGATCACCGTCTTCGCACCCACGAACGACGCCTTCGCGAAGATCCCGAAGGCCGACCTCGACAAGGTGCTCGCGGACAAGGCCATGCTGACGAAGATCCTCACCTACCACGTCGTCGGCCAGGGCGTGACCCCCGCGCAGTTGGAGAACGGCACCTTCGAAACCCTCCAGAAGGGGAAGATCACCGCCACCGGCTCCGGTGAGGCGTACACGGTCAACAACACCTCCAAGGTGGTCTGCGGCAATGTGAAGACCGCCAACGCGACCGTCTACATCGTCGACACCGTACTGATGCCCAAGTAGTTCGCATCCGGGTGATGAGCGCTTCGGAGGTGGGTCCTCGATCACTCCACGGTGATCCAGGACCCACCTCCGTACCGCCATGGCCTCTTCGCGCCGCGCTCCCGAACGGACCCCCTGAACGGGCCGATGGCCCGGCCCCGGCTCCACCGTGGGTGCACCCCAAGCCGAGGCCGAGGCCAGCCCGCCGACACCGCTTGGCTGTTGAAGCGGGGACGCTAGCTCTGGTCGAGTGGCAGGGCGATGTCAGTGACCTGTCGATCGGCGGGGAAGGAACCGAGACTGCGGGTCGCGCCGGTCAGTAGATTGACCTCGTAGAGGCGGTGGGTGCTGCCGCTGCGCAGGGTGGCGAAACCATGGTTCGTGCCCTGTGTGGGGGCGAAGTAGATGTCGAATCCAGCGCTGGGGTCGGCATGGATGCCGAGCCCTCCCGTGGGGGCAAGGGTGCCGGCGTTGGCCGGTGACTGGAGGGAGACTCGATCGGCCAGGGTGTCGATGTCGAACAGGGTCGTGGCGGTCGCGGTGTTCAGGTCGTTGTTGGTGTATGCGGCCCCGGTGATTCCCTTGGCGGTGGTGGGCGGCACCGTCGGATTGGTGAGTACTCCATCGACAACGGTACCGAGCGTTCCCGTGGTGTCGTTGATGTTGTGACGCAGGTTCTGTCCGGTGTCACTCACCACCCGGAGCCGGTTGGCGGCCGGGTTGAAGTCCACGCCGAACAAGGTCCCGGAGAGCGCGGTCGTGAGCTGTGAGACCTTCACCGCACGCGCGTCGTTGGTGGCGATGGTGTAGATCCCGCCCTGGTCGCCGACCCCGTACAGCTTGAGGTTCTGCACCCGGAAGTCGATGCCGACCAACTTGGTGTCTCCCGCCAGCCCGCTGACCGCGCCCACCGAAGTGGCGGCCGACGGCTTGTCGACACCGAACCGGACCAATCGCTGGTCGGTGGTCAGCCCGTAGGCGACCAGAGCCCCCGGTGCGGCTGTGGTGCGGCTGTGGTGACCCGCTGCCCCTGACTCTGCGAAGGCGGCTGCGGGGGCGGCAAGAGCCGCGACCAGACAGACGGGGACCGCAACGACGGAGATTCGCATGCTCGTGCTCCTTGTAGGAGGTTCGCCCGGAGTGGGCGGTTGTCCGTACAGGGTTCGGAGCAAAGAGCGCGCGAGTTTGGGCAAAACGGTTGGAATCACTCCGATGGCCGTCGTGGGCAGACACAAATGGGGCCAGCCGTGGCGATCGCGTGCCTGTATCCCGCACATGGATCGCCCCGGTCCTGCGATGGGCATCGTGGCTCACGCTGTCGTGGTGCGCACCGCCGTGGTTGAGGTAGTCGCGAGGAGCATGCGGAGCAGTAGCCCGAGCCCGGCGCCTGCTTCATCAGTGATCCCGAGCAGAGCTCCGCCCCACCCGGCCGCCGTGCGCACGGGTGGGGCGGAGCGGTTGTGCGGGCGAGCAAGTCGCCGGTGGGGACTACCGGGCCCCTGCGCTACCAGGAATCGGCCGATTCAGCCGTGGGAACGGTCGGGCACCTCCCGGCCCAACCACGCAGCCAGCCGGTCGTAGGCATCAGCCCCCACGGGTGCCTCGCGTACGGCACCGAAGGGCACCGGGCCGCCACGGTTGGCGGCAGGGAGTGCGTCGTGGGCGATGGGAATGACCGCTTCGGCGAGCACGGGATCCAACTGCACCGGTCGGCCGAGGGCCTCGGAGAGGTCCCAGCTGTGCACCACGGTCTCCAGAAGGGCGAAACCCACCATCGCATCCCCGGGGGTCTCCTCGGCCCAGGGCGAAGAGACGGTCGAGCCCAACTTCGCATCGTCCGACCACGCCTCACCGAAGCGTTGGTGCGCGCCCCGGTACGATCCGAGCCAGGCGTCGTCGGCGAAGTCCGACACCGGCGGGGGAGCCGACTTCCAGTCCCCGTTCTCACCGATGTGCGCCATCAAGTACAGCCCGTTCACACTGTGCGAGAGCAGTGCCCGAACGTCGAACTCCGCACAGGGCGTCGGATCGCCGAGCCGGGACGGTGTCACGGCCTCCAGCAGCGTGGCGAACTGGGCGGCTGCTCGTTCGTACAACGGACGTGGGTCGTTCATCTGGTCGATCTCCTGTGCATCGGATCAGGTGCTCTGATGCGCGTACCTTCGAGGAGTAACCTGACAACTTCCGTCATGTTTCCCGGAGAGTCTGCGCCCGTGAAGTCAGACCGCCTGCTCTCGATCATCCTGCTCCTCCAGACGCGCGGTCTGGTGCAAGCAGCCGAACTCGCCGAGCGCCTTGAGGTGTCCGTCCGAACCATCTACCGCGATGTCGAGGCACTTTCCACCTCCGGCATTCCCATCTACACCGAGCGGGGGCGACACGGAGGCATTGCGCTGCTGCCGGGGTTTCGAACCGACGTCACCGGTCTGACAGAGGACGAGTCGAGGGCCCTGTTCGTCCTCACCGCACGCGGAACCCATGCCGCCCTCGGGCTCGATGCCGCATTGGGGTCCGCGCTCCGCAAGGTGATGGCGGCGATACCGGAACCGCACCGACCGGCCGCAGAGCTGACGAGTCGGCGCATCCTGGTCGATCCGGAACGCTGGATGATGAGGCCCAGACCCGCAGTCGATCTCGACATACTCAACTCGGCCGTGTTCACCGACCGCCGACTGGCCCTGCGCTATCGCCGCAGTGGCGCAGTCGAGCCCGGGGACTACGTCCTCGACCCCTACGGGCTCGTGGTGAAGGCGGGGGTCTGGTACCTCGTGGCCGACAAGTCCGGCTCTCCGCGGCTGTTCCGTGCCGACCGTGTGGTCAAGGCGTCCATCATCGACGAGCCGGTGCGCAGAAGGCCCGGTTGGGAGCTCGCCGATGTGTGGAAGACGATGCGATACGAAGCCGAACAGCGCCGCCTCCCCCTGCTGGTGACGGTGCGGCTGCGCAAGGACGCCTTGGTGCGCTTCCAGTGCGTGACCTCGGGCCGGATCATCGGGGAGATCGCCCCGGAAGGAGAGGACTGGCTGAGGGCCGAGCTGGTGTTTGACAACACTTCGGAGACCGGGGTGCTGCTGGCACTCGGTGACCAGCTGGAAGTGCTTTCGCCGCCGGCTGTACGCGAAGAGTTGGCACGGGTGGCAGCCTCGGTGGTGGGGGTCTATGCCGTCGGTGCGACCCGAGACGCCACACGGGGCGCCAACGGATCAGGCACCCCCCGGTGAGCCGGGGGGCGGCGGTCCTTAGAACGGCAGCCGCCAACGGGCCCGACGACCGGCGGAACTGCTCCGGCTCACGGCACGCGAGCTGCTGTGGAACGGCTTGCTGAGGATGCGCCCCAGTATCCCGGGCGCCTTGCCGCCGGCACGAGAGCCGAGGCCGAGCGTCCGTTGGGTCCCGCGTTCGGGATGGCGGGAGAGGCGGGGCACGAAGAAGGCCAGGACGGCCAGTACCACGCAGACGGCGATGATGCCTACGACGATCATCGGTGACTCCTCACTTCGGTTCGATCACTCGCCCGGCACCGACACCGGTGTGTCGGTCCTCGGAGCCCTGGGCGGTGAGCGGGCAGATCCGGTATGCGACCGGGGCGCGGGGGGCTCATCCCCTCGCTGAACTGCGTCTGCCCGCGATGCCGTGCCGCACTCGCCGAAACGAGCGGAGATGTGCCGTCGATGGGACATGCGGGACCGGGGGCGGGGTCCCTTCTTGTGGTGGTGAACGGCGGAACGGGCCGGAGGGGTGTCCCCTCCGGCCCGTTCCTCACCTTCAGTACATCGGTTGATCAGCGGGTGAGCTGATCAGCACGAGATGTTCGCGCCGGTGGGCACGCCCAGGATCTGGGTGAAGTTCTTGTACCGGTTGATCCGGCTCTGGACCTGCGCCGGGTTCTTGCCGTCGCACTCCAGGAAGCCGTTGATCGAGCGGATCGTCTGGCCGAAGCCGGCGCCGCTGACCATGGCGTCGTGGCCGGTGACCGGGCCGGGGCCGTCCTGCGTGTTCCAGTACCAAAGGGCCGTCATCATGCTGATCGCGGGGTCCGTCTCCACCTTCTCCGGGTGGTTCAACAGATCGATGCCGAGCCAGTCACCGACGGCCTTGTAGTTGAAGTTCCAGCTCAGCTGAATGGGGCCGCGGCCGTAGTAGGCCGAACCGCCCGCAGGACAGCCGTAGGGCTGGGTGGTGTCGCAGTAGTGGGGGTAGTTGTCCTTGTTGATCTCCGTGATGTAGAAGAGCCCACCGCTCTCATGACTGATGTTGGCGAGGAAGGCCGCGGCCTCCTGCTTGCGCATCGTGTCCGTGCCGGTGTGGGCGAACTTAGGGAACGCCTTCATGGCGTCCGTCAGACCCTTGTAGGTGTAGAACGGATTCCGGCGAGGGAACATCTGGTTGAACTGTTCCTCGCTCACCACGAAGCTGTTCGGGTTCGGGTTACCACCCGTGCCGCAGGTGTACGGGTCCCAGTAGTGCGTGCTGACCACCGGGTTGTAGCCCGGGTTGTTGCGCTCGGCGATGTACACCTCACCGTCGTTGTACTTGACGATGTCACCGGTCTGGTAGTTCGCGCCGGCAACCCAACTGGGGGCGATGGCGCAATCGTCCGCCGGCGAAGCGGCAGAAGCCGTTGCGGTCGGCACGAGAACCGTCGCTGCCAAGGAACCGGCCGCGACCACGCCGACCATCAGCGCCTTCATACGATCTTTGAGCACGAGTTTTCCCTTTCGTGCGTCAGCGGACATGCCTGCGAAGCCCGGTGGAACCGGGTTCGCCAGGCACTCCGTGGCGGGGGTGTAGATCACACTGAAGCGTCCCGAGTGGGGGCGAGTCAAGGTATAGACCAATGAAGTTTCTGAAACAACGAGCCAATTTCCAGGGGCCGTTGGCCTGCAAAGAGCTGCGAAGGGCGAGGCGGCTCGGCCGTTTTGCCGGCGCTCCGGGATGGATCGTTCGGGGTCAGCGGGCACCTGTGCGCCCGATGGCGGTGCAGCCGGTGGATCGGGGGACGCAATGTGCGGGCAGGACGTATTTGCACCTGCGAGGAGGAGATTGTCGGCGGTGATCCGGATGTCCGTCGATCCCGTCGCGAGCGCGGGAGCGAGGCTTGTATGGGCAGGTCGATCGCTAGGGGAAACGGCGAAACCGCTGTGCATCAGAAGCAGCGAGGGAGCTGGGACGGTCAACTGCTCACGACCGTCGACGAGATGTGAGGTGGCGCTGCCTCACCCCCGGCGCTCGACTGCGAAGCCAGGGTGATGGGTGCCGTCGATGTGTCCTCGATGCGTCGACAGGCCCTGCTGGCGCAGGGTGAGCCCCCCAGAGGGAGTTCCCGGACAAGGGGTCGAAGCGCTCGACTCGGCATGATCGACGATCAAGGATATTGGTAGAGACTGGTGAAGGCAATGAAAGTTACTGCCAAAATCCAGAGCGGAACATGCACGGGGAGCCACCAGTGCTGGAGCAAGAGTAGATCCGGCCGAGCCCTGCGTTCCAGTCGTACGGAGATGACTCGATGCGGTGGGCTGGGACCGTTGCTCAGGGCATCGAACCCACACTTCACATCGACCCGCTGCACCCCGCGGGTCACAGCAAGCACATCGAACTCCCGACACTTGCCAACTTCCCCTGGCTTCACATGCACCCCCCGCGGCACACTCGACGGAGCGTCGAACACCGCGAAGCCGTCGATCAGGAGGGAGCCGGAGTGGAACCCTCCCAGTCGCAGATTGAGCCGGTGCGGAAGGTCGATGCGGCCCTGCGGTCGCTGGGGGCTGCGGGCGACGAATGGACCGAACGGACGGAGGAGGAAGCCTGGTTCGCCGACTGGGCAGGTGACCTGGACGGCATCGAGCTGTACATCGGCCTGATGGGTCATGGGCGCCACCCTGATGTGATCCGGGTGCTGCTCGACGACTGGGTGTTCGACCATGTCGTGGTGGAGCATCTGGAGGCATTCCTCACAGCAGTCTTCTCCGGTCGGGCCCGTCTGAGCAACGCGAGCTGGCTGTTCTTCTTCCACCATCAGGTACTGGAGATCCCGGCAGGTGGCACCTCGTACTCCGCGGGACGAGGGGTGCAGGACCAGGACCGCCTCTCCCGATGGGAGCGGAACATCTTCGTCGACGAATGAAGACGAACGAAGGTGAATGAAGACGAACGAAGGTGACTGAATGCAAGCGAAGCTGCGCCCCACGACGAGGTGACAGGGCCAGGGTCACGGTCTATGGCAGCCACCGGGGCACCGGGGGAGCAGAGCCCGAGCTGCGCTCCCACCGGCTCGCGAGAGCCATCGCCCGTCCGGCGCCTCGGCCACAACGGAGCTAGCCCGGACCCGGCTGGAGCTCTGCCACCAGCCGGAAGAACGCGGCCTCGTTTCCTGCCATGCCCAATGCGCCGAGGGCCTCGTCGACCTCCGAGATGGGCACGGTCAGTAGGGGCAGGACCGCAGGAGTGTGTGTCGGTCCGTCGAGCACGGCCCGCGCGGTCTGGAGCAGCCGTAGATACGCCTGCGCCGCAGCGAGCTCACGATGGGTCATGTCAGCCTCCCGGGGGACGAGATGTCGGACCGTCAGCATCTCGTGTCGCACTGACATCGCCGAGTCGGCACAGCAGCACGGGGCCCGGCCCTCCGTCCGAGTGGGCCGGACCCCGTGGGGCTTCACCTTGAAGGCGTCAGACGATCTGGTCTTCCAGTTCGGCCTGCTCGCGCGCCGACCCGTATGCCTTCGGCGTTCCATAGGATCCGCGGGCGACGAACCACCAGACGGTCGCCAGGGTCAACACCGTGACCAGTGCCACCGACGCGTAGTTCATGGTGTCCACCGTGACCGGACTCGACTGCGGGAGCAGGAAGAGGACGGTCACGAAGGCCACCCACACCACCGCGATCCAGCCGATGGGCTTGCTCCACTTGCCGAGGGTCCATGGCCCCGGTTCGAACCGGTCGCCCGCCCGCAGCTTGAGATAGACCGGGATCACATAGGCGGGAGTGATGCCGATGACGTTGATCGCGGTCACCGCGCCGTAGGCGGTCGAGGAGTAGAGCGAAGGCAGCGCCAGCACACAGGCGAATCCCACCGACAGCCACACCGCGGGCACGGGGGTCTGCGTCTTGCTGCTGACCTTGCGCCACAGCGCCGATCCGGGCAGTGCATTGTCCCGACTGAAGGCGAAGACCATGCGGCTCGCCGCGGCTACCTCGGCATTGCCGCAGAACAACTGGGCGACGATGATCACGAGCAGCAGTGCGGTGGCACCACCGGTGCCGAGTGCGTCCAACAGAATCTGGGCCGGGGGCACCCCGGATGAGCTGTTGAGAGCGCCGTCGTAGTCCTGGATGGCGAACGTGAGACCCGCGAGCAGGGCGAACCCCGCGATCCATGAGACCCAGATCGCGCGCACGATGCCCTGGGCGGCGGTCACGGAGGCGTTAGAGGTCTCCTCCGAGAGATGCGCCGACGCGTCGTATCCCGAGAAAGTGTATTGGGCGAGCAGTAGACCGATCGCCGCGACGTAGATGGGGTTCTCCCATCCGGTGTTGTTGACGAACTCGGTGAACACGAACTCGGGGGACTGGTGGTCCTTCGGCACGACGGCCAGCACGCCGACGATCAGGGCGACGCCCCCCAGATGCCACCAGACGCTGATCGAGTTGAGCACGCTGACCAGCCTCACACCGAAGAGGTTCAGCGTGGCGTGCAGCAGCAGGATGCAGATGAAGATGAGCATCGTGGTGCCCGGGGTGGGTTCGAACCCCCACTGGAGGTGTAGCAGCGCACCGGTGAACAGGGCGGCGCCGTAGTCGATGCCGGCGATGGCTCCGAGCAGTCCGAGGAGGTTCAACCAGCCCGTGTACCAACCCCACTTACGCCCGCCGAGCCGGTCGGCCATGTAGTACAACGCACCCGACGTGGGGTACGCGCTGGTCACCTCGGCCAGTGCCATGCCCACACAGAGGACGAACAGACCGACGATGGCCCAACCCCACATCATGACCGCCGGTCCACCGGTGTTCATGCCGAAGGCGTACAGCGTCATGCATCCGGAGAGGATGGAGATCACGGAGAAGCTGATGGCGAAGTTGCCGAAGCCTCCCATTCGGCGGGCGAGAACGGGCTGATAGCCCAGCTCTCTCAGCCGTTCCTCTTCGTCGATCGGGGCCGCAGAGGTCGAATTCGACCATCTTGGTCCGGGTATGGACATGGAAATACCTCCGGGGGAAGGGTGATGTCTTGGAAATGCGATGGATGAGTGGTCAGAGGCCCGCGTCGCGAGCGGCGCTCAGACACCGGGCACGGGCGCGGAGGTAGACGTCCTCCGCGAGGGCCGAGTCACCGGGACTTTGCGAGCGGTACAGCCAGGGGGGTGCTGTGTAGTAGGGACCCAGAGCCCTGAAGACCCGAGCGGCCTCGATGAACCGTCCCGCTCCCCACAGTGCGTGGGCGAGATGGTTGAGGTCGAGCAGCGAGGATTTGGTGGAGTCGACCTGATCGAACCACGACTCCAACGCCACAACAGCCTCACGTGTTGCATCGTCGGTCACCCAGTGCAGGTCGAGCGCCCGCTCGTGCCCGTTGTCCCTGCGGTAGCGCTCCACCCGTACGTAGAGCGGGAGCGCCAGGATCGCGGAGCCGACGGGGGCGGCAGAGGCGGCCCACAGCACGAAGTTCACCGCCTCCGAGAGATGTCCGTTCCCGGATTTGCGGCTGTACACGAACTGGAGCATGCGGTGGTACGCCTCGCGGTTGAACGGGTCCCGCTTGTGGGCCTCTGCCAGCAGCCCCCAGGGGCCGGGGAACAGCATGGGGCCCGGGGGGACCTGTCGGTGTTCCTCCAGCCGTTGTTTGTCGTCGAGTTGGGCGAGCGCGAGCAGGCAGACCCACGGCACCGGGTCGTTGGGTGCTTGGTGGGCGGCGATACGGCAAGCGTCCCAAGCCTCGTGCCACAGATCCTGGGTCCGCGCATGGCCCTCGCGATGAGCCCTGAGCGCGCGCTCGACCGACACCCGGCAGTGCATCACGATCGCCGACAGGGAGGCGGGCTCTTCGGTCCGCCAGGCGTGCACTGCATCGGAGCCCGCCGCAACTGCGGCCAGCACCTGGGTGCGCTGTGTCCACATGCCCCAATCGGCCGTGGAGTTCAGCAGGTTGCGCATCGACAACCAGCGGCCCGTCCTCAAATCCTGCATGGCGGAGCGCAGCTCGTTGTCATGGCCCGCCGGGTGGTATACCGGGCGAAACTGGTCCTGGGACATCAGTCCGCCGCCGCCCCCATCGGTCTGCGTCGGCTTGGATGTCGCACAAAGGTCGTCATGGGTCCTCATAGGGACGGGTGGGGGGTGGGAGCGGAGTGGGTGTGTCTCGATCCACTCCGCGTATGCGCGCCGATCTTACTCAACCCGACGACAACGACAAGAAGTTGATTGCTACGGATCGATGAAGCCGTGTGCGTTAGCGATCAACGTCCTCACCAGGGACGTACCTTGACGTATCGCGATGCCTGATCCACCCTGGCGTGTCGTCAACGATCATTGATCAAGGGGTTCTTGACGCATTCGTGATGATCGAGGGTCCCGTCAGCTGAAGAACCGGGTGGCCCATGTCCAGCGCCGTACTCGCCGTTGACCAAGGCACATCGGGAACCAAAGCCCTGGTCATCTGCCCCGAGCGTGGGGTGATCGGCACCGGGACCGTACCGGTGTACCCGCGGTACGGTCCCGGCGACCGTGCGGAAGTGGATCCGATGTCACTTCTCGACTCCGTCATTGCAGCAGGTCGGCAGGCCCTCGCAGAGGCCGGCGAGCCCGTGGCAGCCGTCGGTCTGGCCAATCAAGGGGAGACGGTGCTTGCCTGGGACCCCTCAAGCGGTGCGCCCCTGACCGAGGCCATCGTGTGGCAGGACCGTCGGGCCGAGTCCATCTGCACCGAGCTGGCCCCGTACGCCGACGAGCTCGCCCAGCTCACCGGTCTGCCCCTCGACCCCTACTTCGCGGCTGGGAAGATGGCCTGGATACGGCGGGAGCGGACCCGTGAGGGTGTGGTCACCACCAGCGACGCCTGGCTGGTCCACCGGCTGACCGGCGCCTTCGTCACCGACGCGGCCACCGCCGGCCGGACACAGTTGCTCGACCTTGATGACGTCACCTGGTCGGCGCGGGCACGGGAACTCTTCGGGCTCGGTTCGGAACGCATGCCGGACGTCGTCGACTCGGCAGGTCCGGTGGGCACCACGACCGCCTTCGGTGCGACCATTCCGCTGACCGGTCTGCTCGTCGACCAGCAGGCGGCCCTGTTGGCGCAGAGCGTCACGGAACCGGGGGCGGCCAAGTGCACCTACGGGACCGGGGCCTTCCTCCTCGCCCAGACCGGAAAGTCCCCCCTGCGCACCAGCAGCGGTCTCGTCAGCTGTGTCGCCTGGCGATTGGGCGGGCGCACCGACTACTGCCTCGACGGACAGGTGTACACGGTCGCCTCTGCCGTGCGATGGCTCACCGAACTCGGAGTGATCTCCGGGGCTGCCGACCTCGATCCGATCGGATCGGGCGTACCGGACACCGGGGGAGTGACGTTTGTGCCCGCACTGGCCGGCCTGGCCGCCCCGTGGTGGCGCGGTGACGTGCGCGGTTCGCTCAGTGGACTCGGTCTGGACACCTCGCCCGGCCATGTGGTGCGCGCCCTGTGCGAGGGCATCGCGGCCCAGATCACCGAGTTGGCCGCGGCTGCCGCCGGCGATCTGGACCAACCGCTCTCCGTGCTGCGCGTGGATGGCGGATTGACCCGGTCCGCACTGCTGATGCAGACCCAGGCCGACCTGCTCCAGATCCCGATCGAGGTCTCGGCGTTGCCCGATGCCACCGCGCTCGGTGTCGGGGCGGTCGCCCGCATGGGGATCGTCCCGGGTCTCACCATCGAACAGGCGGTGCCCCGATGGGAGCCCGCCGCCGTGTACGAGCCCGCCATCAGCGCGGACGAGGCGGCGCAGCGCCTCGAACGATTCCGTATGCACGTGGACCGGCTGCTCGACCGGTCGAGCAGCCGACCCAACCGGTAGCGCTCTGGACACGGGACCGCCCGCCGACCGGGCAGGTGGGGTGCGCCGTGGTGGGCCGCACCACCTGCCCGGCCGAACCCATGACGAACGGTCCGCACGCGTCGGCCTTGCCGGGGAGCCGGCCGCTCACCCCGCTCGGACCGGAAGGACACGCAGCTCAAGGGTCGTCTCCACGAGCGGCTCCGGATGTGTGGGGGACGGGTAGTGGTACGCGGGTGCCCATGGCTCGGTGTCGACCGGCCCTGCGTTGGGCCGTCCTGCACCGGACCGCCCGCCGTGGGACGGTCCGGCAGGGAACGGTTCCGCATCGGCTGGGGTGCCCGATGGTTGTGCAGCGGAGACCGACGCACCGTCCAAGGAGACCTCGGCACCCCCTTGTCGCGTTCCCCAGCCGGTGTTGGCGCAGGTGGCGGCCCCGTACCAGCGCATGAAGCGCAGTACGGTCCAGGCGAACACCACCGCCAGCGGCATCAGCATCCAGGTCACGACCCTCGAACGGATGCGTTCATCGGAGCGGATGATGCTCAGATAGCGCAGCCCCTGGGCCCAACCGATGAGGAAGGGGATCAGAAGGAACGAAGCGTCCGGTGCGTTGCCGTACTTCAGCGGTTCGACCAGCAGTAGCCAGACCAGAACCGATGTCGACAGGGCGACCTGGAACCAGCGGAGCAGATGGATCCAGTAGGCGACGCCGTCCAGTGGCAGATAGCGCATGCGCCACAGGGAACGGATGGTCGAGCCGCGCATCCAGCGCAGGTACATCCGGCACAGATGGCCGAACTTCTCGGGCATGGCGGAGAAGACGACTGCGGTGGGCTGCTGGACGGTCTTTCCGCGCAGAAGCGCGTACAGGGTCAGGAGACTGTCGTCCGACATGGTCACCGGCCGACCGCGGAAGGTCTCGCTCAGATAGGCGTCGAGGTTGTCACGGATGACCTCGGCCCGATAGGCGGCCAACGGGCCGGAGTTGACGAGCACGGCACCTACCGTGGATAGCGCCGAGCGGTCGACCAGCTGGCCGGTCAACAACCAGAGGTCGGTGATCCGGGCCAGCAGATTGGCCCGGTGGTTGGTGGCGAGGACGATTCCCGCCACGGACTGCACGGAACGCCGCCGGAACGGTATGAGTATCTCCGCGATGGCGTTGGGTGCGAGGCAACTGTCGCTGTCGAGCGTGACATAGACATCGGCCTCCGGGCTCGCCCGTACCCCGTGTCCCTGCGCATGGCGTTTGCCTCCGTTGTCCACGCGGCGCCAGGTGGTGTGCACACCCGCCCGTCCGGCCCCTGCCAGCCACCACTGCCTCACCTCGGGGTACTGGGTGCTGGTGGATCCATCGTCGACGATGTGCACGCTGTCGGGCAGCCTCGTCTGGTCCAGGAGGGACTGCAGTCCGAGACGTAGATAGCCGTCGTCCTCGTTGTACACAGGGACGAGGACGGCGACGTGGAGTTCCGCCAGCCGTCTGGCAGTGCGGGGAGTGGCGCGGTAGGGCCGGTCGAAGTGGTACATGATCGTCTGGGCCATCAGCAGGACGAAGGTGACCGCCCAGACGGCGCCGAGCCGACCGCGGGTCGCATCGCCGAAGTGGGTCGCGGCGATGGCGTGCTGCGCCGCCCAGGCAGCAGCCGCGGTCAAGGCGATGGCTCCGGCGAGCACCGTGCCGGAATGGTGCGGGTGGGCGGCCAGGGGTCTCGGGATCATCGTTCGCCGGCCGTGCGGTCGCGACGGAAGCCCAACCGGATCATGACCGCACCCGCACAGACAACGAGGGCGGCGATGCCCAGGAGCCACCATCCGGTGACCACCGTCCCGCCGACGATGATGGCGCCGGCAGCCGAGCCGGTACGGGCGAGCTGGGAGTTCTCGGACATGTGTTCCTCGCTCTGATCATGGGGTTCGGGCGGACGGCGCCATGTGTCGGACACGTCCTAGAGGTGTTCGATGTGATCGCCGACCGGAACCACCCGACGGGTGTCCAGGACGTACGGGGCCAGCCGGTGCACGGCATCGAAGTCGAACTCGGGGTGGTCGGTGAGCACGATGACCGCGTCCGCCGCCGCGAGGTCCTCGGGAGTCATCTCGGCCAGGTGGTCGGCGTCGGGCGTCGTGGGGAGATGGGGGTCGACCGTGGTGCAGTGCGCGCCCTTGGCGATGAGGAGGTCGACGACGCTCCGCGCGGGGGACTCCCGGGTGTCGGACGTTCCCGCCTTGTAGGTCAGGCCCAGCGCGAGGATGCGGGCGCCCTTGAGGCACTTGCCGCTCTGGTTCAGGGAGTTCTGGAGGCGCTCCACGACATAGGCCGGTTGGCGCTCGTTCACCTCCTGCGCCAGCTCGACGAAGCGGAAGGTCTCACCGAGTTGCTGCCGTACGTGGTGGGAGAGGTACACGGGATCTATCGGCAGGCAGTGCCCGCCCACCCCGGGGCCCGGTGTGAACCGCATGAATCCGAACGGC
The DNA here is from genome assembly GCF_036226685.1 of Streptomyces sp. NBC_00690. Taxonomy (NCBI): domain Bacteria; kingdom Bacillati; phylum Actinomycetota; class Actinomycetes; order Kitasatosporales; family Streptomycetaceae; genus Streptomyces; species Streptomyces sp. NBC_00690. The sequence goes on from NZ_CP109009.1 coordinate 7,441,971, forward strand.
TTCGTCCCCGCGCAGTCGAGGGCGTCCCCGACGTCGATGCCCAGCAGATGGCCGAGCTTGGCGAGTTCATTGACCAGCGCGATGTTGACATGGCGAAAGGTGTTCTCGAAGACCTTGGCGAGTTCGGCCTCCTCCAACCCCCGCGCGGGCACGGTCTGCTCGACGATCGAGTCGTAGAAGGCACGGACCCGGTGGAGACAGTCGGCGGTGAGCCCCGCGACGACCTTGGGCGTGTTCTCGAAGCGCCAGACGGCATTGCCCGGATCGATGCGCTCCGGGCTGAACCCGACCGAGAAGTCTCGGCCGGCGATGAAGCCTGAACCCTCTTCGAGGAGAGGGATGAGGACATCGCGGGTGGTGCCCGGGTGGGTCGTCGACTCCAGCACCACGGTGCAACCCGGTTCGATGTATCCGGCCAGCGTACGGGCTGCGGCACGGACGCAGGTCAGGTCCGGTGCGCGATCGGTGAGCGGCGTTGGGACCGTGATGACCGCGACGTCGAAGCCCTTGAGGTCGGCCGCGTCGGACGTCGCTCGGTAGGTGCGGGCGTCGATCGCGTTCCGCAGCCGGTGGGACGGTACGTCCTCGACGTACGACTCGCCGGAGTCGAGCAGAGCGCACCGGGCGAGGTCCGGTTCGTAGCCGATGACGTGGTGTCCGACCTCAGCCGCACGCATGGCCAGGGGGAGTCCTACATAGCCTTGTCCCAGTACGGCGATGTTCATGGGGGTGGGGGTCTTTCTGCCGGCGGTGCGGAGGTGCGCGAGGCGTATCGGCCGGGGGAAGAGCCGAGGGGATGACCGGGCCCGTGGCGACGGTCCTTGAGGTGGCCCACGGGGTGGGATGTCTGCGTGGTGATGGCCGGCCTCTCGGTTGAGGGCATGGGTCCGTGTCATGACCGTTCGATCGATGGACACCATGAAGCCCGAGGTGTAGCTGAGATTTCAGCCGATTGAAGTGGCCGGTGTGGCGCTCTTTTGCCGTTCCGTGACGCACATTGGCCAGTTCTCATCTTGCGGTGATCCGTGCTCATCGAATCCATCGAACCCGCTGCGCAGGGCTGCTCATCGAATCGCCGTGGGTCGCCCGGCCGGATGGCGCCCGTACAACGCTGGTGGGTGCGTCGGTGTGCCGCTCAGCGCGATGCTCTTCTCTCGCTTGTCGCGGGAACATCACGCCTCTGTGCGGGAGTTGGGCCAGTCGATCACCCCTCCGGCGATGGTACATTGATCGAGCCATGGATCAATGTTCTAGTGGTCGACCGATGTTCGGTAGTGAATTCGGTGTTCGGCAGCGAATCGCCTTTCCGAGATGAAGGACGGGGTCGATGAAAACCTGTACAAGGAGCGGCGGAACACCTGGCGCGTGGACGGGACGGTCCGCACGGTCCGCTCCATCCCGCGCCCCGGCGATCGGAACCGCGCCGGTCGGCTCCCTATCCCTTTCGGCACCTGCGCGGGCTCACACCCATGTCGAGCCGGCAGCGCACCGCACAGGAGGAACACATGAAGCTGGTCATCTTCGGAGCGAACGGCCCTACGGGCCGGCTGACTGTCGAACAGGCGATGATGGAGGGCCACGAGGTCACCGCAGTGACTCGGCGGCCCGATGCCTTCCCGCTCGATGACACCCGATTAAGTGTGGTCAAGGCGGACATCCTCGACCCCGATGGGGTGCACCGTGTGGTCGCCGGCCACGACGGAGTCATCTCCACCGTCGGTGTTCCCTATACGAAGGAGCCGGTGACGGTCTATTCGGAAGGCACCGCCAATGTCATCAAGGCGATGGACGCGCATGGCATTCGTCGGCTGGTCTGCGTCAGCTCGATCGGAGCCAACTACGAGGACGCACCCGGTGAAGCGCTCGTCTTCCGCAAGGTCATCGTTCCGATCCTGCTCAGGATGGGCCGTCCCCTCTACGAGGACACGAGTCGGATGGAGGACATCGTCAGCGCCAGCGGCTTGGACTGGACGGTCGTCCGTCCTGCAGGTCTCTTCGACGCCACGACCGTGAGCGACTACACCGTCAGCAAGCTTCGCCACCCCGGTTGGTTCACCTCGCGCAGGGACCTGGCTGACGCGCTGGTGCGCGAGGCGGTCGACAACCTCAACCCGAACTCCCGAGTTGAGGTCATCACCACCGAGGGCGTTCCCAACTACTTCCAGGTCTTCGTCAAGGAGGCCCTGCACATCGGCAAGAAGTGAGCTGGCGGCGAGGTTACTGACGACCAGATGGGTGGACGGGTGTCGGTCACCGACCGCCGATGGGTGAGGCGAGAGTCAGTCGACTGCCGACAGTTGTGATTCCAGGCCGGCGAGGACGAGCTTCACGCCCAGGTGGAAATTCGCCTCCCAATCCTCGTCGAGCGGGTACTCATACGCCACGAGCGTGGGGTACTTGTCGACTTCCATCCGCAACTGCTCCTGTGCGGCTACCCGCTCGGCCTTCGACCACTGGAAGTTGGACTGGCTCGCCGCGGAGCCCAGCACATGGTTGTACAGCAGCCAGCAAACGGCTTGCGTCTGCTGTGCTCCGAAGCCGGCGCGTGACAGTGTGGCCTGGAGGAACTCCAGCCAGGTGAGGAAGTTCGGCCCGATCGAAGGTCGCTGACGCAGTGGTAGCGCGGCGGACCACGGGTGCCGCAGGAGCATGGACCGACACCCGGAGAGGAGGGCGACGACACTCTCCTGCCAGGTCCCATCGTGCCCGTCGGGGAGTGGCGCCTCCGCGAAGATGGCATCGGTCGCCAGGTCGACGACGTCGTCCTTGGTGTCGATGTGCCAGTACAGAGTCGTGGCGCCGATGCCCATGCGCTGCGCGAGATGACGCATGGTCAGCCGCTCGATGCCCTCTTCATCCAGCAGGGCGATGGCCGCCTCGGTGATGCGCTCCCTGGTCAACGGAGGCTCCTGGCGCGGTGCAGGTGGCCGGCGCAGCCAGACGCTCTGCCCGGAACCCGAGCCCGCAAGACCGCTTCCCCGCGACTTGCCCACGTCGACGACCACCAACCTTTCCCGCCCATTGTATGGGGCGGCTCATGGCACGCGGTCGCTGTGAACATCGGCCTTCCATCCAGCGACCGGACCCGGACAGCCTGCCCTTCGGTCCATCGCGCTGGCGGTACCAGCCGGCGGCAGGTACCTTGTCGTGCATGGTACTGCCGGGTGGAGCGCGTTCCAGGGTGAGTCAACTCCGTCGTGGAGTCCTACAGTTCTGTGTTCTGGCACTGCTTCGTGACGGCGAGCGGTATGCCTTCGAGCTGGTACGGGAGCTGTGCGATGCGCATGGGCTCGTGACCAGCGAAGGCACCATCTACCCACTGCTGTCGCGACTCCGGAAAGAGGGATGGGTCAACTCGGCCTGGCGGGAGTCCGACTCGGGTCCGCCCCGCCGCTACTACACCCTGACCGCAACCGGGCGACGGGCGCTGAGCGACTTCGCCGGTGAGTGGGGACCTTTCAGAACTGCCGTTGACAACCTCTTGGACCGTGAGGAGGGTCACCAGTGACCTTGAGGCGAGATCAACTCGTAGACGACTATTTGCACCGCTTCGACAACGCTTCCGTCTTTCTCGCCGGCGATCGGCGCGCAGAGCTGCGACAGGAGATCGTCGAGCACATAGACGTCGGTCTGGAGGAGGCGGACGCCCAACACATCGAAGCGGTTCGCGGGGTCCTGGAACGACTGGGACCACCCGCGGACATCGTGGCCGCCGAGCTGGGCGATCGAGGATCCACCGGCTCGACCCCCGTGGTCACACCGACGGAACCCACGGTCGACGTGGCGGCGAAAGAAGCGATCGAGCAGGCGGATCGGCCAGCACAGGACGACAAAGAGGAACCGCCCGCACCCATGCCGGCGTCAGTCCCGCGAGGTAGAGTCTTCCTCCTGACCGGGCTCACCATCGCCGTACTCATTGCGGGCTTTGTGGTCTTCGGCCTTGCCATGGCAGACAGCGGGCATCCCCAAGAATCACCCGCGTATCTGGAACCGGCCATCAGCTCATCCGAGGGTGCACTTCCGAGTGAGTGGCCATCGGAGGGGGGCATCGAGCCCACCTCGCCATCCTCGGACGGGTTCTCCGAGCCCTCGGGCGCTGCCAGTGCCCCGCCCTTCTGACCTGCGCAATGCCGGGCGGCCCGTACCAGCCCTTCGCGGGCACGGTACGGGCCGTCGGGGTTGCTGCCGTCCGAAGGTCGGGGCATCCAGCGCGGGTGCTCTCGCCGGATGGACCGGCTGACGGATCAGTGTCGGATGTCCTGCCGTGCGGAGGTGGCCAGGGCCACGGACAGGGCGGCACCGATCGCCAGCACGCTCGCCAGACCGATCACGGCACTGCCAAGGCCGATGTGCTGGGTGGCGATGGTGAACAGGATCGAGGGCACACCCATTCCGATGTAGCCGATGACGAAGTACACCGAGAGCACACCGGCACGGGACGCGGGCTCGGCGACCGTCGCACCGATCGTGACACCGCTCTTGAACAGCAGGCCCGCGCCGGCACCCGCGACGGAGACCGCGATGAGCAGGAGCCAGAGGGCAGGGTGGTAGAGCGACAGCGCGGTCAGGGTCAGACCGATGGGGAAGACCACCGCTCCGGTCCGCAAGGTACGGGGCAGGCCGAGCCGTCCGGCAGCGAGTTGGGCCAGCGCCGCGGACGCGAACATCAGGAACGGGGTGAGACCGGTGATCAGGTGGGAGTCGATGTGCAGCCGGTCATGGATCAGGGTCGCCCCGAGCGAAGAGACGAAGCCGAGCAGTGCGAAGGAGACGAAGCCCATCGCCGCGGCAGCAGCGAACACCCTCCGAGCGCCGGGCAGCAGGGCGAACCGGCTCGGGCGCTTCTCCTGGAGCTGCCGGTCGACGGTCTCGGGGCTGGACAGCACCAGCACCAGGGAGACTGCCATCGCAGCGGCGAACACGGCCTGTGTCGTCACCAAGGGCGACGGCGCCCACTGTGCCATGGACCCGGCGACCAGCGGGCCGAGGGCCAGTCCACCGAGGTTCGCCGCGGTGGCGACGGTCGCGGGTACGGCGGAGAAGCGGCGCTCGGGGTGCGCCTCGCGGTACAGGTCGTGCAGATACGTCGTGGCGGTCGAGGCCATCAGCCCCACCCCAACGCCGTTCAGCACCCGTCCGGTCAGCAGACCCGGCAGGGTCGGCCATGCGATCAGTACGACGGCCGCGACCAGGCCGACGACCAGGGCCGGCACGATGATCCGGCGACGCCCGAACCGGTCGGACAGATGCCCGAGCGTCAAGAAGCTCACCGCGGCACCGGCGACCATGCCGGTGAACGCGATGGTCATGGTGGTCGTACCGAAGCCGTCCCGTGCCGCGTACAGGGGCCACAGGGGTGTCGGCGCGGTGCCGAAGGCCATCAACACCGTGAACGCCACGGCCGCGAACCAGAAGCCGCGGTGGTGTGATGCGCGCGTCGCAAGGTCGGTGTCGGCCCTGGTGTGCTGGCCGGCGGCTGCCGTCATGAACCTCGCCGTCGACGGCGCCGGGCCGGTTCTCGACGGTGCCGGTGATGGTGACACGGACACACCCATCCACTCCTCGGTCGGTTGCGTACCGCCCATGGTCACGCCATCGATGGATCGAGTCCAACGATAGTTTCGGATACATTCGATACGATTCGGTGATAGATCGCGAGAGAGGTGCGTCGCCATGGAACTGCGGCACCTGGAGTACTTCGCCGCCGTTGCGCAAGAGCTGAGCTTCACCCGTGCGTCGCGGAGGCTGCACGTCGCCCAGTCCGGCGTGTCCACCGCGATCCGCTCGCTGGAGCGGGAGCTGGGCGCCGCCCTGTTCGAGCGGACCTCGCAGAAGGTGACACTGACCACCGCGGGTCTCGCACTGCTCCCGGAAGCGCGCGCCACCCTGGACGCCGCGCAGGCGGCCCGCGATGCGGTCCGTGACTCCTACGGCAGCCTGAGCGGCACCGTCACCGTGGGCGTCATCATCGGGATCGGCCGGGTCGGCATCGATCTGCCGCGGCTGCTGGGACGGCTCAACGCGCACCATCCGCAGGTCACGGTGAGGCTACGGCTGGATCCGACAGGCTCCGCCGGTCTGACCCGGTCACTGCTCGCGGGCGAGCTGGACGCCGCTTTCCTGTCCTTCCCCGGTGGTGTGCCGGCCGGGGTGGCGGCCCGCGAGGTGCTGGCAGACCCCTTGCGCCTGCTCGTACCGATGGGGCATCCGCTGGCCGGGCGCGACGAAGTGTCACTGGGGGAGCTGGCGGAGCAGCCCTTCATCGACTTCCCGCCCGGCTACGGCAACCGCGAGCTCGCCGACCAAGCCTTCCTCGCCTCGGCGGTACAGCGACGCGTCACCCTGGAGGTGCCGGACTTCACCACCGCTGCGGCGTTCGTGCGCGAGGGGCTGGGCGTTGCGTTCGTGCCCCGGTTCGCCATCCCGGACGATCCCGGTCTGCGGACGCTGACGGTCACGGATGCCCCGCTCCGGTGGAGCCTCTCCGTCGCCACCTCGGCGACCCGACGGCCCACCGCAGCCGTCCGCGCCCTACTCGATCTGATCGACGCCCAGGTGGCGGACACCGACCCATCAACCGCGTAAGCAACGCTGTGAATCGATACGCCTAGCGTCCCCGTACCGTCTCCCACCTGGACTCTGCCAGTACGTGACGGGGCGAGCCCGATGCCAGGACGCGGCCACCGTCCAGCAGCAGACAGTGCCCTGATTGACGGGCCGCCGTGATGTCGTGCGTGGCCTGGACGACCGTGACCCCCTCGGCGGTCACTTCATCGAGGACGCGCGCAATCATCTCGCGTGCGGAGCCGTCGAGGGCGCTGGCCGGTTCGTCCAGGAGCAGGAGGTCAGCGCCCTGCGCCAGGCCCTGTGCCACCAGGACGCGTTGGCGTTGGCCGCCGGACAGCTCGCCCAACTGTCGTTGTGCCAGATCGGCGACATCGAGCCGCTCCATGCTCGACTCCACCGCCTCGCGGTCCTCGGCCGACGGACGTCGGATTGGTCCGAGTCGGCCCCAACGGCCCATCGCCACCGCTTCTCGCACGGTGAGCGGCAGTGTGTCGGCCACTGCGCTGCGCTGTACGACGAATGCCGGTCGACCGGCGGTGCGGTGGACCACGGTCCCGGATGTCGTCGGAATCACGCCGGCCAGGATTCCCAGCAGGGTCGACTTGCCTGAGCCGTTCGGCCCCAGCACTGCCGTCACCATCAACGGCGGTATGTCGACATCGAGTTGGGACAAGGCGATGGTGCGGGCGTACCCCGCCGACACACCTCTGAGTGAGACCTGCGGTGCCGGGCGTGGATCCACCATGACGAACCTCCTTTGTAATGATAATCATTTTCATTGTAGGGTCCCGCTCCATGGAATGGTTGGTCGGCCCCTTCGAGGTGGTCTTTGTGCAGCGGGCTCTATGGGGCGGCGTGCTCGTGTCGTTGATCTGCGCCCTCGCCGGTACCTGGCTGGTTCTGCGGGGGATGGCATTCCTCGGGGACGCGATGTCACACGGAATGCTGCCCGGCATCGCACTCGCCTCCCTGGTGGGGGGCAATCTGCTGATCGGGGCGGCGTTGAGTGCGGTCGTCATGGCCGCGGGTGTCACGGCGGTCGGTAGATCACCCCGACTGTCCCAGGACACCAGCATCGGGCTGCTGTTCGTCGGAATGCTCTCGCTGGGAGTGATCATCGTCTCCCGCTCGCAGTCCTTCGCGGTCGATCTGACCGGGTTCCTGTTCGGCGATGTGCTCGCCGTGCGCCAGGACGAAATCGTTCTGCTCGGTGCCGCTCTCGCGTTCGCCCTGGTGGTCTCCGTACTGGGCTACCGGCCCTTCGTGGCCCTGACGTTCGACGAACGGAAGGCGCGAACGCTGGGCCTGCGGCCGAAGACGGCACACGCAGCTCTGTTGGGCCTGCTCACACTCGCGATCGTCGCTTCGTTCCACATCGTCGGAACGCTGCTCGTCTTCGGCCTGCTCATCGCGCCGCCGGCGACGATGCTGCCCTGGGCCCGCCGGATCCCCATGATCATGGTCGGTGCGGCGCTGTTCGGCTCCGCCGCGGTCTTCCTGGGGCTGTTGGTCTCCTGGCACGCGGGTACCGCGGCCGGAGCGACCATCTCTGCCGTCGCGGTGCTCCAGTTCCTCCTTTCCCACCTCGCCGCGGGATGCGTCAACGGCGCCCGGCGGCTGCCCCGACCCGTATCCACCCTGATGGCGCGGCCCGGGCCGCGCACGGACGAGGTGCCCTCATGACCGCCTTCAGAAGGACCTCCGTCGCAGTGCTCCTCGCGTCCTGTGTGCTCGCCCAGGGATGCTCGGCCGGAGGGAAACCACCACCGGTCGGCGGTACGAAGGACCCGGTACCGCACGGCCATGTCGAAGGCGCGCAGGAGGCCAGCGAGCAGCAGTCCCGGTTGGTCATGGCCGACGCCGCCAAGGGCACGGTGCGCGTCCTGGACCTGATCACCGAGGCCGTCACACCCGTTCGACGGGCAGGTCAGGTACAAGGCATCACCACCGACGGCCGCTTCGCATATCTGACGACCGGCACCACGACCGAGATCGTCGACGGCGGCGCCTGGATGGTGGATCACGGTGACCACGTCCACTACTACCGTGCCCCCATCCGCCCGGTCGGTGAGATCCGTGCACCTGGCCCGGTCCGCGTCCACGCCGATCCCGGCATCACCGCCTTGTCCTTCGGCGACGGCACCGTGCGTCTGCTCGACCGCAAGGCGTTGGAGGCAGGCCGTCCCGGCGCGGGTCGTCCGCTGCCCGAAGCCACCGCCGCTCCCGTGGTCCCCTATCGGGAACACCTCGTCGTGCCCGGCGTCGGAGTCGACCGCGACCGCGTAGAGATCCACAACCGCAACGGCGACCGGGTCTCATCGCTAGGCGCGACCTGCCCGGAACCGCTCGGTACGGCGCTGACCCGCCGCGGGGTGGTCGTGGGCTGCGCCGGCGGTGCCCTGTTGGTCGCTGGCAGCAACGGTGCGTTCCAGGCCCAGAAGATCCCCTACGGCACCGCTGTGGCACCTGCTGAGCGGGCCGTCGAGTTTCGGCACCGGCCCGGGAGTACGACCCTGACGGCCAGAGCCGGCCCGGCCGCGGCCTGGGTCCTCGATGTGACCGAGCGGACCTGGAAGCGGATCACCACCGGTCCGATCGTCGCCGTCAACACGGCCGGAGAAGGGACTCCGCTGCTCACCCTCGGCACCGATGGACACCTGAGCGCCTTCGACCCCACCACCGGCGAGCGGACGGCCCGTACCCCATTGCTGTCTCCGATGTCTGCGGGCAGGACACCGGCGCCGGTCATCGAGGTGGACACCCAACGCGCCTATGTCAACGACCCGGTCGGACGGAAGGTCCACGAGATCGACTTCAACGACCGGCTGCGCAAGGCCCGCACCTTCTCCCTCGATTTCACCCCGACCCACATGGTGGAGACCGGACGATGACAGACCGCACCGAAGTCCTACGGCTCCCCACCGCGTTCGCCCTGACCTGCGCGGTGGTCCTCGGCCTCACGGCGTGCACCACCACCGGAGGAGAGCGTCCCAGTGTGGTGGTCACCACCAACATCCTCGGTGACATCACCCGGGAGATCGTCGGGGACCAGGCCGAGGTCACGGTCTTGATGAAGCCCGGTTCCGACCCCCACTCCTTCGGCATCTCCGCTCCGCAGGCCGCGACGATCGAACAGGCCGATCTGATCGTCCACAACGGTCTCGGACTGGAGGAGAACGTCCTGCGCCATGTTCAGGCAGGGCAGGAGGCGGGCGTCGCAACGCTCGCCGTCGGCGACAACGTCTCCCCCCTGAAGTACACCTCGGACGACATGGCCGGCCGACCCGACCCACACTTCTGGACCGACCCCGCACGTGTGCGCACCGCGGCCCGTCTCATCGCCGACCGGCTGATCGAGCACGTCGACGGTGTGGACGCGGCCACCGTCCGTGCCAACGCCGCCCGCTACGACACCCGACTCGCCGACCTCTCGACCTGGATGAGCAGCCGCTTCGCCGCGATACCGGCGAACAAGCGCAACCTGGTGACCAACCACCATGTCTTCGGCTACCTCGCGCAGCGCTTCGGCTTCCGAGTCGTCGGAGCCGTCATCCCCAGTGGAACCACCCTCGCGTCACCCAGCGCTTCAGACCTCAAGTCCCTCGCCACGGCGATCGAGACGGCAGGGGTGACGGCCATCTTCGCCGACTCCTCCCAGCCCGACCGGCTCGCCCAGGCCCTCAGACGCGAGAGCAAGGTCGAGGTGCGCGTCCTCCCACTGTTCTCCGAATCCCTGACGGAACGGGGGAAGGGCGCTGCCACCTACCTGGAAATGATGCGCGCCAACACCGCGGCCATAGCCGACGGCCTCGGCGCGCCCACCGGCACCACTGCCCGCCCGAAGGCGGGCACCGAAAGGAACACCTCATGATCAACAGAACCCGTCCACGCTCCGCCGCGGGCATTACCCTCCTGATCGCCACCTCCCTCGCCCTGACCGCCTGCGGCACCGACACCACTGGCTCTTCGGCGCCGAAACAAGCCGGGAGCAAGCCCGGTTCATCGCCGCAGCCCGTGACCAATCCGCTCGTCACCACCTACGAGGGCGGTCTCCACATCCTCGACGGCCGGAGCCTGAAGGTGGTGAAGGACATACCGCTGGCAGGCTTCAACCGCGTCAACCCCGTGGGCGACGACCGGCACATCATGGTTTCCACCTCGGAGGGCTTCCGGGTCATGGACGCCGTCAATCAGCAGCTGACCGACATCGAGTTCAAGGGCCCCAAGCCCGGCCATGTCGTACGCCACGCGGGCAGGACCGTCCTGTTCACCGATGGGACGGGAGAGGTCACCGTCTTCGACCCCGCCGACCTCGCACAAGGGAAGCCCTCCACGACCACGTACACCTCCGCAGCCCCTCATCACGGTGTCGCCGTCGAACTGAAGAACGGACAGTTGGTCACCACACTGGGCACCGAGGAGAAGCGCACCGGAATCGTCGTCCTCGACAAAGACCGCAAGGAGATCACCCGCAACGAGGAGTGCGCCGGCGTCCATGGAGAAGCCACCGCGAAGGACGAAGCGGTCGTCGTCGGCTGTGAGGACGGGGTCCTCATCTACCGGAACGGTGTCATCACCAAGGTGAAGAGCCCCACGACCTACGGAAGGATCGGCAACCAATCGGGGTCCGACCAGTCGCCGATCGTCCTCGGTGACTTCAAGAAGGACAAGGACGCCGAACTCGAACGCCCCCAGCAGGTGTCGCTGATCAACACCACGACCGGAAAGATGAACCTGGTCGACCTCGGCACCAGCTACACCTTCCGTTCGCTGGCCCGCGGCCCACACGGCGAAGGGCTTGTCCTCGGCACTGACGGCAAGATCCATGTGATCGACCCGGAGGCCGGCGAGGTCACCAGGACGATCCCGGTCATCGGTGCCTGGCAGGAGCCCCTGGAGTGGCAACAGCCGCGCCCCGCCCTCTTCGTCCGCGAACACACCGCGTACGTGACCGATCCCGCGACCAAGAAGATCCACGCCGTCGACATCGAAACGGGGAAGGAACTCGCCTCGGTCACCCTGCCCAAGGCGCCCAACGAGATCAGCGGCGTCAAGCACTGAGCCAGGCGGCGGGCTCCGGACGACCACGGCGCTGGCCCGCCTTCACCACGGTTCGGCCCGCGCTTCGGGGGCGCGGGCCGAACAAGGTGTCGTGCCCGGGCGGGACGGTTCGCACCGTGCTTCCGCCCCCCGGGTGTGACTACTTGCCCTTGGGAGGTTCTCCCCTCTCGTTGGCCACACTGACGAGGATGGTCTCGTCGGCATGGGCATCGGTGATCTCGAACGGACCGCTGACGGGGTTGCCAGGCAGTACGTAGCCTTCGGGGACAGCCGTCTCGCGCAGGTAGTACTCCCCGGTGGGAAGATCGTCGAAGAGACAGACACCTTCGTCGTCGGTCGCACAGCCGTTGCCCACACGCGTGTCGGCCGGTGTTGAACCGGAGGCGCTGGTTTGGAGTCCATCGACGCCGTTGGTCTCGCGCCACAACTCGAAGACCGCGCCCGCCAGGGCCTCGTCGTTCTTGGCGTCGGTCTTGAGGACCTTGATGGTGCCGGTGACGGTGACCTTGGTGTTCTCAGCGCTGACGGCAACCCCTTGACCGGCGTTCTCCTCCGTGAGGACGAGGGGCCCGAAGACGGGGTCGGCGGGAAGCTCGTAGCCCTCGGGGGCCTGCGTCTCCCGCCAGTAATACGTGCCGACGCCGACGGTACGGGTGCACTCTCCGCTCGCGCCGGTCGTGCACACCGCGCCGACCTGGCTGTCCGGGACCGCACCGGTGGTCTGGAGACCGGGAACGCCGTTGGTCTCCGTCCACAACTCGAATACCGCACCCGCCAGAGCGGTGCCGGAGTCCGCATCGGTCTTGGTCACGGAGACCGTACCCACGACGGGTGTTCTGGGAGTAATCACACCGGCACTGCAACTTGGTTCGCATCCGGGATCGTCGGTGCCGACGGCCGGAGTGACGGTGACCGTGTTCTCGATGTCGCCCGAGGCGTCCGCCGCCGTGGTGGCGGTGATGACAAAGGTGACCTGGCCTCCCGCCCCGATGTCCACCAAGGTGTCGATGGAGCCGGTGCCGGACGGATCGGTGCAGGCGCTCGCTGTCCCTTCGGACTCACACGTCCAAGTGAAGTCCGTCAGCGTCGTCGGCTGTTCGTCGACCACCCGGACGGCGTGCGCGTCCTGAGGACCCGCATTGGCGACCGTCAGCGTGTACGTCAGCGTCTGGCCCGGTGTGTAGGTGGGGGAGTCGACGGTCTTGGTGACGCTCAGTCCGATGTCCGCGCAGCGGGTCGGATACAGCGTCTGCGGCTCGCGCGTCTCATGGATCCAGGCGCCTCCACCGTCGTAGATCAGGGTGTCGGCCGGTGTGTAGGTGTCGCCGACCGTGACCCGGGGCCCGCAGGGGCTGCCCCAGTCGTTGCTGCCGCGCTGGCCGACCTCCTGCTCGGTGGTGGTCCCCGCCGCCGGAGTGTCCCGGGCGTCGACGGCGACGTTTCCGCCGATCATGTCGTTCTCGGTGTTGCTGTCCTGCCCCGTCTCGGCGTTGGGGAAGGTGCGGATGGCGACCGAGTCCTTGGGGAAGACGTTGCCCCGTACGAGGACGGTGTCCCGCATGACGCGCCAGGTGCCCTCCTTCTCACCGAGTTGGACCATCGGACCCGTACCGGTGAAGACATTGCCGAGGACGTCGATGTCCGAGGACGAACGCGACTGCTGGTCCTCGGGGGTGTTGGGGAACGTCGCCGGGTCGAGGTTCTCCAACGCCGTGCCCGCGCGAATCGCCGCCGAGTTGTCCGCCAACGGGCTGAAGGAGATCTCGTTGTCCGTGACGACCACATGGTGCGCCGGTACCGCGTACACGACGTAGTACGCGGGCCCGCCGCTCACATGGTTGCGGAGGTAGTCGAGTGTGTTCCCGCCGTACGGGAAAAGGATGCCGGTCGGATTGTCGGCCAGTTCGTTGTCGGTGAAGGTGATGTCGCTGCTGTTCTGGATGACGTCCAGTCCGTCGGCGCTCGCGGACGGGTTGATCGTCAGGTTCGCCACGCCCGCGTTGTCGGTGAAGGTGCTGTTCTGGACGGCAAGCCGAATGACGGACTCGGTGTACGTCGCCCACCAGTCGATGCCGCTGACGGTGGCCTCGGTGACCGTCACGTCCGTCGTCATGTCCCAGTAGAAGGCGTTCGCACCGCCGGTGAAGGTCGAGTTCTGGACCTGGATGTGGTCCGAGTAGTAGAAGCGGACGGCGGCGGAGCCCCGGCGCACGTCGTCGGGGTTCTCGTACCCCTCGACGGTCACACCGCTGATCACCACGTCGGTGTTTTCGTAGCCCCCGATTCCGATGCCGCCGCCACCCGCCGCACCGGCGACGAGCTTCATGGAGGTGCCTGTGACCCGGAAGCCCGAGTTGTTGGCGACGACGATGCCGGTGGCGACATCGGTGAAGGTGCCCCCGGTCACCACGGGACCGGCCAGTGGATGCCCGGACGTACGGACCCAGACCTGTCTGACGCCGGTGCGCAGGCCACTGATGTTCGGGTTGTCGATGGTCACCGATGTGGAGCGGGCCAGGTCGACACCGATGCCCACGCTGCTCGGCGCGCCGGAGACGGTGACGTCGGTGAGCTTCGCACCAGTCGTCGCCCCGAGGCTGATGCCGGTCGTGCCCACGTCCGAGACCGTCACCCGGGTCAACTGGGGCCCGTCGCCCGTGGTGGCCGCGGCGGTGGCGATCCCGTAGACATAGCCGGTGACCGAACTGTCGGTCATCACGACGCCCGTGGAGCCGCCGAGGTTGATTCCGTACGAGCCGGCCAGCGACGTACCCGTGATGTGCACCTCGGTGAAGGACGCCCCGACCGTTCTGCCGGTGAGCACTCCCTGAAGGGTCGCCTCGATGTCCACATGGGAGAACTCGGGGCCGGTGCCGGTGGCGGCGGATGACATGAAGAAGCCTCGGGTGGCCCCCGTGATCTCCGTGTCGTGCACCACGACGGATGTGGCGTTGCCGGCGTTGATACCGGTGGAGATGCCGTTGGCGGCGTTGTCACCGTTGTCGAAGACGTAGTTCTCGACGGTTCTGCCGGTCGTCGGGGTACCGGAGAAGGTGATGCCGGTGAGAGTGGCCAGGTTCGCCGTGTTGGTGATGCGGATGCCGTCGAGCACCGTGTCGGTGGAGGTCGCGGCGACCGTCACCACCGTCTTGCTCGCCGCGGTCGGCTCGAAGGTGACCCCGCTGACGGTCAGCCCGCCGCCGGTGACCGAGAACAGCGCGGTGACCACCGAGTCCGAGGCGCTGGTGAGCGTCACCCGACGGGGCACGGTGATCGTCTTGGTGAACACATAGCTGTCGGGGACGATGTGGACGGTGTCCCCGACCACGGCCGCGTTCATCGCCTGCTGCAAGGTGAGCAGCGTCGGAGGTTGGGTGGGGCCGACCCAGGCGATCAGGGCGTCGTCGGCGGGGTTGACGATGCGTCGGCTCACCGCGACCGAGCGGTGCGAGACGGGCTGGGGCACGGCAGGGGACGCAGTTCTAGCACGTCCACCGTCCGTGGGACGGGCGTGCTCACCCACCTCCTGGCCGGTGACGTGGGTGTGGTCTATGTCCCCGACCACCACGGTCGGTCCGGTTGCTGACGATGCGGGAGCGATGGCTGCGGCTCCCCACATCCCCCAGACCAGCAGACAGCTCAGTGCGGCCCGCACCGATCTGGCCGTGGTCGATGAGAATCTACGCTTCAAGGACTTCTCCAGGTCACTTCGGCGACCCCGTGGCAGGGGCGGCGCGATGACCCGAAACAAAGCAGACAGCCGTCACCTCCCACATCTGACGCGCCCGGGTGTAGGGCGACTGCCGCACGCGCGCTACCCGTCCGCGTGACGAGGCTGCGGATACGGCCGGCCTCACGACGCGGCCCGCACATCCGACCTCGCCTCGGCCGTAAGCTCACCGTCGCTCACGGTGGAGCAGGCGGGGCCGAACTGGAGAGCGCTAGTGGTGGCGGTGACCGCGAGCTTGTCGTGAGACGGTCCGTCAGAACCTCGGTGGTTCTGACGGACCGCCCTACCACCGTTGTCTGAGGGCGCCTGTCTCAGCTGCCGAAGTAGGCGTCGAAGATCGAGACCGTGGATCTATTGCCGTTCTTGTCGGTGACGTTGGCGCGCAAGGAGATGCCCTTGCCCTCGGCCGGGTTCTTCACGGACACCTTGCCCTTGGCGACCGTCAGCCTCTTCCAGCTCTTGCCGTAGTCGTACGACGCGTACACCGCGAGGGACGCGAGGTTGCGTCCCTCGGCCGCACCCTGCACCTGAACCGAGACGGACTGGGATTTTCCGGCAGGTGCCGTGCTGTCCAGGCCCAGGGCCGTGGCGAAATGGACCGTGGAAGCGGGGAGCTGGGTACGGGACGCAGTGCTCTTCGACGGGAACGACCAACTCGCGTCGACCCTGCTGGACGCCCGACCCACCTGTGCGCTGCGGGTCACGGATGTGGTCAGTCGATAGTTCCCCGGCTCGGCCGGCATGCTGAACACGGAAGCCTTGCCGAACGGTGGGATCGCATTCTCGCCGATCTTGGTCGATCCCTGGTACAGGGTCGTCTTCGCGGAGGTGAGCTTCGATGACCCCGGATGTGACCGACCGTCGGCAAGGACCGGCAGTCGGCCGTGGAGCAGGTCGCCATCGCGGAACAGGCCGTAGTCGCGGTCGATCCGAGGGCCGAAGATTCCCACATTGAACGTTTTGCTGTACGTCTTGCCGGCCGTGAACTTCTGGGGCTCTGCGAGTGTGAAGTCCACCTCGGGAATGTCAGTCGCGTCGACCTGCTGGAACAGCAGATCCCATCGGACGCCGTCCGCCGTCGAGACGTACAACGTGCGGGTGCCCGGCAGTGTCTTGGGAATGGCGACGGGGGTGGACGAGGCGAAATCGGACTCCGGCGCCCAACCCGTGGCCGCCACCGTGCCGCGCTTCTGTGGTGCGGAGGCTCCCGCCACGGGCTTGATCGTGGCGAACTCATGGGCACCGTAACGTTTGGTGTGGCCCGTCGCGATGCGTTGCCCACGACTGGATGCGGTGGTGTGGTACGAGGTGGCGTCCGGTCTCACCCAGTGTCCATCCCATTGCTGCCTCAGCGAACCGTCCGTGATCCGCGGGCCGAGATGACCGCGGTAGAAGTGGTCATAGCTCTCAACCATCCAAGCGAATCCGTAGTCTCGATCCTTGGCCACGGTCAGGTCGAAGCCCGCCATCGCGATGATCGAGCGGGCAGTTGGGTCCGGCACGGTGATGTCGACCCGTCGGGCGGTCCGCACATCGACGGTCACCGTGGTGTCTCCCGTGATGCTCAGTTTCGGCTGGCTGATCCAGTCGACTCGTTGATTCACATCGTTCGGATCATAGAAGTCGGTGTTGAGGATGTAGGACCCCGATGGCACACGGACCTTGGTCGTGCCCGAGGGGTCGTACCCCGTCCAAACGTCCGTACCTTCGGCCGGACCTTTGACACCGATGACGTGATCGAAGAAGATCCGGGTGGTGCTGCCGTCGTGCCCGATGTGCTTGATGGTCAACTCATAGGACTCGTCCTCGCGCTCGACAGCCGCCATTGTCCGTACGGTCTGACCACCTCCACTGGCGGTGAGATGCGCGAAGTACGTGCCGTGAACGCCGCCACCGTGTCTGGTGTCCGCCGTGAGGTCGACCGATGCCTTTCCTCCGGCCGGAACGGTCAGCTGCGACGCCGACAGTGCGAAGAATCCGGCTGGGGCGGGATTGCCCTGGGGGTCGAGCCCTGTGGCCACCAGATCGAGGGCGATGTCTTCGGTGCTGAGATTGCGGTAGGTCACGGCCCTGGTGATGGGGATGTCATCGGTGTGCGGCCACGGCACCTTCCCGAATCCCACTGACACCGGATCGGCGATCACTGTCTGGGAAAGTGCCCGGTCCACTTGGATACGGCCACTGCCCTGCTCGAATGGCGATCCCGACACGCTCTTCGTCGACCCGGTGAGTGCCGCCTTCAGTTCGCGGTACGTCCAGTTGGGATGGCGCTGCTTCAGTAGTGCGGCTGCGCCGGCGGCGTGCGGGGTGGCCATGGACGTACCGGAGATGGAGAGGTATCCGGCCGGGTTCTGGCCGGTGCTCTGCTCGATGACACTGCCTGGTGCGGCTGCGGCCGTGATGTCGACCCCGGGTCCGGTCACATCCGGCTTGATCGCCCCATCGCCCAACCGCGGCCCGGTGCTGGAGAAGTGCGCGAGCTGGTCGGCGCTGTCCACTGCGCCGACGGTGAGTGCCGCATCAGCAGTGCCCGGTGAATTGAGGCTCTGCTTACCGCTGTTGCCTGCCGCGATGGCGAAGAGGACGCCCTTGGCCTCGGACACCTGGTTCACGTGTGCTTCCAAGGCGTCGATCCCGGGGCTGTCCCGGCCGCCCAGGCTGAGGTTGATGATGTCGGCGCCCTGTGAGACCGCCCAGTCGATCCCGGCGATGATGCTGGAATCGTCGCCCGCGCCCTGGTCGTCGAGGACCTTGCCGCTCAGTAGTGTGGCCCCCGGCGCTACTCCCTTGTACAGGCCGCCCGCGGTGGCACCGGTACCCGCGGCGATGGACGCCACATGGGTTCCATGCCCATAGCGGTCCTTGGCGTCGGCGGACGCACTGAAGTTCTTCTCCGCGCTCACCTGGCTCTTGAGGTCCTGATGTGTGGTGTCGACACCGCTGTCCAGCACGGCGATCTTGACGCCCTTGCCGTCATAGCCGGCGGCCCATGCTGTCGGAGCACCGATCTGCGCGGCACTGGTCTTGAGCGTCGCCTGACGAACGGTGTCCAGCCATATCTGACGGATGCCAGCGGCGGTGCTCCGCTTGCCGTGGACCGAGGTGTCGGTGAGCGCATTCCAGAGGTCGGACGCGCCGCTCGGCGAAGCTGTGACGGCGTCCGCGTTCAGTGACTTGAAGGACCTGCGAACATCGGTGTCGTCAGCCGAACGCACCTTGGCCTTGCTGCCGGTGGCCGTACCCCGGTAGGCCACGATCACCCGCAGACCGTTGCGATGGGCCTTGCGATAGGCGGGTTTGCCCAACTCGGTGATGTCGAAGAATCGCCGGTCCACCTGGCCGCTTTCCACAAGCGGTCGCGCGTCGACGGGTATGACCAGGGTGTGACCGTCGATGGTCCGGGTCTGTACGGGTATCCGCTCACGGCCCTTGGCCGGCTGGAAACCCACTGTCCGCCCCTCTGCGTCGACGAAAACCTGATCGCCGGTGATGAGGGTGATGCGGTGATGGGATGCGAGGTCCGTGCTCTGGTCGGCGGGCTTCGCGGCGAGGCTCAGGGCGGAGAGGGGCAGGGCCCTCAATGGCTCGGCAGCACCGTTTGCCCCGTCCGCTGAAGCGAGGGCCGTTAAGCCCATGGCAAGGGCCATGGAGGTCGCCATCGCCACTGTCGCGGCGCACTGTCTTCTCATTCGTCTGTGCATATCTCCCCCAGCTGTCTAGAAAGCCGAAAGGCATCAATGAGACCAAAGAGGCGGAGGTGTGAGCACACCTCGCCCCAAGGCGACGCAGTATGCCGAGGAAGGGAGTCGACCTCAATGAAAGGACACATCTGGCTGACTGCTCCGAAGTCAACCTTGTCCGCGATATCGCGGCGCCCACGTATGCGAACTGCGGGTTTCTGGCTATCACGCAATCAACGTGGAACCCGTGTGGGTAACCATGCGGAAAGACGAAGACTGCCATCCCCCGGTGATATCGATCGGGCCGTGGTGCGAGGCATCAACTTGTTACGGTCCTTTCGGTGTCGCTGCCCTCGGGCACAGCTGCTGTGTCGGGTTGTGCTTCGGTTCCTGCCCTCCGTGACGGGCGGAGCGATCGATGGAGATGCCAGGCGATTGCGTACAACAGCAGGGCGGCTGTGAGGGAGGCCCCCGCACCCTTTGCGGCGTCGGACAGCATGCCTTCGGCGACCGTGTGCCAGGGTGCGGTCTCCGTCCGGGTGGGATAGGTGATCGAGGTCGCGCCATCGCCGAGTTCTGTGGTGAGCGGACGGCTGGTGTCCACGACGGTCAACCGGCGATGGGCATCGATGCCTCGGCTGTGGGCAGCGGCGCCCAAGAGGGCGGCCCCTCCGAGAATTGCCGTCACGCTCCATCTGATCGTGGGAGTGAGCACATCGGATCCGCCTGATCGCGGAGTGCGCCGATCAAATCGACGGCGCCAGAGGTGTGCGCCAAGGACCGTCAGCCCGATTGCGGTGCTCAGGTGCTGGAGCAGCCGGGCCGGCGTCAGACCGCCCGCCACCGGTTCCCGCAGAAGCGCCACCTGGGCAACGACATATCCATCGAAGTGTGTGAAGGAGTCCCACACAAGATGGGTTGCGATACCGATCAGGGCGGACAGCAGTAGCCATGCCCCGTAGCGGATCTTCGCAACTGCGCTGTTCGGCACCATGGGTGCCGGGGGTACCAGGTGCGCGGGAAGCAATCCGGCAACCGGTCCCCGTAGCAGCCAGTAGCCGGCGACCAGGACGAGCGTGCAAGGAAGTGTGACCGTCAGGACGCCGGTCAGCGAGTGGGACGTGGTGGCATTGAGGAAGGGGCCGTACCAGTCACCGGCGCTGACCGAGATGCGCAGGGCCTGAAGGAAGTACGGGAGGTCGGGCGCCATCGCGCCCATGACCAGGGCCACGGGCACGAAGGGGCGGCGCAGCAGCGGGACGACCGCCGCTGGGTGGGACAGGGTGAACGGCACCTCGGGGCGCCCTTTCGCTTGGGTCGGAACGGTTGCGCACGGCCGCCGGCTCCATCGGGTCGGCCGGGGCGGTGAGTCTGGCGCGGTGGCTCGATGGGGAGACCACATAGAACGCTCACGAGAGTATTCCGTTGAAGTGACTATGTCGAGAGCGGTCGGCCCACGCCCCTGTGAACTGAGACCTGTCCACACGACGACAGCCGCCCTTCGCGGAAGGACGGCTGAGGTGACGCACCGGCTCAGTAGGAGCGGCGCGCTCGCGCGACGGCCGCAGTGATCACCACAGCGGCAGGGAACACCAGAACCATCGCGGCAACAGGTCGTAGGTCGTGCCACGCCATGACATAGGCATGGGCGATGAAGGGTGGGGAGGCCACGGCCATGGCACCCATCGTGCGCACGCCGGATGATTGCGCACGCAGCGCAAGCACGACTCCCGTCACAGAGAGGGCCAACAGCGGCCAGGCGCCGTAGTGCGTGCTCACGCCCTGGACGATCCGAGTCTCCACCACGGCCGCGGGTAGCCAAGCGGCCCATGCCATGGCTCCGGCCGCTGCCGCTGCGCTTCCATCGGGGCGCAGGTCAGCGGGACAGGCCAGCACCACGGCGACCGTGAGCAACGCCGCCAGTGGGACGATCACCCGATCCCCGAAGAGCCACTCCACCGACAGTGCGAGGCCGGCCGTTCCGCACAGTCCGCACACCGCCGCTGCCACGCCCACGGCCCAGCGTCCGGTGAGGGCGACAATGGTGCCGATGCACACGAGGAGGGAGAACAGCAGGCTCAGCGCGCCGACATGGTCCAGGGTCCGAATCGACAGCATCCACGGAGTCGGAGAGACGACGATCGAGGTGCACCAGCGCAGCAATTGGCTACCGGCACTCGCCGCCGCGGCGGCCAGCGCGAACGGTGCGGCCGATGCGAGGAAGCGCCCCAGCGGATCGGCCGACCCGAGCTGGAACCGAACGCGCAACGCGTGTGCTGCCAGATCGAAGCCCTCCCGCAGCCGCGCCCCGCGCGGCGCCCCCCTCGTCATCTCCCGATAGGTATCGGCGATCTCCGGTCCGTATGCGGCCCGATAGCCGGAGGGATACAGCAACAGCAGCCGGTCGATCACCTCATCACCGGTGCGCCGTCGATCCCCAGTCGCCGTCTGGCCTCCCGTACGGCCGTGGCGAGCCGCTCGGTCTCCAGGGTCAGCCGCTCCCTGCCGTCGGGGGCGAGGGCGAAGACTCGCCGTGCCCTGCCGTCGACCACTTCCTCCTGGCTCACCTCGATCAGCCCCTCCGCGACCAGCCGGTCCAGTGCCCCGTAGAGCGCCCCGGTACGTGGGGCGACTCGGCCGTCGGTGATGCCCTTGATCTCCTGGGCAATCGCATACCCGTGTCGGGGTGCGTCGGCCAGGGCCGTCAGCACCAGCAGTGCCAGTTCTTGCATCGCCCGCTCAGTCATTCCCCCAGAGTATTCCGCTCAACGGAGCGACCGGAGAACCGCGGCATGCCAACGCCGCCGGGCTCGGGGCGACTGTAGACACCCCGTCTACTCTCGCTGAGTGACGCACGTCACTTCCATTCTGCGAACCGATCCGGCCTCCGTTCCCGACGAGGAGATGTGAACGTCACAACGGGCGACCAACCCGACGACGCCGAGCTGCTCGCCGCGCTGCGAGAGCGTGACCGGGCCGCATTCGAGGCGCTGTACCGCCGCTATGCGCCCTGGCTCACCGCGCGGTTGCAGTACCGGTGCGCCGACCCCGCCGAACTCGACGACATCGTCCAGGAGGCATTCCTCTCCATCTGGCGCCGCTGCACCGAGGGACGGCAGCCCGAAGTACAGGACTTCGCCGGGTGGCTCTGGCGGATCGCCGCCCGCCGCCTCGCCGATGCCGCCCGCACCCATGGCAGCCGCAGCCGGATACAGCGGGCACTCGACGCCTTCCGACGCTCCCCCACGCCCTCGGCCGAGGAGCAGGCGTTGGACTCGGGCGAGTTCGGACCGGTACGCGCGGCGCTCAGCAGGCTTCCCCCGGATCTCCAGGACGTCCTCCAGGCCACCGTCCTCGACGGACTGACCACCCAACAGACCGCCCAGAAACTGCGACTCCCCACCGGAACCGTCAAGTCGAGGGCCCAGCGAGCCCGTAGACGACTCCGAGCGGAACTCGCGGACGGAACAGAACCGACAGGACCCGCGCAGCCACCGCCCCACCCTGACGAGGCCATACCGCACCACCCAGCAGAGAGGCAGCGTTGATGGAACACCCCCCGACCTCCCATCCTCCCGGTGAGGCCCTGCGCCACTACGCGCTCGGCACCCTCCCGCCGGATGCCCGACAACGCCTCGAACCCCACCTCCACCACTGCGCCTCCTGCCGCTCCCGACTGGCCCCCCTCGTCGACACCGCCACGGTGGAACGCAACTGGCAGGCCCTCGACCAGAGCCTCGACATCCCCGTCCCCGGCCCCTGGGAGCGAGCGCTCCTCGCCCTCGGCATCCCCGACCACGCCGCACGACTGCTGACCGCAACCCCGGCGCTGCGGGCCACCTGGCTCCTCGGTACCTGTCTGACCCTGGTCTTTGCGGCACTGACCGCGCGGCTCGCCGAACCCGGAGGGCCGCCACTCATCTTCCTGACCATTGCACCACTGCTTCCCGCGGCCGGGATCGCCGGCACACTCGGCGGCCGTCTGGACCCCGGGTTCGAACTGGGCAGGATCTCGGCGCCCAGCGCCTTCCGTCTCGTTCTCCTGCGTACCGCAGTCGTCCTGGCCACCACCGCCGTCATGACCGCCGCCGCGTCCCTCGCACTCCCCGAAACCGGTCCGGCGGCCTTCGCCTGGCTGTTGCCGTCCTGTCTGCTGACCGTCACCAGCCTCCTGCTGCTGCCCCGCATGGGATCACTGCCCGCCGCGATCACCACCACGGTCGCCTGGCTGAGCGCAATGACCCTCACTCGACACTCCGGAGCCCTGTTCTCCCTCCCCGGGCAGTCCGTACTCGCCGTACTCCTCCTCCTCGCCCTGACCCTGCTGATCCTGCTACGCGCCGACTTCGACTTCGAGAAGGGCATCCGTCTGTGAAACACCCACCGCTCTCACCCATCGCCACCGCCGCACCCCCTTCGACCAGCACATCCGTAGCCGGACTGACCGTCCGCTTCCGTGGGACGCTCGCTCTCGACGGAGTCTCACTGACGCTGTCCACCGGAGTCATCGGTCTCCTCGGTCCCAATGGCGCGGGCAAGACGACCCTGCTCCGCATCTTCGCCACAGCCCTGGTCCCCGACCGGGGGGACGTTCGGATAGCCGGTAGAAATCCCCTGGTCCCCGCCGAACGGCAGGAGATCCGCCGCCGGCTGGGCTATCTGCCCCAGACCCCAGGGTTCCACCGGCACTTCACCGCCTTCGAGTTCGTCGACTACATCGCCATCCTCAAGGAACACACCGAACGGGCCGGACGCCATGACGAAGTCCGACGGGTACTGGCCGCCGTAGGACTGAGCCAGGAGCGAGGCAAGAAGATGAAGTCGCTCTCCGGAGGCATGCGCCAGCGGGTCACCCTTGCCGCCGCACTCATCGGAGAACCGGAGCTGCTCATCCTCGATGAGCCGACCGTGGGTCTCGACCCGGAGCAACGGCTTCGATTCCGCGATCTGATCTCCGAACTCGGCGCCAACCGAACGGTACTGCTCTCCACTCACCAGACAGAGGACGTCACCGCACTCTGCCACCGCGTGGTGGTGATGGGAGGGGGACGCATCCGCCGCGACGACACCCCGGAAGCGCTGTGCGACATCGCCCGCGGTCGGGTCTGGATCAGCGGGGAGCGCGCCCCGGGCGCCATCGCCGGCTGGCGCACCCGTACCAACACCTACCGCAACATCGGCACCCCGCCACCCGACGCCGAGTTGGCCGAACCCACCCTTGAAGACGCCTATCTGCTGCTGAACTCCACCTCGGACGGAGCAGCGGAATGACCATGACCGAGCAAGCCCGCCCCACCACATCGCCGCTGACCACCGCCTCGGCCTCGGTCCGCGCCCTGGCCTGGTTCGAGGCACGCCGACTGCTGCGCCACCCGGCCGTGCTGGTATCGCTCGCCCTCTGTCTGATCGCCTGGGGCTACCCGACGGCCAGCGGAATCACCGAGTACCCGGTGCTCCACGACGAGGACCGACTCCTTCAACTGGAACTGCTGATACCGGCCGCGGGAGTGCTTCTCGCCTCCCATCTCGCAGTGACACGCCCCGCACGCGAGGGCACCGCCGCCTGGCTGGGGACACTCGTCCTGACCTCCGCCCAGCGCACCGCGGCTCATCTTTTGGCGCTGCTCCCCGTTGTGGCCCTGGTAGCGACCCTCGCGGGCATTCGATTCGGCTGGCTCGCACTCCTGCCCGGGGCCGTGAGCAGCCCATCGGCGGCCGAACTCGCCACCGGACCCGCTCTCGTACTGATCACCGGAGTCCTCGGCGTACTCATCGGCACGATGACCCGTTCCCTGGCGGCAGGGCCGATCACGCTGGTCCTCTTGGGGCTGTCCGTCATCGGGGAAGCCATCTTCAAGTACACCGATTCCCCCTGGCGACGCTGGGGGCTGATCGCCTCCGACTCCGAGGGGCGCGGCACGCTGCCCACCGCGCTGCTGGACCGCCCGGCCGGACTCCATCTGCTCTATCTCCTCCTGCTCACGGTCGTCCTCGGAGCAGCAGCGCTGCTGCGCTCCGGACAGCGCGGGCCGGTGGTACGCGGCATTGCGGTACTGGCACTCGTCGGGACGCTTGCGGCGGGAGCGGCCCAACTGCGCCCTGCGCCCGCATCGGTGTCGACCGCGAACAAGCAGGCCGTGGAGGCCCCGGCGGTGCTCCACACCTGTGTCCGGAAGGGGGTGGCCACCTACTGTGCCTTCCCCGAGTTCATCGACCGGCACCAACAGTGGGCCCAGGTCGCGGACGGCATGCTGCACCGCATTCCGGATCGCGCACGACCAGAACACCTCGCCGTACGACAGCGAGTCGAGGCCATCGTCCCCGAGAACGAGGTGTTCATGGAGATAGGGCCCGATCACTGGGCCGAGGACGATCGACGCGCGGGCACCCCGGGTGCGATAACGGTCGGTACGGACTGGGGCAATGGCACCGACCAGGCCGACGATGATGTCAGTGGCTTCGTCACCGCGCTCGCCCGGCGCCTCATCGAGGGCCCCTCCGAAGGCGAACCCGGCACGGTCTGCGGTGGCCGGGGCATCCTCACCGTCTGGCTCGCCGGCCAGGCGACCGAGGAGAGCGAGATCGCCATCCGCTCGACGAGGGAACGCCAGACCGGTCTGACGGTCGACTTCGGCTCGTTCCTGGGATCGACCGCCGTGGAACACAACGACGTCACCATCGCGCTGACCCTCCTGGACCGGCCCGCCGACGAGGTCGGTGCAGTGGTCAAACGGAACTGGGACAAGCTGACTCACCCTGCCACCACCACCGCTCAGGCGGCCCGCATCCTGGATGTCCCAGCGCCCGCTCCGGCCAGTTCCACCGAGAAGAGCATCACCTCATGCGCCCACTGACCCCGCGGGCCACACCGAACCACCACACCGCCTCGGTGTCGATACGCCGCACCCTGCGGACCGTACGCCCACTGCTCCCGCATGAGGTCCGCGCGGCCCGCACGGTACCCCTGCTGCTCGCCGTGCTGGTGGGAACCCTGATCTGCGCCGCGGTGTTCCTGCTGCCGCCCGATCCCAGCGGTGCGGTCGTGCTGCTGCGGTTCGCGACCGTCCTCGCTGGTCTGGGGCTTGCCTTCGTCCTGGACGATCCCGCCAGCGATATGACCACCGCCTGCCCCTCCCCTTGTTGGCTTCGACGGCTACTGAGGATCGTCGGCGGCCTGATGGCCCTGATCACCGCATGGTGGCTCGACATCGCCCTGTTGGCGATGGCTCTGCCGGCTGATGTGCACGCCGGCCTGCCCCTCGTGGATCTGGCCGCCGAGTGTCTGATCTTGGCGCTGGTCACCGTGGCGCTCGCGCTGACCGGGCTACGGTTCACCCGCGGGCTCGGTGGGGGGCTGTTGGGCGGGGGCGGAGTGGCCTTCCTCGCACTGGTGTTGGCCATGTTGCCGGCGGAGTTCGCTTTCTACGCGGATCCGGACGATGCCCGCGGTTGGGCGGAGTCCCTGCCGCGCTGGCGGGTCCTCGGGGCGGCGGCATTGGCCCTGACGGTCTTCCTCCTGCCGAGGCAACCCTCAGGCAAGCGGTGACACCTCAAAGAACAGCCCATAAGGGCTGCGACGGCCGATCCACAACTGCGCCCCGTACGACTTGATGCCGACGCGCCCCACTCACACTGTGCAGTTCATCGCCACAGGGAGGCGGCCGGGCCCAACGGATGCGGCGCTGCCGGCTTCATACCAGCGCGTGGCCGTACCGCGCCCTAGCCGAGGTCAGGTCGGGTTCGCCGAATCGGGCACGCAGAACGCCGAATGCATGGACCTTGTCCGCGCCGAACCTCTCCATCCGTGCGGCAAAGGAGTCCGCGGTGAGGAAGGTGGGAGGTGTCGTCTTGCTGTGGAACTTGTCCGCGTACATGACCAGTTGCTCTTCGACGGTCTCCGCCAAGTAGTCGGCTTCGGGTATGCCGAGCTTCTGCTCTCGTATGTCGTGCCGGGTGAGGCCGACACCCGTGTGGCAGGAGCAGAAGCGGCGTAGCGGCTCCGGGAATCCCTCCTCGCGAAGGATCTCGTAGCCGAGGACGCCATGACGGATGTAGTTGCGGTGATCGAGCCGACCGGCCTGGTCGTAGAGCCGGTAGACGCCGATGTCATGGAGCAGGGCGCCGACACGGACGAGGTCGCCGTCGATGGGGAGGGCGGTCCGTGCCACCAGCTGCGCGGCGATATCGCAGACGATCTCGCAGTGGGTGAGCACAAGATCGAGTGCTTCCTGCGACGGCGCGTACCGCTCGTGCAGCGCGCGTACCTCATTGACCGTGGGCAGAATCATTCCGGCAGGGTACTCGCCGGCCCCCGAACGATCTCGCACGCAGGGAGCGGCATGAGGGCGAGACTGTTGTGCGTGTTCGCACCGGACACGGCAACGGCGAGCGGGATGACCTAGATCAGCACTCACGGCTCGCAGCATGCCGCTCGAACAACAAGCATCAAGTCACGTGGGACACCCTTCTATGCCTTGATGGATGCGGCCGATCTGGCGGCCTGCTCGATCTTCGCGCAGTAGGCAGTACGGGCGTCCTCATCGATCTGCGTCTCGTGTTCGGGGCGCATCCCGGTTCGGCCGTCCACGCCTTCGCGCAGGATGTCGGCGTGCCCGGCATGCCGGTTGGTCTCGCCGAGGACATGGACCAAGATGGCGAACAGGTTCGTGTTGGGATAGGGCGCCGGCCACCACGGCACGTGGCCGGGGGCATCGAGGGCAAGTTCGTCGATGGTCGCGTCCGAGTGTTCCCACGTGCGCCGGTAGGACTGGATGATCTGTTCGCTCGCCTCGTCCTCAGCCGCCCACAGATCGCTGCCGTCGTGGTCCTGCCACCGGGGCAGCGGTTCCGGGGACGGCCGGTCGAAGACCTCGCCCAAGTACCTGGCCTCGACGCTGGCCACGTGTTTGACCAGGCCGAGGAGGTTGGTCCCGGTTACTGTCAAAGGTCGGCGGGCGTCGTACTCGGACAGGCCGTCGAGCTTCCAGAGCAGCGCCTCGCGATCCCGCCGCAGCCTGCCGTGCAGGGCGCCCTTCGCGAATTCATCGATCATGCGGCATGAGCCTGCCATGGGCTGCTCGTGGCCTCAAGATCCCTCAGGCGGCCCGGAACGACCGGCCGAACGGAAAACTGGCTATGGCCACCATCCCGAGCTACTGATGAAGCTCGCGGAATTGCCACGGGAGACAACCTCCGCCCGTAGTGTCAGCGAGCGCCGAGTGCCTCGGCCAGGATCTGGGCTTGTACTTTGGTGAGGCGGGTGGCGATCTGGTGGGTGCGGCCTGTCAAGCGTTGCATGACGACGGGGTTGGCGAGCATCCGGTCGCCCATGACGACGGCGATTTCGTTGCGTGGCTGCGGCTGGCCTGCGACCTGTCCGGTCAGATCGGAGAACAGTGCGGCGTCCTGGCTGTTGAAGGTGACCTCGACGATCCAGTCCCGCCCCGCTTGGGTGTCCTCAAAGGTGCGGACGCCGTCCAGCTGACTCACCTGCAGGCCGCCTGACGTGGTGACAGTCGCACACGCGCTGCGGTCGTCAGCGGTGTAGGCAGGTGCCGGTTCGGTACCGGGAGCGAGCACGGCTTCGCCGCGGTGATCAGTGGAGCACACGCCGTCGACTTTGTTGTCCACGGCGTAGAAGCCCACCAGCTCGTGCGTCGGCGCGACGGCCCGCCCGCCGCCTTGCCAGGGCTGCCAGAGCAGCAGCGCCCCCACCATGACGACCACTGCCGCCCCCGAGCCGACGGCCCATAGGCGTTTCTGCCTGCCCTGTCGGCTGGGCGGCGGGGCCTCGTGCTGGGGCGGGGGTGGCTGCACTGTGGTGCGCTCGGGTGCTCCTACCGGACCGGTCACCGCGTCTGGGTCCACCCGTTGCCGCGCGTCTTCCACCTCCCGAGACCGGCGCTCGCCATACCGTTCGATCTCGCTGGTCCAGGCCGGGTCCAGCCAATGCTTGCCGCCACGGCCGGCCGGCTGGCGCCGTAGCTGCCCTGCACAGTCCTCCAGGATCTGGGCTGGCGTCGGGCGGTCAGCTGGGTCGAGCGCCAAACACGGCAGGACCAGGGCGTGGAGTTCGGGCGTCAGCCCGGACACGTCGAGGTCGCCGGTCGCTGCCCGCACCAGTTGTTCCATCGCCGGGCCGGAGCCGCCGTCCCGGTAAGGGGCCCGGCCGACGGCCAGATGGAAAAGCGTGGCGCCCAGCGAGAAGACGTCCGAGGCGGGTGTGGTGGCCTGCCCCTGGGCCTGCTCGGGTGCGGCGAACGCGACCGTGCCCAGCACGGCCTGGGTCCTCGTCATGTCGATGGCATGGGAGATCCCGAAGTCGATGACCCGGGGGCCGTCGATGGGAAGCAGAACGTTCGACGGCTTCACATCACGGTGCACCAGCCCCGCGGCATGGATACTCAGCAACGCCTCCGCGACACCTGCGGCGACCCAGTACAAGGCCCGCGGTTGCAAGGTTCCGCACCTCGCCACCAGGTCTCGCAGGGAAGGGGCCGCAATGTACTCGGTGGCCATCCACGGCATCGACGCCTGCGCGTCCGCAGCGACCACACTCGCGGTGTAGACACCCTGCACACGCTGCGCGAGCGCCACCTCGCGGGCGAAGCGGCGCCGGTCCGCCTGGGCGACGACGCCGCTCGCGTCGTCGGCCAGCAACGTCTTTACCGCCACCGTCCGCCCGCCGGCGGACGTGGCCAGATACACCCTGCCCATCCCGCCACTGGCCAATTCCCCGAGCACCGTGAACGGCCCGAAACGACGCTCCGGCTGCGATTGCTTCACCCTGTCGCTGTGCATGTCTGCCCGTCCTGGTCCGCCCCGCCCCGCATGCCAACGGCCGCCACTTTAAAGGCGGTTGATCTGACGCGGCGCCGACCGCGCAGAGCATCGGAGTCGCACGGTGTGCCGGCGGATCGAAGACACCCCCGGAGACCGCACGAGGTCGTTCCAGGTAGGTAGGGACGGCCATGCGAAGGAGCTGTCGATCGGCTGAACGCGGGCGCTGAGGTGGGGATCGACGCGGAGGCTGTCTGGGTAGAGTGGCTGTCCGAGTCGATCATTCATATGCCCAGCTCGGAGGGCCGGACATGACGGCACAGGGAGAGCGGCAGCGGGTGACTGTGGTCACCGGCGGCAGCCGGGGCATCGGCGCGGCGATCTGCCTGCGGCTGGCGGCCGAGGGACACGACGTCGCCATCGGCTACCGGTCGGACGCCGAGGCGGCCGAGGGCGTGGCCGAAGGGGTGCGCGCGCTGGGCCGGGCGGCCTTCGCGGTCGCGGTCGACACCGCCGACGCGGCGGACGTGGACCGGCTGTTCGACACCGCCGCCGCGCAGTTGGGCCCGATCACCGCACTGGTGAACAACGCCGGGGTGAGCGGTCCGGTCGGACCGTTGGCCAGCGCCGACCCGGAGGGGATGCGGCAGGCTCTGGAGGTCAACGTCCTGGGATACCTGCTGTGTGCCCGCCGGGCCATCGGCGACATGACGGTGGGCGGGGCGATCGTGAACATTTCCTCCGCCGCCGCGACTCTCGGCAGCCCAGGCACCTACGTCCACTACGCGGCGGCGAAGGCCGCCGTGGACGCCATGACGGTCGGGCTGTCCAAGGAGGTGGCGGCCGACGGCATCCGGGTCAACTGCGTCGCCCCCGGGACGATCTGGACCGATTTCCACGCCGACCCGCAGCGGCCCGCCAAGGTGGCGGCGATCGTCCCCATGGGCCGCGCCGGCCGGCCCGAGGAGATCGCCGGCGCGGTCGCCTGGCTGCTCTCGGACGACGCCTCCTACGCCACCGGCACGGTGATGAGGGTCGCCGGCGGGATGTGAGCACGGGCGGTTCCGCCGCTTCGGGGAAGTGAACGGCGCCAGGCCGTTCGGTCGTACCAACGCGCCGCGCCATCCCACTCGATCTACGGTCGGCGTGAGAGTCGCCGCCCGCAGGGCGGCTGCTCGCGTCCCCGTGCTTCCTTCGCACGTTGCACGGGGACGCAATCGGCTATTGGCCAGCATGGTCAGCATCAGCCCTCAAAAACACGGGAAAAGCTGACCGAACAGGCGACCGCCCTTGACCTGCAAAAACGCAGGCTTGGAGCCTAGTTCTGGGGGTGCCTCGATGCTGCGCACCATGTTTAAGTCCAAGACCGTGTGTCTGGACATTTTCGCAGGTCAGGGCGATGCTTGAGGGGTCTTGGTCAGCAATTGGTCAGCATGGGGCGTGTTTGAGTCCTGCTGGCGCTGGACTCAGGGCGTACCGCCGGGGGGCTGATCGGATGACCTCCCGGCCGTTCGGCAGGCATCCTTCGTGGCACGACAGCTTGCCCATGGCATGGGCACGTTCTTCAAGATCTGTGACTGCGCCAAGCCGACACGCTGCCCGCACCACTACTCGATCCGCTAGCGAAATGCTCTCGGCAGGCAGTCCGAGGAGAGCGGGTACGGCACCCAGGACGACGCCAAAGAGCGCTTGACGGCGCTCTATATGGAGAAAAGGAAGACAGCCCCCACTGTTGCGGAGGCCCGTCGAGAAATGGGACAGAAGACGGTCCAGGAATACGCGGAGGAGTGGCTGCCGCGCCAGCGAAAGATGACTGAGTACTCGACGGCGCAGCACGTAGGAAGCTACTTTACGGTCCACATAAATGCGGCCCTGGGATCCCGAAAGCTGGTCTCGGTCACGCCTGATGTGGTCGAAAAGTTCCTGGACGGCCTTGAACGGCCCTGGAGCTGTTCATCTCCGTCAAGACCGTCCAGTACCACCTCACGGACGTCTACGCCAAGTTCGGCATCCGGTCCCGCAGCGAACTGGCGGCCCGGTTCAGGGAACCGTCCACGGGGGTGTGAGCGCGGTGTCCCGGGCAGCGGCCAAACTGCCGCCGGGACTGCCGCTCGGGCACTCCCGGCGGCCCTACGGTCGTGCCGGGCGGACAGCTCCGGAGTGGCCGTGGCTGCGCCCTACGCGCTGGGAGTGCCCATGAAGAAGAACCGGTTGGCAGCAGGCGGTGCGGCGGTGGTGCTCGCTGCGGGGATGGCCATCGGGGCCACCGCCCCGGCGACCGCCGCCCCCGCCGCCGAACGGATCGCCTCCGCCGAGCAGTTCCACGCCCACCTGGCGAAGGCCGTCGAGCGGGAGAGCGCCCAGAACGGCGAGATCAGCTGCTGCCCGGCCGGCCAATACGCCCCCGTAGCGACCGGGGTCTGACCATGGACACCGTGGGAGCGGTGCGGACCGCAGCCGAGCAGTCCGGCCCGGCGGCGGGCCCCGGGGAGTCCCCAGTCACCTGGTGTCCGAGCGGACGCCCGGACCGGCCCGAATCGCAGGTGCTCGGGGTCCGTTCCGGCCAGGACGGCGCGGTTGTCTACCTGGAGCGGCCGATGCCGGCCGCCGAGGTGCTCGGAGCCGTACCGGAGGGCATCGACCCGACCCGGGTGCTGAGGTTCGCCTCGCACTGCGTGTCTGCGTGCGTCCACCGGCGGGGCAACGACTGCACGCTCGTGGAGCGGGTCGGGGTGCTTCCAGAGGCCGGTGAGACCCGGTCAGTCCCACGGTGTCATCTCCGCGGCCGGTGCCAGTGGTGGCAGCAGATCGGGGTGTCCGCCTGCCACCGCTGCCCGGCCGTGGCCACGGCGGTCCTCCAGGAGGACGCCCTCACCATGCTGGTCGCGGATCCTGCGACCACGCTCGAACAGCTCGGCGAGTGGATCGCGCAGTCCCCGGACGGACCCTCCCCCGAGGGGCCGTTCGGCACTGCGGGAGGCTGACCGCCGGGGACAGGGGTACGGCCGGTGTGTCCGGGGAGCGGTCCCCGGACACACCGGCCGTTCGCGTATGCGGTGGTACGGCGAGGAGCCGCCGCCCGGCGGTGCGTGCGCGAACCCGCGGTACGACCTACGCCGTACCGCGGGTTCGTGGCAGGACGTCCCGCCGCACCGTGGTGTACGAGGGGCGAGTGGTACCCGCTCGGGGCCTACGCCGCCCGGGGCACCGGTCGCTGTACGGCCCGGAGCCCCGGACTCCGCCCCGCCCGACCCGTCAGCGGTGGTCGGGCGGATCGGCCAGGGCCAGGGCGGCGTGGTGGCCCTCGGGCGCGAGGACGTCGCCGAGGGTCCAGCCCGGCGGCGAGACGGGCACCGGACCTGCGCTCACGTAGTCCATGGACGGATCGGCGGCCAGTCCCACGCCCGTCCCCTTGAGATATGCCTCCTTGCGGGTCCACACCCGGGTGAACGCCAGGGGGCGTTCGTCCGCGGGCAGGGCGGCGAGTTCGGCGGCCTCCCGGGGGTGCAGCACATCGGCCGATTCGGCGACCGCCGCGGCGTCGGGCACGGGCTCGACGTCCACGCCGACGGGCGTCACCGCGAAGGCGAGCAGGCTCAGCCCGTCGCAGTGCGACAGGGAGAAGTGCAGGGCCCCGCCGGGCACGACGGGCCTGCCGTGCGGTTCGTCGCAGTGCGCGCACGGAGCGCGCTCCACGACCACGTCACGGGCCTGCATTCCCAAGTACGCGCCCAGCAGCCGGCGCAGCGCCACATGGGCGCACACATAGCCGTCGCGGTCGGCCGCGCGCACGAACTCCGCGGCGCGGGCCAGCTCCAGGGCGTCGAGGGTGCCGGGCGCCTGCCCGGCTGCGTACGCCCGGTACTCGGTGGTGTCCACGAGCCACAACCCCGGCCCCGCCGGGGCCGGGGCGGCCGGGGTACCCGGTCCGGAGCCGGAGAGCCGGCGGGGGACCAGCAGTTGTCCGATGGCCGGCGCTGCCATGGGGTGCCTCCAGTTCGTATGGGGATTCGCCCGCGCCGCAGGGCGCGGGCGCGGATCAGGTGGGGAGGGGAACGGGTTCGCCGGACGGGTGCGGTGCTCCTCGGGGCGGCGGCTCGCGGCCGGCGGTGTCCGCCGGGTGCCCGGCCGGTGCCGGGGCAGTGGGAACCGGGCGTCCGGATCCGGCCTCCGGAGGAACGCCATCGCGGTCGTCGCGGTCGTCGCGGTCGGAGGCCGGTACGGGTGGTACGGGTGGTACGGGTGGTACGGCGAGAGCCTTCGAGGAGTCCTTTGCCGAAGGCGCCGGTCGCGGAGACTCGGTGCCGTCCCCGCCCGCCGGGGGTCCGCCGGGGTCCCCGGCCGGCGGGCGTGCCCGCAGCGCGAGAATCGCCGCGACCGGTGAGACGGCCGCGACCGCCCCGCACAGCAGCCAGGTCCGCTCCACCCCGAGCACCAGCGACAACGAGCTGAACAGGGCGATTGACAGCGGCGCGGCACCGATTCCGGCGAGGGCGAGGGTCGACATCGCCGCCCCCATCCGGCCCTCCGGCGTCGCCTGCTGATACAGCGTCACAATCGCCGGGCCGTTGAGACCCGACATCAGGCCGACACCCGCGGCCACCGCAGTCAGCGCCCCCGGCGAGCCCATCAGCGCCATCACCGTGATGCCGGCCGCGAGGCCCGCACCGGTCACCACCAGCCGGAAGAACACCGGAATGCGGTGCGCGAAGGCCGCGCCCAGCGCGCTGGAGGCCAGCGCGCCGAGGCTGAACGCCGCGAGCACCATGGCCACCGCCCCGACGCCCCACCCCCGTTCATGGACGAGCAGCGGCAGGGCCACCTCGACCGGCCAACTGAACGCCATGTCCAGGCAGAGGGATGCGACGAACATCCAGCGCAGCCGGGGGTACCGGGCCAACAGCCGGAAGCCGTCGCCGGAGCGCCGCACCAGCGACCGGCCGCCCGCCTGCCGGGCGGGCCGGGTGAAGCCCCGGGTGATGAACAGCAGACAGCCCAGCCAGACCACTCCGGTCGCGGCGGCCGTCAGCATGGCCACCCATAGTTCGCCGACGGTGATCAGCCAGGCCCCGGCGGGCGCGCCGAGCACCGGGGCGACCCGGAGCACCGTCGCATACGCCGAATTGGCGCGGGCCAGCTGGTCGCCGCGGGCGAACCGGGGCAGCAGTGTCCCGGACGCCGGTCCCGCCATCCCCAGCAGGACGCCTTCCAGCAGGGCGATCCCCACCAGCGGCCACAACTGCTGGGTGGTGGCGGTGACCACCGCGCCGAACGCGAGCAGCGCCGCCCGCGCGGCGGTCGTCCGCAGCAGCACGAACCGGGGCCCCAGCACATCGGCCAGCGCCCCGCCGAAGACGAGCATCAGGGCCCGCGGCACGGTCGCGGCCAGCATCAGCAGGGTGACTGCCCCGGCGCCGCCGAGCTGTACGGCCGTCCAGTTCATCGCGATCAGCAGTGCGAAGCTGCCGAGCTGCACCGCGGCCTGGCCGCCGACGAGCGCGCCGACCCGGCCCCAGGGCACTGCGGCGGACTCCGAGGGGTCCGTCTCGGTCACGGTCATGGGGCGGTCCTCCGGTTCGTGGCTGATGGGGGAAAGGCGGCGGTG
This sequence comes from Streptomyces sp. NBC_00690, assembly GCF_036226685.1. NCBI lineage: Bacteria > Bacillati > Actinomycetota > Actinomycetes > Kitasatosporales > Streptomycetaceae > Streptomyces > Streptomyces sp. NBC_00690. Next base: position 7,477,393 of record NZ_CP109009.1, read on the forward strand.
ACCGCCCGGACGGCGGCCCGCTCGGCGGCCCCGGCGGGCGCCGCAGGACCGGCGGGCGCGCCGAGCACCCGCAGCTCCAGAAGGCCGCCGATATGGGCCCGTCCGGTGCGGGCGAGCCGCCGCGCGGCGGCCTGTCCGGCGGCCCGGGCGGTGGCGGCCGGGGTCTTGGGCACCACGGTCAGCACGGGCAGCGAAGCATCGGGCAGGAACCGGGCCCGCACGGTCCGGCGCTGCCCGGCCGATCGGGGCCGCGCCCCGCGGCTGCCGGAAGCCGAACCGTCCCTCCGCGCGGTCCCGCGGGTGCGGCCGGGCGGAGGCCGCCGTACCGTGATGTCCTTCGCGGATCCCCGCCCCGGCCCGGCCGGGCCGCAGCCCCGGGCGGAGCCGTCCACCGGCGACGGAGTCCGCGACGGTCCCGTGCCCCCGGACCCGGCGCCCGGATGGTGCCCCGGCGGGATCACGGCCGCCCACCCCCCGCCGCTCTGGCGGGCACGGGCCGGCCCGCCGCCGGCGGCGGCCACAGGTCCGCCCGGGTCAGGTCCCCGGGCCGGTACTGGCCCAGGGCGTGGAGGAGCAGCCTCAACTCCAGGGCGAGGGCCTCCACCAGCCGTTCTAGACCGTGCTCCCGGTCCTCGTCCACGGCCAGCAGCGCGGCCCGGCCCAGACCGACGGCCGTGGCGCCGAGCGCCAGGGCTCGGACCGCCCGGCCGCCCTCCCACATTCGGCCGGAGGCCAGCAGGCTCGCCCCCTCGGGCCGGTCGACCAGGCCGAGGCAGTCGGCCAGCGGCAGCCCCACACCGTCCAGGAAGACCCGGGGCGCCCAGCCCGTACCGCCCTCGGCGCCGTCCACGGTCACCGCGTCCGCCCCGGCGGCCCAGGCCGTCGCCGCCGCCGTGCCGAGGTCCCGGCCCGGGTGGAACTTCACCCACACCCTGGCGAGCGGGAAGTTGTTCCGCATGAAGCGGATCTGCTGGCGGAGGATCTCCTCGGTGAACGTTCCCGGGGTGGCACAGCGCAGCCGGGAACCGTCCGGGCCCAGCTCCGCGCCGAGCGTGAACAGCCCCGCTGCGCAGAGCCGTTCGGCTTCCGCGGCATCGACCACCGTCATTCCGCCGAGACCGGGTTTGGCGCCCTGACCGGTCTTCAGCTCGAAGCCGAGCCGGCCCGAGTCCCTCAGCTCCCGTACCGCCGGATCACTGTAGAGGAGGTTCCACACCTCCGAGTCGGCGTCCTCGGTGGACTGCTGCACCACCACGCCGCCGGGGCCGTTGCCCACAGCTTCCGCATAGGCTTCGATCCGGGCGAGGAGCACCGAGCGGTAGCCGTGGACGGGCACGGTGTTCTCCCCGATGACCATGGGGATCCCGAGTCGCCCCGCCTGGCGGGCCGCCGCCACCGCGAGATCACCGCTGCCGGCCCGGGTCGACCCGAACGCCGAGAGGTACACCGGCAGCGCGGCGTCGAAACCGCCGATCCCGGAGTGCAGTTCGACGTCGTCGTGGCCGGGCTCCCGGCCCAGTGCGATGAGCTTCTCCAGCCGCCGCGGCATGAACACCGGCGGCGCGGGACGCAGGGCGTCCAGCGCATCCGGCGGCCCGCCGCCCCAGGGCGCGACCGCCGGCCGGATCCCGCCGGATCCCGGGGCCGGAGCACCCGGTCCGCCCGCGGCCCCCGCGCCGAACAGGCCCGTCCCATACTCCCCGGACGGCGGGAAGACCTCCGCGGCGCCGTGCCGGGCCCGGGCCCGTACCGACTCCTCGGGAAAGCCGGCCGCCGTCACCGTGCCCGTACTCACGGCGTGATCACCCCCGGCAGCTTCGGATAGGCGCTGACCTGCCACAGGGCGTCCAGCCCGGTCAGGAAGCGGACCAGCCGCTGGAGTCCCATGCCGAAGCCCGCGCTGGGGGAGAGGCCGCGGCGCGCCACGTCCAGGTACCAGGCGTACTTCGCCGGGTTCTCGCCGCTCTCCCGCATCCGGGTGACGATCGTCGCGTAGTCGGCCTCGCGCTCGCTGCCGCTGACCAGTTCGCCGTAGCCGCCGTGCGCGATGAGGTCGAAGTTCCGCAGCACACCGGGGCGTTCGGGGTCCTCCCGGTCGTAGAAGCCGCGGGAGCCCTTCGGATAGTCGTCGACGAAAAGCGGGTGCCCGGCGTCCAGCGACAGGATCCGCTCTGCCTCCCAGTCGATCTCCGCGTCCGGGCTCTGCACATGACCGAGGGCCGCCAGCCGGGACACCGCCTCCTCGTGGGTGCAGCGGTCGAACTTTCCGGCCCGCAGCTCGGCGAAGTCGGCCTCGTCGCGGCCGAGTTCCCGCAGCACGTCGGGCACGACGGTCCAGACGTGCTCCACCACCCGGGTCAGCAGCCCGGCGGCGACCGACTGCGCGTCCTCGCGGCTCGCGCCCGCGATCTCCACGTCGATCTGGTGGAACTCCACCAGATGGCGGCCCGTTCCGGCGGTCTCCGGCGGCTCCACCCGGATGTTCGGGGCGATGTAGAAAAGCCGCGGGAAGCCCTCCAGCGACGCCTGCTTGTAGAGGATTGCGCTGGTCATCAGCTTGTACTTCTGCCCGTAGTAGTCGACGTCGAGGGCCTTGGCGCCCCGGCCGCCGGGGTCGGTGACCGGGCCGATCAGCGGGGGCAGCAGTTCGGTGAAGCCCTCGCCGCGCAGGAACTCCCGCGCCGCGTACAGCGCCTCCTGCTGGACGAGCATCGCGGACCGCAGCCGCGGCGACGCCAGATGGTCACCGAGCGGCGGAAGGACGGGGGCGGATGCGCGGGCGGGTTCCATGACGGTCTACTCCAGACGATCGGGTGACGGGGTTCAGGAAGGCGAGGGGGCGGCGGAGAGGATCCGGCCGCCCGGTGCCGGGGTGTCGTAACGGGTCGCGACGCCGTACAGCGCGGCCAGCAGCCCGTCGGAGGTCAGCGGGGTACGGGCACCGTCCGGCGCCGTGCCGGGCGGTACCGGCATGCCGCCGGTCTCCGCCCACCGCAGCCGCCCGGCGGAGTCCAGAAAGCTGCGGCTGCGGCCCGCGTTGTCGGGGTGCAGGCAGTACGGCACGTCCAGCACGCCCCGGGCGAAGGCGGTCCGCAGCGCCCGCCCGAGGTCGTCGCCGAGGTCGAGGACGGCCTCCACGAAGGCCCGTGCCTCGCGGTAGACGGCGCTGTCGCCGCCCTCGTCCGCGGCGGGGTCCGGGACGGCCGGGGCACGGGGCCGGGCGCGCGCCGCGAGGTCCGCGGCCGCTGCGGCGGTCTCCAGCGCCCGCAGGTTCTCCCTTACCGTCGGAATCCGGTGCGCCTCCGCGGCCGTCTTCACGATCAGCCGCTGGGCGCCGGCCCGTACCGCGAGCCGTGCGGAGGCTTCCAGCAGCAGGGTCGCGCCGCGTTCGGTCCGCGGATACACCCCCATATAGGTGTAGAGGACCACATGCCGGTCGGTGTCTGGTGGCAGGAACTCCGCGGCCAGCCGGTGCAGCGCCCGGACGGCTTCGGCGTCCTGGGCGGGGTCCGTCTGCTGGGCGAAGCTGAGGGAGACACTGCGGATGCCGTGGCGGGTGAAGAAGAGGGCCTCCAGCAGACTGAGCGCCACCAGCAGCCCGGGCGGGCAGAGCTGGCCGAGCATGCAGCCGCCGAAGCTCTCCAGGTGCGGCAGGTCCGGGGCGGGCACCAACTCCGTGAGGAGTTCACAGGCCCGCGCCCAGTTCTCCACCGAATCGGCGAGCGGGGTGCGCCCGTAGGGCAGGCAGTACGAGACGGGGCCGCCCTCGGTCGCGTGCAGACCGGCCGCGGCGAGCGCCCGGACGATGGCCTCGGGCCGGGACGAACCGTGCCGCACCTGCACCGGGAACGCCGGGCCCGCGATGCCGTCGAGCACGGCCCGGGTTCGCTCGGCGGAGTGGGCGGTGATCGGATAGCCGTTGAGTCGGGCGCCCTCGGCGACGGCGGCCCGGGCTCCGGCGTGATCGCCGACCCGGGTGTAGCTATCGATGGTGAGCGTGCCGACGGTGACCGCCGCGGCGGACCGGGTGGCAGCCAGGCCGGTGCGCATCCGGGCGGGGTCGGAAAATCCCATCCGCGGCTGGACCACGAGCCGGCCGGCCCGGGCGGCCCGGGCGACGAACCCGCCGAACGACTCCGCGGGCCCGGGGTCCCGACCGCCGTTCCTGCGGCCCTCCGGGGCGGTGAGGACCGTGCTGCCGGGTCTCATGCCACGGCCTGGGGAAGCACGGGCAGGGGTGGCCGGGTGGCGGAGGCGAGGTCCGCCGTGAACGCCCGCAGCGCTTCCACGTCCCCGTCGTCGAAGACCGCGTCGCAGCCCGCCTCCAGGAGCAGCGCCCGCTGGGCCGGATCGGTCCGGCCCGCGACTCCGAGCTTGCCCCCCACGACGACCGGCACGCCCAGCCGGGCGGAGCGCAGGGACCGGACGGCGGAGAGCGCATCACGGTAGCCGTGACCGTTGACGCTGCTGATGACGACCAGCTCGGGCGCCGACTCCGTGCACGCCGCCAGGAGCAGTTCGTCGGGCACGCACGGCCCCAGGCACCTCACCCGGTGGCCGCGCTCCTCCAGGAAGAGCCGGAGGTAGACCAGGTTCCAGGTGTGGGAATCCGATGCGGTACCGGTCAGCAGTATCGTCAAACTCCGTTGTCGCATGCCGAAAATATAGGGACGATAGGCTTCGGGAAGGGGAAGTTGCAGGCGGCAGAAACGGCGCAGAAAGAGAACGCAGAAGAAAAACGCAGAAAGAGAACGTCGAAATCGGTTCAGCGAGGTCGCGAAGAGAGCGGAGGGGTCGCCCGGAGTATCGGGTTGCATTCCCCGGGGCACACGGAAGGGCCGCGGTCCGGAGTGTGTCCGGACCGCGGCCGGCGGTCTTGGGGAAAGGGAGGGCGGAGCCCGGTCAGGTGTACTGGGCGAGCAGGCTCTTCGGCCGGATGTCGGTCCAGTTGGCCTCCACGTACTCCAGCGCCCCGTCCCTCGGGCCTGGCCCCCAGACCCCGTCCCAGCCTGCGGGGATGTCAGCGAAGACCGGCCATAGGGCGTGCTGCCCCTCGTCGTTGACCACCACGTGGAAGATGCCGTCGGGGTCGTCGAAAGGGTTGGTGGGGTTCGTCATGACAGGCTCCTCAAAGCGTCGGAAAGGATAAGGCCGATTTTTTCCAGGGGTTCGGGCTCGCCCATCCTGGTGTGGATGACCCCGATGGTGTGCTGTTCGACGGTGCCGTCGACATAGGGAATCCAGGATCGTGAAAGAGTGCTCTCGGGGGCGCCCTCTCCCCGGGCCGCGAAGAACAGCATCTGTGTCTTCACCGGACGGGGCGCATAGAGTTTCACGATTTCCGCATGGTCGATGGAGGAGCCGATCACCGAACGGATCTCGTCGTCGGAGAAACCACCCAGCACCGGATCGTTCTCCCGGACCAGCCCGATCAGCCCCGCCACGTCGAAGGGCGCGTCCTCCGGCTCGTCGGTTGCGTCGCCGACCAGCATCTCCCGCTTCTCCGCCGGGGTCATCCGGTGCCGTTCGGGTTCGGTCGGCACCAGATGGACGTCCATCATCGCCAGCAGCTCGGTCCGTTCGCCCTGCTCCGCCAGCATCACCGCCAGCGCATGGGCCAGGGTGCCGCCGAACGACCAGCCGAGGAAGCGGTACGGGCCCTGCGGCTGAACCCGCCGGATGTGCTCCAGATACTCGCGGGCCATCTCCTCGACCGACTCCGGACGGTGCCCCAGCTCCGACAGCGCCCTGGCCTGGATCGCGTACAGCGGCTGGTCCGGGCCCAGATGCCGGGCCAGCCCCACGTACGTCCAGCCGACACCGGTGCCGGGGTGCAGCGCGAACAGCGGACGCCGGGTGCCGCCGGGCTGGAGCGGCAGCAGGACGCCCATCGGGTCGAAGCCCGACGGTTCGTCCGCGAGCAGCCCCGCGACCGTCGGTGTGCGGAACAGGTCCCGGACGCCCAGCTCCAGCCCGAGCGCCGTCCGCGCCCGGCTCACCAGCCGGACGCCCAGCAGCGAATGCCCGCCCAGGGCGAAGAAACTGTCGTCGATGCCGACACCCGTCACCCCGAGGATCTCCTCGAACAGCCCGCACAGCACCTCCTCGCGCGGAGTCCTCGGCGCCCGCCCCGACGGGGCGGCGGCCGGAGCGGGCGCGGGCAGCGCCCCGCGGTCCGGTTTGCCGTTCACGGTCAGCGGGATGTCGTCCAGCAGCATCAGCGCCGACGGCACCATGTGCTCCGGGAGTTCGGCGGCCGCCCAGCGCAGCAGCCCCTGCTCCGTCGGGGTCCGCCCGGCGCGCGGTACCACGTAAGCCACCAGCCGTTTGCCGCCCGGACCGTCGTCGAGGACGACCACCGCGGCCCGTCCCACATCGGGATGCCGGGCCAGGGTCTCTTCGATCTCACCGGGCTCGATGCGGAAGCCGCGCAGTTTGACCTGGCCGTCCGCCCTTCCCAGGAACCGCAGTTCACCGCCCGCCGTCCAGTGGACCAGATCGCCCGTGCGGTACATCCGTTCGCCGCCGGCGGCGAACGGATCGGCGACGAACCGCTCCGCGGTCAGCCCCGGCCGGCCCAGATAGCCCCGGGCCACCTGGGTGCCCGCGAGGTACATCTCCCCGGCGACGCCCACCGGCACCGGGCGCAGCGCCCCGTCCAGGACGTACACCCGGGTGTTGTCCAGCGCGGCGCCGAGGAACACACCAGGCAGCACCCGGGAGTCCGTGTCCAGCCGCTGGTGGTGCGAGGCGAACGTGGTCTCGGTCGGACCGTAGCTGTGCACCAGGACCGTGTCCGGGCAGTGGTCCAGCACCCGCTGGAGGGCGGCCGGGGACGCTACGTCCCCACCGGTCCACACCTCGTCCAGCAGTTTGAGGGTGTCGAGACCCTCGTCGGCCATGATGTGGAAGAGACCCATGGTGAAGTAGGCGGCGGTCACCCCGTGGGCGCGGATCGTGTCGTCCAGCTCCGCCAGATCCGTACCGGAACCCGGCGCGAACACCAGCTCCCCGCCGTTCAGCAGCGGCACCCACAGTTCGTAGGTGGAGGCGTCGAAGCCGATCGCCGAATGCACCAGCATCCGCCGGTGGTTGCGGTGGTCCCAGCAGCGGTCGGTGACCAGCTCCACCACATTGCGGTGGGTGACCCCGACGCCCTTGGGCCGGCCCGTGGACCCCGAGGTGAACATCGTGTACATCAGGGCGTCCTCGCCGACCGCCACCCGCGGATCGGTGCTCGGGCCGCCCGGCACCGGAGTGTCCGCCGACAGCACCCGCACGCCCGCCGCCACCTGCCGCGCCACCGGCCCGGTGGAGACGTACGCCTCCTCGGTGACGAGCACACCCGCCCCCGTGTCCTCCATGATCATGGCGATCCGGGTGTCCGGCAGCCGAGGGTCCAGCGGTACGTACGCAGCCCCGCACTTCAGCGCCGCCAGCGCCGCCACCAGGAGCTGCGGCGTGCGGTCCAGCAGCAGCCCGACCGCGCCGTGCGGCGCCACCCCGGCACCGATCAGCCGGTGCGCCAGCGCGTTCGCCCGCCGGTTGAGCTCCGCGAACGTCATGGTCCGGTCCTCATGACGGACCGCGACCGCGAGCGGGGTGCGGCGGACCTGCTCCTCGAAGCGCTCGTGCACCAGCCCCGGCAGCACCCGCGGTACCGCCGTCGCGTTGTAGCCCACGAGCAGACGCTCGGCCTCCTCCCCGGACAGCAGCGGCACATCGCCGATCCGAGTGTCCGGCGCGTCGGCCACCACCCGCAGCAGCCGGGCCACATGCGCCGCCAACTGGGCCGCGGTGCCCTCGTCGTAGAGGTCGAGCGCGTACTCAAGGACGCCTTCCAGACCGGCCGGGGCACCGGAGGCGTCCCGGGTCTCGCGCAGCGCCAGCGTCAGGTCGAACTTGGTCAACCCGGACGCGGCGGGCAGCGGAGTGCCGGACAGCGGTGAACCCGGCAGGGGCGCCCGCTCGGCCGGGTGCACCTGCACCATCACCTGCACCAGCGGGTGGTGGGCCGTGGACCGTACCGGATTGAGCTCCTCCACCACCAGGTCGAAGGGGAGCTGCTGGTGCGCGAAGGCCGCGAGGTCCGTCTCCCGGACCCGGTCCAGCAGCTCGGCGAAGGACGGGTTCCCGGCCGTGTCGGTCCGCAGCACGAGCGTATTGACGAAGAAACCGACCAGCTGCTCCAGCGCCTGGTCGTCCCGGCCGGCGACCACCGTGCCCAGCGGCAGGTCCGTGCCCGCGCCGTGCCGGGTCAGCACCGCGGCCAGCGCCGCCTGCACGACCATCAGCAGAGTCGCGCCGTGCGTCAGAGCGAGTCGGCCGAGAGCGGCGTGGACATCCGCGTCCAGGGCCGGGACGGTGGCCGTCGCCCCCCGGTGTGTGGCCTCCGCGGGACGCGTCCGCGCCGGAACCGTTTCGAGTACGGGCGGCATACCCGCCAGCCGATCGCGCCAGTAGGACTTCTGGGTCGCAGCCGAGGGGCCCGACAGCAGCTTCCGCTCCCACAGGGTGTAGTCGGCGTACTGCACGGGCAGCGGAGGCAGGTCGGGGGCCGCTCCGCCGAGCCGGGCCGTGTACGCCGCGGACAGATCGGACAGCAGCGGCCCCGAGGACCAGCCGTCGGCCGCGATGTGGTGCACCAGCAGCACGAGGACCTGCCCGCCGCCGTCCCCGCCGGTCTCCACGAGCCAGGCACGGAACGGGATTTCAGCGGCCAGTTCGAAGACATGGCCGGCCGCCGCTGTGACAGCGGCCGCCTCCTCCTCCGGCCGGGCCCGCACTACCGTCAGCACCGGCCGGACCGACTGCCGCACCTCCTGGTACGGCTGCCCCTCCTCCGCCCGATAGACGGTCCGCAGCACCTCGTGCCGCTCGGCGACGTCGGCGAGCGCGTCGGCGAGGACCGCCGGGTCCAGCGGACGGTCGAGCCGCAGCACGAAGGGCATGTTGTACGAGCGGCTCGCCCCCTCCAGTTGGCCGGTGAACCAGAGCCGGCGCTGGGCGTACGACAGCGGGAGCCGTTCGGGCCGGTCGGCCGCCGGTACGGGAGCGGGCCCCGGCCGGACCTCCCCGGAGCGGGCCGCGGCACCCCCGGATCCGGCGGCGATCCTGGCGGCGAGCCGGGCCGGAGTGGGCGCCAGGAAGAGGTCCCGCAGCCGCAGTTCGACCCCCAGCAGGGACCGCACCCGGTTCACCAGCCGGACGCCCGCCATCGAGTGCCCGCCGACGGCGAAGAAGTTGTCGTCCGGGCCCACCGATGCACGGCGGGTGATCTCGGCGAAGACCCGGCGGAGCACGGCGACCGTCGCCGGATCGGCCGCCGGACCCGCCACCGCGGCCTCCGCGACCGTGCTGGTCCGCGCGGGCCGGGCCGCCAGCAGGGCCCGCTCCGCCGCCGGCAGCAGCTCCGCCGGCCGCAGGGGCGCGTCACCGCCTTCGGCGAACCTCGCCAGGGCCCGTACGTACACATCGAGAAGCAGTTGCGCCGTTGCCTCGTCGAAGAGGTCCTCGGCATAGGTCCACCACAGCTCCAGACCGCCCTGCTCTGGGCGGGCGGCACAGGTCACCGCGAGATCGAACTTCGCCGCGTCCAGCCCGGTCTCCTCGAACCGGCCCCGCAGTACGGATCCGATCCGTACCTCCCCGGCCGCCGGATCCGATGCCTCCTGCACCGCCAGGGTGACCTGGAACAGCGGGTTCGCGCCCGGCGCCCGGCGCGGATTGAGCAGCTCCACCAGCCGGTCGAACGGCAGCTCCTGATGGGCGTACGCCCCCAGCGCGGCGTCCCGGGCCCGGGCCACCAGCTCCCGGGGACCCGCGGGTCCGGCGACATCGGCCCGCAGGACCAGGGAGTTCACGAAGAAGCCGACCAGCTCGTCCAGGGCTTCGTCGGAGCGCCCCGCGACCGGTGTGCCGACGGCCGCGTCCGGACCGGCGCCGCAGACGTCGAGCGCGGTGCCGAGCGCGGCCCGCGCCACCATCAGCAGACTGGCGTCCGCCCCGGCGGCCAGCGCCGAGAGCCCGGCGTGCGCCGCGGCGTCCAGCGCGGCGGTGAGGGTACGGGCCCGGCCGCTCGGCGCTGCGGGCCGCGGCCGGTCGGCGGGCAGGTCGAGCAGGGGCGGCAGCCCGGCGAGCGCCTCCCGCCAGTACGCGGCGAGTTTCGAGTCGTCCGCCAGTAGCTCCCGCTGCCAGAGCGTGTAGTCCGCGTACTGCACCGGCAGCGGCTCCCACCGCGGCCCGGCACCGGCGGCCCGGGCGTCGTAGGCCGTGCCGAGATCCCGCAGCAGCGGGCCCACCGACCAGCCGTCGGTGGCGATGTGATGGGTGAGCAGCGCCAGGACGGCGGACCCGTCGCCCGGCAGGAACAGCGCGGCCCGCAGCGGGAGCCCGGTCTCCGGATCGAAGGTCCCCGCGGTGAACCCGGCCACCTCGGCGGCCACCTCGCCGGGCGCGCACGACCGTACGGCGAGGTCGGGACGCGCGCCCTCCAGTACCCGCTGGTACGGCTCGCCGTGACCGTCCGCCGGATACACCGTCCGCAGCACCTCGTGCCGCTCCAGCACATCGGCGAGCGCCGCCTCCAGCGCACCGGGCTCGGGCACCGCGTCCAGCCGGACCACCAGCGGCAGGTTGTACGTCGGGGACGGTCCCTCCAGCCGGTTGAGGAACCAGAGCCTGCGCTGGGCGTACGACAGCGGTATCCGCTCCGGATCCGTGACGTCCGGTTCGTCGTCGGTTCCGACGGAGGCGGTGGGAGCGGTCGAGGGCATCGCATGGCCTCCAGAAGAAGGGGGAGTGGGGGCGGCGGGTCCGGATCGAAGGGCCCGCGCAGCAAACGTACGAGCCGTCGCCTCGCGCACCGGGCAGTTGCCGGGGCAGCTCCCGCGCCCCGGGCTGCCGCTTCTGCCTGCCGCCTGCTCCGGGCGGGCGACTCTGCAGGTGCCCTGAGCTGTTGTTGCTCGGCATCGGTGCCGACGCGGCTTGTTCCTCCGGGAGCCCGGGAGCCCGGGAGGTCATCGTTCCTGTGCTCGTGGCCCGGAACCACGCATCTGCCAAGAGCTGTCCCCGGTCGACCGACTGCCGTCACCGGTTGCTCGCGCCACATCCGGCCCGCGGCCGGACTGCAGCAGCCCCCGGCGGACGGGCGTTCCTGCCGCCCGGGGCGGGAGCGCCGAGCCCACCAGGGGCGCCCGAGCCGGAACCGCGCCCGGGCCCAACGGCTCAGAGCACCTGGGCAGTCCGTCCGCCGAGCCCGCGGCTCACCGCCCTCGGCGCGGCCGGGCCACAACGGCCCATGGCACCCGGGCAGCCCCTCCACCGGGCCCCCGGGCTCACCGCGCCCGGCGCGCCCGCCTCCTCAGCGCCGGAACCGCCGGCGGTACCGGCGCCGCTTCCAGCAGCGCCGCCAGCGCCGTCGGCGTCGGGTGCCGGAACACATCCCGCAGCGTCAGCTCCCGGCCCAGCTCCGTCCGGACCCGGTTCAGCAGTCGCACCGCCAGCAGCGAATGCCCGCCCGAGCGGAAGAAGTTAGCGTCCTCCGTCACCTCCTTGCCGTCGAGCACCTCCCGGAACAGGGCCAGCACCAACGGCAGCCGCCCGTCGCCGGGGGACGGCTCCCCGGGGCCCGGCGGGCGGTCGCCACCGGGCCGTGTCACCGTCACCACCCCCGGCACCGCGTACTCCGGCAGCCGTTCCGCCGCCCACGACTGCGCACCCGCCTCCGTGACCTCGCCCGTCAGCCGGGCCACGAGCCTCCCCTCGTCGAGTACCACCTCCGCGCTGTCGACCCCGGGCTGCGCCCCGAGGACGTCCCGGACATGCCCGAGGTCGATCCGGTAGCCAGCGACGGTGCCGTAGGGCCCCGTCCCCGGCAGTCGGTGCCCGTCCGGAAGCGCCCCGATCCGGACCTCCGGATCGGCAGCGAACAGGGCCAGCGCACCAGTCAGAAGGGCGCCCAGGTGCTCCGCCCCGGCCTCCGCATACAGATCCGTGGCGTACTCCAGGACACCGTCCAGACCGCCGTGCCCGGCGCCCCCCGTCAGCGCGAACGTCAGGTCCGCCTTCGCGGTCGACGAGCCGTGGGGCAGCACCTCACCGGCCAGCGGCCCGTCCGACCCACCGCCTCCCGCCCCGCCGCCGTCCGGCTCCGGGTCCACCCGCAGCATCACCTGCGCCAGCGGGTGATGGGCCGACGAGCGGTGCGGGTTGAGGTGTTCGACGACGAGGTCGAAGGGCACGTCCTGGTGGGCGTACGCCGCCAGATCGGCCTCCCGGACCCGTCGCACCAGCTCGCTGAAGGACGGGTCGCCCGAGGTGTCGGTGCGCAGGACCAGGGTGTTGACGAAGAAGCCGACGAGACCGTTGAGTGCCTGGTCGTCCCGGCCCGCGACGACCGTGCCGATCGCGAGATCGGGTCCGGCGTCGCAGCGCGCGAGCACGGCCGCGAGGGCCGCGTGGACCACCATGAAGAGGGTGCTGCCGGTGGAGCGGGCGATCCGTTCGAGACCGGCCCGCACCGGTCCCGGGACGGTGAATCCGGTGAGCGCGCCCCGCCCGGAGGGCACCGGCGGCCGGTGCCGGTCGGCGGGCAGGTCCGTCAGCGGCGGCAGCCCGGCGAGGGTCCGCTCCCAGAAACCGAGCCGCTCCTCCCGCCCGCCGCCGCTGAGGAGGTCCCGCTGCCAGAGCGCGTAGTCCGCGTACTGCACGGGCAGGGGCGCCCAGCCGGGCGCCGAGCCCGCGGCCCGGGCCGCGTAGGCGGTGGCGAGATCGGCGAGTAGGCAGTCGACGGACCAGCCGTCGGCCGCGATGTGGTGCAGCAGCAGGACGAGGGTCTGCCGCCCGTCGCCGCCGGAGGGCAGGAACAGCCAGGCCCGGAACGGCAGATCGCGCGCCAGGTCGAACACCTGGCCCGCCGCCTCGTCCGCGGCGGCCGCCGGATCGGCGGGGAAACCGAGCTCCAGCTGCGGCCGGGCCTCGTCCAGGACGAGCTGGTACGGCTCCCCGCCCTCGGTCCGGTAGACGGTCCGCAGCACCTCGTGCCGTTCGGCGACGTCGGCGAGCGCGGCGGCGAGCGCGGCCGGGTCCAGCGGCCGATGGAGCCTCCGTACCAGCGCGATGTTGTACGTGGCGGACGGCCCGTCCAGCTGGTCGGTGAACCACAGCCGCCGCTGGGCCGGGGAGAGCGGGATCCGCTCGGGCCGCCCGGCGCGGCGCAGCGCCGGCCGCTCCCCGGCGTCCGGGCCCACGGGGAGCCGTCCGTGCAGGGCGAGGGGCGTCGGTGCGAGGAACAGATCACGGATCCCGGTCTCCACGCCGAGAACCGCCCGGATCCGGTTGACCAGCCGGCTGGCCAGCCGCGAATGACCGCCGATACGGAAGAAGTTGTCACCGGGGCCGACCCGCGGCCGGTCGAGTACCTCCGCGAACAGACCGCTGAGCAGCTCCACCCGGGGGTGCCCCGTCTCTCCCGGCCCGCCCAGCTGTCCGGCTGCCGCTGCCGCCTCCGCCAGGGCGAGCCGCTCCCGGCGGGCCGCGAACCCCTCCGACTCCGCAGCGGTGACCAGCCCGAGCGCGGCGAGCGGTCGGCCGGCGTCCGCGGCGAACGCGGTGAGCGCCCGGCCGTACACATCGAGCAGCAGAGCGGCCGTGGGCTCGTCGAACACGTCCCGCGCATAGCCGAGGAGCAGCCGCAGTCCGCCGTCCGGTTCCTCCTCGCAGTGGAAGCTCAGATCGAACTTCGCCGCCCCCAGGTCGACGGACCCGGCATCGGCGGTCAGCGGGCCGAGCCGGACCGGGCCGGTACCGGCCGTCGCACCGGCGGTCCGCACGGTCAGCATCACCTGGAAGAAGGGGTGTTCGCCCAGGGCCCGTCCCACGGCCTCGCCCACCTGCTCGACCAGCAGTTCGAAGGGCAGGTCCTGATGGTCGAAGGCGGTGAGGTCGGTCTCCCGGACCCGGTCGACCAGCTCCGCGGCCGTGGGGTCGCCGGAGGTGTCGGCGCGCAGCACCAGGGAGTTGACGAAGCAGCCGACGAGATCGTGCAGGGCCTCATCGGAGCGCCCCGCGACCGGGGTGCCGACGGCGAGGTCGGTGCCCGCGCCGGCCGCCGTCAGGGCCGCGGCGAGGGCGGCCCGTACCACCATGAACAGGCTGGCGTTCCGCTCGCGGGCGAGCGCGGCCAGCCCGCCGGCCACCTCGGGGCCGAGACGGGCGCCGGCGGTGCCGCCGAGGCCGGTGGGTTCGGCGGGCCGGGGCCGGTCGTACGGCAGATCCGTCCGCTCCGGCAGTCCGTCCAGCGCCTTCCGCCAGTGGTCCAGGAGGGCGTCCGGTTCGGCGAGGAGATCTCGCTGCCAGAGGGCGTAGTCGGCGTACTGCACCGGCAGGGGTTCCCAGCCGGGTGCCCGGCCCGCGAGCCGGGCTGCGTAGGCGGTGTCCAGATCGTGCAGCAGCGGGGCGAGGGACCAGCCGTCGACGGCGATGTGGTGGACCAGCAGGACCAGGGCGCTGGGACCGGGTCCGCCGGTGGTGAACAGCGCGGCCCGCAGCGGTACTCCGTCCGTCGGGTCGAGCGGTGTCCGGCCGAACCCGGCCACCCGCCGGTCGAGTTCGTCCGGGCCCGCGCACGGGACGACGTCGAGAACGGGGGCGAAGTCCGCGACGATCCGCTGGTACGGCTCCCCGCCCAGCTGCGGATAGTCGGTGCGCAGCACCTCGTGCCGTCCGGCGAGATCGGCGAGGGCCGCGCCGAGCGCGACCGCGTCGGGCGTCCCGTCGAGCCGCAGCACGACCGGCGCGTTGTACCGGGCGGACGGGCCGTCGATCCGGGCCAGCAGCCAGAGCGCCCGCTGCGACGCGGACAGCGGCAGCCGCTCCGGCCGGGCCGGCTCCGGCACCTGCCGCGGTACGGGCCGGGGTGTACCGCCCGCCCGAGTCCGGGCGGCCTCGGTGAGCCGCCGGTGCAGGGCCGCGGGGGTGGGGGCCAGGAACAGATCCCGGATGCCCGCCTCCAGCCCCAGGACGGCCCGGATCCGGTTGACCAGCCTGCCCGCGAGGAGCGAATGCCCGCCGGTCCGGAAGAAGCTGTCGTCCGGTCCGATCCGGGGGCGGCCGAGGACCTCGGCGAAGAGCCCGCGGAGGATCTCCTCCCGGGGCGCGCCGGCATCGCGCCGCCCGGTCCGGGCGGCCGGCGGCGCGGGGGTGCGCCGGGCGACCGCCGCCGTGTGCCGGGCCGCCAGCGCGGCCCGCTCGTCCGCGGTGGCCAGCGACAGCGGGCCGAGCGGCCGCCCGGAGTCGTGGGCCAGGGCCTCCAGGGCCCGGACGAAGAGATCCAGCAGCAGTTCCGCCGTGGCCTCGTCGAACAGGTCGACCGCATAGCCGAGGGCCAGGTCGAGCCCGTCGGGGGAACCGTCGGGGGCCGCCCGTCGGGCGCAGAAGAAGGTCAGGTCGAACTTGGCGGCCGCCAGGTCCGCGGTGCCCGGGACACCGGTCAGCTCCGGCCCCAGCGGCACCGGCCCGGCAGACCGGGCGCCTTCCGGGCCCTCGGCGCCGTCGACGGTCAGCATCACCTGGAACAGCGGGTGGTGGCCGAGGGACCGTTCGGGCGCCAGCTCCTCCACCAGCAGCTCGAAGGGCAGGTCCTGGTGTTCGTACGCGATCAGATCGGCGTCGCGGACCCGTTCGAGGAGCGCGGCCGGACTCGGCTCGCCGGATACGTCCGTCCGCAGCGCCAGGGTGTTGACGAAGAACCCGACGAGCTCGTTGAGCTCCTCCTCGGGGCGGCCCGCGACCGGGGTGCCGATCACCAGGTCGGAGCCGCAGCCGGCCGCGGTGAGCGCGGCCGCCAGTGCGGTCCGTACCGCCATCGGAGCACTCGCCCCGTGCTCCCGGGCCACGGCCAGTAGCGCGCGGTGGGTGGCGGCCGGGACGTGCGCGGTCAGCGTCGCCCCGCGCCCGGACAGCTCGGCGGGCCGCGGCCGGTCCACGGGCAGCGGCATGAGCTCGGGCGCCCCGTCGAGGGCCCGCCGCCAGTGTGCGAGCTGCTCCGCCGCCAGGCTCCCCGGATCGCCCGGCGCGCCGAGCAGCTCCCGCTGCCAGAGCGCATAGTCGGCGTACTGCACCGGCAGGGGTTCCCAGCCGGGTGCCCGGCCCGCGAGCCGGGCCGTGTAGGCGGTGTCCAGATCCCGCAGCAGCGGGCGGACGGACCAGCCGTCGGTGGCGATGTGGTGCACGAGCAGCACCAGCACCGCACCGGCCGCACTGGTTCCGGTCTTCTCGGGGACGAACAGCGCGGCCCGCAGGGGGAGTTCGGCGGTGACGTCGAGGGGTTCCCGGACGAAGGCGGCCACCCGCGCGTCGACCGCGGTCGCCGGGCAGCGGACCACCTCCGGCGCGGGCAGCGCCGAAGCGTCCCGTACCTCCCGGCGGGGTTCCGCGTCCGGCCCGGCGGGCAGGACGGTGCGCAGCACCTCGTGCCGTTCGGCCAGATCGGCGAGGGCCGCGCCGAGCACCGCCGGGTCGGGCGTCCCGTCGAGCCGGAGCACCACCGGGGCGTTGTAGGCGGCCGAGGGGCCCGCCAGCCGTCCCAGGAACCAGAGACGGTGCTGGGCGAACGACAAAGGGTTCACGGCGATGTCCTCATCCGTCCTGGGCTGCGACGAGCCCGTCGATGTGCGCGGCCAGGTCCCGCAGCCGCGGATGGGCGTAGACGGCCTTCACCGGCAGGGCCACGCCCAGCTCGGACCGGACCCGCGACACCAGTTTGATGGCCAGCAGCGAATGGCCGCCCAGTTTGAAGAAGTTGTCGTCGGGGCCGACGGAGGACGCCCGCAGAACGGTCGTCCACACCTCGCCGATCAGCCGCTCCGAAGCCGAGAGACCGTCGTCCGCCCCGGCCGGAGCCGGGGCCCCGTAAGGCGGCGCGGGCAGCGCGGCCCGGTCCAGCTTGCCGTTGACGGTGGTCGGGAAGCGGTCCACGGCGACCAGTACGGCAGGCACCATGTACGCCGGCAGCGAAGCCTCCAGTAGCCCGGTGAGGGCCACTTCGGTCACCGGTGCCGCGGGCCGGTAGTAGCCGACGAGCCCCGGCGCGCCGTGGACGTCGTCACGGAGGACGACGACGGCCTCGGCGACGGAGCCGTGGGCGGTCATGACGGCTTCGATCTCGGGGAGTTCGATCCGGAACCCCCGCAGCTTCACCTGGCCGTCGGCGCGGCCGAGATAGCCGAGCCGGCCGTCCGGCAGCAGCCGTACCAGATCCCCGGTGCGGTACATCCGCCCGCCGAGCTCCGCGCCGGGGCCGGTGTCGGCGGTGAACCGGTCGGCGGTGAGCCCGGGGCGGCGCCGGTAGCCGCGGCCCACCCGGGGCCCGGCCAGATACAGTTCGCCGGTCCCGCCCGGGCCGACGGGCGCCAGCTTCTCGTCCAGCACCCGCATCCGCAGCCCGGGCAGTACGGCGCCGAGGTGCGGGGTCCCCCCGGCGACCGGTTCGATCCACCCGGCGGTGGCGTCCACGGTGCACTCGGTGGGGCCGTACAGATTGACGGCACGGACCGTGCCCGCGGCGGTCATTTCCGCGATCCGGGACCAGAGGGCGAGGCCGATCGCCTCACCACCGATCAGCAGGGTCAGCGGGCGCGGCCCGCCGTCGACGGAGAGCAGCTCCAGCAGCGGTTCGGCGTGCGAGGGCGTCAGGTCGAGATCGGTCAGGGCCTGCGCGTCGGCGAACGCGGCGAGCAGCGCGGGGTCGGCGCGCGTCTCGTCGTCGACCATGACGACGGTGTCGCCGCGGCAGACCCGAACCCACTGCTGCACGGAGGCGTCGAAGGACGGGGAGGCGTTCCAGCCCACCCGGGCGCCATCGCCCGCCGCGATCCCGGCGTCCTCCAGCTCGGCGAGGAGCCGGGCCGCGGCGCCCCGGCCGATCTCGACACCCTTGGGGCGGCCAGTCGAGCCTGAGGTGTAGATGACGTACGCGAGGCTGTCCGGGGCCACCGGGACCGGCCGGTAGGCGGGCGCGGCGGTGCCGCTGGCGAGCAGGTCCGCCAGGCCAAGCTGCGGCACCCCGGCCGGGAACGCGCCGTCGGGGCCGCCGTCCGGGGTGACGACGACATCGGCTCCGGAGTCCTCGACCAGATAGCGGCGCCGTCCGGCGGGCAGTTGGGGATCCACGGGAAGATAGGCGGCGCCTGCGGTGAGGGTGCCGATCAACGCGGTGACCAGCCCCGCGCCGCGCGGCAGGCAGAGCGCGACCACGGATTCGGGGCCCACGCCGTGCGCGGCGAGCCCGGCCGCGATCCGCATGGCGCCGGCGCGCAGTTCGCCGAACGTCAGCTCGCGGTCGGCGGCGACCACGGCGGTACGGCCGCCGGGGGCGGCGGCCAGCCGCTCCAGCAGATCGCGCGGCTGCGCGGAGGAGGGGGACGGGGTGCGCTCGGGCAGGACGGCGGTCATGGTCCTCACTCCCCGTGGACGGTGGTGGACGCCGGGCTGGCGGGCGAGCAGTCGGCGAGTGCGACCGGCTCGCCCATGGCGACGAGGATCTTCCGGTCGCCGGAGAAGGACTCCCGCCCGTGGGCGCAGAGGATGTTGTCCACCAGCATCAGATCGCCCTCCTGCCAGCTCTCCCGGACTGTGACCCGGTCGTAGACCTCGTTGACGGCGTCGACCTCGGCGTCCGTGAGCCGGGTGCCGTCGCCGAGATAGGTGTTGAACGGGAGTCCGTCCGGGCCGTACGTCTCCTCCAACACCTCGCGGACGTCCGGGTCGAGGGTGCGGCTGTTCCAGAACGCGAAGTGGTTGAACCAGACCCGCTCCCCGGTCACCGGGTGGGTGATGATCGCCGAGCGGCGCTGCCGGGTGACGAGGGAGTCGTCGTCCGCCCACTCGTATCCGATGGTGTTCTCGTCGCAATAGGTCTCGGCGACTGCCCTGTCCTCGGTCGCGAAGGTCGTGTACCAGGGCAGGCCGGCCAGTTCGGAGTAGTTGCGCACGAGCAGCCAGCCGGCCTTCTCGAACCGGGCGCGCAACCCCTCGGGGAGCAGTCTCAGCGCCTCCCGCATATCGCCGACGGTGGTGGCGCCGTCCTCCTCGGGCGCGGTGATGCAGCCGAAGAGCAGCACTCCCGGGAAGTCGAGGGTGTAGCTGTTCTCGTTGTGCAGTCTGATCGGCTGGGCGGCCGGGAGGTCGGTGGAGGAGAACACCCCCTCGCCGAAGTCGGTGCGCGGGGTCGCCTTCTCCTTGTAGCCGGCCCGCTGTTCGATCAGGGCGTCGCGGGCGGTCGCGAAAGCCGCCGCGTCATGGACCGGCAGCCCGCGCAGCAGCACCGCTCCGGAGCGGTGCAACTCCGCCTGGACGGCGGTCCGGTGCTCGGTCAGCCAAGCGGCCGCGGCCTCGATGGAGTCATGGCCGGGGGTGGTCACGACGGCGGGCCTGCCCGGCTCGCGGATCACGGTCAGGCCGCCCAGGGCGGGGGCGTCGGCGAAAGTCGTCATCGCAGGAGTCCTCTGCTTCGGGATAGGAAAGGGAACTGCTTCGGGATCGGAATGCGGAGTGGGAGCGGACGGGGAGCGGAAACCGGAAGGAGTACGGGAGAACGGAGAGTTCTCGGGGAACAGAGGCAGGCGCTTCAGGCGGCCGAGGCGGTGAGCCATCCGGACGCGGGCTCGGAACCATCCCCGAGTACGGTGCCGAGCAGGGCGAAGAAGGCGGGCAGCTGCTGCTGGAAGTAGAAGTGGCCGCCCGGCAGGGTGTGCGCCGCGAACCCGGCCTCGGTGATCTCGGCCCAGCGGTCCAGCGACGCGACCGGCACCACGGGGTCCCGGTCTCCGCCGATGACGGTGACCGGGCAGTCCACCGCGGCCTCTGCCACGGAGCACCGGTACACGTCGTCGATGGCGAAATCGGCCCGGATCGACGGGATGATGATCTCGCGCAGCTCGGGCTCGTCGAGGATCCCGTCGTCGGTGCCGCCGCGTTCCTTGATGGCGGCGACCAACTGGTCGTCGTCGAGCCGCTCCGGGTGCACGGCGCTGGGGTTCGGCAGGAACGGTGCCCGGCAGGCGGAGGCCACCAGGGCGCGGGCGGGCCGCCCGGCCGCGGCGAGCCGCCGTATCACCTCGAAGGCGACGAGCGAGCCCATGCTGTGACCGAGCACGACCAGGTCCTCCGGTAGATCGCCGGGGAGCGCCGCCGCCACGGGACCGGCCAGATCGGCGATGGTCGTGGGCAGTTCCTCGGCGTAGCGGGCGCCTCGGCCCGGGTACTGGCCGATCAGCAGCCGTACGTCCGCCGGGAGCCGGTCCCGCCAGTCGGCGTAGGCATGGGCGTTGCCACCGGCGTGCGGCAGCACCAGCAGCGCGGTCCGCTGCGGTCCGTCGCCGGGCAGGTCCCAGACGATGTCGTCGGCGTTGGGGAGGGGGGCGGTCCCGTCGGTCATGAGGTGATCCGTTCCTGGTCGGTGCGGCGGCGCAGGACGGGCCTGGCGCGGCGCGGTTCGGGGGCGGTCGTGGTGTCGGCCGGGCCGGTTTCGAGGTACGCGGCCAGTCGGGCGGGCGTCGGGTGCTGGAACACGTCCCGGAGGGTGAGCTTCAGTTCCAGGGCGCGGCTCAGGCGGTTGGCGAGCCTCGCGGCGACCAGGGAGTGGCCGCCGAGGGCGAAGAAGTCGTCGTCGGGGCCGGGCGGGACATCGGTCCCGAGGGCCTCCCCGAAGGCCGCGCAGACGGTCCGCTCCAGTGCGGTCCGCGGCGGCCGGCCGCCGGCACCGGCGGTCTTGGGCCGGGGCTTCGGCAGGGCGAGCAGAGCCTGTTTGTCGATTTTGCCGTTGGGGGTGAGGGGGAGTTGGTGGTGGGTGGTGATGTGGGTGGGGATCATGTGGTTGGGGAGGTGTTGGCGGAGGTAGGTGCGGATGTCGTGGGGTGTGGTGGTGGTGTTGGGGGTGGTGGTGATGTGGGCGGTGAGTTGGTTGTTGGTGTGGGTGGTGGTGGCTTGGGTGATGTGGGGGTGGGCGGTGAGGGTGTTTTCGATTTCGGTGGGTTCGATGCGGAAGCCGCGGATTTTGATTTGGGTGTCGGTGCGGCCGGTGTAGTGGAGGTTGCCGTGGGTGTCCCAGTGGGCTTGGTCGCCGGTGCGGTAGAGGCGGGTGCCGGGGGGTCCGTAGGGGTTGGGGGTGAAGCGGGTTGCGGTGGTGGTGGGTTGGGTGAGGTAGCCGTGGGCGATGCCGTGGCCGGTGAGGTAGAGCTCGCCGGTGGTGCCTGGGGGGACGGGTTGGAGGTGGTGGTCGAGGATGTAGGTGTGTTTGTTGGTGAGGGGTGTGCCGATGGGTGTGGGTTGGGTGGTGGGGTTGTTGGTGGGTTGGGGGATGGTGTGGGTGGTGGTGAAGCCGAGGGATTCGGCGGGTCCGTAGCCGTTGGTGATGGTGAGGTGGGGGTGGTGTTGTTGGAGGGTGTGGATGTGGGTGGGGGAGGCGGGTTCGCCGCCGGTGTAGACGGTGTGGGTGGTGGTGAAGGTGGTGGGGTGTTCGTCGGTGAGGTAGTTGAAGAGGCTGGAGGAGAGTTGGAGCATGGTGATGTGGTGGTGGGGGGTGAGGTGGGCGATGAGTGCGGGTTCGGGGCGTTGTCCGGGTTGGAGGATGGTGGTGCCGCCGTGGAGGAGGGCGCCCCAGAATTCGAGGCTGAAGGCGTCCCAGGAGACGGGTGAGCATTGGAGGAAGGTTTCGCTGGGGCCGAAGGTGCAGTAGGTCTGGCCGGTGATGGTGGAGGTCAGGTTCCGGTGGGAGGAGAGGATTCCCTTGGGGCGTCCGGTCGACCCAGACGTGAACATCACACAGGCGGAGTCGTCCCCCGTCAGCACCGATTCCGGGCGGCTCCCCGGCCGCGCCGCGATCGCCGGGGCTTCGGAGTCGACCCGTACCACCGGCCAGGGCCCGGGCACCCGTTGCGCATAGCCCTCCGTCGTGACCAGGGCCGTGATGCCGGCGTCGGCGGCGGTTTCGGTGAGTCTCAGATCGGGGTAGTCGGGGTCGAGGAGGGTGTAGGCGGCGCCGGTTTTGAGTACGGCGAGGATGCTGGTGGCCAGGGGGAGTGAGCGGTCGACGAGGATGCCTGCGAGGTCGCCGCGGCCTAGTCCGGTGGTGGTACGCAGGTGGTGGGCCAGCCGGTTGGCCTCGGTGTCGAGGCGGCCGTAGGTGAGGTGGTCCTCGCCGAAGACCACGGCGACCGCGTCCGGGCGGATCCGGGCCTGCTCCTCGAACCGCTCCGTCAGTGGCCGCTCGTCGACCGGAGCCGTCACCCCCGTCCACTCGTGCAACACGAGCCGCCGGTCCCGGGCGGACATCGGGTCCAGCCGGGACAGTTGAAGCTCCGGTGCGGCGACGGCCTGCTCCAGCGTCCGCCGTACCATCGCGACGATCCGCTCCGCGGAGGCCCGTTCGAAGACGTCGTCGCTGTAGAGCACCGTGCCCGCCAGCCCGTCCGGCTCGCCGTCGGCACCGCCCGTGTGCAGCAGGAACTCCAGGTCGAACTTGACCGCCCCGGTCACCACCGGCACGAGCGGCCCGCTCCGGACCCCGGGAAAGACGGGCGCCGGCGCCGGACCGCTCTCCACCGCCAGGCAGACCTGGAACAGCGGATGCCGGGCCAGTGACCGTTGCGGATTGACGGCCTCCAGGACGAGGTCGAACGGGGCGTCCTGGTGGGCGAAGGCATCCAGGTCCGTATCGCGGACCCGGCGCAGCAGCGCCCGGAACTCCGGATCGCCGGAGGTGTCCGTCCGCAGCACCAGCGTATTGACGAAGAACCCCACCAGCCCCGCCAGTCCGTTGTGCACACGGCCCGCCACGGGGGAGCCCAGCGGAATGTCGGTACCCGCGCCCAGCCGGGTCAGGGTGGCGGCCAGCGCCGCCTGCACCACCATGAAGGGCGTGCACCGTTCGGCGCGGGCCAGCCCGGCGATCCGGCGGCCGAGGTCCGCGCCGAAGTCCACCGCCACGGCACCGCCGCGCCCCCCGGCGGCCGGCGGCCGGGGCCGGTCGTGCACCAGGCCCAGCTCCTGCGGCAGCTCCGCGAGGGCCCGCCGCCAGTACGCGAGCTGCCCGTCCAGCACCGGACCGGTCAGTGCGGACCGCTGCCACAGCGCATGGTCGGCGTAGGCGAGGGGAATCGGCGCCGGGGCGGGGCTCCGTCCGGCGAGCCGGGCCGCGTACGCCGCCGAGAGGTCCGCGAACAGCGGACCCAGCGACTGCCCGTCCGTGGCGATGTGGTGCAGCAGCACCAGCAGCACGGCCGACTCCGGGCCGGTGCGCAGCAGCGTCACCCGCAGCGGAGCCTCCGCCGCGAGGTCGAAGACATGTCCGGCGGCGGCCGTCAGCTCCGGCTCCACCGCCTCTGGGGCGATGTCGCGGACCTCGAAGGGCGCCGCTCCCACCGGGTCCACCAGCTGGCAGGGTTCGCCGTCCATGACGGTGATCCGGGTCCGCAACGGTTCATGACGCTCCATCACATCGCGGACGGCGGCCCGTAGCGCGGCCGTGTCCAGCGGCCCTTCCAGCCGGACCGACAGGGGGACGTTGTAGGCCGTCCCACCGGCTTCGAGCCCGTTCACCAGCCACAGTCGTTGCTGGGCGAAGGACAGCGGAAGCCGCTCGGGCCGCGGTCCGGGGACCGCGGGCGGCGCCGGTGCGGCGCCCCGGCCGGTGAGCTCCGCAAGCTGTTCGGCGAGCCGGGCCGGGGTGGGCTGGCGGAAGACGTCGGGCAGGCCCAGCGGGGCGTCCAGCGCCGACGAGAGCCGGTTGGCGAGCTTGGCGGCGAGCAGGGAGTGGCCGCCGAGGGTGAAGAAGTCGGCGTCCGCGGACGGTGGTTCTGCGAGGTCCAGCACCTCCGCGAAGAGGGCGCAGACGATCTCCTCCAGCGGAGTGCTGGCCGTCCGTCCGCCCTCCTCGGCCGGGGGAGCGGCGAACCGGGACAGTGCGCGTTTGTCGATTTTGCCGTTGGGGGTGAGGGGGAGTTGGTGGTGGGTGGTGATGTGGGTGGGGATCATGTGGTTGGGGAGGTGTTGGCGGAGGTAGGTGCGGATGTCGTGGGGTGTGGTGGTGGTGTTGGGGGTGGTGGTGATGTGGGCGGTGAGTTGGTTGTTGGTGTGGGTGGTGGTGGCTTGGGTGATGTGGGGGTGGGTGGTGAGGGTGTTTTCGATTTCGGTGGGTTCGATGCGGAAGCCGCGGATTTTGATTTGGGTGTCGGTGCGGCCGGTGTAGTGGAGGTTGCCGTGGGTGTCCCAGTGGGCTTGGTCGCCGGTGCGGTAGAGGCGGGTGCCGGGGGGTCCGTAGGGGTTGGGGGTGAAGCGGGTTGCGGTGGTGGTGGGTTGGGTGAGGTAGCCGTGGGCGATGCCGTGGCCGGTGAGGTAGAGCTCGCCGGTGGTGCCTGGGGGGACGGGTTGGAGGTGGTGGTCGAGGATGTAGGTGTGTTTGTTGGTGAGGGGTGTGCCGATGGGTGTGGGTTGGGTGGTGGGGTTGTTGGTGGGTTGGGGGATGGTGTGGGTGGTGGTGAAGCCGAGGGATTCGGCGGGTCCGTAGCCGTTGGTGATGGTGAGGTGGGGGTGGTGTTGTTGGAGGGTGTGGATGTGGGTGGGGGAGGCGGGTTCGCCGCCGGTGTAGACGGTGTGGGTGGTGGTGAAGGTGGTGGGGTGTTCGTCGGTGAGGTAGTTGAAGAGGCTGGAGGAGAGTTGGAGCATGGTGATGTGGTGGTGGGGGGTGAGGTGGGCGATGAGTGCGGGTTCGGGGCGTTGTCCGGGTTGGAGGATGGTGGTGCCGCCGTGGAGGAGGGCGCCCCAGAATTCGAGGCTGAAGGCGTCCCAGGAGACGGGTGAGCATTGGAGGAAGGTTTCGCTGGGGCCGAAGGTGCAGTAGGTCTGGCCGGTGATGGTGGAGGTCAGGTTCCGGTGGGAGGAGAGGATTCCCTTGGGGCGTCCGGTCGACCCAGACGTGAACATCACACAGGCGGAGTCGTCCCCCGTCAGCACCGATTCCGGGCGGCTCCCCGGCCGCGCCGCGATCGCCGGGGCTTCGGAGTCGACCCGTACCACCGGCCAGGGCCCGGGCACCCGTTGCGCATAGCCCTCCGTCGTGACCAGGGCCGTGATGCCGGCGTCGGCGGCGGTTTCGGTGAGTCTCAGATCGGGGTAGTCGGGGTCGAGGAGGGTGTAGGCGGCGCCGGTTTTGAGTACGGCGAGGATGCTGGTGGCCAGGGGGAGTGAGCGGTCGACGAGGATGCCTGCGAGGTCGCCGCGGCCTAGTCCGGTGGTGGTACGCAGGTGGTGGGCCAGCCGGTTGGCCTCGGTGTCGAGGCGGCTATAGGTGAGGTGGTCCTCGCCGAAGACCACGGCGACCGCGTCCGGGCGGATCCGGGCCTGCTCCTCGAACCGCTCCGTCAGTGGCCGCTCGTCGACCGGAGCCGTCACCCCCGTCCACTCGTGCAACACGAGCCGCCGTTCGCTCCGGTCCATCAGTTCCAGCGCGGACAGCGGCTCCTCGGGCGCGGCGAGCGCGGTGCCCACGAACCGTACGAACCGGTCCTGGTGCGCGGCGACGGCGGCCGTGTCGCAGGACTCCGGCGCCGCGTCGAAGTCGATCCGCAGCCCGTCCTCCGGCCCCAGGTCGTAGACCGCGACCGTCAGCCCGTCCACCGGCCCGTTTCCCAGGTTGTGCTGGGTGGTCGGCACACCGAAGAACGGCATCCCCGGTGCGAACGCCATGATGTTCAGCTGTAGGGAGACTGGCGGCCGCCCGGGCGCGCCCTCCGGGCCCAACTCCTCGAACCGGGTCCGCTGCCGCCGCAGCCCCTGCCGGACTTCCGTCACCACCGCCCCCAGCAGCCCCGCCAGTGTGCCGCCCGCGGGCACCGGCAGCCGCAGCGGAATGATGTTCGACAGCATCGCCGGGGTGCTGCGGGCCGTCTCCCCGGTCCGCGCCCTCACCGGCAGCGCCAGCGTCAGCTCCTCGGCGTCCGTTCCGGAGGCCCGGTGGACGTAGGCAGCGACCAGGGCGATCACCGCCCTCGTCCACGGCGCCCCGTGCGCGCGGGCCATCTCCCGCAACTGCCGGGCGTACGGCGCGGGGAGGGTCACCGTACGCCGCACGAACGGCAGCGAACCGGGCGGTACGGGCGCCGAGCGCCCCCCGGCGATCCGCGCGGCCGGCGGCGGGTCCGCTGTCTTCGCGACCCAGTACGCCCGGTCCTCCGCCGCCTGCGGCGACTCCCGGTACCCGGTCTCCTCGGCGAGCAGCTCCGCCAGCGAACCGAACGGCGACGGACGCCACGGCCTCTCGGCCGCCGCGTCCTCGTACAGCTCCACCAGCCGGGCGCCCAGCAGAGACCGCCCGGCGCCGTCGATGACCAGATGGTGGAAACCGTGGAAGTAGAACCACAGCTTCTCACCGGCCTTCACCAGGGCGTGCCGGGTCAGCCAGTCCGCCGCCAGATCGAACGGGCGGGCGAGCTCGGCCGCCATCCAGCCGCGGGCCGCGGCGGCCGGGTCCTCGGCGCCGCTGAGGTCCACCAGTGCCAGTTCCCGGTCGCCCGGGTCGGCGTGCAGGGTCTGCCAGGGGCCGTCGCTGTCCGCGCCGACACCCCGGATCCGCATCGCGTCGGTCTCCACGGCGAGCTGCCGGAACGCGGCCCGGACCAGTTCCGGATCGACCCGGCCGCGCAGCTCCTGGTACTCGCCGATGTTGTAGCGCCGACCGGTCGGATCCAGCGTGTGGGCCAGCCAGATCTCGCGCTGGGCCGCCGACAGCGGCAGCCTGACGGATGCCTTGGGGGACATACGGTCGCTCCTCGGGGACGGGCCGGCGCGACGGGCTCGGCTCGGCGGATGCGGACCGGCCCCGCATACGGGCGGAGCGGTCCGGCGGTTCGGCGTGCGGATGCGGTGCGACTGCGAGGTCCCCGGCCGGTCCCGCCGGTCCGGTCTTCCGGCCCGGTCCGCCGGGGAACTCGCTGAGCTCATCCAATCCGCGCCGTCCGGCCCCGGGCGGCAGTTGCCCCGGCACTCCGGGAGCAGTTCAGACGGCGGCAGTTGCCTGCGGCGCGCCCACCGGGGCCCCGGTCACCAGCGCCCTGACCAGCGCCGGCACCCGGAAGCGGGCCGGGCCCTCCTCATGGGCCGCCCGGACCAGCCCCGACAGCAGCAACTCCCGCAGCAGCCGCCCGCACTCGTGCAGACTGCCGCCGGTCAGCGCGGTGAGCGCGGGCAGCCCGAAGCCGTCGGCGACCGAGTCCGGGCCCGGCGCGGCGCACAGGGCGCCGATTACAGCGCGCGGCCCTGCGGCCAGCCGCCCGATCCGGCCGTACAGGGAGTCCCGGAGCCGGTCGTCCCGGCCGCCGAGATGGTCGAGGAACGCCGCCGGATCCACCGCCAGCGTGTCGCAGAGCGCCGCCAGATCGGAGACGACCAGCCAGGAGGCGGCGGCCGACAGTGCCCCCGGATGTCCGTCGAGGAGCCGGCAGATCCGTACCGCCCGCTCCCGGTCGGCCGCCGTCACCGCCGGAGCCGCCAGCACCCGCCGCACCTGGTCCAGGAACATCCGCACCGCGGGCTCGCGCTCGTCCCCGGCCGGCTGCGGACCGTCCACCGCCCCTCGGGTACCGGCGGACGGCACGGGCAGCGGGCAGAGCAGGAAGAGCCGTTCGCAGGGGGCCTGCCACGGCTCGTCGGAGGTCACCAGCAGCCGCAGCCCCGGCACCTCGTGCAGCAGCTGGGTCAGCCGGTCCGCGTGCGGAGCGTGCGCCGGGGCGCCGTCGAGTACCAGCAGTACCGGTCCCTCGCCCAGCAGTGCGCTCGCCGACTCCCCGCCCGCGGGCTCCCGGTGTGGTAACCCGGACGCGTACAGCCCCGACACCAGACGCTCCGTCAGCTCTGGCCACGGCCCGGCGGCCGCCGGGCCGTACTCGCGGGCCGCGCCGGGGAAGGCGTGCCACAGCACCGGCATCCCGGAGATGTGCAGAGCCGCCGCCGCGGCCAGTGCCACCCGGGTCTTGCCGACCCCGGGCAGACCCACCAGGTGTACCAGCCGCTCCCCCCCGTCCGGCGCCAGCTCCTGCACCAGGGTTGCGGTCTCCGTGTCCCTTCCCACCAGCGGCTTCGGGGCGTTCGGCGGGGCCGGAGGCCCCGCCGGGGCTCTGCCCACGCGTCCCGGCCGCGAGGCATCCTCCAGCGCGGCTCTGGCCCGGGGCCCCAGTCGCAGGGCGTCCGCCATCAGCCGCACCGTGTCGGTACGGGGGCGGGTGGCCCGGCCATGTTCCAGATCGCGGATCGCCCGCACGCTGATCGTGGACAGGTCGGCCAGCTCCCGCTGGGTCAGTCCGATACGCAGCCGATGGGCCCGGATCAGGGCTCCCACCTGTGAATCCGTGACGGTCTCTGCGAAGTGCGCGGGGTTCATGGGCGCTCCCTGAACGGGGTTGGGAGGGACACGTCCCATCGTCGGCACCCCGCTATCGCGCCACCATCCCGGCGCCGCCCAGCGCACCACGGCCGCGGCGGGCGGATCGCCGGGCCGCTATCACCCCGGTCGGGGCGGGACCGCGCCACCGGACGCCCTTCCTTTCGCCGGACCCGTCCACGCCGCGCACCCCTGGTGATGGTGGGGCTCCCGTGCCGGCCGGTGCGGACGGTACGCCGGCGGTACGGAGCCCGCGACTTGAGCCGACCCGTACCGCCGTACTCCGTCCGGACCGTGATAGCCGGGCGATAGGAGCACGGCCGGTCCGGCGATTCCACCCCTCCCTAACGTGGTGTCCACGAAGCAGGAAACGCCCCGCCACCAGCGGGAACGCCCCAATCGAAGGGATCGGATCATGGCTCTCGCCCAGGCCCTCCGTACTGCGGCCGTCACCGCCGCCGTCGCCGGCGCCGCACTGTTCGGCATCCAGGCGGCCCCGGCCGGCGAGAGCACCCCGGCGGGCACCTCGGCCCAGGCGGACGGACCGGCACCGGCCGGCCCGCCCACCCCGGCCCCGAGCCCCTCCAACGTCAACAACCCCTGGGACTGACGGCCGTGAACGATCCCTGGGACTGATCCCGAAGCGGAACCGCCCGAGAACCTCTCCGTTTTCCTCCGATGCCGACGACTTCCGGGAGTGATCACCGTGAACGATCCCTGGGACTGACCCCGAAGCGGAAACACCCGGAACACCCCGGCCCCCGAGGCCCCCGACCGTGACAGAACCGGTCCACTCGCTCACCGCGCAGTGCATCCGGCGCCCGTGACACCGCCACCGGCCAAGCCCTCCGAACCGCTTCCGAACCGCTTCCGCACCGGCCGGCCGACGGCCGGACAGCTCGGGTCCGTTCCCCGCCTGCCGGTCCTGCCCCGCCCCGTCGGCCCCAGCCGCGGCTCCGCCTCAGCCGCCCGCCAGCAGCTGCTGCGCCTCCGCGAGTTCCGGCTCCATCCGGCGGTCCCTGAAAGCATGTACGGCGCTCCGCAGCAACTCCCGCGAACGGGCCCGGTCACCCGGCCCGCCGTCCGACGCGAGCAGCTTCGCCAGGTCCAGCCGTACGAGCGCAGCCCCACCGTGGTCCATGATCCGCTCCCGGATGCCCAGCGCCAGGTCCAGACAGTCCCGCGCCGCCGCGTCCTGACCCATCCTGCCGTGCGCCAGCCCCAGGTCCCGCAGCAGATGTCCCTCCCCGATCACGTCCCCGCTGTCCCGGCAGAGCTCCAGGACCTCGGTGAACGTCGCCACCGCACGGCCCAGTTCGCCCTGCTGCTGCTGGAGCTGACCGGCCCGGCGCAGGGCCCGCGCCTGGCCGCCCTTGTAGCCGACCAGCCGGTAGATGTCCAGCGCCTCGTCCAGCCTGCGCTGCGCGGCCGAGCTCTGCCCCCGCAGCATCCAGATCTGCGCGCTCTGGGTCAGCACGATGGCCCGGCCCACCACATCGCCCGACGCGTCGAAATCCCGCAGGGCCCGGTCGTACAGCTCCAGCGCCTCGTACTCATGACCAAGGAACCGTTCCAGCAGGGCCAGATCGCGATGGCAGAGACCGAGCCCCTGCCGGTCCTCGATCTCGGTGAACAGCCCCAACGCCGTTGTCAACGCGGTCCGCGACTCGTCGTACTGGCTGCGGCTGAGATAGAGCGAACCGAGCGAGGCCAGTACAGCGGCGCTGCCCCGCTGATTGCCCGCCGACCGCGCCGTCCGCAGCGCCAGCCGGTGCGTACGCTCCCAGTGGTCCAGATAGCCGCGCATCTCGAAGAGCGTCACCAGCGTCGTCGTCAGATCCCAGCACACCTCGTCGAGTTGCTCGGCCGCCGCGTGCTCCACCGCCTGCACCAGATTGGCGTGCTCGCTGTCCAGCCACTCCATGGGGTCGGCGAGCAGCTCGTCGACATGCGCGGCGGGTGGCACCCAGCGCGGCGCCGATCCGTGCAGCACGGTGAAGTCCCCGCCGTAGATCCGGCGGTGGGCCTCCTCGGCCAGCCCCATCCAGCAGCCCAGCATCCGGTTCAGCGCCGCCGACCGGGTCCCCGGATCGTCGTGCGCGGCCAGCTGCTCCCGGGCGAACACCCGGATGATCTCGTGGAAGCGGTAGCGGAAGCCGCCCGTGGACTCCATTCCGACCACATCCAGCATCTGCACGTCGACCAGCGGCTCCAGCAGATCCGAAGGGAACGGGCGGCGGTCGTCGAGCAGCGCCCCGGCGAGCCAGCCCGGCAGGCTGGGCCCCTGCGCCAGGCTCAGCAGCCGCAGCAGCTGCCGGTCCGCCGGCCCCAGCCCGTCGTGCGTCAGCGACAGGCTCGCCCGCATCGTCATCTCGCCGTGCGTGAGTTCGTCCAGCTTGTGCCGCTCGTTCGCCAGCCGGTGCACCATCGACGCCAGCGTCCAGTGCGGCCGGGCCGCCAGCCTGGCGGCCACGATCCGCAGGGCCAGCGGCAGCCCGCCGACGGTCCGGACCAGCGCCTCCGCTGCGACCGCCTCGCCCGCCACCCGCTCCTCGCCGATCACCCGGACCAGCAGTTCCAGGGCCTCACCGGTCTCCAGCACATCCAGCTCCACCCGGTGCGCGCCCGGCAGCCCCGTCATCCGCACCCGGCTGGTGACCAGCACCGCACAGCTCCCGGCCCCCGGCAGCAGCGCCCGGACCTGACTCTCGGACGCGGCATCGTCCAGCACCACCAGCACCCGCCGAGACCCGAGCAGCGTCCGGTACATCTCGGCGCGCTCGTCGAGGGACTCGGGAATGACGGGCCCGGGGATGCCGAGGGCGCGCAGGAAGCGGCCCAGTACCTCCCCGGCGGTCGCCGGGGCACCGCTGGTACCCCGCAGATCACAGTAGAGCTGCCCGTCCGGGAAGTGCGTCTCGCCCACTCCGTGCGCGATATGCGTGGCGAGCGTCGACTTTCCCGTCCCCGGTTTGCCGACGATCACGACGAGGCCCACGGCCCGCCGCTCACCCGGTCCCAGCAGCGTCCTTTCGATGTCCGTTATCCGGGCGCCATGACCGGTGAAGTCCGCGGTGTCGGACGGAAGCTGGCGCGGTACCTCGGCCACCGGCACCGGGGCCCCGGCTGGCCGGGGCCCGGCTTCCACCGTCCGGGAACCGCCGTCCGGCTCCGACGGCTCCGGGACCGGACCGCCCGCCGCCGGCCGGGCCCGCGTGTCCCCTCCGCCGTTCCCGGGGCCGCTGGACTGCCGGCCCGGCGGCGGAGCGGCCAGACCCGGCGACGGCACCTCCCCGGCGAGGATCGCCGAATTCAGGCTCCGCAGCTCCCCGCCGGGCTCCAGACCCAGCTCCTCCACCAGCAGATCCCTGCCGAGCCGGTAGACGTCCAGGGCCTCCGCCTGCCGCCCCGAGCGGTACAGCGCCAGCATCAGCTTCCCGCGCAGCTGCTCCCGCAGCGGATGCTCGTGCACCAGGAGCTGTATCTCGCCCACCAGCTGGCGGTGCCGGCCCAGCTCCAGCTCCAGGTCGATCCGGTGCTCGGCCGCCGTCAGCCGCTCCTCGTCCAGCTGCCGTGCCTTGCTGCGCAGCTTCTCGCTCGCGATGCCGCTCAGACAGTTCCCCTGCCATAGCCCGCCCGCCGACCGCAGCAGCTCCACCGCTTCGGCCGAGCCCCCGGCCCGCTTCCCGGTCAGCCGGGCATCGGCGATCCACCGGGCGAACAGTGCCGCGTCGACCGAACCGTCCTCCGTCGCGAGGACGTAGCCGGGCGGGCGGGTGGTGATGGCGGCGGCCACCGCCCGCCCGCCGAACAGCTTCCGCAGCCGGGACACACAGATCTGCACCTGGGTCCTGGCGGTGTCCGGAGGGGCGTCCTCCCAGATCAGATCCACCAGATAGTCGGTGCTGACGACGCGGTTCGCCTCCAGCAGCAGCGCGGCGAGGACCACCTCCTGGCGACCGGGCGGAATCCGTACCTGTCCGTCCGGGCCCTGCACATGGAGCGGCCCGAGGATACGGAAGACCACGGAGTCCGAGGTCGAGTGACCCTCACCGGGCGATAAGTCCACAGTCACTCCCAGCGAGAAACACGTCCGACCAACAGAGCCCGTGCCGAAAGCGACGTACAAGACACGTGTGCGGACAGTTTCCCGACCATCTCCACTGTTGTAAACGGTGTCCAGATCCGGTGGTGGCGATAGTGGCGCGATAGGCAGGGGTTGCGGCGCCGGAGGACGGTGGTACCTGCAACCGCCCGTCCGCGGGGCGGTCGTACGAAAGGACGTGCCATGAACAGTCGCCACCCGAGGAAGCTGCTCCCCAGCAGTCTTGTCACCGACTCCGGGGTCGACCATGTGCGGCTGGCGTACCACTACCTCGACACCGGGGACGTCGACGGCTACCTTTCCCTGCTCGACGGGGACGCCCGGCCCGAGGCGCCGGCGCTGGGTTGCCGCCACAACATCGACCGCATCGTGGCCTCCGGCGACTGCGTGGTCGCGATCGGCCAGGTCAGCCCCCAGCAGGTCGACTTCGTCGATGTGTTCACCCTCTCCGACGAGGGCATGCTCCGCAGCCGCCGCCGGTACGCCGCCCCCCGGGCCGCCGCGCGCTGACACTCCGCCGCGGGCCCGGGGGAGCCGTGCCTCAGCCGGCGTTCAGGGCATCCGTGGGGTGCAGCCTCGACGCCTGTACCGCCGGATAGAGACCCGCCAGGACACCGATGAACAGCGTTGCCCCGAACCCGGCCGCCACGGACCAGGCCGGCACCACGGCGGTCCAGCCCTGGGCGAGGGTGAAACCGAAGGTCGCCCAGCCCCCGGTCGGTGGAGGCTTTCGCCGCCAAGGCGTCCGAGGGGCGGGAGACCTTGACGGCCCCCGGGTCGCCGGGGCTGACGGTACGGGCCAGTACGGCACGGACGTCGTCGACCTTCGCATCCGGGGAGGTTCGAAGACTGTGGTGGGCCGCCCGTCGAAACTGAGGTGACGCTCGGCGGCCGGGAAGCCCACCAGCGCCACCCGGTCCAGGGTCGGGACCAGTTCCCCGGCCGCAGAATGCCGACCGGGTGTCGGATCAGTGGAGAACGCTGAGCCGCTGCACGGTTCCCTTGGGCAGCCGAGGCGGCGTTTCTTTTGCTGTGGGCCGGATGCCGGTGAGCGTGTACGCCGTTCTTGTGGGTGGCGTTACTCCTGGCCCACCTGGGTGATGCGGTCATCGCCGAGGCGCTGTTGGACGTCCTGTAGCAGGATGCGCAGCAGCTGCGTGAGGTGGGTCTGCTGGTGCGGGGTGAGGCCGTCGATCAAGTCGGCTTCTCGGTTGAGTACCTGGTCCACCGTCGATTCGACGAGATCGTGGCCGGCTGCCGTCAGTGTGATCTGGACGGTACGGGGTCGGCCCTGGCCTGGTTGACGGGTGACTAGTCCCTCGCGTTCGGCGCGGGCGACACGTTGTGAGACGGCGCCTGCCGTGACCAGGGAGCGCTGACCGAGCTCGCGGGTGCTCAGGGTGTAGGGAGGACCGCTTCGGCGCAGGACGCTCAGTAGGTCGAGCGTGGCGGAGTCCACTCCGGCTCGGACCAGTACCCGGCGCCGGTCGTCGCCGAAGAGCTTGGCCAGTTGCCAGATCGGCGTGACGATCCCGATCGCCGTGGCGGGGGTACCGGGGCGCTCGCGCTCCCAGGCGGCGGCGATGTCCTGTGGCAGGTGCGCGGCTCCCTCGGCCTGCGGGGCCCCAGCGTTGTGTGTCGTCAGATGATCTCTTGCCATGGGGCTCTCTTTCGAGATGATACGTTTAGATCTAAATTTAGATCTAAACGTAAGCGATTCGGAGCTCAGCATATGTCACGCACCATCCTGATCACGGGCGGCGGTACAGGCATCGGCCGCGCGACGGCCCGGCACTTCGCCGAGCAGGGCGAAACAGTGATCGTCACCGGCCGTAGGCTCCAACCGCTCAGTGACCTGGCCCAGCAAACCGGCGTTCGCGCCCTGGTGTGCGATCACACTGACCCCCAGTCGCTCGCCGGGGTGCTGTCCGCATTGCCGGAGCAGATCGATGTGCTGGTCAACAACGCAGGGGGAAACACCGACTTCGACAGCGGCACCGACCCGGACACCGGGGCCGGGGACGAAATGGAACTGGTTCGCTACGCCCGTGCCTTCCGCGCCAATCTCGACGCGAACCTGATCAGCGCGGCACTCACCACCAAGGCGCTGGACGGCCGGCTTGCCGCCGGTGGCGCGGTCGTACACATCGGGTCAATCGCCGCTGATCAAGGGGCCGGCTCCTATGGTGCATCCAAGGCTGGACTCGCCACCTGGAACCTGGACCTGGCGCGCCTGCTCGGCCCGCGTGGGATCACCGCCAACGTGGTCTCACCCGGCTACATCGCCGACACCGAATTCTTCCGGGACCACCTCACGGACGAACGGCGCGAGCACCTCGTGGCCGGCACGGCAACGGGCCGCGCCGGCTCCCCCGCGGACATCGCAGGCGCGATCGCCTTCCTCGCCTCCCCTGCCGCCCGCCACATCACCGGACAGGTGCTCAACGTCAATGGGGGTGCCCACACCACTCGCTAAGCCTGTTCTTCTTCCGATTTCGAACGACGTCTCGAACGCGGTCACTCGCCAAGGAGTTCGCCGGACGCGGGGGCGGCCTTCGTCTGATCCTGCACTCCGACCAAGGAGCGCACGTGACCGAGACGGAGCGGCGATACGGGCAGGCAGCGAGTCTCCCACGCCAAACCTTCCAGCCTCGAGGCGTCGGGTGGAAATAGCTCCGCCCTCGCCTGGCGTTGTCGAGCGGTGAGTCGATGAGGGGGAGGTATCTGGGCTGAGGCTGTTCAACACGGAGGCGGCGTGACGGAGACTATGCCTCGCTTGGCGGCTCCGTAGAGGTCCGCGATCGGCCTCCCCGTGCTGGCTTTCGCCAGCCGGGCGGCGGCCCTGCGCAGGACAATCGGGGTCGCGCCGCCGACGAGGGCTGCGCCGCCGGCGGCTCGGACTCAACCGGCCAATTCCCGATCGGGCCCCGACACCGCTACGGCCCCTGGGGTGCTCGCGTCGTCGACTCCATCGAGGATGGGGTGCTCGGGCGCTCGAACCTGCTTGGCCTGGCGCTCGGGAAGTCCTGCGTCCGGGAGATGGCATCACGCTGTGCCCGTTCCTGCCTGCGCTCGACCGAGCGACCTCAGCGCTGCGGTCGCTCGGTCGAGTTTCGCGAGGTGAGAGGCAAGGCGATTCTCGAACTGTGCTGCCTGATGTCGCACCTGCGATTGAGCATGCTTCTCCTGCACGGCAGTGATGGTGCCCGCCACCACACCGCCGCATCCCGCGATGCCGCTCTTGACGATGACGACCAGCGGAACGGGTGGCACGACCACCAACGGCCCCGGTCCGCCCGCAGCAGGCACCATGGCCGGCCGTCACCAGGCCCGTTCCCGCCCCGCTCACGCACCACCTTCAGCAGCAGCTTGAACGGAGTGGATGGGGCTGTGCAGCAGTCCCGGCCAGACCTGACGAAGTATCAGAAAAGTCAGCAATTGGGCAGCATCAGTCCTCAAAAACACGGAGAGAGCTGACCGAACATGCGACTCGTTGTAAGGTAGGGAAACCGCCCTTGACCTGCAAAAACGCAGGCAGGGAGCCTAGTTCTGGGGGTACCTCGATGCTGCGCACCATGTTCAAGTCCAAGATTCATCGTGCCACCGTTACCCAGGCCGATCTGCACTATGTCGGATCTGTCACCATCGATGCCGAGCTGATGGCCGCGGCCGATCTGCTGCCCGGCGAGTTGGTGCACATCGTCGACATCACCAACGGTGCGCGGCTGGAGACCTATGTCATCGAGGGCGAGCCGGGGTCCGGGGTCATCGGCATCAACGGTGCGGCGGCCCATCTGGTGCAGCCGGGAGATCTGGTGATCCTCATCAGCTACGCCCAGGTCGACGACGCCGAGGCGCGGGCGCTGGTGCCCCGGGTCGTCCATGTCGATGCCGACAACAGGATCGTGGAACTGGGTACGGACGCTTCCGCACCCGTGCCCGGCAGTGACACCCGACGCGGGCCCCACGTCCTCGTCTGACACCCGCCCGGTGATCGCCCCGGTGACGTTCATGGATGAGGATGGAGTCGTCCTGCTGTGTCCATGTATCGGAGCGAGGAGCGCCCACCATGTCCGAACAGCACCCGGAACAGAAGATCGACATCCGTGACAACAGGAGCCGGGGCCTTTTGGAGGCGTACGACACGGACCGGGTAGCCGGCCGCATCGCGTACTTCACCCTGGCCGGGGCGCCCGCCGCGCTGGTTGCCGTGCACACCGTGGTCGAGCCCGAATTCGAAGGGAGGGGGATCGCGGGCGCCCTGGTGCGCGAGTTCTATGCGATCGCGGCTCGGGAAGGCGTCCCGGTCGTGCCGCTGTGTCCTTACGCGGCCAAGTGGGCCCTGCGCCATCCCGACGAGGCCCCCGAGGCCCCGGTGGAACTCGTCACCGCTGCCAAGGAGCAACTGCGGTCCAATCCGCAGATGTGGTGAGTCCGTAGACACGATGAGCCCGTCAGGGGGCTGAGAGCCCGGGGTGTTCGCCGTGGGCCGGCGTCAGGGGCGGCTCATCGCTGCTCGGTGTCGTTGTCATCGGTGTGCCCGTGACAACCGCTTCGTTGCGCCGGGATGGGAGTGGTTACGCTGCGGACCATGATCGCCCTGTTGCACACCTCCCCGGTCCACGTCCCGGTCTTCGACGCCCTACGCGACCGTGACCACCCCGGTGTGCAACTGCTCCACATCGTTCGGGTGGATCTGTTGGATCGGGCCGTCAAGGAAGGGCCAGACGCCGCGGCGCCTGCGTTGGTCGAAGCGCTCACCGAGGCCGTGGGGCAGGGGGCGACCTCGGTGCTGTGCACCTGCTCGACGTTGGGCGCGGTCGCGGAAGCGAGCGCCGCGGCGGTGGGTGTGCCGGTGGTACGGGTCGATCGACCGATGGCAGCCGCTGCGGCGAGGATGCCTCGTGTGACTGTCGTCGCCGCCTTGGCCAGCACCGTCGAACCCACCGTGGCCCTGATCCAGGAGGAGGCCCGAGCCCTGTCTGAAGGGCGGGGCGGCCGGGACCCTGATGTGCGTGCTGTCGTGGTCGAAGGGGCTTGGGAACGGTTCCTGGACGGTGACCGGGAGGGGTATCTCGATTCCGTGGCCGCCGCTGTCGATGCCCTGGGCGACGCCGATGCCGACGGCGATGTCGTCGTACTGGCCCAGGCATCCATGGCGGACGCCGGCGGACGGGTTCGGATGGCCGTTCCCGTGCTCTCCAGCCCCCGATCCGGTCTCCGGGGAGCAGTGGAGGCCGCTCGGGCGCATCGAGGCTCCTCGACCTGAGCGGAGCGTGGAGACCGGTGGGGCGCCTCGGGCCCGTCGGCCGTTCCCGGGGGTGTGCGCCCCGCAGGCGGGGGAACGCGGATGGGGAGACAGTGGGAACGCATGACTTTTGCACCATGGAGGTCTGGCATGACCCAACCACCCGTACCGCCTTCGCCCGTGCCCAGTCCGGGGCCGCCCGGGCCGGACCCAGGGCCGCTGCCCGGTCCCGTCCCCCGTCCGACGCCACCACCCGGGCCCGCGCCCGACCCCATTCCGGGGCCTCCCACTCCCAGCCCTGAGCCCCGGCCACCCGAGCCGCAACCGGCTCCGGGGCCCATCTGAGCTGCGGATTCCTGAAGGGTGGTGTCCAGACCTGGAGGTCTGGACACCACCCTTTCGCATCACTGCACCGCGACTTCCGAGCGATCGCCGCCCCACAGCGTGTGATAGACCCCGTCCCGATCGGTCCGTCGATACGTGTGGGCCCCGAAGAAGTCACGCTGTCCCTGGGTGAGAGCGGCGGGCAGACGCTCCGCCCGCAGTGCGTCGTAGTAGGCGAGCGCGGCGGAGAATCCGGGAGTGGGCACGCCATCCCGTGCGGCTGTCGCCACCACCTCGCGCCAGTCGCCCTGTGCGGCCCCGATCTCGGCGGCGAACTCACGATCGGACAGCAGGCTCGGCAGATCGGGCCGTGCGTCGTAGGCGATGCGGATGCGGTCGAGGAAGGCGGCCCTGATGATGCAGCCCGCACGCCAGATGGAGGCGACCGTACCGAGGTCGACATCCCACCCGTAGGTGTCGCTGCCTGCTCTGATCTGCTGGAACCCCTGCGTGTACGAGACGACCTTCGAGGCGTACAGAGCCTGCTCGACGCGTTCGGCGAACCGTTCGGCGTCGCTGCCGCTCAGCGCCTTCGGCGTGGGCCCCGGTAGCTCCTGTGACGCCGATCTGAGTTCCGCGTGGCCGGAGAGCGACCGGGCGAAGACGGCTTCCGCGATGCCCGAGACGGGGACACCGAGGTCCAGGGCGATCTGTACGGTCCAGCGGCCCGTGCCCTTCTGCTCGGCCTGGTCGAGGACGACATCGACGAATGGCTTGCCCGTTGCGGCGTCCGTGTGGGCGAGGACCTCCGCGGTGATCTCGATGAGATAGGAGTCGAGCCGACCGGTGTTCCAGGACCGGAACGTCTCGGCGATGCGGGCGGGGGAGTAGCCCGCGACCGAGCGCAACAGGTGGTAAGCCTCCCCGATCAGTTGCATGTCCGCGTACTCGATGCCGTTGTGGACCATCTTCACGAAGTGGCCCGCGCCGTCCGGTCCGATGTGCGCGACCGTGGGTGCACCGTCGGGTGCCTTGGCCGCGATCAACTCTAGTAGCGGTCCGAGCGAGGCGTACGACTCGACCGATCCGCCCGGCATGATGCTGGGGCCGTGGAGGGCCCCTTCCTCTCCACCGGAGATTCCGGTGCCGACGAAGTGGATCCCGCGCCGGCGCAACTCCTGCTCCCTGCGTCGGGTGTCGGCGAAGTGGGCGTTGCCACCGTCGATGATGACGTCGCCCTCCTCCAGCAGTGGGGCGAACTCCTCGATCACCGCGTCCGTGGGCTCACCCGCCTTGACCATGATGACGAGCCGTCGTGGGCGTTCCAGGGCGGCGACGAAGTCCTCGGGCGACTCGGTGGCGACGAAGGTGCCCTCGCTGCCGAATGAGTCGACCAACTCGCGGGTTCTGGCTGCCGTCCTGTTGTGAACGGCGACGGTCAGGCCGTTGCGGGCGAAATTCCGGGCGAGGTTGCGCCCCATCACCGCGAGCCCGGTGACGCCGATCTGGGCCGTTCCACTCATCTGTGCGCTCCTCGATCTCGAAGATCCCGTCCGTGACTTCGGTCACGCACCGATCCTGCGGGACTCGGGCGGTGGCCGCACTCCGGCCCGGACGCCGGAGGGGCGGTGATGCACCGTTGCCACTCGGCCGCGAGGGGGATGGGACAAGGCCCCTGGGCCCGCTCACCGCGATGGTTTCGCCTGGCGGGGGCGTACGCCTGCCGTCCCAACTGGTCTGTGCAGCGACGGCCAAGACCTTCGGCAACCCCCCTCGGGCCCGCAGAGACGGACCGCGGCAGCCGCCTTTCAGGTACGGAAACTGCCCTGACCAGCGCCCCTTTGCGCGAGGCGGCAGCTCACTGGAACGCTGCTCGTCGGCATCTTGTCCGAGCCCGTTCCGTGCGGGCGCTTGATGCTCTCCCGCCCCCTCTGCCTCGGTGCGCCCGGACTGAGCCCTTGTCATCACCCATATGGAGCACTTAAGTTGACCATTTGAACGTGATCCTTTTGTGACCTGACCAACTGTTCAGTGGGGGAGTCCTGTCCATGGCCGCAACCGGTCGGCACCGCCGATATCAGCCGAGCCGTATCAACCGAGCCTCCCTCACCGTGACCGCGAGCGGTGCGGGAATGGCCATTCCGCTGATGGGAGCGGGTACCGCCGAGGCCGCCTCCGTGGATGTCTGGGAGAAGGTCGCGGCGTGCGAGTCCACCAACCAGTGGACGATCAACACCGGCAACGGCTACTACGGCGGTCTCCAGTTCTCCCAGGCGACCTGGGAGGCATACGGCGGTCGGGAGTACGCCCCGCGTGCCGACCTCGCCAGCAAGGCCCAGCAGATCGTCGTCGCCGAACGGGTTCTCAAGGGGCAGGGCCCCGGGGCATGGCCCACCTGCTCGGTGCGCGCCGGTCTCACCCGTGGTGGCGAGGCCCCACAGACGACGCCCGAGCGCCGTGAGTCGACCGAGCGCAGCGAACGCGCGGGGGGACAGAGCGAGCGCACCTCGCCCAAGCAGGCCACGCCCAAGCGAGCGGCATCGACACCCGCGGCGCAGCCCAAGGCCACGCCGACGACGGTTCCCACCCAGCGCGAGGGCTACACCGTCACCCAGGGTGACTCGCTGTCCAAGATTGCGAAGAAGGAAGAGGTCAGAGGCGGCTGGCAGCGGCTGTACAGCCAGAACCGGCCCGTCATCGGCTCGGACCCGGACATGATCCACCCCGGGCAGCGCCTCATCCTCCGCATGCAGGCTCCGACCAAAGAGCGCCAGCAGTCCCCGGGGCTCGACAAGACCCCCGGGAAGGCCCCCGACAAGACCGAGAAGCGGCAGACCACCCCGCGTCCTGAGCCGAAGCAGCAGACGCCCAAGCAGCAACCGCCGAAGAAGCAGGCGGTGAAGGTCAAGAAGGAGGAGACCCGGCCGGCGAGCGCCAGCAAGCCGACCCGCACCTCCACCTTGAGCTCGCCCATCGACGCACCCACCGGTACGCCCTACCGGAAGTCGGGTTCCGCCTGGTCGAGCGGCTACCACACGGGGGTGGACTTCCCCGTCGCCACCGGCACTTCGGTGAAGGCAGTCGCATCGGGCCGGGTCATCTCGGCGGGCTGGGCCGGCTCCTACGGCTACC
Source organism: Streptomyces sp. NBC_00690 (assembly GCF_036226685.1). Classification (NCBI taxonomy): domain Bacteria; kingdom Bacillati; phylum Actinomycetota; class Actinomycetes; order Kitasatosporales; family Streptomycetaceae; genus Streptomyces; species Streptomyces sp. NBC_00690. Next base: position 7,518,634 of record NZ_CP109009.1, read on the forward strand.
AGGTCGTCATCCGGCACCACGACGGCAAGTACAGCCAGTACGCGCACCTGTCCGCACTCAGTGTGCGCGCGGGGCAGGAGGTCGGCAGCGGCCAGCGGATCGCCCGCTCAGGGTCCACCGGCAACAGCTCGGGACCGCATCTCCACTTCGAGGTTCGTACGGGTCCTGGGTACGGTTCCGACATCGACCCCCTCGCCTACCTCAGGGCGGGCGGCGTCTCGCTCTGAGACCAGCGGCGTACGGGGCTGGGGCCCGGCGGACGGACCGAGCACCACGGTCTGCTCGACCGGGCCCGCGTCCGGATCGAGTTCCGCAAGAAGCTCCTGAGGTGCCGCTGACTCGGCCGAGGGGTCACCCTTGCGCCCAGCGGACAGCCGCTCGGTCGTCAGCAGGATCAGACCGCTCGTGGCCAGCGCGCCGAAGCCGATCGCCAGGACCGTACCCAGTGCGCCGTAGCGGAAGCCCTCGCCGAACATGGTGATGCCCACGGCGGCTGCCACCACCGGGTTGACGACCGTCACGGTGGCCAGCGGGGCGGCGAGCCCCGCACCCCGATAGGACGCCTGCGACAGCAGCAGGCCACCGATGGCCAGCAGGCCGATCAGCGCCAGGGTCGGCCATTGGACCAGCGGTCTGGCCCACTCCCAACTCATCGCGACCGTCTTGGTGAAGACCGAGGCGATTCCGAAGGCCACGCCGGCCGCAGCGGCCAGCAGCACGCTGCGCAGCACGGGCCGGTGGATGGTCTGGGCGACCAGGAAGATCAGGGCGATGGCCCCGAGGGTGGCCGCGGCGAGAACCCCGCGCTGACCGGTGCCAAGGGTGTGCGATCCGGCGTCTCCGGCCAGTGCGAGGAGGCCGGCGAGTCCGACCGTCGCCATCAGGGCGCCACGCCAGGCGGTGGCCCCCGCCTTGCGCCGGACGAAGAGGGCGGCCATCGGAAGGGCGAAGACGATCGTCAGGGCGCCCAGGGGCTGCACCAGGCTCAGCGGACCGTAGGCCAGCGCCACCACGTGCAACAACGCCCCGAACCCGTTCAGGGCGACGGCGAACCACCACCCTGCGTGATGCAGGGGGGCGTACGGCCGGGCAGGTGTGGCTGCGGCGACATGCTCCTGCATGATCGCCCCGGCCGCATAGGCGACCGCGGAGACCAGCGAAAGGAGCACGGCCAGCATGAGGGAACTCATAGAGACCACGATCTCTCTGTTCGGCGCTCACCGCGTCGTCCTTGAGCAGGCAATTGGACGTACTGCCGACGGAGTACGAGCGTAGGCCAAAAGTCCCATGTGCGATGGTTGAGCAGGTCAGAGGGGGTGGGGATATGTCAGACAATCCTCCCGCGTGCCGAACGTGACCACGGGTAACCACTAAGGGGTGACGGATTGCATACGGGGCGCATGGATCTCGGGGAACTCAGTTCGATCGGTGGATTCTTCGCCCTGCGGACCTTTGATGCAGCGGCGCCCGAGGCACACGGTGTACCGACCTCGGCTCCCGAGGGGCCCGGGACCCCGCTGGCCAGGCTCTACGCCGGGGACGATCACCCCCTGACCGACCGTGTCGACACGGTCGAACGCGCGCTGCGCACGCCCGAGCGCCGGATCGCGGTCTCCATTGCGCAACTGGGTCTGGCGGCCCGACTGTGGTCCATCGCCGTGGGCTCGGCCGCACTGTTCGGCGAACTACCCGTACTGGACCCCGACCACCTGTACTGGGCACCGGACCGCGGTACCCCCGACGACCTCTGGCTGCGGACCCCCGGCGCCCCCGAGGCCGTCAGGACCGTGCCGGGCACCGCCGCCCGAATCCAGGCCACCGTGAGCGTCGCTCATCTCGAACCGCTCGCCGACGCGTTCTGCCGGGACACGTCCGTCGCCCGCGGACTCCTGTGGGGCAACGCGGGCTCGGCGCTCGCCGGAGCCGGGCGCCAACTCGACAGCTGGGCCCGCAACGCAGGCCGGATCGACGTCGCCGAACGGGCCGCCGTCCTGGTCCGCGAACTGCTGCGCGATCCCCCGCTCGCCGGCACGGTCCGCGGGCCCGGTCTGCGCCGGGCCACGTGCTGCCTCTACTACCGCGTTCCAGGTGGTGGGCTCTGCGGTGACTGTGTCTTCGACCACCCGCCCGCCCGAGTGGTGCGCTGAACTCCGGCCGGCCCCGGGTTCGAGCCGGGAGCGCATTTTGCCGTCACCCTTTTGCTCAGTAAAGTTGCGCTTTTGAAACCCCCAGCGTATTGAGCGATTGAGGAACGACTGCGGTCATGACGGTGACAGAGGACAGCTTGGTGTACGGACCGGGCATCGACCCCGAGCGGCTTGCCGTCTGCCTCAGCGTGCTCGATGAGCTGGACAAACTAGACGTCGACCACCCGGACGCGATCACCGTTCGGCGTGCCACGGCCGGTATCTACCGCACGGTCAAGCAGCGCCGCCGTCAGGAACGCCGGGCCGCCAAGACCGCTCACGACAAGGCGGTGACCGAGGCCACCGCCACCGGTTCCGCCGACCGCATCGACGACGAGACCGAGGGTCTGCTGCCCTCGACGTCCACCACGGGCGAGATCGCGGGGATACTCCAGCGTCCCCGCTCCTGCTACATCTGCAAGACCCGCTACACCGAGGTCGACGCCTTCTACCACCAGTTGTGCCAGGCGTGCGCGACCGAGAACCGTGCCCGTCGCGATGCCCGGACGGATCTGAGCGGCAAGCGCGCCCTGCTCACCGGCGGTCGAGCCAAGATCGGCATGTACATCGCGCTGCGCCTGCTGCGGGACGGAGCCCACACCACCATCACCACCCGCTTCCCGAACGACGCCATCCGCCGCTTCAAGGCCATGCCGGACAGCGACGAGTGGATCCAGCGCCTCAAGATCGTCGGCATCGACCTCCGTGACCCGGCGCAGGTCGTGGCGCTCGCCGATTCCGTGGCCGCCGAAGGCCCGCTGGACATCCTGATCAACAACGCCGCACAGACCGTGCGCCGCTCGCCCCAGGCGTACCGGGAGCTCGTGGTCGCGGAGAGCGCCCCGCTGCCTGCCGGCGTCCTCCCGCCGGCCGAGGTGATCGGCACCTTCGGCAGCGGTGCGGTGGAGTCCGTGGCCGCACTCCCCTCCGCTGCCGGTGAGGGGCTGACCGCCGCCGACGTCACCGGGCTCGCCCTCGTGTCCGGTTCCGCGACGCCGGCCAGGATCGAGGCGGGCACCGCGATCGACGCGGGCGGTCTCGTCCCCGATCTCCATGACACCAACAGTTGGGTGCAGACGGTCTCCGAGGTCGACCCGGTCGAGCTGCTGGAGGTCCAGCTCTGCAATTCGACCGCGCCGTTCATCCTGATCAGCCGGCTGCGGTCGGCCATGGCCGCGGCATCCGCCCCGCGGACGTACATCGTGAACGTCTCCGCGATGGAAGGCGTCTTCAGTCGCGGTTACAAGGGCGCCGGGCATCCGCACACCAATATGGCCAAGGCGGCCTTGAACATGCTCACGCGCACCAGCGCCCAGGAGATGTTCGAGTCCGACGGCATTCTGATGACCGCCGTGGACACCGGCTGGATCACTGACGAACGCCCGCACCCCGACAAGATGCGGCTGGCCGACGAGGGGTTCCACGCCCCGCTCGATCTGATCGACGGTGCTGCCCGGGTCTACGACCCGATCGTTCGCGGCGAGGCGGGCGAGGAGCTCTACGGCTGCTTCCTCAAGGACTACGCGCCTGCCAACTGGTAGGCAGATCGCCGGGGGGCCCTTCGGAGGAGTCCACTCCGGATCCTGTCGACCACTCATATGAAGCCCGGTCCATCCCCTTGCGGGAAGGGCCGGGCTTTTCACTCCACTGGCGGATGTCCCGTACCCGGCGCCGGCGTGGACCACGGCCCAGCGCTGGGTTGGCCGATGCCGATCCCGATTACTCCATCCGGGTTTTAGTGGCGCACGTCACCATGGCCGCAAGTTCCATAGCCATGTGGTTTGTTGGCCTGAAATAAGGAGTTGAGTGAGCCCCATCGAGCGGCGTTTCGCTCATTTGGTTAGTCTGATGGGCACGGACGCCACCAAAGGGCTCACAAAAGCCCCTTGACCGTCCTGGGACAGGTCTGCAACCAGGCCGCGGTCCCGCCCTAGTGCCGGCGCCACCGCGACCGAACCGCCCCCGTCCCAGTTACGCGACACAGAGGAGTGCGCGGTGACATCTGATCTCAAGCCCCCCAAGAATTACGACAAGCGTCCGCCGGAACGAGCGGCCGGTCGGGCAGTGCGGCCCGACGAGCTCGGCAATCTCGAAGTGTGGGCGCGATCCGCCCCGATCCGGCTCGCTGGCTACGAGGAAGACCTCGCGGAGCCGCACATCCTCCAGGGCATCGACTGATCGAATCGCCCGTAGCGTGCCCCCCTGCCCGATCGGGCAGGGGGGCACGCTGGTGTCGGGACCCCTGTGGTGACTCACTCCAGGCGCGTCGGCGGCAGATACTCCCGGACGAAGTCCCGGTGCCACCACGCGCCCGTCTCCCTGCGCTCCGCCCCGGTCGTCAGCCGATAGCGGTACAGGCGCGCCCGTACCCATGCCGGCCGGGTGGTGGGAAAGGGATCGTGCCCCAGCAGGCGCAGGGTGTCCCGGTCGCCGGCCAGTAGCCGTTCGACGAAGGGGCCGAACCAGGGCCGGGCGTAGGAGGGGGAGAGCGCGGCGAACCACATCATCCAGTCGAGGCGCAGATGGTACGGGGCGAACTGCCGCGGTAGTCGGTGCACGTCCGTGGGCTTGCCGCGAAAGCCGTACTCCCGCCACCGGGTGCCGTGGTGCAGGACCTTCTCGTCCGTTCCCTCCACCACCACCTCGTGGCGCACCCGGCTCACCGTGCCGAAGGCGCCATAGGCGTTGACCAGGTGGAGGGAGTCATAGGACCGGTTCATCTGTTGTCGTCGCGAGAGCAGATTGAGCGCCGGACGGTAGCTCAGCACCAGCAGGACCACGGCGATGGCGATTACCGTGATCTCGTACCAGAGCGGGCAGGTCGGCAGGGGTTTCGGGGCGGCCTCCAGGAGTGAGCCGTCCACGGCGGTGAGGGCGAGCGCGATGGTCAGCCAGTTCAGCCAGGCGAAGTTGCCCGACAGGATCAGCCAGAGCTGGGTGATCACGATCCCCACGGCGGCTGCGGTCGCCACGGGCTGCGGGGTGAAGAGCAGAACGGGCAGGACGAGCTGGGCGAAGTGGTTGGCCGCCACCTCCACCCGGTGGAGCGGGCGTGGGAGGCGGTGGAAGAACCAGCTGAGCGGACCGGGCATCGGCTGGGTCTCGTGGTGGTAGTAGAGGCAGGTCAGATCGCGCCAGCAGCGATCGCCGCGCAGCTTGATCAACCCTGCTCCGAACTCCACCCGAAACAGGACCCAGCGCAGCAGGAAGAGGACGAGTACGGGTGGCCCGGTCCGCTCGTTGCCGAGGAACACGGCCAGGAATCCGGTCTCCAGCAGGAGCGATTCCCAGCCGAAGGCGTACCAGGTCTGACCGATGTTGACGATCGACAGATAGAGCAGCCACAGCACGGCCCACCAAGCCATCGCCACCGGCAGGGGTAGTCGGTCCGCCGCACCGAGGACCAGGGCTGCGGAGAGCGCGACTCCGGCCCAGGAGCACACGGCGAACAGTCGGTCCGAGTAGTGCAGCCGGAAGAGACCGGGGGCGCTCCGCCATGAGGTCGCCCGCAGATAGGCGGGTGCGGGGAGCATTCCGTCCGTCCCGATCAGCGCGCGGAACTGCCGGGCAGCGGTGAGGAAAGCCACCAGGTACACCGCGGCCAACACGCGCTGGAAGAGCAACCGGCTCCACCAGTAGTCACCATCGACGAACCACTCCATCGCTCAGTATCGGCCCGAGCGGCCGAGTCGTGGCGCGGTCACATCCGCCGGACGGCCGAGCGTCGGGCGGCCGAGCGTCGAACGACCGTGGTTCACGGACGACGGCTGACTGCGGCCCGCCGACCGCTGTTGACCTCCGCCGCCGACCATCGTTGATCTCTGCTGCTCTCCGTGAACGGCCGGGCTCCTGAGCGCTGCCCGGTGCCGTTCAGGACCCCGCATGGCTGCGAACACTGTTCAGCCGGACCGATGGGGGATGCACTGAGGACCTCAGGCCCGTCCGGAGTGCGCCCCCACCCGTTTGAGCGCGTTCCGGTAGCGCTCCCGTCGGTAGTCCGGCAGAACTGGTGAGTACAGCGAGGGTCTAGTGGCGGGAGATGTCCGTGCGTTCCGTGCGTCGTCGATGGTCAGCGGCCGTTGTCCTGTCCGTCGCGCTCTCCTGTGGGCTGCTGATCGCGGGGTGCGGCGGGGACACCATCGCGGCGTCGGAGCCGGACGAGGAGGTGTTCCTCCAGGCTGCCGCAGCCCGGGGACCCGATCCGTACACGGAGTCGACCGCACGGGCGATCACTTCGCCCGCACCGCAGCCCCCGGCTGCCGGGGGCGGTGACACCCGGTTGAAGGGGCAGACCCTGCGCACCCTTTCGGGCTCCACTCCCGGCCTGTACGGCGGCATCCAGTCCATCGGCAACTGCGATGCGGCCCGACAGACCACCCTCCTCCACGCCGATACCGCAAAGGCCCGGTCATGGGCGCGTGGCGCGGGAATCTCACCGACCGCCCTGCCGGGGTTCATGAGTGAGCTCACTCCGGTGGTGCTGCGGGCCGACACACGGGTCACCAGTCATGGGTATCGGGGCGGCGCCGCCGCTCGCTACCAGGCCGTGCTCCAGGCGGGCACGGCGGTGCTGGTGGACCGCCAGGGCACCCCGCGGGTGCGCTGTGCCTGTGGGAACCCCCTGCGCCCGCCGATCGCCGCTAAAGGCGCCGTCGTGCACAAGGGGCGGGCGTGGGCCGGCTATGAGCCGGACCGGGTCGTCGTGGTGAAGCCCGCGGCGCAGACGATCGCCAGCCTGGTCATCGTCGATGTGGTGTCCAGCACCTGGATCGACCGGAAGACGGGCAGCGACGGAGAGTCGGACAAGAGCCCCGAAGTGCTGCCGCCCGTGACCCCGGACGACATCTACACCTATCCTCCGGTGCCCGACCCGTCCGAGTCCGCCTCCGAGGCAGAGCCGGACGACCCGACCGCATCCGACGAGGGAACACTGCCGGACGGTCCCACGCCCACGGACTGTCCTCCCGTGCCCGACACCCTCGACCAGGTGACGCCGGCGCAACCGTCGCTCTGCCCGGATCAGCAACCGTCCGAGCCGGATGAGCTCCCGAGCGAGCTCCTGCCGCCGCCGGTCGACCCGGATGTGCCGCCGGAGGACGTCCCGTCCGACCCCGAGTCGCCGGTGGAGCAACTCGTGGCACCGGACACCTTCACCGGTTGAGCGAGGCCAGGCTCGGCGGTGCGAGGGCGCAGAGGGTCGGGCGCTCGGTGATCTCCCCCTAAGTGCCATACGTTAGAAATCTCAATAAAGTGGGCATATCAATTTAATTGCCCAATCAGTCGAAGAATCTGACAAATGATGGCAGAGTGGCTCCATGGTTGATCGGGCAGCGGGTGCCCTGTCGCTTCCCGACGACTGGCCGGTCGGCCCCGATCTGAGTCTGTCCTTCAACCGCATGGGCAGCTTCGACTGGGACCTGGCCAGCGGACTCATGCATCTGGACGACTCCGCGCTCCAGGTGCTGGAACTGCGGCCTGGTGACTACGACGGCTACCGGGCGAGCCTCACCGACCGGATGCCGGCGGAGGACGCCGCCCGGCTGGACTCCCAGGTGGCCCAGGCGCTCAAGAACGGCAATGAGAACTACGGCGTCTACTTCCGCATCCGTCGCCGTGACGGCGGGCTGCGCTGGACCCACACCCAAGGGTGCGTGCGCCGGGACGGGAACGGTCGTCCCGAGCGGATCATCGGCATCGTCCGCGACGCCACCGAGGAACTCGCCGACTCCGCCGCCCGAGCCGAGGCCGACGTCCACCGCAGACGGCAGACCAGCGTGGTCGAGTCCACCACCGCGGCGCTCGCACACGCCCGAACCGTCCAGGACGTCATCGACGTCCTCACCGCCTCCCACGGCCTGGAGCACTTCGGCGCGGCCAGCCTGGTGATGGGGCTGCTGGAGGCGGGCGGTCGCATCCATCTGGTGGCCGAGGGGCCGACGCACGCCTTCATCCCCGGCACCCGCTGGACCCGGGTCGAGGACGAGTACCCGATGAGCGAGGTGGTACGGACGCTCGCCCCCCGCTTCATCGAGTCCCAGGCCGACTTCGCCGAGTCCTACCCGGTCCTCTGGCCGCACCTCGAAGGACTCGGCATCGTATCGGCGGCCTATCTGCCGCTCATCGCCCAAGCCCGTCCGATCGGTGCGCTCGGCCTGCTCTACAGCGACCGCACCGGCTTCAGCTCCGAGGATCGCAATGTCCTGGTCGCGCTGGGCAGCAGCATTGCGCAGAGCGTCCAGCGCGCGGTCCTCTACGACCAGGAACACGATCTCGCCGAAGGGCTCCAGCAGGCCATGCTGCCGCGCCGGATCCCCGCAGTGCCCGGCGCGCAGATCGCGGTGCGTTATCGATCCGCACGGATCGGCCGGGACATCGGCGGGGACTGGTACGACATCATCACCCTCCCCGGCGGCCGGGTCGGTGCGGTCATCGGAGACGTTCAGGGGCACGACACGGACGCGGCGGCCGTCATGGGACAACTGCGCATCGTCCTGCGCGCCTACGCGGCCGAAGGGCACACCCCGGCCACGGTGATGGCCCGGGCCTCGATCTTCCTCGACGAGTTGGACACCGACCGTTTCGCGACCTGCCTCTACGCCGAGGCCGACCCGGCGACCGGCGTCGTCCAGGTGGTGCGTGCCGGCCATGTCGATCCCCTCCTGCGAGACACGGACGGCAGTTGTCGCAGACTCCCCGTCGAAGGGGGGCTTCCCCTGGGGCTCTCGGCCGAGTTCGGACGGCTGGAGTACCCCGTCAGCACCGTCGAGTTGGACCCGGGGCAGACCCTGATCCTCTACACCGACGGCCTCGTCGAACAGCCCGGCGCCGACCTCGACGACGGGATGCAGATGCTGACCGCGCTGGTGCGCAGCGGCCCCAGCGACCTCCAACGGTTGGCCGATCACCTGTGCGAGGTCGTGGACGAACGCGGTGGTGAAGACGATGTGGCGATCCTGTTGCTGCGCCGTCGGGGGACCGTCACCCCTCGCTCGGGCGGCCGACTGCAACAGAGCGTGGCGCAGAACGAGCCGGAGGCCCTGCGCTCGGCCCGGCACATGGTCCTCTCGGCGGTGCGCGCCTGGGGAGCTCGGGAGCGCTCCGATGAGATCGAGCTCGCGGCCGATGAGCTGATCACCAATGCCCTGATGCACACCGACGGCGGAGCGATCGTGACCGTCAGGGTGTTGGTGGGACCACAGCGGCGGCTGCGGGTGGAGGTCGAGGACCGCTCCAGCGCGTTGCCACGGCGCAGGGAGGCCGATCTGTCCGGAGTCTCCGGACGGGGCTTGCTCCTCGTGGACCAGTTGGCGGACGCCTGGGGAGTGGAGTCCCGCGGTACGGGCAAATGCGTGTGGTGCGAGTTCACCGTGCCGGACCGGCTCGACTGAATGCCTTCCCCGTCGGGCACGGCGGACGGGGAAGGCGGCAGGGCGGCGTCGACGGGGGTGATGACCGGCAGTGACGTCCTTCCGGTCGAGATCGAGCGATGCAACCGGAGCGCATCGACCCCGGAGCAGCCTGAGCACATCGATCCGATCAGCCGGAGGGCATGATCCGGAACGGTCGGACCGCACCATCCGGAGCAGATCGAAGGGGCGCCTTCCCTGATCCGGGTGTTAACTGTCCGTAAATTGATCGTACTTGACCGTAACCGAATAAAGGCGATTGACTGCGATGGGCTGCGATTGTGTGCGGGACATCGCCCTTTTGCCTGGGCCTGTAGGTCTTCCTTCTAGGACATGAGGACACCGTGAGTAGCGAGCTTCTCGCCCCCCTCGATCTGGCTTTCTGGCACCTTGAGTCCGATGGCCACCCGATGCACCTCGGCGCGCTCGCACTCTTCGCACCGGCCGAGGATGCTCCCCGCACCGGCCGGCCGTTCGACGAGGAGGTGCGGGAACTCCTCGCCGATCGCGCCTGCGCGATTCGGCGGCTGCGGATGCGGGTCCAAGACGTGCTCGTGCCCGTCGGCGGAGCGGTCTGGGCCGTGGACAAGGACTTCGACGTACGACGTCACGTCCACCATGTGCGCCTGCCCACCGGGGACTTCCGGGCCGCGGCGACCGCCGTCGCCGGCGAGCTCATGGAGCGCCCGCTTGCGCGAGGGTTGCCGCCGTGGGAGATGTACCTCCTCACCGGCGAGCCCGAAGGACCCTTCGCGGTCCTGGTCAAACTCCACCACGCCCTCGCGGACGGGATGCGCGCGGTCGCCATCGGAGCCGGGATCTTCGACGAGATCGCCGGAGCCCGAGCAGCACGCGTCGGCCGATCCGGGCCGGCTCCCGATCGACCGTGGTTCAGCGACCCCGCCCGGCTCCTCGGCTTCGCCCGTGACCGCATCGACGACTTTGGGCGTGCGGTGGGGGTCAGCGCCTCCGTCGTCCGCGCCAGCCGCTTCGACCCCCGAGGGCTGCCCGCGCTCACCGCCGGCTCCAGCGGCACCAGGCGGCTCGGCACGGTGATCCTGGACCTGGAGAAGGTGCGCAGTGTCCGCCGGGAGACGGGCGGCACGGCCAACGATGTACTCCTCGCGGTCGTCGCCGGTGGCCTGCGGCGCTGGGCCCACCTCCGCGGCGAGCAACTACCCGCCAGCGGGCCGCGGGCCCTGGTGCCCGTCTCCCGCCGCCGCCCCGGCAGCCCACCCGGCTCGGGCAACAAGCTCTCCGCCTATCTGCTGGAACTCCCGGTCGCCGAACCCGATCCGCGGCTGCGGCTGGCCGCCGTACGAGCAGCGATGGACCGCAACAAGGCGGCCGGTCCCTCACGCGGAGCGGGCGCTCTGGCCGTACTCGCGGATCAGCTGCCGCCCCTCGCCCACCGGTTCGGCGCTCCCTTCGCCCAGGGCGCGGCCCGGATGCTCTTCGACGTCCTCGTGACCAGCGTCCCGTTGCCCCGCTCGGCCCTTTCGCTGGGTGGCAGGCCGCTCCAGGAGATCTATCCGATGGCTCCGCTGCCCCGGGGGCAGGCGCTTGCCGTGGCGCTGACCACCTACGGCGGCAAGGTCCACGTGGGTCTGGTCGTGGACGGCAAGGCGGTACCGGACCTCGACCTCCTGGCGCAGTGCCTCCGGGACGAGTTGGCGGAACTACGACTACTGGCCCCCTGATCCCGTCGGCCTCACACAGCATCGAGCCCGGCCCGCGCCCGCCCAGAGATCCCCCGAGACTCCGCCGAGTGCATGAATCTGCACTTTCCCGTGGGCTGCGGCACTCTGGACGCATGCCGGAAATGCCTGAAGTGGAATCTCTGAGGGGCTTCCTCGGGGATCGTCTCGCCGGAGAGAGGATCGCTCGGGTCCTGCCGCTGGCCATCAATGTCCTCAAGACCTACGACCCCCCGCTTAGTGCGGTCGAGGGCGCCGAGGTCACCGCCGTGGAGCGACATGGCAAATGGCTCGACATCGGCGTGGGCGAACTCCACCTCGTGGTGCACCTGGCCCGCGCCGGCTGGCTGCGCTGGCACGACGAGTACCCCGCCACCCCGCCCCGCCCGGGCAAGGGCCCCCTTGCGCTCCGTACCGTGCTGGCATCGGGTGGCGGCTTCGACCTCACCGAAGCGGGCACGACCAAGCGGCTCGCCGTCCATCTGGTCCACGACATCGCCGAGGTGCCCGCCATCGCCCGACTGGGCCCCGATCCCCTGTCGGCGGAGTTCGACCGTGCGGCCTTTGCGGCACTCCTGGCCGGTGAGCGGCGACAGCTCAAGGGCGCACTGCGCGACCAGGGCTTGATCGCGGGCATCGGCAACGCCTACAGCGACGAGATCCTGCACGCGGCGAAGATGTCCCCCTTCCAACTGGTGCACCGTCTGGACGAGGACGAGATCACCGCCCTGTACGAAGCCCTGCGCACCACACTCGGGGACGCCGTCGAACGTGCCCGGCCGATCGCCGCGGGGCGGCTCAAGGCGGAGAAGAAGAGCGGGCTCAGGGTCCACGGCCGCACCGGCGAGCCCTGCCCGGTCTGCGGAGACACCATCAGGCAGGTGTCGTTCAGCGATTCCTCGCTCCAGTACTGCCCCACCTGCCAGACGGGCGGCAAACCCCTGGCCGACCGACGGCTGTCCCGACTGCTCAAGTAGGACGCACTCAGCCGCCCAGGGCCACCAGGGTCCTACCGTTCGCGTCGCGCACTTCCCAGCGTCCGATCAAGTGGCTGGGCAGGTCGGTACCACCCTCGATGACCAGCGGCGCGCCACCGGAAGCCGTCCCGTGCCCCTTCGCGGGAACCCGCCAACTGAGGACCGGGCGCTCCACACCGTCGGCGCCGACGGCGATCAGCCGGCAGGAGCCGGGTCCCTTCACTCCGCTCAGACGCAGGGCCACCGCCGTGCCCCACGCCCGGTCCTCCACCACCGCGGAAGCCGTCACACCGGTCGAGGCGTCGGTCGCAGTGACCCGTAATCCCGGACCGTCCGAGCCGTCTGCATCCAGCCCCGCCCGGACCAACCACACCGCCGCGGGCAGCACGACGATGAGTGCCGCGGCAGCCGCCGCCAGCCGCAGCCGCCTGTGTCGGCTGCGCCGCAGCGTGCGCGCCACATCTCGGGTGAGTCGGTCCAACAGCCCGGGCGACGCCTGGACGAGTGGTACGCCGGGTTCGCTCAGCTCCGCCATCGCCGCGGCCACCGACGCGAACCCGGACAGTTCCAGGACGCACAGGCCGCAGTCTGCGAGGTGGTCCTCGAACCGAAATGCATCGCCGGGCTCCAGCACCCCCAGTGCATAGGCCGCCACATCCTGATGGTGCTGCCGGATGTCCATGGGCCCCTCGATTCAATGGTTGAGCACAGCGGATGCGCGGTGCGATCGGTCTCCGTTCCATACGCATCGCACACCCGCTGTGCTCAACCACCCCCGGAACAGTGACGATCCCCCTGCGGACGGTGAGCTTCCGAAGCCGCCGCCGACAGCGAGTCCGCCCTTCCTTCACCCCGCCCGATGACCCGCCACCGACAGTGCGTACCAACCCCGGCCCGATCCGAAAGAAAGGCCCTAGAATCCGCACCATGCTGCGTGCACTGGCCGTCGATGACGAGAGACCAGCACTGGAGGAACTGCTCTATCTGCTGCGTTCCGACCCTCACATCACCAGCGCCGAAGGGGCCAATGACGCGACCGGGGCCCTGCGCCGCATCAGCAGGGCCCTCGACGCCGGACCCGATGACATCGACGGCATCGACGTCGTCTTCCTGGACATCCACATGGCCGGGCTGACCGGTCTCGACGTCGCCAAGCTCCTCGCCAGCTTCGCCCGCCCGCCGCTGATCGTCTTCGTCACCGCGCACGAAGGCTTCGCCGTCCAAGCCTTCGACCTCAAGGCCGTCGACTACGTCCTCAAACCGGTGCGACGGGAACGGCTCGCCGAGGCCGTGCGGCGCGTCCGTGACCAGGCCGCCCAAGCAGCCCAGCTCGTCAACCCGCCAGCCGCGACCGCCCCCGTGCAGAGCAGCTCCGACCAGATCCCCGTGGAACTCGCAGGAGTCACCCGCTTCATCCAGATCCACGACATCGCCTACGTCGAGGCCCAGGGCGACTACGCCCGGCTCCACACCGACGAGGGCAGCCATCTGGTGCGCGTCCCGCTCTCCACACTGGAGGAGCGCTGGGCAGCGCGGGGCTTCGTCCGCATCCACCGAAGCCATCTCGTCTCGCTCTCCCGCATCGACGAACTACGCCTCGACGCCGGTACCACCACCGTCCGGGTCGGCACCGCCGAACTCGCCGTCAGCCGCCGGCACGCCCGCCAACTGCGCGACCTGTTGATGCAACACACCAGATCCCCCGACGGCCGACCGGCTCCCTGACACGGCGAGCGACCCGAACCCCGAGCGATCCGAACCCCGAGCGGTCGGGGCGCCTACCGTCGGAAAACCCGCGTGCGTAGACTCCACACCTCCGCAGAGAGTTCACCCACAGACGCTGGAGCGGACGGCCATGTCGGCAGAGCAACGCCCCCGCCGCGAGGTGGTCACCGGGGTCCCCCGCAGCGCGAGAAGACCCCCGGGCCACACCCACGCGCGGTCGGAGATCAGCGAACACACCACCCTCGGCGCCACCTATGTGCGCTCCCTCATGCGCAGCCAACTCCGTGCGGCCCTACTGGCGCTCGGCACCCTGGTGCTCTGCGTCGCCACCCTGCCGCTCCTGTTCGCGCTCCCCGCCGCCTTCGACGGTGAATCCCTGTCTCCCGGCCCCGTCGTCTGGGGCGCCCTCGGGTTCGGCGTCCACCCGGTCATGTGGCTCACCGCACGCTGGTACGTACGCCGGGCCGAACGCAACGAGCGGGACTTCCTCAGGCTCGTCGAAGGACGCTGAGCGGTGCGGGCGGGGGAACACCGGTGAACCAGGCGTATGCGGTGATCGCCGTCACCGTCGTGGTCCTCGCCACGGTGCTCATCGGCGGCCTCGGGCTGCGCATATCGCGCACCACATCCGACTTCTACGTCGCCTCCCGCACGGTCAACCCCGGCCTCAACGCCGCCGCCATCAGCGGCGAGTACCTCTCGGCCGCATCCTTCCTCGGCATAGCCGGTCTGATACTCCTCCAGGGCCCGGACATGCTCTGGTACCCCGTCGGTTACACGGCCGGCTATCTCGTCCTCCTGGTCCTGGTCGCCGCACCGCTGCGCCGCTCGGGTGCGTACACCCTCTCCGACTTCGCCGAAGCCCGGCTGGAATCCGCCGCCGTGCGCAGGCTCGCCAGCCTCTTCGTCGTCGGCATCGGCTGGCTCTACCTCCTGCCCCAACTCCAAGGGGCCGGGCTCACCCTGGAGATCCTCACCGGCGCGCCCGATTGGCTCGGGGGGTTGATCGTCGCCCTGGTCGTCGTCGGTGCGGTCGCCGCCGGCGGCATGCGGAGCATCACCTTCGTCCAGGCGTTCCAGTACTGGCTCAAGCTCACCGCACTCCTGGTGCCCGCACTCTTCCTCCTGGCGGCATGGGCCGACGACGACGCCCCCCGCGCCCGCTTCGACGCCCCGGCCGTCCTGCGCGAGCACACCGAGGTCCGCGTCGACGACACCGTACGCATGGAGTTGTCGAAGCCGTTGACCATCACCGTCAGCGGGGAGGTCGACGGGCACGCGTACCAGGACCGGACCCTCACCCTCGACGAAGGTGCCCACCGGATCGAGAAGGGCACACTGCTCGGTCTGGCCCGTGGCACCGAGGTCCCCGAGCGGATCTCGTCGGGCGCCGATCCGTCGAGTTGGTCCCAACCCCTGGCCGGTGGACGCGACGGCTACCACCTCTACGCCACCTACGGGCTGATCCTCGCCACCTTCCTGGGCACCATGGGGCTCCCGCACGTCGCCGTCCGCTTCTACACCAGCCCGGACGGGCGCGCCGCCCGCCGCACCACCCTCGTGGTGCTCGGGCTCGTCGGGGCCTTCTACCTCCTTCCACCGGTCTACGGCGCCCTGGGCCGGATCTACGCCCCCGAACTCGCCCTCACCGGTGATGCGGACGCCGCCGTCCTGGTGCTGCCCGAACGGATCATCGGCGGAGTGGCGGGCGATCTCCTGGGCGCACTGCTGGCCGGTGGCGCCTTCGCCGCGTTCCTGTCGACCGCATCCGGGCTGACCATGTCCGTTGCCGGGGTCATCACCCAGGACGTGCTGCCCTCCCGCGGCGTACGCCATTTCCGGCTCGCGACCGTGCTGGCTATGGCCGTGCCCGCCTTGGTCAGCACCCTCACCACCCATGTCCCCATCGCCGATGCCGTGGGCCTCGCGTTCGCCGTCTCCGCCTCCTCCTTCTGTCCGCTCCTCGTCCTCGGCATCTGGTGGCGCGGGCTCACTCCACCGGGAGCCGTGGCGGGCCTGCTCATCGGCGGTGGCTCCGCGCTCACCGCGGTGATGACGACCCGCGCCGGACTCGCCCCCGAGGGCTGGGCCCACACCCTGATGGCCTGGCCCGCCGTGTGGTCCGTGCCCCTCGGTTTCCTCACCATGACCCTGGTGTCGCTGGCCACCCCACGGCACGTACCCGCGGGTGCCATCGCGATCCTCGCCCGGCTGCACCTGCCCGAGGACCTGGCGGGCAGACCGCCGGACTCCGTCTCGACCAGACATCCGGGAGAGGGAAGAGAACGATGACCGGAACGGGAATGGCCGCACTCGCCGCGGCGGGCGTCGTCCTCCTGGTGGTGGGCGTCGTCATCGGACGGATCAGCGCAAGCCGGGGCAGCCGCCCCGATCTCGACCTCGGAACGCCCGTGGAGCGGGCCACCTTCCACACCCTCCACACCGCATCGCTCGCCGCACCACCCCTGCGCGCCGGGCTCACCGAGGAGACCGCCCGCAAGGCGGCCAAACACCTGCGCTCCCTCTTGGGCACCGAGGCCCTGTGCCTCACCGACCGCGAACGGGTCCTCGCCTGGGACGGACCCGGCGAGGACCACCACGAGCGACGGGTGATGGGGCATGTGACGGCCATGCTCGACTCCGGGCGCAGCCGCTGTGTCCACACCGAGTGCGACGACCTCCACTGCCCTTTGCGTTGGGCCGTCATCGCGCCCCTGACCGGTGAGGAAGGGGTGCTCGGCGCCCTGGTCGCCTATGGGTCACGGGAGTCGGCCGTCCTGGTGCGTGCGGCCACCGAAGTCGCCCGATGGGTCTCCGTGCAACTGGAGCTCGCCGAACTCGACCGCTCCCGGACCCGGTTGATCGAGGCGGAGATCCGGGCCCTACGAGCTCAGATATCGCCCCATTTCATCTTCAACTCGCTCGCCGCGATCGCCTCGTTCGTCCGCACTGACCCCGGTCGCGCTCGTGAGCTGTTGCTGGAGTTCGCCGACTTCACCCGGTACTCCTTCAGACGGCATGGCGAGTTCACGACCCTCGCCGATGAACTGCGTTCGATCGAGCAGTACCTGGCTCTGGCGGGCGCCCGCTTCGGCGACCGGCTTAAGGTGACCCTCCAGGTGGCCCCCGAGGTGCTTCCGGTGGCTCTGCCCTTCCTCTGCCTCCAACCGCTCGTCGAGAACGCGGTCAAGCACGGTCTGGAGGACTCCCCGGAGGAGTGCCGGGTGACCATCGCCGCCCAGGACGCCGGGGCCGAGGCGATGGTGACGATCGAGGACGACGGGGTGGGGATGGACCCGGCCGTGCTGCGCCGCATCCTGGCGGGGGAGCGGACCGGGTCGGCGGGGATGGGTCTGTGCAATGTGGACGAGCGGTTGCGCCAGGTGTACGGGGACGATCACGGGCTCGTCATCGAGACGGGCATCGGCGCCGGGATGAAGATCACCGTACGGATTCCCAAGTACCGGGCGGGCGTCCATTCGTCCCCGGGCCATCGGATCACGGGCTGAGCGGGCCCCGGCCGCCCGGGCGGGGAATGGTTCGAGGGCGGCCGGCTCGGGGCTGGTCGGGTGCGGGGTGTGGGGTCCGGAACCGACGTCGAACGGAGTCAGTAGAGGTGGATGGCCAGATGGCTGAGCGGCAGCCCCAACTGCCAAGCCGGTGTCCATATCTGTGTGCACTCGTCCACGACGGCATCGGCGGGTCCTGCGGGGTGCCACGGTTCGCTGTCGCCCAGGTCGGCGGCGAGTAGTTCGGTCTGTCTCAGCCAGCGCCAGGAACTCCGGGCGAGGGAGAGGTCCGGATCCGGTCTGCCACCGATGCCCTCCTCACGGTCCTCGCGGTCCGCCATGCGTTCCATCACCCACTCGGACCAGGGATGGCCGTACGTCGTAAGGTTCAGCCACTCCTCGATCCGGAACGCAGACCGCAGTCCGGCCGCTTCGTCGGAGCCGTCGGCCAGGCAGATGGTCAGGGCGAGGGTCTCGCGCCCCGCTCGGTACTCCAGTGAGCCGCTCTCCACCAGGGAACTGGTCCGGAGCATTTCGTCGGCGATGTACTCGGCGCAGAGCCACGCCATTGGAATCGCCAGCGCGCGCCCGCTGGTTCCGTTCGTACTCTCTGGCTGCACCCTTCCCACCTTCTTCCGGACGACTGCGTGTGCCGACTCGGAGACGAGCCTCTACCGAGTGAGACGGTTGCGGGCGGCTCTTTACTCAACTTCACCGTGACGTTTGGCATAACCGTGGCCCGTCGCCGTGGCCCCAGAGCAAGGGGGTACCGGTGGGGTCGTCGAGACGTGGGCGATCAATCTGTGGTGGCCATGCCAGGGGGAGTCGATGCGCTCGAGGGCCGTCGACCGAAGCCGTGCCGCAGCAGATCGGCAACCGCCAGGATCGGGTGGTGGGGGTGTCGTTCCTGGCGGTTGTCGTTCCTGGCGGGAGGAGGCGGGGGTGTTCCCGCCTCCTCCCGCCAGGAACGGGTCAAGCGCCCCGGTGGCCGAGGGCGGTGCGGGCACGGGCGTAGCCGGGGAGGCATCGGGACAGGGCGCGCAGGGCGTAGTACGAGCGCGACTTCACGGTGCCCGCGGGAATGCCCAGGGCCGTGGCCGTCTCCTTGACGTTCAGCCCCTGGAAGTAGAGCCGGATCAGCACCGCACGGTGTTCGGGGCTGAGCGACTCCACCGCCGCGCGGACATCGAGGACCGCCACGGCCGTCTCCGTGAGATCGGCCGGATCGGGGGTGGTGGCGAGGACTCCGTCACCGATCTCGGTGGGGCGGGCGAGTCGGGACCTGCGGGCGTCGATCGCCAGCCGCCTGCCGACGGTGAACAACCACGGCCGCATGGACTCGTACGGTCCGTCGAACGCTTCGGGGTGCTGCCAGGCGCGGACGAGCGTCTCCTGGAGCAGGTCCTCCGCCCGCATCTGGTCCCCGTAGGTCAGCCCCTGGAGGAAGGTGAGGAGGGCGGGGCCGTGTTCACGTTGCAGGTCCGCGAGGGCCCCCTCGTCGGTCGTCGCGGAAGCGGTCGCGGTCGCCATGGCCAACACCTTTCGTGCGGGAGCGTCTGTCGTGTGGGTCACACCGTTGCGTGGCGTATCCGAACCCATGCCCGGGTCGGGAGACAGACGATGGGCGGGGAGCGTCGACGAGCGGTCGCCTGGAGCGGCGAGTGGTGCGGTGAACGGTCGGCCGGGGCGGGTCGGCCGGGGAAGCGGCGGTCGCCGCCGAAGCCGCTGTGGGTGGCACCGAACGGCATGGGCGGAGCTCCGGGGGGTTGTGTGGAGGGGGCATTTCGGCGACGGGACGGCCCTGTCACTTGACGGGCCACACCCTGACGCGGTGCATTCGGATTGTCATATTTATTCCGTGATGGACTGCTTGGGAGCCACCCCATGCCACAGCACATCGGACGAGGAACGACGGCCCTCGCGGTCGTCCTCTGCGGAACCGCCGCGGTCGCCTGCGCACCGACCGCCGGGCACGGCCCACGCTCCAGTGGAGTCGAACGACCGGCGACCGCCCCCCGCGCCGTCCCGGCCGCTCAGCAACCCCGTCCCTTCACCCTCGTGGCGACGGGCGACGTGCTGCCGCACGACTCCGTCATCCGACAGGCCGGCGTCGATGCCGGGCCTTCGGATGACGGGAACTATGACTTCCGGCCCATGCTCGCGGGCGTGCGACCGGTGATCTCCTCGGCCGACCTGGCGATCTGCCATATGGAGACGGTGTACGGCGAGCGTGGCGACTACAGCGGCTACCCCGCGTTCAAATCGCCCCCACAGATCGCCAAGGGACTGGCCGCCACCGGCTACGACGCCTGTTCGACCGCCTCCAACCACTCGCTTGACGACGGCGCAGCGGGCATTCGGCGCACCTTGGACGCCCTGGACACGGCGGGCGTACGCCACACCGGATCTGCCCGCACCGCAGCCGAGGCCACCACCCCCGCCTGGCTGAAGTCCGCCGGTGCCAAGGTCGCCCAATTGGCGTACACCTACGGCACCAACGACTACCCGCTGCCCGAGGGACAGCCATGGGCGGTCAGTCTGCTGGACGAGGAGAAGATCATTTCCGATGCCCGCGCCGCTCGTCGGGCGGGGGCCGATGTGGTGGTCCTCAGTCTGCACTGGGGCACGGAGTGGCAGACCGAACCCGATGCGACACAACTCACCCTGGCCAAGAACCTCACCGCGTCCCGTACCGTGGGACGCCCTGACGTCGACCTGATCTTGGGAACGCATGCTCACGTTCCCCAGCCCTACGAGAAGGTCAACGGCACCTGGGTCGTCTACGGCATGGGTGACCAGATCGCGGGTCCGATGACGAACTACTCCGGATCCCCGGACGCCCGGGGCAACCAGGGCTCCATCGGACGGTTCACCTTCACCCCGCCCCGGGCCCCGGGCGGACGCTGGGAAGTGACCCGGGCCGAGTTCATCCCCCAGTGGATGGACACGGTCGAAGGCAGGGTCGTCAACCTGCCCGCCGCACTCGCACGGGGGGCCGACCGGGAGGACTACAGCCAGGCCCAGACGTCGATCAGGACGGCCGTGCTCAGTCGCAACGCCGCGTCGGACGGGCTCACCATGGGCCGCTGAGCCCCGGGCCGTGTTCCCTCACACCGACAGCTGTACCAACACCGAGAACAACACACACCGACACCGACACCGACAGGCAACGGTGCCCCGGTGCTCACCTACGGCACCACCGTCACCGGCCAGCGCCCCGCCTTCACCAAGCGCACCGCCACCGAGCCCACCAGCCGGTGCCCCGCCGACTCCGACGCACCCACCACCACAGCATCGGCCTTCAGTTCGTCCGCCGCGGCGACCAACCCCCCGTAGGGGTCACCCGGGAAGGTGTGGAACTCCCAGCGCACGTCCCAGATGTCCCGCAGCCGCTCGGTCGCCGCCCGGACCTCCGCGACCAGCCCCTCCACGAGCCCCTCCGTCGTGCCCACCACCGGCACTCCCAGCGCCATGCCCATCGAGATCACGGGTTGGATGTAGACGATGGCGAGCAGCGCGTTCTGTCGGCGTGCAAGACCGCTCGCGTACGCCACCGCCCGCAGTGAGGAGGCCGAGCCGTCGACCCCGGCGACGATGACCTTGGGGCCGTCCGTGCCGAGTTCGAACTGAGAAGGGCGCTGCTGTGTCACACCATCGAGAGTAGGCCGCTCCAGCCCGTGCACCCGTCGACCGACCGACCGACCGACCGACCGACCGACCGACCGACCGACCGACCGACCGACCGACCGACCGACCGACCGAGCACCGCGCCGTTGCGTTGCTGTCGACGCCCACCGGAATGCGTCCCCACCATCGGTCACACCCGCCCGGCCGCAGAAGTGCACCGACCGGGCGGCCCCGAACGCCTCGACAGGCGCATGACCGTGCGCCTCCTTACAGTGCTGATCATGAGCAGCACCGCGGACCGCGCACCACACACCCGCGGCTGGGCCCGCGGCCACTCCTGGAGCGGGGTACCCGCCGCCTTCGCGGCGTTCTTCGCGGTCCTCGGCGTCTACTGCGCACTCATCGCCGTCATCCCCCCGCTCCGAACCCTGCTGCGACCCGTCACCCGGTTCCTCGACCTCCTCACCGTGCCCGTCAGCGCCAACCTCGCCTACGCGGCCTTCCTCCTGCTGCTCGCCACCGCCGTCGGCGCCCGTAAGAGGACCGCATGGTGGCTGGTCACCGGCTATCTGGCGGTCCTGCTCCTCGCCGATCTACTGAACCTGGTGTTCGATCCGTCGTGGTCGTGGGTGCCGAGCTTCGTGGTGTGCCTGGGCGCGGTCGCGGTCCTGGTGCTCGCCCGGGGCGAGTTCTACGCACGCACCCGACCCGGCGCGGTGCGCAGGGCGTTCCTCGTCCTGGTCGTGTCACTGGCCCTCGGGGTGCTGGTGGGGTGGGGACTGACCGCACTGTTCCCGGGCTCACTGCCCAGTTCACAACGACTGGGATGGGCCGCCAACCGAGTGTTCGGCGGACTGGTGCCGGCCGGACAGTTCGACGGCCGTCCCCCCAGGTTCCTGGACTTCCTCCTCGGGGCGTTCGGTGCCTTCGCACTGCTCGCCGCGGCGGCAACCCTCTTTCGCTCACAACGCCTCCGTGCCGCACTCCACGGTGACGAGGAAGACCGCATCCGCGCCCTCCTGGCCGCCTACGGCAAGACGGACTCCCTCGGCTACTTCGCCACCCGGCGCGACAAGGCCGCCGTCTTCGCACCGAGCGGCCGAGCCGCCATCACCTATCGCGTCGAAGCGGGCGTCGCACTCGCCAGCGGTGATCCCGTCGGCGACCGGGCAGCATGGCCCGGGGCCATCGAAGCCTGGCTCGACATCGCCCGGCACCACGCCTGGGCGCCGGCGGTCATGGGCGCGTCCGAAGACGGCGCACGGGCCTACGCCCGCTCCGGACTCGGCGCGATCCAACTCGGCGACGAGGCGATCGTGGACGCCGCCCGGTTCGATCTCGACGGCCGTGACATGCGGGTGACCCGTCAAGCGGTGAACCGCGTACGGCGCACCGGAGCCACCGTCCGGGTCCGGCGTCACTCCGCGCTCACGGAGGACGAGATGCAAACCGTCATCGACCGGGCGGACGCCTGGCGCGACACCGAGACCGAGCGCGGATTCTCCATGGCGCTCGACCGCCTCGGCGACCCGGCGGACGGTGACTGCCTCCTCGTCGAGGCCCTCGACGAGGACGGTCGATTGATGGCCCTGCTCTCGTTCGTGCCTTGGGGACGCGATGGAATCTCGCTCGATCTGATGCGTCGCGATCGCGCGGCACCCAACGGAGTCACCGAGTTCATGGTCGCCGGGCTCTGCGCCGGAGCCGCCCGCGTCGGTGTGCGGCGCATCTCGCTGAACTTCGCCGTGTTCCGTTCTGCCTTCGAGGAAGGGGCCCGCATCGGCGCGGGCCCCGTGCTGCGTGCCTGGCGGCGCCTGTTGCTGTTCTTCTCCCGCTGGTGGCAACTCGAAGCGCTCTACCGGTCCAATGTGAAGTACCACCCGCAGTGGTACCCGCGCTTCCTCTGCTTCGGGGACGCCGGATCCCTGGCCCGGATCGGGCTCGCCTCCGCGATCGCCGAGGGCTTCGTCTCCGTACCCAGCCTGAGGGAACTGTGGGGCAAGGGGCACTCGGGGGCGCCCAGGCCGGCGACCACCGAGTCACTGCCCGCCATGGCGACGCTCGGACTGCCCGAACCGAGTGCACCCACCACCGGGCAGGAGCGGCTGCCCGATCAGATGCGCGTCCGGCGCAGAAAGCTGGAGCGGCTGCGCGCTGAGGGCATCGACCCCTATCCGGTGTCTGTCGTCCACCCGACGGGCACGGTCGCGCAGATCCGGGCCGCCCACCAACCGGCTCCGCGCCCCGGCGGACGCACCGACCAGACGGAGACCGTCGCCGGTCGGGTGATGGCCGTACGCGACTTCGGCGGAGTGGTGTTCGTCGTGCTGCGCGACTGGTCCGCGGACCTACAGATCGCGCTGACGAGGGACGAGAGCGGACCGGGTACGGTGGCCGGTTTCACCGCCACCGTCGACCTGGGTGACCACATCAGCGTCACCGGGGTCATCGGTACGAGCGATCGGGGGGAACTGACCCTCTTCGTCACCCAGTGGCAGCTCACGGGAAAGTGTCTGCGCCCGCTGCCCGACAAGAGGCGCGGTCTGGCCGATCCCGAAGCACGCGTCCGCCAGCGCTATCTCGACCTGGTGGTCAGCCCCGGCGCCCGCGATGTCGTGCGCCACCGCTCCGCGGCCGTCCAGGCGCTACGACAGGGATTGCTGGAGCGCGGCTATCTGGAGGTCGAGACGCCGATGCTGCAACAGATCCACGGTGGAGCCAACGCACGCCCCTTCACCACCCACATCAACGCCTATGACCTCGACCTCTATCTGCGCATCGCCCCCGAGCTCTATCTGAAGCGGCTGTGCGTCGGCGGGTTGGAGAAGGTCTTCGAGCTGGGCCGCACCTTCCGCAACGAAGGCGTCTCCTACAAGCACAATCCCGAGTTCACGATGTTGGAGGCGTACCAGGCGTTCGCCGACTACGACACGATGCTCGACCTCACCCGGGAACTGATCCAGGGCGCGGCCATCGCCGCGTTCGGCTCGCCCGTCGCCCACCGCAAGTCCTCCGACGGCACCCTGGTCGCTCATGACATCTCCGGTCCCTGGCCCGTACGGACGGTCTACGGCGCGATCTCCGCGGTGCTCGGCGAGGAGATCGACGCGGATACGGACGAGGGGACACTGCGTCGGCACTGCGATCGGGCCGGTGTCCCCCATGTCCCCGACGACACCCGAGGCGATGTGGTGCTGGAGATGTACGAGCGGCTCGTCGAAGAGCGCACCGAGTTGCCCACGTTCTACCGGGACTTCCCCACGGACGTCTCCCCACTCACCCGCCAGCACCGCCGCGATCCACGGCTTGCGGAACGCTGGGACCTGGTCGCGTTCGGTACGGAGTTGGGCACTGCCTACTCCGAACTCACCGACCCCGTGGAACAGCGCCGCAGGCTCACCGCCCAGTCACTCCTTGCCGCAGGGGGCGATCCGGAGGCGATGGAGCTGGACGAGGACTTCCTCGACGCCCTGGAGTACGCCATGCCGCCGACCGGGGGACTGGGCATCGGCGTCGATCGACTCGTGATGTTCCTGACGGGTCTCACCATCCGTGAGACCCTGCCCTTCCCCCTGGTGCGCCGGGGCTGACACGCCTCCCGCACTGCTCCCATCGGGTGTTTTCGCCGGCCGGGGCGTGTTGGAGTGCGTTTCGCCGCACCGACCGTGCGAGCTGTGTGGTCATGACGAAGGATCAGACGACGCCCGATCGACGCTCAGTGCTGCGGATCGGTGCGTACCTGGGTGCGGCGGCCACGGCAGGACTGTTGATGACCGAGGGCACCGACCCCGTGGGGAGAGGAACGGCAGCCCGCACCGCCGGTGCATCCGATGCTCCGACCGGTGCTCCTACCGGTGGGGGACCGGCGCCCGCGGCCGGTCCACAGGCCGCGCAGGGACCACCCGTCAAGGCGACGTCCTACCGGCTGCGGCCGATGACCGAGTACCACCCCGCTCCACTGCGCCGGGTCCTGCCACCGGTACGGACCCAGCCGTTCCTGAGGCTGCCCGACACGGACCGGGCCATGGTGCTGACCTTCGACGACGGACCCGATGCCCGGTACACCCCCGGCATCCTGCGCACCCTGCGACAGTACGACGTACAGGCCCTGTTCTTCGTCTGCGGCGAGATGGTGGACCACAACCGGGACCTGCTGCGCGAAATGGCCGACGACGGGCACGTCGTGGGCAATCACTCCTGGTCGCATCCGTTGATTCCGCGGCTGCCGCCCTCACGGATCCGCGATGAGCTGGGGCGCACCAGCGAGCTGGTGGACGAGGTGCTCGGAGAGGCGCCGCTCTGGTACCGAGCGCCGTTTGGGGCGTGGAACAAGCACTCGTTCGAGATCGGTGCGGAGTTGGGGATGGAGCCGCTCGCCTGGACGGTCGACACGCTCGACTGGACCGAACCCGGGACCCGCACGATCGTGCGTCGGGTGTTGGACGGCGCAGGACCCGGTGTGGTGGTTCTCTCCCACGACGCGGGCGGCGATCGCTCCCAGAGCGTTGCGGCGTTGCGGCGGTACTTGCCACGGCTGTTGGACGACGGCTATCAGATCACCGTCCCGCGGCGTTGACGGCGCAGCTCGCCAGGACGCGTCGACCCCATGCCGCCGTTCGTTGCCGTGGGGCGGTGCGGACCCACGGCTCGTACGTCCGATGCCGGGGCCGGCACTCGCACTTCAGCGGGAGTCGACCATGCGGGCGAAGACCACGACGTTGCCGTCGTAGCCGTTCGACTTGGAGTAGCCGCCGCCGCAGGTGATCACCCGTAGTTCGGCATGACCGGTATCCCCGTACACCTGGGCGGCGGGGAAGTCGTCCTTGTCGAAGACCTCGACGCCGTACACCTCGAAGACCGCCGTCTTGCCGTCGAAGCGCGGCACTTCGACCCGTTCACCCTTGGTGATGGAGCCGAGGCCGTAGAAGACGGCCGGGCCAGAGAGGTTGTCGACGTGACCGACGATGACCGCGGTACCGCGCTGGCCCGGTGCGATGCCGTTCTGGTACCAGCCGGCGATGTTGCGGTCCTCGGCCGGCGGGGCTTCGATCCAGCCGTCGGGGTCCAGACCGACGTTCATGAGCGGGGCGTCGACCTTGATCGAGGGGATGCGCACCCGTTCGGCGGGCGCGAACGTCAGGGACTTGGGGGGTACGAGGGGGGCGAACGTCTCCCCGTCGGGTCGGGCCAGTGATGCTGCCGCCGCTGGCTGCGGGGGGCCGAGCGACACGTCGACACCGTTCTTCATCAGGGCGATCCCGGTGAGCATCACCAGGGCGAGCACGCCCCACGGCGAGCGCCTGCGGGACTCCGAGCCGTTGTACCCCTCGCCCATGACTCTCCTTTTGTCACATCTACCCGCTTCGTGTACGCACGCTAAGTGAGCACGACGCGTGGTGCGAGGAGAGGAGGGCGAACGGGTGGCGCCGCCACCGGGGGTGGCCCATCCGTGTCAACCCGCCCGATAAAACTTCTGACGGTCTGTGACCTGCGGCTCCATCAGATCGCCCCGGCGTGTCGTCAGTGCGTGCCCTCACCGGTGTGGACCAGTGTCGACATGCGGTCGGGAGTGGGCCCGGTGAGTGTTCGTCATGGAAGGCGTACTCGTCGAATTTCCCGGAGCGCCGCTTCGGTGCGTCTTCCCTGGAGGATCACGATGCGTGCTTCACGCGCTCTCGCAGTGGCAGCGGTCACCTGTGCTGCTGTCGGGCTCTCGGCCCCGCTGGCCGCTGCGGGCGGCGACAGCCAGGACAACAGCCAGGTCCACGTCTCCGTCAATCCGCACGCCGTTCACCAGGGCGGCACCCTGACGATCACCGTCCACGGCTGCAACCGCGGCGGTACGGTCACGTCCAATGCCTTCTCGCAGGTCACGCTCTCCGCGCCCCGCGAAGACAGCCGCGGGGACAACCGCGGGGACAACCGTGATAGCCGGGAGAACCGCGACAACCGCGGGGACAACCGTGACAACAACCGTGAGAACACTTCGACCGCCACGGCCCGGATCCATGACCATGCCTCGCCCGGGCACTACAACCTTGCGGTCCGCTGCAACAACAACCGCAATGTGGCGACCGCGCAGTTCACCGTACTGTCGGGTCGTGGGGCGCAGGGCGGCCTCGGTGGTTCGATGGGGCCGAGTTCGACCGAGATGGCGGTGGGCGCCGGGCTGGTCGGCACCGCGGCCATCGGCGGGACGTTGTTCATCGCCCGCCGTCGACGCACGGTCGGCGCCAGGACGTGACCGTCTGACCCTCACCGGTCGTCGTGCGGTGGAAACCCGCTGTCGTGCGGTGGAGACCCGTTGTCGTGCGATGCGAAACCGCTGTCGTGCGGTGGGAAAGCCCGTTGCCCCGACCTTCTACCGGGTCGGGGCAACGGGCATTCCTGGTCCGGGCGGGCGAGCAGTGCGGGCCCGGTGGGTGTGGTGCGACACGATGGGCGGCTGACGGGATCAGTGTCGGTGACCGTAGACACGCCTGCGTACGACGAAGACCGTCGTGCCGGCGGCGGCGAGCACGAGACTCGCTCCGAGGGCGATCGTGCCGGTGTCCATCTCCTCGACGCTCCCGCCGAGTCCACCGAGGACGCCCGACGGCGTGGTGGTGGGTGCGCTCGACGTCGTCGCCGTGGAACTGGTGGTGGGCGTCGACCGACCACCGGCGATCGTCAGGTTGAAGCTGCCCCGCTGGCTGCCGCAGGTGAACTGCACCGAGTACTGGGCTCCGGGCCGAGCGGCCGGGTCGACCGTGGCCACGGCGGACGTGCCCGGCCTGATGGTCACGGCATCGAAGATTCCTGACGATGCGGTGGCGGTGGTGTTGCAGCCGCTCGCCGAGAGCGCCACCCGCCCGCCCGGTGCGACGGTCGAGGGACTGACGGTGAAGTAGATCGAGGCTTGGGTGTCGGCGGCAGCCGCGAGGGGGGCGGCGGCCCAGCCGAGTGCAGTGGCGCCCAGCAGTGCGGCGGACGCAGCGCGTATCGCGCGCATGGTCATTCCTCCGGGTCCCCGAGGAGCAGGCGCGGAACCGATTTCCACAGAAGGCAGGTCATTGCCCCTCGATGACCGAAACGCTAGGAGCGCTGTTCCACCACCGCGATCGGTGTCGGGCGAATGGGTCATTTCGCTAGCCCGTACGAAGGACAGCTCAGGATGTCCTCCGCACCTTGTCCACCTCGGTGTCGTAGGGCCCTCGTCCACCTCGGTGTCGTAGGGGCGGTGTCGTAGGGGGCGGGCGAGAAGCCAGCTGGCGAGGCGTGCACATCCACGAGCCATTGCCAGAGCCATTGCCGAGTCCGTGGAGGGCCCGCATCGCTCGCGGAAGTGTTCATTCGGCCGGTGTGCAACACCCTGCGCCCCTCCTGCCCCGCCGATCGGTGCTGAACCGCTGTTCAGCACCGGTAGACCCGTCACTGCGCCCCCCGGCCCGCTCACCGCGGTCGCCCAGCGTTCGGAAACCTTCTTCGAGAATTTTTCGACGACGTTGAACACACCCCTGCCTCCGGCCCGTACCTAGGGCCATGAGCGACGCGGACGGGCGTCGCATCAGGCTCATAGGGATCTTGGGGAGTGGACATGAACACCTGGCGTAACGCCTCGCTCGCGGTGACCGCGGCGGCCGTACTCGTGCTGACGACGGCGTGCGGTCAGGACAAGACCAACGACGGTGGCGACAGCCAAGCCGTTGGAGCGGCCCGCTCCGCACAGCCCGCAGGAACCGGCGGCGGCTACGGGAACGACTACGGCTCCGGCGCCAGCGCTCAGGGAGTGGCAGCCAAGCCCGGTGGGCAACTCGCCGTGCGCCAGGACCCGGAACTGGGCAAGGTCGTCACCGACAGCGCGGGCTTCACCCTCTACCGCTTCGACAACGACACCGCGTCCCCACCGAAGTCCAATTGCGATGGCGACTGCGCGAAGGCATGGCCCGTGGTCGCGGCGCCCGGTACATCGTCGGCACTCGGAATCGACGCCTCACAACTCGGTGAGGTCACGCGCACCGATGGTTCCAAGCAACTGACCATCGGCGGCTGGCCCATGTACCGCTTCGCCAAGGACACGAAGGCCGGTGACATCAAGGGACAAGGTGTCGGTGGCACCTGGTTCGCAGCGGCTCCCGACGGTAAGAAGGCCCAGGCCGGAGCGGGTGCGGCGAATCCGACCCAGCCCGTGGACCCGGCGGGTCTGACCACCCGACAGGACCCTCAGCTCGGCGAGATCGTCATTGATAAGAACGGTATGACCGTCTATCGGTTCAAGAAGGACTCGGCCTGGCCGATGAAGACGGCGTGCACCGGGGACTGCCTCCAGAAATGGCCTGTTGTTGCCCCTGTCGACAAGAACAACACCAAGGGAATCCTGAAGAAGGGCTTCGTCACCTTCAATCGTCCCGATGGCATCAAACAGCAGACCATCGACTGCTGGCCGCTCTACACCTTCTCGGGTGACACCAAGCCGGGTGACACCAATGGCCAGGGCGTGGGCGGCACCTGGTTCGCGGTATCCCCGCAGGGCAAGCTGGTCGGCGCGCCCAAGTAGATCCCCACTGCAACAGAGGCCGGAGTAGGCCCGTCCCACGCCCTGCGTGACGGCGGGCCGCTTGCCGTATCCCTCGCCATGTGACCAAGAACGGACCGCGAATTTCCGTTTGGGCTCGCTCAATTGGCGGGCGATCAGTAGCCTCGGCTCGAACACTGGCCATGCACATGGCCGGTTCCCCGTGGCGACTTGGTTGGAGACATCGATGGAGCGTCCCGCCTGGGCCCCGCCCGGCATCGATATATCGGTGCCGAGCGTGTCCCGAATGTACGACTATTACCTGGGCGGCTCGCACAACTTCGAGGTCGATCGCGAGGCGGCCCGCAAGGTTTTGGAGTTCATGCCGGGGCTTCCCAAGGCCATGCAGGCCAACCGTGCTTTCATGCGCCGCGTGGTGAATTACGCAGTGGCTCAAGGCGTAACCCAGTTCCTGGACATCGGTTCCGGAATTCCCACCTTCGGTAATGTGCACGAGGTTGCACGCAATGCGAGCAGCGATGCACGCGTTGTGTACGTCGATCACGATCCGGTTGCCGTTGCCCATGGGCAGGCCGTCCTCGGGGACGACCCCAAGGCCGCCGTAGTAGCCGCTGACCTGCGTAGACCGCAACAGATCCTGGAAAGCCCGGAAGTCGCCGCGGTGTTGGACCTCAATCAGCCGGTGGCGCTGCTCCTCCTCGCCGTGCTCCACTTCGTCGAGGACGAGGAAGACCCGTACACGGCGGTACGGCGACTGCGGGATGCGACGGTGCCGGGCAGCCTCGTCGCCGTCACCCATATGTCGTACGACACCGTCCCGGTGCCGAGGGAACAGGCCGAGGGAGTGGTCGGCGTCTACCGCGGGACCCGCAGTCCACTGATATCGCGTTCGCGTGAGCAAATTGCTGATTTCTTCGAGGGGTACGAGATGGTCGAGCCCGGCCTGGTGTCCATGCCGCAGTGGCGGCCGGACGCCCCCACCGAGCAGGAAGACCCATATGCCTTCGCAGGCTTCGCCGGGGTGGGGCGCAGGGCGTGATGGCTCCGTCGCAAGCACCGGGTTCCGCGGCGGACCCGGACGGCCTTGAAGACAGACTCCGTCGGTTCGCCACCATCTGGAGCCGAGCCGTCTTCCCCGTGACGGCGACCTCGCTCACGCGTCCCGAGATCGAGCAGCACCTGCTGCCCCTCGCCCGCCAACTGAGCGAATCGCTGCACTCCCACACCTTCGACGCCCGCGCGGTACAGCGCATCGGGGCCGCACTGATCGAAGCGCACTGCACCGATCCCGAGGCGCTCAGCCGCACCCTCGGCGTGATCGACGCCTATCTGGTGCTCTACTGCGGAGATCCCGGCATCGAGGGGCCCGGCGCCGAACAGGCCGCGGAAGACAGCCGCGCCCGCTGTGCCAGGCTTCAGCACGCGCTCGCCGCCGGCTACGCCCATGGACTGCGCGAACGCACCCTCGCCGAGCAGGAGTCCATCGCCCACTCCTCCCTCGC
The DNA here is from genome assembly GCF_036226685.1 of Streptomyces sp. NBC_00690. Taxonomy (NCBI): domain Bacteria; kingdom Bacillati; phylum Actinomycetota; class Actinomycetes; order Kitasatosporales; family Streptomycetaceae; genus Streptomyces; species Streptomyces sp. NBC_00690. The sequence continues at coordinate 7,549,778 of NZ_CP109009.1, forward strand.
CGCACGCAACGCCGCCGTGAGCGCCCTGCACGCCACCGAGACCCGACTGCGCGCGGTCTTCGAGGGGGCCGCGATCGGTATCGCCATCGCCGATCTCGAAGGCAACATCCTGGAGGTCAACGAGACCCTCACCCGGATGTTCGGCGGCTTGGAACAGCACGTGCGCGGCAAGAAGGTCACCGAGTGGTCGCACCCTGAGGACCGTCCCCACGTCTGGCAGCTCTATCGCGAGCTCGTTCGCGGCGAGCGGGAACACTTCCGGGTGGAAAAGCCCTTCTTCCGCAACGACGGCACGGTGCTGTGGACCAATCTCACCGTCTCCCTCCTCCGGGACCCCGACGGCCGCCCGCAGTACCAACTGGCCCTGCTGGAGGACACCACCGAACGACGCCTCCTCCATCTGCGCCTGCGCTACGAGGCCACCCACGACGCACTGACGGGACTGCCGAACAGGACGCTGTTTTTCGAGCGTCTTGAGAAAGCGCTCTCCGCAGGGGACGGGGCCAGGTTCGGGCTCTGCTACCTGGACCTCGACGGGTTCAAGGCCGTCAACGACAGCTTGGGCCACGCGACGGGTGATCGACTGCTGGTCGAGGTCGCCGACCGGCTGCAGAGCTGTGCCACAGCACCGGGGGAGATGGTGGCGCGGCTCGGCGGCGATGAGTTCGTGGCCCTGACCACGGGTCCCGACACCGAGCACGAGGTCGACGAACTGGCGGCCCGCATCCTCTCCGCCCTGGCCTCACCCATCCGGGTCGACGGTCGTGAGTTCACCGTCCGCGGCTCCATCGGCATCGTGGAGGGGCCGGCGGGTGAGCGCACCACCGCCGAGGTGCTCCGCAGCGCCGACATCACCATGTACCGGGCCAAGTCCGCCGGTGGCAATCGCTATGAGACGGCCGACCCCGAAGCCGATGCGCGTGCCATCACGCGCCACGGTCTGACGACCGCGTTGCCCGCGGCGTTGGAGCGCGGCGAGTTCTTCATCGAGTACCAACCCCTGGTCGACATGTGCGACGGCAAGGTCCATGGCGCGGAGGCCCTCGTCCGCTGGTGCCATCCACAACACGGCGTCCTCGGACCCGATCAGTTCATTCCGCTCGCCGAACACACCGGACTGATCATTCCGCTCGGCCGTTGGGTCCTTCAGGAGGCCGTGCGCCAGGCGCGGTACTGGCAGGAGCACCACGCCGACCTCGGGCCGGTGCGGATCAATGTGAATCTCTCGCCCACCCAACTCCAGCACCCGGGCCTGGTCAACGAGACGGTCGCCGTGCTCGAAGGCTCGGGGCTGGCCCCGGGCTCGCTTTGCCTTGAGGTCACCGAATCCGCCCTGATCGGCGCGGACGAGGGGTTGCTGAAGCCGCTGCGCCAGCTGGCCGAGTTGGGTGTCGACATCGCCCTGGACGACTTCGGCACCGGCTACTCCAACCTGGCCAATCTGCGCAGGCTGCCGGTCAGCGTCCTCAAACTGGACCGTTCCTTCACCAAGGGTATGCAGCACCTGCCGGTGGACCCGGTCGATCTGAAGATCGTCGAAGGGATCGTGTCGCTGGCCCACAGCCTGGAGCTGGCGGTCACCGTCGAGGGCGTGGAGAC